>NZ_JBITEL010000020.1:0-137239 GCF_044455125.1 Actinoplanes sp. NPDC051343
CGCCAAGCCCTCGGAGCCCTGGCCCTGCACTACCCCGACCGCATCGGCCCCTACATCAACTAACAAACCACAAGATCACTTACACAAAAATCTTGACAGGCTCCCGCCGGAACCTCCAGCCCACCTGCGTGCACCCTCGTTCGGTCGCCGCGAACGCCTCGGCGTCCCGGACCTCGATCCGGTCATCGGCGCGGACATCGACCACCACGCCCGTGCCGGCGATCAACCGGACGAAGAAGTCCGGGGCATGCCGCCGACGGCACCCGTCATGCCAGCGCAGCCAGAACGGCTGGGACGAATACCCGACGACCTCAGGGTCGAAGTCCAGCAGCATCGCGTGGTCACGCTCCAACCAAGACTCATACCCCACATGCCGCCCTGAAGTAGCCGACCACCGCAACCCGGGAAAATGAGCCTGGCCTCGCAGCGAGGGAAACGAGCGCACCGGCGGCACGTCCTCGAACCGCATCCCCAACACGTCGACAGATCTGCCCGCCGGACCACGCCGCCGGCCTCCAGGAACTCGACGTCGAACCCCTTATCGGCAACGGAAACAGGCGCCGCAGTCACCTACTGAAGATAACGCCGCAGACCCGCCCGATCCTGCCGGAGCCACGGCAATCAACCCATAGAGAGCCAGCCGTCACCCGCCGGCGGCACTCGGCCGGCACCTTCAACAACCGGGGTGAACGGCTGCCCGGGTGAACCCGATCTGTAATGTCCAAGCGTGGACATCGACTGGAACGCCGAACTGCTCGACCAGCTCGAGTGGCACTGGGACAACCAGCTCCGGCCCCGGCTGGACGGGCTGACCGACGACGAGTACTTCTGGCAGCCGGTCTCCGACTGCTGGACCTTGACTCGCCGCGCTGAGAGCACAGCGCCGATGCCGCTCGGCGCCGGCGACTTCACGATGGACTACGCCCCACCGCCGTACGATCGTGAACCCGTCACCACGATCGCCTGGCGGCTGGCACATCTCATCGCCGTGCTCGGGCCACCGGACGCGTTCCACTTCGACCAACCCTGGACCGGTCACGGTCAACACGTCATCGACTACGCGGGAACCGCCGAAACGGCATTGCGTCAACTCGACGAAGGTCACGATGCCTGGGTCCGGGACGTACGCAACCTCGGCACGGCAGGTCTCATCCAGCCTCAGGGCAAGCTCTCCCCACCTCAGTACGCGGACGTCCCGATGGCCAGGCTCGTCATGCACATCCACCGCGAAGTCATCCACCACGGCGCGGAAATCTGCCTGCTACGCGACCTCTACCTGCGCAAGGACGACTGAGAACACAAGCGCCAGACGACGACAGCAGCCCGAGAGCAACTTGAGCGAGAGGAAACCGCAGATCGAACCAACTCCTGCGAGACAACACCAATTCAAGCGGGACGGGACAGTCTGCACCGCCACGACAGCCGAAGCCGGCTCCGCCAAGGCAGCCGAAGCCGGCTCCGCCAAGACAGGGGGCGGCGGGGCCACGACAGCGGGAGTCTGCGCCGTCACGACAGCCGGAGCCAGCGCTGACACAACGGCCGGAGCTGGCGCCGCCACAACAGAGGGCAGCGGGCGGCGGGCGCCCGGGGCGTTCGGCTTGGGGCTGATGGCGCGTACGGCGGCGGAGGCCGTCGGGCTGTTGGCCTCGGTCTTTCATTAAGCGGTGCGAGGTCGTTGTGGCTGTTGGCCGGCGATGGGATTGGTGGCCGGGGCAGACGGTATCGCCCGGCCGCCGGCCGGGCTTCTCCGTGGTCGTGGTGGTTGGTGCGGGGATTCCGTTGTCAGGTGACGGGTTCGGGTAACGCGGCGAGGCGTTGGAACGCGGCGAAGAGTTGATCGGTCCAGGGCCACTCGGCGGCGATGCGCAGGGTGGTGACCCGGGCGGTGGGGTGATCTTCGCCGTGACGTGCAGGAGCTGGTAGCGCGGCTCCAGGCAAGACAGGCCTTTCTCGTCCCGCGTAACGGTTGGCTTCGACGTGGTGCGGACGAGGACGGCCTGCACCATCGTGGTCGCTCGGCGCGGGCGGCAGCGGAGCCTGGCCAGGATCTTCCAGGTCTTGAGCGCGGCGATCGCTCGCCGCGGGCGCCCGGTTGACCGTCTTGTGCCGGCATCCTGTACATCGTCGCCGGCGGCTTCGGCGTGAAGCTCAGCTTCGAGCAAATCCTGCCCACTGTGGTCCACGAGCGAGCCGTGGAGGAGACGACGATGAGCGAGACTCCGCGTTCGAGCTTCGTGACCCGGGCACTGGACTGGCTGCGCGTCACCCCCGCCGACATCGAGGCGATGATCGACGGCAGCATGCTGCAGCGCCCAACCGCCGAGGACGTCGTCCGGGTCTCCGCGCACCTCGCCGCCGCCGGGCCGGCCGCTGGCCGACATACCCGCCCAGTGGGAACCACAAGGGGCTACGCCGACGATGTACGCGACACCGGATTCCATCCTCTCGACGGCGACCTGTATTTGCGTCACCAGGGTTGGCCAGACCGGATCGCTGCCGACCGGTGGTGCTGACCATTGCGGATCCGCGGTAGGCGGATCGATCCGGTGGCGATCCAGCGGCGCAGGGCGGGGCCGACCGGCCGCTCGACCAGGTGGTGGACCAGCCAGGCGGCGACGAGCAGCACCAGGACCGCGGCGACGATGAGGGCGGGCACCGGCAGCCCGGTGTTGTCGTGGGCGTACCGAATCATCGTGTAACCGATTCGGGGATGCAGCAGATAGAGCGGGTACGAGACGGCGCCGCCGACGGCGAGCCAACGCCAGTTCCAGCGGTCGGCGACTCCGAGGGCGATGGCCACCAGGACAACGAAGGCCAGCGTGATGATCAGCCATGCGGGCCAGACCGGCACCGGGAAGCCCGGGTTGGCGAGAAGCACGCGCTCCCGTACGCGGAAGAGAGTCACCGCCCAGCAGGCGGCCAGCAGCGCACACAACGGCAGGCGCGGCCCGTGGCGGCGAATCAGATAGATCGTGATACCGGCGACGAAGTAGGGCGCGAACTGCGGCATGACCAGCTCGGCGAGCGGCGCCCCGGCCGGGACGACGATGGAGACGACCAGCCAACCGGCGCCGGTGACGACGACCCTGCGACGGGTGAGCCCGATGAGGATCAGGATGGCGAACAGCGCGTAGAAGCGCAGCTCGTACCAGAGGGTCCAATAGACGGTGTCGACATAGGGCACGTTCAGCGGTTCGGCCAGCATGGTGAGGTTGACGGCGATGTCGGCGCTGGTCAGCCCGTGCGGCAGGGGGATGCCCTCGGTGAGCGGCAGCATTGTCATGACCGCCGTGGTGATCAGGACGCAGGCCCAGAAGGCGGGGTAGAGCCGGGCGGCACGGGAGGCGAGGAACTCGCGCGGGGTCCTGTCCCAGCCGCTCATGCAGATCACGAAGCCGCTGATCATGAAGAACATCTCGACGCCGAGGAAGCCGTAGATCAGCACCGATTTCACCGGTTGCGGCAGATAGGCGGTGGTCGGCCGTACGCCGTCGACCGACCAGGCCATGCCGAGGTGGTAGAAGGCCACCGCCAGCGCGCACAGCAGCCGGAGACCGTCCAGGGCCAGCAGGCGGTTCGTTTTCGCAGCCATGATCGGCCGTCTCCTAAGCAGGGGTCATCGCCGTGAGTGGCACAGCCGCTCACGGTGGGGGATGGAGGGATGTCAGGTGGGCAGGCGGACGGTGAAGGTGCTGCCGTGACCGAACCGGCTGGTGGCGGTGGCGGTGCCGCCGTGGGCCTCGGCGAGCTTGCGGACGATGGCAAGGCCCAGTCCGCTGCCTCCGGTGTTCCGGTTGCGCGACTTGTCGGCGCGCCAGAAACGGTCGAACACGTGCGGGAGGTCGTGCTCGGCGATCCCGGTGCCGGTGTCGGCGACCTCGATCACCAGGTCGTCGCCGTCGAGCCGCGAGCGCACGGTCACGGTGGCACCGGGCGGCGAGTGCCGTACGGCGTTGGAGAGCAGGTTGCCGACGGCCTGGCGGATCCGGTTGGGATCGAGCATGACTTCCGGGTCGCCCGTCGTCTCGACCGCGATCGTGACTCCGTCGGCGCGGCTGCCGTACGCCGCGACGACCTGGCCGAGTAGTTCGTTGACGTAGACCAGCTCCGGGTGCAGGCGCAGCCGGCCGGCGTCGGCGGCGGCCAGGTCGCGCAGGTCGTCGATCACGTGCTCGAGCAACTCGGCCTCGTCGGCGAGCAGGTCCAGCAGCTCCGGGCCGGGCCCGGTCACGCCGTCACGGGCGGCCTGCAGCCAGGCGCGGATGTTGGTCAGCGGCGAGCCGAGCTCGTGGGCGATGTCGCTGACCATGGCGCGCCGTTGCCGTTCGACGGCCTCCCGGCGCTCGGAGAGATCGTTGAACGCGGCGGTGAGCCGGCCGATCTCGTCCCGGCTCCGGACCGGCAGGTCGCTCGCGCCGCTCTCGACGGCGCGGGTGAGCGCACGCAGGGGCCGGGAGATCCGCAGGCCGACCAGCAGAGTGACCGCGAACGCGACAGCCAGGACGAGCCCGGCCACGGTCGCGACCCGCACGGTGCCGCCCCGGGAAAGATCGAATACCGTGCCGGCCTGCCGGGCCGGGCCGGCGACGTAGAGGTAGGCCGGCGGGGCCACGTACGGCGCGAGCTGCTTCCGGCGGGACGCATCGATGCATTCCTGCGTCCGGCTGGGGGCGCGGGCGTTGCCGGTCAGTTTCAGGACGACGTCCAAGCGGGCGTTGCCGGTCGGTTTCAGGACGAAGTTGGGCAGCACGGTCACCCGGGGTGCAGCGCCGTTCCCCACCAGGCACGCGTTGGTGAGCTTGGTGAGCTGAGCAAAGGCCGCACGCTCGGTGTCGGTCACCACGTCGGCGCCGGACTTCCGATAGCAGTCGGCCAGCTGCGCCGAGACCACGTCCGCCTTCGTGAAGTACGGCTCCAGCGACGGTCGGCCCGCACCGTCGATGTCGGCCCCGACGACTATGCCCTGCTCGGTCATGCACCGCTCGGCGTTCAGGACCCGGGCGGACAGCATCCGGTGCTCGGCGGGGGTCAAGCGGTACGGACCGAGCACCCCGTCGTAGATACCAGTGGGCTCCGACTCCCGGGTGGCGAGAAATCCCTCGACGTAGAGGGGGTCGACCAGCGCGGACCGGCGGGCCGGAAGGTCCGGCCGCCGGCCTTGCGAACTGGCCAGGAAGGTGCCGTCCTCGCGGGTGAGGGTGATCTCCCGGCCGGTCAGCCGGCGTAGGTCGGCCAGCAACGGCTGCACGCCTGACCAGGTGGTGTGCGCGGCGGCGTAGTCGAGCACCCCCTCGTAGATCCTGGCGTCGTAGCCGATGCCCTGACCCAGCTCCTGCCGGAGCTGCGACGTGGTGCTGTTCACCACCAGCCAGGTGGTGGCCAGCACGGCACAAAGCACGACCAGCAGCGACATGGACAGCAGACGCCCCACCAGGCTCCGGGACCTCATTGCGACCCGTCGGTGAGCTTGTAACCGATGCCGTACACGGTGAGCAGGTACGCCGGCCGGCGCGGATTCGGCTCGATCTTGCGGCGCAGCTTCATGACGTGCATGTCGACGGTCCGGTCGGTCGGGGAAACCTCGAACCCGCGGGTTTTCTCCAGCAGCTGCGCCCGGGTGAACGCCCGGTCCGGGGCGGCCGCCATCGCGGCCAGGATCTCGAACTCGCCGGGCGTGCAATCCACCCTTCGTCCGGCGACGGTCACGTGATGACCGGGCACGTCCACCGTGACCTCACCGACCCGCAGCGCGGCGTCCGGCGACCACTGGTTGCGGCGCAGCATGGTGCGGACCCGTGCCATCAGCTCACGCGGGTTGTACGGCTTCATCAGGTAGTCGTCCGCACCGGCCTCGAGCCCGAGGATCAGGTCGTCGTCGTCGCGCCGGGCGGTCAGAATCAACACCGGGACGTTGCTCTCCCGGCGCAGCGCCCGGCAGACCGCGATTCCGTCCGGCCCCGGCATCATCACATCGAGCACCAGCAAATCCGGCCGAGATCGAAGAACCAGCTCGATCGCGCTGCGGCCGTCGTGGACGACCGACGCCCGGTATCCGGCCGCTCGGAGGTAACGCCGGACCACCTCAGCCTGGCGGACGTCATCCTCGGCGACCACCACGTGTTCGCTCATGGAAGGAACTATAGGAACGTCCGGTAGTGCCATCGGCAAACGCTGACATTGCCGAGACAAGTCCCTTTCCCGCGGCTGCCAGGCGACGCACAGGCGTCGCCGGCAAACTCTGTCCGCCTGCCCCGGCCACCAATCCCATCGCCGGCCAACAGCCACAACGACCTCGCACCGCTTAATGACCCGCTCGACCCGGAGATCGTGGCGGCAGTGTCGTCACGACGAAAGCTGCGCTCGTGGGAAAACCGCCGCCGGTCGCGGCTGCTGGGCCCGCGACCGGCGGCGGAGGTACGCCGGCGGCCTCAGCCGGTCGGCGCTACCCGGGTGGACGGTTCCCGGGCGCCGGTGAAAAGACCCAGCGGTACTGCGGCGGCCAGCGCGCCGTAACCGGCCGGGTTGAGGTGTAGTTCGTCGCCTACGTCGTACGCCGGGAGGAGCCGCCGTGGGTTGGCCGGGTCGCGGACTGCCGCGTCGAAGTCGACCACCGCGTCGAACGTACGGCTGTGCCTTATCCAGGCGTTGACCGCCTGGCGCGACCGTTCCCGGAGGCCGGCGGCGTCGTCGTAGCCGGTGTTGCCGCCGAACGGCGTGATCGTCGCGCCGTAGACCGCGATGTCCCGCGCCGCGGCCCGGGTCGCCACCTGCCGGAAGGCTGCGATCAGGTCGTCGGTCACCTGGCGTTGGGCGGTGTCGGTGGCTTCGGCCGTGCCGATGTCGTTGACGCCCTCGAAGATCAGCATCCAGTCGACCGCGCCGAGGGCCAGCACGTCGCGGTCGAGGCGGGCCAGCACGCTGGGTCCGAGGCCGTCGTTGAGGATGCGGTTGCCGCCGGCCGCCTGGTTGAGCACCGCGATCCGGCCGTGCAGCCGCGACAGCAACTGGTCGGGCCACCGGTTGTTCCCGTTGGTGGTGGATCCCCGGCCGTCGGTCAGTGAGTCACCGACGATCACCAGCGCGGAGCTGCCGGCTACCACCTCCACCCCGCTGAGCAGGTACCAGTGATCGGCGGCGGCCGAACCGGGGAGGTCGGTGTCGAGATGATGGTCGCCGTTGATCAGGTGGGTCGTCGTGCGGGAGCCGGGGTGCGAGGTCAGGTTGAGGGTCGCCTGCCCGGTGGCCAGGTAGCACGACACGGTCAGGTTGGACATCGGCGCGACCGGGAAGTCGACCGGGTCGGAGACCACCTGGGCGCCCATCGGCACGACCGTCGACGGGTGCCCGCCGAAGGTCAGCGGCCGGCTCGTGCCCGGCCGGATCGCCGAGACCCCGGCCGCGCCCCCGGCGGGCAACGCGACCGACGCCGCGGTGAGAGGCAACGCCGCCCCACCGAACGCGTTCGAGAACCGGACCCGCACCTGCGACCCGCCGAGCGAGGTGTGCACGGTCTGCCGCAGGGTCGTGTCGACCAGCGTCGAGGCGGTGCCGGTGAACGGCGCCGGCGGCAGGTTGCCCGGCTCGGTCAGCTGGGGCATCGAGACCCAGGTGTGTACCCACCGGCGGCGGCGGGGTGCGGAAACACCATGCCCGATGAAGGCCGCCGGCGCGGCGGCGCCGAAGCCGAGGACGGTACGCCGGTTCATGCGGCCCTCCTGCTCTCGGGCGGCCCGAGATAGCTGTACGGCAGCGGCGCGGTCTGCACGACCAGGCGCTGCACGATGACGGTGGGATCGACCATCCAGAACGTCAGCGTGTGCCGGCCGGGCCGGTCCACCTGATGCACGGTCGTCGTCACGTTGATGTTGTCGGAGGTGTTGCGGGCCCACTGGTTGTTCATGGTGCCGTCGTCCGAGCCGGTCGCGTGGACGATGTCGACGACCTGCGGCGTCTCGCCGTCGATCGACACCGCGTAATGCAATCCGCTCGTCGGGAACACGTTGTTGCGCGGCGACAGATAGGCCGACACCTTTACCGGGCCGGTGGTGGTCAGCGTCATCGCGTACGACAGGTGCGCGCCGTTCCCGCCCAGTGGGGTGAGCCCGTTTCCGGTCTTGCCGACGCCGGGGAGCAGTTGCCATTCGCCGGACTTGGCGGTGTAGTGGTCGGCCTGCATCGCCACGTAGCCGTCCGCCTCGAGGAAGCCGCTCGGCTTCACCGTCGGATTGCTGATCGGCGCCTGGACGGTGACCGTGCTGCCGGCACCACTTATCGTGATCGGCACCGAGGTCAGACCGCGTGGCGCGAACCGCCAGTCCACGCGCACCGTCGCCCGGATCTGATCGGTCACCCGGCCGGACGAGGGCGTGACGTGAACCCAGGGCCGGGCGGCGGAGATCCGGTAGTTGAAGCCGGTCGTGCCCTTGTTGTAGACCTCGATGTACTGCGCCGGCTGCGACTGCCACGGGCTGAACTCCGGGAGCTTGACCGCATCGCCACCGTCCAGAGCGACACCCATCGCGGCCGCGGACGGCACGGTGATCCGCTGCAGATGCGGATAGATCTCGTCCGGCAGCGCCACATTGTTCAGTTCCGGCTGTTGCCAGGGCGCATTGGGACCGTAGCGCTCGACATCCCCGTAGCCGATTTTGGGCTGGGTCTGCCAATGGGACCATTTACCCCCGGCCAGGGTGTTGTTGTAGTAGTCGCTCATCGCCTGGTCCTCGGCGAACAACCGTTCCGCCCGATCGGCGAGAGCGTTGGTGCCCGCCCGGCCCTGTCCGGCATATTCGATGTTCGTGAATTCGGCCTGCCGCAGCGCATAGATCAGCGCGGTGTCCTTGATCTCGTAATAGGCCAGCTCATAGAACGCGTCCTGCCAGGCCGCCGGAATTTTCTGCCGGACCTGAGACGCCCAGGCGGCCAGCGCCTGCCATTGCGCGGTCACCCGGTCCATCTCGCGATAGGCGGTCAGGCTGAACGGATTTCCCTGGTCGTCGTTGATGACCGCGGTCGGATCCGTGCTCAGGTCCTTGTTCGGGTCGACGGTGATGCGACGGTTCAGAAGCTCCGGCTTACGCCGGGACTGCAGCAGGGAGTATTCGCTGAGCAGGCTTGCGACGGCCGGCGCCAGCGCCGGGCCGAAACTCTCTTTCGCGTACGCGGTGAGCCAGTCACCGAGACCGTTCAGCGGAATGGCCTGGGGATTCCACGCATAGTCGAGGAAGAACTGGGTCGGCACCTCTTCGTTCTTCAGGTCGCCGACGTTGGCCATCCACAGGCGGTTGACGCCCGAGGCGTACGCCCGGTGCAGTTGTTCCCACGTGTTGGTGAGGTTGGCGGTGTCGGCCCACTTGTAGTTGCGGCCCGCCCCGACGTAGTCGAAGTGGTAATACATGCCGAACCCGCCGCTGCGCTTCAGGTCTTCGGCCTGCGGGAGCCGGCGCAGGTTGCCCCAGTTGTCGTCGCAGAAGACGACCGTGACGTCGTCCGGTGGCCGGTAGCCCTCGTCCCAGTAGCGCTGGACCTCCTTGTAGAGGGTTTGCACCTGGGGCCGGTCGATCAGCCCGGTGTCCTTCAGGATCTGCCGCTGGGTGTCGATGATGTTGCTCATCAGGCCGATGCCGTCGCCGTCCGGCAGTCCGGTGTCGCCGTTGCCACGCATGCCGAGCGTGATCACGCCCTCGATGTCCTGAGCGGCCATCCGCTGGGCGCCGTCCCGCCAGTACGCCTTGAGCGCGTCCGCGTTGTGCACGAAGCTCCACTGCCCGTTTCCACCGTACGGATCGGTGCCGTTGACCGCGTGCCGGTTCCACTCCTCGATGCCGCGCATCATCGGCGCCTCGTGCGAGGTGCCCATGACCACGCCGTACAGCGTGGCGGTCGCGTGGTTGAGCGGGTCGTCCTCGGCGAAGGCCCGGCCCCACACGGCCGGCCAGAGGTAGTTGGCCTTGAGCCGCAGCATCGTCTCGAAGACCTTGGCGTAGTAGGCCGCGTTGAGGCCGCCCGGGTAGCCGGGCGCCTTGCCGGGACCGAAGTAGCCCGGGGCCCACTCCCCCGTCGCCGGGTTCTCGTCGTTGATGAAGAACCCGCGGTATTTGACCGCGGGCGTGCCCTGGGTGTGGCGCCCGGGCGTCACGTAGATGGCGTCGTGGTGGGCGGCCGGCACGTCGTCCCAGAAGTACCAGGGTGAGACGCCGATGCTCTTGGACAGGTCGTAGGCGCCGTAGATCGAGCCGCGCTGGTCGGAGCCGGCGATCACGAACGCCCGCCGCACACCCGGCAGCGGGTGGTCGACGACCTGCTCGACCGTGGTCTCCCACTTGCCTTTGGCGGAGCTGACGTCCAGCTTGCCGCGCGCGATGATCGAGTCGACGAGCGGGCTCTTGCCGATGGTGCCGATGATGATCGGGTCGCGTCCGGCCGGAACCGTGCCGTGGCTGACCGCGGGCCGCACGCCGGTGATCTTCTGGATGTCCGACTGCAGATCGTCAGCGACCCGGATCACGCCCGAGTAGTCGTCAGCGCTCACCACGAGGGGCGCGCCCACCACCGGGAAGCGGCCGGGGCCGTTCTCGAAGGCGACATAACCGGCCTCGGGAGCGGGCGGGACGTGGGCCGACGCCGGGGCAGCGACCACGGGGGACAGCAGGAGCAGAGCGAGAAATGACTTCATCGGAAGAACCTCAGGGGTACGGCGGCGGCCATCACGGCCATGCCGGCATCGTTGGGGTGCAGGTGATCGCCGCTGTCGTACGCCGGGTTGAGGTGCAACGGGTCGCCGGGCGCCTGCATGGCCCGGTCGAAGTCGATGACTCCGTCGTACTCCCCGCCCGTACGGATGAAGCGGTTGACCGCCTGGCGTTTGCGTTCGTTCTCAGCGCTCCAGAAGTCGAGGGTGTCGTCCTTGAACGGCAGGATCGTTCCGCCGAAGATCCGCAGCCCGGCCTGCCGGGACCGGGCGATCATCTGGCGGTGCCCGGCGATCAGGTCGTCGGCCGAGACCACCTCGCTCTCCGGCGCGCTGGTGCCCGGGTGGCCGAGGTCGTTGATGCCGAGCAGCACGATCACGTCGGAGGCACCGGGCTGGGCGAGCACGTCGCGGTCGAAGCGGCGCAGCGCGCTCTGCCCGAAGTACGCCGCGTAGGCCTCGGCCGGGTTGCCGGCCGGCGGGTTGGGGTCGTGCAGGATCCGGTTGCCGGAGATGCCGACGTTGACCACCCCGCGGTCGATGCCGGCCTGGCGCAGGCGCGCGGCCAGCAGGTCGGGCCAGCGGTGGTTGAGATCGGCGGTGGTGTTGGCGCCGTTGGTGATCGAGTCGCCGAGCGTGACGATCGCGCTCGCCGTCGACTGCACGCTGACCCCGGACAGGAACAGCACCTGCTGGAGGGTCTGGGTGGCGGTCACGTGCCGGGCGGCGGTGACGTTCCCGGCGGCGATCACGTTGTCCTGGTAGGAGAACGCGAACAGCGTCGTGACCGGCGTGGCCGCCGGCAGGTAGATGCTCACGAGCAGGTCGGCCGCGGCCGGAACACGCAGCTCGACCGGGTCACTGACCAGCGGCGCACCGGCCGGGATCAGCGCCGACCGATGCCCGCCGAAGGTGACGCCCCGGTCGGTGCCGGGAACCGCGTCGGTGCTCGCCCCACTGCCGGCGCGGCGCGCGACGCGCACCTCGCCGATCCGCAGAGGCGTGTTGCCGAACTCGTTGGTGAGCCGCACCCGCAGCCGGTCGCCGCCGGTGCTGATGTGCACGACGTGCCGCACTGTCCGGTCGGACAGCGTCAGCAGGCCGGTGGGCGGAATGGTCGTCGGCGGGGCGGCCCAGGTGCCTACGTCGTGCGACGAGCGCCCGTGGGCGGACGCCGCCGCGGCCGGTGAGACGGCGGCCGCGACGGCCGCGCCGGAGGCGAGCGCCAGCATCTCGCGTCTGGTGGTCATGGGGAAATCTCCCTTGCATCGGGGACGGCGATGAAGGTCGAGCACGCTATGGAGTCGAGCACAGCCGGAAGTTTCGGAAACATTCCGGCCGGACATCCGTAACGTAGAGGTGGTCATCTATGGCGTCAAGCCCTGGGCCGGCACCGGCCGAAACTCTGGCGCAACGATCTTGCTGGTACATAGCACATTGACGGGAGAGTACCGGTCCACATAGCTTGCCGGGACCTACCGGAACTTTCGGCGTCCCGAATGGGGCTTTCGAGAAGGAAAACCGATGAAGCCGACGCCCGCCGGCCGCCGTTGACGAGTGGGCACATGCCCACTAGCTTGTGGGCACGTGCCCACTTCGACGGGGAGGCCCCATGACCGACGTTCACCGGCAACGTGAGGTGGCCGAGTCCTTCGGCGCGGAGGCCTCGCGCTACGACCGTGCCCGGCCCGGCTACCCGGCCGCACTCATCGACCGCGTTGTCGCCATGAGCCCCGGTCCGCGCGTGCTCGACGTGGGCTGTGGCACCGGGATCGCCTCCCGGCTCTTCCGCGACGCGGGCGGCCGGGTGCTGGGCATCGACGTGGACCCGCGGATGGCCGCGGCGGCCCGCGACTCCGGCATCGAGTGCGAGGTGGCGAAGTTCGAGGACTGGGACCCGGCCGGCCGGGCCTTCGACACGCTGACCGCCGCCCAGACCTGGCACTGGATCGACCCGGTGGCCGGCGCGGCCAAGGCGGCGTCGGTGCTCCGGCCGGGCGGGCGGCTCGCCCTGTTCTGGAACGCCTTCGAGCCGCCGCCCGAGATCCGGCGCGCCTTCGGCGAGGTGCAGGCCCGGGTGCTGCCGAAGGCACCCAACGCCTGGGCTTTCGAGGGCTCCATCGCCGACGGGTACGCCCGGATGGTCGCCACCGCCGCCGAGGGCCTCGACTCCACGGGGTCGTTCCACCCGGTCGAGGAGTGGCGCTTCGAGTGGGACTTCACCTACTCGACGGAGGCGTGGCTCGACGTGCTGCCGACGTTCGGCGGCCTGGGCTCGCGCGTACCGCCCGACGTGTTGCGCACCCTGCTCGACGGCTACGCCGAGGTGATCGACGCGGCCGGCGGCACCTTCGTCATGCACTACACGACGGTCACCGGCACGACGACCCGCCGACCGTGAGCGGTCGTCAACCGGCGACCGCCACGGTCTTCTGGCTCAGAGCACATCGCCACCCGTTGTCCGTCCGGACGTAGACCTCGCTGATCCACTCATCGGCCTCGTAGGGTGCGCCGTCCCAACTGCCCGAGCTCGTCTTGCGTGCGGTGAGCAGGACGGTGTCCCCCGCCGGCACCACCCGTTCACCGCCGGCCACGACCATCGTGTGGTGCACCAGCCGGCCGGCCGCGATCCAGCCGATGACGTCGGCCTTCGGCGTGGGGCCGGTCGGGCCGACATAAACCCAGTCCTCGGTCATGAAACGGGCGACGAGGGGCGCATCGTTACGGACCAGGGCCGAATCCCAGGCCGCGGACCGCGCCCTGACTTCGTCTTCGACTGTCATCTTTCCTCCAGCTTCAGGTGGCGAGGTGGGTCGCGAACCAGCCGGTGATCGCGGCGTCCACCGTCCGCGCCTGTGGTGTCGGTGGCGCGGGTTGCTCGCCGGGCCGTTCGGCGAGCGGGTGTGCCAGCCCGGGCACGGTAGTCAGGCGCGCGCCGGGCACCGCCGCCGCCAGGGCCGCGGCGTCCGCGCGGAAGGCCGGGTAGTCGTCGTCGCCGCTGACCACCAGCAGTGCCGTGCCGTCGAGGCCGGCGGCCCGCGCGACGAAATCCAGCCGGTCGGCGGCGGCCCGCGAGGAGGCCTCCCACGGGTAGGGCCGCCCGGACTGTTCCGCGACGAGCGCGACGACGGATGAGGCGCGGACGGCCGCGTTGACCACGGCCAGCGCCGCTACCGGCACGACGCCGCTCGCGGTCACCGTGAGGGCGACCGCACCGCCCAGCGAGGCACCGACGACCCCGATCGGTGCGTCGGCGATCGGGAACCGTGCCCGCAGGTCGGCGAGCGCGGCGGGGAACTCCTCGGCGGCCTGGCGGACTACGGGCTCCACATACAGCATCATCGGGTCGCGACGGGACAGCTCGCGTCCTTCGGGATAGGAGCGGGGGCCGCACCAGGGCATGCCCAGATGAACCCGCCATGCCGCGACCCCGGTCAGCGGCAGCGCGGCGGCGAACGCGGCATCGGTGCACGGCGCGTCCATCATGTGCCAGGTCACCACCAGCGGGGCCGGTCCGCCACCCGCCGGTGGCAACGCGGTGAACGGTACGCCGGCAGCGGTATCGGTGATGACCATGCGCCAACGCTATGCCCTCGGCCTGAGCAGGCGACAACCGTTTCCGGCATCGGTCAGGCGTACGGTGCGATGGTGCTCGCGCAGCCGGCCCAGTCGTTGACCGACCTCCTCCTCGGGGTCGTGGTCCTGGTTCTCGCCGTGCAGTTGCGGCGCAGACCCGCGGTCCCCCGGTACTGGCTCGCGCCGTTCTGGTGGTCCGGGTTCGCGGCGGTCGCGGGGGCAGTGCACCACGCCGTGGCGGTTCGGTGGGCCCGGCCGGCCCAGATCAGCTGGGCCGCGATCAGCGTGCTGGTCGTCGTCGCGGTGTCGTACCTGCTCGCCGCCACCGTGCGGGAGGTGCTGGGCCCGGGCCGGGCCCGGGTGTTCTGGTTGCTGCGCTCGGTCGGACTGGCCGCCTACCTGGGCGCGGCGGTCACCGGGCACGCCGGCGTGACCGCCATGCTCAGCTGCGAGAGCCTCACGATGCTCAGCGTGCTCGGACTCTGGGTGCACGCCGCCCGGCGCGACCATCCGCTGGCCCGGCCGGTGCTGGCGGCCGTCCTGGCCAGCGGCGCGGCCGCGGTCATGAAGGTGGTTCCCCCGGCGGTCACCGGCCGCGTCGGCCTCGACCCCACCTCGGCGTACCACCTGGCGCAGATCGCCGGCATGGCCCTGCTGTACCGGGCGGTCAGCCGCCGCGCGGACGACGTGGCCCGAGCGGCGAAAGCGATTGATGGCGGGCGCGTCGCGACCTAAGGTGCGCGGATGGACGGCCGGATGCGCTTGCCGATGCGGGTTCACCGTCTGCCCGGCCATACCTCGCTCCGGCGGGTCCTGATGCCGGCGAACCCGCTGTCCCGCACCCACATCAGCAAGGTCCACTGGAGACACAGCGGGGCCTTGATCGGCTCCCGGGCCGACCTGCTGCGCCTGGGCGCGCTGTTCCGCCTGGCCGCCACCAGCCCGCACTCCGTCGTGTACCTGCCCCTGCGGGAAAACACCCCGAGCGAGGCCTTCGCCCATTGGGCCCGCGATCCGGGCGTGGCCGACCTGGTGATCGCGCGCGACGAGGCGTCGCTCCGGCCGTCGGCCTGGCCCGCGCTCCGGGCCCGGCTGCGGCGCAGCGTCCCGGCCACCATGCGGGCACCGGCCGCCCGGCCCCGGCCGGAGACGCCGGAGCGGGACTGGGAGCACCTTGACCTGCGGGCGGCCGAACACGCCGACACCCTGCTGTTGACGGGGTCGGCCCGCGCGCTGCTCGATGCGGGCGACGAACTCACCTGGTGCGGTGATCAGGTCGCGGTCAACAGCGAGATCCATCGTTTCGGGGGTCCCGCGGGCCTGAGCCAGTTCAACGGCCCCGACCGTCGGGCCGGTCGGCGCGACGGCAGTTGGCATTTCATGGTCCTGGCCGAGGACCCGCTCTTCCGCCGGGGGCCGGCATGAACTGCCGGGTCAGGCGCGGCGGTATTCGACCTCGGGGCGGCCCGGGCTGCCGTAGCGGGGACTGCGGAAGACCTGACCGGTGTCGGCGAGGTGCTCCAGGTAGCGCCGCGCCGTGACCCGCGAGGTGCCGATGCGGGCGGCGACCTCGTTCGCCGACCGGCCGGTGCCCGGCGCGGCCTCGCGGAGCGCGCCCAGCACCAGGTCGAGCGTGCTCACGTCCAGCCCCTTGGGCAGCGAATCCTGGGGGGTGCCGCGCAGCACGGCCAGGGCGCGGTCGATCTCGTGCTGGGCGCCGACCTCGCCGGCCGCCAGCATCTGGGCCCGGTAGCGGGCGTAGCCGAGCAGCTTCTCGCGGAACGTCGCGAAGGTGAACGGCTTCAGCAGGTAGTGGGTCACGCCGAGCGAGACCGCGGCGCGGACCGAGGCGAGGTCGCGGGCCGAGCTCACCACCAGCACGTCGACGGCGCTGCCCGAGGCGCGCAGGGCGCGGCACAGGTCGAGGCCGTTGCGGTCGGGCAGGTTGAGGTCGAGCAGCACCAGGTCGACCGGCGTGGCGCGGAGGGCGGCCATCGCCTCCTGCGCGGTGTGCGCGGTCGCGGCGACCTCGAAGCCGGTCACCTTGGCCGTGTAGGTGGCGTGCGCCTCGGCGATCAGGGGTTCGTCGTCGACGACCAGGACGCGTACGGAAATCATGCCGGCACCGGCAGTCTCACCGTGACCACCGCTCCGCCGCCCTCGGCGGAGCCGACGTCGCAGCCGCCGCCGTAGCGGAGGGCGACCTGCCGCACGAGGGCGAGGCCGAGCCCGCGCCCCTCGGCCTTGGTCGACCAGCCGCGGCGGAATGCCAGCGAGGCGTCCGCGAGGCCCGGACCGGTGTCACTCACCCGCACCAGCACCTCGCCGCCCTCCTCGACCACCAGCACGGTGACCTGCCGCGGCGCGGCGGTCGCCGCGACCGCCTCGAACGCGTTGTCGACCAGGTTGCCGACCACCGTGAGCAGGTCGCGGCTGGGCAGCGCGCCGCCGTCGATGTGCGAGGCCTCGTCGACCGCCAGCTGGACGCCGCGCTCGCCGGCCTGGGCCGACTTGCCGAGCAGCAGCGCGGCCAGCGCCGGCTCGCCGACCGCGCCGACGACCTGGTCGGTCAGCTGCTGGGCGTGCGCCAGCTCGGCGGTGGCCAGCTCGACCGCCTCCTCGGTGCGGCCCAGCTCGACCATCGTCAGCACGGTGTGCAGCCGGTTGGCGGCCTCGTGGGCCTGCGAGCGCAGCGCCTCGGTGAGGCCGCGCACCGAGTCGAGCTCGCCGGTCAGCGCCCGCAGCTCGGTGTGGTCGCGCAGGGTGAGAACGGTGCCGATCACCTTGTCCTCGAACCGGATGACGCGCTGGTTGGCGACCAGAAGACGGTCGCCGGCCAGGACCGGCTCGTCGGCCACCGGCGTACGCGCGTCGAGCAGCGCCGCGATCTCCGGCGGCAGGGAGGTCCCGAGCAGACGCCGGCCCTCGTCATTGATCAGCGTGACATGGCCTTCGCGGTCGGCGACGACCAGCCCTTCCCGTACGGAGTGGAGTACGGCGTCGTGGTACTCGTACATGCGGGTCATCTCGGCCGGGCCCAGGCCGTGGGTCTGCCGGCGCAGACGACGGTTGAGCAGCCACGAACCGGCCGCCGCCAGCAGCAGGCCGAGCGCCGCCGGGATCAGCACCGCGGGGGCGCGCTGCCACAGCTTCTCCTTGATCGCGTTGGTCGTGATGCCGACCGATACCAGGCCGATCACCTTGCCGTTCGCGTCCTCCACCGGCACGACGGTACGCACCGACTCGCCCAGGCTGCCCGCGTGCTTCTCGACGACCCGGTCGCCGTGCAGGGCCTTGTCGATCGTGCCGACGAACGGCCGGCCGATCAGCGACGGGGTCGGATGGGTGTACCGGGTGCGGTCGGGAGCCATCACCACGATGAAGTCGGTGTGCGTGGCCAGGCGGGTGGCTTCGGCGTACGGCTGAAGGCTGACCGTCGGGTCGGCCGTGCCGATCGCCTCGACGACCAGCGGCGAGCGGGCGACGGCCTCGGCGATGCCGGTGACCTGGTCGACCGCGGCCTGGTCGGCGTCGTTGCTGGCGAGCAGCACCGCGCCCGCCGTGCCGATGGCGACCAGCAGGGTCACCACCAGTACTTGCAGCACGAACAGTTGCCGGGCGATGCTCCAGCGCCCGGCCGGTATCGGCGTGCGTGACCAGAATGAACGCAAGGGTGCCCCCGACTTGAGACGCAGGCCACAGTCTGCGGCATGGCGACCGAGAGCCCCAACCCGCGGGTCAGGCGGGACCGAACGCACATCCTCTATCTCGCCGTGATCGTGGCCGTGGTGGCCGGCATCGTGGTGGGCCTTCTCTTTCCGAAGCTCGGTGTCGACCTCAAGCCGGTCGGCACCGGATTCGTCAGCCTGATCAAGATGATGATCAGTCCGATCATCTTCTGCACCATCGTGGTCGGTGTCGGCTCGGTGCGGAAGGCGGCCCAGGTGGGCAAGGTCGGCGGCCTCGCCCTCGGCTACTTCCTGACGATGTCCACGGTGGCGCTGATCATCGGCCTGATCGTCGGCAACATCATCCACCCCGGGTCGGGCCTGCATCTCACGCCGGACGTCGCCGCGGCCGGCCACAAGCAGGTCACGGTGTCCGAGGGCGCCGAGGACCTGATCCTCGGCTGGATCCCGTCGACGCTGCTCAGCGCGCTGACCTCGGGTCAGGTGCTGCAGACGCTGCTGGTGGCGCTGCTGGTCGGCTTCGGCATCCAGGCGCTCGGTCCGAAAGGCGAGCCGATCCTGCGAGGCGTCCAGTCGATCCAGACGCTGGTCTTCAAGATCCTGTCGATGATTCTGTGGCTGGCCCCGATCGGCGCGTTCGGCGCGATGGCCGCGGTGACCGGGGCCGGCGGCGTGAAAGCGCTGGCCAGCCTGCTGCAGATGATGCTCGGCTTCTACCTCACCTGCGCGATCTTCGTGTTCGTGGTGCTGGCCGCGATCCTGTGGACGTTCGCCCGGATCAACCTGTTCAGCCTCCTGCGCTACCTGGCCCGGGAGTTCCTGCTGATCCTGTCGACGTCGTCGTCCGACTCGGCCCTGCCGCTGTTGATGGCCAAGATGAACCACCTCGGCGTGAGCAAGTCGGTCGTCGGCATCACGGTGCCGACCGGGTACTCGTTCAACCTCGACGGCACCGCGATCTACCTGACGATGGCGTCGCTGTTCGTGGCCGACGCGCTCGACAGGCCGCTCTCGCTGGGCGCGCAGATCTCGCTGCTGCTGTTCATGATCGTGGCGTCCAAGGGCGCGGCCGGGGTCACCGGCGCCGGCCTGGCCACGCTGGCCGGCGGTCTGCAGAGCCACCGGCCCGAACTGGTCGACGGCGTCGGCCTGATCGTCGGCATCGACCGGTTCATGTCCGAGGCCCGCGCCCTGACCAACTTCGCCGGCAACGCGGTCGCCACAGTCGTGATCGGCAACTGGACCGGCGAGTTCGACCGGGACCGCGCCCGGGCGGTGCTCTCCGGCGACGACCCGTTCGACCCGACCTCGATGATCGACGAGGACGAAACCGTGTCGTCCGCGCGGCCGGTCTCCCCCGCCGCCTCCCCGGCGAAGCCCGCTCCCGCAGCCTGAATCGGGGCCGGGGCTCAGCCGCCCGGGCCGCAAAATCGGCAGACGCCGCGGCGGCGCAGATAGTAGGCGTACGTCGCGGCGGCCGGGCCGGCGCTCCACAACAGCCGGAAGACGCCCGGCACCTGCAGCGCCCAGCCCTGCCGGACATCCATCGTCCAGATCATCATCAGCCCGGCCGGGACGAGGACGGCGGCGACCACCGACGCCGGCCCGACCGCGAGGGCGACCGGCACCGGCTTCCCGGCACGCGGCGACGGCGAGCCGGGTGGACGTGTCCGTGACCGGCGGCGTCTCGGGCGTCGAGGTGCGGGTACACAACGATATGGCGGGCGGCGCACCGCCGCAGCGGCGCCGGCCGGGCTCCGGCGGCCGGGGACTGGCCGGCCCGCGCGAACAGGTCGCCGCCGCGGGCGGCACGGCCAAAACCCACATCGCCAACATCCAGGCGAAACTCGGCGTGGCCAACCGGGTTGCCGTCGTCTCCTGGGCGTGGCGAGCGGGTCCGGCGCTCGGTCACGACGAATAGCACTGCCAGCTGTACGGGTCGGTCATGGCCGAGAAGCGGGCGAACACCCCCTCGATGGTGCGGTACTGCCCGGCGCACGCGGCGTCCAGCGACATGGGTACGTGGGTGCCGGCGCTGGAGACGCACTTCCAGTCGTACGCGGTGGTGCCGTCCAGGGCCGCTCCGCCGATGTTGCCGATCGAGGTGCAGTAGCCGGACAGGTCGAGACCGCCGGTGGCCCTGAACGACGGCGCGGTGGCAAGGGTGACGGTGACGCCGGTGGTGCCCGCGGGCAGGACGACCGTGCCGTTCGCCTTGTCGACCGTGCCGGCGGAAGCCGAGGCGATGTTGCCGATGAAGGCCGGGACGTCGAACTCGACGCCGCCCGCCGGTGTGGCACCGGACAGCGTGAGCGTGACGGCGTTGCCGGAGGTGGAGATGGTGGCGCCGATGCGCTTGCCGCCGGCGATCGGGTAGTTGGCCACCCCGACCGGCTGGCCGTCGCGCAGCCATTCGCCAGGTACGCCGCGTCCGACGATGACCCGGCCGTCGCTGCGTTCGGCGATGAGCGAGTTGAGCAGGACCTTGGAGGCGTTGGCCTGGCCCCACATGTGCGGGCTCGATCCGGTGCCGGAGGTGGCGTGACCGCCGGGCGTCCAGTTGGTGGCGCCCGCGGTCGGTATCCCCTCCCACCACGAGTACGGGCCGCTCTGCGTGTTATTGATCATGAACTGGTAGTCGTACACGCCCTCGGCGCGATGGATCTTCCCGGCCAGGGCGGCCTCTCCATAACCGGCGTTGTAGGCGGTGCTGTAGCCGGTGTAGCCGCCGTAGGTGTGTGCGGGCAGGCCGGAGAGGTGGGCGAATCCGTAGTCGTAGGTGGCGTCGAGCAGGCTCGCCATGGGCCCGGTCGCGGTCGCGCCGAAGAGCAGGCCGTCCCAGTTCCACCGCCCGAACAGCAGCATGGAGGCCCAGTTGGCGTCGTTGGTGGTGCTGCAGCGGTTGGCGGTGTCGCTCTGATCGACCGCACACGGCACGTACGTCAGGTGATTGGTGTCGATAGTGGACTGCAGTTGCCGGTTCACCGCGGCGAAGAGCGTGTCGTACTGGCTCTGGGCCCAGCTCTGTTCGGTGCCGTTGCCCAGCCGCTGGGCGATGTAGCGGTAGGCGAGCAGGCCGAACAGGGCGGACTCGTCGTCGACGGTCCAGTACCCGTTGGTGTCGATCGCGTTGGACCGCATCATCGTCTTACCCGGACCGGTCTCGTCGCCGGGTATCTGGTGGATGGCGTTGCTGAGGGTGGCGAGGTTGGCCGAGACGTAGCCGGTGTCGCCGGTCTTCTGAAGGTAGACGG
The DNA here is from genome assembly GCF_044455125.1 of Actinoplanes sp. NPDC051343. Classification (NCBI taxonomy): domain Bacteria; kingdom Bacillati; phylum Actinomycetota; class Actinomycetes; order Micromonosporales; family Micromonosporaceae; genus Actinoplanes; species Actinoplanes sp. NPDC051343. The sequence continues at coordinate 21,210 of NZ_JBITEL010000020.1, forward strand.
CCCACGGCCAGACGAGCTTGTAGATCGCGTCCGGGTACTGGTTGGTGATCAGCGTGCGCAGGTACGCCTGGGCGTTGGTGAGGTCGCCCTCTTCCATGAGGCTGACCAGAATCCCCAGCAGGTCGTGGTCGAACAGCTGGTCGTAGCCGTTCTCGCCGACGTTGAGGTGGTTGCCGTCCTTGACGATGTTCGTGTAGATGTAGCCGGCCTTGAAGGCGTTGACGAGCCGGGGGTCGGGCACCGATATCGCGGCGATGCCGGCCAGCTTCGCATCCCAGTACGCCGACATGTGCTGGTAGTGCGTGTCGTAGCCACCAGCGGTGGTCAGCGCGGAGTTCGACGGCCAGGCGTAGGAAGCGCCGAACCGATCGACCGCGACCACGTAGTCGTGCGCGACCGTCTGCCCGGGCGCCACGGCGTTCGCGGCCGAGTTGAGCGGCAGGAGCTGACTTGACGGTGCCGGATCCAGCGTGTGCGCAACGGTGTCGTGGTTGAAGACCGAGACCCGGCTGTAGACGGCCACGTACGCGTTGCCGCCGACGGTGACCGCGTCGCCGAAGTTCGTGATCGTCACCGTGGCGTTGTCGCGTTCGAACTGGGTGACGAGGGCCGGGTAGTAGCCGCCGGCGTTCGACCACTGCATCTTCGACGGGTTGTTGTAGATGCCGAAGTGGACGGTGACGTTCTTACCGGCCCGGATGTCGAAGCTGCCGTCGCGGTGCGCGATCGCGGCGTCGGTGTCGCCGTCCCAGCCGATGACGGCGCTGTCGACCTGCCCGGTGTCGGCGTGGGCCGCCGGCGGACGGATCGCGACGACCGGCAGCGAGGCGCCGATCATGGCCAACACGACCAAAGTTGCGGTTCGGATGAGGGTCACCGGCCAGTCCTCTCGTCTTTTGCACGTGCAAATCGATGGACGCCGATCAGATTTGCAGACCGCCTGCCGGGCCGTCAAGCGCTGGACGACCGGATGACCAGTTCCGGAAGCAGCAGCTTGCCGGTGCCCGGCTCGCCGAGCAGGGCCGCGATCAGATGCCGGCCGACCGCTTCAATCGGTTGCCGCACACTGCTGAGCTCGAGCGCCGCCGCGGTCGGGGTGTCGTCGAACCCCACCACGGCGACATCGCGGCCGACCTCCAGGCCCCGCCGCTGACAGCCCCGCAGCACACCCACCGCCAAGGTGTCGGTGGCGGCGACGAACGCCGTCGGCGGTTCCGCCCGGCCGAGCAGGCCCACGGCCAGCGCGGCGGCCGAGGCAGCGGAATCCGCACTGCGCGCCTCGAGCGGGCCGCACTCGCCGGCGAGGCCGTGGCGCTCGATCGCGGCATGCCAGCCGCGGGCCCGGCGGTCACCGATCGTCGTGCCCGCCGGCCAGCCGACGAACGCAATCCGGCGGTGACCCCGATGCACCAGGTGATCGACGGCCAGGCCGATCCCTGCGACGTTGTCCACATCGACCCACGGGTGCCGTCCGTCGCTGCCCGACCCGGTATGCCCGAACGTCGCGAACGGCACGTCCCGCTCGAGCAACGCGGCCGGGCGCGGATCGTCCACCGCGACGTCGTACAGCACGAACGCGTCGGCCGAACCGCTGCGGTGCAGCCGCTCGGCGGCGGCGACCTCGCCGGCCGCGTCCTCGGCGGTATAGACGAGGAAGTGCCGGTCGGCCTCCCGGCCCGCCTCGGCCAGCGAATGCAGGAAACGATCGTGGATCGAGGACAGGGCGCCGGGAGCCACCGGCTCGATCCGGTAGCCGATCGTGCGCGACGCCTTGAACTTCAGCGCCTGGGCCGCCCGATTGGGCCGGTAGCCGAGTTCGGCGATGATGCGCTCGACATCACGACGGGTCTCCGGGCGAACTCGATGCGGAGCATGCAGGACGTTGGCCACGGTCTGACGGGACACGCCGGCCACCCGGGCGACATCGGACGCCGTGGGCGTCCGCGTCTCGTCGGCCACTGAGCCCTCCCGTCGTCACTGTCGCCGGGACGCTACCGGAAGTAGTCCCGGAGCACGGCGATGCGCTCCCCGCGGACGCGGAAGATCTGCATCAGTGCCATCGTCGTACGGCCGCCCGCCGGACCGTCGAAGACCGTGTCGATCTCGGCCATGAAAGTGTCGGGATCGGCGGTGTCGTGCAGGACGTAGCGGGATTCGGCGATGTTGAGGGTGCCCTCGGGCCCGGGCAGGGCCTGGAGCGCGACGATGCCGGCCCGGATCGCCTCCCGGCCGTCCAGGCGTAAGGGCATGAGCGGCGCCTCGTAGACACCGTCCTCGGTGAACATCTCGGCGAACGCGTCGGGGTTGCGGGTGAAGGCACCGGCGTGCAGGTACCGCTCGAAGATCTGCTGGTGTGTCAGGGTCACTCTCTTCAGCCTAGCGGGCACCAGGTAGGTCAGCGCCCGACCGGCTGCACCACCAGGGTGCCGGCGGTGGCGTCGAGAACGGCCGGTACGCCCAGGCCGACCGCCACCTGCTGGTCGCCGTGGCCGATCGGGAGGCCGCCCAGCACCGGGACGCCGAGCGGGGTCAGGCGCTCGGACAGGACGTCGACCACCGACGGCTGGTAGACGTCGCGGGTGCCGCAGTCGGTGAACTGGCCGACCGCCACGCCGGCCACGCCGTCCAGCCAGCCGGCCCGCAGCAGCTGCACCAGATAGCGGTCGATCTCGTACGGTTCCTCGTGCACGTCCTCGAGGAGCAGGATCGCGCCGCGCAGATCGGGGCGGTGCGGCGTGCCGGCCGACGTCGCGAGCAGGGTCAGGTTGCCGCCCAGCAGCAGGCCCTCGGCGCGGCCGGGAACGTTCAGACCCCGCGTACCCTCCTCGGCCGGCGCGGTGACCGTGACCGGCTCGCCCGACATCAGGGCGTGCCGCGCCGCCGTAGCGGTCAGCGACGCGGCGCCCCGGTCGAGCTGGGTGACCGTCGGACCGTGCACGCTGGGCAGACCGGCGCCCGCCCAGAGCGCGAGGTGCAGCGCCGTGACGTCGGAGAAGCCCAGCACCAGCTTCGGATCGGACCGGGCCGCCCGGAGGTCAAGACCGTCGACGATGCGCTGGGCGCCGTAGCCGCCGCGCAGGCACAGGACGCCGCGCACCTCGGGTGCGCGCAGTGCGTCGTTGAAGTCGGCCAGGCGTTCCTCGTCGGTGCCGGAAAGGTAGGTGTGGCGGCCGAGCGCGTGCTTGCCCATCCGGGTCCGCAGACCCCAGCCGGTGAGGACGTCGACCGCGGCCACGGCCCGCGCGGGAGGCACCCATCCGGACGGGGCGACCAGCGCGACCAGGTCGCCCTCCCGAAGACGGTCGATCATGGCGGGAAGCGTACTCGTCCTTCTGGCCGATGCCCCATGTCCGCCATTTCATACCCGGGTACGACTTGCCGGGCCGGCTCGCGGGGAAGCATGAGGTCATGTCATTTCTTTCCCGCTGGTGGTACCGCCCCGTCCCCCGCCGTCGCGCGATCCTCGTGCTGGTCCTGATGCTGATCGCGACGGTCCTGTTCGTCTGGCAGGCCGTCGGCGACGTGCTGCAGACCCGCTCCGGCGTGGTGATCGCCTGGATCTGTGCGGCCCTGCTCGCCGTCGACTCGGTGCGGGTCGCCGCGGGCCTGGCCGCCGACCGCTACCCGCGCGACTAGATCCCCGGCCGGAAGAGGGCGGCGAGATGCCGGGGCCGCCGCCGGGCATGCTGGGGGGCATGACGAGCGACGGGCACGACGGCCGGCCGGAGGGCCGGTCCGGGCTGCTCGTCGCCGAGGTCGCGGCGTTCGTCGTGGTCGCGGTCGTCGACGCGGTGATCGGGCTGCGCGCCGGGTTCCCCTGGTCGGGCGTCCCGCACTCGGCGGGCGTGGCCGCGGCGGTCCTGGCGGTGCTGCGCGGGCGGCTCGCCCGGCCCGCCGCCGGGGCGGGTGCCCTCGCCCTGGCGGCGATCGCGGCCGCGCCGGGCCCCAGTACGCTGGCCGCACTTGCCGCGGCGGTCGTCGTCGGTGCCGCGTGCCGCCGGTTGACGCCGCTGGTCGCGGTGGCGCTCTCGGCGGCCGGCGGCGCGGTCCTGGTCGAAACCGGGCGTGCACACCTGTGGTCGGCCGTGGGCGGGGCGGTGCTGTGGGGCGTCGCCGTTGCGGTCGGGCTGATGCTGCGCGACGCGGACACCCGGCGGCGGGCCTCGGCGGCCGAGGCGCGGACGGCCGAACGCCTGCGGATCGCCCGCGAACTACACGACGTGGTCGCCCACCACGTCACCGGGATCGTCGTGCTGGCTCAGGCGTCCCGGGTAGTGGCGGGCACCGCCGGCTACGCCGAGATCGAGGACGCGGCGAAGGAGGCGCTGACCGCGATGCGGCGGCTGGTGCGGACGCTGCGGACGGACGAGGCCGCACCGGAACGCACCGACGACCTGGAACGCTCGCTGCGGATCGCGGCCGGCGACGATCCGCTGGTGCGGCTCACGGTCTCCGACGTCGGGGCGCTGCCTCCGAAGGTCGTCGCCACCGCGTACTGGCTGACGCTCGAAGCGCTGACCAACGCCCGGAAACACGCGCCCGGAGCCACCGGGATCACGGTCTCCGCGCGTACGGAAAGGTCGGCGTTCGATGCCGTCCTGCAATTGGCCGTCGTCAACGACGCCGACGCGGCGCAGCCGCGAGGCGAAGGATTCGGGCTGGTCGGCATGGCCGAGCGGGTGCGGGACGCGGGCGGTACGCTCCGGGCCGGACCGACCGGCGACGGGCGTTGGGAGGTCATGGCCCGGCTGCCGCTGGACGGGCCCGCCGAGCGAGGGGTCTGAATGGGCATCCGGGTGCTGATCGCCGACGACCAGGCGATGATCCGCACCGGGTTCCGGCTGATCCTGTCGGCCGAGGACGACATCGAGGTGGTCGGCGAGGCGGCCGACGGCGAGACCGCGATCCGCGAGGCGCTGCGGCTGCGGCCCGACGTCACGCTGATGGACATCCGGATGCCGGGGATCGACGGCATCGAGGCGACCCGCATGCTGGCCGGAGAGGCCGTCGGCTCGCCCCTGGCCGTGGTGATCGTGACAACTTACGACTTGGACGCCAACCTGCATGCCGCGCTGCGGGCCGGGGCGCTCGGCTTCCTGCTCAAGGACGCCGGTCCGGCGCTGCTGGTCGAGGCGGTGCGGGCGGCGGCCGACGGCGACTCGCTGGTGTCTCCCTCGATGACGCGGCGGCTTCTTTCCGACCTGCCGCCCCCACCCGAACCCGATCTGCCGGACTCCCTCACGTCCCGCGAGACCGACGTCGTGCGTCTGGTCGCGCAGGGCCGCACCAACGCCGAGATCACGTCGGAGCTGGTGGTGTCGATGTCGACCGTGAAGACCCACCTGAGCTCGGTGCAGCGCAAGCTCGGCGCGCGCAACCGGACCGAGATCGCTATCTGGGCATGGCGGCATCGGCTCGTGCACTGACCGGCGATTCCGCCGCTCGCAGGGCGGCCTCACGCACCACCAGCGTGCCGGCGACGATGTCGCCGACCCGCTGGCGGCGCGGCGTCGCCAGGATCACCACAAGACCGACCAGCCCGAAGAGGGCGCCGTCGGCGACCATCAGGAGCCAGCGGATGACGTACGCGCGGAAGCGCGGCCGGGTGCCCGCCGTCGTCACGATGCGGAGCCCGGTGATTCGCATCGCCGGCGTGCGGCCGCTGCGCGACGCCAGCAGCACGTGCACGGCGAACGGCAGCGTGAGCAGCAGCGCGAAGGCGGCCCACAGCAGGGCCTTCCGATGGGTGAACACCGCCACGTTGAGCAGCACGAAGAAAACCACGAAGATCATGCCCTGGTCGACGGCCGCCTGAAGCAGCCGCCGCGGGACGACGCCGGCCAACGGATCCACGTGCGCAACGGTAGCCGTTCTCCGGAGGTTTCCAGAGGTTGACCAGCCCGGCGTCGACGTCGAGCACGGTGCCGGTGATGTACCGCGCCTCGTTCGACACGAGGTAGACCACGGCGTTGCTGACATCCACCTGCCTCTCGCTGCCGGGCGTCCATCGTGGACATCGCACGCAGGCAGAGACGCGGTCGAGCGGCTGGCCTTCAGTGCGGACGACGTGATGTGGATCACCATCAGCGATCTTCCCGTTTCTCCCGCCCGGACCGGACATTTAGTGCGATATGGTCGCGGCATCTCGCCCCCCTTGCCTCGTGAAGGCAGCCGTGAACAGCATCAGCCGCCGCACCTTCGTCCTCGGCACCGCCGCGGCCGCCCTCGTCCGCCCGCGCCCCGCCGACCCGTTCCGGCTCGGCATCGCCTCCGGCGACCCGGCGCCCGACAGCGTCGTCCTCTGGACCCGCCTCGCCCCGTCCCCGCTCGACGCCGACGGCCAGGGCGGCATGCCCGACGCCGACGTGCCGGTCGACTGGCAGATCGCAACCACCCCCACCTTCCGCAAGGTGGTCACCTCGGGCACGGTCCAGGCCCGGTACGCCGACGCGCACAGCGTCCACGTCGTCGCGAACGGGCTCCGCCCGGACGCCGAGTACTTCTACCGGTTCCGCGCCCGCGGCCACATCTCCCCGACCGGCCGTACGCTCACCACGCCCGCCTTCGACGCACCCGGCCGCGACCTCACGATGCTCTTCGCCTGCTGCTCCAACCTGGAATCCGGCTGGTTCACCGCCTACCGCCGGATGGCCGAGGAGCACGCCGACCTGATCCTGCACCTGGGCGACTACATCTACGAGGGCGCGGCACGGCCCTACGTCGTACGCCCGCACCTGGGCCCGGAAGTCCTCACCCTGCCCGACTACCGCCGCCGGTACGGCCAGTACAAGCTCGACCCCGACCTGCAGGCCGCCCACGCCGGCGCCCCCTGGGTCGTGGTGCCGGACGACCACGACGTCGAGGACGACTACGCCGGCACGTTCCGCTTCGACGACGTCCCGCGCCTCACCCCGGCCCAGTGGGTGACCCGCCGGGCGGCCGCCTACCGCGCCTACTACGAGCACCTGCCCCTGCGCCCGTCCTCGTCGCCGATCGGCAACAGCATCCAGCTGTACCGCCGCCTCTACTGGGGCCGGCTCGCCACCTTCCACATGCTCGACACCCGCCAGTTCCGCAGCCGCTTGGCCTGCAACGGCGGCTGGAAGGCCTGCGCCGAGGCGGACCTGCCCGCCCGCACCATCACCGGCGCCGCCCAGGAGGCCTGGCTGCTCGACGGCCTCGCCCAGCACCACGGCACCTGGGACATCCTCGGCCAGCAGGTATTCTTCGCCGGCCGCCTCGACCCGACCGGCGTCGGCAACATGGACTCGTGGGACGGCTACCGGGCCTCCCGCGCTCGCATCCAGCAGGGCTGGCAGGACCGCCACGTCCGCAACCCGGTCGTCCTGACCGGCGACATCCACCAGGCGTGGGCCAACGACCTGAAGGCCGACTACCGCGACGAGCACTCCCCCACCGTCGGCACCGAACTGATCTGCACCTCACTCACCTCAGGCGGCGACGGCACCGGAGACACGGAGGTACCCGGCCAGGCCACCAACCCCCACCTACGCTTCTTCTCCAACCTCCGCGGCTACGGCCGAGCCCGCATCACCCCCACTCAGCTGACGGCCGACTTCCGCGCCCTCGACTACGTCAAGCTCCCCGGCGCCCCCGCCACCACCCTCAGATCCTTCGCCCTCCGGGACGGCCACCCCGGCCTCCACCCCTTCTGAGCGGGGCCACCGACCTTCTTGCTCGCGTCGTCGCCTCGGGTGTCGGGGAGAACGCCATCCGCCCGGGGCCGTCATATGCCCTGCCGGATTCTCCGCAGCCAGTCGGCGATGAGAGCCGAGCACAGCTCACGTTGCTCGAAGAGGATGTTGTGACCGGCCGCGTCGAGTACGGCGAAGGACGCACGTGGGTAGTGACCGATTCGGCTCCAGGCGTCGGTGTAGCCGACGACGTCGTCCTGCCGGCCCGTGATGTGCAGGGTCGGCTGCTGGAAAGGTTCGGGGTGCGCGTCTTCCGGTTCGTGGTCGAGTGCGTAGTGCTCCGAGATGCGATCCACGGCACGCTGATCGACGCCCTCGATGCCGGGCAGAACGTACTGCTGGAATGCCCGTGCGTCGTCGAGTGATTCCACCACGGCGTCCACCCGGTAGTGTTCGAGCGCCTCCCCGAGGAGCGGCTCGATCTCCGGTTGCTGCCGCAACACCGTCCGGGACGGTGCGGTTCGCTCGGCGTGCGGGGCGATGAAGACGCCGGCCACCGTGGCGAGTCCGAGAACCTGCGGGCGAAGCTCGTGGGCTACGTAGCGGGCGATCATCCCGCCGAACGAGTTTCCCAGGACGGCGAACGGTTGCTCGCCGACGCGCGCCCGGATCTCGTCGATCACCGCGTCGGCGACCTCTTGCGAGCTGCTGACCGCATTCGCTGGTGACCGGGTCGCGCCTGGCAGGTCGAGATAGATTCGCCGCCACTGCCCCGAGCGTTCGAACGTCGGATCCAGCGGGAGCAGGCTTCGATGGTCCAGACCGAATCCGTGGAGCAGTACTACCGGGGTGCCCGAACCTATCTGATGTGCAAACACGGTGCCAGATTACGGGAACGGCCCGGAGACGATCGGTCGCCTTGGAGCTAACCTGGGGAAATGGCCCAACGCAGCCTTCGCGACGCTCTCCTCGGAGCGGCCGCCACCGAGTTCCACGAGAACGGCTACGCCGCCACCGGCGTAGCCGCGATCGCCACCCGGGCCGGTGCCCCCAAAGGCTCCTTCTACAACCACTTCCCGAGCAAAGACGCCCTCGGCGTCCTCATAGTCGAGCAGTACGCCGGATCCCGCGGCACCGACATCCTTCTGGATCCGGCGTCCGAGCCGCTCGACGCCCTCCGCAGGCACTTCGACTATCTCCGCTCCGACCTGGCCAGGGACGACTTCGCCCGCGGCTGCCTGCTCGGCAACTTCGCGGCCGAGGTGGCCCGCAGCGGCACCCGGGTCGACACCGCGGTGCGTGACTCGTTCACCGCCTGGCTGGACGCCCTCGCGGTTCCGGTCGGCCGCCTGGCCGAGCACGGAGCGCTGCCCGCCGGCGGCCGGCCGGACGAGGTCGCCCGGGCCCTGGGCAGCGCCTGGGAGGGTGCCGCCCTGCTGGCCAAGGCCACCGGCAGCGCCGGACCGATCGACGACTTCTTCGCGGTGACCTTCCCACGCATTCTGGGTCTGGGCCGGCCGGACTTGCCATCGCACCGGCTCGGCGGCTAAAACAGTCCCGATGTCCAATGAGGTTCGGTCGGTGGCCCGCGCGCTCGACATCCTGAGCGCGTTCAGCCCGGCGCATCCCCGGCTGCACCTGTCGGAGCTGGCCGACGCGGTCGGGTTGCCCCGGCCCAGCGTGCGCCGGCTCGCGGTGACCCTGATGGAGCACGGTTTCCTGCGCCAGGCCGCCGACGGCACCTACCTGCTCGGCCCGCGCCTGCTCGAGCTGGGTGGTGTGGTGGCCGAGGGTTCGGCGATCGCCCGGCGCACCCGGGAGGCGGCCGACGAGCTGGCCCGGCGCACCGGCGAGACGGTCCTGGTGGCCGAGGTCGATTGGGAGAGCCTGTCGCTGTTGATCATCGGCAAGCGCCATCCCGTGCGCCCGGCGGCCGCGGTCACCTCGGCGGTCGGCAACCGCTACCCGCTCGCCAGCGGGTGCCTGGCCAAGGCGGCGCTGTCCGGCCTTTCACCCGAGGGTGTGGCGGCCGTCGTGCCCCGGTTGCGGCTCACCGCGCGTACGGTCGCAACGATTGTCGATCCGCGGCGGCTGGCCGCCGACGTCGACGCCAGTCGCGAGCGGGGTTATGCGATGCAGTCGGGCGAGTTCCTGGCCGGCATGGCCGGCGCCGCAGTCCCGGTGTACGAGGACGATCGGGTCGTGGGCGCGCTGGCCGTGCTCGGTTCGGCTCCGCGCTTTCCGCATTCCCACCTGCATCGCACGGGCCGTCTCGTGCGCCAGGTGCTTTCTCACCACGGCTGAGTTTCGCGGTGCGGAATCGGCTCTCGTGGGCCGGGTCGCGCCGCCATTAGCCTCCGCGAGGTTCATTCGAGATCCTTGCTGGAGGCCCCCCATGCCGAGCACCGACGCCAAGCGCCCGAAATCCGAGGAGGACGAGGGCGGCGGCATCGCCGGAACGCTGTTGGTCGGCGCGCTTGTGCTGTTGTTCGTGATCGCGATCGTCGCTCTGGTCTATTTCGCCGTCGCCGGCTGACCCGCGCCCTAATTGTCGTCCTCGCCCCGCTTGTCACCGTCGGACGTGAAACGGTTACGCATTGACGCATGCCCACACCGGCACCTGGGTATGCTTGCGCCAAACGATCAAGGCGGCTCCACTATGGACCGCCTGGATAAGCAGGGGCGAACGGTGCTCGTGTTCAGGGGAACCGAGCACCGTCGACAGGACGGCCGGGGGCGCCCGGGCGAAACATGCCCGGTCCGGCGGGGAGGTCTTCGTGACCACAGGAAGCGACACCGGCGGCTCCACCGTGCGCCGGTTACAACTGGGCGCGCGGTTACGTGCGCTGCGCCTGGCCAAGGGCATAAGCCGCGACCAGGCCGGATACGCGATCCGCGCGTCCGAGTCCAAGATCAGCCGGATGGAGCTGGGCCGGGTCGGCTTCAAGGAGCGCGACGTCACCGACCTGCTGATCCTCTACGGCGTCGACGACCCCGACGAGCACGAGCGCCTCAAACTGCTGACCAAGGAGGCCAACACGCCGAGCTGGTGGCACCAGTACGGCGACGTCCTCGACACCTGGTTCCAGAACTACCTCGACCTCGAGCAGGCGGCGGAGCTGATCCGCACGTACGAGGTGCAGTTCGTGCCCGGCCTGCTGCAGACCGACGCGTACGCCCGGGCGGTGATCCGGCTCGGGCACGACAACGCGTCCAAGGAGGAGATCGACCGGCGGGCCCGGCTCCGGATGGCCCGCAAGCAGCTGCTGGAACGTGAGGACGGCCCGCGGCTCTGGGCGGTGATCGACGAGGCGGTGCTCCGGCGGCCGATCGGCGGCTACCCGGTGCTGCGCGAGCAGATCGAATCGCTGCTCGCGTTCGGCAACACGACGAACGTACGGGTGCAGGTCATGCCGTTCGACTCGGGCGGTCACGCGGCGGCCGGCGGCGCGTTCAGCATCCTGCGGTTCCCGCACGAGGAGCTGCCCGACGTGGTCTACATCGAGCACCTGACCAGCGGGCTCTACCTGGAGAAGACCGAGGACGTAGACCTGTACGCGGCGGCGATCAGCCGGCTGTTCATCGACGCCGAGCCGCCCGGGCGTACCCCGGCGATCCTGCGCGAGATCCTGCACGACCTGAACCGCAAGGGCGTCTAGGAAGTTTGTGGGGCAATGCCGCAATCGGCGGGACCTGCCACAATGCGGCGGTTTTGCCGACCCGTCCGAGAGACAAGACTCCGGAGAGGAGTTACGTCACGACGGGAGGCAACGATGCCAGGAAACCGCGCGGTGGTCTACGAAGGAACGGGACGGGTCGAGGTCCACGACATCGACTACCCGACGTACGAACTGAAGGACGGGCCCGGCGTCAACAAGGCCAACATCGGCCGCAAGGTCCGGCACGGGGCGATCCTCAAGACGGTCGCCACCAACATCTGCGGCAGCGACCAGCACATGGTGCGCGGGCGTACCACCGCCCCGCAGGGCCTCGTGCTCGGCCACGAGATCACCGGCGAGGTCGTCGACGTCGGACCGGACGTCGAATTCATCAAGGTCGGCGACGTGTGCTCGGTGCCGTTCAACATCGCCTGCGGCCGGTGCCGCAACTGCAAGGAGGGCAAGACCGGGATCTGCCTCAACGTCAACCCGGACCGGCCCGGCTCGGCGTACGGGTACGTCGACATGGGCGGGTGGATCGGCGGGCAGGCCTCGTACGTCCTCGTGCCGTACGCCGACTGGAACCTGCTGAAATTCCCCGACCCCGACCAGGCCATGGAGAAGATCCTCGACCTGGCCATGCTGGCCGACATCTTCCCCACCGGCTACCACGGGTGCGTCAGCGCCGGCGTCACCACCGGCTCCACCGTGTACGTGGCCGGGGCGGGCCCGGTGGGTCTGGCGGCGGCCACCTCCGCGTACCTCCTCGGAGCCGCCGTGGTGATCGTGGGTGACCTGAACGAGGAGCGTCTGACGCAGGCCCGCAGCTTCGGCTGCGAAACCGTGAACGTCGCCGAGGGCGACCCGCTCGACCAGGTCCAGCAGATCCTCGGCAAGGACACCCCGGCGATCGGCGAGCCGCTGGTCGACGCGGCGGTCGACGCGGTCGGCTTCGAGGCCCGCGGGCACGGCCAGGACGCCGAGACGGAGATGCCGGCGACGGTACTGAACTCGCTGATGACGGTCACTCGCGCCGGCGGCGCGATCGGCATCCCCGGCCTGTACGTGACGGGCGACCCCGGCGGAATCGACGAGGCGGCGAAGGTCGGCTCGTTGTCGCTGCGACTGGGCCTGGGCTGGGCGAGGTCCCACTCGTTCGTCACCGGCCAGTGCCCGGTCATGAAGTACAACCGCAACCTGATGATGGCGATCCTGCACGACAAGGTGCAGATCGCGCGCAACGTGAACGCCACCCCGATCTCCCTCGACGACGCACCGCGCGGCTATCAGGACTTCGACCGCGGCGCGGCCCGCAAGTACGTGCTGGACCCGCACGGCGTCATCCAGCGCCCGTAGTCACGCCCGCCGGCCGCCGGCTGGTAACGCAGGTGATAGCCGGTGTGCAGCGACGCCCCGGGATGGGCGGCGGCCAGCGGGACCGTGGCGGCGATCCGGTCGACGGTGCCGCGGTTGGCCTTCGTCTCGTTGACCCGGGCGCGCCAGGTCAGACCACGGTTCCGCCCGGCCCGCGCGCTCAGAACTCCAGATACATCAGGTGCAGGCCGACCCGGCCCCGCGCGGGGTGTTCGAAAGCGCGCGGAACCGTGCCCAGCACCTTGAAGCCGAGGCACTGGTAGAGGCGCACGGCCGACTCGTTCGACTCGGCCACCGCGTTGAACTGCATGCCCGCGAATCCGGTGCCGCGGGCCCAGGCCAGCGCGTCCTCGGCGAGCGCGGTGCCCACGCCGCGGCCCCGGGCGTCCGCGGCGACCATGAAACTGGCCGTCGCGATGTGGGCGCCAGGACCGGGGCGGTTGGCGCTCATCTTGGCCGTGCCCCGCACCCGTCCGTCGTCGAAGACGGTGGTACGCCCGGGCGGCGACTCGATCCAGGTCGACCGCGCGTCGTCCTCAGTCATCGTAGGGTCGTAGGGGAACGTCTCCCGGGAGCGGACCACGTCGCGGATGATCGGCCAGACCTGCGGCCAGTCGTGGTCGGTGAAATCGCGAATCGGCACGGCACGCACGCTATCGCGGCGCGAGCAGCAGCAGCCGGATCTTGTCGTCGTAGGGCACGACCAGCGTGCCCGACGTGTCGGTCCACTCGGCCGGCACCAGGAACAGCCGGTCGCCGGACTGCAGGAGCAGGCGCAGGCCGCGGTACTGGTAGCGGGGCTTCGCGTCCGGCCCCAGGTCGGTGACCGTCACCCCGGACGGCACCGCGGGCAGCGGATCGTCGGTGAACAGCACGACCTCGGGGCGCCGGCTCAGGGAGCGGGAGTCCTGCTCGGCGCGGCCCGAACCGTACGCCCCGGCGAAGCTGGTCGCCGTCCAGAGCAGGCCGATCAGCAGGACGCCGAAGGCGGTCACGACCAGGATGCGTTCGATGCGGACGGCGACGCCGCTCCCCCACCAGGAGCGCAGGACCACCCGACGGGCCACCCAACCGGCGTAGACGACCAGGGGCGCGCCGACGGTCAGGGACAGCGGGGTGATCCCTGGCGGATTCTCGGTCGCGGCCACCGAAGGCCGGAGCATGCCGACCAGGGCCCGGCCCACCAGCAGCAGGCCGACGGCGGCGGCTACCGCGGCCGCGGGGAGAAGACGCCGCCGGCGGGGTGACTGCAGGACCCGGCGGGTCACCAGGTGCGCGGCGAATACGGCCAGGGCGGCGAGCAGGAGGAGGGCGGCCACCGGGTACGTCGACTCGGCGCCGTACAAGAGGAGCTGCTGGTTGGAGAGGCCGGTCAGATCCAGGTCGACGCCGAAGTACCGGAAGCGGGCCCGGGTGGCGACATATCCGTACCAGAGAAGCGTCGCCGTGATCACCGTGACCGGCGGCAGCACCGCGGCGATCTTCTCCAGCCGGGCCCCGAACGGGCGCAGGGCGGGCTCTGCGGGGTCACGGTGATCGGACACTGCACACCGGATCGACGTCCGATGTTCCCGGATCGCCCTGGTAGTCGAGCCGGACCGCGCAGGTCACGCCCCAGGTGGCCGTGACCGGCCGATCGGACGACGGCCGGTACGGGGAGTCGATGTCCGAACACGGTTTCGCCCTGGTGCCGGTGCAGAGCGCGGACAGGTCGAAGCTCACCTTCCCCTGGTAGAGACCCGTCCGGGTCGGCTCGTCGGCCGAGATCCGCACCCCGCAGCCGTGCCCTTGCGAGACGACCCGGCCGGTGCCGCAGCCGACGTCCGCGACGGTGCCGTTGTCGGCAGGCCCATTGCAGGCGACGTAGGCGACGCGCAGCGGACGGGCTTCGACGCTCGGCGACGCGGACGGGTCGGGCGACGGGGTCTGCCCGGTGCGGAAACCCACGTGCGCGACGGTCACCCTCAGGCCCGGGGCGTCGACCCAGAAGACGTGGCAGCCCGTGCTGTCGGGGAAGTCGTTGTCGACGGTCGGGCCGGCCACGAGCACGGTCGGAACCTTGACCGGCGGCGGCGGTGGCGTGGTCCGGCTCGGCGTCGGACGTGTCCGCGTGGTGGTGGGCTGTTCCGGCGAGCGGGACGACGGCCGGGGCGCCGACGTCACGCGGCCGGACGTGGACGGAGCCTCGGGCGACGGCGAGGCGGGCGCGGCCGTCGGCGAGCCCGGCGCCCAGGACGGACCCGCGAGAGGCTGGTCGCGGAGCGCCAGCCGGGTCAGATAGAACCCGCCGGCCAGCAGGATCACCAGCACGACGAGCGCGGTGACTATCCACGGTTTGAGCTGCGCCACGGTGAGCCTCATGGGGAGGCCTCCCCACGCTGGAAGGGTGGGAATACGCTACGCCTCGGTCACCTCACGCGCTGTCGGGTTCCGTACCGATCAGCAGCCCCCTGGGGTCAGCGATCCCCGCGGCAGGTCGGCGTCGCGGCCGGTCAGGTGGATCAGCAGGCCGTCGGCCAGCACCGAAACCCCGGCGTAGGCCAGGCCTTTCGCCGGCGCCTGCAGGGGGTACGCGGTCTGCTGGCCCTTGACCTGACTCAAGACGTCGGCCGCCGGGAACCGGGTCCCGAACATCTCGACCTCGGAGGGCGCCAGGTCGAGCGTCCGGCCGTGGATCACCGGCCGGGAGTGCAGCACGATCGGCGTGGCCGCCCCCGACCCGGTCGCCGTGGCAGTGAGCAGGCCGTCCGCGGCACCGAAGACGGCCGGATGGCCGGCGTCCTGCGGCAGCGACGAGAACGGTTTGACCGTGGTACCGCCGATCGTGACGTGGATGCCGGCCGGGTCGACCGCGACCGACCGGTAGACGACGCCGGCGGGCAGGACGGGTAGCGCGCGCGTCAGGTCCTTCCGGTCGACCTGGCTGAGCACCAGCCTGGCCAGCGGGTCGTTGGTCGCATGGTCGGACCCGAGCGCGTGCACCGCCGTCGGCTGCAGGGTGAGCGAGCCGCCCGACAGCACCGGCCGGGTGCGGATGACGGCCACCGGGATCTTGATGATCGACGTGTGGATGTCGAGAAGCCCGTCGGCCGCCGAGTACGTCACGTCGTGCCCGCCGACCGAAGCGGGCAGGGTCGACAGCGTCGTCGTCGACACCCCGGCCAGCGACACGTGTACGCCGTCGGACCGTGGCTCGATCGAACGGTAGGTCACCCCGTCCGGGAGGTGCGGCAACTGCTGCCGGCGTACGCCCCCGGCCAGGTCACCGACCTGGCCGGCCGGCAGCGTCCGGCCGAAGATCTGCAGCCGGGACGGCACCGACTCGGCCGTCTCGCCGCTGATCCGCATCGACAGGAACAGCTTGGCTTTGACCTGGTCGGACGCGGACGCCGGAACCACCGTCCGCGCGGTGAGGGTGCCGTCTGAGGCCCGCGCGAATGTCGTACCGGACGGCGCCGGCAGGTTGCGGAAGCCCACCTTGATCGTGCCGTCGAACGCGCCGACGTGGGTCACCCCGCCGGACGGCGACCGGACGTCCCGCATCGTCGCCGCGAACGACGCGTGCGGGACACCGCTCAGCGTCACGTCCGGCACCGCAACCGTGATCTCGGAGAACCGGCCGCGCAGCACCTGAGGCACCAGGCGCCCGCCTCCCACATGCACCGAGGGCGGCGCCGGCAGCACGCCGGGGCAGGCCATTTGAGCAGCCACTTTGTCGCTGACCTGCCCGACCAGATAGCCCTGTAGGCCGGGCAC
Organism: Actinoplanes sp. NPDC051343; assembly: GCF_044455125.1. Lineage (NCBI taxonomy): Bacteria > Bacillati > Actinomycetota > Actinomycetes > Micromonosporales > Micromonosporaceae > Actinoplanes > Actinoplanes sp. NPDC051343. Next base: position 37,654 of record NZ_JBITEL010000020.1, read on the forward strand.
CGGCAGCGTCAGCAGCACCACGGCCGCGACAGCCAGAAACGCCAAGACGCCCCCGGACCAGAGGATCCACCGGCGCGGCCCGCCGCGGAGCGCCCGAAATTCGACCGTGTCGTCGTTCATCGCTCGCCTCCCGGCGGGGAGTACGAACGAAAGGGCATCCAAGTTCATCGACGACCCGGCTCGCCGCCGCGGTGCGGGCTAAGCGGTCCGGCTGATCTTCAAGCTGTGCCAGAACGCGCCCGCCGCGTACGTCCGGAACGGCGCCCACCGCGCCGCCCGCTCCTCGACCTCGCGGATCGAGGTGCCGGTCGGCGGCAGCCAGCGGCCGACCGCGTGACGCAGGGCCAGGTCACCGGCCGGGAAGATGTCCGGCCGATGCAACTGGAAAATCATGAACAGGTCGGTCGTCCAGTTGCCGACGCCGGGCAGCGCGGTCAGCCGGGCCCGCACCACGTCGTCCGGGAGGCCGGCCAGCGCGGCCAGGTCGAGCTCGCCGTCCAGGATCTGCCGGGCCAACGCACCCAGATATTTGACCTTGGCGTGCGAGAAGCCGAGCTCCCGCCAGCGCTCCCCGGTCAGCGCGGCCACGCCGGCCGGGTCGGGCAGGCCACCCATCTCGGCGGCCAGCCGGTCGTAGAGCCGGAACGCCACCACCGTGCTGATCTGCTGGCTGCTGATGTGCAACACCATCCCGGCGAAGGGGTCACCCTGGGTCCGCTCACCGTCGTGCCACTCGAACGGATCGGGGCGGCCGGTCGCGGTCAGCACCGGTTCCAGCCCGGGGTCGCGCCGCACGAGCTCGTCGTAGGGGTTCACCGCGACCCGTCGACGGTGATGTCACAGGTCTCGGGGATCGCGCCGGGACCGGGATGCAGGCCAGCGAGCGTGCGGACCGACCAGTAGAGCGCCGGCGTGGCGATCCCCCGCGGGTAGTCGTTCATCGCTCCCTCTCCGTCGAGGCCGCAACGAACCTACCGCGCCGAGGCATGTCCAAGGTCAGTCACGGGCCCGGCGACGCAGCAGCGAGGCCACCTCCACCTCGAACGCAAACGGCTCCTCAGAAGCCAGCACCTGGCCCGGCGCGGCCAACGCAACCCGAACGTAGTGATCGCCGGCCAGCCTGTCGAAATGCAGTTCCACCGAATCGCCCGGCTGCTCGACCCGCAAGTACCATCCGATTCGGGCCGCCGCGTACAACTGCGGTTTGAGCAGCCGATCCGTCCCCGCGTTGCCCGGCGAAACCACTTCGACGACCAGTCTGGCTTCGGCGGCCTCGACCGTCGTGCCGATGTCGTCCGTCATGGCCACCACGACGTCCGGCTGCACGATGCGACCACCGGTCAACCGAAGGTTGACGTCCTGGAGGACCAGGAGCCCGGCCCGCTCGGCGGGTTGATAAAGCGCCGCCGCAAGCAAAAAGGCAATGTGCTGATGGCGCTTGCTCGGTGCGGGGCTCACCCACAAGCTCCCATCGATCAGCTCGACCCGGTTCGCGGTCTCGCCGAGCGCGAAGTATTCGTCCTCGGTCCACGGCTCCGGATGTTCCAGCATTGCCACGCTCATCGGATCGCCTCACCTCTCGGCGGATGCTGTCATAAGCGTGCCATGTCAAGCCCTGCCCATGCGACAACAAACGGCGCGGCTGTGCCTACGGTCCGACCTGCCAGATTGCCTTGTCGTAGAGCAACTTGTCATGCGACCATACGCGCTGTCAAGAGAGTCGCCGCGCGTACGTGGAACCGGCGCGACAACCGCCCGGTCGGCCGCGAAGTTGTCGGTGCCGCCCAGCAGGCAGTTCGAGATGCGCGCGGTCGAGCAGCACCACGACGGCGATATCGTGTGCTCATGCCGCAGGCGGTCAGCTTCAGCACGGCCGGTCTCCCCACGGCCCAGCGGGTCGCGCTCTGGGAGGAACACAACGCCCACGCGCTCATCGGCCTGCGCTGCTCGATGCTGGGCGAGCCGGAGCTCGACGCCACCGAGCTCAACCTCCAGCTCGACCGCATCCACCTGGCCCGCGTCCGCGGCAACGCCCACGTCGTCGAACGCCCCGCCCCGCTGATCCGCCGACAACCGTCCGACTCGATCGCGGTCTACTTCACGCTGGTCGGCGAGGCCTTCTTCTACCATTCCGACGGCCTGCTCACGCTGCACCCCGGCCAGGCCCTGATCTGCGACGCCGACCGCCCCTTCATGCGCGGCTTCGCCGGCGGCCTCGAGGAACTGGCGATCAAGATCCCCCGACCCCTGTTCCGCGAGTTGACCGGCCGCCCCGACCTCCCAGCTCCCCTGGTCCGAACCTTCACGAATACCGCCGACCCGGCCACCCGCGCCTTGGCCCGCCTGACGGGCCGAGCCCTCGGCCCGCTCTCCCCCGGCCCACTTCCCACCGGTCCGCACTCCACCGGCCTCTTCGACGAGGACGCGGCGCTCGGCCTCCTGGCTACCGTCCTCGGCGGCCGGCCCCGCGCCGATGCGCCGGTCCACCTGGCCAACGCCCACGCCTACATCGACGACCACCTGACCGACCCTGGCCTGTCCGCCACCCGGGTGGCCGCCGCGATCGGCATCAGCGAACGCCACCTCTCCCGCGCTTTCGCCCTCGCCGGCCCGAGCTTCCCGCAATACGTCCTCACCCGGCGCCTGGACCGCGCCCACGCCCTGCTGACCCGCTCCCCGCAGCTCCCGGTCTCCGAGGTGGCGTCCCGCTGCGGCTTCGGCACCCCGAGCCGGTTCAGCCAGGCGTTCCTCTCCCGCTTCGGGCTCCGCCCGTCCGACGTACGCCGGCAGGCCCACGCCCACCGGCCCCGCTGACCTAGCCGGTGCGGCGTACGCCGGCAGGCCCATTGATTCCCCTTCCGCGATCCCCCGCCCAGGCCTGGGTCGCTCAGCGCGGCTGGAGGCGGCGGCCCAGCACCTCGACGCCGGGCCCTCGAAGGTCGGCCAGCGCGACGGCCCGGCCGGTGATCGCCATGCCGAGCGCCTCGGCCGGCCCGCTCAGCAGGGCACCCTGGCCAGCGGTCCACTCCGTATCGGTCGCCGCGAAACGCAGCCCGTCGAGAAGGCCCGGCTGGACCAGCCCCGGAGCGACCCGGCCGTCACCGCCGGTCAGATAGTCGAGCAGGATCTGCCACTGGCCGACCGGCACGTCGGCGTCCAGGCCGAGCGGCCGCGCGATGTCGCGCAGATGCACGCAGGTGTCGGCGTACGGTCCCATCGGCCCGACCCGCGGCGGGTCCAGCCGGTCACCGGCGTGACGGCGGAGAAGCGCGACCAGCTCGTCCCGCGACCGGCGCGCCAACCGGCGGGTGAAGTGGTCCACGGTCCGCGCGGTGTCGCCCCGGAAGCGCATTGACACCAGCAAGAACCGCCCGAACCCGACCAGCATCGGCTGCACCAGGTGCGCCGCCATGTGGTGCACAGTCCACCCCGGACACAGCGTCGGCGATTCCCACGCCGCGTCGTCCAGCTCCTCCAGTACGGCCGCGATCCTCAAACGGTTGTCGCTGGTCAGTCTGAATATCTCCGCCTCGGGGATCACGACGCCCCGCCCAGCTCGAGCGCCCGCTTCCGTACGTCCCGATTGAGCGCCCGGAGCACCTTCGCCGCCGCCGCGATCTCCTCCGGGCTGCATTCCACCGCCATCCCACCGAGCTGCTCCAGCTCGGCCGCCCGGAGCCGCGAGAAGACGCCGTGCCCGACCGGCGTCACCGCGATAAGCACCGACCGCCGGTGCCGCGGATTGTCCCGGGCCTCGACGTAGCCGAGCCCCATCAGCTCATTGACCAGCCGCTGCACTCCTTGCCGGGCCAGCTCGAGCCGCGCGGCCAGTTCCGGCACCGTGACCGCGCCCGCTTCGGCGAGCACCTCGAGGACGGCACGCATCCCGACGCTCAGCCCGTTCGCCCGCCCGCCGGCCTCGACGACCCGAACCGAGTTGAGCACCAGCGGACGCACCTCCCGCACAACGGCGTAGAGGGATGACCCACGCACCTCAGACATGACAACCATGATGTCATATTCCTGTTCTTCGACGCCGGCCGCGTGTGCGATTCCGCCGGACTATCGCGTTTCCGCCCAAGACACCGGCATGACACCGCCCACCCCGCAGAATGGCCGCACACGAGGAACCAGGACGGGATGGCGATGACCGAGATCCACACCGACGTTGTCGTGGTCGGCTCCGGCCCCGCCGGCGCGAGCGCGGCGCTCTTCCTGGCCACGCTGGGCATACCGACCGTGATGATCAGCAAGTACCGCTGGACGGCCAACACCCCACGAGCTCACATCACCAACCAACGGGCCATGGAGATCTTCCGCGACCTGGGCATAGAAGATCAGGTCCAGGCCGACGCGACCCCGCACGAGCTGATGGGCGACACCGTCTTCTGCACGTCGATCGCCGGGGAGGAGATCGGCCGCATCCTCACGTGGGGCACGCATCCGGCCCGGGAGGCCGACTACCGCCTGGCGTCGCCGTGCCTGCCGGTCGACATCCCGCAGACCTATCTCGAGCCGATCCTGGTGAAGAACGCCGCCGCCCGCGGCGCCCAACTCCGTTTCTCGACCGAATACGTGAGCCACACCCAGGACGCCGACGGCGTAACGATCGAGGTGCACGACCGTTTGAGCGGCGAGACCTACACGATCCGCGCGAAATATCTGATCGGCGCCGACGGCGCCCGCTCCCAGGTGGCGGCCGACATCGGCTTGCCGATGGAGGGCGCGATGGACATCGCCGGTTCGATGAACATCACGTTCAAGGCCGACATCTCCCAGCACGTCGGCCACCGGCCGAGTGTTCTTTACTGGGTGATCCAGCCGGGGTCCGACGTGGGTGGCATCGGTGCCGGGCTGGTCCGGATGGTCCGCCCGTGGAACGAGTGGCTGATCGTCTGGGGCTATGACATCAGCCGGCCACCGCCCGAGGTCGACGACGAGGCCGCGATCCAGATCGTCCGTAACCTGCTGGGCCTGCCCGACATCGCGGTCGAGATCACCGGCACCTCGCTGTGGGGCAACAACGAGATGTTTGCGACTCATCTGCAGCGCGGCCGGGTCTTCTGCGTGGGTGACGCCGTGCACCGGCATCCGCCGTCGAACGGCCTGGGGTCCAACACGTCGATCCAGGACTCGTACAACCTCGCCTGGAAGCTCGCCGCGGTGATCAGGGAGCACGCCGGCCCGGAACTCCTCGAGACCTACTCGATCGAGCGCGCCCCGATCGCCGAGCAGATCGTCAAGCGGGCCAACCGGTCGAGCCGCGAGTTCGTGCAGTTCTTCGAGGTGCTCGGCCTGCTCGACGCCAAGGACGAGGCCGCGATGGCGGCCGCGATCGAGGAGCGCAAGGCCAACACGCCGGCTGGCGCGGCCAAGCGGGCCGCCCTGGTCGAGGCGATGGAGCTCAAGCACTACGAGTTCAATGCGCACGGCGTGGAGATGGGCCAGTTCTACGCCTCGCCGGCGATCGTGCCCGACGGCAGCACCCGGCGGGAGCCGACCCGCGACCCCGAGCTGTACTTCGAGCCGAGCACGGTCCCCGGTGCCCGCCTGCCGCACGCCTGGGTGGGCAGCGAGAAGGGCCGGGTGTCGACGGTCGACCTGGCCCCGATGACCCGGTTCACGCTGTTCACCGGCATCGCCGGCGAGAAGTGGGCCGAGGCGGCGGCCAAGGTCGCGGCCGACCTGGGCGTAAGTTTGGGGACCGTGGTGATCGGGCCCGGACGCGCGGTCACCGATCTCTACTACGACTGGGCCCGGCTGCGCGAGGTCGAGGAGGACGGCGTGCTGCTCGTCCGCCCCGACAAGCACATCGGCTGGCGGGCGGCGACCATGCCGGCCGACCCGGAAGGCGCGCTCAAGTCAGCGCTGGTAACGATCCTCGCGAAAGGAAGAGCGTGAGCGAGCAGCAACACCGCGAAGAACAGCTCACCGAGAGGGTCGTCGAGTCGTTCGACGGCGCCCCCGACCCGCGGCTCAAGGAGCTGATGCAGGCGCTGACGAGGCACCTGCACGCGTTCGCCCGCGAGGTCCGGCTGACCGAGGCCGAGTGGCAGCAGGCGATCGGGTTCCTCACCGCGACCGGTCACATCACCGATGCCCGCCGGCAGGAGTTCATCCTGCTGTCGGACGTGCTCGGGGTGTCGATGCAGACCATCACGATCAACAACCAGGCGTACGCGGACGCCACCGAGGCCACCGTGGTCGGGCCGTTCTTCACCGAGCGGTCCCCCGAGTTCGCGCTCGGCGACGACATCTCGGGCGGCGCGCCGGGCGAGCCGTGCTGGGTCGAGGGCACGGTCACCGACACCGAGGGCCGGCCGGTGCCGGGCGCACTCATCGAGGTGTGGGAGGCCGACGACGAGGGCCTCTACGACGTTCAATACGACGACGACCGGGTCGCCGCCCGCGGTCACCTCTACACCGACGCGGACGGGGGGTACCGGTTCTGGGCGATCACCCCGACGCCGTACCCGATCCCCCACGACGGCCCGGTGGGCCGCCTCCTCGAGGCGACCGGACGGTCGCCCATGCGGGCTTCCCACCTGCATTTCATGGTCGAGGCGGCACGCTTGCGCACGCTGGTCACGCACATTTTCGTACGCGGCGACAAACGGCTCTCCTCCGACGCGGTCTTCGGCGTGCGCGACTCCCTGGTCAAGGACTTCGAGTCGCAGCCGGCCGGCACCCCCACCCCGGACGGCCGCGACGTCGGCAACCGCCCGTGGTCCCGCGTCCGCTTCGACATCGTGCTGGCCCCGGCAGGCGCCGCCGCTTAGCCATGTTCTGCCGACCCGCCGATCAGTGAACTGACCGGCAAGGCGCGCACAGTGATCGCGCCCCCCTCGCTCCGCGTGCAGTAGCAATCTCGTTGCGGCGGCGACGAACTGCCCCATGATCCGACATCGCGGCCGATGGTCCTGACGTGACGACCTCCGACCCTCTGCTGCACCTGCTGCGGCGGGCCACGTACGGCCCGAGCCCCGCCTCGATCGCCGAGATCCGGGCGCTCGGCGCCGCCGGGTGGCTGGATGCCCAGCTCAAGCCGGCCTCGATCGCCGACCCGGTCACGGACGGCCTGGTCGCGCGGTTCCCGTGGTGCGCGGCGACGATCCCGGCGATCCACGCCGCGGTCGCCGCGAAGACGCTGAAGCAGTACGACTGGACGCCCATGTGGCAGGTCAGTTTCGCCACGCCGGCCCGGGCGATCTGGAGCCGGCGCCAGCTGCTTGAGGTGATGACCGAGTTCTGGTCGAACCACCTCAACGTGACGTGCCCGACGGGTGACGTCTGGGACAGCCGCGCCGACTACGACGCGGCGGTGATCCGCAAGTACGCTCTCGGCAGTTTCGCGGATCTGCTCAAGGCGTCCGCCCGGCACCCGGCGATGCTCACCTACCTCGACAACCGGTCGTCGACCAAGGCCGCGCCGAACGAGAACTACGGCCGCGAGCTGCTCGAACTCCACACGGTCGGCCTGACCTACGCGGAAGCGGACGTGAAGAACGCCGCCCGCCTGCTCACCGGCCTGACCGTCAACTACACCACCGGCACATATCAGTACGACCCGAGCCGGCACGCGGTCGGCGCGGTGACGGTCCTCGGTTTCACCCACGCCAACGCGACCGCGGCCGGCGGTGAGCAGGCCGCGCTCGCCCTGCTCGACTACCTTGCCGTGCATCCCGCGACGGCGGTCCGGATCGTCACGAAGCTGTGCACCCGGTTCGTCGCCGACGAGCCGCCGGCAACTCTGGTCACCAACCTGGTCAAGGTCTACGTCGACAACCGGTCGGCGATCGCACCGGTGCTGCGGGCCCTGTTCTCGTCGCCCGAGTTCGCCGCCTCGGCCGGGGCGAAGACCCGGACGCCGTACGAGGACGTCGTGGCCACGCTGCGCACCCTCGACTACGGTCCCGAGCCGTCGGGCACCAAGGCGATCGAGTCGCTCTACTGGATCTGCTCGAACGCCGGTCAGGCACCGCTGGCCTGGGGCCCGCCCAACGGCTATCCGGATGTGGCCGCCGCCTGGGCTTCGCCCTCAGGTCAGCTGGTGCGCTGGAACGCCCACCTGAACATCGGTGCCGGCTACTGGCCGCCCACGCTGGTGCGGCCTTCGTCGCTGGTCACGGCCTTTTCCGGTACGCCGGCACCGGCCACGTACGGCGCACTGATCGACGCCGTGTCCAACCGCCTGCTGCAGGTCACGCTGCCGGGCCCGCAGCGGGAAGCGCTCGCCGGGTTCTTCGGCAAGACACCGGCGAGCCCGGTGAAGGCCAAGGATCCGGCGGTCGACTGGATGTTCCCGTACCTGATGGCGATGCTGCTCAACTCGCCGACGTTCGCCCTGCGATGAGCCGCGACAAGGAGAATGCCTTGAACGACATGCGCTGCCGACGCCGGACCCTGCTCGCCGGCGCGGCCGCCGGCCTGACCGCGGCGATGCTCGACACCCGTTTCGCGTTCGCCGCCGACCCGACCGGCACCGGGGACGTGCTGGTGCTGCTCTCGTTGCGGGGTGGCTTCGACGGGTTGTCGGCGATCGTGCCCGCGGCCGACCCGGACTACTACAGGCTGCGGCCGACCATCGGCGTACCTCAGAAGCAGTTGCTCGCCGGCAACGGCTTCTTCGGCCTGCATCCCGCGCTGGCGCCGCTGCTGCCGTACTGGCAGGCGGGCACGTTCGCCGCGGTGCAGGCGGCGGGCCAGCCCGCGCCGAACCGGTCGCATTTCGCGGCGATGGAGGAGTTGGAGCGGGCCGCCCCGGGCACCTCGATCCGCACCGGCTGGCTCGACCGCGTGCTCGGCGGCCTCGGGTCACCGGCCGGTTTCGGCGGCGTCTCGGTCGGCAGCGCCCGGCCCGCCCGGGTGCTCGCCGGCGACGCCCCGCACCTGGGCCTGACCTCGATCGACGGGTTCAAGCTGGACGGCGACGTGGACGGGCGGCCGCTGGCCGCCACGATGGCCAAGATGTACGCGGGTGCGCCGGACGCCCTCGCCGCCACCACCGGCCAGATGCTCGGCGCGCTCGGCGCGGCCCGGCAGCTGCAGACCGCCGGCTACCCGCCCGCCGCGACCTATCCGAACACCGACCTGGGCACCGCACTCAAGGACGTCGCCCGGCTGGTGAAGGCGAACGTCGGGCTGCGCACCGCGACGCTCGACTACGGCGACTGGGACATGCACGAGGATCTCGGCACCGCGGTGTCGGGCAAGCGCTACTACGACCACCTGAACGCGCTCGCGTCGGCGCTGGCCGCGTTCGCCGCCGACCTCGGACCGGACGGCATGCGCAAGGTCACCCTGGTGACGATCAGCGAGTTCGGCCGGCGGGCCGGGCAGAACGGTTCCGGCGGGCTCGACCACGGCTACGGCAACGCGATGCTGCTGCTGGGCGGCAACGTCAAGGGCGGCAAGGTGTACGGGCGGTGGCCCGGCCTGGCCGCGTCCCAGCTGGTCGACGGCGACCTGGCCGTCACGACCGACTACCGGGCCGTGATCGCCGAGGTGCTGCGCGTCCGCTGCGGCCTGCCCAACACCGCGGCAGTCTTCCCGGGCGTAACGACGCCGTCCCTGGGACTGGTCGCGGCCTGACCGCCGCCGGCCGCCGAACCGCGGGAACCCGCTGCCGTCCGCGTCATCCTCGGCGCGGGTCCTCGCCCTGCCGTTTCACGAGCCGGTCGCCCACCTCCAGTTGCCGCCACATGTCCCGGCCGACCTTGACGTCGCGCTGCGTGCCGTCGTCGAGCCGGATCTTCAGGCGCCTATAGAGATTGGAGCCGTCCAGCAGCGCCCGGGACTTCTTCACGATCGTCCCGCTCCACGCGTCCTCGTGCGTTGTCATGACCTTCTCCTTTGATGTGGGTGAGAACTCCGAGTGCCGCCGTCACGACTGCGACGACGGCCAGGAACAGGCGGTCGGTGAGGGTGTGCGCGTTGCCGACCAGGCCGAAGACCGAGTGCCCGACCAGGGCGCCGAAGCATGCGGCCACCAGGTGCCGCCGGGTCCAGGCGATGTTCCAGGCCGCGTAGAGGGCGGCGGCCACGATCACCGCGGCGCCGGTCATCGACAGCGACCGGGTGGCGTCGCCGAGCGGCCAGAGCAGGGCCAGGAAGCCGAAGGCGGCGACGGCCGCGGCGAGGGCGACGGCCGGCGTCGCGGGTGCGGCCCACCGGTGGGCCGGCTTCAGATGTACGCGTCGAGCAAGCAGCACAACCGCAACGGCGAGCAGGGCGACCACCGAGGCCGCGACCGCCGGCATCGTGTAGCCCGGGTCCTCGGCCGGCGGCACGCTGACCCGCAGCAGTGCCGCGCCGAGCAGCGCGATGACCCCGGTTGCGATCACGCCGCCCCGTCGCAGGTAGGGCGCGGTGCCGTGGCGTGCGAACAGGTACTCGACCAGGATGACCGGGATCGTGATGCTGAACAGGGCGTGGTAGACGAGGTTGAGCTCGGTGTAGGCCGTGTTCACGCCGAGCAGCCGCGGGCCCCACCCGGCCGCCCCGTACAGGTGCGGGCTGGTCAGGCTCTGCAGCACCAGCCCCTCCTCGACCAGCCCGTAGGCCACGCCCAGCAGCAACGCGTTGCCGTACCCGCCGGCGGTCCGCCGGAGGATCTCGCGCAGGAACAGCGCGCCCGCCGAGTAGATCGGCGCGAAGACCAGCCACGCCCACGCCATCCGCAGCGGAACCGTGCCCAGGCTCACCTCGGCGCAGAGCGGCGCCAGCACGGCGAGGACGAGCGCGGCCCGGCGGTTGCGCGGCCGCTCATCCGGTACGGCCGGGAACGCGGCCCGCACGACCGGCCGGTTCACTGCCACGATCAGCCCGGCCAGCAGTGCCAGTTGCGCTCCCTCGAGCGCACGCAGCCAGACCGGGAAGCCGCCGAACGCGAGTTGCCCGGCGACCACCAGGAAACCGGCGGCCGAGACGATGCGCACCCGGCGGTAGGCGGCGGGCGAGCCGGCCCGCAACTGGCGGATCACCCAGACGTAGAGCAGGGCGACCAGCAGGATCAGGATCTGGTTGGGTCCGAGCCGGGCGGCGTGTGACGTCACGCTCAGGACAGTCACGAGAACGCTGGTGGAGATGCTCGCGACGAGCAGGACCACGACCTGACGGATCGCCCGGTGCTGCTGCGGAGTAGTCATGCTCTTCAAGGTAGAAATTCGCGGGACCGGTCGCCTCCGGCGCGGGACCGGTCTTGGGTCTACGACTTCAGGATGAGGGCCGGGGCCGGACCAGTCCGAGGTCGTACGCGAGAACGACGGCCTGCACCCGGTCCCGCACCTCGAGTTTGCGCAGGACGGCCGAGACGTGGGTTTTCACGGTGGCCTCGGTGACCGTGAGCCGGTCGGCGATCTCGGCGTTGGAGGCGCCCCGGGCGAGCAGCGTCAGCACCTCACGTTCGCGGTCGGTGAGCCGGTCGAGGCTTCCCGAGGGCGCGGCCGGGGTCACGTCGGTGGCCAGGAACCGGTCGAGCAGCCGCCGGGTCGCGGTCGGGGCGAGCAGGGCGTCACCGCCGGCCACCACCCGGATCGCCTCGACCAGGTCGGCCGGGCGGACGTCCTTGAGCAGGAAGCCGCTGGCCCCGGCCCGCAGCGCCGCGTAGAGCGGCTCCTCCAGGTCGTACGTGGTCAGAATGATCACCTTGGGCGCGTCCGGGGCGGCGGTGAGCCGGGCGGTCGCCGAGACGCCGTCGAGACCGGGCATCCGCACGTCCATCAGGATCACGTCGGGGCGGGTCTGCCCGGCCAGCCGGATCGCCTGCTCGCCGTCGCCCGCCTCGCCGACCACCTCGAGGTCGTCGCGGGACTCGAGGATCATCCGGAAACCCGATCGGACGAGTGCCTGGTCGTCGGCGATCAGAACTTTGATGGTCACGGCTCACCCCGTACCGGAAGAAGCGCTTCGACCTCGAAGCCGGCGGCGTCCGTCCGCGGACCGGCCCGCAGGGAGCCGCCGAGCAGCGAGGCCCGCTCCCGCATCCCGATGAGCCCGTGGCCGCCGCCGCGCCCCGGCGCGGCACCGCGGCCGTCGTCCCGGACCCGCACCCGCACCTCCGCCTCGCCGACCAGCACCAGCACCTCCGCGGCCGACGCCCGCGCGTGCCGCAGCGTGTTGGTCAATGCCTCCTGGACGATCCGGTAGGCGCCGACCTGTACGCCCAGTGGCACCTCGCCGTCGCCCTCGCGCCGCAATGTCACCGCGAGCCCGGCCTCCCCCATCGTCTCGATCAACCGCTTGATGTCGGCCAGCGTCGGCTGCGGCCCGGGATCGTCCGCCCCGGTGTCGGTCCGGACCGCGCGCAGGAAACCGCGCAGTTCGGCCAGCGCCTGCCGGCCCGTCTCCTCGGTGCGGCGCAACGCCTCCCGCGCCTTATCGGGGTTGGATTCGAAGACGTCGTCGGCCGCGGCCGCCTGCACCACCATGACCGACACCGTGTGGGCGAGCACGTCGTGCAGGTCGCGGGCGATCCGTGCCCGCTCCTCGAGCACCGCCTGCCGGCGCTCGGCCACCCGCCGCTCGCCGCGGGCCCGCACCAGCGCGCCCCAGCTCCAGGCCAGCAGCACCGCGCCCAGCCACAGACCGGCCATCGCCCACCGCCCGCGCACGACCGCCGGAAGGCACACCGCGACCACGGCGAACGCGAGGACCCACAGCGTCTCGGCGGCCGGCCGCACCCAGGCGTACGTGCACAGCACCACGAACGCGATCCCCGGCCCGAACGCCGGGAACATCAGCTGCAGGCCGGCACTCACCGCCAGCACCACCGCGGTGCCGAGCCACGGCCGGTCGGCCAGCCACCACAGGGCCGCCGCCTGCACCAGGATCAGCAGGATCGCGGCCGTCCGGGCGAACGCGCCGGCCGGGTGCGCCAGCACCGGCGAGGACGCCGCCACCGACGCGACGACGAAGGCCGCACGCCACCGCCGGGGCAGCGGACGGCTCGTCGCGGTCACCACGGCGGCGTGAGAAGCGGTGCGGGGCTCAGCATCGGTAACTGAGTATTCCGCGCCCGCTCCCGAACGGCCACGCAGCCGCGCTGATCAGGTTGTCGTCTTTTCCCGGACCCTCTGGTTCAGCCCTGGAACTTGCCGATCACCTTGGTGTAGTCGAGGTTGGCGGTGTCCCGGCTGAGCTCCCAGTACGTGAAGCGGGTGAGGCCGTGCTGCTGCGCGTACGAAAGCATGGTGTTGAAGTTGGCCACGGTGACGTTGCCGTTGGCGTCGGTCTTCGCGTTCATCGACGAGATGCCCTGCTTGGCGTAGATGCTCGCGTCGCTGCCGCCGAGCGCCGACTTGAGCTGCTTGTGCAGGCCCTCACTGGCCGAGACGGTGACCGCGCCGTGGTCGACACCGGAGTCGTTGTCGCTGAAGTCGAACGGCATGATCGTCCAGTTGTCGACCGGCGAGCCGATCGCGGCGGCCTGACCCGGGATGACCGCCTCGTCGCCCTCGAGGCCGTTCTTGCCGGTGCCGAGGGTCAGGATCGTCGAGACGCCCGGGTTCTTCTGTTTGACGATCTTCAGTGCCTTGAGGACCTTGTTCGACTGGCTGACCTCGCCCGCCTCCAGATCGATGTCGATCGCCTTGAGCTGGTAGAGGTCGATCACCTTCTGGTAGGCGCCGGCCAGCGCGGTCTCGTTGGAGCACGAGTTGCCGAGCTTGTTGCCGGAGTAGCCGCCGAACGACACGACCACGTCACCGCCGGCGCCGCGGATCTTGCTGATCATGCTCTGCTTGCCCGAGTCGTTGAGCGTGCCCGAGTCCCACACCGGCGAGCAGGTGCCCTTGTTGAGGATGAAGGCGAGGGTGAACGCCTTCACCCCGGTCGCCTTCATGACGTTGACCGGGTCCTTGGTGCCGCTCACGCTGCTGTAGATGTACGGCGCGCCGCCGCGTACGGCCAGGCCGGTTGTCGCGGCCTCGCTGACCGACATCCCGGCCCAGACGCCTCCGGCGGCGACGACCGAGACGAGACCACTAATGATCGTCTTGCGGTACTTCATGGGGATTACCTCCGTTGTGGGGACGTCGTCGGAGGTTAATCGTGAGTCAGTCTTACATATAGTCCATTTAAGAATATTTATGGCTTCGAGCATTTCGCGTGATCAGGAAAGCGCTTGCCGGACCGGTGCATGCTCATGTACATAGGTAGACGTCGATATCTTGCTCTTCTATTCGAGGCAGGCCATGAGTAGACGTCTGATCAGCATCGGCGCCGCCGTGCTCGCCGTGCTCGCGTCCACGCTGTTCTTCACCCGTCCCGCGCTCGCCGCCACCGGGCTGCACATCAGCGGAACCAGCATCGTCGAGTCGAACGGCAACAAGTTCGTGATGCGCGGCATCAACCACGAGCACACCTGGTTCGCCGGGCAGACCGGCTCGTTCGCCGACATCAAGGCGACCGGCGCCAACACCGTACGCGTCGTCCTCAGCGGCGGACGCTGGACCGCCAACACCGCCACCGACGTTGCCAACGTGATCGCCCTCTGCAAGCAGAACAAGCTGATCTGCGTCCTCGAGGACCACGACACCACCGGGTACGGCGAGGATTCGGCCGCGTACACCCTGGACCAGGCGGTGAACTACTGGATCGGCCTCAAGAGCGTGCTCGCCGGCCAGGAGGACTACGTCATCATCAACATCGGCAACGAGCCGATCGGCAACACCAACCCGGGCCAGTGGACGGCGGCCACGGTCGCCGCGATCCAGAAGATGCGCAGCAACGGCTTCCAGCACATGCTGATGGTCGACGCGCCGAACTGGGGCCAGGACTGGCAGTTCACGATGCGCGACAACGCGCAGACGGTCCTGGACGCCGATTCGCAGCACAACACGATGCTGTCCATCCACATGTACGCGGTCTTCAACACGGCCGCGTCGATCACCTCGTACCTGGACACCTTCGCCGGGAAGGGCTGGCCGCTGGTGATCGGCGAGTTCGGCTGGCAGTACGACTCGACCCAGGTCGACGACCAGACCCTGATGTCGGAGGCGGTCAAGCGCGGCATCGGCTACATCGGATGGTCATGGGCGGGCAACAACGACCCGATCCTCGACATGACCGACAACTTCGACGCCACCAAGCTGACCACCTGGGGCCAGCGGATCGTCAACGGCCCCAACGGCATCCGGGCCACCTCGAAGCAGGCCACCATCTTCGGCACCAGCACGACCACACCACCGACCACCCCGCCCACCACCCCGCCCACGACCCCACCCACCACTCCCCCTTCCTCGGGCGGCGGCTGCACGGCGGCCTACTCGATCACCGGCTCGTGGGGCGGCGGCTTCCAGGCCGACGTGAAGGTGACCGCCGGGCCGTCCGCCATCAAGGGCTGGACGGTGACCTGGACCTACGCGAACGGCCAGACGGTCAGCCAGGCCTGGAACGCCACGGTCACCAGCAGCGGCAGTTCGGTGACCGGGCGGAACGTCAGCTACAACGGCGCCCTGGCCGCCGGCGGCACGACCTCGTTCGGCTTCCTGGGTTCGTGGAACGGCTCCAACCCCGTACCCGATCTGACCTGCACCGCAAGCTGACCCGGCGCCGGGCCGCCCGCAGCGGCCCGGCACCGGCCGGCTAATTCAGCCGGGAGTGCTTCCGGCCGTACGTGAAGTAGATGATCAGGCCGATCACGAACCAGACCGCGAAGCGCAGCCACGTGATCGGCGACAGGAACGTGATCAGCCAGAGCGAGAAGACCACGCCGACCGCCGGGACCACCGGCATGACCGGCAGGCGGAAACTGCGCGGCACGTCCGGCCGGCGGTAGCGGAGGACGATCACCGCGACGCAGACCACGACGAAGGCCAACAGAATGCCGATGTTCGTCAGTTCGGCCGCGTCGTTGATCGGCAGGAAGCCGGCGATGACCGCCGAGGCGGCGCCGGTGATCCAGGTGACGCGGGTCGGCACCTTGCGCACCGGGTGCAGGTGGGCGAACCACTGCGGCAGCAGGCCGTCGCGGCTCATCGAGTACCAGACGCGGGTCACGCCGAGCATGAACGTGAACATAACGGTCAAGATGCCGATGATCGCGCCGACCGCGATGACGTCGGCCAGGCCGGAGAGACCGACCGAGGCGAACGCGGTCGAGAAGCCACTCTTCGGGTCGACGTCCTTGTAATTCTGCATGCCGGTCAGCACCAGGCAGGCCAGCACGTACAGCACCATCGAGATCGCGAGCGAGTACAGGATCGCCTTCGGCATGTGCCGGCGGGCGTCCTTCGACTCCTCGGCCGCGGTGCTCATCGCGTCGTAGCCGAACACCGCGAAGAACACCGTGGACGCCCCGGTGATCGCGCCGCCGACGCCGAACGGGAAGAACGGGTGATAGTTCGACGAGCGTACGTGGAAGACGCCGACGATCACCACCAGCAGGACCACGGCCACCTTCACCGCGACGACCGCGGTCTCGGTGCGGGCGGCCGCCCGGATGCCGAGGTTCAGCAGATAGGCGATGAGCAGGCAGAGCAGCACGGCGAACAGGTCGACCACATGCCCCTTGCCGGTGCCCGGCGCGCCCAGCATCCAGGACGGCAGGTGCACCCCGATGTCCGACATCAGGAACGAGAAGTAGCCGGAGATGCCGATCGCCACCACCGCGACGATCGCCGTGTATTCGAGCAGCAGGTCCCAGCCGATGAACCAGCCGACGATCTCGCCCAGCACGGCGTAGCCGTAGGTGTAGGCCGAGCCGGCCCTCGGGATCATGCCCGCGAACTCGGCGTAGGAGAGGGCCGCGGCCGCGCTGGCCACGCCCGCGATCAGGAAGGAGATCAGCACGGCCGGGCCGGCGGTCTCGTGCGCCACCGCGCCGGCCAGCGCGAAGATGCCGGCGCCGATGATCCCGCCGACGCCGATCGCGGTCAGCTGGAACAACCCCAGCGAGGGGTTGAGGTCGGTCCGGGTGTCGTCGGTGATGTCGTCGACCGGCTTTCGCCGGAACAGTCCCGCAGTCGCCGTCATCTCTTTGACCTACCATGCTTGGGCACTTCGCGCATCCAACATCATGGATTTCGGGGGATCCCATGGAGAGCATTACCAAAAACCGGCAGTCGCTTCCGGCTCTGCGAGCCATGGTCTCGCGGGCGTACGGCATGAGCCGCGTCGCCGACGGCGACGACTGGGCGACCGAACTGAGTCACGGGTGGTTCAACGTCGCGTACCGGATCCGTTTGCGCGACGGCGCGCAGGTGGTTCTCAAAATCGCGCCGCCGGCCGGGGTGGAGGTGCTGACCTACGAACGCGGGGCGATGGCCACCGAACTCGAGGCGATCCGGCTGATTCGCGAACGCACGACCGTGCCCGTGCCGGACGTCCATTTCGCCGACTCCAGCCATGAGCTGTGCGATGCCGACTACTTCTTCATGGGGTACGTCGACGCGTCCAACTTGGGCATGGTCAAGGGGCAGTTACCGCCATCCGAACTCGAGCGCTACAACGTCGCGCTCGGCGCGGTCACACGGGAACTCAATGCCCTCCGAGGGCCCGGGTTCGGGCCGCTCGGCGGACCGTTCGCCGCCTCGTGGCGCGCCCATTTCACGACGATGTTCGACAACATCCTGGCCGACGGCGAGCGCCGGGCGGTGGACCTGGGCTGGGACTACGCCGAAGTGCGGAAGGTGCTGGCCGAGCACGCGGGCACCCTCGACGAGGTCACCGAGCCGGTGCTCGTCGAATGGGACCTCTGGGAGAACAACGTGATGATCCGCGACGGGCGGATCGCCTGCGTCATCGACCACGAGCGCGCGTTCTACGGCGATCCCCTGATCGAAGCCGTATTCACCGGTTTCGAGATGCCGGCGTTCGGGCCGTCGGCCGCATTCATGCGCGGCTACGGCCGGACCGAACTGAGCCCGACCGAGCAGATCCGCCGCCGGCTGTACACGATGTACCTGGTCGTCATCATGATCGTCGAGACCCGGTACCGGGGCCACACCGACGATGCCCAATACGACTGGGCGCGTGAACGGCTCGACGAATTCATGGCGTTGTTCGGGCGTACACGCTGAAGCCGGACCCGGCCGGCCTGGGTGACCGGCCGGTGGGCCGGCTGCTCTGGCAGGCGTGCACGCAAACCACCCTGTCGGTGGGCGCCTACGGGATCTATGCACTGACCAACGCCTGGTTCGTCGCGCGCGGCGTCGGACCGTCGGCAATGGCGGCGGTCAATCTGATCGCACCGGTATTCCTCGTGCTGGGCGCGGTGTCCACCACCGTCGGCGTCGGCGGCGCCTCCCTGGTCTCCCGCTCCTTAGGCGCCGGTGATCCGTCGTCGGCCGCGCGAGCCGCCGGCAACGCCTTCGCCGTCTTCTGGGCCACGGCCGCCTCCATCACCGTCGTCGGCCTGCTCGCGTTGAACCCGCTGCTCACCCTGCTCGGTGACACCTCCGGCACGTCCCGGCCGTACGCGGTGATCATCCTGGCCGGTGCGCTCCTCTCGACCGGCTTCTCCAGCCTGATGCGGGCCGAGGGCCGGATGCGGTTCTCCACCCTGCAGTGGGTCGTGCCGGTGCTGGTCCAGATCACCCTCGACCCGGTGCTCATCTTCGGGCTGCACCTGGGGATAGCCGGCGCGGCGCTCGGCACGCTCGGCGGGCAGGCGGTGTCGGCCGGCTTGAGCCTCTGGTTCTTCTTCGCGCAGCGCGACCGCCCCTACCGCATCCGCCGCTCCGACCTGCGGTTCCACGGCCCGACCGTGCGCGCCCTGGTCGGCGTCGGAGCCCCCTCGTTCCTGGCCGGCCTCGGCGCCACGCTGCTGGTCGTGCTGGTCAACAAGTCCCTCGCCGGGACGGCCGCGCTCGCCGCGTACGCCGTCTGCGCCCGCATCCAGACCTTCGTGATGATGCCGCAGATGGGCATCAGCCAGGGCCTGCAACCGATAGTCGGCTACAACACCGGCCGCGGCTCGGCCTGGCGGGTCGCCCGCGCCCGGTCGCTGGCGCTGCGGGCGTCGCTGATCTACGGCCTGCTGGCCACCGCAGTCGTCGTCCTGTCAGCCGGCCCGCTGGTCGGCTTCTTCCTGCCCGCGGCTTCGGAGGGCGCCGGCCACGCCCTGCGGATCATCGGGCTGGGCTTCACCTTCGCCGGGGTGACCCCGCTCGTGTCCGCCTACTGCCAGGCCGTCGGCCGCACCGGCCAGGCCTACCTGCTCTCGATCGGCACCCTGCTGCTGGTCAAGGCGCCGTTGGTCGCCCTTTTGGGCCGCTCGGCCGACGGGGTGTGGGCCGCACTCGCCCTGGGCGAACTGCTGTCGGCGACGATCGCCCTGCTCGTGTCACACCCGCGTCCGTCCCGTTCTGACCGGGCGGCGGCGGACGCCACCCACACGAACCGTTCCCAACGGCCGGCGACGTGAAGCGGCGCGGCGCACGAGATGGGGCGCCCCTGATCCCCGTGGCCGCGTTTGCTCTTTCACCGGCGGTCTTTGACCGCCCCGTGGTCCGCCGCGCCTCCGCGGCGCGTAGCAGCTCCCTTTGGCCACGCAACAGTTTGCCGCCCCCGCGGCCCGATGCAACTCCCTTTGACCACGCCGTGGTCCGCTGCGCCTCCGAGGCCCGTGCCAACTCCTTTGGCCACGCCGTGGTCCGCTCCGCCTCCGAGGCCCGTGCCAACTCCCTTGGCCACGCCGTGGTCCGCTGCGCCTTCGCGGCGTGGCAACTCCTTGGGAGGCCGCTTCCTTGCACGCCTCCCTCAGCGGAGGCCGGCGAGGTCGAGCGACACCGTCCACAGGTGCCGGGCGTCGTCGGGGTCGAGGGCCCACTGTTTGACGCCGTGGCTGTGGGTGAACAGGTCGGCGTCGTTCGGGACGACCGGAGCCTCGCGGCCCTCGTCGAGATAGTGGCCGCCGGTGTGTGCGAACTCCGGCGCCACCGCGGCGACGAGCGTCGTCGCGGCCCCCTGCTGCGGAGTTTTCCACGCGAAGGCCCCGGAGGCCTCGGCCGCGGCCAGGTACGCGTTCTGCTCCGGCGTGAAGTCACGCTGCAGCCCGGTCGCGACGCCGCCCGGGTTGACCGCGTTGGCGACGATGCCGTCCGGCTGCCAGCGGCGCGTGGCCTCGACGGCGAACAGCGAGTTGGCCGTCTTCGACTGGGCGTAGGCGGACTGCGGGTCGTAGTCGCGGCGCTCGAATTGGATGTCGTCGAAGACGACCGGCGACCTCATGTGGGCGGTGGAACTGACCGCGACGATACGGGCCTCGCCGCGGTCCCGGGCACCCGCGGCGAGGGCGTCGTGCAGGGCCAGGCTCAGCGCGAAATGGCCGAGATGATTAGTGGCGAACTGCAGTTCGTATCCTTCGGGCGTACGCCGCAAGCGGCTGACCACGACGCCGGCGTTGTTGATGAGCAGATGCAGCGGGCCGGACCACCGGCCGCCGAAGGCGGCGACCGAGCCGCGGTCGGCCAGGTCGAGCGCGCTGACGTGGACGTTGCGGTTGCCGGTCGTCGCGGTGATGTCGTCGGCCGTGCGGGCTCCCGCGTCGGTGTTGCGGACGGCGAGCGTGACGTCGGCGCCGGCTCGGGCGAGGGAACGGGCGGTTTCGACGCCGATGCCCGAGGAGGCCCCGGTCACGACGGCCCGGAGACCGGTCAGATCGACGCCACGGACAACGTCGTCAGCAGTTGAACTAGCCATGACGGTAAACTATACAAGTTGAGCCTATGTTGTAAGGTACGTCTCGTGAGTGATGATCTGGAGAACGGCCGTCGCGAGCGCGTCCTGGCGGCCGCGCTCGCGACTTTTGCCCGCTACGGATACCGGAAGACGTCAATGGAAGATGTCGCCCGCGCCGCCGACATCTCCCGCCCCGGCCTCTACTTCCTCTTCACGTCGAAGGAGCAGCTGTTCCGGGCCGCCGTCACCCAGGCCCTCGACGACGACCTCGCGGCCGCGCAGAGGTCCCTCGACGACACCGGCCGCCCCCTGCGGGACAGGTTGGTCGAGGCGTTCGACGCCTGGACCGGCCGATACATCGGCCCGATGGCGAAAGACGTGGCAATCCTCATGGACACCAACCCCGACCTGCTCGGACGCATAGTCGTCGACTATCCCGAGCGCTTCGCCGCGATGGTCACCGCCGCGGTCGCATCTGAAGCGCCCCCGATCGCCGCGACGCCCACCGCCGCGAATGCAACCGAAGCGCCGCCCATCACGGCCGCGAGCGCAACCGGAGCGCCGCCCATCGCCGCGGCGGTCACGGCCGCGGTCGCAACTGAAGCGTCCGCGAAAAGCAGCAGCGCAGCGGACGCCGTCGCCCGGACGTTGCTGAGCACCTGCAGCGGCCTCAAGCACGAGGTGGCCGGCCGGGAGCAGTTCGTCGAGCGCATGACCATCGCCGTCGACCTGCTCCTGACCGCCCTGCGGCACTCCTAGCAGAGAGTGTCGTCAATCAGTTCCTGCGCCCGCCGATAGGTGGCCACCTCGCTGTCCATGTCGGCCGAATTCGGCCGACATGGACAGCACGACCACCCGCCGGCCGTCCGGGCAGACGCCGTTGAGGGTGCTCATGCCCGGTACGTCCGCCGCTGTCATCGATCCACATGATTTCCAGTCCGTAGCGGGCGCCGGGGAACGCGCCGGCCAGCGCCGGCGCCGGGACCGTACGGCGCATCTGCGCCATCTGGGCCGGCGCGAGCAGCCGGCCGCTCTGCAGCGCCCGCCAGGACCGCGCGAGGTCGGTCGGGGTGGTGACCATCGAGCCGGCGGCGTCGGCGACGGTCGGGTTGAACGGTGATACCGATCGCGTGCAGACCGTCCACAGCGGACTGCAAGCCGCCTTTGCCGCCGGCAAAGGCGGCCGGTGCGGCGCCGGCCAGAAGCAGGGCGCCGGCCAGCGTCGCAGCAACAGCTACGCGTACGGGTTGAGCTCCTCGCATGGCGTTTCCCTTCCCGGATTCGGTCGTCAACCGAAGCTACGGAGAATCCGGACGCTCTTCGATCCCGCCAGCGCCCCCACTTCAGGTAGGGCTAACCAGACCGCACTCGTACGCGCGGATCACCAGCTGCACCCGGTCGCGCGCGTCGAGTTTGGACAAGAGGCGGGCGACATGCGCCTTGGCCGTGGCGGCGCTGATGAGAAGCTCGGCGGCGATCTCGCCGTTGGAGAGGC
The DNA here is from genome assembly GCF_044455125.1 of Actinoplanes sp. NPDC051343. NCBI lineage: Bacteria > Bacillati > Actinomycetota > Actinomycetes > Micromonosporales > Micromonosporaceae > Actinoplanes > Actinoplanes sp. NPDC051343. The sequence goes on from NZ_JBITEL010000020.1 coordinate 59,771, forward strand.
CGCGGCCGACAAGCACGAGGACCTCCCGCTCCCGGCCGGTGACGCCCTTCAGCGGCCGCGACGGCTTCGGCGTGGTCGCCTGCGTGAAGGCGCTCAGCACCCGTCGCGTGACGCTCGGGGCCAGAAGCGCCTCCCCAGCGGCAACCACGCGAACCGCGGCCAGGATCTCTTCAAGGTCCATGTCTTTGACCAGGAAACCGCTCGCACCGGCGCGTACAGCGCCATAGATGTATTCGTCAAGGTCGAACGTAGTCAGGACCAGCACACGAGGCGAACTGCCGGCCGCGGTGATGGCGCGAGTGGCCTCGATGCCGTCCATGCCAGGCATGCGGATGTCCATGATGACCACATCGGGGCACATGTCACGGGCCAGGCGGACGGCTTCCGCCCCGGTCGCGGCCTCACCCACCACCTGGAGGTCGGGGGTGTCGGCCATCAGCACCCGCAAGCCCGCCCGAACCAGCGGTTGATCGTCGGCGAGCAGGACGCGCACAGTCATCGCGACACCGCCGCAACCAAGCCCAGCAAGCCGGTGCGGCCTGGCTCTTGACCGGCAACGGCGACCCGAACGCCAACGTCTTGGACCACCGGCTGAACGTCGGCGAGCAGAATGCGTTCGGTCATTGAGGCACCGCCGGAAGCGGAAGCGTCGCCGCGACCCGGAACCCGCCGCCGGGGCGCGGCCCGGCCGCGAAGTGGCCGTGCAGCAGCTCGGCCCGCTCGCGCATGCCGATCAGGCCGAACCCGGGCGCGAAGTCGCCGCCCCGGCCGTCGTCGACGACCTCGATCGACAACTCTTCAGGGGCAGAACCGATGGTGACGACACACGAGCGTGCGTGCGCGTGACGAAGCACGTTGGTGACCGCCTCCTGGACGATGCGGTAAGCGGACAGATCGAGGTCGGGTGGCACCGCGGCCGCCGGGCCGAACCACCGTATGTCGAACCGGACCCCGCCGACACGCGCCGCCTCGGCGAGCCGCTCGATGTCGGCCAGCCCCGGCTGAGACGGATCGGTCAATCCCGGCAGCGACGGATCCGCCAATCCCGGCAGCGACGGGTCGGCCGGGAAGGGGCCGGGCGACGCCGGCCCGGCGGGCGCCGGCGCCTCCTTTCGGGTCGCGCGGCCGGGCGGCCGACCGGTGCTCAGGGAGGCTGCGGGCAACGACGCCGCCGAACCCTTCGGAACTCCGCCCGGCGACGAGCTATCCGCCTCGCGAAGGCCGCCCACCACCCGTCGCAGCGCGGCCAGGGTCTCGCGGCTGGTCTGCTCGATCGCGGTGAGGGCGTTGCGGGCCTCGGCCGGCTGGGTGTCGATGACGCGGGCGCCGACACCGGCCTGAATGGCGATCACGCCGACGCTGTGGGCCACCAGGTCGTGCAGGTCCCGGGCAATGCGTAGGCGTTCGGCGGTCACGGCTCGGGCGGTCTCGAGCGAGCGGGCGGCCCGCCGGGCGCGAATGCCGTCACCGGCCAGCCAGGCGGTCGCGACGGCGAGGGCCAGCAACAGCAGTCCGCGCAAGTAGTTGTTGCTGCCGGCGATATAGAAGGTGGCAGCCAGGGTCTGGCCGGCGAACAGCAGGACAGCGGCCATCAGCGTCAGCCGTCGCGGCCGCACGGAGACGGCGTAGGCCAGGGCTACGTCCGTGACCAGGGCCTGCCCATAGCCGACCACCGAGAGGTTGGAAGCGCCGGTCAGCGCGGTCGTCGCCGTCAGCAGGGACCCGGCCAGCAACGCGGCCACTCCGGTCAGCGGCACACGCCGAACCAGCCCGAAGGCGAGCAGGGGTGCCAGGGCCAGCAATCCGTCGGGCACGACCCGGGTGATCGCCAGCAGCAGCACGATCGGGTAGGCGATCGCGCTGCTCCAGGTCACGGCGGGCTGCTTCATGCGGCCCAGATTAGAGGGCGGGGGCGGCGACGGCATCGGCCTTCAGGCGTACGCCCGCAGGCCAATGCCGCACCCGGCCGGTGTACCCCACGGGCCGATGTTTCGAAGGCTGCCGCCAGGCAGCGTTGTCGGCGTGATCGAGATGCGTGAACTGACTCGGAGATACGGTGGGACGCTCGCCGTCGACCGCCTCTCCTGCACCGTGCGGCCGGGGCGGGTGACCGGCTTCCTCGGCCCCAACGGTGCCGGCAAATCCACGACATTGCGGATGGTTCTCGGCCTGACCCGGCCGTGCGGCGGCGACGTGACCGTCGGAGGGGTGCACTTCGGGAGCCTGGCGCGTGGCCTGCGCCGCGTCGGTGCTCTGCTCGACGGTCATGACGTGCATCCGGGCCGCAGCGGGTGGGCCCACCTGGCCGCATTGGCCCGCAGCAACCGGATCCCGCGCACCCGGGTCGACGAGGTGCTCGATGCCGTGGACCTTTCGAAGTTCGCTCGAAAGCGCGTCGCCACCTATTCCTTGGGCATGCGGCAGCGGCTGGGAATCGCCGGGGCGCTGCTCGGTGATCCGCCGGTGCTGATGTTCGACGAGCCGTTCAACGGGCTCGACCCGTCGGGTGTGCACTGGGTGCGCGGTCTATTCCACGGGTTGGCGGCCGAAGGGCGGACCGTGTTCGTGTCCAGCCATCTGATGAGCGAGATGGACCGGACCGCCGACGAACTGATCGTGATCGGCCGCGGGCGGTTGATCGCCGCCGAGAGCCGCTCGGCCTTCGCCGCCCGCGGCGGAACGCTCGAGGAATCGTTTCTGCAGATGACCGCCGGGGAGGGACTATGAACGGCTTCCGCGACCTGGTCGCCGCCGAATGGATCAAATTCTGGTCCTTGCGTTCGACGCCGTGGGCGTGCGGCCTAGCCGTCCTTTTCTTCATCGGCGCGGCGATCAACAGCGCGACCGACCGCCTGCACTACGTCAATCCCGCCGATCGCTGGTGGGCCACTCACTACGACCCGCTGTGGGATGCCTTTCCGTCCGTCGGCGTCAGCGTCCTGGTGCTGATCACCGGCAGCCTGGGCGCGCTGATGCTGGCCGGCGAGTACGGCACCGGCCTGATGCGCACCACGTTGGCCGCGGTGCCCGCCCGGCGGTCCGTGATCGCGGCCAAGGCGGCGGTGCTGGCCCCGGTGATGCTCGGCGTCGGACTGGCCGCGGGCGGTCTGGCCTTCTGGAGTTCGCAGGCCATCCTGTCCTCGAAACACTCGGGGATCTCGATCGGACACCCCGGCGCGCTGAGGGCGCTGCTGGGCTTCGCCCTCTACGTGCCGGTGAGCGCGCTGATCGGTCTCGGCATCGCGGCGCTGATCCGGCACACCGCGGGCAGCGTGCTGGCCACGGTTGGGGTCTTGCTCCTGCTGCCCTTGTTGATCGACTCGTCGGTGCACCGCTGGACGGCCGACCTGCACAACGCACTCCCCGGAACGGCCCTCAGCCGGCTGTCGACGCTCAACGGTTACGAGTACGGCCACTATCCGCCGACTCTGACCGGCTCGTGGGTCGTCTACGCCGCCTGGTCTTTCGCCGCCATCCTGGCCGCTGTGATCGTGGTGAAACGCCGTGATCCCTGACCAGACTCTGGCGCGAATTGTGTGGTGGATGTCGGGCGAAATCGTCGTCCCGCTGTGTAATGCCGTAGAGCAACCTGGCCGGCGTCGACGAGCCGATCGACGTGGAATCCCGATGAAGGTGTTGAAGTGTCGCTCGCCGAGCCGGTCGGGGCGAGCTGTATGTGACGGGATTCGTCGGCGGCGTGTTCTACGTTTTCTTCAGCGCCGCGGACGCGGGCGCCCTGCCGAACGTCGTCGAGAAGAATCAGCTGACGTCCGCCGTGGCCGCGCAACAGGCGACCAGTTCAGCGACGGCCGTGCTGGCGCCGCCATTGGGTGGAAGCCTCTTCCAGCTTTCCGTGGCCTGCCGTTTCTGGCCGACGCCGTCTCCTACCTGGCTTCGGCGATCGCGCTGGCCGCCGTTCGGTTCGAGTTTCAGCAGCGCGGGAGAAGGCCCGGACGAAGTTGCGGTCGGATATCGCGGTCGGCGTCCGGTGGCTGTGGTCCCATCCCGTCATCCGTACCGTCGCAACCGCGGCGGCGGGGCTGCAACTGGCCATGGCCGGCGCGGAGTTGGTCGTCATCATCGCCGCCCAGCGAGCACACGCCTCGGCGGCCGTCATCGGTGTCGTACTCTCCACCGTCGGGATCGGCGGAGTTGCCGGCTCAGTCCTCGCTTCGCGGCTCAGGGCGAGGTTCGGGTTCGGCCGGATCCTCATCGGCGTCATGTGGTGCCAAGCCGCTCTGTGGGTTCTGATCGGCTTGTCCTCCAACGTCGTGCTGATCATCGCCCCGCTTCTGGTGCTGTTCGTTGCGACCGCGCAAATCTTCGGCATCGCGTCCTTGAGCTATCAGCTGTCCGTCACCCCCGACAGCCTGCAAAGTTGAGTGGGCACCGCGTTCAAATTGGTTGTCTGGAGCAGTTTCCCGGTCGGCGCAGGCATCGCCGGGGTGCTGCTCGACCGGTTCGGGCCGGCAACCACCAGCCTTGTGTTCGGCGCCTGGGTCTTCGCCATCGCCCTGTTCGCGAGTCTGCGAGGTGGCCTGCGCAGGCTCACCACCGACCCTTTCTGAGCGACCGCAATGGGCCCCAGCCGACGACGGAAAGGACGACCAAGTGGCTACGGTCATGAGCAGCAGTGAGAGCGACCAGGCGGCACGCCGATCCGCCTCGCGCGCAGACGGTGGCGGCAGCGCACCGTCTGCGATCTGCTCAGATTGCGGCTTCGAGCAGGTCAGCCACGGCGCGCATGCCGGCCTGGTTGGGGTGGAAAGGGGCGCCGTCGCGCGGCCACAGGCCGTACCGCCGGGTCCAGGGGGACGCCGACCAGGCGTGACGGTCGCGGCTCGCCTCCGAGGCGGCCACGAATCCGCAGTCGTGCCGAGCCGCGGCGGCGCGCGTCTCCGCGCTCAGTTGGGAGGCGACGTCGCGGGCCCAGGAAGCCACCGACGCCGGCAGCCGCCCGGTCGGGGTCGACGCGTCCGGCGGGAGGATGGTCAGATAGTCGACCAGAACGATCCGGGCGTGCGGTGCCCGCTGCCGCACCGCGGTCAGCAGACGGTCGAAGGTAGCGGGCAGCGCGGCCAGGCGCTCCGAGGTCTGCGCGTCGGTTTCGGCCGCCTCACGTCGGGCCCCGGGCAGCGAACTCAGCGGCCACACCAGGCTGCCCACCATCAGCCGGCCGATGTACCCGACGTCGTTCCCGCCGCAGGTCAGCGTCACCAGGTCGGTGTCGGCCGTAACCGCCTCGATCTGGGGTGGGCCGGCACCGTCCTGGCCGTCCAGCAGCTCGGCCGCGGTCGCACCCGAGAATGTCACGTCGCGGAGCGAAAGCCCGGCCCGCGCCGCGAGCAGCGCCGCATAGTTGCTGGCCGAGCGTCCGGCCCTCCGCGGACTGCCGGAACGCCGCCGCCCCACCCAGGGCCCCGCCGCGAACGAGCTGCCCAGCGCCACATATCGACCCGCCATAGCCGAACCAGATCATATCGGGGGGCGTCCTCGCCTAGCGTGTCCGACCTGGACGCTCCCGCGACACAGTCGTCATCGATCTGCGAACGGACGTGCCGATGCGGCAACAAGACCGGATTGCATCCGTGCATGCCGCTGGACGGGGTCGTTGCGCGGCTACCATGTGCGGGTGGATCTGCAGGTCAAGCGTGTTTACGAGGCCGCCGAGCCCGGGGACGGCTTCCGGGTGCTGGTCGACCGGCTCTGGCCGCGTGGAGTGTCCAAGGAACGGGCGGCGCTCGACCTCTGGGCCAAGGAGGTCGCACCCACCACCGAGCTGCGCACCTGGTTCCACGGGCATCCCGGCGAGTTCGCCGAGTTCAGCCGGCGCTATCGCGCCGAACTGAAGAACAACCCCGAGGTGGACCGGCTGCGGGACGAGGTTTCCGGCCATCCGGTGACCACTCTTCTGTACGGCGTACATGACACCGAACACAACCACGCCAAGATCCTGGCCGAAGTCTTGGCCGGGTGACAGGTCCCCCGGGCCGCGGCAGTAGGTTGTGGGGAACGAATAGCCCAAGATCGACTCGGGAGAGACGATGACCGACCGTGATGAGGTTGACGACAACTGGACGGGCGCGGAGGAGGACACCGGCCTGCTCGACTCGTCGGACACGCTCGAGGACGATCCCGCCGGTGAGCCGCTCGACGTGGGCTACGAGCCGGCCGACCGCTGGTCGGGGGCCAACCGGTTCGGCACCACGCCGTCCGAGGAGGCACAGGGAGAATCGCTCGACGAGCGGCTCTCCGAGGAGGAGCCGGACTTCGGCGCGAACGAGGACGACGCCGACACCGACGAGGACGAGCTGACCCGCCGCGGCTACGACGAGGACCCGCGATCGGGCCGCCTGGTCGCCGAGGACGAGGGCATCGGCGCCGACGAGGACGATCAGGCGTTCGGCACCGACGTCGGCATCGACTACGGCGCCGCGTCGGCCGAGGAGGCCGCCGTGCACGTGGCCGACGACCCGAACGGGCCCGGCAGCGGCCCCGAGCTGTGACCGGCCGGTGGGTGGCGGTCTGCGCCGCCACCCACCGCGTCCGACCGCCGGCCCGACCCGACGGGACTGGACCTTCGGCGATACCCGCCGCAGGCCGGCCAGCGGCGCACCCCGGTCACCGGCCCGGCGCGATCACCCGGCACACCGCGGACTGCGCAACGACCGGATTACCGGCGCATCCTGCTCACAGACCCGGCCCAACCACCGACACGACCTTGCGCTGGCATCCCAGCCACCCGGCCTCGCGGCTTCCAGCCACCAGGTCTCGCGGCTTCGGGCCGCCTGGCTTCGCGCTTCCGGCGACCTGGCCCTCGGTCCCGGGGGCCGCCCGGCCTCGTGCTTCCGGCCACCAAGCCTCGCGGCTCCGGGGCTACTCGGCCTCGTACCTCCCAGCCCCACCCGGCCTCTCAACTTCGGGCCACCCGCGCTTCCGGCCACCTGGGCATCCGCGCCACCCGCGCTCCGGGGCCTCCGGCCGGCCGGTATCCCGGCCACTCAGGCCTCAGGCCTCAGGCCTCAGGCATCCCAGCCACTCATACGTGTCGGCCCCGGTCACCCGAGCACCACAGCCACCTGGGCCTCGCAATCCGCGGCGTCGCGGGGGAACGGGCACCGGGCACCGGGCACCGGGCACCGAGCACCGAGCACCGAGCACCGAGCACCGAGCACCGAGCACCGAGCACCGAGCATTCTGACCATCCGTTGAATCCGACTGTCCGGTGCTACTCGCCGGATCTCGACAAGGAGGAACGCTGTGAAGGCCACCATCAACGGCACGACCGTCGCTGAGGCCAGCGACGACCAGCTGGTGAAGATCGAGGGCAACTGGTACTTCCCGCCGTCGGCGATGGCCGCCGGTGCGTTGTCGGACAGTGCCACGCCGTACACCTGCCCGTGGAAGGGCAAGGCGCAGTACCACGACGTCACCGCCGACGGGCAGGCTCGCCACGATGCGGCCTGGAGCTACCCCGAGCCGCTGGCCGGGGCCGTCGACCGGGTCGGTCGTGACTTCGCCGGCTACGTAGCCTTCGACACGACCCAGGTCGACGTGGGTTAAGCGGCTACAACGTGGTCGAGTGCACGTGGCCGTCGATGCCTCGGAGCACGATCGCGGCGCTGCCGTCGGCTCCGGCCTCAGCGCCGACCGCGCCCTGGACCTCGAAGGTGGCGAACTCGGGCCGCTGGAACCAGCCGCCCCAGGCGCCGTCGACGAAGTTGCGCTGCCAGAGCCGGTTGTCGGCCGCTACCGCGAACATGTAGATGCGGCCCGACGCGGCAACCAGCGTCGGGCTGCCGTTCAGGGTGCCGCCGAGGTTCTGCCAGTCGGACCACACGCCGCCGGTCCGCACCCGCTCCCAGATCTCGTCGGTGCGGGCCCGGACGGCCACGTGCACCGCGCCGGAACCGTCGACCGCGGCCGAAGGCCGGCCGTTGAAGCCGTCCGCGGCCGGGTCGACCGGCGCGCCGAGGCTGGTCCAGCCGCCGCTCGGACCCCGCGACTCCAGTTGACCGTCGGCGCCGCGGGCGAACACCGTCCAGCTGGCCGGGCTCGTGAACGCGGCGCTCGGCGCGTCGGCCAGGTGGCCGCCCAGGCCGGTCCAGTCGAGATGACGACCGCTCAGCACGCCGTGCCAGGCCTGGCCGTCCGCGCCCTGCACGAACAGGTCGATGCGGCCACCGGCCGACGCGTACGCCGACGGCTGCCCGACGATCCGCTTGCCGAGATCACGCCACTTCCCCTCCGCGTACACCTGAAGTGTGCCGCTCGAAGAGCGGGCGAAGGTCTCTCCCCCGGCCACCGCCGGGCCGTCGGTTCCGCGCTGCCCGAGGTCGGTGCCGGCGACCTGGTCGGTGCCGGTGAGTCCGAGCATGGCGACGCCGTGCGCCGGGACGGTGGTCGTGTAGGAGCCGGTGAACGTGCCCGCGGCGGACCGCGCCCACAGGTCGCGCACCTGCACGCTGCCGCTCAGCGCGACCGACGAGAAGTTAACGGTGATCTGCGCGGCGCTGTCACCCCGGTTGAGCAGGGCGACCGCGCGCTTGCCGGAGCCGGCGAGGGTCTTGCCCCACACCTGCGTGGTGCCGCTCGGGTCGGCCACCTTGACGCCCTGGCGCACCAGCGGGTCTTGGTCGACGGCAAGGATTTCCGGGTTGCGCAGGGCCGAGACCATCTCGGCCGGGAGCGTACGCGGGTCCGAGCCGATGATCAGTGGCGACGCCATCATCGCCCACATGCCCAGCTGGGTCTTCGACTCGTCGAAGGTCATTTCGGTGCCGCCGCCGGGCAGGGGCCGCATCGGCACGAGGTAGTCCGGGTCGTTGAAGTGACCGGGCGAGGTCGCGCCAGGGTGGTAGGCGTTGACGTCCATGTTGCGCAGCACCCACTGGTATTGCCACTGCGGTTGCGGGTCGCCCACCCCGACGTCGGTGTAGGTGCGCCACGAGGTCGCGATCTGCGGCGCATAGGTGTAGCTCCAGGTGGACAGGTTCTGCGGCGGGTACGGCCCGCCGCCCCAGTCGCTGCTCACCGGATTGCAGATGTTGAGGAACATGGGCCGCGGCGACCTGCCGATCTCGGTCGCGAGCTGCCGGTACGCCGTTTCCGGGTCGATGCCGGACGCCCGCCCGCACAGCCAGTCGGCCTTGAGAGCGTCGAAACCCCAGCCGGCGAAGAGTCGCACGTCGTCGCGGTAGTGCCCGTAGCTGCCGAGACCGCACTGGCCCTCGATGTAGGGCCCGGCGTCGGTGTAGATGCCGGCCTGGAAGCCGCGGGCGTGCAGGTATTTCGTGAGCGACGCCATCCCGTCCGGGAACCGGGCCGGGTCGGCGACGAGCTGCCCGGCGGTGTTGCGCGGGGTCGGCGCGGCCCAGTTCCCGTCGATCCAAATGATCTTGTAGCCGGCGTCGCGCAGGCCGTCCTTGACCATTGTGTCGGCGATCGTCTTGATCTCGGCCGCCGTGGGGTCGCCGCCGATGCCGTAGTAGGTGTTCCACCCCAGGTAGGGCAGAACCGGATTGCTGCTGGTGGCGGCTTGCGCGGCCGAGGGGACCGCGATCGCGAGGGGTACGGCCAGGGATAGAGCAAGGGTACGGAGGAAGCGCACGGTTACTCCTTTATGAGGCAAGCAACTTGCCGATCTCATCGCGCTGACGGGGGTCAGCCAGCGCAGCGCCGAGCGCCACCACCCGGGCCCCGGCGGCCAGATAGGTGGGTGCGTCGGCGACCTTCAGGCCGCCGGTGGCGACGAAGTTCACATCGGGGAAGGGGCCTTTCAGCCCCGAGATCCAGGCCGGGCCGAGCGCGGCGGCCGGGAACGCCTTGAGCCAGCGGCAACCCGCCAGCCACGCTTTCTGCACCTCGGTCGCGGTGCCGACGCCGGGCAGGTGCGGCATGCCGGTGGCGAGGCTGGCCGCGAGCACGAGCGGGTCGAAGCCGGGCGCCACGGTGTATTGCGCGCCCACCTCGGCGGCCGCCCGCACCTGGTCGGCGGTGATCACGGTCCCGGCGCCGACCCGCAGACCACGCTCCCTGGCCGCGTCGACGGCGGCCTTCAGCGCGGGCACGGCGTCGGGCGAGCCGATCGGCACTTCGAGGACGGTCACGCCGGCGTCCCAGAGCTTTCCGGCGACCGCCACTGTCTCGTCGGCCGGCAGTCCGCGCAGGATCGCCATCACGCGCTGCCCGGTGAAGATCTCATCGAAAGTCATTGGCCGGCTGCCTTTCCAGGGGTGCGCTGGGCATGGACGCTTGTTGCGGGTCGAGCACGGCCACATCGCCGGTCACGCCGAGGGCGGCGGCCGCGACGCAGTGACCGAGAGTCAGCCGCTCGGCCTCAGGAAGACCTCGGAGAAGCGCGGCGAGATAGCCCGCCGCGAAGGCATCGCCCGCGCCCACGGGCTCGACGATCTCGACCGCCGGCGTCGGGACGAAGCCGGTACCGCCCGGGTGGAACGAGGCCGCACCGTCCGCGCCGTCCTTCACGACCAGCGTGGACGGACCGGGCAGCAAGGCGCGGACGTCGTCGGGAGTCGAGACTCCCCACAGGGTCTGCGCCTCGTCGAGGCCGACGAAGACGATGTCGGCACGCATGGCCAGCTCGCGCAGGACCGGTGCCGCGTGCTCCACCGGCCACAAGCCGGGCCGATAGTTGACGTCGAAACTGCAGCGGCGCTCGCTGAGCAGCCGATCGACCAGCGCGGCACACGACGGCGAGAGCGCCGGCGTGATGCCGCTCAGGTGGGTGATGGCGGCGTTCGGCACCCGCGCTTCCGGCCCGAGCCGCGACGCGGCCGACCCGGCCCGGTAGTAATAGACCCGCGTGGAGGCGACGGCACCCGGATCTTTGAAGAACAGGCCGGTCGGCGCGGCGGGATCGACGGTCACGGCCGAGGTGTCGACGCCCCACCTGCCGATCGTGGTGAGCAGCAGGTCGCCGAGCGGGTCGGCGCCGACGCGGCTCACCCAGGCCGCCCCCAGCCCCAGCTGGGCCAGGTAGCAGGCGACCGTCGACTCGGCGCCCGCGACCTCCAGCCGCATCGGGCCGCCGAGCGCCAGCGGAGCCGGCGGGTCGGGGGTGACCAGGGCCATCGACTCCCCGACGCAGACGACGTCGATCATGACGCAGTCACCCGCAGCCGCCATTCGACGACGCCGGACGGCGGCACGATCGCGGCGTCGCCCGGTCCGGCCTCCGCGAGGTCGAAGACGCGGCCCAGCATCGGTTCGACACCGATGCTGCGGTAGGGGCCGGCGGCCGGCCAGCCGTGCAGATTGCGCCAGAGCGCAACCGAGACCGGCTGCCCGGGCGCCTCGAGCGTGAAGGTCAGCCGTTCGCCGTCGGCCACCGTGACCTGCGGGCAGTCGACCAGGATCGCGCCGGTCGCGGTGCCGTCGTCCGGCCCGAGGGCGGCCAGCGGGGTGGGCCACGACATCACCGAGCCGTCGTCGACGCGGGTCTCGGTGCCGGCGGGCGCCTCGAGCACGGCGGCCGGCGACAGGTCGAGCAGGGCGTGCGCGGCCCAGACGAACGGCCAGCCCGGCGCGGCGCTGAGCCGATAGGTCGCGACCAGCGCATCGCCCTCCTGAAGGAACACCCGATAGAGCGTGAACTCGTCGGTGTCAACCCGCGCGGCCTCCGGACCCAGGGACAGCCAGCGGCGCGACCACGCTTCGCCGTGGTCCGGCTTTCCGCGTACGGTCGGGATGCACTCCTCCAGGCCGCCCGCGTCGGCGAACGGGTCACCGGGCCGGCCCGTCAGGCGTGCGGGCTCGACCCGGTGCCAGAGCCAGTCGCGACTGCCCCCGTCCCGGCCGGCCGAACGCAGGGACGTCCACCGGCCGCCGTGGGCCGGATCGGTCTTCACGGTCACCATTCCGCGAACGACCCGTCTTCGTGACGCCAGACCGGGTTGCGCCAGGCGTGGCCGCCGGCGTCGGCCCGGCGTACGGCCTGCTCGTCGACCGTGATGCCCAGGCCGGGGGCGTCCGACCGGGCGATGTGGCCGTCGACGATCCGCAGCGGGGCCGTGTCGGTGACGTAGTCGAGCAGGTCGGCGCTGCCCTGGTGGTAGTGGATGCCCATGCTCTGCTCCTGGATCAGGAAGTTGGGCGTGGCGAACGCGACCTGCAGGCTGGCGGCCAGCGCGATCGGCCCGAGGGGGCAGTGCGGGGCGAAGAGCGCGCCGTACGTCTCGGCCAGCGCCGCGATGCGGCGGACCTCGGAGATGCCCCCGGCGTGCGAGAGGTCGGGCTGCACCACGCTGACGCCGGCCTGCAGGGCGGGCAGGAAACCGGCCCGGTCGTAGAGGCGCTCGCCGGTCGCGAGGGGCACCGAGGTGCAGCGCACGAGGTCGCCCAGCAGGTGGGTCTGCTCGGGGACGAGCGGTTCCTCGACCAGGAGCGGGTGGAACGGGGCGACCGCCGGCAGGATGATGCGGGCGGCCGGCAGGCTGGAGCGGCCGTGCAGGTCGATCGCCACGTCTCGGTCGTCGCCGAGCACCTCGCGGGCGGCGGCGAGCCGTTCGACGACCGCCTTGACCTCGGCCGCGGTCGGCACCGGGGAGAGGCGGCCGCTGGCGTTCATCTTGACCGCGGTCATCCCGGCCGCGACGTGCTCGGCGACCGCCTCGGCGATCTCACCCGGCTCGTCGCCGCCGACCCAGGCATAGACCCGGGCCCGGTCGCGCACCGCGCCGCCGAGCAGCGCGTGCACGGGCGCACCGTACGCCTGGCCGGCGATGTCCCACAGCGCCTGGTCGAGGCCGGCCACCGCGCTGGAGAGGATCGGTCCGCCGCGGTAGAAGCCGCCCTTGGACAGGATCTGCCAGTGGTGCTCGATGCGCAGCGGGTCCTCGCCGATCAGGTATTCGGCCAGCACGTCGACCGCGGCCCGGACGACCTCGGCGCGTCCTTCGACGACCGGTTCGCCCCAGCCCACCAGGCCTTCGTCGGTGGAGACCCGGCAGAACAGCCACCGCGGCGCCACCAGGAAGGTCTCAATGCGATCGATCTTCACGCGGTATCCCTTCGGTGCGGCCACTCGAGCCGCGCCACGTCCTCGATGGCCTGGTCGAGCAGCTCACCCATGGCACGGGCGGCCTGGGCCGGGTGGTGTCGCCGGATCGCGTCCACCACGGCCTGGTGGCTGGGCACCGGGTCCCGGGGGCCGCCGGCCCCGTGGACCATGCGGTCGCGTTCGGCCAGCCCGGTCTCGATCACCACTTCCATGCGCTGGACGAGCTCGTTGTGGGTGGCGGCCAGCAGCGCCCGGTGGAACGCGAGGTCGGCGGCGACCGCGGCGGCCGGGTCGCTGCCCGCGGCTGCCATCTCGGCGACCGCGGCGTCGAGCGCGGCCAGGTCGTCGTCGGTGGCCCGGGCGGCGGCCAGGCTGGCCGCGCCGGGCTCGACGATGGCCCGCAGCTCGTGCAGGTCGTCGAAGAGGCCGGGCACCTGCGAGCGGGCGAAGTGCCACCGCAGCACGTCGGCGTCGAGCAGACTCCAGTCGCCGCGCGGACGGACGAACGTGCCGCGTTTGGGCCGCGCGTCGACCAGCCCCTTGGCCGCCAGCACCCGCAGCGCCTCGCGCAGCACGGTCAGGCTCACGTCGAACTCGGACTGGAGCGCGATCAGGTCGATGGTCGCCCCCTCGGACAGCTGACCGGTCAGGATCCGCTGGGCGAGGACCTCCACCGTCTGGCCGTGCACGCCGCGTGCCGAGTACTGCTGCATTGCGTCTCCCCTTGGTCGCCCCGTTTTTCGCTCACATCCCGCCGAGTCATGCCGAGGACTTCACCGCCGTCCAGCCGCCGTCGACCACCAGGCTCGTGCCGGTGACGAACGCCGCCTCGGGCGAGGCCAGGAACGCCACCGCGGCGGCCACCTCGGCCGGGGTGCCGAACCGGCGGGCGACCGTCCCGGCGACGCTGCGCGCACGGTCCTCTTCGGACACCTGGTCCCACGCCGCTGTCATGACCGGTCCGGGCAGGACGGTGTTGACCCGCAGCGCGGGACCGTACTCGACTGCCAGCTGGCGGGCCAGTGCGACCAGGCCGCCCTTGGCCGCCGCGTAGGCCGGGCGACCGGGGAGGCCGACCAGCGCGTGCACCGAGGAGACCACGACGACGCTGCCCTCATCGGCGGTCAGATCGGGCAGAAGCGCCTTCACCCCGAGGAAGGTGCCGGTCAGGCTGACCCCGATCTGGCGCTCCCAGGAGGCCAGGGTGGTCCGGTCGGCCGGGGCGACCTCGACCGTGTAGGCGTTGCTGATCAGCACGCCGACCTGGCCGAATTCGTCACGCGCGGTAGTAGCCAGACGAGCCCAATCGGCTTCGCTGGAGGCGTCGGCCACCACCGCCACCGCCCGCCCGCCGGCATCGATGATCTGCTTCGTCACGTCGTCGGCCGGGCGCACGTCGGCAAGCACCACGGCGGCACCCTCGGCGGCCAACCGGACGGCGCAGGCGGCTCCGATGCCACCGGCCGCGCCGGTGACAACTGCCGTCCGACCTGCGAAACGCTCGCTCATGCGGCGACCCCCGGGAACCCGACTAACCATTAATTACGAAGATATATTGACAGGCCTTCCCCGGTGATGCAACCTCTTGGAAACACGACCCAGGAGGCACAGCATGATTTCTGCTCCCCTCAGTCGCCGGGGGTTCCTCGCCGGGGTCGGCGGCCTCGGCGTCGCCGGCCTGCTCGGCGCGTGCGCTACCGGGAGTGACGACAGCTCGTCCGGCAGCGCGTCCTCCACTCTGACGCTGCAGTCGTCGCTGTCCGACGCCGATCCCAAGGCGGCGCTGACGAAGGTGGTCGAGGGTTACACCAAGAGCAAGACGACGCTCAACACGATCGCCATCGAGTCGTTCCGGGCCCAGCTGCCCACATATCTCAACTCCGGCAACCCGCCCGACGTCCTGACGTGGTACGCGGGTTCGGTCGCCCGTGACTACGCGAGCAAGGGCTATCTGCTCGACCTCTCCGACCTGTGGACCGGCAACGGGGCCTGCGCGAGCTTCTCCCCCGCGCTCAAGGACCTGTCGACGGCCGACGGCAAGCAGATTTTCGTGCCGACCAGCTACTACTGGTGGGGCCTGTTCTACCGCAAGTCGGCCTTCCAGGACTGGGGCGTGCAGGTCCCGACCACGTGGGACCAGTTCATCCAGGTCTGCAAGACGATCAAGAGCAAGGGCGTCGCGCCGATCACCATGGGCACCGGCTCGACGCCGTGGGTCGCCTCCGGCTGGTTCGACTACCTCGACCTGCGCATCAACGGCGCCCAGTTCCACCGCGACCTGCTGGCCGGCAAGCACCCGTTCGACGGGCCCGAGGTCAAGGTCGTGATGGACCACTACAAACAGCTCATCGAGTTCATCGACCCCAAGGGCCGGTCCTACTCCTGGCAGGACGCGGTCACCCCGCTGGCGTCCAAGAAGGCCGGGATGTACCTGGTGGGGGCGTTCATCACCAGCGCGGTCCCGTCCGACGTCAGCAACGACCTCGATTTCTTCCGGGTGCCGATCATCGACCCGAGCGTGCCGGTGGCCGAAGAGGCGCCGACCGACGGCTTCTTCGCCAGCGCCAAGTCGAAGAACCCGCAGGGCGCGAAGGACCTGCTGAGCTACCTTGCCTCGCCCACCGCCCAGCAGCAGTTCATCACGCTGGCCAAGTCGTCCAACCTGCCCACCTCCGACAAGGTGGACACCAGCGGGTTCTCGCCGCTGGTGCAGAAGGGCATCCAGATGCTCAACGACACCAAGGAGATCACCCAGTTCTTCAACCGGGACTCCAGTGACGAGCTGCAGACCACCGCCGACACCGCGCTGACCAAGTTCCTCGATCGGCCCGGCGACGTCAACAAGATCCTCTCCGACTGGCAGGCGTCGGCGAAGAAGGTCCTCGCGTCGTGACCACTGTGGCTGCGCCGAACCGGCGGGCGCGCTTCCGCAGCGTGCCTCCGGTGGTCTGGCTGTTCCTCTTGATCCCGGCGGTGGTCGAGGTCGGCATGGTGTTCTGGCCGGCGTTGAACAGCTTCTACCTGTCGCTGACCAACTGGAAAGGCGTCGGCGCGGCCAAACCGGTCGGGTTGGCCAACTACCGCGACCTCGCCTCGGACGACGTGTTCCTCGGCGCGCTGAAGAACAACGTCATCTGGGTGGTCGGATTCGGTGGCCTGTCGGTGCTCGGCGGCCTGGCGCTGGCGGTGGCGCTCAACAAGCCCCGCCGCGGCGTCGGGCTCTACCGCAGCGCGATCTACCTGCCGATGGTGTTCTCGCTGGCGGTGACCGGACTGTTCTGGCGGGTGCAATACCAGCCCGACGGCACGATCAACACACTGCTCGGGGCGGTCGGGCTGCACGGCCTCGAGAAGCAGTGGCTGGCCGACCCGCACACCGCGCTCTACGCGGTTCTGGTGGCCGCGGTGTGGCGGCAGGTCGGCTACATCATGGTGCTCTACCTGGCCGGGTTGAAGAGCACCGATCCGACGCTCGACGACGCTTCGGCGGTCGACGGGGCCAGCGCGTGGCAGCGGTTCCGCTACGTCACCTGGCCGCAGCTGCGCGGGGTCAACACGGTGATCTTCGCGGTCACGGTGATCGACTCGCTGCGCACGTTCGACATCGTCTGGGCGATGACCCAGGGCGGCCCCTACCACTCGTCCGAGCTGCTCAGCACGTACATGTTCGAGCAGGGATTCACGTTCGTCAACCTCGGCTACGCGTCCGCGATCGCCGTGGTGATCTTCGCTCTCGCCCTGATCTTCATCATCACGTACCTGGTGCGGGCGACCAGGGAGGAGGCCCTCTGATGACCGCCGCGACAACGCTGGCACCGGTTCAGGAGCAGGCGGCCGCGCCGGCCCGGCGGCGTGGCCGCCGCCGGTGGCCGTTCCACGCGGTGATGGCACCGCTGACCATCATCTGGGTCGCGCCGATGGTGTTCGTGCTGATCCTGGCGTTCCGCTCGTTCGACGACATCGCGCAGAACGGCACCGCCGCCTGGCCCAAGTCGTTCACGTGGACGGGGTTCCACACCGCCCTGACGACCGGCGAGATGGGCCGGTCCCTCTGGATCAGCGTCCAGGTGACCGTGCCGGCCGTGCTGCTCAGCCTGCTTCTGGCCAGCTGGGCGGCGTACGCGCTGAGCCGTCACCCGATCCCCGGCCGCCGATTCATCCTGTTGTTGATGCTGGCCGGCAACCTGTTGCCGCCGCAGATCCTGCTGATCCCGGTCTCCCGGGTGATGGACTCGCTCGGCATCTACGACACCCTGTTCGCGCTGGTCGCGATCCACGTCGGGTTCGGGCTCGGGTTCTACACCTTCGTGTTGCACGGCTTCATGCGCTCGATCCCGGCCGAGCTGACCGAGGCGGCCCGCATCGACGGGGCCGGCTCGATCGCGATCTACGCCCGCATCATCATGCCGCTGTGCCGGCCGTCGCTGGCCGCGCTCGGCGCGCTCGCCACCACCTGGATCTTCAACGACCTGATCTGGTCGATCACCGTGCTGCGCACCGAGGCCAAGCTGCCGGTCACCGCGGCCCTGCTCAACCTGCAGGGCGGCTACACCAGCAACTGGAACGTGGTGGCGGCCGCCTCGGTGGTGGCGGCGATCCCGACCGCGATCGTGTTCTTCGCCTTCCAGCGGCACTTCGTCTCGGGCCTGCTGATGGGGTCGAACAAATGAGACCGATGACAGTCACGCTGTGGGACTTCACCTGGTACACGCGCAGCGGTCCCGGGCAGCCGTTCCACGACCTCGACGCGGCGTTCCGGCAGGCGGTCGAGCGGGGCTACGACACCGTACGCATCTGCGCGATGCCGTTCCTGCTCTTCGGTTCCGGCCTCGACACGTCGGCGCTGCGCTTCGGCGGGCTGGGCGGGCAGTACGGTCAGCGCACCCGGTGGTACGACGTGCCGGAGTCGCCGCCGGTCGACGGGCGGGCGCGACTGCTGGAGCTGTTCCGGGCGGCGCGCCGGCACGGCTGCCGGGTCATCGTGTCGAGCTGGGAATACCAGCAGAGCCCGTCGTTCTCGGTCGACGACGCGTGGCATCGGGCGCTGCAAGCAGTGCCGGTGGCCGACCGGCCGCTGGTGCTGGCCGACGCGCACGCCGCGCTGATCGACCTGTTGCGGGCTTCATCGCTGGCCGACATCGTCGCTTTCGTCGAGCTGCACAACGAGGTGCAATACAGCGGTTTGCACGCCGGTGAGGGCATCATCGGCATGAAGGACCGACTTGAACGCGGCATCGCTCGGTTCAAGGAGCGGCAGCCCGGCATCCCGGTGACGGTCAACTACGCTCGCGTGCCGGTCGGCGAGATGCGGGGCCTGCCGGGCAACTCCGACGTCGCGGTCTTCCACCCGTACGTCTACGGCGTGCTCGGCCAGCTGTACGAGGAGTTCGCGCTGCGGGACGCCGGCCGGCCGTTCCCGCAGGAGCGGGCGTGGGCCGAGTTGTTGCGTGACGGCGCTCCCCCGCTCGACGACTGGCATCCGCCGGCCTCGTGGAAGACGGATGCGACGGTCGTCCCGCACCGCGAGATCTACACCCACGACTGGTGCGACCCCGGCAAGTGGGACCGGTGGCTCTACGAGCGGTACGGCGAGCACCGGCGGGCGATGCGGGAAACGCTCGACACCTGGCTCGACGTGGCGGCCGACCACGCCGCGGCGCGGGGCATCCCGCTGGTGTTCGGCGAGGGCTGGGTCGGCTACACCCCGCTGCAGGCGAGCTTCGAGGAGGGCCCGGTGGGTGCGGAGATCTGTGCCCACGCCGTACGGAAATCGCGGGAGATCGGTGCCTGGGGCACCGTGGTTTGTTCCAATGCGGCGCCGCACCATCCGATGTGGCAGGACGTGTCCCTGCAACGCCGTCTGAATGCCGACTTCCGGGAGCGCGCTTGAGCACGTGGACTCTGACCGGCGCCACCACGGAATACACCGTGGCGGCCCGAGATGATCGGCTCGATCTGGTCGCGTGGGGGCCGATCGGGGTGTCCGACGGGCCGTCGCCCTACGACTTCCACGGCCGGGTGCAATACCTGCTGCCCGGCGACGTGGCCGCGGCCGAATACCTGCCGGACGGGTTGCGGCCGTTCCTCGGTGCGGATCTGTCGGTCAGCGGGCACGGGCTGACGTGGCGTCTCGTGCGGACCGAGGAGCACAACGGATTGACGGCCACTTTCGCCGACGCGGTCACCGGGCTCGAGGCCCAGCTGAGGTGGCGCTTCGCCCCGGGCACCGACGTCCTCGAACGGTGGGCGTCGGTGCGGAACGGCGGCGACCGGCTGCTGGAGATCACGCGACTCGGTTCGGCGGCCTTCAACGTGCCGACCCCGAACGGTGCCACCCTGCACTACCTGCACGGGCAGTGGGCGCAGGAGTTCACCACGGCCTCGACGACGCTGGTACGCGGACGGTTCGAGATCGGCAGCGCGCAGGGTGTGACCGGCCATCAGTTCTCGCCCGGTCTCGCGGTCGACAACGGCGATGCGCTCTACGGCTTCCAGCTCGCGTGGAGCGGGTCGTGGTCCATCACCGCCGACGTCGACGCGGCCGGGCTGACGCGGGTGCGGGCCGGCCGCGCCGGCCCGGTGCGCCTCGCTCCCGGCGAAACCGTGACGACGCCGGTCGCGCTGGGGGTCTACGCCGAGGACGACCTCGCCCGGCACTGGCACGCCTACGAACGCTCGCTCGCCGCGGAGCGCCTCTCCAGAGCCGGCCGCGTCATCTACAACTCGTGGGAGGCGACAAGCTTCGACGTCACCGCGGCCGGGCAGCTGGCCCTCGCCGACGTGGCCGCCGGGCTGGGCGTGGAGACGTTCGTGGTCGACGACGGCTGGTTCGTCGGCCGGCACGACGACACGGGTGGGCTGGGCGACTGGACCCCGGACCCGGCCAAGTTCCCGGACGGGTTCGACGCGTTCGTGGCGGCAGTCCGCGAGCGCGGGCTCGAGTTCGGGCTCTGGGTCGAGCCGGAGATGGTCAACCCCAGGTCGGCCCCCTATGCCGCGCACCCCGAGTGGGTCTATCAGGCCGACGGCCGCCCCCGGACGACGATCCGCAACCAGTACCTGCTCGATCTCGGCCGCGACGACGTCTACGAGTTCGTCCGCGACACGCTGGACCGCCTGCTCACCGACTATCCGATCGGCTACCTGAAGTGGGACTTCAACCGGCCCCGCACCGAGGCCGACCGGTCGGCGGCCGACCTGGACGGCGCGCACGTCCGCAACCTCTATCGCCTCCTCGATCATCTGCGGAGTGCACACCCCGACGTGACCGTCGAGGGCTGCGCGGCCGGCGGCGCCCGGGTCGATCTCGCGATGGCCGCCCGCACCGACGTGCTGTGGCCCAGCGACAACACGGCGCCGCTCGACCGGCTGCGCATCCAGCACGGGTTCCTCTCCGCCCACGCGCCGCACCTGATGAGCTCCTGGGTGACCGACGCGCCGGGCATGTTCGATCCGCGGCCGCGGTCGCTCGCCTTCCGGTTCGTGCTGGCGGCGGCCGGCGTGCTCGGCATCGGCGCCGACATCACGAAGTGGTCGTCGGACGAGCGGGACGAGGCGGCCGCGTGGGTGGCCCGCTACAAACAGGTCCGCGACGTGATCCTGCGGGGCACGGTCCACCGGATCGGATCCCCCGACCAGGCCCGGTGCGCGGTGCAGTACACGCTGGGCGACCGGGTGGTCGTGCTGGCGTGGAACCCGGTTGGCCTCGACGGGGGCGGTGCCGTGCCGGCTCGCGATGTGCGCCTGCCGTTGCACGGCCTGCCGCCCGGCGCCCGCTACCGCGTCGTGCCAACCGCTGCGCCGCCCCGGCCCGCGCAGCCCGACCCAAGCCAGCCCGACCCAAGCCAGCCCGACCCAAGCCAGCCCGACACAAGCCAGCCCGACACAACGCAGCCGGACGCAACCCGGCCCAGCACAAGTCAGCTCGACATAACCCAGCCCGACTGCGGCGGGGATGCGCCTGCGTCAGCGATGTCGGGCCCGGCGGGCGGATTCGAGGCGTCCGGGCGTCATCTGACCTCGGCCGGGCTGCCGGTTCGCTGGACGGCCGCCTATGACGCGGACCTCTTCGAGCTGGAGCGCCTGTGATCATCGGCTGTTTACACCGGCGAGACGGGCGGCTCCGGCGAGGGCCTCCGCCGGCGCCGGTCGGACGCCCGCGCCGGCTGGGGAGGTGGTCCTCGACCCACCGCACACCGGGAACGGAAGCCACGGCGGTCCGCACCGGCTCCCCGGCCTCCGTGCCCGGTTGTGAGGCAGTGAGATCGTTTACCCATGAGCGACGTGAATTTCGGCCACTGTCCACATTGTCAGAGCGACGAGACCGTCGTGCTGCAGAGCGGCCCCAGGGACGGGCACGGCCGCGCCGCCATCAATGCCGGTGGGTTGAGGAGCATCGACCTTGCGCGCGTGGTCTGCCTTCAGTGCGGCTCGGTGCGCGAGTGGGTGACCGACCGCGAGCAGCTGAACTCGCTGCGGAAGAAGTACGGCCGCGCTCAGCCCTCGAAGTAGGTCTCCGCGGCCCAGGCGTCGGCGGGCTGCGTGTGCAACTCCCAGTAGGTCTCGGCAATGCGATCGGGGTCGAACGGGGTGCCCGGCGTGATCGTTCCGCCGACGGTGACGCTGCCGGCGTGGACGCCGTCGGCCTTCAGTTCGTCGTGCATCAGGGCGACGGCCGCGCGCAGTGCTGCTTTGCCGAGCGACAGGCTGGCGTGTGACGGGTCGGGGTTGCCGCCGGTCGCCAGGAACGTTCCGGAGCGGGCCCGGCGCATGGCCGGGGTGAACACCTGGGCGGCGATCACCGCGCCGAGCACGTCGACGGCGTACGCGTGCAGCAGATGATCGGTGCCGGCGCCGAGAATGTTGTCGGTGGTGATCACGGCCGCGTTGTAGACCACGACGCCGGGAGCGGTGGACTCGGCCAGTTCGGTGAGGACCGCGCGGAAGGCGTGCGGTTCCGCGGCGTCGGCGACGACGGTGTCGGCGCCGTGCAGTTCGCCGGCCGGGACGGCGGGATGGCGCGCGGCCAGCGTGACCGCGAAGCCTTCCCGGGCGAAGCGGCGGGCGACGGCCGTCCCGAGTCCGGGCCCCGCCCCGATGACCAGCACACGTCGCGGATCGACAGCCATGGCGGCGCCCCCTTCCGGTGATCTGCAACCTACCGGCGCCGCCGGCGGCTCACGAGGCCAGACCGACGCGGCACCGCGACGGCTCACCGGGCCAGACCGATGCGGCACCGCCGACGGCCCGCCGGGCCAGACCAATCCGGCACCACCGAAGGCCCGCCGGACCAGACCGACCCAGCACCACCGAAGGCCCGCCGGACCAGACCGACCCAGCACCACCGAAGGCCCGCCGGACCAGACCGACCCAGCACCACCGACGGCCCGCCGGACCAGACCGACCCAGCACCACCGACGGCCCGCCGGACCAGACCGACCCAGCACCACCGACGGCCCGCGGGCCAGACCGACCCGGCACCGCCGACGGCTCAGCGGGCCGGACCGGTTGGTGAGAACCGGCCGCCACGGGAACCGGTCGTCCTGACGCCTTGACACGGGGCGGGTCAGGGAGCCACCGGGCGGAGGCGGAGGCGGCCCTGGGCGGCGGCCTCGGCCAGGGCCGGGTGCAGGGCGGCGGCCGCGTGGAACTCGCTGGGAAGGTCGGCGGCACGGAGGTGGTCGGCCAGGTTGACGAGCGCCGCCGCGGCGCGGTCGTCCAGCGTGGTGACGGCGGTCAGGTCTAGGACGAGCACGTCGATCCCCGGGCCGAGGTTGTCGTTCGCCATTTTGTCGATCTCGGTGGCGACCGCGGCGTCCACCTGCCCGCTGGCGGTCAGCAGGAGTTGCCGGGTCGCATGAACGGTGGCTCGCATTCCTGCAGCATTGCTCGCCACCGTGGCGCCGGCATCGGGGATGACCCTGGGATCGGTGCTCAGAGGGCCGGCTTGAGGTGGTAGACCTCCATGGCGTTGCCGGCCAGCACCGACGAGGCCGTTTCCTCGTCGGGGCACAGGGCGGCCACCGCGCGGGCGTTCGCAGCGATGCCGGGGATGCCGGGCCAGTCGGTCGCGAAGATCATGCGGCGGGTGAGCCGGGCCCAGTTGTGCTTGGCGTAGTAGGTCTTGAGGCGGGACGGGGGCAGGCCGGACAGCTCGATGAAGACCCGGGGGTCGGAGAGGGCCAGGAAGGCTGCGGCGTCGTACCACCAGCCGCGGCCGCCGTGGGCGAGGACCACGTTGAGGGTGCGGAAGTCGCTCAGGACGCGGTCGAGCAGGGCCGGGTCGGCGAAGCGGTTGAGGGCGCCCGGGAACGTCGAGGTGCCGAAGTGGATCACCAGGGGGAGGCCGGCCGACTGGCAGATCTCGTACGCCGGGTACATCGTCTGGTCGTCGGCGGGGAAGCCGGCGTGGACGGGGTGGATTTTGAGGGCGACCGCGCCGAGGGCGATCTGCCGCTCCAACTCGTCGGCCACCGGGTAGTGAACGTGCGGGTTGATGTTGGCGGCGAAGTAGATGCGGCGGGGGTTCGCGGTTGTGAGGGCGGCCATGTCCTCGGCGGTCTGCCAGCCGGTGACCCGCGGGCTGTATTCGGACAGAGCCACGGCCGCGTCGACGCCTTCGGAGGCCAGGTAGGCGTCGAAGACGTCGGGCCGCACGTCGCCGGCCTCGTCATAGAGGCCGTCCGGCGGAGTGAAGCCCTGCATCCACGTCGCCCAGTCGAGCTTGAGGGAGGCGCGGCGGGCCGGGTGCAGGTGCACGTCGATCAGCGGTCGTCCGTCCAGCACGACCCCACTGTACCGGCACGTTCTACAGGCTGCTTGAGACACGGCAGCGGACTGTAGAATCCGGGCATGACCGACAGCCTCAGGCTATCGCGCCGGCACGCGGCCGGGGCGCCGAGTGCGCGCGGGCTGCTCTTCACGGTGCTCGGCGAGTTCGTGCTGCCTAACGGCAGCACCGCCTGGACCTCGGCCTTGATCGATGCCATCGCACGGCTGGGGGTCGAGGAGAAGAACGTACGGCAGGCGCTGATGCGAACCGCAGCCGACGGGTGGCTGGCGTCGGAACGGGTCGGCCGGCGTACGCGCTGGCGCCTCACCCCGGCGGCCGAGCAGATGCTGACCGAGGGCACGCAGCGCATCTACGGGTTCACCGGTACGGCGAGCGGGTGGGACGGGCAGTGGCTGCTGGCGCTGGCCCGGGTGCCGGAAACCGACCGGCCCGCCCGCCACCGGCTGCGCACCCGCATGACGTGGGCCGGCTTCGGCAGCCCCGAGCCGGGCGTGTGGATCAGCCCGCACTCGGACCGGGTCGCCGAGGCGCGCCGCATCCTGGCCGAGGCGGACGCGCGGGTGTTCGTGGCCCGGCAGGTGGACGGCTACGACGATGCGGCGATGGCCCGGCAGGCGTGGGACCTGGACGGGCTCGAGGAGGACTACGAGACGTTCATCGCGGAGTTCTCCGACCGGCCCGAGGAGGACCCCGTCGCCGACCTGACCGGGCTCGTGCACGCGTGGCGGCGGTTTCCGTGGGTCGACCCGGTGCTGCCGGAATCGCTGCTCCCCCAACCGTGGCGGGGCACCCGGGCGGCCGGGCTGTTCCACCGGCGGCACGACGAATGGTCGGCCGCCGCCCAGACCGCCTGGGCGGCAATCAACCTTTGAGAACCTCGGCCGCGGTCGCCCGCAGCTCGACCCGGCGGACTTTGCCGGTCGCGGTGGTCGGATATTCACCGACGAACACCACGCGGCGGGGACGCTTGTACGACTCCATGCCGTCGCGGCAGAAGGCGACCAGTTCGTCCTCGGTGACCTCCGGGGAAGCCTTGATGACGAAGGCGACCGGCTTGTCGAGCTCGTCGGCGTCCGGGGCGGCGACGACCACGGCCTGGGCCACCGACGGGTGGGCCAGGAGCCGGTTCTCGACCTCGGCCGGCGCGACCCACATGCCGCTCACCTTCAGCACGTCGTCGGTGCGGCCCAGGCAGTGGTAGTAGCCGTCCTCGTCCTGGCGGTACGTGTCGCCGGTGCGGAGCCATTCACCCTGGAAGACCTGGCGTGACGTGGCGTAGCGGCACCAGTAGCCGGTGGCCGCCGAGTCGCCCCGGACGAACAGGGTGCCCGGCACGCCGGCCGCGACCGGATATCCGGCCTCGTCGAGGATGCGCAGGTCGTAGCCGGGGACCGGCACACCGGTGGTGCCCGGCCGGACGGCGCCCGGGCGATTGGACAGGAAGATGTGGAGCATCTCGGTCATGCCGATGCCGTCGATGATGTCGACGCCGAAGTGGCCGGTCCAGCGGTGATAGAGCTCGGCCGGCAGCGGCTCCCCGGCCGACGCGGCCAGCCGGACGCCGGCCAGCGCGTCGGCGGCGAGCCCGGAGCGGAGCATGCCGGCGAAGAAGGTCGGTCCGCCGAAGAACAGGGTGGCGCCGTACTTCTGGGCTCGCTCGGCGATCACGTCGGGCTTCGACGGGGCCGGTTCGAGTACGGCGGCCGCGCCCACCGAGAGTGGGAACAACAGGGAGTTTCCCAGCCCGTACGCGAAAAAGGCCTTGGCCGCCGAGAGGCACCGATCGTCGGAGCGTATGCCGAGAACCTTGTGCCCGTAGGTTTCGCAGACGACCCGGATCGAGCCGTGGCGGTGCATGGCGCCCTTGGGCCGGCCGGTCGTGCCCGAGGTGTAGAGCCAGAACGCCGGTGAATCCTCGGTCGTCGGATAAATCGCGTCGTCGGGCTCGCCGCCCGCCAACGCCTGCAGGTCGTCCGGACCGAGAACGGTCGTATCGACCGATGCCGCCGGCTCACCGAATTCCGCCGAGACAGCAAGGAAAGCCGCCCGGGAATCGTCCAGCAGAGCGGCTAATCCTCCGGCCCGCATCATCGTGGAGACCGGCACCGGGACGGCGCCGATCCGCATCGCGGCCAGGAAAACCGTGACGAATTCCGGCGAGTCCGCCATGAACATCAGCAGCCGCTGCTCGGGCCGGAGACCGGCCCGGCGCAGGCCACCCGCGGTGCGCCGGACCCGGTCGTGCAGTTCGGCGTACGTCAGTTCGCCGCGGACTCCGGTGAGGGCGAGCCGGTCGCCGTCGCCGTTCTCGATGTGCCGGTCGAGCAGGTAGGTGCTGGCATTGAACGACATCGGCGACCCGCCCTAGGTGAGGTGGACGTATTCGTAGTCGAACGGTTTTCCGTTGATGCCCTGCCGCGGCGGCGCGATCCAGGACGCGATCTTGCCGCGCTCGTGTACGGGCCGCATCAGCGACCGCACATGCGTCTTGTCCACCTCGGTGGGTAGCCAGTTCTTCTGAGCGCGCTTCCATTCGTCACTCGTCAGCACCTCACCGGTCGGCGCGACCTCGATGTCGCGGAAAACGCCGACCTTCCGATTGAAAGCTACATGCGGGAGGTAGAGCCGTTGCGGCAGCCCGGCCGACTCGAGGACCCTGTTCCAGCGGTGGATGCCATTCTGGCAATCGGCGATATAGGCCCGGCGCAGATCGGTGTTCAGACCCACCAGCGCCGCCACTTCGTTCTGCCCGATCTGGCCGTCATCGGTCAACGCATCGACCATCATGGAATCGTCCGTCAGCCGGTGATCATCCGGCCGCCGGTCCTCCGACCAGCGCCCCTTCAGACCGGACGTGAAGTAGTTGGCCACATTGGTCGACGTCTCGCCACCGAAGAGGTCGAGCGACACCGAGTAGTGGAAATTCAGGTACTTCTGGATCACCTTCAACGGAATCGCGCCGAACGGCCCCACGTCGTCGGAATCCTTCTCGACCATCAGCTGGGCGGTCCGCTCGACGACCCGGTCCACGCCGGTCGTACCCACGAACATGTGGTGCGACTCTTCCTTGAGCATGAACTCGCAGGTGCGCGACAGCGGGTCGAACGCCGACTCCTTGAGCGTGCCGAGCTGATATTTCCCGTCCCGGTCGGTGAAGTAGGTGAACATGAAGAACGAGAGCCAGTCCGGGGTCTCCTCGTTGAAGGCGCCGAGAATGCGCGGCGACTCCTCGCTGCCCGAATTGCGGTGCAGCAGTTCTTCGGCCTCCTCGCGGCCCTCGCGCCCGAAATAGGCGTGCAGCAGATAGACCATCGCCCAGAGGTGCCGCCCCTCCTCCACATTGACCTGGAACAGATTGCGGAGGTCGTAGAGGCTGGGCGCGGTCGCACCGAGATTGCGCTGCTGCTCGACCGAGGCCGGCTCGGTGTCGCCCTGGATGACGATGAGCCGCTGCAGGTCGGCGCGGTACTCCCCCGGCACCCTCTGCCACACCGGCTCACCCTTGTGCTGGCCGAAACCGATCATGCGGTCGCGGTCGCGCTCGGCCAGGAAGATGCCCCAGCGGTACTCCCGCATCGGCACGTGCCCGAAGTGCGCCCAGCCCTCCCGGCCGACGTTGACCGCGGTGCGCAGATAGACGTCCTGGGTCGGCAGCGTCGGACCCATCGACGACCACCAGTTGAGGAAGTTCGGTTGCCACGACTCGAGCGCGCGCTGCAACCGGCGATCCTCGTGCAGTTCGACGTTGTTCGGGATCTTCTCGGAGTAGTCGGCGCCGGTCATCTCACACTCGCTTCCGGTCGAACGCGGCCCGCTGCCCGGTGCCGAAGCGGCGCAGCGCGCCTGACGGGCCGGAGGCGTTCGGGCGGTTGAAGATCCAGTTCTGCCAGGCCGACAGGCGGCCGAAGATCTTGGTCTCGATGGTCTCGGGGCCGGCGAAGCGGTAGTTGGCCTCCAGGCCGGTGAGCGCGTCCGGGCTGAAGGAGGCGCGCTCCTCGATCGCGATGCGCACCTCGTCGGCCCAGTCGATGTCATCGGGCGCGAAAGTGATCAGCCCTTTCTCGTCCGCCGCCCGCGCGTCCAGCGGTTTGTCGGAGACCTCGGGGGCCTCGCCGCCGAATCGCGTCGCCAATCGAGTCAGGTCATTGCCCATCGGCAGCGGACCCCGGTTCATATCCCCGACGGTCACGGTCGCCGGTTCGGCGGAAGGGTCCTCGTCCTCGAAGACGCCGTCGAGCATGTAGGAACGATCGGCCGCCAGCGCCAGCTCGAACAGGGAACCGGCGAAACAACTGCCGGGCTCGATCAGGGCGAGAAGGCTCCGGCTCGTCACATCGAGGCGTTTCAACGTACGTTTCAGGTAGAGCACGACCTCGTTCGCGCGCCAGTCGTCGGGCAGCCCGAGCAGGAAGTCGTCGTGGGCCAGAACGGCCGCCGGATCGCCTTTCGTGCGCAGGACCCACGTGCCGAGAAGCGGCTCGTTGGTGCGCAGATCGAGGATCAGGTCGTCCAGTTCGCGGGTCATCGCCAGCGTCCAGAAGTCGGCGGTCAATTCACCCGGTGGTGCGGCCGGACCCGTCACGGTGATCTCGGCACAGCCTCGTTGCGGGTCGAGCGTTGCCTCGACGTACCGATAAGCGATGGCGCTCTCCGAGCGCTCCTTGGGCAGTGGGGTGAGTTCGATCCCGGCCGTCTCCCCGGCCGGCCTCGCCGACCTCGCGGCGATTTCCGTCGCGCGGGCCGCGACGCCTTCGCTCCATCGGGTACGCGGCACCGCCTCGTCGATCAGGCCCCACTCGACCGCACGCCGGCCACCGATTCCCTCGGCTCGCGTGGCGAAATAGTCGGCCCGGTCGCGCCGCACCCGGCGCTTGTCGACCACCCGGGTCAGACCGCCGGTGCCGGGCAGCACGCCGAGCAGCGGCAACTCGGGCAGCGACACCGTCGACGAACGGTCGTCGACCAGCATGACGTGGTCGCAGGCCAGCGCCAGCTCGTAGCCGCCGCCCGACGCCGTGCCGTTGCACGCGGCGATCCACACCTGACCCGAGTTGGCCGACGCGTCCTCCATGCCGTTGCGGGTCTCGTTGGTGAACTTGCAGAAGTTGACCTTCCAGCCGTGTTCGGAGGCGGCGAGCATGCGGATGTTTGCCCCGGCGCTGAAGATCTTGTCCTTGGCGCTGGTCAGTACCACCGCGCGCACCTCGGGGTGCTCGAAGCGCAGCCGCTGGACGGCGTCGTAGAGCTCGATGTCGACGCCGAGATCGTAGGAGTTGAGCTTCAGCTCGTAGCCTCCGACCAGGCCGCCCTGCTCGTCGACGTCCATGGTCAGGGTCGCGACCGGACCGTCGAACTCCAGCCGCCAGTGCCGGTAGCTCGCCGGGTCGGTGCGGAACTCAACGTTCACGCTGCTCACGCTCAAAAACTCTACAGATGCTCCTAGCTACGTCAATAGTTTGTAGAACTAGAGGCGCTACGGCTGGAAGTACTCCGACATCATGGTGCTCACCCAGTCCGGCTGCCGGACGTCGGCCGGGAGGAACTCCGCCATCGCCGGCTTCAGGTCGATGACCGGGGTGCCCGAAACCGCGTCCAGGCCCACGACCGTCAATTCGCGGCCCTTGACGGACTCGATGGCGCAGCACGTCACCCCGATGCGGTTGGGCCGGCGGGGGCCGCGGCCCGCGAAGATGCCGACGGGCGGGA
The DNA here is from genome assembly GCF_044455125.1 of Actinoplanes sp. NPDC051343. Classification (NCBI taxonomy): domain Bacteria; kingdom Bacillati; phylum Actinomycetota; class Actinomycetes; order Micromonosporales; family Micromonosporaceae; genus Actinoplanes; species Actinoplanes sp. NPDC051343. Next base: position 89,290 of record NZ_JBITEL010000020.1, read on the forward strand.
GGTCGGGGCGGCCGCGGTAGGGCCGGGGTTCGCGGTAGTCGCCGTGTTCCGGGAACTGGTCGAAGACGAAGAGGACCTCTACGTGGGAGAAGCCGTCCAGACCTTGGAGGCATGCCTCGCCGAAGCGCTCGTCAACGGTGATCGTGCTGCGGACGGCGCCCCAGTTGTCCGTGTGCTGGATATCCGTACGGTCGTTCCGGACCGTACCGATCGGCGTGATCTCAAAGGTCGGCATGATTCGAGCCTATTCACTCCGTACGGCCTACCCCTTTCCGCAAGCGGTTGCAATGTGCCACCACTCTGCCTAGCGTGTGGGAACCGGCCGCAACCAGTGCGAGGGACCAACGACAGGGATGACCGATATCCAGAAGCAAGTTCAACGTCAGATCGATACGCTGGTCAGCACCGGCGCGGAGACCGGTCTGCAGGTCGCCGCCTTCCGGGACGGCGAGCTGATCGTCGACGCATCGGCCGGCACGACCGCTCCCGGCACGCCGATCTTCGGCTTCTCCACCGGCAAGAACGTGACGGCCACGCTCGCGCATTTACTTGTCGCACGCGGTTTCCTCGACTACGACAGCCCGCTAACCGATGTCTGGCCGGAGTTCGGTGTGCGCGGCAAGGCCACGGCGACACTGCGGCACGTGCTGACCCACACGGTCGGTCTCCCGGCCATGCCGCCCGAGATCACCCCGGCCGACCTTCCCGACTGGTCCACCGTGTGCGGGTCGCTGGCCGCCGCCGAGCCGCGGTGGCCGCCGGGCGCCGCCACGGGTTATCACTCCTACACCTTCGGCTATCTCGTCGGCGAGCTGGCCCGGCGCGCTACCGGGCGGCCGATGCGCGAGTTGCTGCGGGAATGGATCACGTCGCCGCTCGGTATCGAAGGGCAGATCTTTTTCGGCGTCCCGGACGAGTCGCTGCCGGGACTGACGCGTCTCGACCAGCAGGCGCAGCAACGGCCCACGGGTGCCGTCCTCGCTCCGTGGGAAAGCCGGCCGAGTGCCGAATTCGGCAACAACCATCAGATCCTGCGGGCCGATATACCCTCGGTCGCTACCGCCACCGCGCACGGTCTTGCCGCGATGTTCAACGCCGTCCTGCAGGGCAAGCTGGTGGATGCCCCCCGGCTGGCGGAACTGTCCGCGCTCGCCTTCGAGGGAACGGACCAGGTTTTCGGCACTCCGGCGCGGTTGGCGCTGGGATTCCCGCTCGGCCGGATCGGCGCCCCGCCCGAAGAGCACTCCGTGGCATTCGGATGGCCGGGCGGCGGCGGAAGTTATGCCTATGCGGACCCCGCGAGAGGGGTCGCCTTCGCGCTGACGAAAACCCGTCTCGTTCCCGACTTCGACACCGCGCTGTCGGTCACCACCATCCTGGCCGACCATCTCGCCGGGACCTGAATTCGCCACCGCACAAGGAGAAACCCATGGCCGACCCTTCGACCGCGCCGCAGACCACCCTCGGACCGTTCTCGTCGCCCGGCGCCGGTCCGACGCCGTGGGAGGCAACGGAATGGGCACTGCGCCGAATCCAGAAATTCCAGCTGTGCACCGTACGCCGTGACGGCCGCCCCCACGTGACACCGGTGCTGGCGATCTGGACGCTCGGCGCGATGTGGTTCACCACCGGCGACAACGAGCAGAAGGCCAGGAACCTCAGCGCCAACCCGCACTGCGCGCTGGCCGCCGGAACCGGCACCCTGACCGGCACGGACCACATCGTCGAAGGCACCGCGGGGCTGGTCACCGACCAGCCCACCCGGGAAGCCGTAGCGACCGCGTTCGAACAGGCCTACGGCTGGCAGCTCGCCCGCGAGGACGGGACCTGGTACCAACTGGGCGACGCCGTTCGGGCCGGGAACGTCCAGCTCTACCGGGTGCGGCCGGACAAGGGATTCGCGTTCACCACGGGCAGCGATTCGTCGCAGACCCGCTACCGCTGGAGTTGAGCACCCGGCCCCGCTAGCGAGGCGTCGCGCCGTCGAGCGGTCGAGCGGTCGTTGCACGGTTCCTCCGATGAGTTCCGGTGTCGCGGCCGGTCTGCCTGTTGGCATCCACGATGAACGGAGAACATCATGACCGCGACCTACACCTTCGACGTCTTCAGCAGCCTCGACGGGTTCGGCACGGCCGTCAGCGGCTGGGGCGGCTACTGGGGCAAGCAGGGTCCCGAACTGCTGGAGCATCGCCACAACCTCTACAGCGAACCGCAGCGGATGGTTCTCGGGGCGAACACCTACCGCGCGTTTTCGCAGCTGCTGGCCTCCGGCGAGGAGGAGACCGTGCACGACGCCTGGGTCACCCGCTTTCGCAACCTGCCCGCGACGGTCGTGTCGAACACGCTGGAGGGGAAGCTGGACTGGCCGGACGCGACCCTCGAGAAGGGTGACGCCGTCGACGTCGTGGCCCGGCTCAAGGAGGAGTCGGACGTGCCGCTGCGGTCGCACGGGAGCCTGTCGATGAACCGGGCTCTGATGGCCGCCGGGCTCGTCGACCGGGTGCAGGTGTCGGTCTTTCCGGTGATCACGGGGCAGACCGGTTCCGACCCGATCTTCCGCGGGGCGGCCGACTTCGACCTGGAGCTGCTCGAGAGCCGCACGCTCGACGGCCGCATCCAGGAGCTCGTCTATCGGCCCACCCTGCACCCCTCGGAGTGACCAGCCCGGCATCGTGGGCCACGGCCTGAACGAAGCGACTCCGACCGGGGCGAACGGCACCGGAGAACCGGTCCGATAGTTTCGGAATCGACACCGTCCACATAGTTGATCTTCAGGCGCCCAGGCTCCGGGTTTACGGCGGCAAAGCGGGCCGATAATTTCGGCAACGGTCCGGAACTTTGGTGGTTGACTTTCTGCACCGAGACTGAAAACAATATGACTCAGCGACGGTGATCGATCACAGTCCTCACCCTGAACCTTCCTGGGAGCGTGTGTCCCGGCGGCCCGAACCTCCGGCCGAGCTGCTGGGACACGCCCTCCAGAAACGGGCGGACGCATCATGGACATCCTCATCGTGGGAGCGGGTGTCGGTGGCCTGGCACTGGCCAACGGGCTGGTGACCGACGGCCATCAGGTGCGCGTGTTCGAGCGGGCCGACGCACCGCGCACCGACGGTGCCGCGGTCACCATCTTCAGCAACGGCGCGGCGGCCGCGGCCGGCCTCGGCGTCTCTCTCGACGACCTCGGCGCTGCGATCGACACGCTCGGCTTCTTCGACGCCGACGGGCGCGCGTTCGCCCACGCCGACATGACGCTGCTGCGCCGGTGGACCGGCTACCGGGTCGCGACCATCCCGCGGGCCTCGCTGCTGCGACGGCTCGCGGCCGGCCTTCCGGCCGAGACGATCAACTACGGGCGGCAGGTGCACACGGTCGAGACCGCCGGTTCCGGCGCCGCGGTGGTCACCGCCGACGGCGTACGCGAGGAAGCCGCGCTCGTCGTCGGCGCCGACGGCGTTCGATCGGCCGTGCGACGGGCCCTGCTCGGCTCGGCCGAGCCGACCTTCAACGGATGGGTGAGCTGGCAGGGGCTGACCGTGGCGATGCCCGAACTGGCGGCCGGCGCCTACGCGCGCTGCGTCGTCGGCGAGGCCGGGCTCTGCGGCCTGATGCCGGCCGGTGGCGGCCTGGTGCAGTGGTGGTTCGACGTCGACGGGCCGGTCCCGGCCGGGCGTCCGGTGATCGGCTGGTTGCGGGAGCGGTTCGCCTCCTACGCCGACCCGGTCCGCAAGCTCCTCGACGTGCTGACCGAAGCCGACGTCCATGCTTTCCGCCACGCCGTTCACCAGATTCCGTCGGCCTGGGGTGCCGGCTGCGCCACCCTGCTCGGCGACGCCGCGCACGCCTTTCCCCCGTCCCAGGCGCAGGGCGCCAACCAGGCCCTGGAGGACGCGTGGACGCTGCGCCGGGCGCTGTCCGCCTTCCCGGTCCCGGACGCTTTACGCCGATATGAGCGCGTCCGGGCCCGTCGTGTACGCCGCATCTCCTCGCTGGCAGCCTCCGAGGTCACCAACAAGCCGCCGACCTCTGCCGGCCGGTTGGCCGCCCACCTGATCAGCCCGGCGATGTTCACCCGGCTGCAGCTGATCACGATCAAGCGCTGCAGCAGCGTTCTCAACCACGACCGGCTTTAAGAATCCCGGCGGGCATCAGTAGACTCCCGGACCGTATGTCTCTCTACAGCAGCGAGCGCCTGCACACCCTGCGCGTGATCGTGACCGGCGGCGGCACCGGTGGGCACACCTATCCGGCGCTCACCACGGTGACGACGCTGCAGCGTCGTCTGGCCGAGACCGGCGCCGCCCCGGAGGTGCTCTGGGTCGGCGTGGCGGGCGGCCTCGAGAGCAAGATCGCCGAGCGTAACCACATCCCGTTCCGGGCCATCACCACCGGCAAGCTGCGCCGGTCCACCAGCCCCAAGGATCTGGCACGCAACTTCGTCGACGCGTTCCGCATCCCGATCGGCGTCCTGCAGGCCGTGCTGACGGTCGCCCGCACCAAGCCGGCGGTCGCGCTGAGCACCGGCGGCTACGTCTCGGTGCCGATCGGCCTGGCCGCCAAGCTGTTCGGCGTGCCCTACCTGCTGCACGAGCAGACCCTCAGCCTCGGCCTGGCCAACCGCATCCTGGCCCGCGTCGCCACCCGCATCCTGCTCAGCCACGAGGCCTCCCTCGAGCACCTGCCACCCAAGGCGCGCGCGAAGGCCGTCGTCACCGGCAACCCGATCCGCGCCGAGGTCTTCCAGGGCGACCCCGCCCGGGCATACCAGGCGTTCAACCTCGAGCCCAACCTGCCGCTGGTGCTGGTCACCGGCGGCGCCGCGGGCGCGCAGCAGATCAACCGCATGCTGACCGGCGTCCTCGGTGACCTGCTGCAGTACTGCCAGATCGTGCACCAGTGCGGCAGCCTGAGCTACACCGAGATGCAGCAGGTGGCGGCCTCGCTCCCGCCGCAGCTGGCCGCCCGCTACCACGTGCTCGACTTCATCCACGACGAACTGCCCGACCTGCTGGCGGCCGCCCACATCGTGGTCGCCCGCAGCGGCGCCGGCACGGTCGCCGAGCTGACCGCCCTGGGCAAGGCCTGCGTCCTGGTCCCCTACCCGTTCTCGGCCGCCGACGAGCAGCGCGTCACGGCCCGCCACCTGGCCGCCACGGGAGCCGCGGTCATGCTGGACGGCCCGACGGCCACGCCGGAGGAACTCCGCACCGCCATCCACGGCCTGCTGGCCGACCCGCACCGCCGCGAGGCGATGGCGCGGGCCGCCCGCACCCACGGCAAGCCCGACGCGGCCGACCACGTGGTCACCGAGCTGCTGGCGGTCAGCGCCCGCTAGCTCCCGCGTCAGAAGGTGGCGATCGGGTTGACCGGGCTGCCGGACGTACCGGCGAAGCGGACCGGGGCGACGGCGAGCTGGAAGTCCCACTGGCCGAGTTCGGCCGCCGTCGTCGCGCACAGCTCCAGGTCGCAGTTGTCGAGCAGCCACAGTCCCATCGCGACGAGGCTCACGGCGTGAACCGGCATCAACACGTCGTCGTACCCGGACGGCTGAACGTCCTGCGGGGTGTCGGCGCCGATCAGCGCCACCTCCCGGTCCCGCAGCCAGGGCAGGCAGGACGCGTGCCAGCCGGCCTGCGTGAAACCGCTCGCCTCGCCGGTCTCGTGCCGGAAGCGGCCGTAGCCGGTCCGCAGGAGCACCGCATCGCCGGACCGCACCCGCACACCCTGGCGACGCTCGGCCTCCTCGAGATCGTCGGGAAACACACCCTGCCCCGGTTCCAGCCACGGCACGTCGCGGACCCCCGCGATGTCGAGCAGGACACCACGCGTGATGATGCCGTTGGCCGCCGCCGTGACCGCCGCCCACGCCGAGCCGGTTGCGGCGTCGACCATCGAGTGCGGCCGCCCGTTGTACATCGTGCCGTCCCAGAAGATGTGGCACGGCGAGTCGACGTGGGTGAGGGTGTTGCCGTGGAACGTGATGCCGAGCCGCTCGGACGAGAAGCCCCAGCGCCGGTCGGCGTGGAAGGACACCGGCATGTTCCCGGCCCCTGGCATGTCGGCCGCGCACGGGCACGTCGTCGTCGACCGCTCCATGTCCTGTGGGACGGCCACCTCCCACGCGCACGACACGCTCCGGCCGTGGCGCACAGCCCGGGCCGCCGCCAGCCGGACCTCGTCGGTGATGTGGTTCAGGGTCCCGAGTTGGTCGTCGTCGCCCCAGCGTCCCCAGTTCGACAGTGTGTTGAAGTAGCCGAGCACGTCGTCCTGTGCAGGCATCCGTCGCCCTGCCGTCATCCCAGCACCGACTCCTCCGGTCACGCGGTTCGAAACACCGGGGGCAGGATATCCCGGCTTCCGTTTGCCGGTAGTTCGTGACGCGAACTACCCTGGCGCGGTGACCACCCGGCTCAGCACCATGGACGCGCTCGCCCAGCTCTCGTTCCTGATCCACGGCACCCTGTCCGAGGTCGCCGGCGAGCACGACCTGTCGGTGGTCCAGACCCGCCTGCTCGGCGTCCTCCGCGACCGCGAGCCGACGATGCAGGAGCTGGGCCGCTTCCTCGGTCTCGACAAGTCGTCGATCAGCGGCCTCGTCGACCGCGCCGAGCGCCGGGGGCTGGTCCGGCGCATCCCCAGCGTCGAAGATCGCCGCGCGGTGCGCGTCTCCCTCACCGAGGACGGGCGCACGCTGGGCGGTCAGGTCGCGCTTGCGTTCGAGGCGCGCATCGACGCGTACGTCGTGGGCCTGCCGACCGCGGAGCGGGAGGAACTCACCCGGCTCGCCACCCGCGTCGTGGCCGACGACGCCCAGCGCCGAGCCCTGCCGAACTGATCCTGGCGCCGGGCCCCGCCGGAGGAAGGCCGGCGGGGCCCGGTTCGGGCGTGGGTCAGACGGCGCAGGTGTTGCCGTTGAGGGTGAAACCAGTCGGCCCGGCGTTGCTCGCCTTCCACGAGCCGATCATGCCGATGGTGGCGGTGGCGCCCGGCGCGAGCGTGCGGTTCCAGCTCAGGTTGGTCAGCGTGACCGTGGCGCCGGACTGGGCCGCCGCGGCGTTCCAGGCCGAGCCGACCTTCTGGTCGCCGCCGAAGGTGTAGGCGAGCGCCCAGCCGTTGACCGGGGCGGTGCCGGTGTTGGTGAGCGAGACCTCGGCGACGAAGCCGCCGGTCCAGTTGGAGGTGATGCGGTAGCCGGCCCGGCACACCGGGTTCGGCGGCGGCGTGGTGGTGGCGGTGTCGGCGCTGACCGTGTTCGAGGCGATCGACACGTTGCCCGCCGCGTCGCGGGCCCGCACATAGAACAGGACGCGGGCGCCGCCGGCCGGCGCGGCGTAGCTGGTGCCGGTGGTGGAGCCGGCCGGCTGCGACGTGTACCAGCCGTCGAAGCGGTAGACGTCGTAGGCCACGACGCCCACGTTGTCGGTGGACGGGGTCCAGGTCAGCGTGCTGCCGTCGGTGGTCAGGTTGCCGGGCGCACTCGGCGGCGTCGTGTCGGCCGCGGTGTCCGAAGCCGGCGTGACCACGACGACCTCGTTCGAGGCGGCCGATTGGTGGTTGACGTCGTCGAGCGCGCTGACCCGGAAGAAGTACTGCTGGCGGGGGGAGATGCCGCCGGTGATGGTCGCCGTGGTCACGTTGCCGACGTTCGCCGTCCGGATGACGTCATCGAACGCCTGGCCGTACGTGACCAGGTAGTGGTCGACCCCGCAGCAGCCGCCGGAGGAGGCGTTCCAGGAGAGCGTGACCGAGTTGGCGTGCACGGCGGTCGCGGTGAGGTTGCCGGGCACGCTCGGCGGATAGGGAGACGGGTTGATCGGCCCCGACGGCAGCGGCGGGGCCGAATCACCGGGCGTGGTCGGCACGGACGCCGTCGGGCCGGGCGCGAAGCCCGGTGCATTGCCCTGCGCGGCGGTTCCGGCGACGATCCCGACCCCCGTGAGGGCCGCCGCGAGGACGACCGCGGCAAGGATCCTTCGTGGACGGTTCGACATCTGTCGACGGTCACCCATATATCGATGGCCGTCAAGCTACTGCTGAGGTCAGTCGTCGGAGCAGCAGGCGTGGCGGCTCGTCTCGACCCAGTGCGGGTCGTGCCACCAGAAGCCTTCGCTCCTGGTCCGGTCGATGACCGGCGCCGATCGGCGCGGCGCCGACCCTCCGAACGGGGCCATCAGGTCGGCCGGGGTGTGCAGGACGCCGTTGGCCATCACCTGCTGCACGTCGGCCGCCCGCTTGATGTCGGTGAGCGGGTCGCCACCGAGCACGACCAGGTCGGCGAGGTAGCCGGGGGCCAGCCGGCCGAGCGGCAGGTCGAGGAACTCCCCCGACACCCGGGTCGCGCTGCTCAGCGCCTCCCACGGGGTGGCGCCGTACTCGACCATGCCGCGCAGGTTCATGTGGGTGCTCACCGCGGTCGGGACGATCGGCGAGTCGGTGCCGGTGACGACCGTGCCGCCGCCCCGGATCAGGCGCAGGACGTGCGCGACCTGCCGGGCCAGGTTGGCCAGGTTGGCGGTCTGGTCGGTGGCGCGGGCCGATGCCAGGGAGGCCTGAAGGTTGGCGTACTCCCAGCTCGGATAGAGGGTCTTGACCCGCTCGTCGACCACCAGCGAGTCGTCGGTGGCGAGCAGGAACAGCGAGTTGAACAGGGTCGGGGTCAGCGACGCGCCGGTGGCCAGGAAGATGTCGGCGACGTCGGAGTAGACGGCGCCGAGCGCGCTCACCGTCCGCGAATAGCCCAGCCGGTTGGTGGCCCCGACGTGCTCCATGCCGTCGCCGCCGATCGCCAGGGCCGGGTAGTGGTAGTGCGAGGTCGCCGGGATGCCCTGCCGGTGGGCCCAGTCGATGACGGCCCGCTGCCGGGCCGCGGACAGCCGGACGTACGCCTTCATCAGGTCGTAATCGAGGGCCGCGGCCCTTTCCAGCTCGAGCGCGAGCTGCCCGTCGGAGAAGGTCGGCCGCATGAAGTTGTAGAAGATGCGGGAACCGTCGATCGCCTCGCCGGTGGCCAGGTAGCGGGGGCCCAGCCGGGCGCCGGACTGGATCGACTCGCGCTCCTCGACCATGTGGTAGGCCGGGCTGCCCGGCGAGCGGGTCGTGGTGATGCCGAGCGAGAGCCAGAGCCGGCCCTGGCGGGCGCCGTACGAATAGCCCTGCATCTCCCGGTGGTGGTGCATGTCGATGATGCCGGGTATGACGACCGAGTCGCGGACGTCGACCTGCACCCCGTCGCGGCCGGCCCGGTGCGGCTCGACGGCACTGATCCGGTTGCCGTCGACGACGATGTCGATGTCGCTTTTCAGGGTCTTCGAAGAGCCGTCCCAGACCCGCCCCGCGCGAATGACCGTACGCCCGCGGGGTGAGGTGTTCGCCCAGCTCAACCTGACCGGAACCGTTCTCGGTTCGCCGCCGGCGGCGGCGACCAGGCGCAGCCGGCCGTTCGAGAGGTAGAGCAGTGTGCGGGAGTCGCCGCTCCAGGTCGGTGCGTCGGTGACCTCGCGGGTGACCTGCCGCGGCGGCCCGGTGAACGTGCCGTCGGGGGCGACCGGCGCGACCCAGAGCACGCTGGCGACCACGAACGCGATCCGGGTGCCGTCGGGCGACCAGACCGGTCCGTCGTCGCCGCGGGTCTGTATCGAGCGGTCGGTTAGCGGGTCCTGGTAGCGGCCGGCGCCGGTCGCCCGGTCGATCAGCAGGATCTTGCTGAGGCCCTCCCGGTAGCGGGCCGAGTAGGGCACGATCGCGGCCAGGGCGACCGTCCGGTTGTCGGCCGACCAGGTCGGGCGGCCGGGTTCGAAGGTGGCGGCATAGATCTTCTCGACCGCGCCGGTGGCTACCTCCACCGTGTAGACCTCACCGGTCTGGTCGAGGAACGCCAGGTGGGCACCGTCGTGGGACCAGCTGCCGGAGACCGCGGCGGCGTTCGGCAGGGTCGTCAGCTGCCGATCGGCGCCGGTGCGGAGGTCGCGGAGCCAGATGTCGAGCTTGCCGGACCGGTCGGTCGAGTAGGACAGCTGGCGGCCGTCGGGCGACCAGGCCGGATGCGACTTCCACCCGGGGCCGGTGATCTCGCGCCGCGGCTTCTGCCCGATCTCCATGATCCAGATGTCGTTGAGGGCGCAGAAGGCGACCTGCCGGCCGTCCGGGCTCAGGACCGGGCTGACCAGGCCTCGGACCGGTTTCGGCGTCGTCGAGTCGAAGTCGCGGTGACGCTTGCGATAGGTGGGCCGCCGGATCGTGGTGACGGCCGTGAAGCCGATGCGGCCCTTGCCCGTCCCGCCCCGGAGGATGCTGCCGTCGGCGGTGTAGAGGAACTCGTTCGCGGAACGCCAGGAGACCCGGAAGGGGAAGACGTCCTGGCCGGTGATCACCGGCGTGCTCTGGCGCCACAGCTCGCTGCGCCCGTCAACGACCTGGGTGTAGATCAACTCGTGCCCGTCCGGGGTCCATTCGGGGGCGTGCAGGACCGTGCCGGCGGGGACCGTGACGGCGGTGGTCCGGGCGCCGGTGGCCATTTCGACCACATCGATGCGGGTGTTGGCCACGACGAAGGCGAGCTTGGTGCCGTCCGGCGACCACGCCGGTTCGTAACCGTCGGCCACCGGAGTGATCTTGCCGTTGTCCCAGGTGTAGACGCCGTAACTGCCCGATCGATCGGACGAGAAGGCGATCGGCCGCCCGGCCGGGTGGAAGCGCGGCTCCCGATGGTCGAACGGTCCGCTGGTCAGGCGCGTGAGCTTGGAGCCGTCCGGGCGAATCGTCCACAGATCGAACGACCCCTTCGCGTACGCCTGGAAGGCGATCTCATCGCCGCCGGGCGCCCAGTCGGGCTGGGCGATGTCCATGAAGTCACTGGTCAGCCGCTTTGCCGGGCCGCCGGCGGCCGGGATCAGCCACAGCACGCCGAGCAGGTCGAGCGCGATCGTGCGCCGGTCCGGCGAGAGGCGGGCCGCCAGGTCGGTGCCCTGGTTCAGGGCCAGCGACTTGGCTCCGGCCTTCGCGGCCGCGGGGGTGGGCACGCCGATCAACGCGGCGCCGGCCAGGCCGGCGCCTCCGGCGATCACCGAACGCCGAGGGATTCCCGTCATCGATCCGTTCCTTCCGTCGAGGTGCTCAGTCCTTCGACGAGTCTCGATGCCTTACCCACGGGTTGTCACCCCGTCGTCATGCCAGACGGGACTCGAGGTGTGCGCGAGTGGCGGGCCAGTCGGCGGCGACGATCGCGTACATCGCCGATATCGGAACCCGAGAAAGCTCATGAACCCTGCGCCGCTGCCGATCGGGTCAGATCGAAGCCGAGCCACGGCCCGAGGAGGATCATGCGGATACGTCTGTTGAGCGACTCGTGCGCCCGCGGCTGGGCGACCTGGGGCCACGGCGAGCTGTGGCTGACCGAGGAGGCGCTGGTCCGGATCGGCAAACGCGCGCCCGCCTCACCCATCCTCAAGGCGCTGACCGTCGGCCGGCCGAGCCAGGACGAGATGGACGTCCGGTGGGACTCCTGGGCCTACTACCTCGCCACCCACAACGACGTGCAGGTGCTGGCCTTCGAGCAGATCCTCGCGGCGAAGCTGACGGCGGGGGTGGCCACGAGCAGCCTGGCCGTCCGGCTGCGGCACGGACCGAAGATCAGGCTCCTGTGGAAGCGGACGCCGGGCACACTTCAGGCCCTCCGGGCCGCCCTGCCCGCTTGACAGGGCACCCGGTTCATCACAGCCTGGCGGGATGCAGCTAGGACATCTCGGCCTGCCCGTCCGTGACTACGAGCGCAGCCTGACCTTCTACGCCACCTACTTCGGTTTCGACCCGGCGACCGCCCAGAAGTACGGGGACGGCACCGTGATCGTGCGCAACGCCGACGGGTTCGACCTGGCCCTGCACCCGACGGCCGCCGCCATCACCGCGCCCGAGTTCCTCCACTTCGGATTCATGATGGCCGCCCCCGGTGAGGTCCGCGCGCTCCGGCAACGCCTGGCCGAGCAGGACGTGCCGGTCGTCGAGGAGGACGACGAACCCGACCTGGTCTCCTTCAAGTGCCTCGACCCGGACGGCTGGCGGGTCGAGGTCTACTGGGAACGGAAACCGGTCGACAACCCGTCGATGTTCGAGTCGCACCCGGTCGACGCGGTCGCCGCGCTGCTGCCCGACCACGACCGGGCCGAGGCGGCGCTCGAGGAGATGAGGAAGGCGGGCATCGACCTGGCCGACGTCGAGTTGCTGCACGGCCCCGGGGGCATCGCGACCCTCGACGAACGCGGCACCGGCCACGGGCTGAGGGCGCACCTCGTACGCCTGCTGCAGAAGTGGACCTACTACGAGCAGATCCTGCTGCTGTACACGGCCGGCATGCGGCACGGCGGCGCCGTGATCGTGGCGCCGTGCACCGAGGAGCGCAGCAAGACGCTGGCCGCGCTCCTGCTCCGGCACGGCGCCCGCTCGATCCACTACTTCGGTTTCGAACGGGTCGAAGACCTCAGCGGCGCCTAGCCGGCGCAATCCGGGGGTACACCACCGCACATGACGCCGGTGAAGGTGGGCCTGTGCGGCGCAAGCATGGCGCTGACGTCCTACACGCAACGCTTCCGGGTGCTGGAGGTGCAGCAGACGTTCTACGAGCCACCCCGCGAGGCGACGCTGCGACGGTGGCGGGCCACCGTTCCACCGGCGTTCGAGTTCACCATCAAGGCATGGCAGCTGATCACGCACGAGGCGAGAAGCTCCACGTACCGGCGGCTGCGCACACCGCTCACGGCCGAGGAACGCACCGAGGTCGGCGGTTTCCGGTGGACGCCCGTCGTCGCGCGGGCCTGGGACACCACGCTCAGCTGCGCCGCGATCCTGCAGGCGACCGCGATCCTGCTGCAATGCCCGGCGAGCTTCCGGCCGACCGAGCCCGCCATCGCGCGGTTACGCGAGTTCCTCACCCGAGCGCCCCGGCCGGCCGGGGTCCGGCTGCTGTGGGAGCCGCGCGGCCCGTGGCCCGACGAGGTGGTCCGGGATCTGTGCGAGGAACTGGACCTGACCCACGCCGCCGACCCGTTCCTGCGGCCCAGCCTGACCCCGATGGCCTACTACCGGCTGCACGGCATCACCGGCGCCCGCCACGTGTACACGGACGATGAGCTGGCCCAGCTCGCCAAGACGGTCGACGCCGGCCCGGCGTACGTGATGTTCAACAACCTGGCCCGCGCCGACGACGCCCGGCGGTTCAGCCAGCTGGTGAGCCGAGACGCGCGGAGCCGGTCGTGATCACGGTGGCTGCCCGGTGCGGGTCGCTATCTGGGGCAGCTTTGGCTCATTGCCAGTTCAAACCTTGCGGCACCGGACGCCAGATGCACCGTGGGCGCAGCGTCAGGCGGCGACGCCGACACGCCGGTAAGGCGGGCCCACGGCCACAGTTCGCTGCCCGCGTTCCAGGCGCCGTCGGCTCCGAGGGCCGCCCGGTGCGCCGGCGGTCGAGCAGTTCTCCTATGGTTGTCGCCGTGGACCATCAACCGTTCGAGCCCGAGCCGGGTTTCGTCGGGCTGGGGTTGCGGGTGGAACTGCTCCGTGCACTGACCAAGCTCGGCTATGAAGAACCGACACCGATCCAGCAGGAGGCGATCCCGCCGCTGCTGGCCGGCAACGACGTGCTGGGGCAGGCCGCCACCGGCACCGGAAAGACCGCCGCGTTCGCGCTTCCCCTGCTGCAGCGACTGGATCCCGACCGGCCGGACGCGGGACCGGCGGCGCTGGTTCTGGTGCCGACGCGGGAACTCGCCGAGCAGGTCTCGCAGGCCGTCCACCGGTACGGCCGCGACCTGGGTGTGCGGGTGCTGCCGGTGTACGGCGGTCAGCCGATCGGGCGGCAGTTGCAGGCGTTGCGCCGCGGCGTCGATGTCGTCGTCGGCACGCCGGGGCGGGTCCTCGACCACATCGATCGGGCGACCCTGCAGCTTTCAGGGGTGCGCACCGTCGTCCTCGACGAGGCCGACGAGATGCTCGACATGGGTTTCGCCGACGACATCGAGGCGATTCTCGCCGAAACCCCGGCGGACCGGCAGACGGTGCTCTTCTCGGCGACCATGCCCGCCCGGATCGACGGCATCGCCCGCCGCCACCTGCGCGACCCGGTCCGGATCACGATGGGCCGTCAAGGTGCCGCTCCGGGGGAAATACCGCTGGTCCGGCAGAGCGCCTACATCGTCGCCCGCGCGCACCGTGCGGCCGCTCTCAGCCGGGTCCTCGACGTGGAGGCGCCGTCCGCGGCGATCGTCTTCTGCCGCACCCGTGAAGAGGTCGACCAGGTCACGGAGACGCTGAACGGGCGCGGCTACCGGGCCGAAGCCCTGCACGGCGGGATCAGCCAGGATCAACGCGACCGGGTGATGGGTCGCCTGCGTGGCGGAAGCACCGAACTGCTCGTCGCGACCGACGTGGCGGCCCGGGGCCTCGACGTGGAACAGCTGACCCACGTCATCAACTTCAATGTGCCGACGGCGCCCGAGGCGTACGTGCACCGCATCGGCCGGGTCGGGCGGGCCGGCCGGGAAGGTTCCGCCATCACCCTGGCGGAACCGCGGGAGCAGCGGATGCTCAAGGCCATCGAGCGGCTCACCGGGCAGCGGATCACGCTGGAGAAGCTTCCGACCGTCACCGACCTGCGGGCACGGCGGCTGGAACTGACCCGCACCGCGTTGCAGACCAGCCTGGAAACCGACGACCTCGAACGGTTCCGGGTCGTACTCGACTCTTTGACCGACGAGTTCGATGTCGAGAACATCGCGCTCGCCGCGGTCAAGCTTCTGCACGAGGCGGCCGGCGGCGACGCCGACGACGAGGAGATCCCCTCGCCGGTGGCCCCGCAAGGCGGCCGCGACGCCCGCCCGGGCAACCGCAAATCCGGCCCGCCGGCCCGCTCCGGCGGGTCCGACTCGGCAGTGACGCGCCTGTTCTTCGGGATCGGCCGACGGGCCGGGCTTCGTCCGGAGGACCTGGTCGGTGCGATCGCCGGCGAGTCGGGGCTGAGCGCCCGCGAGATCGGCGCGATCCAGATCACCGACCGGTTCTCCCTGGTGGAGGTCCCCGAGTCGGCCGCTGACATGGTGATCGCGGCGGTGCAACGCAGCACCATCCGGGGCCGGCGGCCCACCGTGCGCCGCGAACGCTACGCCCGCTAGAACCTCGCATCGTCCGCGGCCGACGAACGCACCCGATCTTCAGCGCGGTGATCGGACTGGGCCTCAGCCGTCCGGGATAGAGCGGCGACGCGCCCACGGTCATGCAAGGCGCGCCGCCGGGTGGAGAGCCGCGCGGGTCGAGCGGGCTGACCGGGGCCGCCAACAAGAGCACCGGAGCGTATTCGCTCGGCATGCGGCAGCGGCTCGCGGCAGCCACGACGAGCTGTATCGGACGCTGACCTGTCCGATCACCACCGCTCAGCACTGCCGGTGCGGCACGACCGCGCTGGTCCTGCTCGGCCAGCCGGGTGCTGCGGGCCGCGCGGTGGCTGGTCGGCGTGGTCGTGGCGGCGATCGGTGGGCTCCTGGTGGACGACGGCGGCGTCCTCCGGTGCACGCCGGCGGGAGTCCGCTGATCGCGGGGCGCGGCATCGCGAACGCCACCCTGGTTCGCCGCCCCGCCCGGCTGTTCCCCGGCTGGGCGGGGCGGATGATCGCGGTCGGAGCCGGTTGGTGCTGCCCACCATGCTGGTGGTTTGGTCGACCGCACCGTGCGCCGTGACGCAACGTCTTGTCTTGTCCGCTCGGCAGTGCTCTGGCCGGTCGCGGATCCCGCGGCCGGGGAGTACGAGGTCAGCGCCCGCCCACCCAGCCGCCGGCAGGGGTGGCACCCGCAGAAGAGCTTCAGGCGGCCGTTCCCCCGGCATTTGCCACGATCGCGTCGACGATCTGGGGCCACGCGGCGCGGGGCAGGTCGTGGCCCATGCCGGGGATGATGAGCAGTTTCGCGCCGGGGACGGCGGCCGCGGTGGCCCGGCCGCCGCTGACGTCGACCAGCGGGTCGGCTTCGCCGTGGACGACCAGGGTCGGCACCGTCACCGCGCCGAGGGCGGCCGTGCGGTCGGGTGAGGCAACGATCGCGCCGTACTGCCGGGACGTGCCGGCCGGGTGGTAGGCGCGGTCGTATTTGGCGGCCGCCTTGCGGACGATCTCGTCTTCTGGCACGTCGAAGACGCCGAAGGCCCACGAGCCGATCGCCTTGGAGCCGGCCACCGCGCCCGCGATCGCGTCTTCGCGGCTGGTGGCGGGCGGGCGCATCAGCGCGGCCGCGGCCTCAGCGGTGGGGTGCCCGACCGTGCGGTCGCCGGTCGTCGACATGATCGAGCAGAGGCTGGCGACCAGGTCGGGGCGGTCGATGGCCAGCTGCTGGGCGATCATGCCGCCCATCGAGGCGCCGACCACGTGCGCCTGCTGGACGCCCAGTTCTTTGAGCAGCCCGGCGGTGTCGGCCGCCATGTCGCTCAACAGGTAGGGCACGGTCGCGAAGTCGCCGCCGAAGACGGCGCCGAGGTCGGGCAGCGGCAGGTCGTCGAGCCAGATGGAGAGGCCGATGTCACGGTTGTCGAAGCGGATCACGTGGAAACCGCGGCCGGCAAGGAGCCCGCAGAACTCGTCGGGCCAGTCGACCAGCTGCGCGCCCAGACCCATGATCAGTAGCAGGGCCGGGTCGGCGGGGTCGCCGAGCGTCTCGTAGCTGATCGTCATCCCGTTGGACCGCACCTCAGGCATGCAGCCCAACCTATCTCACCGGATCAGGCGCAGCGTCCGTCGCCCGGACAGGACGGCGACCAGCGCGAGTACCAGGAACATGACCAGCCCGGCGGCCAGCAGCACGAGCGGGTGCGGCGCGCCGGGCAGCGGCAGCGGCGGCGGATCGAGGCCGGCCAGGGGCAGTGCCCAGCCGGTCAGGAGCCAGCCGAGGCGGGCGATCAGCACGCCGGCCACCACGGCCACCGCGACCAGCACCGGGTAGGTCCACAGGATCGCCGTCCGCAGCGCCGCGCGGCTCAGTCCCTGCCCGCGCAGCGCCGACAGGTCTTCCACCCGGCGGGGCCGGTCGACCCCGGCCGAGAGGACCAGCGCGCCCGCCGCCAGCGCGGTCGCGAGCACGGCCACGATGACGTAGAACCAGAGGGCCAGGGCCGGCCCCTGGTCGTCGAGCTGGCGGCGCACCTGGGCCGCGGTCAGGTCGGAGGTGATCAGCAGCCCGGCCTTGGACAGCGCCTCCCGGACCGACACGGGGGCGTCGGAGGTCATCCAGACCTGCGAGACGCTCTGCCCGCCGTCGCTGGACACCTTGTCGAGGTAGTCGAGGTCGACCAGGGTCGCCGGGACCCCGATGCCGGGGACGGCCGGGATCTGGGCGACGTGACTGACCGCGACGTCATGGGCGTCGAGCCCGGACATCACCGGGCCACCGCCGGGCCCGGCGCTCGCCACCGGCACCGGCATCGGGGTGTCGGCGGGCTGCACGGCCATGCCTTCCGGGAGCCCGTTCAGCGAGGTCACGTCGATCAGCAGACCGTCGGGGGCCGGTGCGACGGTGCCGCCCTTGCCGGCCCGCCACCGGCCCGGCGCGGTGAGTGCGGCGGCCGGCACGCTGGTCATCGCGTGCAGGGTGAGCTTGCCCGCCACGTCGGACGAGCCCTCGCCGCCCTCGATCCGCATCGTGTTGAGGTAGCAGCCCGGCTCGCACTGGGGCAGTTCGTACGAGTAGGTGTGCCGGCCGTTCCGCATCACCCCGAGCCGCACCAGTTCGTCGCTGAGGTCGCCGATGGGCGAGACGATCGCGGTGACCGTGACCTCCTTGCCGTACCCGAAGCCCTCGGTGGTGAGGTCGAAGGTCAGGTCGGCGCCCTTGAGCAGCGGCGCCGGTGCGGCCGGCGGGCGCAGCAGCCGGGCCGCCCGGGTCACGCTCGGCCCGTCGGCCGGCCACTGGGCGACCGCGGCGAGGCGGGTGCTGTCGACCGCGAGCACCGGCGGGTGCTGCTTGTCGGCGGTGATCCGGACGACGCCCATCGCGTATTTTCCGCCCGGGTCAGCCGTGCGGACCGCGCCGAGCAGGGCCTGGCGGGACACCGGGGCGACGGTCAGCACCCGGTCGGCGCCGGTGCCGAGCCCGGCCTCCACGCCCCGCCCGCGGGCCGCCACGTCGACCGCGCCGGCGGCGTATCCGGCCACCGCGACCGTGGCCACGAGCAGCGCGAAGAGCCGGATCGCGCCCGGCCGCCGGGACAGCTGGAAGCCGGCCAGGCCGGACCCGAGACGGCCGGCGCGCAACGCCCGGCGGGCGATCACGGTCGCCCAGGGCAGCAGGAGGCGCCCGGCGACCAGCGCGGCGGCGACCACGACCAGGCCGGTGGCGAACGAGCCGACGCCGGTCAGTTCGCCGTCGGTCAGCATGAGCTGGACCACCGCGACGGCGGCCAGCAGCACCACCACGACTTCGGCGGCGATCGCGCGGCCGGTACGCGGGGCGAGAGGGATCCGGCGCAGCAGCTCGGTGACCGGGGTGGCGAGCTGGCGGCGTTCGGCGGCGAGCGCGGTGATCAGGGCGGCGCCGGCGGCGACCGGTGCCCAGCGCAGCGAGGCCAGTCCGGCGTCGGCGCCGACCCCGGGGAAGCGCCAGGCGGCGAAGAGGTTGACCACGAGCTGACCGGTCAGGCAGCCGGCGATCGAGCCGGCCAGGATGGCGACCAGGTTTTCGCCGGTCGCCAGCCACCAGCGCTGACCCCAGCGGGCGCCCCGCAGCGCGACCACGGCCAGTTCCGGCCGGCGGCCCTCGGTGCCGTAGCCGACGGCCAGGAAGATGGTCAGGCAGGTGAGCAGCACGAGGCAGACGGCCAGGACGGGGACGATCCGGTGGGCCGCGGTGCGGCCCTGGTCGATCCGGGCCATCAGCGTGGTGAGGCCGGAGGACAACTGCAGGCCGGGCCCGAGCTGCGCGGCGCTGGCCTGCAGCTGGGCCAGACCGGTGCGGATCGCGGGGAGCTTGTCGACCGCGAGGGCGCCCGGGCCGGCGTAGCCGTCCAGGGTGGACTCGATGCTGCCCTTGTCCATCGCGGCGAGCGAGGCGGAACCGGCGAACGCCGGCTCGTCACCGGCGGTGAAGTATTCGTGCGGACCCCAGAAGACGTCGTCGGGGTGCGCCACCCGGTAGATGCCGGCGACGAGGAACTGCTTGGGGTCGCCGGCCGGAACGTAGGCGGGCGGCGGGCCGCTGGCGTGGGTGGCGTAGGTCAGCGTCACCGAGTCGCCGGGCTTGAGGTGGAACTTCTTGGCCATCTGCGCGCCGAGGATGACGTCGCCCTCGCCGGCCAGGCAGCGCCCGGCGACGATCGTCAGGTGCTCGCAGACGCGCTGCCGGTAGACGAAACGGGTGCGGTTCTGATCATCGGGGTCGATGCCGACGGTCGAGAATTCGACGGCGTAGACGTATTGGAACCCGGGCAGGTCGGTCAGGGCGCCGCCGGTGGTCGGGAGGTTGACGTCCGAGGTCGGCGCGCCGGGCGCGTCGTGCCGGTGGTCGATTTGCGCGGAGAGGATCTCGAGGCTGAGCTCGGCGGGCTGGGCGTTGGCGACCTGGCCGGCGGCGACCGCGCGGTCGGCGGCCCGCAGGAACGCCGGCGCGGCGACCGCGGCGGTCACCCCGAAGAGCGCCAGCAGGGCGAGCACGGCGGCCTGGCCGCGGCGGTTCCAGACCATGGTGAGAACGAGCGCGATCATCGGGCGGTCCCCCGCATTTGGTGCACGAGCGGGCGGACGGAGACGACGGCGACGACGGCGAGCGCGACCGCGGCCACGGCGGCGGCCAGGCCGAGCGCGCCCGGTCCGAGGGGGTCGGGCGGCGGGATCAGCCGCCAGTGGTCCGCGAACGGCGGTGCGGTCACCGCGGCGATCGGACGGGCCAGGACGGCGGCCAGCAGACCGGCCAGGACACCGGCCGCGACGAGCGCGGCCACCCCGGCGTACGCGGAGGTGACCGCAACCCGCCGCGACAGTCCCTGGACGCGCAGCGCCCGCAGCTGGTCGGCCTGCGGCTCCCGCTCGACGATCGCCACCACCGCGACCATGGTGGCCGCGACCAGCACCGCCAGCAGCACGGTGAACAGCTCGAACGGCGCACCGATGACGTCGGCCTGGGCAGCCCAGCGCGCGGCCTGGGCGGCCGTGGTGCGGTCGCCGACCACGGTCAGCCCGTGCTGCTGGAGCGCGTCGACGACGCCGGGCGGCGCGTCGGCCGCGAGCCAGACCTGGGCGTTGCCACCGAGCTGGGCGTCGGCCGCGACCCGGCGCATCGCGTCGAGGTCGACCAGGATGCCGCTGTCGCCGAGCGCGGGCAGGAGCCGCGGCTGGCCGGCGATCCGGACCGGCACGCTCTGGCCGCCGAACCGGGTGGTCGAGGCGTCCTCGAACCGCCAGTCGGAGACCGGTTCGCCGGCCAGCACGATCGGCATCGGCAGCGGGGTGTCGACCGGATAGATCTTGGTGCCGGAGACCTGGGCCGACTGGTCGGAGACGACCGCCCGCAGGACCAGGCCCTGCGGGGTCGCCCGGATCCGCAGGGCCAGGCCGCTGAAGTCGCCGCGCCAGCGGCTGACGTCGCCCAGCGTCGGGCCGTCGAGGACGGTCGCGGCCGGCCCCGACTGGCTGAGCGACTCGATGGTGAGCGCGGCGGGTACCGGGTTGCCGTTGGTGTCGGTGGTGGTGAACAGTTCGAAGCTGACCAGGCGGCAGCCCGGAGCGGTGGTGCAGCCCTTCAGCGGCAGCGTGAGGCTCTGCTCGCCGGTCATGATGTGCTGGAACTCGAGACGTGTGACCGCGCCGGTCGCCTCGTTCTGCACGGTGAGGCCGAGCAGCGACGGCTGGGTGCGGCCGCTGTTGACCTTCAGGGTCAGCGCGTTGCCGGTGATCGCGGGCAGCGGCTTGGGCGGCGGCAGGTCGCCCCGCCCCAGGGCGGTCACCGGCCCGTACTCGGGGCGCCAGATCGCGACCGACGCCAGCCGGGCGCTGTCGACCGCGAGCAGCGGCGGGTTGCTGTTGCCGTCGAGCAGCGCGGCCATCGCGTAGCGGCCGGACGGATCGGCCTGCCGGACCGCGTTCTCCAGGGCGGTCGCGGTGGTCGGCCGGACGTCGAGCACGCGGGGCGCGCCGAGCTGCTGCTGAGCCCGATCGGTGCGTTCGGTGCGCCCGGCCGACAGCCCGCCGGCCGCGATCGCGACCATCGCCACCGCGACGGTGACCAGGGCGAACGCGCGATCGGTGCCGGGCTGGCGGGAGATCTGCACCGCGGTCAGGCCGAACCGCAGCCGCCCGGCCCGCACGGCGGCGCCGCCCGCCCGGTCGGCGGTCCAGCGCAGCAGCCGGGCCAGCACCAGGCCGATGGCCAGCGCGACCAGGGCCGGGGCGAGCACGCCGAGACCGCTGTCCGGGCCGCCGGTGCGGGCCTGGTAGACCGCTCCCCCGGCCAGCGCCACGAACGCCAGGTCGACGACGCCGGAACGCCAGTCGCGGCGAGCCGACGGTACCCGGCGCAGCAGCGCGACGACCGGCGCCCGCTGGGCGATCGCGTCGGCCGCGACCAGGGCGGCCAGCGCGCCGAGCACGACCAGGGCGGCGGCGCCGACCGAGAACAGCAGGGCCGGCCACCACTCCGCGCGCACCGGCATGCGCCCGGCCACGATCCAGGCCCCGGCGGCGCCGAGCGGGATGCCGATCAGACCGGCGACCAGCAGCGGGATCAGGTGCTGGCCGGTGGCCAGCCGCAGGATGGCGCCGCGGGACGTGCCGCGGAGCTTGAGCAGGCCGGCGTCGGCCCGGCGGTCGCGACCGGTGAAGCGTCCGGCCAGCCCGATCGCGAACCAGCCCAGCACGATGAGCTGGCCGAGGGCGATCAGGACGTCCCGGAGAACTGTCGCGCGCTGAGCGCGTACGCGGTCGAAGAGCTTGCCGGTCGGATTGCCGAGGGAAAGCTGGGCGGCGGCGAAACGCGGCTCCGCCGCGTTGAGCACGCCGTTGAGGTCGTAGAGGTCGTCGCCGCGCAGCAGCGCCGCCGGTACCGGCAGGTCGTAGGAGAGCGTCGGCTGTTCCAGCACCGGGGTGCGGAAGGTGTCGAGAGTGGTGAACGCCGGGTCGAAGTCGCCGTGCGAGAGGAAGAGCTTGTCGGTCCAGTAGAGGCCCGCCGGGTCGGTGACGGTGTAGATCGCGGTGAGGCGCAGCGGCACCGAACCCGAGCCGGCGAACGGGTTGACCGCGATGCGGTCGCCCGGCTTGAGTTTGGTGCGCTGGGCGACGTCGGCGCTGATCGCGGCCTCTCCGGCGGCGGCCGGGCAGGAGCCGGTCAGGCGCACGTGTGCGCAGAAGTCGTCGCGGTAGGCCAGCGGGAGACCGGTGCTGACGCCGGCGGCGTCCCGGCCCGACTGGGTGTACGTCGTGTCGGCCACGAGACCGGTCAGCGGCACCGCGCCGGGGAGCGTGAGCAGCCCCTGGATGCGGGTGCCGAACGCGTCGAGCCCGGCTCGCGGGTCGCCCGCGGTGCCGGCCTCCTGCTGCACCGAGACCACGCGCTCGGACGCCGGCGCCGCGTCGACCACGGCACCCGCCGCCCGCGACGCGATCGCGAACCCGTACCAGCATCCGGCGACCGCGGCCGTGGTCAGGATCGCGGCCAGCACCGCCACCAGCACGGCCTGCCCGGTGCGCCGGCGGACCGCGCCGAAGCTCACGTAGTACATCTGCCCCCGTCCCGTGCCCGAACCATGAGACAGCCTGTCGCGACCCGCCCCGCAAAGGCGACCCCGTTGCGAGACCGTTATCCGAGACGGGCCGCTCGCATGGTCAGGTAGCGCCGTTCCGGAAGGCTGGTCGTCGCGGCCGCGGCTGCCCGGTAGGCCTCGATCGCCGCCGCCGTCTCCCCGGCCCGTTCCAGCAGGTGCGCGCGCACGGCGTCCCGGCGATGCCCGCCCGCGGCCCGTTCCCCCAGGTCGTCGAGCAACTTCAGGCCGGCCCGCGGACCGTCCACCATGGCCAGCGCGACGACCCGGTTGAGCGCCACTACCGGGCTGCCGGTCATGCGCTCCAGGAGTTCGTAGAGCGCATGGATCTGCCGCCAGTCGGTCTCGGCGGCGGTCCGGGCCCGGTCGTGCAGGGCGGCGATCGCCGCCTGGAGCTGGTATTCGCCGACGGCGCCACGTTGCACGGCGGCGTCGATCAGGGCGGTTCCCTCGGCGATCAGGTCACGGTCCCAGAGCGTACGGTCCTGCTCGTCGAGCGGGATCAGATCGCCGCCGGCGTCGGCGCGGGCCGGCCGGCGCGCGTCCGTGAGCAGCATGAGCGCCAGCAGGCCGGCCGCCTCCGCGTCGCCGGGCAGCAGCCGGTGGACGAGGCGGGCGAGCCGGATCGCCTCGGTGCAGAGTTCGACCCGGTTGAGGGTGGGTCCGGTGCTCGACGCGTACCCCTCGTTGAAGAGCAGGTAGAGCACGTGCAGCACGGAAGGCACCCGGTCCTCCGACGGGCGCCCGAAGGGCCGGCCGGAGTCCTTGATCTTCTGTTTGGCCCGGCTGATCCGCTGGCCCATGGAGGCCTCGGGCACGCCGAACGCGGCCGCTACCTCGGCCGTGGTCAGGCCACCGACCGCCCGCAGCGTCAGCGCGATCGCCGACGCCGGGGTCAGCGCGGGATGGCAGCACAGGAACAGCACCGCCAGGGTGTCGTCGGTCCCGGACGCCTCCGCCGGCACCTCGAGCCGGAAGACCGTCTCCTCGCGACGCCGCCGGGCGGCGTCGCCGCGGGCCTGATCGATGAACTTGCGGTAGGCGGCCTGCAACAGCCAGGCGCGGGGATTTTCCGGTACGCCCTCCCGCGGCCAGTGCAGCGCGGCGGCCAGCAGCGCCTCCTGCACCGCGTCCTCGGCCGCCGGGAAGTCACCGGTCCGCCGGGCGAGCGCGCCGAGCACCGGCGCGGCGCACTCGCGCAGCAGGTCAGCGATCACTCGCCGGCCATCAGCCGGTCGAAGTCGGCGGCCTCCATGACCCGGCGCACGTGGATCGGTTGCTGCAGCGGCACCCCGCCCGGGCCGGGCACGGCCGACACGCGGGCCGCGATCTCGAGCGCGCGGGCCTCCGAGTCGACCACCACGGTCTGGAAACCGGCCAGCATCTCCTTGAACTCGGCGTACGGGCCGTCGGTGACCACCGGGGCGGTGCGGCCGTCGGCGGTGACCACCTTCGCGTACTCCAGGCCGGTGAGCGCCTCGCCGCCGACCAGTTCGCCGCTCGCGGTGAGCTCCGCGTTGAGGGCGTCGTAGTAGTCCATGTGTGCCTTGATCTCCGCCGGCTTCCACTTCTCCATCGGGGTGTCGATGACGCCGGGCTGGTAGTCGACGATCAGCAGGTAACGCGGCATGAGAGACATTTTCCTTCCATGGTCAGGTGTTCCTCTACCCGATAGACGGCACGGCCCGCAGGTTTTCGACATGCCCTGCGGGTTAAGTTGTTGACCATGAGCGTGCGCTTCGGAGTCTTTGTCCCACAGGGCTGGAAGATGGACCTGGTCGAGATCGCCGATCCGGTCGAGCAGTACGAGGCGATGACCGCGGTGGCCAAGGCCGCGGACGCCGGCCCGTGGGACTCGATCTGGCTTTACGACCACTTCCACACCGTGCCCGAGCCGACCATGAACACGACCTTCGAGTGCTGGACCGCCACCGCGACCCTGGCGCGTGACACCCAGCGGATCAACATCGGCCAGATGGTCGGCTGCAACGGCTACCGGCAGCCCTCGCTGTACGCCAAGATCGCGTCGACGGTCGACGTGGCCAGCCACGGCCGGCTCTACGCGGGCATCGGCGCCGGGTGGTACGAGCACGAGTGGAAGGCGTACGGCTACCGCTGGACCGACGTGCCCGAGCGGATGGCCGAGTTCAAGGAGGCGGTCCAGATCATCAAGAAGATGTGGACCGAGGACGAGCCGGTCTTCCAGGGCAAGCACTACTCGATCGACAAGCCGATCAACGAGCCGAAGGGCGTCCGGCAGCCGCACCCGTCGTTCTGGATCGGCGGCGGCGGCGAGAAGGTCACCCTCAAGCTGGTCGCGCAGTACGCCGACGCGGCCAACATCGGCGGCGGCGACCCGGAACTGCTCGCCCGCAAGTGCGCGGTGCTGCGCGAGCACTGCGACAAGCTGGGCCGCGACTACGACAGCATCATCAAGTCGACGAACATCGACCTCGACCTGGCGGCCTCCTCGGCCGACAACATCGGCCGGGTCGAGAAGCTGATCGAGGCCGGTGCCGACTACGTCAACTTCTACATCCCGCGGGTCGCCTACGACCACGACCCGATGCTGAAGCTGGCCGCGGAGGTCCTGCCCCAGTTCAGCTAGCCCGGTTCAGCTAGCCCGGTTCAGCTAGCCCGGTTCAGCTAGCCCGGTTCAGCTAGCTCCAGTTCAGCTGGGCAGCACGACGGTGAAGCAGGTGCCGCCGCCCGGAGCCGGGGCGGCGGCGATGCTGCCGCCGTGCGCCTCGACGATCGCCTTGGTGATGGCCAGGCCCAGCCCGGTGCCCTTGATGCCCTGCTGCACGGCGTTGCTCGCGCGGAAGAACCGCTCGAACAGCTGCGGGTACTGGTCGGCCGGGATGCCGATGCCGTTGTCCGAGACGATCACCACGGTGGTCTCGGGACGCGGTCCGGCGGCGGCTTCCACGCGTACGGCACCCCCGTCCGGCGTGTACTTGATGGCGTTCGCGAGCAGGTTGTCGAGCACCTGCCGGAGGCGTACGGGATCGGCGTGCACCTCGAGGTGCCGGGGTGCCCCGACCGTGACCGTGACCGACTTCGCGGCCGCCGCCGGCTGCTGGGCCTCGACGACCTCCCGGATCAGCCGGGTCGCCGAGATCGGCTTCGGGTCGAGATGGAGCTGCCCGGTCTCGAGTTTCGCCGCGTCGAGCAGATCGTCGACCAGGTGCTGCATGTGGCCGCTGCGCCGGTCGATCACCTCGGTCAGGTGCCGCTGGTCGGCGGTCAGCCCGGGGTCCTCGAGCAGGGTCTCGGCGTAGCTGCGGATCGCCGCGAGCGGGTTGCGCAGCTCGTGGCTGACCAGCGCGACCACCTCGTCCTTGAGCCGGTCGAGCCGGCGCAGCTGGCGGTTCTGGGCCTGCTGGTCGGCGAGCAACTGGTCCTGCTGCTCGGCCAGCCGGCGGCGCTCGGTGACGTTGGTGCTGATCCCGTCGATGAGCAGCCGGTCCCGGTCCCGGCGGGGCACCGCCCGGGTCCAGACCCAGCGGACGTCGCCGTCCGGGGCGACGACCCGAAGCTCGTACTCGGCCGGTTCGCCGTTCAGGACACGGGCGCAGAAGCCGTCGAAGATCGGCCGGTCGTCGGGGTGCACGCGGCGCTGCACGGCGGCGACCACGTCGCCCTCGATGCCGAGTGCGGTCTCGCCGAACACTCCGCTGGCGTCGGGGCTGGCGAAGCGGGACACGACCGAGCCGCCGGGCAGCGCCTCGACCGTCCACACATAGTCCTTGACCTGGGCGATCACCCGGTCGAAGTCACGCCGGGCGGCGGTCAGGGCGAGCGCCAGCTGCTCGGCCCGGCGGCGCTCGATGTGGCGTCCGAGGTGGGCGCAGACGCCGTCGAGGGCGCCGATCAGCTCCTCGTCCGGCTCGTCGGCCGAGGCCGAGAAGAACAGCAGCACGCCGAGGATGCGGTTGTCCGAGCGCACCGGCACCCCGATCGCGGTGTGCAGGCCGGCCGCACGCACCTGCTCCTCGCGCACCGCGATGCGCGGATCGTCGGCCACCTCGGTCGCCCACAGCTCGCTCTCGGCGGCCCAGATGTTGCCGGCCAGGCCCTCCCCGCGGTGCAGGGTGAACGGCCGGTCCCCGGTGACCGCGCTCAGGTCCAGGGCCGGGTCGCACCAGTGGCCGACCCGCGAGATCGTGCCGGCCGGGTCGTCGACCTGCCAGAACTCGCCGAACGCCCAGCCCATCGCCCGGGCCACGGCCTCGGTGGTGCCGTCGGCCGCCTGCTCGGCGGTGGTGGCGTCGGCCAGCACCCGGGCCACGCCGAGCTGCAGCTCGCGCACCACCTCGGCGCGGTGCTGGCGGGCCAGGGCGCGCTCGCTCAGGCGGGCGGCGGCGCGCAGCTCGATCTCGTTACCGGCCGCCGCGGCCAGGTCCTCGATCAGCAGCAGCTCGCGCGGCTCCCACTCGCGCGGCCGGCGGTCGAGCACACAGAACGCCCCCAGCACGTGACCGTCGAGGCTGCGGAGCGGGAACCCGGCGTACGCGATCACGCCGTCCCCGATCGCCGGGTGCTCGCCGATCCGCTCGTCGGTGCGCGCGTCGCCGATCAGCAGCGGCGCGTCGGCGTCCAGGACCAGGCGGCAGAAGGTGTGCGCGGGCACCGGGCCGGCCGAGCCGGCGACCACCCGGCGGTCGGCGTCGAGCAGCGAGATCAGGGCCCACTCGGCGCGCAGCTGGTGTGCGGCGGCGCGGGCCAGGCGGTCGAGCGACGCGTACGGCGCGCCGCCGAGCATGCCGGTCTCCCGCAGACGACGCAGGCGCACGGCGTCGGAGAGCCGGCCGTCGGCATCGGTCCCCGCGTGTGTCCAGGCCACTCCAGGCAGTTCGGCCGAGTACGCCGGCGGCTGAGCCGGATGACGGAAGTCGTGGGTCGGGGGGCTTGTCAGCAACGGAATCAGTGCAAAGATGGGGCCTCTAGTGACCTTTCCTGCGTCTGGAGCCCCCGGTGCCTGACAACAAGACCGTGCTGCACAACTTCATCGGCGGCGCCACGGCCGCGCCCGCCGAGGGTCGTTACGAAGATCTGATCGACCCGGCCACCGGCGAGGTGTTCGCGGCAGCGCCCGTCTCCGGCAAGCCCGACGTCGACCGCGCGATGGAGGCGGCCGCGACCGCGTTCGAGTCGTGGCGCAACACCACGCCGAGCGAGCGGCAGCAGGCCCTGCTCAAGTTCGCCGGCGCCGTCGAGGCGAAGACCGACGAGCTCGTGCGGGCCGAGTCGCAGAACACGGGCAAGCCGATCGGCCTGACCACCAGCGAGGAACTGCCGCCGGCGATCGACCAGATCCGCTTCTTCGCCGGCGCCGCCCGGCTGCTCGAGGGCCGCTCGGCGGGTCAATACCTGGCCGGCTTCGAGAGTTACGTCCGGCGCGAGCCGATCGGCGTGTGCGCGCAGGTGACGCCGTGGAACTACCCGTTGATGATGGCGATCTGGAAGCTCGCGCCCGCGATCGCGGCCGGCAACACGGTCGTGCTCAAGCCGTCCGACACCACCCCGGTCTCGACGGTGATGCTGGCCGAGATCGCGGCCGAGTTCCTGCCCCCGGGCGTGCTCAACGTGATCGTCGGCGACCGCGACACGGGCCGGGCCCTGGTCAGCCACCCGACCCCGCAGCAGGTGTCGATCACCGGGTCGGTGCGGGCCGGCATGGAGGTCGCCACCGCCGCTGCCGCCGATCTCAAGCGCACCCACCTCGAGCTGGGCGGCAAGGCCCCGGTCGTGGTCTTCGACGACGCCGACGTCGAGGCCGCCGCGTCCGCGATCGCCGAGGCGGGCTACTTCAACGCCGGTCAGGACTGCACCGCCGCGACCCGCGTGCTGGCCAGCCCGGGCGTGCATGACGACTTCGTGGCCGCGCTGGCCGAGGCGGCCAAGGGCACCCGCACCGGCGCCCCCGACGACGAGGACGCGTTCTACGGCCCGCTCAACAACGCCAACCAGCTGTCCCGGGTCGGCGGCTTCGTCGACCGGCTGCCCGACCACGCGGTGTTGAACGCCGGCGGAAACAGGGTCGGCGACCGGGGCTACTTCTACGCCCCGACGGTCGTCTCCGGACTGCGGCAGCAGGACGAGCTGATCCAGGACGAGGTCTTCGGCCCGATGATCACCGTGCAGCGGTTCACCGACGAGGACGAGGCGGTCCGCTGGGCCAACGGCGTGCAGTACGGTCTGGCGTCCTCGGTCTGGACGAAGGACCACGGCCGGGCGATGCGGATGACGCAGCGCCTCGACTTCGGCTGCGTCTGGGTCAACTGCCACATCCCGCTGGTCGCCGAGATGCCGCACGGCGGGTTCAAGCACTCCGGGCACGGCAAGGACCTGTCGGTGTACGGCCTGGAGGACTACACCCGCATCAAGCACGTCATGCACTCGCTGGGCTGATTTCCGCGCGCCGGCTAACGAGAGGGGCCCGGGACATGGCGGTGGCCCGGACCTCTCCCTGCCCCTTGCGAATAAAGCCCCCTGGTGCACGCGGAAACCGTGCCATAGCAGGGTCCCGACGAGTGAAACACTTGTCAAGGCCGGACAACTCTGCGATAAACGCAGGCGTGAACGAGGCCCTGGACGACGTCAACAAGCAGATCATCGAGCACCTGCAGCGCGACGGCCGCATGTCGTACGCGACGCTGGCCAAGACTATCGGGCTTTCCGAGGCCGCCGTGCGGCAGCGGGTGCAGCGGCTGCTCGACGGTGGCCTGATGCAGATCGTCGCGGTGACCGATCCGCTGACGCTGGGCTTCGCCCGGCAGGCGATGGTCGGCCTCAAGGTCAACGGCGATCTGCGCAAGATCGCCGACAAGATCGCGGCGATCCCCGAGGTCGACTACGTGGTGGTGTGCGCGGGCGGGTTCGACCTGCTGGTCGAACTGGTCTGCACCGACGACGAGCACCTGCTCGACCTGCTCAACGACAAGGTGCGTGCGGTCGAGGGCGTCACGTTCACCGAGACCTTCATGTACCTGAAACTGGCGAAACAGAGCTACGCGTGGGGAACCCGATGACCGCACCGTCCTTCTGGCTCGACTCCCTGGGCCCGGTGAAAAAGCGGGCGCCGCTGGGCGGCGACCTGACCGTCGACGTCGCGATCGCGGGCGGCGGCTACACCGGCTTGTGGACGGCCTACTACCTGGCGGTCGCCGACCCGGCCTTGAAAATCGCGGTGATCGAGGCCGAGTACGCCGGTTTCGGTGCCTCCGGGCGCAACGGCGGCTGGGCCTCCGGCCTCTTCCCGGTGCCCGAGTCCAAGCTGGCCCGGCGCTTCGGCGCGGCCCGGGCGACCGCGATGCACGCGGCGCTGGCCGACGCGGTCGACGAGGTGGGACGCCGCGCCGCGGCGGAGGGCATCGACTGCGACTACGCCAAGGGCGGCACCATCACGCTGGCCCGCTCGGCGGTGCAGCTTCGCCGTATCACCGGCGAGGAGGGCTTCGTCGACGCGGATACCGCGCGGTCCATCTGCGGTGCGAGCGACGTGCTCGGCGGCGTCTACCACCCCGACTGCGCCGCGATCCACCCCGCCAAGCTGGTGCGCGGGCTGGCCGACGCGGTCGAGCGGCTCGGCGTGCAGGTCTTCGAGGACACCCGGGTGCTGCGGCTCAGCCGCGGCAGCGTCGTCACCGACCACGGCACGGTCCGGGCGCCGACCGTCGTGCGGGCGCTCGAGGGCTACACCGCCCGGCTCGACGGCCATCGGCGCGCGCTGGCCCCGGTCTACTCGCTGATGATCGCCACCGAGCCGCTGCCCGCCTCGGCCTGGGAACGGATCGGCCTGGCCCGCCGGGAGACGTTCAGCGACGAACGGCACATGATCATCTATGGCCAGCGGACCGCGGACGACCGCCTGGCGTTCGGCGGGCGCGGGGCGCCCTATCACTTCGGCTCGCGCATCGAGCCCGGCTTCGACCGGGTGCCGGCCGTCTTCGACAGCCTTCGCCACACGTTGACCGAGATGTTCGGCATCGATCCCCCGATCGCCTACCGGTGGGGTGGCCCGCTGGGCATCCCGCGCGACTGGATGCCGAGCGTCGGCCTCGCCGACGGCTTCGGCTGGGCGGGCGGCTATGTCGGCGACGGCGTCGCGGCGGCCAACCTGGCCGGGCGTACGCTGGCCGATCTGATCCGTGGTGAGCAGACCGAACGCACGACGCTGCCGTGGGTCGGGCACCGTTCGCGCCGGTGGGAGCCGGAGCCGATCCGCTGGCTCGGCATCAACGCGGCGCTGCGCGCGACCACGCTGCGCGACGCCTGGGAGAAGCGTGCCGGGTGACATCGTGGTCGCCGCGCTCGGCGGCACCATCGCGTCGGCGCGGCCGTCCGCCGGTGGCGTCGCGCCGAGTCTCACCGCTCAGGACCTGATCGACGCGGTGCCCGGGCTGCCGTCGAATGTCGAGGCGCTGAGCTTCCGCAGTCTGCCCGGTTCGTCGGTCACGGTGCCCGACCTGATGGCGCTGCACCGGCTGCTGTCGGAACGGTTCGCCGCCGGGGCGGCCGGGGCCGTGGTCACTCAGGGCACGGACACGATCGAGGAGTCCGCGTACGCCCTCGACCTGGTCCACCGCGGACCGCAACCGATCGTCGTGACCGGTGCCATGCGCAACCCGATGCTTGCCGGGCCGGACGGCCCGGCCAACCTGCTCGGCGCGGTGACCGTCGCGGGCTCGCTGTCCGATGTGGGCTGTGTCGTGGTCTTCGCCGACGAGATCCACCCGGCGGCGCGGGTGCGGAAGACCCATTCCACAGGCATCGCAACGTTCGTGTCGGTCGATGGCGGCCCGCTCGGATATCTGGTCGAGGGTGCCCCCGTCGTGGTGAATCCGAGGGCGTCCCGGCACACGCTGCCGCGGCCCTCCGCTCTGCCGAACGTGGGCATCTATCCGGCTTCGCTGGGCGATGACGGATCGGCGCTCGCCGCCATGGCCACCGTTCTGGACGGCGTGGTGATCGCCGGGTTCGGGGTCGGACATGTGCCGTCGGGCTGGACCCCACTGATCGACTCGCTGTGCGCGCGGATGCCGGTGGTGCTCGCGACCCGCACCGGATCGGGCCCGGTGCTCCACAGGACCTACGGTTACCCGGGATCGGAATCCGATCTGCAGCGGCGCGGTGCCGTCCCGGCCGGCTTCCTGCACCCCTACAAGGCGCGGCTGCTGCTGCAGTTCGCGCTCGCGGCCGGCGCATCTTCGGCACAGATCCGGGCCGCCTTCGGGGTGGCCGGGCAGGTAAGCTCCACTGAGCGGTGGCCGTTCTTATAGGCGTCGATATCCCGCGGAGGTCGGCATGACTCGGATCCGCGCCCTCCTGGGGGCGGCGTTGTCCGGTTTGCTGATCGCCGCCGCCCCGGCCGGCCCGGTTTCGGCCGCCACCGACGCCCAGGGCACCACGTTCACGCCGGCCCAGCCGGTCTACACGATGGATCCGGGATCGTGGACCACGGTCTCGCTGACCGTCACCACGTCGGACGGCCGGCCGCTGAGCGCCCCGGCCTCGCTGTCCTACGCGGGCACGTCGCTGCTCTTCGACAAGGGCACCCCGTCCGGCAGCCCGGCCCAGATCGTGGTCGCCGCGCCCGCCGCGACCGGCCCGGCCACCGCCACCCCGCTCCCCCTCGACCTGCGGGTCGACGGCGCGCGCCTCACCACCCGGCCGCTGGTCGTGGTCAACGCGCACGGTCTGCCCTACCTCGACGCCCACCGGCCGGTCGAACGCCGGGTCGACGACCTGCTCGGCCGCATGACCCTGGCCGACAAGATCGGCCAGATGACCCAGGCCGAGCGGGCCGCGGTCACCTCCGACCCGTCGGCCGTCGCTAGCCTGCGGCTCGGCTCCGTCCTCTCCGGCGGCGGCTCGGCGCCGACGCCGAACACCCCGGACGCCTGGGCTTCGATGGTCAACACCTTCCAGGGGTACGCGATGAGCACTCCCCTGCAGATCCCCCTGCTCTACGGCATCGACGCCGTGCACGGCCACGGCAACGTGCTCGGCGCGACGATCTTCCCGCACAACGTCGGCCTCGGCGCGGCCCGCGACCCGGCGCTGACCTACGAGACCTATCGCGCCACCGCCACCGAGATGCGCGCGACCGGCATCCCGTGGGACTTCGCACCCTGCGTCTGCGTGGCCCGCGACGAGCGGTGGGGCCGGGCGTACGAGAGCTTCGGCGAAGACCCCGGCCTGGTCACCCGCATGGAGACCGCCATCGACGGGCTGCAGCAGGGCGGTGTGCTGGCGACGGTCAAGCACTTCGCGGGCGACGGCGACACGCGGTACGGCACGGGAAGCGGCTCCTACACGATCGACCAGGGCGTCACCGTGACCAACCGGGCGTCCTTCGACCGCATCGATCTCGCCCCCTACTACCCGGCCGTCCGCGACCACCACGTGGGCGCGGTCATGCCGTCGTTCTCCAGCGTCGACCTGACCGGCACCCCGGTCAAAATGCACGCCAACCGCGACCTGATCACCGGCACCCTCAAGGGCCGGATCGGCTTCGACGGCTTCGTGATCAGCGACTGGGAGGGCATCCACCAGCTGCCCGACCCGACCGGCGCGCCGGCCCCCACGCCGGCACAGGTCAGCGCCGGGGTCAACGCCGGCATCGACATGTTCATGGAACCGGGCACGGCCTCCCAGTTCGAACAGGTCCTGACCGGCGAGGTCGCGGCCGGCCGGGTCCCGATGTCCCGCATCGACGACGCGGTGCGGCGCATCCTGCGGACGAAGTTCCGGATCGGACTGTTCGACCACCCGTACGCCCCGTCCCCCGCCGGCACCGTCGGTGACCCGGCGCACCGGGCCGTCGCCCGGAAGGCCGTCGCCGAGTCGCAGGTCCTGCTGAAGAACGCCGGTGGCCTGCTGCCGCTGTCGCCCTCCGCCCACCTGTACGTCGCCGGCCGCAACGCCGACGACATCGGCAACCAGGCCGGCGGCTGGACCCTCGACTGGCAGGGCCGGTCAGGCGCCTCGATCCCCGGCACGACGATCCTGCAGGGCATCCGCCAGGCCGACCCGCAGGTGACCTTCAGCCCCGACGCGTCGGCCCCGTTCACCGGCTCGGACGTGGGCGTGGTCGTGGTCGGCGAGACGCCCTACGCCGAGGGCCTGGGCGACGTGGGCGCGCCCGGCTGCTCGTGGTGCGCACCCCCACAGAACGAGCCGAAGTCGCTCGCCCTGCAGCCTGCCGACCGCGCGGTCGTATCCCGGGTCTGCGCGGCGCTGCCCCGCTGCGTGGTGCTGGTCGTCTCCGGCCGTCCGCAGGTCATCCCCGCCCTGGGCTCCGTCGACGCCCTGGTCGCGTCGTGGCTGCCCGGCTCCGAGGGCGAGGGCGTGGCCGACGTGTTGTTCGGCCGGGCCCCGTTCACCGGCCGCCTGCCGGTGACGTGGCCCGCGTCGGCCGCCCAGGAGCCGATCAACGTGGGCGACGCGCACTACCGGCCGCTCTACCCGTACGGCTGGGGCCTGCGCACCGACTCCGGCCGCGCCCGCCTCCAAGCCGCGGCGGGCCCGCACCCCGCCGGTGCAGTGGCCGCCCTGCTGGCCTCGCACAACTGGGACACAGCGGGCCGCCTGCGGGTCTCCGATGCCACGCTGCGCCTGGCGTCATCGGCGCTGAAGACCCCGGCCGTCCAGGACACAGTGCTGTCGGTCGTCACCGACGCCGCCCAGGCCCGCGCGCTGGCCGGCAACGGCGGCCCGGAGTGGGCCACCAGGCTGGCCCGAGCCGACCAGGCCCGCACGGCCGGCGCGGCAACCAAGGCGTTCGAACACCTGCGGAGCATGTTCTGAACGGCCGGCCGACCGGCTCGCGGTCCCCGGTCCGATAACCGACATTGACCCTCCCCGGTCCTCACCCGGCTGCGCGGGTCATCCAAGACGTGCAGACTTACTTCCTTGCGGTACTGCCGCAGCAGAGCGGTGCAGTCGGCCGCGGACAGCCCGGCGCCGGTCATCCAGCGGCCTTCGATCAACACCAACCGACCTTGCGGCCGCAGGAGTGCGACCCAGCGCGCCAACGCGTTCGCTGGATCAGGCAATGCCCAGAGCACGTGCCGAGCCAGAACGACGTCGAACGACGCCGGCAGGAACGGCGGCCGTGAGGCGTCGCCATGCTGCAGCGCCACGGCGACGCCGAGTCGGGCCGCCTTACCGCGAGCCTCTTCGAGCATGCGGTGCGAGGTGTCGAGGCCGTGGACATGATGTCCCGCTTGAGCCAGAAGGACCGACAGGCTGCCCGTTCCGCAACCGAGATCGACGATCGATGCTGGCGGGTCCGGCAGGACCGGCGTGCGCCGCGGACACCGCCCGGTCGAGGTCGCGTTTTGTCGTGCGCAACCTGTTGGCACCATCGGTCACCAGGCTCAGACACTTCCTCGCCGTCGTTGCCCACCGAAGGCTTCGCGAGGATACGAAAAGGCGCAGGTCCCGCAGGCGCGGACCACGCCGAGCCGGACCAGCCGGTACGGGCGGGAGTCCGGTCACCTGACGGCCGTCGACCTAACCTCGCGCCCGCCGGAACAAGTCCGACAATGCCTGGTCCATCCAGTAGACGGTGCCGCCCTCGGAGTTGTCCCACATCCAGCACCATTTGCGACCAGCCGCGACACAGTGGCGGCTCGGCCACGCCAGCACGCCGGCGATGCCGTGGGCGCCGTTCGGGATGTGGTGAAGCCGTGCGAGCTCCTCGCCCAGGTATCGCTCCCCGGGCTCGTCAATGAGGGTCGAGAACACCGCCTTGGCGCGCGGGCTGAACTTCGCCCACACCGCCTCGGCGAGCTCGCCATCGCCTGACCCCCACCCGGCCGACTCGGGCCCGGCGCTCGTCGGCCGGTCGTCGAACCCTTCGCCCTCGGGTGAAGCCAGCCACTTCCCGTACATGGCGTAGAACTCAGCGACACGGTCCTCGGGCACCTTCACGGAGATATCGATCATCCTTCGCCTCCTTCGACACCCGCAGCTTAAGGTATCTCGGAGGTATGTCAATGGGGGTCGGAGATAGCTCGTGCCCCGACCGCGTATGACGCGTATGAGATGACAGGCTCGTCGCGTTGGCTGATCTGAAGATCAAGGCAGGCTTGACGGGTGGGGTAGCAGGATGAGCGTGCGCCGGTTGAAGGTACTGGATCCGAGGTAGAACAGCGGTGGCGCTGTTGAGCACGCGCACCGAGGCAGTCTGGTGCAACGGGCCGGTCGAGAATCCCGTCATGGTCCCTGTCCGGCATCGCTCGACGTAGCCGCGGGGTGCGCCGATTTCGGCAGTCTGCTGACCACGAGACCATAGGAATCGATCACCAGCCTCCGTACCAGGGCCTCGTCGATGCCGGGGCCGGCGGCGGCGCTGACCCAGTGACGCTTGTCGGTGTGGTATCCCGCCCTGATCTCCTCAAACTGCTCACGGAGCGCGAAGGCTCTTCTCCCAGTTCGGGTTGACGCGGTGTTCGAGGATGACGCCGGGCAGCGATGTCGCCGCATCGTTTGCCACCTGCTGCGGCTCTTGTTCGTCCATGATGTTCGCCTCATTTCTCGATCAGGCGAAGGTGAACAGCTGGCCGGGCTCGAAGCGGGAGATCGCGGTTGTGTACTGCTTGTTCAGGTCGGGGTATCCCAGCGCCAGCAGCACGGTCGTGGTGTGTCCGCTCTTGCGGATGCCGAACGCCTTGTCGACCGTGACCGGGTCGAAACCCTCCAGCGGCATGGCTTCGACCCCGAGCTCGGCGGCGGCCATCATCAGCAGGCCCAGCACCATGTAGGTCTGTTTCTCCATCCAGTGATAGGTGTCCTTGTAGGTGTAGCTGCGCAGGTTCACGAAGTCGCGGGTCATGTACTCCCAGTTCTCCTGCTTCGCGACGGTCGGGAACCGGCCGTCTTCGCGCTCCTTGCCGAACACAGCGTCCAGGTGTTCGGCGGGAAGGTCCGCGCGGGTGGTCATGATGATCGTGTGCGAGGAGTTCGTGATCTTCTCGCCATTGTCGGCGAACCGCTCGCCGAGGTTCGCAGCCAGCTTCGCCTTGCCCTCCGTGGTGGACAGAACGATGAAGTGGTTTGGCTGGATGTTCGTGGAGGTGGGGGCAGAGCGCAGGAACTTCAGCAGCTGCTGGATCGTCTCTTCGGGGATCGTCTTGGTGCCGTCGAAGTACCGGGTGAGGTGTTTGTTCATGATCTGGTCGAGGTCCATGGATTCTGCTTTCTCTAGGTCAGGTTGATGTGGCTTCGATGGTTTGGGGGTCAGGACGCGCCGGCGAGCAGATCGTTCACGCGGCCGAAGCCGAAGCCGGCCGTGGCCGAGGCGATGTCGCCGCGCTGTAGTGCCTGCGCGGCGTGCTCAAGAGCGGTCAGTGCCGTTGCGTACAGCGCGGGGCCGAGGCTTACGCGCTTGACGCCCACTTTCTGAAGCTCGGCGACGGTCAGCACCTGGTCCGCCGGGGAGATGAGCACGTTCACTGGCGTCGGTGCGACGGCGGTGACGATCTTCACGAGAGACTCGAGGTCAGGCGGGAACGGTGCGTAGAGCACGTCGGCGCCAACTTCGGCGAACGCCGTCAGCCGTCGGATGGTGTCGTCGAGGTCGGGACGTCCCTGGAGGTAGTTGTCGGTGCGGCCGGTGACGACGATCCGTCCCTTCGCGGCCCGCACCGCGGCGCGGACGCGGTTCACCGCGTCGTCGAAGCCGCGGATCGGGTCGTCGGGGTTCCCGGTGGTGTCCTCGATCCCGATGCCGGCGAGCCCGTGGTTGACCGCGGCGTTCACCGTTGCGGCGACGTCCTGGGCGGTCTCGCCGTAGCCGTCTTCGAAATCGCCGTTCACGGGCAGGCCGGTCACGCGAGCCAGGAGCGCAGCGTGCTCCAGGTGCTCCTTGGGCAACACGCTGTGGCGTCCGTCCGGTCGTCCGAGCGTGGCCGCCAGCGCCGCCGATGACGTGCCGATGGCCTCGAAGCCGGCGTCGGCGAGGATCAGGGCCGAGACCGCATCCCAGGCATTGGGCAGCACGTGCCCGCCTTCGCGCGTGTGTAGTGCCATGAACTTCTCGTAGAAGTCGGAGCCGGCCATGATGTTGTTCCTTCCAAGGGTCCGCGTGCGTAGGTGGATCAAGCGGCCGCGGGGTGGAAGTGGGGATATCCGCGGTGTCTGGTTGACGTTGTTGATGTAGTTGGTCATCAGCGCACATCTCGATCACCCGGCGCACGAAACGGACCACGGCGGCCCGTGCCGGGTCGATCGAGCTTCCCGCTCGTGCGGAGCTCAATGTCCTCTTTCGACATCCCGCCCTGCAGGGACGCCGCCGTGTGCACTGCCAGGCAGTAGTCGCAGCCATACGCGTGGGAGACGGCCAGCGCGATCGTGTGGCGCGTCTTCGCATCCATGAGATCAACCACTACTTCCCGACCAAGGAGAGCCTTGTCCTCGCGGTCATCGCGTGGCAGGCGGAGCGCGTCCTCGGGGTTCCACCGCAGCGAGCAGGTCCACGACTTCAACGACTTCGAGGACTTCCGGCGCAGGGCGGCTTTCTACACCGAGACCGACAGCGGGTACGGCAGCGGCCTTGGCTCGCTCGCCGACGAAATCATCGAGACCGATCTGGACGTCCAGAAGGGCTCGCGGCAGCCTTTGCCCAGTGGCATGGAATTCGCGACGCGCTTTGCCGCTTGCAGGATCACGGCCGCCTGAACATTGACGCCAATACCGAACAGCTCGCCACCCTCTTGCTCGCCGCGCTCCAGGGCGGCATGCTCCTCGCACAGGTTGGGCAGGACGCCTCACCGCTGAGGAACGCCATGATTCCGCCCTCGCCTACATCGAGACGTTCGCCCGAACCGACTGAGCGCTTATCGTGTCGATCGGAGCTCAGTGTGTTGTGTCAGCTCCCGTATCGGGCGAGGAACATGTCGACCGCGGCGCGAGAAGGAAGCGTCCTGAGCGTTCACGGCCACGCACGTCTCCCGCGAAATGGAGTTCCGGGTGGACGCTTCGGTCAGATGGCCAACCCCGCGCCGCCGGATACGACGATCTCTTGCCCGGTGATGTACGCAGCGTCGTCTGACGCCAGAAATGCGACCGTCCCGGCGATGTCTTCTGGTGTTGCGAGGCGGGCGAATGGATTGTGCTCGGCCAACGCTGTCATCGTCCCCGCGACGTCCTCGGTTGCCGTTCGGATCGAGGCTCTCGTCATTGGAGTGTCGGTCAATCCCGGGCTGACCGCGTTGATGCGAATCCGGCGGGGTGCGAGTTCGAGTGCAAGGGTCGGAATCATGGACAGCATCGCGCCGTGGGATCCGGCTGCGACGCTGCTGCCGGTGAGGCTGCGCGTTGCTCCGATCCCTACAGTGACGATGACCGATGCGCTGTCAGACAGGAGCGGCAGGGCTTTGGCCAAGGTGAAGAAAACTCCTTTGGTGTTGACGGCGAACACCTCGTCGTACCCAGCTTCGTCCCAATGCTCCAGAGTCATGGGGCGGTTGACGCCGGCGTTGAGGAACAGCGTGGTCAGGCTTCCGAAGTGCGCTCCGACTTGGAATACGACCTTGTCGATGTCCGATAGAGACCGAGCGTCAGATTGCAACACCAGGATGTCGTCGGGCAGTTCTTCGCGCGCTCGAGCCACGCTCTCCCGGTGTTGTCCGGTGATGGCTATGCGATAGCCGCGGTCATGCAGAGTACGAGCAGTGGCCTTCCCGATCCCGCTGGTGCCACCAGTGATCAACGCTGTACGTGCCGACATGACCTTAACTCCTTCTTCGTTGTTGCTGGACTGGACGGTCCGATCGGACCGCGCCGGTGCGATGGCATCCGTCTGGTCCGGCGAGAGTCGATACCAGCGCTGGACTATACCGTCCAAGTTTACGAGGCCTGCAGTGTGACTGTAGCTTGCACAGAGAAGAGCGCCACCAAGGGACAGCGAGTAGCCACAGCGTACTTAGACTCGCTCCATGAACTCTCTTGGTCGGTGGGTGCGGATCACCCCATGGGTTACACCAGTACTATACAGTCCATGGAACGGTGAGAATCGCGGCGCTTTGCCGGTCTTGCTCAGCGACGGCGTCGGCTTCTCCGGCAGGCCGCGTTCCTGCCGGTTGGATCGTCGCGCGGGTGCGGAGGGCACTGAGCATGGAACAGATCGCGGTCGTCAACGAAACGCGGGAGATGGTCGACGCCACCGATCGTCGCCGCTACGAGCTGCGTGAATCCGGCGAGGTCGTAGCAACGCTCGACTACCGAACCGTACTGTCCGGTCGTGCGGACCTATATCGGGCGCCACCCGAAGTATTTGCCGATAGTTGATCGCGCACACCTCGGCAACATCAGCTCACCGACTGAACGGTGATGCCTCACCGGACTGCCCGCGCGGCGGCTCCGTTGCCTCGTGGTGCGCCCGCGGCTTCGGAGGGACCCAGGGGTCCACCGATGCTGGAAGACCCCGCAGGCGTACGGGTACGCTGGCGCCATGGACGACGAGCAGGCGGCCGCGCCGCGTAAGCGGCGCCGGCGTGCTCCCGATCCGCGTGCCCTCGCGACCCGGCGGCGGATCCTCGAGGCCGCGAACAATCTGATGTTCGTGCGGGGCGTCAACTCGACGAGCATCGACGACGTGCTGGAGGCCAGTGGCACCAGTAAGTCGCAGCTCTACATGCACTTTCCCGACAAGCTCACCCTGATCAGGGAAGTGGTGAAGTTTCGCGGGCAACTGGTTCTCGAGCGCGAGCAGGGGCGGCTGGAGCGATTCCGTACCTTCGGCGCGTTGCGGCGCTGGCGCGACGCACTGGTGAAGGCGAACGATCTGCAGAAGGGCGCCTACGGTTGCGGTCTCGGCTCGATGGCCTCCGAGCTCTCCGACCAGGACGAGCAGTCTCGCCGGTCGCTAGCGGAGACGTTCGCGGCCTGGGAAATGCTGATCAGTGATGGATTGCGCCGCATGCAGAAGGCCGGCACGCTGCGCGA
The DNA here is from genome assembly GCF_044455125.1 of Actinoplanes sp. NPDC051343. Taxonomy (NCBI): domain Bacteria; kingdom Bacillati; phylum Actinomycetota; class Actinomycetes; order Micromonosporales; family Micromonosporaceae; genus Actinoplanes; species Actinoplanes sp. NPDC051343. The sequence continues at coordinate 130,019 of NZ_JBITEL010000020.1, forward strand.
GGACGCCGACCCCGAGCGGTTGGCAACCTTCCTGATGGCCGCCCTGCAAGGCGGATATCTACTCGCCAACGCGGCCCACGATGTCCAGCCGATGGCAGTCGCCCTTGACATCGCGCTGGAGCAGGTTAAAACGTTCGTGGTGGACAAGCCGGCTCTGGCCGCTTACTGAACCCCTTTACTGGTGGACTGTATAGTCCTTCATAGGTAGCCTGGCTCGCCATGACGACAAACTATGACCGAGTAGTGGCCAGCGCCCGCGCCGTACTTCCCGCAGTGCACCGACGGCGGACCGAGGTGACGTCGGGGGCCTTCTCATTCGTGGCTGACGATCCGCATGGCGGCGCGGCTGGGGATGGGCCTACGCCCACGGAGTATCTGCTCATCGCGCTGGCCAGCTGTACGGCGCAGACCCTTCGGCAATACGTGGACTACAAGGTCGACTACGCCGGCGACATAACGGTCGACGTGCAATATCACGAGCCGCAGGAGGAGGGCGCCGAGCGCTATCTGACCCGCAAGATAACGCTCAGCGAACAGCCCGACCCGCAGGACCTCGTCGTGATGCAGGACATCGCCGAGCGGTCGCCGGTGACCCTGCTCATCCAGTTCGCCTACAACGTGCGTACGAAATTCGCGGCGTGACGCCCAGGCTCTGTGGCCGGCAACGCTTGGCGTCGCCGGCCACAGCGGCGACCGCGGAAGGACGTTACTTCGTAGTTCGTCCAGGAGTGGCAGCGTCGTCGGACGATCTGCGTCCTGACCTCGGATCGGCCATCAGCTGACTACCGCGCCTGCGAATCTTGACGGCCGCGGCGTACTCCGTTGCGCACGCGGCTCCGCACCACCACTCGTACGCCGACGTGCGGAGACCCAATGACGCTGGATCAGTCCCAATGAGGCTGGATCACATCCGTTGAGGACTCACACTGTCCGTTCTCAACCGAAGCGATCCGCCGACATAGCGCTGACCTGCATCGGATCAGTATCGCTGAGACAGCCGTGGTCCGCCTTGTCTCAATCAATCTGATCCTTTCTTGCGGTGGCGGTCGAGAACCGTTTTGGCTTTCCTGAGGAGGAAATAGGCCGTGCGATCGGGTTCGCTGGCGTAGTCGCGCCACCAGTACGCCGGCCCCTCGGGTACGGCTACCCATCGGCAGAGCGGGTGGCCGCGGCCGAGGAGATCGCGCGGCGCCGGGTAGTGCAGGTATCTGGCGGCTTGGGCGAGGAAGTCGACCGGCGCGCTGATGATCGGTCTGGCGCCGGGAATTTCGTGGTCTGGTGGCCAGGGCAGGGTGCTCAGGAGGTCGGCGAGGGCGATGGTTTCGGGGTAGCGGACGAGGTCGTCGGTGTTCGGAAGGCCAAGCCGCATTGCGCGGGCCTGCCATCTGATTTCGAGGTGTTCCGGGCTGCTGCGTCGCTTCGGTGCGTACGGCCGCCAGTTGGCCGTGAGTTGCAGAGCGGCACGAAGCGCGGAAGTGAAGGTGTTTCGGCGTCGGCGCAGACGGCGGTGCCGCCGGCTCGCTGCTGCGATCTCGGGGAATGGTCCGAGCTGTTGTCGGTCTATGGGTGGGTCTGGCCGGGCGAGGATCTGGTGGTGGGTGCTGCAAATGCCTGGTTGGTGTTCGGTCAGGGCGATGGTGGCGTCGGCGGCGGCCGCCTTGGTGCACCGGGTGCAGGGGCGGACGAGGCGCTGGGTGGTCAGTTTCGCCCACCGGCAGGTGGGGGCGTGCCAGTCGGCGGCGTTCAATACGGTTCGGGTGGCGTTGAGCAGGGCTCGCGACGGTGAGTCGCTGTAGACGGCGAGCCGGTCGAGCGCCGCGCGGTTGAGGGTCAGATCGTAGGTGTCGGCGAACAGTCCGCCGGCTTCCGGGTGGGATTCATGCCGGCCGAGGTGGGAGATCAGCAGGGTGGGGTGGGTGTGGTTGGTTACGGCCAGCCGGCGTACGTAAGAGATGAGCAACTCTCCAGGCAGCGGCGGCAGGGAGATGGGCAACGTACGGGCTGTGTCTCGCCAGCGGCCGCCCTGGGCGTTGGTCACGCGCTGCGTGCTGGCGCCCGGCGGCGCGGCCGCGGGAAGGCGGGGTGTTCGGCGGCGTAGTCGAGGGTGACACGGTCGAGACCGGTTTTGGTGAGGCGTTCGGTGCGGTCGTAGATGGCCTCGATCGCGGCGTCGCGCAGCAGGTGGGAGAGGCTGCCGATCATCCCGTTGGTCCGCTCGTACAGGTAGGTGGCTTGGCGGGGCAGGGTGCCGGTCCGGTGACGGTGCAGCCGGAGGGCGTTCTCGAGTGCGGCGACCAGGGCGGTCCATTGGTCGCGTTGGGTGCGTGTGCCGTAGGCGAAGGCCGGGCTGTCGATGCTGGTGAAGCGGCCGGCGATTTGACGGCCGCGGACGCCGGAGAACAGGCCGACGTGTTCGACATCGATGCCGGTGTAGACAAACGTCGCCGCGATCCGTTCGGCAAGGTACTTGAGCTGGTCGGAGGTCTCGGCGCCGCCGCGGGTGGCGAGGTTGAGGTTGTGGATCTCATCGACGTGCACAAGGTCGGTGCCGAGCCGGCAGAGTAGGTCGCAGACCGCGTTGGTGATGTTGACCTGGTTGAGGGTGCGGGGCAACGGCAGGCCGAGGAACCGGGCGAACTCGGCGGCCAGAACTTTCGGGGTCGCCGCCGGCGGGACGGTGACGTAGACGACGGGAAGGAACGCGCCGCTGGCGGTGCGGCGGCGCCGGGCGAGCAGCTCGTGGTGTTTGCCGAGCTGCTTGATCGCGGTGGTCTTGCCGGTGCCGGACTCGCCGGTCACGACCAGCCCCCGTCGGGCGGAGTCCTGGCCGCGGTTCAACGCCGTGAGGCGGCGGCCGGTCGTCACCACCTGATCGACGGTCGAAGTCGCGACGACGATGAGCCGGGCGTGATAAGCAATGCGGGCCTCGTCGTAGGCGTCCCGCTGCGCCTCGGTGAGCGCTGCTAGCTGCTCAGGCGCGAGCAGCTCGACAGGAGTGGGCTGGCCGGTGACGAAGGCCGCCCACCCTTCCTTGGTGGTCACCGGCCGATGTTCCCGGGGATCATTCGGCTGTTCGTTGTTGTTCTTGGTCATCGGTAACGCTGTTCGTCGCCGGCCTCGAACGTACGCAATGCGATGACGGGCGCCGCATCTGCGTGATCGGCTTCGCCGGTCGGCTGGCGAGCCGCCTCGTCGGTCGACGGCGGGTCGGGGCGCGGAATCGGCGGAGCAGCGGCTGTGCGCGCGGCGGCCCGCCGCGATGTTGGCGTGTGCGGCTGGCCGGCTCGGGCGAGGAGGTCATGCAGGGCGTGCGCGATCGCGGTCTGGTCGCTGTGGTCGCCGTCGCGGTCAGCGACGATCTGCCGGGCAGCGCGCCAGGTGAAGTCGGCGAAGGGCTGCCCGACCATCGGCAGGTGGGTCCAGGCGGCGGTGATCCACCGGTGGCGACGAGGGTCGCGGACGAAGACGTGCGACAGGTCGTACGGGTCGTAATGGATCTCCCAGCGCCGGTCCTTGCCGACGACGCCGGACGGGGTGTGCCGGTAGTCGTTGAGCTCGGCGCTGTCGTAGTGGCGGTGGCCGATCTGGATGCCCTGATCGCCGATGGTGCGCCACCGGACCGGAAGCAGCTCCAGGTAGTCCGCGCCATCCAGCGGCAGGGTGAGGTAGCCGGCGGCGGCGGTCGCCGCGGCGAACATCTCGTTGGGCGACAGAAACCGGTCGCCGGTCTCGGGGTGGCGCAGGCCCTCGTGCGGACGGGGCTGCCAGCCGGCGACGATCCACTCGTCGAGCAGATCCTGCAGTTGGGCAACGGTCCAGCGGGCGGTGACCGCCTCGGTCGTGCCGCGCCGGGTGACGTTGGCTCCGAGGTAGCCAGCGACGTGCTGGCTGAACAACGTGTTGATCGAGTGGAACGAGCGCTCGACGATGCCTTTGTCGGTCGGTGTGCGCGGCCGGGCCGTCTCGATCGAGATCCCGAGGCGGGCGCACGCACGGACGAAGGTCTCGGAGACGAACACCGATCCACGGTCGGTGACCACGGTCTCGGGCACGATCACCGGCCGGGCCGCAGCGTGTTCGAGCCGCTCGTCCAGCGCCAGGAGCCGCTCGTGCGGGAGCCGGGATCTAGCCATCCGCACGGCGTCCGGCCAGCCGGGCCGCATCGGTTCAGGCACCAGCGTCCGGGCCAGCAGCAGGGCCGCGTCTACGGCCTTGGTGCCTTTCGGGCGCAGCACGGCGGCGCAGATCGACCGGGTAGCGACGTCCAGGACGATCGTAAGCTCGACTCGGCCCTCGACGCCGTCGTCGAGCACCGCGAGGACGTCCAGCGGCGACGTGTCGATCTGCATCAGCTCGCCGGGCCGCAACGCGATGGTCCGGGTAAACGGTCGGGGCGGCCGCTTCGCCTGGGTCCGGCGCGTCGTCGCCTCGCCGAATGTGTGCCGCCCGACATCCATCACCGCGGCCAGCCGGTAGAACGTCGCTCGCGACGGCAGGGCCACCACGCCGGTACCGTGCTCGGCGGCGAGCCGCTGCTCCATCCTGCGGCGCAGCCGTAGCCGGGTGCCGGTCGATTCGCCGGTCTCGGCCCGCATGGCGGCCGCCATCGCGGCGACCACCCGCGGATCGGTGCGGCCGTACGCGCTGGTGCCCCGGGTGCCCCGCTGGTCGACCAGGCCCCACACGCCAGAGGCCCGGTACCGCAGCCGCATCCGCTTGACCGTGACCGCACTGACCCGCTGGCCCGCCGCCGTCAGCTCGGCGGCCTTCGCGGCGTCGCGCTGCGCCAGCGTGCGCCGCCTGGGATCGTATGGTTCTCGCGGTCGGGAGCCGAGCGCGGCGCCCGGCGGTATGCCGGTCTCGACCTCGACGACGTGTCGCTCCCACTTTCGGGCCCGCTGCACCAGCTCGGCGGGAAGCGCATCGAGCAGCCCGGTCGGATCGAGGCGCTGCACAGCGTTATCGGTGCTCAGTAGGGCGAAGCCCGGGCCGGCTAACAGGTGACCGGTCAGCAGGATCTGAGCGCCGCCATGGCCGTCGGTGAGCCTGACCCGGACCCCATCGAGTCCGGCGATTGTCCAGCAGCTGTCTTCGAACCGGACCTGATCACCGACTCGCAGGACCGGCCAGCCGACGGTCATCGCTGGACCGCCCGTACTGGTGAGCTGTCGCAAAGTACTTGGGACAGGTTGGTACTGAGCTGACCCCGCCATAGCAGGTGGAATACCACCGGAAGGGTGAGCAGTGGATCGCCGAGCCGTTCGGCGCCCTGCATCAACGGCAACGGCTCCGCGAACACCACGGGCGCGGCCGCGGCGAGCGTAGCTGTAACACCGCGGGACCGGCGGTACCCGGCAAGCCATCGCACGTTGGCCGCAAGGACCGGATCCGGCTCGTGCACCAGCCGATACCTCCAGCCTGCCTGCTTGCATGCGGCGCCGGTCGCGGCGAAGATCGCGGCATCAGAGGCCGGGACCCTCGATGCAGGGCGCACGTCGACTACCACGCCCGTGCCATCGGTGAGGCGAGCGAAAAAGTCCGGCACGTGCCCGCGACCGCGACCGCGTCGGGTGTCGTCCCATCGCAGCCGGAACGGCTGGGCGGCGATCGCCGCCACCTGCGGGTCGAAATCCAGCAGCATTACGTGGTCGCGTTCAAGCCAAGACTCGAACCCCACGTGGGCGTTCGTCGTGGCCGACCACCACAGGCCGGTATTACTGCGTTGACCCCGGTATCGGGCAAACGCCCGCACCGGCGCGACGAACTCGAAGGCCACCGTCGCCGCCTGTTCAATCGCGACCTCGCAGGGGCCGCTAGGCCCGGCATATTCGAGTTGAAATTGGGGCAGCGCCACGTCGGCGAGCTTCATCGCACCGGACATGGCCCTCCCGACACCGGTCCTGTCTTCGCAGGTTATGGCTTGCTCGCGCCTCGTTCCATCACCAGAAAGAGCGACACACCAGGGCGTCAAGTCGGCCTAGCGCCCGGCACTGGGAGGCCGTGTCCCTTACCCCGACGCCCGCCCCGGCGGCCAATGGTGCCGTGATCACTTCCACCGCCGACGTGATCCGCTCCCGCCTAAAAGATGACGTCTCATTCTGACGGATAGATAGATACCACCCGTTTACCCCGTCATAACGGCGGCCCCCGCGTAACGGTTCCGCGTCCCGCCGACGTGGACGACCTGGCGGGGGACGGGGCTTTCTCCGGTCCAAGCCGAGCGCATCGGCCACAACCGGCGCCGGGTCTTGCAAACCAGCTGCCGCAGCGCGGAGACGCCGGCCTCATTGAGCGTCAAACCCCGGCGTGCATAGCCGCTTGGCCGTGGTCGCGTAGGCCAGCGGCTGTCCCGCGTAGGTCGGGAACGGCCAGCCCAGTTCGACGGCTCCGGCGAGCTCGCGGAGCAGTCCGGCGAACGGCTCGGGCGCGGAACCGGCGGGTCACCAAATTGGACGAGCAACTCGGCTCCCGTATTCACTAGGTCGCTGTGGTCGGCCGGTCGATACGGCTGATCGGTTACGCGTCGAGCAGTGGCAGGCGCGCCGCAACCCGGGTTGGCAGCCGCCCGGTGTCGTCGGTGACGAACCGGCGCAGCCATGCCGGGCGTCGCCGCCGGGCGATCGCCCGGCGGGCTTGAAGGCCCCTGGTGCGCGGCCAGCAGTTCGCTGACGGTAGCGGGCAGGACCGCCACCTCGGTGTAGGTTCAGCTCTCCAGCACGGCATCGATGATGTAGACCACGGCGTTGGTGGTCTGCACGTTGGCGCAGACAACCGTGGCGACGCCGTCGACGGTGACGATTCCGGCGTTGTTCTCGATGGTCAGATCTGTGCGGCCCAGTGTGGTGTGCCGCCCGGGTAGTTGATCGGGGCTCAGTCGCCAGGTGAGGATGTGTCTTGCGAGCGTGCGCACCAGCGTTTCCCGATCGGTGCTCTCGATGGTTGGCAGTTTCTCGAAAGCTTGATCGGTGGGGGCGAACACGGTCAACGCCGGAGCCCGGTTCAGCGACTCGAGCACGTTGGCCCGCTTCAGCGCGGCGCCCAGCAGCGACAGTTGTGGGTTTTCGGCGATGGCCGTTCCGGCTGGTTTCGTCGCCATTGCGTGCAAGATGTTCGCGGGACCGCAGTCTGTTTCGCCCCGGGTTTGATGGAGACATCGAAACCTGGGAGAAGATTTAGCTATGCCGGCACCGAAGAAGTACCCCGACGAGCTGCGTGAGCGTG
>NZ_JBITEL010000021.1:0-128077 GCF_044455125.1 Actinoplanes sp. NPDC051343
CGGTCTCATTCCGAACCCGGAAGCTAAGCCCTCCAGCGCCGATGGTACTGCACTCGGGAGGGTGTGGGAGAGTAGGACACCGCCGGACTCAACGTAGAAATAGGCCCACCCCGAAAAGGGGTGGGCCTATTTTTTTGGTGCCGGCAAAGTCAGTCTTGCGGTCATGCCGCTGCCCGGCCTGAACGTTAGCGCCGGTGCCTGTGCGAGCGGCCTCACCCAGCGGGCATGAGCGGCTGGCTCTGCGAAGGAATGCCAGCAGAAAGGGAGCGGCCGTACCGGCCTGGGTGCCGGGCGACGGTCAGCAGGGGACGTCGTTAATCGAGTCGACCGATCAGCCGGCGGACTGGTTGGCCTTGTTGAAGGCCGCGTACACCTTGCTGCCGACGGTGCTGACCAGCGCGACGATGGCTGCCGCGATGAGCGACACGAGCAGACCGTACTCGAGGACCGAGGCACCCTCGTCGGACGCCATGCGGCCACGCAGCACCTGCACGCGGAACCGGACGAGCTCGACGAACATGTTGATCTCGGGCATGCCAGGACTCCCTGTCGGTCCCTTGACCGCCGGGCTCGATGGTCAGGTGCCCTTGCTATCGGAATCCCCGCCGACCGCTTGAGGAAGGTGCCGCGCTTTCTCTCGGGTGCATTTTGCAACCGATCAGCCGGCGGCCGCGGCATCGTGCCGAGCCGAACCGGTACGCAGGGGAAGGCCAGTGCCGGGCGGCTAGGCCACGGATTCGGCCCGGCCGAGTCGCCAATACCCCATTAAGGCGACGGCGCGCCGGTCGACGCCGCATTCGGCGACGAGGTGGCGGCGCAGGGTGCGGATCACCGCTGCCTCGCCGGCCAGCCAGGCGTACAGGCGGCCGGCGCCGGACTCCTCCGGCACCTCCCACAGGTCGTCGACATCGACGTCGACGTCCTCCAGTTCCTGCTTTTCGGACCCGGCGGTCAGGATCCGGCCGGTCGCTTCGCGAACGGCCGGGATCAATCTTTCGCCGTGCGGCTCACCCTCGCGGGCCAGCCAGGTCACGCGTACGCCGTCCGGCTTCCGCAGGTCGAGCCGGTCGTCCGGCGACGGCACCTCGAGGTACGCCTCGCCGCGCGCATCGGCCGGCATCCGCTCGAGAATCCCGGCGACGGCGGGTACGGCGGTCTCGTCGGCCCCGATCAGGACGAAGCCGGCGTCGTCGTCGTGCGGCCGGTAGTCGACGCCGCCGTGTTCGCCGTCGTAGTCGGCGCTCGGGCCCATCAGGCACGCGGTCGAACCCGGGCGGGCGGTTTCGGCCCAGCGGGAGGCCGGGCCGGTCGCGCCGTGCAGGGCCATGTCGACGTCGACCTCGTTCAATTCCGGCCGTACGGCGCGGACGGTGTAGGTGCGCATCGGGTTGCGGCGCTCGTGGGGAAGCGCACGCCACTGGGCGTACCAGTCGTCGCCGGTCGGCAAATGGTCGAGGCCGTCCCCGGGGAGCGGCAGGATGAACTTGATCCGCTGGTCGTACCCGTTGTCGGCGAACCGGTCGAGGCCGTCGCCGGTGAACGTGACCCGCAGGAAGGTCGGGCTGAGCCGGCGCAGAGCCCGCACCTCGACCGGAAAGAACCGCCACGCCGTCACGTTCCACCCTCCGTTGTTAGGCCAGCGTAAGTTAACGGAAGGTCGATCGGTGAGTCGAGCGGGGTGCGCCGCTCCCCGGCGGTCAGCGGGCGGCGGCGGTCAGGAACTGGAGGAGGGGGCGGAGCTCGTTAGGGATCGACGGGTCGGAGACGGTGCCTTCCCAGCGGTCGACGCCGTTCTCGATGACCAGGTCGTAGCGCATCAGGTCGGCCCCGGCGGACGGTGCACCGCGGGCCACGTTGAGGCGGGACAGGTCGACGGTGGTCACGAGTTGGATCAGCCGGGCCGCCTCGGCCGGGGGCATGTCGGCGGTGTCGAGATGCACCTTGGTGGTGCGGCCGGCGAAGCCGCCCGAACGCCGCATCTCCACCTTTACTCGTCCGATCACGACGGTTCTCCCTTCACGCGTCGTTGTGTCCGACGCTACTGCAGCTCTCGCCGAGGCCCCAGCGATGCTGGCAAGGCGCTTCGGCAGGCCGATGACATAGCGGATGGCAGTTCTCTGTCGCCGTCCGCTGCATCTCGGTGTCGCGAGGGGTCCACGAACGGCTGGGCGCCGCCGCCGCGCGAGCCGCCTTCCGGCAGACGGTCGAACGGGCCGCGTCTGCCGGCGGACCGTACGGCGAGCGGCTCCGAGCCGCGATCGCCGAGATCTCCGCAAGCTGACCAATCGCCAGTCGGCGTCCCCGCTGGTCGGGGCCAACCATCTAGGATCCTAGGACGCCGAACACGGGGTTTCTCCACAGTCGCACGACACGAGGTGGTCAACGGCCCGACGGCGCTGGGCAGGCGAGGGGTCCTTTCGGCGGTTGGGATCACAACGCAGGAGGGCACGGGCGGAGGAAGGCGAGGGGCCTTTCGGCCGTTTGGGTCGGTCGAGGCGGCGTAGTGGTGGGGGAAGGCCTTCCGGCCGCTCGGGTGGAGCGGGGCAGTGCAGTGGCGGAGCGACGTGAAGGCCCTCGATCGCTGGGGTGGACCGGGCGGTGCGCAGCGGCGGAGGCACGTCAAAGCCTCCGGCGGCTGGGGTCGAACGGGGCGGCGCGGTGGCTGAGCGGGGTGAGGGGTTTCCGGTCGTCGGGGCGGCGCGGTGGCTGAGGGAGGCGAGGGGCTTCCGGTCGTCGGGGCGGCGCGGTGGCTGGGGGAGGTGAGGGGCTTCCGGTCGTCGGGGCGGCACGCGGTGGCGGGGTCTAACGTCGCGTGAGGCTGGTCGGTGGGGAGCTGGAGTTGGCGGCGCCGTGCCGGAGGAGGCGGCGGGGATGAGCCGTGGCTGGATTGGCTGCGCCGGTGGAGTGGCCGGGCGGCGGGGCGGCGCGGCGGATTTGTGGCAGACGGTGGACACGGGGTGCGGTGACATCTATCGTGGGCGATATCACCGAACAATCGAAGCGCTTCGACGACCATTCGTGGGAGTGCATTTCGCCCGCTCGGCCGGAGGCTGCTGAGCTGGCGTTCTTGCCTGTCCTTGCCATTGTTTCGTGCTTGGAGAATCGCCATGCGAAGGCGAATCCTGGCGGTGCTGGCCGTGGCCCTGATCGCCACGCCGACCGCCCCCGGCGCTGCCCGCGCCGATGCCGGCTTTCCGTTCCGGGATCCGCGCCTGCCGTTGCAGGTGCGCGTCGACGACCTTGTCGGGCGGCTCACGCTCGACGAGAAGATCTCGATGCTTCACCAATATCAGCCGGCGGTTCCGCGGCTCGGGATCAAGCTGTTCAAGGCCGGCACCGAAGCCTTGCACGGCGTGGCCTGGTCGAATGATATCGACAATAACTCTGCCGTCGTGGCGGCGAACGGTACGACGTTCGCCCAGCCGGTCGGGCTGGCCAGCACGTGGGACACCGACCTGATCAAGCGGGTGGGCGGGGCGGTCGGGGACGAGGCGCGCGGGTTCAACGCGCAGAACCCGCGGGTGTTCGGCCTCAACCTGTGGGCGCCGGTGGTCAACCTGCTGCGCGATCCCCGCTGGGGCCGCAACGAGGAGGGCTATTCCGAGGACCCGCTGCTCACGGGGGCGATCTCCACCGCGTACGGGAAAGGGCTGGAGGGTAATGACCCGGCCCACCTGAAGACGGCCCCGACGCTCAAGCACTACCTCGCCTACAACAACGAGACCGGCCGCGACGTGACGTCCTCGACGGTGCCGCAACGGGTGCTCAATGAGTATGACCGTCAGGCTTTTGCGCCGGCGATGAAGGCGAATGCGGCGACCGGAGTGATGGCGTCCTACAACCTCGTCAACGGGCGCCCGGCGACCGTCGACCCGGACCTCGGGACGCTGGTGCGCGGCTGGTCGGACTATCCGGTGTTCAACGTCAGCGACGCCGGCGCACCCTACAACCTGACCGGCTCCGAGCACTATTTCGCGACGCAGGCCGAGGCGGACGCCGCGGCGATCAAGGCCGGTATCAACAGTTTCACGATCGACAACGCGGACGGGGGGCCGATGGCGGCCGCGATTCATCAGGCGCTCGATCGGGGATTGCTGAGCGTCAATGACATTGATGTCGCGGCCGGGCAGGCGTTGAGCATTCGGTTCCGGCTGGGGGAGTTCGATCCGGGCGGCGGACCGTACGCGAAGATCACGCCCGCGGTCATCAACAGTCCGGCGAATCAGCAGTTGGCCCGCAAGACCGCCGACGAGGCGATGGTCCTGCTCAAGAACCAGGACAATGCCCTACCGCTCAAGCCGGGCGGAAAGGTCGCGGTGGTCGGGCCGCTGGCCGACACGCTCTACAGCGATTGGTACGCCGGTCAGTTGCCCTACCAGGTGACCGCGCTCGACGGCATCCGCGCCAAGGCCGGATCGGTTGCCACGAGCGACGGGGCGGACCGGATCGCTTTGCAGGACGTGGCTTCGGGCAAGTTCGTGAGCGCGGCCGACCCGGCGAAAGTCGCCGCGAACGCCGATCTGCCGGACCCCGCCGCCGAGTTCGACGCGGTCGACTGGGGGCAGAACGTGTCGACGCTGAAGAACGTCGGGAACAGCAAATACCTCGGTTACAACTGGGGGCCCTTCATCACGCACGACGACCAGCCCAACGGGTGGTACGTCCAGCAGCAGTTCAAAATTGAACCGCAGCCGGACGGCACGGTCGTGCTGCACTACGCCGGGTACGAGACCCAGGAAACGTGGTTCGGCAGTAATACCTACGTGACGGTCAATCCCGATGGTGGTCTGACCCTCGGTGCATCCGACGCTTCGCACGCCGCCCATTTCCGCAGGCAGGTGATCAGCAGCGCGGTCGACCAGGCGGTGGCCGCGGCGAAGAAGGCCGACACCGCGGTGGTGGTCGTCGGCAGCAACCCGTTCATCAACGGCCGGGAGGCGCACGACCGCACCTCGCTCGCGCTCGGGGACGGGCAGGAGGCGCTCGTCCGAGCGGTCCGGAAGGCCAACCCGCACACGGTCGTGGTGTTGCAGACCAGCTATCCGGACACGATCACGTGGGAGCAGCAGCACGTTCCCGGCATCGTCTGGACCACGCATGCGGGCGCCGAGACCGGGCACGGGATCGCGGACGTGCTCTACGGCGACTACAACCCGGCCGGGCGGCTGACCCAGACCTGGCCGGCGTCGGCCGCCCAGTTGCCGCCCGACCTCAACGACTACGACATCATCTCCAGCGACCAGACCTATCTCTACAGCAAGCAGAAGCCGCTTTATCCCTTCGGTTTCGGTCTCTCGTACAGCTCATTCCGGTATGGCAAACCGGTTGTCGGCGGTGGAAAGGTGCGGGTGACGGTCACCAATACCGGCCGGCGGGAGGGCGACGAGGTCGTCCAGCTCTACACGCATCAGCGGAGCTCCCGGGACACGGTGGCCGTGAGGCAGTTGCGCGGCTTTCAGCGCGTACATCTCAAGCCCGGCCGAACGGCGACCGTGACCCTTCCGCTGAGCCCGGCCGATCTCGCACATTGGGATGTCACCCGCGGCCGATGGGTGACCGAGACGTCGGTCTACGACGTCATGATCGGTGCGTCGTCGAGCGATATCCGGGCGCGGACCGCGATCGCGGTCCGGGGCGAGACCATTCCGGCCCGGAACCTCGCTTCCGCCACGAGGGCGGAGACGTTTGACGCGTACGCCGGCACGACGCTCCTTCCCGAAACGCCGTTGTCGGGGACGGTGGTCGGGAGCACGGCCGCCGGCCAATGGATTTCGTTCAAGGATGTCCAGTTGCGGGACGGTAGGACCTTCAGCGCTTCCGCCCTCGGTTCCGGGACCGTCGAGGTGCGGCTGGATTCGCCTTCCGGCCGGCTTCTCGGAACGGCGAAGGTGTCCTCGGCCGATTATGCGACCGCCACCGCGTCACTCGCGAGAACGGCGGGCCGGCACGACATTTATCTGGTTTTCGGCGGCCCGGGGATCCGGCTGGCCACGTTCTCCATTCGGTGAGAGGGAAGCCCCGCCCGCCGGTCTGGTGAGCCGGCGGGCGGGGACACCGTGTTTGATCATGCAGGTCAGTAGGATCGAGCGCGTGGGGAGGGCCGATGCCGACGATCAATGACGTGGCCCGGGCAGCCGGGGTCTCGCCGAGCACGGTGTCGTACGTGCTGAGCGGCCGCCGGCCGATCTCGGCCCAGACCCGTGCCCGGGTGCAGGCGGCCATCGCCGAACTGGGGTTCCACCCGCACGCGGGGGCCCGGGCGCTGGCCAGCAGCAAGACCAACGTGCTGGCGCTGGTGGTGCCGCTGCGCGTCGACGTCAACGTGCCGGTCATCATGCAGTTCGCGACCGCGGTCGTCACGACGGCCCGCACGCACAACCACGACGTGCTGCTGCTGACCAAGGACGAGGGCACGGCCGGCCTCGAGCGGGTCGCCAACAGCACGATGGTCGACGCGTTGATCGTGATGGACGTGGAGCGCGACGACCTGCGTATCCCGGCGCTGGGCAAGCTCAAGCAGCCGTCGGTGCTGATCGGTCTGCCGGCCGACCCGGCCGGCATCGCGTGCGTCGACCTCGACTTCGCCGACGCCGCGGGGGAGGCCCTGCGGCACCTGGCGTGGCACGGGCATCGGCGGATCGCCCTGGTCGGACCGTCGCCGGCCGTCTATCGGCGCGGCACGTCGTACGCGGAGCGGTTCCTGGCCGGCTTCGACGAGACGGCGTCGTCGCTCGGCTTGCAGACGCTGGCGCATCCGTGCGAGCCGGGAGCCGAGGGCGTACGGCAGGCGCTGGCCGACATCGACGCCGAGTTGCCGGGCGCGACGGCGCTGGTGGTGCACAACGAGGAAGTCCTGCGGCTGGTCCTGGACGAGTTGCGGGCAAGTGGCCGCCGGGTGCCGGAGGACATGTCGGTGGTGGCGGTGTGCCCGCGGGACGTGGCGCTGGGCATGCCGATCCCGCTGACGTCGATCGACATCCCGGCCCACGACGTCGGCGGCCTGGCCGTCGAGACGGCGATGAAGCTGCTGGACGGCCGCCACACCGACCCGGTCCGGCTGCTGCCGCCGACGCTGGTCGAGCGGGAGAGCTGCGGTTCCCCACACGCGGCCTGACGGGCGGGGCTCCATCGCGAGGTGTCTCGCCCCGTTCGGCAAGGTCGCCGCCTGGGGCCGGGCCTGGAACGAGGTGGGACGAAGGCCCTGGCTCGAGGCCATCGTGAACGATGGTGTTCGGGAAGCCCGTCGCCGGCCGGCTCCTCATGCCGGCCGTCGTCGAATCGCTGGCCCACGACCTGACCGACACGGAGCACTGACCGGCCGCCCGCCGCGGCGGATGCTCGTCCGGGGGCCGGATCACGGTCCAGGAAATCTCTTCGTCACACCGTTGACATCGGCGTGGGGCGTTCTCTAGCGTCACCCGAAAGCCCAGCGTCGAAGCGCTTCGACGACAGATTGTCGAAGCGCTTCGACGGACCCCTCCCGGAGGACGGCATGTTCCGATCACGAGCCGGCGTCGCTGCCGGAGCTTTGTTCCTGGTTTCCTCGCTGGCGCTGACCGCATGTGGCGGCTCCGGCAGTGAGGGCGACGACGGCAAGGACGCGAAGACCCTCACGCTCTGGCACTACGAGGGTCCGACCAGCGCCATGGGCATCGCCTGGAACAAGGCGATCGAAGAGTTCAAGACCAGCCACCCCGGCGTGACGGTGAAGTTCGAGGAGAAATCGTTCGCGCAGATGCAGCAGAACGCGCAGATGATCCTCAACTCGGACAGCGCGCCGGACGTCATGGAATACAACAAGGGCAACGCCACCGCCGGCCTGCTGGCCAAGCAGGGGCTGCTCACCGACCTGACTGATCAGGTCACCAAGAACGGCTGGGACAAGAAGTTGAGCACCAGCCTGCAGACCACCGACCGGTACGACGACCAGGGCATCATGGGCTCGGGCAAGTGGTACGGCGTCTCGAACTACGGCGAGTACGTCGAGATGTACTACAACAAGGACCTGTTCAAGAAGTACAACCTGCAGGTCCCGACCACCTACGACGACCTCGTCAAGGTGATGGATGCCTTCAAGTCCCACGGCATCACCCCGCTGAGCGTCGGCGGCGCCGAATACCCGGCCCAGCAGATCTTCTACGAGCTCGCGCTCTCCAAGGCGAACCGTCAGTGGGTCAACAACTACGAGCTCTACCAGAACAAGGTGGACTTCCACGGGCCCGAGCTCACCTACGGCGCGCAGACCTTCGCCGACTGGGTCAGCAAGGGCTACATCGCCAAGAACTCGGCCGGCATCAAGGCCGAGGACATGGGCGTCGCCTTCGAGCAGGGCAAGTTCCCGATGATGTTCTCCGGCTCCTGGTGGTACGGCCGCTTCCAGAGCGAGATCAAGAAGTTCGACTGGGGCACCTTCCTGTTCCCCGGCAGCACCCTCTACCCGGGTTCGGGCGGCAACCTCTGGGTCGTCCCGTCCAAGAGCAAGGCCAAGAGCCTCGCCTACGACTTCATCAACATCACGATGCAGCCGGACATCCAGAACCTGATGGGCAACAGCGGCGGTCTGCCGGTCGCCGCCGACCCGGCCGCGATCACCGACCCGAAGTCCAAGGAGCTGATCGACAACTTCAACAAGGTGTCGACGGCCGACGGGCTGGCGTTCTATCCGGACTGGCCGGCGCCCGGCTACTACGACACCCTCGTCGCCGGTGTGCAGGGCCTGATCAACGGCTCGAAGACCCCGGCCGCGTTCCTCGACGAGATCGCCAAGCCGTACAACGAGAACCTGTCGGACATCGGCAAGTAAGAGACCCAGGAAGGGAGCGAACCGATGTCCGGCAAAAAGGGGTACGCGGTGTACCTGATCCCGGGGGTGATCGCCTCGACCCTCGTGATCGTCGTGCCGCTGGTGATGACGATCTACACCAGCTTCACCCGCTGGACCGGCGTCGGTTCGCCGACCTGGATCGGCTTTCAGAACTACACCCGGCTGTTTCACGACCAGCTGTTCTGGAGCTCGTTCGGGCACATCATCCTGATGGTCGTCGCGATGGCGGTGATCCCGACGCTGCTCGGCCTGGTGCTGGCGGCGGTGCTGTTCGACTACGTGGGCAAGCGTTTCAGCGACCGGTGGGCCAGCTTCTTCCGGTCCGGTTTCTATCTGCCGCAGGTCATCCCGCTCGCGGTGACCGGCATCATCTGGGGCTGGATCCTGCACCCCGACTACGGCGCCCTCAACAAGATCCTCAACGCGGTCGGCCTGCACGGCCTCGCCGTCGACTGGCTCGGCAACCCGAAGTACGCGCTGTTCACGGTCATGGCGGTGCTGATCTGGATCCAGCTCGGCTACCCGATCGTGATGTTCATGTCGGGCCTGCAGCGCGTCGACCCCTCGCTCTACGAGGCGGCCGACCTGGACGGCGCGAGCTGGTGGCAGCGCTTCCGCAGGATCACGGTCTACATGATCCGGCCCGAGTTCTACGTCGTGCTGATCACCACCACGATCGCGGCGCTCAAAGTGTTCGCGCAGATCTTCGTGCTCACCCGGGGCGGTCCTAGCAACGCGACGATCGTGCCGTCCTACTTCGCCTACCGGAACTACTTCGAGAAGGCTCAGGTCGGCTACGGCTCGGCGATCTCGACCGTGCTGACCGTGCTGATCATCGTGCTGGCGTTCGTCTTCCTGCGCCTGCAGAACCGGGCGGAAAGGCAATCCCGATGACGACAGCGACCTTGGAAAAACCCGAGCTGCGAGAAGGATCACCCAAGGCCGCGAAGCGGCGCAACCCGGTCCGGTACGCCGTCCTCATCGGACTGCTGATCCTGCTGCTCCTGATCGTCGCGCCACTTCTCGTGGTCGTCATCAACGCGGTCAAGAGCCCGGCCGACTACGCCGGGCACGGCCCGCTCGCGCTGCCCCACCACCTCTATTTCCGGGGCATCGTCGACTTCTGGAACCGGGTCGACTTCGGCGAGAAACTGTTCAACAGCTTCATCTCCAGTCTCGCCGTCGCGGTGCTCGGTGTGCTTCTGAGCATTCTCAACGCGTACGCCCTCGGCATCGGCCGCGTCCGCGGCCGGGTCTATTTCCTGGTCTTCTTCCTGGTCGCCAATCTGCTTCCGCAGGAAGCCCTGATCTACCCGCTGTACTACTTCTCGAAGCAGCTCGGGCTCTACGACAACCTGCTCTCGATCATCATTATCTTCACCGTCATCCAGAGCGCGTTCGGCACCTATCTGCTCACCTCGGTGTACGCCGATTTCCCGACCGAACTGCTCGAGGCGGCCAGCATCGACGGCGCCGGCAAATGGCGCGCGCTGTGGCGGGTCGTCGTGCCGGTCAGCCGCCCGACGCTCGGCGTGCTGTTCACGTTCTTCTTCATCTGGACGTGGAACGAGTTCCTCCTGCCGCTGGTCTTCCTGATCTCGAACGACAAACAGACCGTCCCGGTGGCGCTCGGCGTCCTGCAGGGCGACCGCCTCATGGACGCGACCACGACGAGCGCCTCGGCGCTGATCGGCATCCTGCCCGCGGTGCTGTTCTTCGTGATCTTCCAGCGCACGCTCACCCGCGGCATCGCCGCCGGCGCCATCAAGTAAAGGACCCCCATGAAGTTCACCGACGGCTACTGGCACAAGCGCGACGGGTTCACGGTGCTGCATCCCTCGCAGCTGCACGACACCGACACCGACGAGACGTCGCTGACCGCGTACGCCACGATCAAGCCGGTGGCGACCCGCGGCGACACCCTGAACACGCCGATCATCACGATCCGTGTCGAGGCGCCGATGCCCGACGTCGTCCGGGTCACGATCGGTCACTTCCTCGGGGGTGTGCCCAAGGAGCCGAACTTCGCCATCTCGCAGGAGAAGGGCGACGTGAGCGTCGCGCCGGCCGAACTCACGTCGGGCCGGCTGACCGCGCGGTTCAACACGAGCGACAACTGGGGGCTCGACTTCCTCGCCGAGGGCCGGCGCATCACCGGCTCGGGCTGGAAGGGCATGGGCATCGTCGACACCGCGAGCGGCGAGCACTACGTGCACGAACAGCTCGACCTCGGGGTCGGCGAGGCGGTCTACGGGCTGGGCGAGCACTTCGGGCCGTTCGTCAAGAACGGACAGAGCATCGACATCTGGAACGAGGACGGCGGCACCAGCAGCGAGCAGGCGTACAAGAACGTCCCGTTCTATCTGACCAACCGCGGGTACGGCGTGCTGGTCGACCACCCGGGCAAGGTCTCGTTCGAGGTGGCCAGCGAGATGGTCACCCGCACCCAGTTCAGCGTGGCCGGTCAGACCATGTCCTACCTGGTCATCTACGGCCCGACCCCGGCCGAGGTGCTGAAGAAGTACACCGCCCTGACCGGCCGGGCGGCGCTGCCCCCGGCCTGGTCGTTCGGCCTCTGGCTGACCACGTCGTTCACCACCCCGTACGACGAGGAGACGGTCAACAAGTTCGTCGACGGGATGGCCGAGCGCGACCTGCCGCTGAGCGTCTTCCACTTCGACACGTTCTGGATGCGCGAGTTCCACTGGTGCGACTTCGAGTGGGACGCGCGGATCTTCCCCGACCCGCCGGGCATGATCAAGCGCCTGCACGACCGGGGGCTGCGCGTGTGTCTGTGGATCAACCCGTACATCGCCCAGCGGTCGGCGATGTTCGCCGAGGGCCTCGCTCGCGGCTATCTCGTGAAAAAGGCGAACGGCGACGTCTGGCAGTGGGACAAGTGGCAGGCCGGGATGGGCCTGGTCGACTTCACGAACCCGTCCGCCCGTGCATGGTTCGCCGGCAAACTGCGAGGCCTGACGGATATGGGCGTGGACGCGTTCAAGTCGGACTTCGGCGAGCGCATTCCGACCGACGTGGTCTGGCACGACGGTTCCGATCCGGAACGGATGCACAACTACTACACCCAGCTCTACAACCAGACCGTCTTCGACGTGCTCGAGGAGGCCCGTGGGCAGGGCGAGGCGGTGCTCTTCGCCCGCAGCGCGACCGTCGGCGGCCAGCAGTTCCCGGTGCACTGGGGCGGCGACAACTCGGCCACCTTCGAGTCGATGGCCGAGAGCCTGCGCGGCGGGCTGTCGCTGCTGTCGTCCGGCTTCGGGTTCTGGAGCCACGACATCGGCGGCTTCGAGGGGCGCCCCGACCCGGCGGTGTTCAAGCGGTGGGTGGCGTTCGGGCTGCTCAGCTCCCACAGCCGGCTGCACGGCAACCACTCGTACCGGGTGCCGTGGCAGTTCGACGACGAATCGGTGGACGTGCTGCGGCACTTCACGCACCTCAAGTACCGGCTCATGCCGTACCTGTTCGAAGCGGCCCGCCGCACCCGGCGCGAGGGACTCCCGGTGATGCGGCCGATGGTCGTCGGGTTCCCCGACGATCCGGCCGTGACCTACCTCGACCGGCAGTACATGCTCGGCGACGACCTGCTCGTCGCGCCGGTGATGAGCGCGGGCGGCGACGTCGAGTACTACGTGCCGGCGGGCCGCTGGACCCGGTTCGGGACGACCGAGGTGATCGAGGGGCCGGCGTGGGTGCGGGAGAACCACGGCTTCGACAGCGTGCCGCTGCTGGTGCGGCCGGGTGCGGTCATTCCGGTCGGTAACCGGACCGACCGGCCGGACTACGACTACCGCGACGGCATCACGTTGCGTCTTTTCGAACCCACTTCCGAATCGACCACCGTCGTTGTCGGGGACACCACCTTCACCGTGTCCTCCGATCGGATCGAAAGGCGGGGCGCCGCGCTGCCCTGGCGGGTCGAAATCGTCAGTGGCGCGTCGGCTGATCTCGCCGCTGACGAGGACATCTGGACGACTAAGATCGGTGGATGAACCCGGCACTGGACCTGTTCGTCCCCGGTGTCGTCTACCTCGACATCATCTTCACCGGCCTTCGTGAACTGCCGTCGCCGGGTGCCGAGGTCTGGGCGCCCGGCATGGGCTCCTGCCCCGGCGGCATCGCCAATCTCGCGGTGGCGGCGGCCCGGCTCGGTCTGCACACCGGGCTGGGCACCGCGCTGGCGACCGACGCCTACGGCGACTTCTGCGCGCACATTCTCCGCGACCAGGAGGGCATCGACCTGTCCGCGTCGCGGCGGGTCGACGAGGGCCATTCGCCGGTGACAATCTCCCTGGCTTATCAGCGCGACCGCAGCATGATCACGCACGGCCATCCGCTCCCGGTCGGTCCGAGCGGTCTCGTCGACGCCCTGCCGTCCGCGCGGGCCGCCTCGGTCAGCCTGATCAAAGGGCCGCTGCCGTGGGTGGCCTCGGCGCGGGCGAACGGCACTCTCGTCTTCGCCGACGTCGGGTGGGACGACACGGCGGAATGGCCGGTCGAGGCGCTCGACGTCCTTTCCGACTGCCACGCCTTCCTGCCCAACGCGGTCGAGGCCATGCAATACACCCGGGCCGCAAGCCCGGGTGAGGCGTTGCGCCGGCTTTCCGGTCTGGTCCCGGTGGTCGTCGTGACGCAGGGAAGCGACGGGGCCGAGGCGGTCGACGCGACGACCGGTGAGTCGGTGAAAGTTCCCGGCGTACGGCTGGAAGCGCTCGACCCGACCGGCGCCGGTGACGTATTCACGGCCGGATTCGTGCTCGGCACCCTCCGCGGATGGCCCCTCGACCAGCGGCTCGCCTTCGCCAATCTGATCGCGGCGCTGTCGGTGCAGCATTTCGGGGGATCGTTGTCGGCACCCGGATGGGGCGACATAGCGGACTGGTGGCGGGCGACCCGGGCTTCCGCCTCGCAGCACCACACCGATTCTTCCGAGGCTTTCCTCGCCGCCCGCTACGGCTTCCTCGACGACGTGATCCCGCAGGGGGAGCAGCGTTCGGTGCGCCGGGCCACGGCCACCATTGCCCGGCTCTCCGATGCGGGGGATCAGCGGTGAAACTCGTCATCCTGGGCGGCGGCGGATTCCGGGTGCCGCTGGTGCATTCGGCGCTGCTCGACCCGTCGTCGCCCATTACCTCGCTGGTTCTGCACGACGTGGACGCGGGGCGGCTGGCCGCCATTTCGCGCGTGCTGCAAGCGCAGGCCGCGTCGGCCGGCCACGGTCCGTCCCGATTCGCGACCACCGATCTGACCGAGGCGCTGACCGGGGCCGACTTCGTGTTCAGCGCCATTCGGGTGCGCGGGCTGCCGGGAAGGGTCATCGACGAGAAAGTGGCGCTCGGCCTCGGTGTGCTCGGGCAGGAGACAACCGGTGCGGGCGGCGTCTCGTACGGTCTCCGCACCGTTCCCGTCGCCGACGCGATCGCCCGGCGCATCGCCGCGGTCGCACCGCAGGCGTGGGTCATCAACTTCACCAATCCGGCCGGTCTGGTCACCGAGGCGATGGCGGCCCACCTCGGTGACCGGGTGATCGGCATCTGCGATTCGCCGTCCGCGATGGCCCGCCGGGTCGTGCGCGCGCTGGGCCTGCCGCCCTCGGCTCCGGTGGGTTATGCCGGGCTCAACCATCTGGGCTGGCTCAGTTCGGTGATGTCCGACGGTGTCGACGTGCTGCCGTCGCTCTGGGATTCCCCTGACGACGACGTGCTCCTGTCGTTCGAGGAGGGCCGGCTTTTCGGCCCGGCGCGCTTGCGCGCGCTCCGGGCCGTCCCGAACGAATACCTGCACTATTACTACGACACCGCTTCTTGCGTACGCGCCGAGCAGGCGGCCCCGGAAACCCGGGGCGAATTCCTGCTGCGCCGGCAGTCGGCCTGTTACGCCGACATCGCCTCGGGTGATCCGCTCGCGGCTTGGACGTCGGCGCTGCGGGAACGGGACGCCACCTACATGGCGCTCGAGGGCCTGGATCGCTCCGCCGCCGATGAGGGCGGCGGCTATGAACGGGTAGCGCTCGACCTGATGCGGGCACTCGCCTCGGACGCGCCCGCCTCGCTGATTCTCAACGTCCGCAACCGCGGCGTCCTCGACATTGTGGACTCGGATGCGGTAGTCGAGGTGCCGTGCATGGTGACCTCGGACGGCCCGGTACCGGTGGCCGGGGTGTCGGTGCCGTCGCACGGGGTCCCGCTCGTGCAGCGGGTCAAGGCAACCGAGCGGGCCGTGCTGGAGGCCGCCGCGAGCGGATCACGCGCGGTCGCCGTACGCGCGATGGCGTCCCACCCGCTGGTCGACTCGGTGCCGCTGGCCCGCGCGCTGATCGACGCCTACCGCGCGGAGTTCCCCGAACTCGCCTACTTGCGCTGACCCCGCCTTCGTCCGGGCCGGAAGCTGAGGCATGCTCATGCGGTGATCCCCGCAGAGTCCGTCGATGTGATCCGGATGTCCTGGCAGCCCGAGGCCGCCGACTATGCCGAGGCGTTCCAGGCCCGCAACCGCAGGCGCCACGTCGGATGGCTGGCGTGGGCGATGTGCGTGTTCGGCATCGCGTTCGCCGTCCTGGCGGTTGTCGGCGGCCAGCCCGCGATGGCCGTGTTCGGTGTGGTGATAGCGCTGTTCTTCGCGGTGATGGGGAAGCTCGGCACCGGCTTCCTCTATCGGCGCAACTCTGCGCTGCAGCAGCCGGTCCACGTGCTCGTCGATCCCGGTTCCGGCATCGCCGGTCACATCCCGGTGGTCACGATGGGCGACGGCCCGATGAAGGTCAACGCCGGCAACTGGCAGTTCCCGTGGGCGCAACTGCACAGCGTGCTGGAGACGAAGCGCGGGTTCGTCGTCCACGTGGCCGGCCAGAACCATAAGACGTTCTTCCTGCTGGCCAAGCGCGGTCTATCGGGCGCGGCCCAGGAGTCCGCTCTGCGCCGCCTCCTGCCCGGGGAAAGATAGCGTCCCGTTCATGCGTGACGCACGGTACGACGCGGTCGCCGACATCTACGACGCGGCGAGGGCTCAGAACTCCTGGCCGCCCACCTCGACCTCGCCGTGCGCTGCCAGCCAGCGGACCGACTCGTGCAGGGTCTCGAGCGAGGAGTAGCGCGGGGTGTAGCCGAGGATCTGCTTCGCGCGGTCGATGCTCGCCGTGATGCTGCGTTCGATGTGGTCGCGGGTCGCCGCGGCCTGCGCCGGGTCGGTGCGCCGCTCGAACTCGTCCCAGTCGACCAGGTCGAGCACCGCCTCGCGGCCGAACCAGCGCGCCACGCCCTCGGCCAGGCCCCGGCACGTCATCGCCTGCTCGGCCACCACGTGGAAACTCGACCCGATCGCGGCCGGCCGGGTGATCGCCCGCTCGAAGGCCTGCGCCACGTCGTCGGCGTGCACGTGGCCGAGCACGCCCAGGCCCAGCGCCGGCAGCGCCAGCGGCTCCCCGGTGGCCAGCCGGCGCCACACGTCGGCGTCGAGATTGCCCTGCGGGTTGATCGGCCGCCACCCGGGCCCGGTGATGTGGCCGGGATGCAGCACCACACTCGGCACCCCGCCGGTCCGGGTCTGGAGATGCAGCAGTTCCTCGATCGCCACCTTGCCGGTGCCGTAGTCGCCGTACGCCGTGCGCGGCTCGTCCTCGGTGAGCGGAACCCGGCCCGCCCGCCCGTGCACCCAGATCGTGCCGCAGTGCACCAGCAGCGGCCTGGTCTTCTGCACCGCGTCGAGGAGTCTCTGCGTGGACTCGGGCGTGAAGGAGATCAGGTCGATCACCACGTCCGGCCGCTCCGCGGCGATGCGCTCGCCCGCGTCGTCGGCCTCCCGGTCGAGGGTCACCCGGCGCACCGAACGCCACTCCGGGCGGTCGTGGTAGGGCTGCCGCTCGCCACGGCTCATCGCGACGACCTCGTAGCCGGCCCGCACCAGCCGCGGCACCAGATAGGTGCCGATGTGCCCGGTTGCTCCCGTCACCACCACGCGCTGCATCCCCCCACCCTATGTATGCTGGAGGCGTTGAAGGGGAGTAGCCCCCTCGCCGGTGCGTCGACATGCTGGATCTCCCCGGAGATCCCGGCGCCCGGGCCCGCTCGCGCGGGTGGGCGAGACCTTCGATTCGAACGGTTCGGACTCGACGTCCGCGCCGCGGGTCGAGGGCTACCCCGCAGGTCGCCGTCCCTCCGCGGTGCGCGGAAGGACACGGCACTTCGTGATTCACATCGTCTTGCTGCTCGGCTGCGCGGTGGTCATCTACCTGGCCTGCGAGTGGTTCGTCAACGCCGTCGAATGGCTCGGAGCCCGGCTCAAAGTCGGGCCGCTGGCGGTCGGCACGATCCTCGCAGCGGCCGGCACGGCACTGCCGGAAAGCGTCGTCACGCTGGTCGCGATCCTGTTCGGGAGCAAGCATTCGGGCGACGACATCGGCGTGGGAGCGGCACTCGGCGGGCCGTTGGTGGTCGGGACGATCGCGTACGCGGTGACCGGCGTGATGCTGCTGTCCCGCCGCCTTACGCGCGTACGGGAAATGGCCGGCGGAATCGCCGGCGCCGAACCACCGGCGGCCCCTCTCGACGGCACCGACATGCGCCGCCTCGCCCGCGACCAGACCTGGTTCCTCGCGATCTTCGTGGTGAAGGTGGGGCTCGGCCTCGTCGCGTTCGCGATCAAGCCGTGGCTCGGACTGCTGTTCTTCGCCGCCTACGCGGTCTACTTCTGGCGGGAGACCGGAGGCAGCGGCGAACACGCGGCCGACGAGGACCTGGAGCCGCTGAAGCTGCAGCCGCGCCGGACGAGCCCGTCCACGCCCGCCGTCGTCGCGCAGACCCTGGCCACGCTGGTCGTGATCTTCCTGGCGTCGCAGCTGTTCGTCCGTCAACTGGAGTGGGCCGGGCCGGCCATCGGGCTGTCGCCGATCGTGGTCGCACTGCTGCTGTCGCCGGTCGCCACGGAACTGCCCGAGGTTATGAACGCGATCATCTGGGTGCGGCAGGGCAAGACGCCGCTGGCGCTGGCCAACATCTCCGGCGCGATGATGATCCAGGCGACGGTGCCGTCCGGCATCGGCCTGCTCGGCACGCCGTGGCACTTCGACGCCCCGCTCGTGCTGGCCGGCGTGGCGACGCTGCTCTCGGTGATCTACCTGCTCGTGCTGTTCCGCACCGGCCGCGCCACGGCCGGGCGGCTGATCGTGGCGGCGGTGTTCTACGTCCTGTTCGCGGTCGGCCTGGCGGTGGTGCAGTAGGCGGCTTTCCGGCTTTACGCCCGGTCGGCAGTTGGCCTTGCGGTCATGCTGGCGGCTCTACGGCCGGTCCGCGGTTGGCCTTGCGGTCATGCTGGCGGCTCTACGGCCGGTCCGCGGTTGGCCTTGCGGTCATGCTGGCGGCTCTACGGCCGGTCCGCGGTTGGCCTTGCGGTCATGCAATAGGCGGCCGTCGGGCGCGAGTGGGTCGGGCAGCGGTCATAGCCGCCGCGCATCCGGATGGCCCCGGTGGCCAGCGCGATCAGCGCCAGCGGGGCCAGCACAGCCAGCATCATCGCGACCATCGCACCCACCTCACCACCACGGTACGCATGCGCACCGCGCGGCCGGTGTCTCGAAATGAGACAACGAGGCGCATTCCCGCCCGGTCGGCCTACAAATTATGGGATTTTCAGGCCGCGCAGAGGCGAGACCGGGACCGGGACGTCGGCCAGGGCCAGCAGGCGGTCGTCGGTGTGGGCGTCGGCGTAGATCCAGACCTGGCTCGCCGGTGACTCGGTCAGGTGGGCGAGGACCCGGCGGGCCTTCTCGGGTCCCTGGCACGGGCCGCCGCGGAGAGCGCCGGTCAGGTGGCCGTTGACCGTGGCCATCTCGGTGCAGATCACCGCGTCGGCGCCGAGGTGCCGGCCGAGGTGGTGCACGTAGAGGCCGGGCGACGCGGAGGCGATGACCACGCGGTGGCCCTGGCGGCGGTGCCACTGCCAGCGGGCCAGCGTGTCGGGGCGCAGCCGGGCGGCGACCCGCGCGGCGTAGGCGCGGGCCACCCGGTCGACCTCGGCCACTCCGAGCCCGCCGAGGGTCCGCTGCAGGACCAGGGTCACCGGGGACTCGCGGATGAAGGCCATGGCCGCCGCGTCGAGGACCGCCCGGGTGCCGGCGACCCGCCGCAGGAAGGGCAGCAGGGTGTTCCGGCGGGTCAGGACGCCGTCCAGTTCCCAGACCGCGACCGGGGCGGTCCCGGTCACGGCGCGGGGTGCGATCATGCGAAGGACCCTGCAGCCCGGCAGCTGAAGGAGTCCTGAGGCGCCTCTCCGCGGGGGTGACGGAAGGCACGCTGGGAGGGTTGCGGGACAATGGAACGGCTGAACCTATTGCAATGACTGCATATGTTGTGCGGGGTCAGGACGGAAGGGGGCCGAGAATGCCGACGGCACACGACATCGGCCACGACCACGACCACGACCACGGCCCGAACGGGCACGGCGACCGCGACAGTGAGCACGGCGACAGTGAGCACGGCGACAGTGGGCACGGCGACAGTGGGCACGGCGACAGTGGGTACGGTGACAGGGGGCACGGCGACGTCGAGCAGGGCGCCGGCGGGCACGCGGGGCATGACCACGGAGTGTCGGCGGACGCGGACCGGCGCTGGCTGAGCCTGGCCCTGGCGCTGATCTCGCTGTTCATGCTCGGCGAGGTCGTCGTCGGCCTGATCGCCCACTCGCTGGCGCTGCTGTCGGACGCCGGGCACATGCTCACCGACGCCGGGGCGATCGTGCTCGCGTTGATCGCCATGCGACTTGCCGCGCGGCCGCCGCGCGGCGGTTACACGTACGGCCTCAAGCGCGCGGAGATCCTCTCCGCGCAGGCCAATGGCCTGACCATGCTGATCCTGGCGGTGTGGCTGGGTGTCGAGGCGATCCGGCGGCTGATCGACCCGCCCGCGGTGGTCGGCCCGCTGGTGCTGATCACGGCCCTGAGCGGCATCGTGATCAACCTGATCGCGGCCTGGGCGATGAGCAAGGCCAACCGGTCGAGCCTCAACATCGAGGGTGCCTTCCGGCACATCGTCAATGACCTGTACGCGTTCATCGCCACCGCCGTAGCCGGGGCCGTCATTCTGGCGACGGGCTTCACCCGGGCCGACCCGATCGCCACCCTCGTCGTCGTCGTGCTGATGACCAAGGCGGGTCTCGGGCTGGTCCGCGAATCGGGGAAGGTCTTCCTCGAGGCGGCGCCCACCGGTCTCGAGCCGCCGGAGATCGGCGCCCGGGTGGCCGCGGTCGACGACGTCGTCGAGGTGCACGACCTGCACGTCTGGCAGATCACCTCCGGGCAGCCGGCGCTATCGGCGCACGTCCTGGTCGTCGCGGGCGGCGACTGCCACGCGGTGCGGCGGCAGATCGAGGCGCTGTTGCGCTCGACCTACCGGATCAGCCACAGCACCCTCCAGGTCGACCACTTCGGGCAGGTCCCGGCCGACCTCGACGACCACTGCGCCGAACCGCACGGCGTCTCCTACCGCTCCGGCCCGTAACGGCGGCGAGATTCCGCCACCGCCGGACACGTACAGGTAGGCCGTCTGCCCGGCCGGTGGAGGGGACATGACCGAGGAGCTTTTCCGCGACTTCTACGCAACCCACGTCGCGGACGTGTGGCGCTTCGTGCGACGCCGGACGGCCTCGGCCACCGAGGCCGACGACGTCTGCGCCGACACTTTCGCCGTGGCGTGGCGGCGGCGCGTTGACATTCCGGCGGCCACCGCCCGGCTGTGGCTGTTCGGGGTGGCCCGGCGGGTGCTGGCCAACCACCGGCGGGAGACCGAGCGCCGGGGGCGCCTGCACCTGCGGCTCGCCCGGTACGCCGCGCCGCCGGTCAGCTACGAGGACGAGGTGCCGTCCGAGACGGCGTTGTGGCGCTCGCTCGCCGCCCTGTCGGCCGGCGACCGGGAACTGCTGCTGATGCGGGCCTGGGACGACCTCGACGTCGCCGACATCGCGGTGGTGCTGGAAGTCAGCGCGACCACCGTCTCCTCGCGCCTGTACAAGGCGCGCCGCCGGCTCGCCCGCGAACTCGAACGGCGAGATCCGCCCGCGGCGGGACACGTACTGGATGACGACCGGACCGAACGGAGCAGGATCGATGACCACTCGTGACGACGCCGACCTGGCGCGGCTCAGCCGATGGGATCCCGCTCGCCCGGACGCGGCCCCCGCGCCCGGCACGTTCCGCTACGACAGCATCCTGGAGAAGGCGATGACACAGACGACGATCCCGGCACCGCAGCGCGAGCACGAGGCGCCGGCCACCTCCCGGCGGCGATGGACCTGGCGGTCCGCGTCCCTGACCGGCGCGGTGGCGGTGGTCCTGGCCGCGGGGGTGACCACCGGGGTGCTGGCGACCCGGCCCGGCAGCGCCTCGGCGGCCGTGCTCACCGCCGCCACCCACACCGGCAAGGTCACCTCCCTGCGTACGGTGGACGAATCCATCGACGCCGGCGGCGGCCGGTCCACCACCCGGGCCTCGTTCCACGGCAACGACCTCCAGCTCTCGTCCCAGGACAGCATCGGCACCGACCAGCTGACCGTCGTCGGCGACTACGCCTGGGAGATCCGTACCGAGCAGGGCCGCACGGAGAACAGCGGCAAGCAGAAGCTGACCCCGGAGAGCCGGCTGGCGCCGTTCGCCGAGTCGACCGAGCACGTCATCCGGGCCGCGCTGCAGGACGCCAACGTCAAGAAGGTGGGTACGACGGCGATCCGCGGTACCACCGCCACGCACTACCGCCTCGATCTGACCGACGTCTCCCGCGCCGCGCTCACCGCCCTGCCGGAGGGCGAACTGGCCTGGTTCGACCTCGACAGCGTCCACCGGTCGGCGACCGTCGACATCTGGATCGCCGACGACCTGATCCAGCGCATCGTCGTGCACGTGCCGGACTACCTGCAGTCGACGATCGACTACTTCGACTTCAACGCGCCGATCACCATCACCGCGCCGGCCGGATGACCGGTTGATCGACTGCCTCGCGCGGCGCCGGTACCGTGAGTGCCCCGTGCGATCGATGGAGGACGTCCATGGCCGACCCGCTGCGCCCGACTCTGATGACCAAGGTGCGGGCGGCCCTCGGCGGGGAACGCGACGCGGCGTTCTTGGAGGCTCTGCGGGCGGCCGGCCGGGTGGCGTACGACGAGTTGATCCTCGCGGAGAAGGCCCGGGCAACCGGGCCTTCTCCGTGGTCCGTCTCGCTCGCGGTCGCCAGCCATAATCTGGCGACCTGGAACGCTTTCGTCCTGCAGACGCTCGGGGAGACGTTCCTCGACGCCGACTACGCGGCCAAGCCGGGCACGGTCGGGTTCGTCCCGCCGGTCACCTACGACCAGGCGGCCCGCTGGTTCGCCGCCGTCGAGGGGTGGGTGTCGCGGGCGCGGCAGGCCCGCGTCAACCCGGACTACGACATCAGCCTCGAGCTGGGTCTGCCGGCCGGGCTGCCGCCGTGGGCCGAAGTGGACCCGTGCCCGCCGGAGCACCTGACCGCGATGCTGGCCGCGGTGCCGCCGATCCGTGAGCACGTCGACGTGGCGATCTACACGCTGGAGCGGCGTGGCGTGCCCGATTCGCGACGGCCGGCGGTCAACCGGCTCAAGCAGATGGCGGCCGAGGCGGCCGCGGCCACCGACTACGCGGTCGGGCTGCGCATCCAGCGGCACGACCCGACGCTGCACGAGCTGATCGAGAACAATCTGAAGCGGGCGCTGGAACTCTGGTACCACGCCGGGCAACTTGCCGCGATGCCGCGACTGCTCGACTCGTACCGGGGGCTGCGACCGGCCGTACGGCCGGACATCGCCACGCTGCCCGGCGGAGCCCGCTTCGATCCGTGGTGCCTGACCGACCCGGTGACCCGGGCCCGCTGGCAGAACGACCCGCGAGCCGTGCGGGCGATCCAGGAGCTGTGGCAGTGGGATCCCGACCCGGCGGCGACCATCGCGCTCAAGGCCGAGGTCGACGTCGCGCTCGCCGCCGGTGACGTGGTGTCGATGGCCGCTCCCGCCAACGGAACCTGCTATTTCGAGTGCCCGTGGTCGGCGCTCTACGAGGTGCGGCGGCCGGTGCGGATCGGCGGGCAGCAGCTGCGGGTGCTGCAGCAGTTCACTTTGGAGGTGGCGGCCGACGACATGCCTCGGGGGCTGCCGTTCCGGCGCGGCATCCTGCTCGGCCCGTTCCGCATGACCGACAAGGTGGAATACTGCGATCCGGACGGCCGCCACCTCTGAAATCCGTTAGATGACCTCGACCCGGTCGAGCATCGCCAGGTGGTCGGTGAGGAGCTCGTGGAGCTCCGGCTTATCCTCGGTGTCGACGATGATGATCGTGACCGGCAGGTCGCCCGAGAGCGACAGCAGCCGGGTGGTGTGGACGGCGTTGGAGGCACCGAAGCCCTCGATGCCGTGCAGAACGGTCGCGCCGGCCACGCCGGCCCGGTGGACGATGTCGGTGTACAGGGGTTTGTGGTGCCACCGTCCGACTCGCCACGATCACCATGAGTCGTAGCGCTTCGCCGTGAAGCTTCACACCCTCTGGCTTACTCCGATGGACCGGACATGGGTAGAGCGCGGCGCTTGCGGAACGCCTCGGCCCGGGCGCGGTTCTGACAGGTGAGGCAGCAGAAGCGACGGCGGCCGGCGGGGGAGAGGTCGACGTAGACGTCGGCGCACTGGCGGTCGGCGCAGACGCCGATGCGGCCCGGGTGCTCGGCCAGTTGCTCGCGCAGGGCGAGGGCAGCCGCTGCGCGCGTGGCCTGCCGGGGGTCGTCGACGAGCCAGGCCTGGCTGAGGTCATCGGCGAGGATCGGTCTCACCTCGGTCTGCCGCAGCAAGGCCGTCACCCGGGCCGCCCGCCCGTCGTCGGCGGCGAAAATCGGGTGCAGCTCGTCGGCGAGCCTGGTCAGCTCGTGACCGGCCGGAGCGCCCGAGCGGCCGTCGAACTCGCGCGGCAGCGTACCCCACTCGTTGACGAGCTCCACCAGCTCGTGGAGCGGCATGATCGCGATCCGGATCGCCATGAGCCTCAGCGTAACGCAATAAACGCTGTTATCGCGTTGCGGCACCACCCTCTCCTGGGTAACGTGATGACCGCAGCCAAAGCGTTACTCGTTGGGAGTGAAATCATGCGTGCGACCGCAACCGCACGTGACTGGGCCGGACTCGCCGTCCTCGTCCTGCCCTGCCTGCTCGTCTCGCTCGACGCCGAGGTCCTCAACCTCGCCGCGCCCAGCCTCACCGCCGCCCTGCGGCCGAGCAACGTCCAGCTCCTCTGGATCCTCGACAGCTACGTCTTCGTCCTCAGCGGCACCCTGATCGGTGCCGGAGTGCTCGGCGACCGCATCGGCCGGCGCCGCCTGCTCCTCACCGGTTCCGCCGCGTTCGCGCTCGCCTCGCTGGCCGCCGCGTTCGCCACCAGCCCGGCCCAGCTGATCGGCGCCCGCGTCCTCATGGGTCTCACCGGTGCGACGCTGATGCCGTCCACGCTGGCGCTGATCCGGGCGATGTTCGCCGACCCGCGCCAGCGCGGCCTCGCCCTCGGCGTGTGGAGCGCCGGTTTCTCGCTCGGCGGCGTCGGCGCGCCCCTGATCGGCGGCGTGCTGCTCGAACACTTCTGGTGGGGTTCGGTCTTCGTGATCGCGGCCCCGGCCACCGCGCTGCTGCTGATCGTCGGCCCGATCCTGCTGCCCGAATCGCGCGACCGGGACGCGACCGGGTTCGACTGGTTCGGTGCGCTGCTGAGCCTGTTCGCGGTGCTGACCTTCGTCTACGGGCTCAAACGGCTGGCCGCGTCCGGCCTGCAGCTGTTGCCGTTGCTGGCGATCGCCGCGGCCGGAGCCCTGGGCGGCCTGTTTCTCCGCCGTCAGCGCCGGCACCCGCAGCCGCTGCTCGACCTGGCCCTGTTGAAGGACGTACGGGTGTCGGTCGCGCTGGTCGCCAACGCGCTGTCGTTCTTCGTGCTCTACGGCACGCAGTTCGCGATCGGCCAATACCTCCAGCTGGTGCTCGGCATGACCCCGCTGCGCGCCGGGCTGTGGACTCTGCCGTCGGTCGTGGCTTACCTCCTGGCATCACTGTTCGGTCCTCGACTGACCCGCTGGTTCTCGGTGGGCCGGGTCATCGCGGGCGGCCTGGCCGTGATGACGGTCGGCTTCGCCGTGCTGGCGGCGGCCGGCGCGGTCGCCCTCCCGGCCGTCGTGGCCGGCACTGTGATCTTCTCGGTCGGACTCGCGCCGGCCTACATCCTCACCACCGACCTGGTCGTGTCGACCGTGCGGCCGGAGCGGGCGGGGATGGCGGCCGCGGTGACCGAGACGGGCACCGAGCTCGGGGGTGCACTGGGAATTGCGGTGCTGGGGTCGGTGGGTGTGGCCGCCTATCGGCAGGTGCTGCCGGGGACGCTGGTCGACGCGCTGACGCGGGCGGCTGCTTTGCCTGCGGCGGCGGGAAGCCAGCTGCGGCAGACCGCCGAACACGCCTACGGCAATGCTTTTGTGCTGGTGTCGCTGACGGCCGCGGTCGTGGTAGCGCTCGCGGCGGTGCTGGCGGCCGTCTTCCTGCGGCCCGGGCCCGTCCGGGAGCCTGCGCTGATGCCCGAGCCCGTGGTCCCTGAGAAGGTCGCCGCACGCCGTTGACCCCGCCTTGGCGGCGGCGGGTTGTGCGCCTTCTGGTGGCGGGCTCGCGGTCGTAGCGGGCCCGTGACGGCCGCGTTTGAGGTTCAGTCGTCTCCCGACTGCTTGGGAAAGTCGCGTGCGCTGTGTATCTCGTAGTCGAGCCCGTAGACCTTCTTGAGATCCTCGATCGCCTTGAGCTGAGCCTTGCCGTGCGGGCTTGCGCTCGACTCTCCTTCGTCCCCGGGGACCGGTTCGAAGGAGTGCAGGACGATCTTTTCCAGCAGTTCCCCGAGCGTCTCGTCGTTGAACTCTGCAAGGCCCTTCAGGACTTTGACCAGTCGCGTCTCCATGCGAACGCCGAGCTGGACCCGCTCAATCTTGTGCGATGCCGAAGTCACGACACCCTCCCTTCGTTATCTATGTCCCGGGGGACCAAGGTAACATGGCAGGGGTCGTGGTCCAACGGGATTCGATGCGTGAGGTGTCCCGTGAGGGCTTTTGCCCCGGGCGCGGGACGTTGCGCCATCATGGCCCCATGAGCGGTTCGGCAGACTGGGCTGGCGCGCACGAGCGGGCGTGGCAGGACGTGATTGCCGTCCTTCACGCAGAGGGATGGAGGGCCGAAATGACCTGCTTCGCCGCACCGGTGCAGATCGGAGGTCGACTTCCCAGCGGCGAGCCGTTCTACTTCAGGGCCGCGGTGAGGACCCATCTGACATGCGGGAGTGGAAAAGTAGCGAGCGGTACGAGAACGCGAGCTACCTGCCCGCCGACGACGGTGAGGACATTATCCGCCGACTCGCCACCAGCTTCGTCGCCGGCGATCCGGTCGACCTCCGCGTCGCGGTCCCGATCATCCGGCTGAAGGCAGACGTGGACGCGATTCTTCACCGTCTTGTCCTCCGGAACGGCTTGAAAGAACAGCCGGGGGCCTCCCTGTGGTTCGATGACGACCTCGGTGTCGTCGGGAACGCACTCGGGGTCGACCGGGTGGCCGACCACGTCGCTCCAGAACCGTGCCAGGGCCTACGGATCAGCGCTGTCGAACGAGATATTCCGGATGAATGACGCCATAACCGCTCGGCATAAATGTCCACGACCGACGGTGCATGCCGGTCGCGCCCTCATACGTCTTGCATGTTCGTCGGGCGTCGGTAATATCTCCACGTTTTGGCTTGCAACGGGGAGGAAGACCCACATGCGATGGAAGTTGTCGGCCGGCGTCCTGATGGCGCTGGCCTTTCTGATTCCGGCGACACCGGCGCTGGCTCAAAGCGAACCGACGGGGCTCAACGAGGCCTGCCAAACGGTCGAGCGCAAGGTGTACAAGGATATTCGCAAGCTTGTCACCATCGATCTGGACAGCGCCACCGATGTGCAGGTGCGGATCCTGGCCAACCAGATCCTGTTCGAGGCAGACGCCGAGTCGCTGCCCACCTTGCCCCGTGCAGTGCAGGAGCGGCTGGACGGCACCGTGGATGACCTGCGGACATTCCTGAAGTCGGGCCTGCAGCAAGCTTGGACGACGGATCTGCGGATCTCGGCGGTCCGGACGTTGACGGGTGCGGGCGCCAACGTGAATGCGGCCGCAAGTAAGGCGCTCGACGACGGAGCCATCGACGCCTTCCTGGCTTACCTGAACGACGGCCTGTACGCCGCACGTGCCCTTGACTGCGCGTCTCAGCCCACTCCGACTCAATCCACTCCGACTCAATCCACTCCGACGCCGAGCGTCACGACGACCGGTGCAGCAGTCCCTACTTCCTCTGCCGGCCTGGGCGCTTCCGGTGGCGAGGGCGGGGGGCTGCCCGTGACCGGTACCGCCACCGGCACCGTGGCGGGCATCGGCGGTGCGCTTCTGCTCATCGGCGGCGCCGGCTTCCTGATCGGACGCCGACGCCGTTCCCGATTCGTGGCATAGCTGACTCGAGGCGCCCCGGCTCAATGTTTCGCCGGGGCGCGCGCCTGGACATCCGCTCAGGCCGCGCGCTCGTGTGCATGAGTGAGCGTGCGGATTTTGGGCCAATCAACTTCGGTCACGCGGACTCGCAGATGCAGAGCTGGAGCGGCGAATTCGTGGCCAACGGCCGACCGGACCAGTCGCCGAAGCGCTCGATGAGCCGGAGGCCGCCGAGTCTGACGAGCAGCGGGAGCTCCTGGGGGAAGATGCTCCTGATGTCGAGCGGCGCGACGACGAAGTCGGGCTCGGAGTCGGTCGAGAGGCGCCACGTCCCGCGGGTAACTTGCGCGGGCGCGTCGTAGGTCTCCGTGATATCGACGCTGACGTTGCCACGGTCGGGATCCGTGAACGACAACGACTTCCGGGTGCGCCGCACGCCATCGGCTTCGGCAAGCAGATGCACGCTCGGGTTGAACACATCGAAGACGAACCGTGCGCCAGGTGCCAGGTGTTTTCGGACCGACCGGAAGCAGCTCACCAGATCCTCAGCCTCATGCAGATGCAGCAGGGAATTGGCGGTGATGAACACGAAGTCGAAGGTGCGGCCCAGATCGAAGGCTCGCATGTCGCCCGGTATCCATTCCACCGTTACACCGCGCTCGTTCGCCTTGCGTCGGGCCTCGGCCAGCATGTCTGCCGAGAAGTCCAGGCCGACGCACGGATGCCCGTCGGAGGCGACGGGGATCAGCTTGTGTCCCGTGCCGCAACCGAGCTCCAGTACGCGGCCGCCCTGCCGATCGGCGGCGGCCCGGTAGAAGTCGACTGCGGGGCCGCCGCCCGGGAACATCAGGTCATACAGCGTCGCGTGGGAGTAGAACCCTTCACTCATCAAGCGCCTCCCCTTTTGTGTGCGCCGCCGGGCTCATTCTGCCGCCGATCGACGGAGGCCGCGCCGTTCGGCTCGGGCGGCTTGCTCAGATGTCGCGGGCCATCAACAGCGAGCCGCCGGGACCGCCGCCCGTCTGGAAGTCCTCGGCGATGGTGGTCCAGCCGCGATTGGTGTACAGCCGGTGTGCTCGCTCGGCCACCGGGTTGCAGGCGAGGATCGCGGTCGGGGCGGGTGAACCGGCGATCAGCAGATCGTGGGCCAGCTTGCCCAGCCCTCGGCCCTGCGCCCGCGGGTGGACGGCCAGGTGGACGACCTCGACGCAGAGTTCGCCCATCCAGCGTTTGGCCGCGTCGTCACCGGCGGCCTCGGCGGCCCGGTCGCGCCACCAGTCGCCGGGGCGGGCGAGGACGGCCAGGCCGACGGCGGTCGGTCCCTCGTCGCCGGTCACGATCACCACGCGTACGCCGTCCCGCTCGGACGCGTACCGCCGGACCCGCGCGACGAAGCCGTCGGCCTGCTCCGGTCCTTCGTGGTACGGCGATTGGCCGAAGGCCGCCGCGTAGACGGCACGTCCCGCCGCCAGCATCGGCTCGGGCGGCTCGCCCGAGAACAGATGAGCCTGCACCCTGTGCTCCTCTCCGGCCGCCGCCGACTTCGGCGTGGCCACCAGGCTGATTAGTCACCTCTGCTCGTACCGAAGGCCCTTCCTGATGTCACGCCACCACGCTAGACGTGAGCGCGATCATCGATCTTCATTTAAGCCGCCGGCGCCGTTCGCCGCGGTCTCACGGACATCCGTCTGCTGCGGAGCGAGCTTCGGTAGCCGATGGTCGCGGGCCCTCGCTGCGGGGTGGTGACTCTCGCTGCGCGTGGTGACCGCGGTAAGCGGCGGCCGGACGGCAGCCGTCATCGCTGCGTGGTGCCCATTGGAGTTGACGGAATGGCGGCGATTCAGCTGCACCGTCGAGTGTGGACCGTTATACGCCGCACAACGCCTCATGGCGAGCCCTATGGGCGGCTGCGGCTTTCACACTGTGCCAACCGGTAAGACTCCATGGGCATTGTAGCCGTTAAGAATCACCGATAGTCTTCGACGCGTGTCGATGGAACGGGTTCCGCGGGGGCCATCGCCGCAATACGAGCGATGGTCGCGAAAGTCATCGAATTGAGTGTAGGGCGTAGTCCCCACTCGGCCTCCAACAGGTCCAGCTGAAATTTCTCGCTGCCGATTAGGCGGACGGGATTCAGCGTTTTGCCGTGCCTACGGCACCGATCAGAGGGAGATTACTTTGCGAAATCGTGCGCGCAAAATCTGGCTTGTATTGCTCAGTCTTGGACTCGGTGCCGCCGCTGTGACGGTTGCGCCGACAGCGGCTTTCGCCGACCCGTCGCCCGCGGCAGGGAATACGCCCAGAGGCTCGGTTGTGCTCTATGGCGGCGGCGTCGCCAAGGTTCATGTAGGGAAGGCGGTTTCTCGACCCGCCGAAGGTGCCGTCAGCACATTGCAGGTTCCACCGCTCGGGGGATGTGATTATTGGTCGCAACTCCATGTCAGTTGGAAGGCGTACTACACGAACGGAGCCATCACCAACGCGGTTGTCACGTTCGGCGCCGGTATCACTTGCACTCCCACAGCCTCTGGGCAATCGATGGCAGCTCTGAG
The DNA here is from genome assembly GCF_044455125.1 of Actinoplanes sp. NPDC051343. Lineage (NCBI taxonomy): Bacteria > Bacillati > Actinomycetota > Actinomycetes > Micromonosporales > Micromonosporaceae > Actinoplanes > Actinoplanes sp. NPDC051343. The sequence goes on from NZ_JBITEL010000021.1 coordinate 29,905, forward strand.
CACGCAGGCAACTCTTTGGTTCAACGGGTCAAATATCAATTCGACTCCTGCTAAAGGATGCGGCACGTGTAACGCCATCCCCACCGGCGACAAAACGCTCTCATGCGTCGCCGCAGCGTGCGTGGGGTCTTATTGGGGAAGTGGCGACCAGCTCATGATGCTGCCGGCAGGCTACATATGGAGCGAGTGGAACTCGGACTGCAAAGCGCCACTCCCGCAGACGCCTGACGTCCTTGAATGCCTTCCAATCACGACCGTGACATCAATACCGGCGACACACTGAACTAATGAAAAGCGGAACATCGACCAGGGCACACGTAGGTGCGAATGGGATCGAACGGTTCCCATCCGCGCCTACGCCTATCCATTCATGAAACTCTGATTGACGCCGTACTCTTCGCGCCTCGAAGCTCAACCGAAAATTCCAGTTCAGAGACCCCGTCAGGGATTCCCGGTTTGAAATACTGCTGGTGAAACGCCATGCCATCGATGCCGTCCCATGCGCTGCCACAGCTGTCGAAGCGGGTTTTGCGATCGTCCTCCGCATACCAGTGCGCAGCCGCAACGTCGGTGGAGAATCGCAGATCGCTTGACGGATACGCGAACCGTAAGACGAACAGTCTCGACCAGACGTCGAGGGAGATGAGTGAGGCCTTGCGGCCAGCGATGTCCAACTCTTGGCCCACAGCGGGTATAACGCGACTGAGAAACTCGTGCGTGTCGGCACCCGTTGCTCGGTCGGCTGCGAGTGACTCCACTGCAGCTCGCCGAGCGCTGTTATCCGCCTGGGTGAATGTTGCACGTGCATCATCCTGCAGTACAACTGCTCCCAGTGGGGGTTCCACACCCTTCTCGGCGAGAAGATCCCGCATCGCCTCCGTGGTTAAAGCGCCAGAGGCCACCAGACCTTGGGCCACGCCTTTCAGTTCGGCGAGGTCCAAGGCATTTGTGACCCGCTCACCGCTGCGGCGCAAGCGTTGATCAATCAGGCTCACCAGGTACGCGCGTCCGTCCACGGCGTCCATTGTGCTCGTTGAATCGGAAGATGCAATCAGCACGCGGATAATCTGCGAGCTAAAAGGCTCAGCTCAGTACCCACGGTGCGACACGACCAGGAGAAGCGGGAGCGCCATGAGTATCCGGATCTGCCGCGGACAAGGTGCGTCTCGCCTCCCGCACCCGTCACCGTGCGTGAGCGGCCCGCCGGTCGGCGGCAGGTGTGCGGCCGGGCGGCCGAAGCCGCCCGGCCCGGCGAAACCGGACTACTCGGTCAGGCCCGACTCGATCGCCGCGATGATGCGGGGCCGGAGCTCGGCGGCGGTGATCACGGCGTCGACTGAGCCGACCCGGACCGCGCGCTGAATGCTGTGCACCCGGTCGAACTCGGCCGCCACCTCGTTGAGCTTCTCGGCCCGCACCGACGCCCGCAGCTCGTCCAGCTCGGCGGCCAGCGGGCCCCGGTCGGTGCCCGACGCCGTCGCCAGCCGCTGCTCGAGCGCCTTTACCCGGGGGTCTGACGCCGTGCGGGCGTTGACGTCGCCGGCGAAGACCGCCGCCGCGGCTGGGGCGCCGCCCAGCACCGAGGCGAACGAGCCCTCCAGCGCCAGCACCGTCATCCGCGGGTTGAGCGCCTTCGAGAAGACCACGAACGCGCCGCCGTGGTAGCGGGAAATTACCGTGAAGACGATCGGGCCGTCGAAGTTGACGATGGCCCGGCCGATCTCGGCGCCGTACTCCAGCTGGAGCTTGCGCATCGACTCCGGTGAGCCGTCGAAGCCGGACAGGTTGGCCAGCACGACCAGCGGGCGGTTGCCGCTGGCCGCGTTGATCGCGCGGGCCGCCTTCTTCGAGGAGCGCGGGAACAGCGTGCCCGCGGTGTAGGTGTCGGGGCCGTCGGTGGGCGGGAATCCGCGCCGGGGCACCGGCTGTGACTCGATGCCGAGCAGGCAGACCGGGATGCCGCCGAGGCGTACGTCCTGCACCACCGCGGTTTCCGCGTCGGCCATGCCGGCCCACCGTTCCAGCACCGGGTGGTCCTGGTCGGCGAGCGCGCGCATCACCGTGCGGATGTCGAACGGCTTTTTGCGGTCGGGGTTGGACACCGCCGAGAAGATCTGGCCGACCGTGGTGAAGTCGCTGTCCGGGATGCTGTGGGGGAAGTCCGAGATGTCGCGGTCGGCCGGGTCCGAGGAAGGGGCGCGCCGCGGCGCGCTTTCGCCCGGTACGACGTACGTGTGGTCGTAGTGGGCCATCAGCACGTCGTGGGCGGCACTCAATGACGGCGCCCAGTATTGGGCCTGACCGTTGGGGCCCATCACCCGGTCGTAGCCGCCGATGCCGAAGTTGTCCTCGGCCGACACTCCGCCGGAGAAGTCGAGCGCCTGCTTGCCGGTGAGCACCATCGCCGACTCGGGCGTCATCACCAGGATGCCCTTGGTGTGCATGAGCATCGTGGCTTCGGCGTTCCAGTAGGGCTGTGCACCGACGTTGATGCCCGCCACCACGATGTTGATCTCGCCGCCGGCCTGGGTGAACTCGACGATCCGCTTGAGTGCGGCCGCCACCCAGTCCATGTTTTCGGTGCCCGAGTCCATCGAGATGCGCGCGCCGGACGACAGCGCGTACCACTCGAGCGGGACGGCCATCTGCGAGGCCAGGTCGAGGGCCGCGATCACCCGGCGGCACTCCGGCTCCGACAGCGCACCCAGCGACTTGGTCGGGTCGCCGAGCAGCACGACCCGGGTCACGCCCTCGGGATGCCGGTCGGTGACCGACGTGACCACGCCGGCGACCATGGCCGCGCTGTTGCGCCCCTTGGGCCGGTCGACCGGCACCAGAACGCCGTCGGACAGGTCGTGCTCGACGAAGTCGCCGATCAGGCCGGCCAGCTCGTACGGGTATTCGGTGTTGCGTGCGCGGGCCCGCAGCACCTTCTGCCGGTAGCCGTCCAGCGGCTCGATCGGCTCGTCGGAGGGCTCGCCGATGGTCAGCGAGGTGCCGCCGGCCGCTTCGAAGGTGATCCGCACCGCGGTCTTGACCAGCGAGCCGGACGAATCGATGCGCCGCGCGATGAACAGGATCTCCTCGAGGCCCGCGCCGGCGGTGGTCGGCGCGATGCGGCGGGCGATCATCTCCATCTCGTCGCGGCTGATCGACACCGGCGGCCACACGTAGATGACGATGCGGTTGGTGTTGAACCGCTTGTCGGACGGCCGCTGCTGCTGGGCCCGGCGGATCGAGTCGAGGCAGGTCGCGATCGTGTCCTCGGCCGTGGGCAGGGCGACCAGGCGGCCGTCGTGCTCCCGGAGTTCGGTCAGGTCGCGTACCTGGGCGAAGGCGATCAGCCGGTCGTCGGCCGGGTTTTCCCGGGCGATGCAGCGGAAGAGGTAGATCTCCTCGTCCGAGGACGGCAGCCGGGTGAGGTCGAACTTGCGGAGGCGTTCCAGCTGCATGCGCTGGGCGACCCGCGGGTGGAGGCCGCGGATCAACCGCTCCTCGACCATGCCGGCGGCACTCCGGCGGAACGTCACGTGGTGGTGCATGACCGCGCCGCCGCGGCCCGCGACCGTTGTCGTGACCCGCCCGACCCGGTGGGGCAGCGGGTGCGCGGCGACGACCTCCAGCAGCGCGGCGGCCAGCGCGTCGGAGTCGGCCGGCTGGCCCTCCCACGCGAGGTAGATGTCGGCGTCGATCGCGGTGTCGCCGTCGGCCAGCGCGGCCAGCCCGTCGAGCGCCTCGCCGAGCTTGTCGATGTCGACGGCGGCCGACACGATCGTCGACCCGGCGTGCCGCTCGGCGATCACGAACTTGCCGCCCGCCGCCTCTTCGGTGCGGACGGCGGAGAGTTCCTTGTTGCCGTAGTAGCGGCGGGTCAGCACCTCGAGCATCACCGAGTTGTCGAGGTTGGCCCGGCGCAGACGCTGGCCGAGCACCCGCACCAGCGGCTCGGTGCTGCGCACCATCTCGGCGACCCGCTCGTCGCGGTCGGCGGCCTGCGGCTGCTCGTCGAGGTGGCGCAGACTCTTGCGGACTTCGGCGTAGACCCGGGCCCGGTTGCGCCGCAGCAGCGGCATGCCGAACCAGGCGAAGACGACCGCGCGGGCCAGGTCGGCCACGGCCGGGAAACGCACCTGGGCGGCCGTGATGAGGCGTTCCAGGACGAGACCGGCCGGTTCGCGCAGGGTGTCGTCGGGCGGCCCCTCGGTGAGCCAGATGCGCAGCAGGCTGACGATCACCGTGGCGTCGGCGGCCGTCCGCTGCTGGGCCAGGAAGATGCGGAAGACCGCGGCCTCCAGCGCCGGGGTGCGTTCCAGTTCGGTGACGCCGTAGCGGCCGAGCGCCTTGGCCAGCCGGGCCTGGAACGTCGCCGGCAGACCGGCCCGTTCGACGTCGAGGCTCTGCAGGTAGGTGTGGAAGTATTCGCGGGCGCTGTGCACCCGGGTGTCGCTGCCGCCGTCCTCGCCGGCCGGGCGGTTGCGGCTCAGCTCGGTCAGGTCGGCGAAGACGTCGAGCAGTTCGACCTCGCCGGCCAGCGGGCGCACCCCGGCCTCGACCGAGGAAGCGCGCGCGGCCAGGTAGTCGGCGAGCACCCGGCGCTCGTCGTGCGGGTCGACGTCGAAGCCGAGCAGCAGGCTGCGCAGGTCGTCCTGGCCGCGTGCCGTCCGTTGCCCGGGCGAGGTGCCGGCGGCCGACGGCAGGTCGATCTCGACATGCTCTCCGGCTGCCGCGACTTCGGCCGAGGCGTCACCGATGGGCTCCAGACGCAGCAGCGCCGCCCCGGCGTCGACCTTGGCGCCGACCGAGACCAGGCACTCCTTGACCCGGGCCTTGAACGGCGCCCGGAGCACCGCCTCCATCTTCATCGCCTCGAGCACCAGCACCGGCGCGCCCGCCTCGACCTCGGCGCCCGGCGCCAGGGGAGTGGCGACGACCAGCGCGGGCATCGGGGCGCGCAGCACGCCGCCCTCGTCGCGGCTGATGCGGTGGGTGACGCCGTCGACCTCGACCAGATGGATCGAGCCGTGGGTGCCGGTGAGCAGCTTGTGCCGGGCGCCGTTGACCACGATGCGCCCGCTGTGCTTGTCGTACCGCTCCAGCTCGACGTCGGCCGTGCGCCCGTCGGAGCCCGCCTCGACGCCGACCCGGAACCGGTGGGCACCGACCCGGGCCACCTTCACCCGGTAGGTCGCCCCGCGCAGCTTCAGGTCGAGCGGCCGGCCGCTCTCGTGGCGCACCTGGGGCCGGCCGCCGAACGCGGTCGACAGGAGGCGCTGGCGTTCGACGCGCTCGTCCTCCTCGTACGCCTCGATGGCCGCCGCGGCCAGCGCGACCGCCGAGTGCCGCTGGGAGACCAGCCGGCCCTCGCCGCGGACCCGGTCGATCCAGCCGGTGTCGGCGCTGCCGTCGATCACCTCGGGCTGGTCGAGCAGGTCGAGCACGAAGCTCTTGTTGGTCGTGCCGCCCTCGATGATGACGGTGGTCTCGGCCATGGCCCGGCGGAGTCGGCCGAGGGCCTCCTCGCGGTCCTTCCCGTACGCGATGACCTTGGCGATCATCGAGTCGAAGTCACCCGGGATGGTGTCGCCCTCGCTGACCCCGGTGTCGACCCGGATGCCCGGACCGGCCGGCAGGTCGAGCCGCGCGATGCGGCCGGGGGAGGGCGCGAAGTCGCGGTCGGGGTCCTCCGCGTTGAGCCGGGCCTCGATGGCGTGGCCGCGCTCGACCGGCGGCGTGCCCTCGAGCCGGTTGCCGGACGCGACGTGGATCTGGGCCTTGACGAGGTCGAACCCGTTGGTCGACTCGGTGATCGGGTGCTCGACCTGGAGCCGGGTGTTGACCTCGAGGAAGGCGAGCAGGTCGTCGCCCGGGTGGTAGAGGAACTCGACCGTGGCCGCCCCGCGGTAGCCGACCCGCACCGCCAGGCGCGCGGCTGACTCCTTGAGCTCGGCCGCTCGCTCGGGCGGGAGCACCGGCGACGCCGACTCCTCGATGACCTTCTGGTTGCGGCGCTGCACCGAGCAGTCGCGCACGCCGAGTGCCCACGCGGTGCCCTGCCCGTCGGCGATCACCTGCACCTCGACGTGGCGGGCGCCGGTGACCAGGCGCTCCAGGAAGACGATGCCGCTGCCGAAGGCGCGCGCCGCCTCCTGGCTGGTGCGCTCGTAGGCGTCGGCCAGCTGGTCGGGGTCGCGCACGACGCGGATGCCGCGGCCGCCGCCGCCCGCGGTCGCCTTGAGCATCAGCGGGTAGCCGATGCGCTGGGCCGCCTCGAGCGCGGCCTCCAGGGTCTCGACCGGGCCGCGGCTCCACGGCGCGACCGGGACGCCGACCTCTTCGGCGATCAGCTTCGCGCCGATCTTGTCGCCGAGCTGGCGCATGGCGTCGGGCGACGGGCCGATGAACGTGACCCCGATGCGCTCGCACAGCTCGGCGAACGCCGGATCTTCGGCCACGAAGCCCCAGCCGACCCAGGCCGCGTCGGCCCCGGTCTCGACCAGCGCGTGCTCGAGGACCTTGAGGTCGAGGTAGGGCCGACCGGCGGCCGGGCCGAGGTCGTACGCGATGTCGGCCTGACGGACGAACGTGGCCGACCGGTCCACGTCCGTGTAGAGGGCGACGATCTCGACCTCCGCCCCGGTCTCCGCGGACAGCTCACGAACGGCATGGATGAGCCGCATGGCGGCCTCACCACGGTTGACGATGGCGATACGACTGAACACCTGGACGAGCCCCTGTTTGCCGAAATTCTTTTCCGGGAGACTACAGGCGCCGCGCCCCGGCGCATCAGAACCCGGCCACCGCCCTTGGAAGATAGTGCGACTCGAGGAGGCGTACGTCCTGGTCGTCGAGCGCAAGCGAGACCGCGGCGACCGCGTCCGTCAGATGGTGGGGTTTCGTCGCGCCGACGATCGGCGCCGTGACGACCGGGTTGGCGGCGACCCAGGCCAGGGCCACCTGGGCCCGCGGCACGCCGTGTTTCCCGGCCACCTCGCCCACCGCGTCGACGATCCGGCGGTCGGCTTCCTCGGCGCCCTGATAGAGCGTCCGGCCGAACTCGTCGCCGCGGGTGCGTGCGGTGTCGTCCTGCTGTTGCGGCCGGGCGAGCCGTCCGCGCGCGAGCGGGCTCCACGGGATGACGGCGATGCCCTGGTCGGCGCAGAGTGGCAGCATCTCGCGCTCCTCCTCGCGGTAGAGGAGGTTGTAGTGGTTCTGCATCGAGACGAACCGGGTCCAGCCGTGCAGATCGGCCAGGTAGAGCGTCTGGGCGAACTGCCACGCGAACATCGAGGAAGCGCCGATGTAGCGGGCTTTGCCCGCCTTGACCACGTCGTGCAGCGCCTCGAGGGTCTCCTCGATCGGCGTCGCGGGGTCGAGCCGGTGGATCTGATAGAGGTCGACGTAGTCGGTGCCGAGCCGCTTCAGCGAGGCGTCGATCTCGCTCAGGATGTGCTTGCGGGAGAGTCCGCCGCCGTTCGGCCCCGGCCTGCGGACGCCGTGCACCTTGGTCGCGAGCACGATCTCGTCCCGGCGGGCCATGTCTTTGAGCGCCCGCCCGAGGATCTCCTCGCTGGTGCCGTCGGAGTAGACGTTGGCCGTGTCGAAGAAATTGATCCCGAGGTCAAGAGCCTGACGGACGAACGGCCGTGCCTCATCTTCCGGCAGGGTCCACGGGTGCGGTCCCCGGTCCGGTACGCCGTAGCTCATCGCACCGAGGCACACCCGCGAGACGTCCATGCCGGTGTTTCCGAATTTCACATATTCCACACCGTCGAATCTAGGCCGCGCTCCAGCCGATTTCCGGCGCGATGTGCTTGGTGATCGTCTCGAGGATGCGGGCGTTGTACTCGACGCCGAGCTGGTTCGGGACGGTGAAGAGCACGTAGTCGGCGGCCTGCACGGCCTTGTCGGCGGCCAGCTCCTGGGCGATCTGCGCCGGGTCACCCACGAACGTACGCCCGAAGCGTGACCGCACCCCCTCGAGCAGCCCGACCTGGTCGTCGTGAGCCTGCGTGCCGAAGTAGATCCGATCGATCTCCTCGGTGATCGGCAGCACGCTCCGGGAGATCGACACCTGCGCGGCGCGGGTGTGCCCGGCCTCGGCGAAGGAGTCCCGGTAAAGCTGGATCTGCTCGGCCTGCAACTCGTCGAACGGCACCCCGGTGTCCTCGGTCAGCAGCGTCGAACTCTGCAGGTTGACGCCGAGGGTGGCGGCCCACTGCGCGGTCGCCCGGGTGCCGGCGCCCCACCAGATGCGGTCGCGCAGGCCCGGCGACTGCGGCGTGACCGCGAGACCGCCGCTGATGCCGCCGGTGCGGGCCGGGTCGGTGCGGGCGACCGCCGCGCCCTCGATCGCCTGCAGGAACACCTCGGTCTTCTGCCGGGCGAGGTCGGCCGCGGTCATGCCGTCGGGCGCCTCGTAGCCGAAGCTTCGCGCCCCCTCGAGAACCGTCTCCGGCGATCCGCGGCTCACCCCGAGCTGCAGCCGTCCGCCGCTGATCAGGTCGGTGGCGGCGGCCTCCTCGGCCATGTAGAGCGGGTTCTCGTAGCGCATGTCGATCACGCCGGTGCCCATCTCGATCGTACGGGTGCGGGCGGCGATGGCGCTGAGCAACGGAAAGGGCGATGCGAGCTGACGCTCGAAGTGGTGCACGCGTACGAACGCGCCGTTCACCCCCAGCTCGTCGGCCGCTTCGGCCAGCTCGATGGTCTGCAGCAGCGCATCGGCCGCGCTGCGGGTCTGCGACCCGGCCGCGTCGCGCCAGTGCCCGAAGGACAGGAAACCGATCTTCTTCACAGTCGCCTCCAACCCCGCCGGTGGTCCGGCGATTCCCCCCGCTCCCACGGTCCTTTCCGTACGCTTGTGAGCGCTATGTCCGAACTATGCCGCTGAGGTCGCCATGTTGTTGAAAAGCATCGCCCTGTCCGTGCTGATGACCGGGCTCTCCGCCCTCCCCGCGTCGGCCGCCCCCGGCGCTGTGGGTCCGCCGGCCGCCGAGCCGGTTCAGGATGCCAGCTTCCTCCGCGCCGCCCACCAGGCCGACCTGGCCGAGATCGCGGGCGGCAACATCGCCCAGGAGCGCGGCGTGTCGCCCCGGGTGCGAGCCTTGGGCGCCCGCTTCGTCCGCGACCACACCGCCATCGAGACCCACCTCACCGCGGTCGCCCGAGCCGCCGGCGTGCAGCTGCCCGACACGCCGACCGCGGCCCAGCTGGCCCTCGTCAAGAAGTACCAGTCGGTGCCGCGGGCCGCCTTCGACCGGCTCTACCTGCGCACCCAGCTCAAGGCACACGAGGAGGCGCTGGCCGCCGGCCGGACGGAGCTGGCCAAGGGCGAGGACCAGCGGGTCAAGGACCTGATCGCCTACGCCGCCCCGCTGGTCATGGCCCACCACGCCGCACTGCGCTACGGCGGCCCGGCCCGCTGACCGGAGGGTCAGGAGACCCGCACCCACCGCGGTGCCTTCGACCGCGGCTAGCGCAGCCAGGCCCGGGCTACCTCGACGAAGTCGGTGGTGGCGTCGCCACCGGCCAGGAGGCACACCGCCGCCGCGGCCAGGGCCGCCAAGGGGAGGAGGCCACCGCCGCCGGTCGGTGGGCGGCGCAGGGCGCTCACCCGCCGGACGATGACGCCGCCGTGTACGCCCAAGGCCGGCGCCAGCGGCTCGCCCGTGGTTGCCAGGGCCGCCCGGGCGACTGCGCGGGCCACCAGGCCGCGGTCGTCGACGACCGCCGCGGCCTCCTCGTCGGCCCAGCGTTCGACCAGGTAGGTGACCGCGGTGCGGACCGGGACCAGCAGCGGGTTGACCGCCGCCGCGGCCGCCGCCGCGGACACCGCCCGATGGTGGTGGTGGGAGAGGTGGGCCCGTTCGTGGGCCAGCACCGCGCGGCGTTCGTCGGGGCCGAGCACGCGCAGCATCCCGCTGGTGACCAGCACGTGGCCGGGGCGGCCGGGCACGGCCACCGCCAGCGGCGAGTTCCAGTCGGCGACGACCAGGCCGGCCGAGGGGGCTCCGGCTTCCCGCAGGCGGCGTACGGTGTCGGCCCGGTGCCGCAGGTCGCGCCCGAGCCGGACCGCCGCCCAGCCGAGCGCGCCCAGCGCGAGCGCCGCGACCGCGTCGGGGACCGGTTTGGGCAGGTGCAGGCCGGGGGTGGCGCCGAGCGCACGCCACGGCGGCACGTCGTCGAAGAGGGTCAGGGCGAGCAGGACCAGCGACCAGAGCGAGAGCGCCGCGGTCACCAACGCGGCCGCGACCAGGCCTTTCACCGCGAGAGCGGGCCGCCCGCGGTCGGCGGCCCGGCGGGCGGCCAGCGAGACCAGGACCGGCAGCAGGAGTGGCAGGTAGACGACGGCGGTCACGAGTCGCGTTCCTCGAGCAGCGACCGTAGCGTCGAGGCGTCGACCGCGTCGAGGCCGGCCGCGAACTGCTGCAGCACCGCCCGCCGGTCCGGCCGCCCGTCGAGGGCCGCCCGCATGCGGTCGGCGGCCGTGGTCGCCGCGTCCTGAACCGGCCAGTAGGCGTGACCGCGCCCGGCCGGCGCCCGCTTGACCACGCCCTTTTCCAGCAGCCGGATCAGGATGGTCTGCACGGTGTTGTAGGCCAGCCCGTCACCGAGCACGGTCTGCACCCCGGCCGCGGTCATCGGGCCCTCGGCGGCCCACAGTGCCGCCATCACCTCGGACTCGAGCTCGCCACGCCCGCGCCTGTTCACCATGCCGGAAGGCTACCGTCTGCCGGGTGCCCGGCGGCCGGCGAATCGGCGACGGCATAACATCGGGGCGTGCGTCGCATCGTGAACTCCCCGCCGCTCGCCTGAGCGGGGACTTTCGGTCGCGCGCCCCGGGTGGGCGCGCTCTTCTGGCGTACGCCGTGGCTCCCCGCTTTCCGCGACCCTGATCCTTCGTCGCAGAAGCGAGTGACAAGTCCATGTTGCACCGAAACACGTCCGGCGTCGGCTTTCTCGTCGTCGCCGGTGTCCTCTGGGGTACCGGCGGGCTCACCGGCAGCCTGCTCGCCCACCACACCGGTCTCGGCCCGCTGGCCGTCGCCGCCTACCGGCTCGGCGGCGGCGGTCTGCTGCTGGTCGCCGTCCGCACCGCGACCCGCCGGCCGGTGCCGCGGGGCCGGGACGCCCGCACCCGGATCGCGATCGTCGGCGGGCTCGCCGCGCTCTTCCAGGCCACCTACTTCGCGGCCGTGCAGACGGTCGGCGTGAGCGTGGCCACCCTGCTCACCATCGGGGCCTCGCCGGTTCTGGTGCTGACCGCCGAGGCGGCCACCGGGCGCCGGCGGATCGGGCCGGGCGCGGCGGGCATCGCCACTCTGGCCGTCGCCGGGCTGGCCCTGCTCGTCGGCGTACCGGACGGCACCCGCAACCTGACCGCCCTGCTCGCCGGAGGCGGGTTTGCCCTGGTCGCGGCGGCCGGGTTCGCCGCCATGACGCTGATTCAGGCGCGGCCGGTGCCCGGCCTCGACGAGATCGCCACGACCGGCTGGTCGTTCACCCTCGGCGCGGCGCTGCTCGCCCCGATCGCCGCGGCGACCACCGGTCTGCGCTTCACCGTCGACCCGGCCGGGCTGGGGCTGGCGGCCGCCATCGCGGTCGGTCCGACGGCGCTGGGGTACGCGGCGTACTTCCGGGGCCTGCGCACCGCCCCGGCCGGAACCGCCTCGCTGATGGCCCTGCTGGAACCGCTGATCGGCACCGCGCTCGCCGCGATCGTGCTGGGTGACCGGCTGGGCCCGGCCGGCCTCGCCGGAGCCGCCCTGCTGGTCGTCGCCCTGGTGCTGGAACCACGGGTCCGCGCCGGTGGACGCCACGCGGTATCAGTGAGCAGTGACGGCTGACGGGTGGGACGGGCGCGGAGGCCGGCCGGCACGAGCCGCCCGGCCACGTCGACCACTCGGCCGAGTGCCGGATCGTCGGCACCGCGATCGCCCGGTTCCGTCGCTCGTCGGTGGCCGTTCCGGCGACCCCGGCAGTGATCTTGTCCGACCGGGGAGTGCCACGCTGGCGGCGGCGCGGTATGACTGAACAGTGACGGTTGACGGGTGGGACGGGCGCGGACTGCCACCGGTGGCCCGCGCCCGCATCGAGCGCGCCGCCCGCGACGGGGTGCGCACCTCGCTGCTGTCGGCCGACGGGCTGGCCGGGCTCGAGGCGGCCGGGTTCGACGTGGTCGGCGAGGTGCTCGGCACCGCGGTGATGCAGATCGGCTTCCAGGGTTACGGCGGCTGCGGCTGGACACCGGGTCTGACCGGCGGTTACTACGGCCCGGCGGCGGTGTCGCGGCCGTCGCGCTGGTCCGGCTACGAGCCGTACGCCAGGGCGGTCCGGCAGGGGCGCGACACCGCGCTCGACCGGATGCACCAGGAGGCGACCGCGCTACGCGCCGACGGCGTGGTCGGGGTGCGTTTCACCGACGAGCGCATGGAGGGGCAGAAGCGCGAGTTCATGGCGCTCGGCACCGCGGTGCGTTCGCGCGGCCGGGAGCGGCCGGCGACCGCGTTCTCCACCGACCTCGGCGGCCAGGACGTGGCCAAGCTGCTCGCCGCGGGCTGGGTGCCGTCCGGCATCGCGTACGGCATCTCGATCGCGGTGCGGCACGACGACTGGCGCACCCAGTCCCAGACCGGCTGGATGGCCGGCAACACCGAGGTCAGCGGCTACACCGAGCTGCTCACCCACGTACGCGCGCAGGCCCGGCGCGAGTTCGCCGGCCGGGCGTCCCGGCTCGGCGGCGACGCCGCGCTGCTCTCCGGCCTCTGGTCACACGTGTGGCCGATCGAGGTGGGCGAAAACCATACCGACCACGTCGCCGAGTGTGTCGTCACCGGCAACGCGATCGCCCGGTTCCACACCGGGCGCAAGGCCACCACCAGCAGTCTCACCATCCTGCCGCTGCGGAGCTCCCGATGACCGTGAACACTTCCGACGCCCTCGGCGTCCCCGACGACGCGATGCGCCGCCTGGCGCAGATGCGCCCCGGCCAGGCCACCAGCCTGTTCACCTCCGATCTGAGCGTCAACGAGTTCCTGCTGGTGCGGGAGGCCGGGTTCCGGCCGCTCGGGCTGGTGCTCGGCTCGAGCATCTACCACGTCGGCATCCAGTTCGGCCGGTGGAGCAAAAATCAGGAGCTGGAGTCGCTGTCCCAGGCGATGTACCACGCCCGCGAGCTGGCGATGACCCGCATGGAGGCGGAGGCCGACGCGCTCGGCGCCGACGGCATCGTCGGGGTGCGGCTCGACATCGAGTTCAAGGAGTTCGGCTCCGACCTGGCCGAGTTCATCGCGATCGGCACCGCGGTCAAGGGCGACGCCCCGCCGGCCTCGGGCGGCACCTGGCGCAACCGGCACAACCAGCCGTTCACCAGCGACCTGTCCGGGCAGGACTTCTGGACGCTGATCCAGGCCGGTTACGCGCCGCTCGGCATGACCATGGGCACCTGCGTCTACCACATCGCCCACCAGCGGTTCTGGCAGGCGATGGGCAACATCGGGCAGAACGTGGAGATCCCGCAGTACACCGAGGCGCTGTACGACGCGCGCGAGCTGGCGATGAGCCGCATGCAGGCCGAGGCCGAGGCGCTCGGGGCCGAGGGCATCGTCGGGGTGCAGATGCTCTCCAACACCCACCGCTGGGGCGGTCACACGACCGAGTTCTTCGCGATCGGCACGGCCGTCCGCCCGCTGCGCGCCGACCACGTGATCGCCAAGCCGCAGCTCGTGCTGCCCCTGACCGACCGATGACCGACTCGCTGGGCCCGATGGGCGACCTGCACCTGATCGCGGCCGCGCTGCGCTCGGACCGGGCCGACGTCGAGTCGCTCACCCGGGTGCTCACGTCGGTGCTGGGCGACGCGTTGCCGCCGGGCATGGTCGAGGTCGAGCGCAAGCGGTCGCTGGCCGACCGGATGAACGGGCGCGAGGGCACCCCGGTGGCGCTGACCGTGACCACTCCGGATTCGCTTCTGGTTCTGCGCCCGGGAAACGCCGAGGTCCGGCAGATCGTCCGCGGCGTGACGATCAAGCGCAGCACGGTCGGGATCGACGAGTGGCTGGTCGCCCTGGCCGGGGTGCTGTCCAAGTTGGCGGACAACTCGGCCGCGGCCCGGGAGGCGCTCACCAACCTGCTCGGCCAGGGCTTGTCCTAGACGCGGAACTGCGTCACGACCGCGTTCAGCTCGCGGGACATCAGCTCGAGCTGGGAGGCGGTCTCCTGGGCCTCGGTCACGCCCTCGGCCGTGATCTGGGCGGCGGTCGCGACCCCGGAGACGCTTTCCGCGATCTCGCCCGCACCGGTCGCCGCCTCGACGATGTTGCGGCTCATCTCGGCGGTGGTCGCGGTCTGCTCCTCGACTGCGGCCGCGATCGTCGTCGAGTGCTCGTTCACCTCGCGGATGATCGTGCTGATCCGGTCGATCGCCGCGACGGCCGCGCCGGTGTCGTGCTGGATCGCCTGCACCCGGGCCGAGATGTCCTCGGTCGCCCGCGCGGTCTCCTGGGCCAGGTCCTTGACCTCGGAGGCGACGACCGCGAAGCCCTTGCCGGCGTCGCCGGCCCGGGCCGCCTCGATGGTGGCGTTGAGGGCGAGCAGGTTGGTCTGCTCGGCGATCGAGGTGATCAGCTTGACGACCGCGCCGATCTCGGCGCTCGACCGACCCAGCTGACCGATCGTGTCGCCGGCCTCGCGGGCGCTCTCCACGCCGTTGGCGGCGATCCCGGCGGCCATGCTGGCGCTGCCCGAGATCTCGCGGATCGCCGCGTTCATCTCCTCGGTGCCCGACGCGACGGTCTGCACGCTGCGCGAGACCTCCTCGGCCGCCGAGGCGACGCGTTCGGACTGGCTGGAGGCGTCGCCGGCGGCGTCCGAGATGCGGCCGGCCGCGGCGGTCAGTTCGCTGGAGGCGCCGGCCAGCGTACGGCTGCTCTCGCCGATCGTGCCGAAGGTGGCCAGCAGGACGTCGACCGTCTCGTTGACCGCCCGGCCCATGGTGGCGAGTTCGTCGCGGCCGTTCTGCGGGGCGCGGACGGTCAGGTCCTTGTCGGCGATGTCGCGAAGCGCGCCCACCGTCGACTTCAGAGGCACGGTGATGCTTCGGGTGACCAGCACGGCGAGCAGGGCGGCCAGGGCGAGGCAGAGCAGCCCGGCAACGATCATCAGCGTCCGCGCGGTGGCCGACGCGTGGTCGGCCTCCTTCTTGGCCTGGTCGGCGTCCTCGGTGGTGAGCTTGGCGAGCTGGTCGACCGAGTCGAAGATCTGGTCCATCAGGGTCACCTCCTGCCCGGCGACCAGATTGTTGGCCTGGGCACGTCCGGCCGGGGTGCCGGTCCGGTACGCCGCGATAACCTGCTGGTCGACCGACATGAACTGCTCGAACGACTGCGTGACCGAGGTCAGCACGGTCTGCTCGGCGCCGCGCAGCTGATATTTCCGCACCGCGGCCAGGTCGTCGCGGAAGGCGGTCGTCGAGGCGAGGAACTTGGCTCGTGACCCGACGGTGTCGTCGGTGGCGCCGTTGACCCCGCGCAGAATGTCGAGGGCGTACCCGTTCTGCCAGCCGTTGAAGTCGGCGGTGCGGAACTTGACCACCATGGCGTCGCGGCGCAGGTTGCCGGCGACCGCGAGGTCGTCGGTGGCATGCTGCGTCGTGCTCTGGCCCCACAGACCGATCGCGACGGCAACCAGGAGGCAGAGGCATACACAGATGAACGCCCCAGCCAGTCGCACGCCGATCGAGATATTGCCGAAGAGCCGCATGATTATCACGATATGTGGCTTCCGTGACGAGCCAGATGCGCTTTCGAAAACAACACAGACGCACATTCGGGCAACCCGGGAAGTCACAAAAGCCATCGGACATTGACCCAATCGACCAATCAACGTAACTTTCTTAACGGGTCGATCCTCGTCTATGTGTCTGCGCCGCGGCCGCTGCGTGGTCACGCCCCCGTCCCCCTGACCAGGGAGTCCTCCCCATGCGCAGACATCGATCCCCGGTGCTCGCCGCCTTCCTCGCGCTCGTCGCCGCGGCCTTCGGTCTGGCCGTGGCGTCCCCCGCCCAAGCGGCCGGCACGCTGCCCTGCGACATCTACGCCTCCGGCGGCACCCCGTGCGTCGCCGCCCACTCGACGACTCGGGCCCTGTTCGGCGCCTACAGTGGACGCCTCTACCAGGTCACCCGGGCTTCCGACGGCGCCGCCCACGACATCGGCACGCTCGCCGCCGGCGGCTACGCCGACGCCGGCGACCAGGACGCCTTCTGCAACGGCACGACCTGCCGGATCACCCGGATCTACGACCAGACCACCCGGCACAACGACCTCTCGATCGCCCCCGACGGCGGCGCCGGCAGCGGCGACCGCGGCGCCGACGCGAGCGAGATCGCCGTCACCGCGGGCGGCCACAAGGTGTACGCCGTCTGGGTCTCCCCGGGCGTCGGCTACCGCTACAACGGCGTCGCGTCCGGGGTGGCCGTCAACGGCCAGTCCGAGGGCGTCTACATGGTCGCCAGCGGCACCCACGTCAACTCGGACTGCTGCTTCGACTACGGCAACGCCGAGTCCACGCCGTACGACACCGGCAACGGACACATGGACGCCGTCAGCATCGCCACGACCTGCTACTTCGCGCCGTGCCAGGGCTCCGGCCCGTGGATCGAGGCCGACATGGAGAACGGCATGTTCCAGGGCGGCAACGGCTCCAACCCGAACCCGGGCAACAACTCGGCCTTCGTGACCGCGGTGCTCAAGAACAACGGCCAGACGACGTACGCGCTCAAGGGCGGCAACTCCCAGTCCGGCGGCCTGAGCACGTGGTGGAACGGGTCGCTGCCGACCGACAAGCAGGGCTACAAGCCGATGCACCAGGAGGGCGGCATCATCCTCGGCATCGGCGGCGACAACAGCAACCGCAACCGGGGCACCTGGTTCGAGGGCGCGATGGTCGCCGGCTACCCGACCGACGCGAGCGAGAACGCGGTGCAGGCCAACGTGGTCGGCGTCGGCTACGGCGGGCAGACCAACGTGCCTAACGGCCCGGCCGGCACGATCACCGGCCCGGGCGGCAAGTGCGTCGACGTCGCGGCCGACGACACCGGGGCGAACGGCGCCGGGGTGCAGCTGTGGGACTGCCAGAACTACGCCGAGGACCAGCACTGGACGCATTTCCCGGACAACAGCCTGCGTACGCTCAACCGCTGCCTCGACATCAACGGCAACGGGACGGCCAACAACACCCAGGTCGAGCTCTACGACTGCAACGGTGTCGGCGGTCAGAAGTGGATCCAGCAGGCCGACGGTTCACTGCGGAACCCGCAGTCGGGCCGCTGCCTCGATTCGCCGAGCGGCGCCACCGGTAACGGCACCCGGCTGCAGATCTACGACTGCAACGGCAGTGCGGCCCAGAAGTTCGCGGTCAACGGCGGCGGCGTCACCGCCGCCCCGGGCGGCAAGTGTGTCGACGTCGCGGCCGACGACAGCGGCACCAACCAGACCGCGGTGCAGCTCTGGGACTGCCAGACCTACGCCGCCGACCAGCACTGGTTCCACCAGTCCAACGGTTCGCTCCGGACGCTCGGGCGGTGCCTGGACATCAACGGCAACGGGACGGCCAACAACACCCAGGTCGAGCTCTACGACTGCAACGGTGTCGGCGGCCAGGTCTGGCAGCAGCAGGCCGACGGCTCGTTGAAGAACCCGCAGTCGGGCCGCTGCCTCGATTCGCCGAACGGCGCGACCGCCAACGGCACCCGGCTGCAGATCTATGACTGCAACGGGAACGCAGCTCAGAAGTTCGCGCTCAGCTAGACCCGGAACCGGCCCACTACCGTACGCAATTCGTCGGCGACCCGGGTGAGCTCGGAGACCGAGGCGTCAGCCTCGCCGAGCGCACCCGTGGTCGCCTGCACGGCCGAGGCGACCGAGTTGATGTTGCCGGCGATGGCTGCGCTGCCGCTCGCCGCGTCGCCGATGCTGCGGCTCATCTCGTTGGTCGTCGCGGTCTGCTCCTCGACCGCCGAGGCGATCGTCACCTGGTAGTCGTTGATCTCGGAGATGATGCGCGAGATCTCGGCGATCGCCTCGACCGCGCTGGTGGTGTCGGCCTGGATCGCCTCGACCCGGCGCGAGATGTCCTCGGTCGCCTTCGCGGTCTCCTGCGCCAGGTCCTTGACCTCGGTCGCCACCACCGCGAAGCCCTTGCCCGCCTCGCCGGCCCGGGCCGCCTCGATCGTCGCGTTGAGAGCCAGCAGGTTGGTCTGCTCGGCGATCTGGGTGATCACCTTGACCACGTTGCCGATCTCCTCCGAGGACGTCCCCAGCTTGGCCACGGTCTCGTTGGTCGACTGGGCGACGCCGACCGCGCTGGAGGCGACCTGGGCGGCGTTGTTCGCGTTCTCGGCGATCTCGCGGATCGACGCGCCCATCTCGTCGCTGCCCGCCGCCACCGACTGCACGCTGCTCGACACGTCGCCGGCGCTCGAGGCGACCACGCCGGCCTGATCGGAGGCCTCGCGGGCGCCGACGGCCAGGCGTGCGGTGACCGCGGTCAGCCGGGCCGTGCCCTCGCCGAGGACGGTCGCGCCCTGCGTCAGCGCGAGAACCGTGCCGCGCAAACCTTCCCGGGCCCGGTTGACCTCCTCGGCCATCACGCCCAGTTCGTCGCGGCCGTTGACCTCGGCCGGAACCGTCAGGTCGCCCTCGGCCACCGCGTGCAGAGCCGCCGACACCGTGGTGAGCTGCCGCCGCACCAGGCGCACGACGGCCGCGCCGAGCAGGGCGGCGAGCGCGAAACCGACGACCAGGGCGAGCAGCGTGATCAGCCGGGCCCGCGAGTACGCCTTGGCCGCGTGGGCCTGCATCGCGTCGGCCTCGGCGTCCTCCTGCTGCTGGAGGGCGACCAACGCGGCGTTCGCCTCGCCGTCGACCGCGTTGAAGACCTGGGTCTGGGTCGCCGGTGTCGGCTTGGTCCAGGGTGCCGGCACCGGCATGTTGAACAGCACCGCGTTGCGCAGCGCCCGGTAGTGCGCCTCCGCGCTGACGAAGTGGTCGACTTCCTTGGTTCGCGTGGACGTGTCGTCGGCGATGTCGCGATAGGCGGCGACCGCCTTGTCGACGACCGCGTCGGCGGTGAAGACCGCCGCCTTGCCGGCCGCCGCGGCCTGGGCGTTGACCGCCGAGCGGAAGACCAGGCCGCCGCGGTACATCGCGGCCAGCCCGTGGTACATCGTCGCGACCTGCTGGAGGCTGTCGACGTGGTCGTTCTTCATCGTCTGCAGGTCGTTGCGCAGGGCCGACATCTGGTTGATCGACAGCACGGCGACCAGGATCGCGACGATGCCCACGCAGCCGGCGGCGAACGAGGTCTTCACCGTCATGCTGCGGTCGCCGAGGACGCGGTCCAGGATCCCTCCACGCGACATTTGGCCCCTCCCGGCTCGGCGAACGCGAATCGGCTCAACTGTAGAGACGGATTCGCGTATATGGGATGAAAACCGCGAATCGTCCTCGCTCCTAGCGCACACGTATTACCGCCGTGTTACCGCGGAGCGTGGTCACGGTCGCACCGTACGAAGGTGCTCAGTCGGTAACATCCAGGCGCCGCGCCAATGTCGTCCCGGCTCTATCTGCCAGACGCTTCCGAGGAGACGACATGCCGTTCAAGGCTGAATACATCTGGGTCGACGGCACGCGGCCGACCGCCAAGCTCCGCTCCAAGACCAAGATCGTCGAGAACGGCGCCGAACTGCCGATCTGGGGCTTCGACGGCTCGAGCACCGGCCAGGCGCCGGGCGACAGGTCCGACTGCGTACTCAACCCGGTGTTCAGCTGCCCCGACCCGATCCGCGGCGGCGACAACGTGCTGGTCATGTGCGAGGTCCTGCTGATCGACGGCACGCCGCACCCGACCAACACCCGGGCCGCCTGCGCCGCGCTCGCCGCCGAATTCCAGGACCAGGAACCCATTTTCGGCATCGAGCAGGAATACACGTTCTTCAAGGACGGCCGCCCCTACGGCTTCCCGGTCGGCGGCGGCTTCCCGGCCCCGCAGGGCGGCTACTACTGCGGCGTCGGGGCCGACGAGGTCTTCGGCCGCGAGATCGTCGAGAAGCACATGGACGCCTGCCTCGCCGCCGGCCTGCACCTGAGCGGCATCAACGCCGAGGTCATGCCCGGGCAGTGGGAGTTCCAGATCGGACCGGTCGCCGCGCCGCAGGTCGCCGACGAGCTGTGGGTCGCCCGCTGGCTGCTCTACCGCATCGCCGAGGACTCCGGCGTCGCCGCCACCCTCGACCCGAAGCCGGTCAAGGGCGACTGGAACGGCGCCGGCGCGCACACCAACTTCTCGACCAACGCCATGCGGTCCGGCTACGACGCGATCATCACGGCCTGCGAGGCCCTCGGCAAGCGGGTTCCCGAGCACATCGCCGGCTACGGCGCCGACATCGAGCACCGGCTCACCGGCATGCACGAGACCGCGCCGTGGAGCGAATACAGCTACGGCGTCTCCGACCGGGGCGCGTCGGTGCGCATCCCGTGGCAGGTCGAGAAGGACGGCAAGGGCTACATCGAGGACCGGCGCCCCAACGCCAACTGCGACCCGTACGTCACAACTGCCCTGATCGTCGAGACCTGCTGCTCGGCGCTCGCCGAGGCGTGACGCTGCCGTACGACGTCACCACCGGGGACCCGGCGTCCCCGGTGGTGCTGCACGTCCCGCACGCCTCGCGCGCGCTGCCGCCGGCCGCCCTCGGCAGTCTGCTGGTCTCGCCCGCCGAACTGGCGGAGGAACTGGACCATCTGACCGACGCGTACACCGACGAGATCGCTCTTCTCGCCGCCTCGCGGGCATCGCGACGGCCCTGGATCTTCCGTCACCGATGGTCCCGGCTGGCGGTCGATCCGGAACGCTTTCCGGACGACCGCGAGGAAATGCGGGCGGTGGGCATGGGCGTCGTTTATACGCACGGCTATGCGGGGCGCAAGCTGCGCGACGAGGATTCCGTACGCGACGGGACCGCGCTCCAGACGCATTTCCGTCCCTACGCGGCTGCGGTGGAAGACCTGGTCGCGGACCGGCTCGCGGTCTGCGGACGGGCGGTGATCGTCGACGTCCACTCGTATTCGACGCTTCCCCTGCCGTACGAAATGCATGGCGCAGGCCCGCGCCCACCGGTCTGCCTGGGCACGGACCGTTACCACACGCCTGAAGGCCTGATTTCCGCCGCGAAAGCGGCGTTCGTCGATGTCGCCCTCGATGCGCCGTTCGCCGGTTGCTACGTGCCGCTGGAGTTCTACGGCCGTGAGCCGGCCGTGACCGCGGTGATGATCGAGATTCGGCGCGACGGCTACATGATCGAGCCGGGCGGGCCGCCGACCCCGGGACTGTTCTCCATCGCGTCGCGCCTGGCCGCCTTGCTCAATTCTTTGGCGTGACCAGCGGCAGGAAGACGTCGTCGATGATCTCCCGGATCGCCTCGTCGGACGGCGGCTGCATGTTCATCAGCAGGTCGTGCCGCATCAGGTCGCCGGGCAGCCCGGCGATCCGGGGCGTGAGCCGCTCCCGGTCGATCTCGCCGCGCGCGAGCCCGCGCTGGAGGATCTCGTCGATCCCGAACGGCTGCCGCCGGGCGGCCAGGAACTCGTCCCGCAGCTCGTTGGGCGTGCGGCCGGTCTCCGCGAAGTATTCGCCCATGTGCACGCTGAACAGCGCGGCCACTTCGGCCCGCAGGCGCGACGCGATGGTCAGCATCTCGATGAGGTCGCCGCGCAGCGTGCCCGTGTCCGGTGTCGGGACCTGGTGGGTGTTCGCGTAGTAGCGCACCGCCGCCATCGCCAGCTCGGCCCGGTCCGGCCAGCGCCGATAGATCACCGGGCGGCTGGTGCCGGCCCGGCCCGCGACGCCGTCGATGGTGAACCGGCCGTAGCCGACCTCGACCAGTTCGCGCCAGGCGGCGTCGAGCAGGGCCCCTTCGAGCTCCGCGCCGCGGCGACGTGTCATTAGAAACACTCCTGTATCTTATTGCCTCACCGTGCCGCCCAGTGTAGTTCTAGATACATGAGCGTATCTTATGACGTCTCCTTCCGCCGGCTCAGTTTCGTGCTGCTCACCGGCGTGCTGGCCGTCGTCTTCGACACCACCATCGTCAACGTCGCCCTCGACACCCTCGGCCGCGACCTGCACGTCACCGTCGGCACCATCCAATGGGTCACCACCGGCTACCTCCTTGCGCTCGGCGTCGCCGTACCGGTCACCGGCTGGCTCACCGACCGCCTCGGCGGCAAACGCGTGTGGATCGCCGCGCTGTTCCTGTTCCTGGCCGGCTCCATCGGCGCATCCCTGGCCGGCAACGCGGGCGCGCTGATCGGCTGCCGGGTCGTGCAGGGCCTCGGCGGCGGCCTGATGCTGCCGGTGATGACCACGCTGATCGTGCAGGCCACCGGCGGCAGGATGCTCGGCCGGGCGACCGCACTCATCTCGTTCCCGGCCCTGCTCGGCCCGATCCTCGGCCCGTTCGCCGGCGGCCTCATCGTCCAGCACCTCAGCTGGCGCTGGATCTTCTGGGTCAACGTCCCGTTCTGCGTCGCCGGCCTGCTGCTGGCCTGGCGCCTCCTGCCCGCCTTCCCGGGCACCGGCCGCGCCCGGCTCGACCTGCCCGGACTGGCCCTGGCCCTCCCCGGGATCGCGGCCGTCGTCTACGGGCTGTCCCGCTTCCCGTCGTCCTACCTCCCGCTAGCCCTCGGCGCCGCCCTGCTGACCGCCTTCACGCTGCGGGCACGACGAATCGGCGAGGCGGCGCTCGTCGACGTACGGCTCTTCCGCCTCCGGTCCTTCACCGGCTCGGTGCTGCTGCTGTTCCTGAGCGGGTTCGCCCTCTACGGAGCGCTCCTGCTGGTGCCGCTCTACTTCCAGCAGGTGCGCGGGTACGGCCCACTCGCCGCCGGACTGTTCATCGCGGCCCAGGGCGTCGGCGTGCTCGGCAGCCGCAGCCTGGCCGGCCGCCTCACCGACCGCATCGGCGCCCGCTGGGTGGCCTTCGCCGGCCTGGCCGTGGTCGCCGCGGCGACGGTGCCGTTCGCGGTGGCCGGCGCGACAACCGGCGAATGGTGGCTGACCGGGGTGCTGGTGGTGCGGGGCCTCGGGCTCGGAGCGGTGACGATCCCGGTGATGGCGGCCGCCTACCAGGGTCTGGAACGCACCGAGGTGCCCCACGCCAGCATCCTGACCCGCACCGCCCAGCAGATCGGCGGCTCCTTCGGGACCGCGGTGCTGGCCGTCGTCCTCCAGCACTACGCGACGTCACATCCGTTGACGACCGCCTTCGACATCGCCTTCTGGTGGTCGATCGTCTGCACCGTGGCGGCCCTGCTGCTGTCCCTGCTGCTGCCGGCCCGGCCCTGACCGCCGGCGCCCCCACCCCGTACGGGATGGGGGCCCTCAGCTGCCGTCAGGCGTCACCGTTGTTGTTGTGCCCCTCGGAGAGGCGCTCGCGGAGGGCGGCCAGGCGCTCGTCGACGTCCTCGTTACCGGTGGTGGGCTCGGAGGCGGTACGAGGCGAATTGGACTGACCGCTGCCGTGACTGTTGCTGCGGTCGTTGCCGCCCCGGCGGCCGCCACCGCCGCCGCCACCGCCGCGCGGGCCCGCCGGGGGACCGGCGGTGTAGGCCGGGGCACCGGACTGGGCGGCCTCCACCTGCCGGCCGAGGGCGACCCAGCGGTCGTGGGCCTCCGAGTACTGGCGTTCCCAGGAGTCGCGCTGCTCCTCGAAACCGGGCAGCCACTCGCCGGTCGCCGCGTCGAAGCCCTCCGGGTAGATGTAATTACCCTGGGCGTCGTACGTGTTGAGCATGCCGAAGGTGACCGGGTCGAACTGCTCCTCGTCCGGCAGATACTCGGCGTTCGCCTGCCGGATCGACAGCGAGATGCGGCGGCGCTGCAGGTCGATGTCGGTAACCTTGACCAGCACGTCCTGGTTGTTGCGCAGCACCTGGTCCGGGGTGTCGACCCGGTGGTCGGCCAGCTCCGACACGTGCACCAGGCCCTCGAGCCCGTCGACCCGGATGAACGCCCCGAACGGCATCAGCTTCGTGACCCGCCCCGCCACGATCTGGCCGATCGGGTGGTTGCGGGCGAACTGCGGCCACGGGTCCTGCGAAGTCGCCTTCAGCGAAAGCGAGATGCGCCCCCGCGTCTGATCGACGTCGAGCACCTCGACCTCGACCTCCTGCCCGACCTCGACCACGTCGGACGGATGATTGTGGTGCGCCCACGACAGCTCGGCGACCGAGATCAGCCCGTCGACGCCCCCCAGATCGACGAACGCCCCGAAATTCACCACCGACGAGATCACGCCCCGCCGGATCTGCCCCGGCTCCAACTGCGCGAGCAGCGTCGACCGCCCGGCCGACCGGGTCTCCTCGAGGTGCGCCCGCCGGGAAAGCACCAGGTTGCCCCGGCCGCGGTCCATTTCCAGGACTTTCGCTTCCAGCTCCCGGCCCACGTACGGGTTGAGGTCCCGAACCCGGCGCATCTCAACCAGCGACGCAGGCAGGAACGCCCGCACGCCGACGTCGAGCACGAGGCCTCCCTTGACCACCTCGACGACCCGGCCCCGGAGCACGCCCCCGTCGTCCCGGATCTTCTCGATGGCTTCCCAGAGGCGCGCCTTCTCCTCGGACTCCGGCTGCTGCCGAGGCCCACGGCTGCGCCCAGGTGTACCACCCGGAGTCGGCGACCCACCGCCCGAGCCCGAGGCCCCCCCGCCCGCACCCGCAGCCGCACCGTCTCCGCTCCCGCCCGACGCAGCGGCACCGTCCCCGCTCCCGCCAGACGCCGCGGAGCTGTCCCCGCTGCTGTCCGGCGCCGCGGCAGCACTGTCCCCGCTCGCGTCCGACGCCGCGGCGCTGTCCCCAGCTCCGTCCGGCGCCGCGGCGGCGACGTCTCCGGCCCCGTCCGGCGACCCGGCAGCCGCTTCCGCGCTAGGAGCAGCGCCCGAGTCCGACGAGCCGCCGACCGGGTCCCCGTCACCTGTCGCGCCAGGCGAGGTCCCGTCGCCCGGTGCGATGGCGGCATCCGAGTCGGCGATAGCACTGGTGCCGGCACCGCTGTCCGAGCCGGGAGCAGCTTCCGTGCCCCCGCCGCTGTCGGAGCTGGCACCGCTGTCGGAGTTGGCACCGCTGTCGGAGCTGGCACCGCTGTCCGAGCTGGCACCGCTGTCCGAGCTGGCACCGCTGTCCGAGCTGGCGATAGCTTCGGTGCCGGTAGCAGCTTCTGTTCCGGCGCCCTTATCCGTGCTGGTGGCGGCGTCCGTGCTGGCGGCAGCGTCCGGGCCGGCAGCCGCGTCCGGGCCGTCAGCAGCGGCTGAGCCGTCAGCAGCGGCTGAGCCGGCGGCACTGCCCGGGTCGGCAGCAGCGTTCGAGCCGGCGGCGTTGCCCGGGTCGGCGGCAGCGTTCGAGCCGGCGGCGTTGCCCGGGTCGGCGGCAGCGGCCGGGTCGGCGGCAACCTCCGAGCCCGCGGCGGCGCCAGGGCCGGCCGGAGTGCCCGACTCGGTCGCGGCTGCGGTCGCTGAGCCGGCGTCCCCGGGCGTCCCGGCGGCGGAGGCCGCCGGTGCGGTCGGTCCGTCGTCGGCGGCGGATGCTGCCGGAGCGGCAGGCACGTTGCCGGCGGAGGCTGCCGGGTCCGTTGCGGCGGCGGCCGGCGTGTCCGGGGCGGCGGCAGAGGCCGCAGCGGCGGAGGTCGCAGCGCCGGAGGGGTGCGGTGGTGAGGTACCTCCGTCGGCGGTCTGGTTCAGGTCGGCGGCGGTGTGGGTGGATGCGGTCGCGGTGGCAGCGGTCGCTGCGGCGGTCGGCTCGCTCATGGCAGTGGTGTCGGTCCCGATGGCGTCGGTGGTGCGATGGGTGGGTGTGGTGTTGGGGCCAGTGCGGCGGCAGGACCGCAGTCTCTCGTCGAGCATTCTGGTCACGGAGTGTCCGACGCCGAGCACCAGGGCCGCCTGAGCTGCGGTCCGGGCGAGTTCGTCGCCCTCCGGACGGGCCGCCGCAACTAGCACGACGGTCAGCGGATGGTGCCGCCCCAACACTCGGGCGGCGACAGCGGCGCCCGTTTCGTCAATATTTGCGGCGTCAACATTTCCGGCAGAAGCGTTGAAAACGCCCGGTCCAACCACGGGCGAGCGGGCCGAAGGAATTGGTGCGCGGGCCGCGGTCGAACTGGCAACCGGCCGACCGGCGGCGAAACCGTCCGAGCCGGAACCATCCGCGACAAAACTGTCCCCGCTCGAATAGTTCGAGGGGAAACTATCCGGCACGGAGGGAAGGGCAGCGTCGGCACTGGACCGGCTGTATATGGCCCGGTTACCCGACGCGGCGAGTCGCCCGGCCGCGAAAGCCGCTACGGCGTGGCTGCCTGCGGCCGCGGTTGCGGGCGCAGCCTGGAATGCCGGGCCGGCGGGCGGGAGGTCGGCGGCCAGAGCGGCGACAGCCAGGGGGTGATCAGATCCGTGAAGCCGGCACGCCCACGCCCGTACGTCCGAGAAGCGCGCCCCACCCGCAAGCCGGTCGCACTCCGCCTGCCGGACCCGGGCGGTGATCGTGCGGGGGTGTTCGGCGCCGAGGGCCGCCGCGAGCGCGAGTGTCGCGGCGCGCAGGACCGACGCGGGGGTGGCGGTTTGTCCTGGATGTCCGGTCAGGCGGGCTATTCGGAACTGCGCATAAGCCAGGTCGGCGACCGTGGCCAGAGCGGCCGGATGATGGTCCGGCAGCTTGTCGATCACCTCGTCGGCGGCCTGCGCGAGGGACTGGCCGAGCGCTGCGGAGGCTTCGGCGTCCTCCCGCAGGAGCGCCACCTCGGCGTCGGCCAGGGCCTCCTGCAGGCGGGCGTCGGCCTGGGCGGTCCGGCCGAGCTGCGCCATCAGTACGCCCTGCAGCGCGGCCAACCGCGACCGCTCCGCGCGCGACATGGCGTGCGACAAGCCGTCCTGCAGGAGCCGGATGCCCAGTTCGTGTTCCCCCAGGTGGGCGAGCATCGTCGCCACATAGCGCAAAGAGGCCGTCTCGAGCTGCGTCGCGGTCAGCGTGGGCAGCCGGTCGGCCGCCCCGGGCTCGTGCGTGGCGGCGGCGAGGGTGGCGGCGGCGAGGACAGCCTCCTCGACCTGGCCGACCACGTCAGCGTGCGGCTCCGTCACCGCGACCCCTCCAGTGCGGGCACGGTCACGACCGGGTCGAGGCGCCCGGTCCGGGCGCGCTCCTGAAGGTACGCCAGGAGGAGCGCTCCACGCTCGTTTGCCGCGCGTCGGGTCCCACCTGCCTCTGCACTCGCCGTGTCTGCCGTCGAGCCTTCGCCTTCGCCGCCGTCTTCGCCACCGAATTTCAGCTCGGCGAGCAGGCCGGCCGCCCCGAAGCGGCGGAAGCGCAGCACCTGGTCGGCCATCGACGGGTTGATGGGTACGTCGAAACCCGGCGCTGCCACCTCCAGCAGCACCAGCCCTTCCGAGCCCAGCACCTCGACCACCTCCGCCGCGATCGGCGCGTCCGAGCCCGGCGACCGCAGCGCGACGACCGGCCCGGCGTCGCGCAGCACCGCGGCGGTCGTGACCGCGAACCCCGGCCCCGCCAGGACCCCGAAACCCAGAGGTTGTTCACCCAGGGTGCGGGTCGCATGCTCGATGCGAACCTGGTGCACGTCGTCGGGACTCACGTGGCGACCTCAATCGCAGTCGATCGCGTGTCGACCCGGCGACCTCTCGGGACTGCGACCCCCCGCGCGGCGCCGACCGTGGTCAAGACGCACCTGACCAGGTCACCGAGCCTACCGGCCCCCGAACGACCCTGGCTAGGGGTCGATGAGGCTCTGATGTAGCGGAAAGCCGACCGCCCGGTCACCCAGCGCACCCGGTCGGAAAGATCTTCCTGGCCAGGTCCGATTTGTTGGTGAACACCGCCATACCTTCGGGTGAAGACCGTCATATCCCGGAGTTGCGATCATCTGCGAAGATCGCCCGGACGAAGCTGGTCGCCAGCGCAGTCCGGGGGGAACCAGCGCTATCCGGGGGGAGAGCGCGGGCCGCGACGGGGAGAGGGAGTGCGCCGTGAGCGTGATGCTGGAGGAGTCTGCGCCCGAAGGCGAGCTAGCACCGTCCAAGCTCAGGGCCAACACGCGGCGCGCGCTCCGCGAGGTCGCGTTGGTCGTGGTGCTGTTCCTCGCCTACAAGCTGGGCCGGGTCGCGGCCGAGGGGCACGTGGCCGAGGCGCTCGCCAACGCGCGCGACGTCTGGCACTTCGAACGGCTGGTCCACCTTCCGAGCGAATACACCCTCCAGCAGGTGACGGTCGGCCACGAATGGCTGATCAAGTTAGCAAATTGTTATTACGCGTACGTCCACTTCCCGATCACCGCGGCCTGCCTGATCTGGATGTGGATCTGGCGTCCGGAGCACTACGTGCGCACCCGGCGGATGCTGGCCTGGCTGACCGCCGCCGCCCTGGTCGTGCACCTGCTGATGCCTTTGGCGCCGCCGCGCATGCTGACCGCGATGGGCATGGAGGACACCGGCAAGATATTCGGGCCGGAGGTCTACGGCTCGCCGACCAGCGACACGCTCACCAACCAGTACGCGGCGATGCCGTCGCTGCACGTCGGCTGGGCCCTGGCGGTCGCGATCGCCCTGATCGGCGCCACGAACGGCCGGTGGCGCCGGCTCTGGCTGCTGCACCCGATCATCACGCTGTTCGTCGTGCTGGTCACCGGCAACCACTACTGGATCGATGCGATCGTCGTGACGGTGCTGCTCAGCGTGGTGCTGGCCTTCCAGACCGGCTGGCAGCCGGCGCCGGCGGTCGCCATACCGCGGCCCCGGATGAGTGAATCCTAGGAACAGGCTCCCAGCCCCTGCAGCACCCCGTTGCGGTACGCCGCGATCCGGTCGAACGCGGTCGGCCCGCTGCCGTCCTCGGCCCGCCCGAACGCCAGCAGCGCCGCCACCGCCTCGTCCAGGTCGCCGGGTGACAGCGTGACGCCGCCCTGCTTCCGGTCGGCCGCCGAGCGGTTCAGGATGTCGTACGTCCACGAGCCGGCCAGGCAGTCGACCGCGAGCTGCCCCGCCTTGCTGGTCGTCGACTGGCCGCGGCGGTCCTGCGCGGCCCGGGCGAACAGGTCGCCGAGCAGCATGCCGACCGCGTTGTCACCGATCCGCTTGTAGAGCGCGGGCCCCAGCTGCCCGTTGTCGAACGCGACGAAATTCTTGGACGGGCAGAAGAACGCGGCACCCTGCGCGGTCGAATCGGGATCGTCGCAGGCCGGCTTGCCGCCGTCGAACGGCTCGACCTGCAGATCCTGCCAGCTCTGACCGGCGAGCTGCGGGAACGTGCGCTCCCAGTAGCCCTGAACGTCCTGCGCGAGCAGCTGGACCGCGTCGTTGTACGGCAGGTCGCCGCCCCGTTGCGCGTCGGCCCGATCGGTGAACGGCACCTCGGTCACCGGCAGCGTGTCGGCGTTGTATTGCGCGCACTTGCCGGCGCCCTGCTCCACCCCGTCCTGCAGGGCCCGGATGCGGTCGAACGCGTTGCCGTGCGCGCCCTCGTCCATCGCCGGCGTCCCCGGCTGGTCGCGCAGCATCAGCAACCCGGCGACGGTGTTGTCGAGCTGCTTGGCGCTGACGTTCTTGAACACCTTCGAGTGACCGGCCAGCGCGTCACCCAGCCACGCTCCGGCGAAACAGTCGGCCTGCTGCTCGAGCACCACGGTCGGCTGCCGGGTCGTGCCCAGCCGCACCTGGATGGCGTGCCCGTACTCGTGCGCGAACACCACCCCGACCAGCAGCGATCCGAAATCGGACTGCAGCTGCGGAATCAGGGTCTGCGCATCCCAGGCGATGAAATCGCCGGTCGGGCAGTAGAAGGCGTTCGGTTGGTACTGACCCGGTTGGTCACCGCAGTCGGGAGGCGGCACGCTCCGGGTGTACGGGTGGTAGCCGCCCTGCACCTTCTGGAACGTCTTGCCATCGGCCAGTTTCGGGAACTCGCCCGACCAGAACCGCTCGACGTCCTGAATCGACTTGGTGACGGTGTCGGTGGCCTTGCCCGGCTGGGGTGCGGACGTGGTCTCGCCCGGCCTCGGAAGCCGCGACACGCCGCAGCCGACGAGCACCAACAACAGCACCGCGAGCAACAACCGCCTCACCGGACCGACGGTACCCGGGTCGGGCCAATTCCGCCTTTCGGCGCTTCCGGCTAGCCCTACCGCCGGCCGGGGTGGTGGCCGGATGGAGCCGCGGGCCGCGTCGCTGAAGCATCGAACCATGACGCGAAAGATCCTGGTGCTGATCATCGCCGCCGTCTCCGTCCTGTTCGGTGCGGTGCCGGCCCCGGTCCAGGCGGCGATGCCGGCCACCGTCGCCGGCGCGGTCGCCCGCGAGCTGGATGCACTCGACCCGCCGGCCGCCGCGTACGTCGTCGTCGGCCCGGACGGCACGGTGACCGTCGGCACGCGCGGTAAGGGCGTGACCGCGCGGACGCCGTTCGTCCTCGGCTCCCTGAGCAAGTCGTTCACCGCCCTGGCCGTCCTGCAGCTGGTCGATCGGGGCCGGGTCGAGCTGGACCGCCCGGTGACCGCCTACCTGCCGTGGTTCCGCACCGCCACGCCGGGCCGCGCGCCGACGATCCGTCAGTTGCTCGACCAGTCGTCCGGGCTGCCGACCGGCGCCGGGGTCGCCGACGTCACCCACACCGGCCGCACGCTCGAACAACGCGTACGCCGCATCGCCACCGTCACCCCGGGCGCCGCCCGCTTCCGGTACTGCAACCTCAACTTCGCCACGCTCGGCCTGGTCGTGCAGACGGTGTCGGGGGAGCCGTACGCGTCGTACTTGCGCACCAATGTCCTCGCCCCGCTCGGCATGAGCGACAGCCGGGCCGGCCTGGTCGAGGCGACCGTGCCCTGGTTCGGCGTGCACGTCCGCTCCCGCCCGGCCGACTTCACGGGCGCGCTGCCGGACGGCTACCTGGTGGCGACCCCCGAGGACCTGGGCCACTACCTCACGATGCAGCTGGGCGACGGCACCTACCAGGGCCACCGGCTCCTGTCACCGGCGTCGATGCGGCTGCTGCACGAGCGGCAGGTGACGGTGCCGGCCGCCGACGCCGACCCGTACACCGACGGCTACGCGCTGGGCTGGTACACCGGCGCGGTGAACGGAACACCCCTGGTGTCCCACTCCGGCGACGTCACCGGCTTCCACAACGACATCGGGCTGCTCCCCGTACGGCACACCGCGCTGGCCGTGCTGACCGCGCAGAACTCGAAGCTCCTGGCCAACGACGACGCCTACGTCGCCGGCATGCGCGTGCTGGCCGGGCAGCCGGCCCCGGCGATCGGCTTCCTCCGGCAATACCGCAACCGGTACCTGCTCATCGACCTGTCCTTCGCGGTGCTCCTCCTCGCGATGGCCTGGCGGTGGACCCGGCTGATCCGGCACCCTCGTTCCTCCAGCGCCCGCGGGGCGATCTGGGGCCTGGCGGGCTCGCTCACGCTCGGCGCCTTGGTGTACGCGGCCGTCGTGTACGGCATCGGCTACACCGCCGGCTTCCCCCTCCAGCCGGACCTGCTGCTCGGCAGCGCCCCCGAGCTGCTCGTGCTGACGGTTCTGCTGGCCACCTATCCGGTGCTGACCAGCCTGCTGAAGTTTTCGCGCAGACGACCCGGATCGACAGCCGGGCCCGGCGTCGATCGGACGTTCGGCCGGTGAAGGCCAGCAACCGGGACGCCGTCTCCGCCGGGCTTCGATGATGGGGGTGTGGCCCACGTCCGGGAGGAAGGTGACCTCGGCGCCCGGCACCGCCAGGTAGTCGTTGGCCGAGGACGGGCGCCAGCGCTGGTCCTCGGTGCCGAACAGCACCAGCAGGGGCTTGCCCAGGGCGGACAGGCGGGCGGGCGGCGCGCTCTCGGCCAGGTAGTTCCGGAGGGCTACC
Source organism: Actinoplanes sp. NPDC051343 (assembly GCF_044455125.1). Classification (NCBI taxonomy): domain Bacteria; kingdom Bacillati; phylum Actinomycetota; class Actinomycetes; order Micromonosporales; family Micromonosporaceae; genus Actinoplanes; species Actinoplanes sp. NPDC051343. Next base: position 61,866 of record NZ_JBITEL010000021.1, read on the forward strand.
GGGGTCGCCACGAAGGAGGCGAACGGAGGAGTGGCCGGCCACCACCGCGAAGGAGACGCCGAGGCGGTCCAGCCGTGGCGCCGATCGCGGAAGCCTGGCCGGCCACGTCGAGGCTGCCGTCCGCCGGGGAACGGCCGCGGCCGGGCAGGTCGACGCGGATCACGCGGTGGGCCGGTGTCAGGTACGGCAGCAGTAGGGACCACGACTCGCTCGACGCCGCGGTGCCGTGGATGAGGAGCAGCGGCGGGGCGTCCAGGGGTCCGTCGACGAGCGCGGCCAGATCAGTCATGCCTCCACTGTGGGCCTCGGCGACCGCAGCGTCTTGAACGAATGTCAGCCTTTCACGGCGCCCGCGGTCATGCCGGCCACGATCTGGCGGTTGAAGAACAGGAACATGATTAGGGGCGGCACGGTGATCAGCAGAATGTTCATGAAGAGGAGGTTGTAGGAGGTCGAGAACTGCGATGAGAAGTTGTAGAGGGTGAGCTGAACGGTCGCGTTCCGGTCGCCGGGCAGGAAGTAGAGCGGGTTGGTGAAGTCGTTGAAGACGGCCACCGACTGGACGACCACGACGGTCACGATGACCGAGCGCAGCAGCGGCAGGACGACCCGGAAGAACAGGCGGACCGGGCCCGCGCCGTCGATGATGGCGGCCTCGTCGAGTTCGCGGGGGATCGTCGAGATGAAGGCGCGGAACAGCAGTACGCAGAACGACAGGCCGAACGCCACCTCGACGAAGATCAGGCCGACCATGGTCTGGAAGATGCCGAGCTTCTGCAGCACCCAGATCGTCGGTACGACCGCGGGCGGGATGATCAGGCCGGAGAGCACCAGGAAGTTGATCAGGCCGGTCCAGCGGGTGATGCGCCGCTGCAGCACGAAGGCGACCATCGCAGCCAGGACGACCATGACGGCAACGCTGCAGACGGTCAGGACCGTGCTGTTGATGAACGCGATGATGACCATGTAATCGCGAGCCTTCACCACGTCGACGAAGTTCTGCACGAGCCGGAAGTGGTGCGGCCAGCTGAAGTCGAGAAGCGACGCCTGCGGCCGGTCCTTCACCGCGGTCAGCACGATGAACGCGAACGGCACCACGAACACGATCAGGGAAGCGACGATGGCGACAGAGCTGATCAGCCACTTTTTCACAATCACAGCGACACCTCCTTGCGGTTCAGGAAGCGCGACAACGGCAGCACAATCGCGGTCACCACGATGAACAGGATGACGTTCCCGGCGGTCGACAGGCCGTAGAAGCCGGCCTGGTACTGCTTGTAGATCACCGACGCGATCACGTCGGAGGTGAAGCCGGGCCCGCCGCGCGTCATCGCCCAGATCAGGTCAAACGAGCGCAGCCCGCCGATCAGCGACAGGGTGATCACGGTGACGGTCGCCGGCCGGGCGAGCGGCAGGACGATGCGCCGGAACGTGTCCCACGACGAAGCGCCGTCGACCCGGGCCGCCTCCAAGTACTCCTGCGGGATCGACACGATGCCGGCGATGTAGATCAGCGTGGCCAGCCCGACGCCCTTCCAGACGTCGACCAGCGCCACCGACACGAGCGCCCAGTGCGGATCGGTGAGCCAGCCCGGCCCCTGGATGCCGACGGTCGCCAGCCACTGGTTGATCAGGCCGGTCTGCGGGTTCATCAGCACGGTGAAGGTCAGCCCGACGCCGATGGTGCTGACCAGCACCGGGAAGAACACCACCGAGCGCAGGTAGCCGCGCGCGACGATCTGCGAGGTGAGCAGCACCGCCAGCACCAGACCGAGCACGACCTTGAGCCCGGACGTGATCACCGCGTAGATCAGCGTGTGCAGCAGGCCGGAGACCAGCGCCGGCTCCTGGAAGAACGTCACGTAGTTCTGCAGGCCGGTGAACTTCGACGTGAAGATGCTCCAGCGCGTGAGGCTGAAGTAGAACGACGTCACGGTCGGCACGATGAACAGAACCGCGTAGACCACGGCCGCGGGCACGTAGAACCAGTTCGGATAGGGGCTCCGGCGCCGGGTGGGCCCGGCCGCGCGGGTGCGCGGCCGGGCCTGCGACGAGCGACGGGACGCGACGGTCACCATCCCGCGAGTCCCAGCTGCTGGGCTTGCTTCTTCACGTCCTCGTCGTAAAGTGCGGCCCCGGCAGATGCCGCCCGGATTCCCGAGCCGACCTCGACGCAGATCTGCTCGAGCGACGGCCCCTTCACCGGCGACAGGAACTCGAGGGCCAGACTCGAGTTGCCCGCGTCGATGTAGGTCTGCATGTCCTTGACCACCTGCGGCACCGAGGCCGGCAGCGTGCAGCCCTTGACCGGGAACGGCCCGGTCGGCGCCGACGCGGCGACCTGCGAGTTGCAGCCGTCCGGGCTGGCGAGGAAGGCGGTGAACTTCTTCGCCGCGTCCAGCTTGGCGCCGGTCACCGACTTCGGGATGTAGACGCCGGCCGGGCTCCACAGGGTCAGCCCGTTGGAGGTCGCGTCGGCGCCCGGGATCGCGAACAGCCCGACGTCGTTGAGGTGGTCCGGCTCGTCGGCCGCCAGCTCGCTGATCACCGACGTCAGGATCGGCCACTGGGCGCCCGAGCCGGTCGCGAGCTCACGCACCGCGTCCGGCAGCTTGGCCGACGCGAAATCCTTGTTGAGCAGGCCCTGGTCGTGCACCTGCTGGAGGTGCTGGAATCCGGCCAGCGCGGCCGGGGTCGTGGCGTACTTCGCCTTGTCGGCCGTGTAGTCGGCGGCGAACGAGGGCGACGCCGCGGCCACGTTGTGGAAGTCGCCGAGCACGAACAGCTGCGACGTCCAAGTCTCACCGTACGACTGGATCACCGGCGCCACGCCCGACGCCTTGATCCTGGCGTTGTTGGCCATGAAGTCGGTCCAGGTCTTCGGCACCTGCAGGCCCAGCTTGTCGTAGACCTTGCGGTTGTAGAGGATGCCGCCGGCCATGAACTCGCCCCACGGCGCCGCGTAGACCTGGTTGTTGGAGGTGACCGTGCTGGAGAAGTTCTTGTCGAGCGAGCCGGCCCACGACTGGTCGCCGAGTGCCACCAGGTTCTTCTCCGGTGCCATCGCCTGGAACAGCGACCCGGTGTTGTATTCGAACAGGTCGTCCATGGTCCCGGTGGCCAGGCGGGTCTTGATCAGGTTGTCGCCGTCGGTGCCCTGCGGCCGCGTCTCGACCTTGATCGTGATGTCGGGGTTCTTGGCCGTGAAGTCCTTGGCCAGCTGGTTGCCGGTGGCGACGGTCTGTTCGGCGTTGTCGACCAGCAGGGTCAGCGAGACCTTGCCTTTGCTGTCGTCGGTCGAGCCGAGACTGCCGGCGCTGCATCCGCCGACGGCTAAGACGAGGGCGGCCGACAAGGCTACTATTTGTGGCTTTCGCACGGTTATTTCTCCTTACGCAGCAGGTTACGCATGGTGTCGGCGCCGGGATGGAATTCGCCGCCGGTCGCCGCGTCGACGAGGTCGCTCGCCGGCGCGTCCAGGTAGGGGGAGAGCCGACGGGCCAGCGCGGCCTCGTCGGCCACCACGGCCGCTTCGCGAGCGGCGGCCACCGCCGGATCCCAGCTCGGACGGTGGTCCATCAATTGCCGGATGGTGGGCTCCGCGGGGAGCACGCTTGCTTTCCCGTACGCGTCGGAAGCCGTGAATTCATGCGTCCCGTGGCGTACGTCAATAACCGGACCACCCGGCAGCTGGACCGTAGCGGTGACCCCGACCGGCACCGTGACCTGCAGCCGGAGGCTGCCGTCGGTCCGTTCCCAGCGCACCGCGGCCTCCCCGTAGGGCGTGCGGTGCCGCGCGGCGGCGTGGGTGAGATCGCCGGTCGGGACCGGCCGCACCGAGATCCGGCGGTAGCCGGGCGCGGCGGGCGCCAGGCCGGCCACCCGCCGGTGCATCCAGTCGGCGACCGCGCCCAGCGCGTAGTGGTTGAACGACGTCATCTGGCCCGGGTTGATCGAGCCGTCCGGGAGCATGCTGTCCCAGCGTTCCCAGACCGTGGTCGCGCCCATCGTCACCGGGTAGAGCCAGGACGGGCATCCGGTCTGCAGCAGCAGCCGGTAGGCGACCTCCGGCGCTCCGGCGTCGGTCAGCGCGTCGGTCATCAGCGGCGTCCCGACGAAACCGGTGCTGATCCGGTAACCGGCCGTCCGCACCAGGTCGGCCAGCCTCCGGCCGGCCCGCGCTCGCTGCTCCACCCCCGGGAGCAGCGCCCACTGCAGCGCCAGCGCGTACGACGTGGCCGCGTCGTCGAGGATCCGGCCGCCCTCGGTCGCATACTCGCGGGCGAACGCGTCACGGACGCGCGCGGCCAGACCGGCGTACGTCCGCTCGGTCTCGGCGTCGCCGAGAGCCGCGGCAGCCAGGGCGACCACCTCGGCCGACCGCGCCAGATGGGCGGTCGCGATGACGTCCGGATCGGCCCTGGCCCGCGCCGGATCGTCGGGCGGCGCGGTGGGATCGAGCCAGTCGCCGAACTGGAAACCGCCCGCCCAGAGCAGGTCGTCGCCGGCCAGCGCGGCCATCCGGTCGACCCAGGCCCGCATGCTCGGCAGCTGCCGCCGCAGGATCTCGCGGTCGCCGAAGCGCTGGTAGAGCACCCAGGGCACGATGGTGGCGGCGTCACCCCAGGCGGCGGTGGCCGGTCCGGGCCGGCGGATCACGTCCGGGATGACGTACGGGACGGAGCCGTCCTTCTGCTGCTCGGCCGCGAGGTCGGCGAGCCAGCTGGTGAGGAAGCCGGCGCAGTCGAACAGGAAGCTGGCGGTCGGCGAGAAGACCTGGATGTCGCCGGTCCAGCCGAGGCGTTCGTCGCGTTGCGGGCAGTCGGTGGGTACGTCGACGAAGTTGCCGCGCATGCCCCAGACGACGTTCTCGTGGAACTTGTCGAGCAGTTCGTGGCTCGACTCGAACCAGCCGGTGCGTTCCAGGTCGGAGCCGATGACCACGGCCTCGACCGCTTCGATCTCCGCGGCGCCGGTGACTTCGGCGTAGCGGAAGCCGTGGAAGGTCAGCTCGGGTTCGAGCGTGACCTCGTCCGGGCCGGCCAGGACGTACTCGTCGGTGGCCCGGGCGGTGCGCAGCGGGCGGACGCCCAGCTCGCCGTCCTCGAGGACCTCGGCGTGGCGGACGACGACCGTGTCGCCGGCCCGGCCGCCGCGGACGGTGAGGCGGACCCACCCGACCAGGTTCTGCCCGAAGTCGACAAGGGTCTGGCCGCTCGGCGAGGTGAAGATTGCCGTCGCGGGCCGGATCTCGGTGGTGCGGACGGGCGGGCCGTCGGGTGCGACCAGGACGCCCAGGTCGGCGTCGAGCACGTCGACCGCTCGTTTCTCGTCACCCTTGCGGCGCAGATCGGTGCGCTGGCCGTCGTAGAGGTCGTCCGCGACGATCGCCGACTCGCGGGCGGTCCAGCGGCCGTCGGTGGCCAGCACCCTGACCGTGCCGTCGGCCGTGGTGACCTCGAGCTGGGCGAGGGCGGCCAGGCGGTCGCCGTAGACGGCGCGGCGGTTCTGGAAGCCGAGCCGGCCGCGGTACCAGCCGTTGCCGAGCAGGATCTCCAGGCGGTTCCCGCCCGGCCGGACCAACCCCGTCACGTCGTGGGTCTGGTAGCGGAGGCGGTGGTCGTACGCGGTCCAGCCGGGGGCCAGGTGCTCGTCGCCGACGCGGTGGCCGTTGAGGTGGGCCACGTAGATGCCGTGGGCGGTGATGTAGAGGCGGCCCTTGACCGCGTCCGCCGGCAGGTCGATCGTGCCGGTCAGGATCGGGGCCGGCTCGTCGAGGGCGGTGCGCGGGCTGACGAAGCGGGCGGTCCAGTCGCCGGGGGAGAGCAGTCCGGCCTCGACAGTGGCCGGTTCGCTCCACTCGCTCCAGTGGGTTCGGTCGCGCACTCGTACGCGTACGGAAACCGACTCCCGCGCCGTGAGCGGCGCACCCGGCCAGGGCACCAGGATCTGCTCGGGCGATTCGGGCGTCTCCACCCGGTGAGCCGAGCCGTTGATCTCGATCTCGTAGGCCGTCTGGCGGTAGTCGTCCGGGGCCGCCGGGATCTGCCAGGAGATCCGCGGGGTGGCGGTGCCGATGCCCTTGGTATCGGGACGATGATGGTCGAAACGGACGTTGGTGGGTGCGGCAAGTTCCGGCATGTCGCTCCTGATACGTTTCAAATACCGGCGCCCGTACGACCGTTCAAATGTTTCGAAGTGATGGCGCCGGGGTTGCGTGTGCCACCGATCCTGCGGTCTGGCGTGACCCGCGACATAGCCCGACGTGAACCGGACCTAGCACAAAATTCACCTCGGAGCCTAGGGTGTGCCATGGCCGAGCCCCCGGTGGAACAAACCCGCACCCTGCTGCACTTCGTCGACGGGTCGCTGGCCTGGGCCGGCCACTACCTGCACGAGGGCACCCACCCCGTGCACACCCACAGCTTCGTCGAGATCGCCGTCGTGATGGACGGCGCGGGCGCCCACCACACCCTGGCCGGCGAGCGGGAACTGCGGGTCGGCGACGTCATGGTGCTGCGGCCGGGCGTCTGGCACGGCTACGAAAAGGCCCGCGGGCTCGACCTCTACAACTGCTGCTTCTCGACCGACCTGCTGGCCCGCGAACTCGCCTGGACCCGCGAAGACCCGTGGATCGGCCACCTCCTGTGGACCGGCCCCTACTCCGGCCAGCGCCGCGGCATCCTGACCAGCCACCTCGACCCGTCCGGGCTCGACGAGTGCGTGCGACATCTGGACGCCCTGCACGAGATGCGGACGATGCCCGTCGAAACCCACCGCGGCGACATCGTCGGCTGGCTGTCACTGGTGCTGAGCGCGATGGCCCGCGCCGTCGCCCGCACGTCACCGGAGCCGGTCGGCCGGCCCGAAACCCACCCGGCGGTCCTCACGGCGATGCGGATGCTCGAAGAACGCCCCGACCACCCGTGGACGCTGACCGGGTTGGCGGCCTCACTGCACTTGGCGCCGGGCTACCTGGTCAGGCTGTTCAAGTCGGCGACCGGCCTGCCGCCGATGGCCTACCTGTCCCGGCAGCGGGTCGAGCTGGCAGCCGAGCGGCTGCTACACAGCGACGAGCCGATCAGCCGCATCGGCGAGTCGGTAGGCTGGCCCGACCAGAACTACTTCGCCCGGCGTTTCCGCTCCCACTACGGCCTGAGCGCGTCGACCTACCGGGCGCGCTTCACCAAGACAGTCAAACGTCTCTAGGCGTTTGCTGACCCGTCCAGTCACGGCCTTGCCAGGTGCACAGGCAGACCCGGTTGTCGTCCGGGTCCTCCAGCACCCAGAACGACGGCGCCTCCGCGTCGCTGACCAGCCGGCCGCCCGCGGCGACCGCGGCGGCGATCCGCGGCTGCACCTCGGCCGGGTCGATCAACACGTCGTGATGCCAGCGCTGGCGCGGCTCCTCGTTACCGGACGGCTGAAACCACAGCCGGGGCAGCACGCCGGCCGGATCGTGCAGATCGATGCCCAGCTCCGGGTCGTCGGCGCGGATCATGCCGAACACGGCCTGCCAGAACGGCATCACCCGCTGCCGGTCCGGCGTGTCCAGCGCGAGGTCCAGCCGGGACACTCCCGACTTCTCCGGCCGCAGGCCCGTGGCAGCGGCCAGGGGATGTTTACACTCGGTTCCCGGACGGCACCGCACGTGACGTTGCAGTGGGGCGTCCAGGCGATGACGGAACCTTGCCCTCGTAGATGTCGACACCGTAACCGCTCTCGAAGCCGCAGCCACGTTGGACGAAGGCCCCGATGGTCGGCTACCTGAACCCGAACGGGTAGCCAGAACGACCACGTGGCTGCATCATCACGGGTTCACCACCCGCGAGCACTCGCGCGCCGGCCAACTCAGCGGCAGCCGACTTTTCGAACGCCAGGACGGCTGGCGGGTGCGATACAGCTGCGTGCTCGGAACCTGGTCCCTGGAGCTGTCGCCGCCCACGCGGGAGGCTCACCGGTGTAGAAGACGACAAGCCGGCCGCTGAACTGCGGGCCCGGGGCAGGGTCGGGGCCCCGCTGGAACCCTTGTCGTCAAAGGGGACTACCGCCAACCGCACTACGCGATCAGCTCGCTGCCGTGGCGTCGCTGGGCGTTGCCCAGGACGGGCGCCAGGTTTTCCCGGGTGGCGGGGTCAGGTTTCGGAAGTGGCTGACGATCGGGCGCAGGCCCGGGTGCGGGCGGGTGCGGGGCATGATGAGCGAGATCGGGTAGGCGATCGCCGGGTTCGTGAGCGGGATGCGGCGCAGGTCGTAGCCGGCCGGCCAGACGTAGCGGTCGCGCGAGCCGACGAGGGTGGCCAGGTCGGTGGATTCGGCGAGGGCGTCCAGCAGCACCTCGGCGCCGAAGTTCGGACCGGCCGTGTCGACGCGCAGGTCGAAGGCGGTGGTCAGCTGGTCGTAGAACTCGCCCCATTCGGTGCGGGGCGCTATGCCCGGCACCCAGATTCGGTGCCCGCGCAGCTGCGCCGGCGTCAGCGTCCGGGCCGCGGCGAGCGGATGGTGCGGGCCGGCGAGGAGTTCGAGCGGCGAGTCGAACGCGCGGACCATCTGCAGGTCGTCGGGCAGCGCGGCGGGGTCGGTGATCGTACGGAAAGTGGCGTCGACGTCGCCCGCCCGGACCGCCGCGGCCGCCTGCCGCGGGTCGTCGACCCGGATCGTGACCACGTCGAGGTCGGTCTCGGGGTGTGCCCGCCAGTAGTCGTGCAGGATGACCGCCTGTGCGGACCGCAGACCGAGGACGTCGATGCGGAGCGCCCGCGACCCCGGCCGGACCGCGGTGACCGCGCGGTCGACGTGCGTGACGACGTCCCGCGCGTGGGCGAGGAACGCCTGCCCGTCGAGGGTCAGCTCGACCCCGCGGGAGATGCGGGTGAACAGGCGCACCCCGAGTTCCCGCTCGAGGCCGGCGATGCGCTTCGAGACGGCCTGCTGGGTGACGCCGAGTTCGTCGGCGGCGTGCTGCAACTGGCCGAGCGTCGCGGCGAGGACGAACGAACGCACCGCCTCGGTATCCACCGCCCCAGCCTAGAACCGCTCAACCATCGGTTGTGGCGCGCCGGGGACGGGTTGTTTGATGCCCCGGCGCGCGGCCGGTGGGATGTCGGCATGAAAGCCTTCGGCTGGCTGTGGTCGGCCTACGCGGTGAGTACATACGGCACGTGGATCGCCTTCGGTGCGTTCCCCCTGATCGCCGTTAAGGTGCTGCACTCGTCGGCGTTCGCGGTGTCGGTGCTGGAAGCCGCCGGGCTCACCGTGGCGGCCGTGGTCGCGGTGCCGCTCGGCCCGTGGATCCAGCACCGGGCCAAGCGCCCCGTGATGATCGGGATGGACGTCGTCCGGTTCGTGGCGATGGTGAGCGTGCCAGTCGCGTACCTCGTCGGCCGTTTGTCCTTCGGTCAACTTCTGGTTGTGTCGATCGTCTCGGGGACGGCGAACATCGTGTTCACGGCGGCCTCCGGCGCGTACCTGAAACACCTGGTGCACGGCGACGACCTGCTGGCCGCGAACGGGCGGTTCGAGGGCACCGCCTGGGTGGCGACCGCGGCCGGACCACCCCTGGGCGGGGCGCTGATCGGCCTGCTCGGCCCGGTCGTCACCGTCGCCGCGGACGCCGGAAGCTACCTGCTGTCCGCGCTCGCGGTCGGCCGCATCCGGGGAAGCGACGTCGCGACGCCGGGACGTTCCGGCGCCGGTGACTTCCCGGCCGGCTGGCGGATCATCCTCGGTGATCCGGTGCTGCGGCCGCTGTTCCTCAACGCCATGATCACCAGTGGGCTGATCATGGCGACCCTCCCGCTGCTCGCGGTGCTCCTGCTCGGCCGGTACCACTTCCCGGCCTGGCAGTACGGCCTCGCCTTCGGGGTGCCCAGCCTCGGCGGCTTCGCCGGCGCCCGCCTCTCCGCGCCACTGGCCGCCCGCTACGGACGCTACCGGGTGCTGATAGTGACCGGCTGGCTGCGATCGATCTTCCCGCTCGGCCTCGCCTTCACCCGTCCCGGGATTCCCGGCCTTCTCACCGTGATCGTCGTCGAGGGCCTGCTGATCGGGTGCATGGGCGTCTTCAATCCGATCTCGGGGACCGAGCGTCTGCAGCGCGCGCCGGTCGAGCACGCGGCCCAGGTCGTCAGCGCGTGGAGCATCACCAGCAAGCTCTCCCAGGCCACCTGCATGGTGCTCTGGGGTGTTATCGCGACGCTCACCGGCCCGTTGGCGGCGATCACCGTCTCCGGAGTGCTGCTGCTCGGCGCACCACTGTTGCTGCCTAAGCGATTCGGGGAGGCCCCTGATCGATCCGGCGGAGGACCGGTTCGAGGCGACTCATCTCGTCACCCCACGGGCGGCGCTCGTCCCACCACGTGACGCCCCGGTCGGCCAGGGGGCCGATCAGGTCGCGGGCCGCCGGGGACGACGACGGGCTCAGGCCGCCGAGCACGATGTCGAACGGCTCGGCCTCCCGCCCGTACGAACGGCGCTGCGTGCGCAGAAAGCGCACCAGTTCCTCGGTTTCCTCGATCGACGGCGGTCTTGCGTCGGCGACGCCGGCGGTGGCCGGGATGGCGCCGTCCCACCGGGCCGCCCGGCGCATCGGCGGTTTGTTGGGCCACATGCCGCCGACCCAGATCGGCACGCGGGGGCGCTGCACCGGTGTCGGCCGGAAGGTGATGTCGTCGATCGTCACGTGCTCGCCGTGGTAGGTCACCAGGTCGCCCGACCAGAGCCGGTCGAGTGCTTCCAGGCCCTCGTCGAGCCGGCGGGCGAGCACCCGGCGGTCGGTCGTGTCGCCCAGCGCGCCGTATTCGTCGTCGACCGGCTCGCCCAGGCCGGCCCCGAGGATCATGCGGCCGCCGGTGAGGCGGTCGAGGGTGGTGACTTCGCGAGCCAGCTTGGTCGGTCGCCGGCGGGCGACCGCGGTGATCGCCGTGCCCAGCCGGATGCGGGTGGTCGCCAGGGCGGCGGCGGTCAGCAGGATCCAAGGGTCGGCGATCGACCAGCGTTCCGCCTTTTCGCCGACCACGTGGTCCCACACGAGCAGGGCGTCCCATCCGGCCGCCTCGACCCGCCGCGCCACCTCGGCGAATGCCTCGGGTGACGCGAACTCTCCGAAGTTCGGAACGTTCACCGAGTACCTCATGCCCGGCATCCTGCCGCAGGGGTACGACAAAGAGCCGCAGCCTCTCAGGAGGGAGGAAACAGGTCCTGGCGACCGGTCGTCTTGCGATAGATGCTTCGTTGCAGAAGCAACAACCAAGGGAGCAGAACATGTCCAAGGTCGCCATCGTCACCGGAGCCTCGCAGGGCATCGGTGCCGCCACCGTCGCCGCCTACCGCAAGCTCGGCTGGTCGGTCGTCGCGAACTCGCGCTCGATCACGCCGTCCGACGATCCGGGCGTACTCGCCGTGGCCGGGGACATCGCCGACCCGGCGGTGGGCCGCCGCATCGTCGAAGCCGGTCTGGAGCAGTTCGGCCGGATCGACACCCTGATCAACAACGCCGGTGTCTTCATCGCCAAGCCGTTCGCCGAGTACACGCTCGACGACTTCGACGCCATCACCTCGATCAACCTGCGCGGCTTCGTCACGGTCACCCAGCCGGCCGTGGCGGCCATGCTGAAGACCGGCGGCGGACACGTCGTCACGATCACGACGAGCCTCGCCGAGCACGCCAACAGCAGCCTGATCTCGTCGCTCGCCTCGCTGACCAAGGGCGGCCTCAACTCGGCGACCAAGGCGCTCGCGATCGAGTTCGCCCAGCAGAACGTCCGCTTCAACGCGGTCGCCCCGGGCGTCATCCGCACCCCGATGCACAGCCCGGAGACCTACGACTACATGGCCGCCACCCACCCGGTCAACCGGATGGGCGAGGTCTCCGACATCACCGACGCCATCGTCTTCCTTCAGAACGCCCCGTTCGTGACCGGCGAGATCCTGCACGTCGACGGCGGCCAGACGGCGGGACACTGAACCATGACGATTCTCGACGAGGTGCTCGGCCGCTGGCAGACGGCGATCGCCGGGCACCGGCCGGAGGAGGTGGCGGCCCTCTTCACGTCCGACGCCGTCTTCCAGGGCCTGCACCCGTACTCGGTCGGCCGGGCCGGGGTGGCCGAGTACTACGACTCGCAGCCGCTGGGCATGACGGTCGCCTACCGCATCCTTTCCGAACGCGCTCTCGGCGAGGCGACGGTGGGCTGGATCGAAGCCGAGTTCAGCTTCGCCGACCGCGACCCGCTCCCGGTGATGCTCACCGTGGTCCTGACCGGACGGCAGATCGCGCACTACCACGTCTCCCGAGCCTAGGGTCGGTTCTTCCCGGCGATCGCGGCGTTCAGCGCGGTCGCGAAGAGGCACCACGCGGCGTAGGGGAGCAGAGCCCTGGCGGCCGCCGGGTCGTGGCGGGCCGTGCGCCGGATCAGGTCGGCGTTGCTGGTGTCGAGCGCCAGCGTTCCGACCAGTCCGGCCACGGTGCTCCGACGGGCGAAGAACATCCAGGTCCAGGCCGCGTTCGCGGCCAGGTTGACGCCGTACGCGGTGAGCAGGTCCCGCCGGGCGCGTCCCCGAGTGTGCAGAACCGCATGCCCGGCCGACCACGCGATGGTGGCGTAGAGCGGGGTCCAGACGGCGCCGAAGGTCCACGGCGGCGGCTGCCAGGAGGGCTTCTTCAGGGTCCGGTACCAGGCCGTCCCGGTGTTGACGGCCCGGCCGGAGGCGGCGGCGGTCCCCGCCACGACGGTGGTCGTGGCGGCATAGACCGATAGTTTCCGCGTACTCATAAGGGTGGTCTTTCCCCGGCGAAAGCCGCCGAACCACACAGACCGTCACCGTTGTCAAGACCGCAGGTGCGCAGGTCATTGACTCTGGGTGCCGGGAACTACAGCATGGCGTAGTGATTCCCGGATCGACAGGCGTGGGGCACGCCGCGCCCGTCGGAGCCGTCGCCTTCCGGGCCGACGGCCGGCGGCTGGCAAGCGGATCGGCCGACGGCAGCATCTTCGTCTGGGACACCGTCGATCCGGCCCGGCCGGTGCTGCTTACCGCGTACACCGTGCCGGGCGCCGTCACCGGCCTGGCCTGGAACCCGGGCGCCGCCGACCTGCTGGCCACCGGCACCAGCGAGGGCGAGGCCGGCATCTCGCGGGTCGTCGACGACCGGCCGCCGGCCCGGATCGCCACGCTGGCCGGGCACCCCGGACCGATCCGGTCGGTCGAGTGGATGCCGGACGGTCAGCATCTGATCTGCCTGTTCGGCTTCGACCAGGCCGCGATCTGGAACGCCATGGCCGAGACCTACCTCGGCGAGATCACCGACTGCGTACGTCTGGCGGTCTCCCCGGACGGCCTGGTAGCGACCATCGGGCCGGACGGCGCCGTCGCCGTCCGCGACCTGTGGCGCGGCACCGGCCCGGCCGCCCGCGCGCTCGCCGCCCCCGTGATCGACTGCGCCTGGTCGCCGGACGGCACCGCACTGGCCCTGGCCCGCGCTGACGGAGCGCTCGAACTCGTCACCGCCTACCTCGACCCGGCCCTGACCATCCCGGTCGGCGACGGCATGCTGCGCTGCGTGACCTGGTCGGCGGGCGGCCCGGTGGCGGGCGGCGAAACCGCCACGCACGCCTTCGGTACGGACGGCCGGCCCCGCTGGCGGAGCCCGGTCGTGCTGCCCCGGGCCGGTTCGCTGGCCGTCGGCGGACCCCTGGCGGCGGCCGCCACCGAGGGGGAGCGGCCCCACCTGCTGGCCCTGGCCGACGGGGCGACGCTGATCGCCCCCGCACTGACCCGGCAGGGCCCGTCGACACTGCCTGGTTGACGTTGGTTGAGGCTAATTGAGCAAGCGCACGAACACGTCGGCCAGCGTGGCCGCGGTCTTCTCGGGCGCGGCCAGCGGCAGCAGGAGATGGCTGAGCGTCAGCCGCACCACCGACTCGGCGGCCAGCTCGACCGTCGTGGACGGACAGTCCGGGTGGTACGTCGCCGCCCATTCGCGGATCACCGCGGCCGCCGGGTCGAGGACGAGCCTGGTCGGCGGCCGCGGGAACAGCTGGCGTTCGTGGACGAGCCGGTTGCCCGTCGCCGCGCGGATGGCGTGCAGCGCCGCGGTTTCGACGGCCCGGTGGCTGTCGGCCCGGCTGCCGAAGAAGTCGGTCCGCATCGTCTGCACGAACCGGGTCACCTCGGCCGTCACGAGGGCGTCGGCCAGCCCGGTCCGCCCGCCGAACTCGTTGTAGACCGTCTGCCGGCTCAACCCCGTCACCGTCGCCACGTCGACCATCCGCACGGCCGCCCAGCCGCGCTCGATCGTCAGCCCGCGCGCCGCGGCGAGAAGGGCGGCGCGTCGCCGGGCCCGGTTGGCCTCACGGGTCCTCATAAGCGCGACATTCTCGCAGATATCCGAAAATCGCCGAGGTGTCCCCCGTGTCCGCGTGGGGCAGGCTGAGAGTGCCCGCAAAGGAGGCGATGTCGGCCAGCCTCCATCGCCGCTCAGATCACTCGGCGGGCTCAGCATCGGCCCCGTTTGAAAGCGTCATACCGCTGTCAGGTCCCGCCCGACATGCTGAACCCATGAGCGTCCGGCTGCGTTACACGATCCCGCGTCCCGGTCGCCTTGGGCGACCTCGCCGCCGATGCCTTGCGCTCGGCGGAAACCGACGGCTTGCGGGTGTACGCGGACACCTCGGCGGCCGGGCCCGTCACCGGAAACCGCGTGCTGCTCGCCCGTATGGTCTCCAACGTGATCGACAACGCGGTGGTGCACAACGTGCCCGGAGGCTGGATCCGCGTGGCCGTGACCGGCCGGTCGATGGTCGTCGCCAACAGCGGCCCGGTCCTCGACCCGGCGTCCCTGCCTCGGCTGGGCCGCCCGTTCGAACGGCTGGCCCCCGACCGCACCGCGGCCTCGGCCTGTCGATCGTGCACGCCATCGCGACCGCCCAGCGGCACGGTGTCCCTCTCGGCCGTACCCGACGGCGGCCTCCAGGTCGAGATCACGCTGCCATGAGGGGCTTGTGGTCGAAGACGCCGCCCCGCTGGCCGAGGTGATCGCCGAGGGCCTCCGCGATCAGGGCATGGCCGTCGACGTAGCCGCGGACGGGCTGACCGCCTTCGACAAGCTGGACGTCACGCGCCTACGACGTGGTCGTCCTCGACCGCGATCTCCCCGGCCTGCACGGCGACACCCTCAGCCAGATGATCACGGCCGACGACCCCCGCCCGATGGTCCTCATGCTCACCGCCGCCGGTTCCCCCACGACCGGGTCGAAAGCCTGACCCTGGGCGCCGACGACTACCTGCCCAAAGCCTTCCACTTCCCGGAACTGGTCCTCCGCTGCCGCGCCCTGGCTCGCCGCCGTCCCCAGGCCCGGGGCCGCATCCTCCGGGCGGCCGGCCTGGAACTCGACGCCCAACTACGCACGGCAACCCGCGACGGGGTCCCGCTGAGCCTGTCGGTCAAGAAGTTCGAGTTGCTGCAGGCCTTGCTGCAGGCGGCACCCGGCTACCTGAGCGCCGAGGACCTGCTGGAACAGGTCCGGGACGAGAACGCCGACCCGTTCACCAACACGGTAACGGTCACGATCGGCCGGCTGCGCCGCAAACTGGGCAACCCGGCGTTCATCACAACCACCGTCGGCGTCGGCTACCGCATAGCCCTCTAACCAACCCCCGACCAGTTGGTGACCTTGCCCCCCGGCCCGGCGACGACCCGCAGCCCGTCCGGCCCGACCAGGTTCCAGCCCTCGTACTCCTCGGAGACCGGCACCCGGATCACGCTGCCGTCCGCAAATCCGACCTCGAGCCGCCCGTCCTCGAACACGGTGGCTCCGGCCACAACCGTCCGCGCACACGCCAGGACCGGCCCGAGCCGCACCGGATCACCCTCCGGATCGAGCGCGTGAACACCACCGTCGGCGGCGACAAACTCGAACGGCTGCTCGATCCGAACCTCGAACGCGTCCTCGCCGCGCTTCAGCACCAGCGTCAAGGCAAAGTCGACCCGAACCTGCAAGACAGCCGCCTGTCCGAGCGGCAAGCCGTTCCCCACTACTTCGGCCATGCCGGCCACGGCCCTTCATATTCGGCCGGGATGTGCGTCTCGGCCCGCGATCTCGGCTTGCCGTTCACGTCCACCGGCTGACCATACTCGTTGTGAACACGCGCATACCCGTTCGGGTAAGTGGTGGTGGGATCCATGATCCGGATCAGGTCGTTGTTACCGGTGGAGCCAGGTTTCTGGAACACGAGGCCTTTGCCGTTGTCGGCCACCCGGCCCTGCCACCCGGACGGAACGTCGTAGGTGCGGCCTCCGGGCGTCGTGACGAAGGTGCCCCCCGAGGACGGCAGCACGTTGACCGGGCTCCGGCCGGCCGACGTGATGGCTTGAGCCGCCTTCTGATCTGCGCGCGCCAGCGCACCGAGATTGGTTTCCTCGATCTCGGCCGTACGTTCGGCGAACTGCGCGACCTTTGCCGTGATCCGCTCGGCGGCCCCCGCCGCGCTTTTGGCCAGAGCCTTGAACGCCGCGCCCAGTTCGCCGCCGGCCATCAGAAGCCCAGTTCGCCGACTGCGGCAGCGAATTTCTTGCCGCGGCACCGCATCGTCGCGGCGTGGCGGCGCAGAACCGCAAGCTGGGCCTGCGCCGCGGCCGGATCGACCGAGATCTGCCGACCGGCGCCGCCTCCGGCACCTCCCGACCCGGACCAGTCGAGGCCGTACATCGCGTTCTCCACCTGGGCGAACAAGGGTTCGGCCGCGGCTTCGATCACCCGCCCGATGACGTACTGCTCGAGATCCATCACGAGCGACTTCACCAGGCGCTCAGCGCCCTCGATAATCAGAGGCACGGCGGCTTCGGCCACCCCGAAGGTCGCAACCGCGGCGGCCTGATCGGCGACGAAGGCCGCTGCCATGCCGATCAGGACGGCAACCGCCTCGGCCTTCTGCGCAACGATGTAGGCGGCCGCGACGTCAAGCGCGTCGGCAAGGACCTGACACGCGTCGATCACTGCATAGATGTGTTTCGCCGACAACGCCTGCCAGCCCGAGGACATGGCGTCGGTCGAGGCGCTCTGGTGCGCGTCGGCGATGGCGTCGATCGCACGCGTCGCCTCGACGTGCGTGTTTTCTACCGCTTGGGCGAAGGCGCGGGTCAGGCCGGCGAACCGCGCGACGGTGTCCTCGTCGATGTACGGCCACGGCATCCCGATCACGTTGAGGAAATTGACCACCGGCAGTGGCAGATCGTCGGATGCCATCGATGCCCCCGTCCATCTTTGAGCCCTGCCCTCGAAGGTGGACGATACCTATCGATGTCACGTTAAGTGATCATGCCGTAGGCAGGTTCGACCAACGCCGCCTGCCCCGAGTGACCGGCGCACCGGCGTCGCACGCCAGCCCGGTCGGACCGCCCGGCTGACATGGCTGGCCAGGACGAGAAAGGCGCGCTGGCGGCAGCGCCTCCGCGGGACCGTGGACGTGCCGCCGGCGGAGACGGAAGAGAAGTCGGGGCGCCTTCCGCGGGACGTCGCCGACTTCCAACTGGCCGACGAGGAGCAGCAGGCCGCATCGGCTCGGTCGGTGGCGGCCCCGGCGTCCGCGCGAGCACCAGCGTTCTCACCCTGGAAAACCGGCCCCACCCGACGGAACGACCGCCCGCCAGTCCGGACCGACCGATCAACCCTCGCCCGACGCGGGATTCGGATGGGGTACTTGGTCGTGCCGTGGCGGCGGAGACGGCGAGGACCACCTCCGCCCGACGCCCTGCGGAACCATGCGGCCCTCGGATCGAGCGCAACCGGCGCCATAGCCAGATGCCTCGGCCGATGCCACCGCTCACGCCGAGCCTGCCGTGCCACCGCTCACGCCGAGCCCGCCGAGCCCGCCGTGCCGCCGCCGCAACGTTTGAGCAGCGCCCGAAGGAAACGCGGAGTGAATGCGCGCTTAAGAGAATGCGTCTCCGAGCGCTCGCACTTCGGCCAGCCGCCCGACTGCGTACTCGTCGTCCCAGCAGACGGCGGCCTCCCACGCGGCCGACGCCTGCGCGGCGATGTCGTGTGCGGTGTCGTCGAGGTCGGCGGCGTTGTCGGGCAGTACCAGGTCGAGATCGGGGACGTCGACGTGCGACTCGTCCCAGTCGATCAGCGCGACCCGCTCCGCGGTCATGCGGACGTTGCCGAGGTTGTTGGAGTCGCCGTGGACGACGCATGTCCGGCGGCCCGCGAGTCGCGCCCACGCTGCCCGGCACCGCGCAACACCTTCCGGGGGCATCGCGCCGAGGTCGATTTTCGTCCCGGTCGCGGCCTGCAGGAGGTCGGTCGACGAACGCCAGCCAGGGCGCTGCGGCCAGCCCCGCGTCAACTGGTGCAGCCGGCGCAGCGTGCCGGCCACCCGGCGCCAGTCGGACTCCGTTTCCGGTGGCCCGCCCTCGACGTAGGTCATCACCACCAGGCCGTCGGCGAACAGTCGGCCGTCCGTTGTCGGGATCGGCTGCGGCACGGTCAGGCCTTCGCGGTCGAGGTATCGGAGGAGCCCGGTCTCCCACGCGAGATCAGCGTCGCTCCGGGCGCCGAGACGGCCGACCGCGAGGCGCCCGTTGACGCGCACACTCCACACGTCGTTGGCGACTCCGCCGGTGAGCGGTTCGAGGCGGGTGACGCCCTCACCCCAGCGCCCGAGTGCCTCCCATCCCACCGGCCACATCCTACGGGGGTTCGCGGCGCCGGCCTTCTCAGAACAGGGCCATCTGGCCCGGTGTCGGATCGCGGCGGGCGGTGAGGCCGCTGCGGAAGACCCACGGGCGCTGTTCGGGGATCGTCTCCTCGACCGCGGGTGCGGCGCCGCCGACGAGCGCCCACAGGGACGGCCCCAGGTTGATGCCGCGGCCCAGCAGGGCGCGGCGCATCGTCAGGTAGTCGAGGGGGAGCCGGGCGTCGGACAGGGGCGGCAGGTCGAGGTCGGCGCGCATGCTCATCAGGCGGCGGTTGCGGTCGACGATCTCGCGGGACTCGGGGGAGAGGAAGTGGCCGGCCGCCAGCTCGCCTACGGCTTCGCGTACGGCTGCGGCCTCCGCCGCGAAGGCGGCGTCGACCGAGCCGAAGTTGTGCAACAGCTTGGCGGCGGTGGTTGCGCCGAAGCGGCGTACGCCGTGCAGGTTGTCGGACGGGTCGCCGCGCAGGGCGGCGAAGTCGCGGTATTGGCCGGGCTGTACGCCGCAGACCGCGTGCAGGCCGTCGGCGTCGATCAGCACGGCTTCGTCGAAGCCGCCGTTGCGGACGCGCAGCACCGAGGTGTTGTCGTCGATGAGGGCGAAGGCGTCGCGGTCGCTGGTCATCAGCACTGACTGCCAGGCGGATCGACGCGCCGAGAAGGCTGCTGAGGCGAGGACGTCGTCCGCCTCGTACGCGGAAGGGACGACCACGCAGACGCCGGCGGCCCGCAGCAGGGCGGGGGCACCGCCGATCTGTTCGGTAAGGTCGGCGGGTTTTTCCGGCCGATGGGCTTTGTAGGCCGGGTAGTCGATGCGTCGAGCCGAGGAGAGCGGGCAGTCGAAGCCGACGATCACCGCATCGGGGTTGAGTGAGGCCGCTGCCCGGGCGAGGTAGCCGACGAGCCCGCGCAGCGCCCAGATCGGACGGCCGTCGTCGGAGAGTTGGCCCTCGGCTGAGCCCGCGTGGTACGCGCGATGGATCAGGCTGTTTCCATCGAGGACCAGCAGCAGAGGCACGGGCGAAGCTTACGCGTGACCCGCCGGGACCATCACTCCCCTGATGGGCCCGGCGGGAACCTGTGCACGTTCACACCGCGCGCTGAGGCGTGGTCTGTACCTAGAAATGTGAACGATCACAACGACGAAGTCAAGAGTGTGAGGGTGACGCGACGCTGTCTCGCACGATCAGCGCGGGAGCGATCGTGCGGCGGGCGTGGTCGCCCGGGCCGTCATTGATCTGCTCCAGCAGCAGCTCGAGGCTGGCCGTCGCCGCCGCGTCGAAATCGGGGCGGATCGTGGTCAGCGGCGGCGTGAAATAGGCCGCCTCGGGCACGTCGTCGAAACCGACGATGCTGACGTCGTCGGGCACCCGGCGGCCGTGCTCGTTGAGCGCGCGCAGCAGCCCCAGGGCGATGTGGTCGTTGGCCGTGAAGACCGCGGTCGCCTCGGGCAGCCGGGCCAGCAGCTGGCCGTTGCGATAGCCGCTGGCCGCGCTCCAGTCGCCGGTCAGCAGCGGCGGCACCTCGACGCCCGCGGCGTGCAGCGCCGCTTCCCAGCCGCGCACCCGGCCGGCCGCGTCGAACCAGTCGGACGGGCCCGAGATGTGCCACACCGTGCGGTGTCCGGCCGCCAGCAGATGCTCGGTCGCCGCCCGCGCGCCCGCCACCTGATCGACGGTGACCAGCGTGCTCGACCGTTCGGGGTCGCCGTCGATCGTCACCAGCGGGATGTCGTCGGGCAGTTGGGCAAGGGCCGGCCCGGCCGAGAAAACCGGCGCGATCACGACCAGGCCGGCCACCCGCTGGTCGAGGTGACGCTCGACCGCGTCGGCGATCGAACGCTCGTCAAGGCTGCGGACGCTGCCCACGTTGACCGCGAAACCGGTGGCCTGCGCGGCCTCCTCGAACGCGGTCAGCATGGACGCCGGGCCGTAGAGCGACGAGTTCTGCGCGACGACCCCGATCACCTTGGAGGTGCCGGTGACCAGGGCCCGCGCGGCACCGTCGGGCCGGTAACCCAGCTCGGCGATGGCCGCCCGGACCTTCAGTCGCGTCTTCTCGCTGACGTTCTTGTGTTCGTTGAGCACGCGGGAGACGGTCTGATGAGAGACCCCCGCAAGCCGGGCGACGTCCATCATGCCCGGCGGCCGACCGCGTTTCCCGTTCACCCGCACCCCGCATCCACCTGTTGCGGGCAGGATATCCCCTTACCGCAGGCCGCCTGCGAGCAGCTGATACGCGGCGTTCCACCGGAGTTCGTTGCGGATGCCGGACGGGGTGCTGCCGGCATCGATCATGACCAGTTCGGTGCGGGTCAGCTCGGCGAACTGGTCGATCGTCGAGGCGTCCAGCGCGGTGCTCAGCACGGTGTGGTGCGGACCCCCGGCCATCAGCCAGCACTCGGCCGAGGTGGGCAGATCGGGCGCGGGCTCCCAGACCGCGCTGGCGACCGGCAGGGCGGACAGTTCCTCGTCCGGCGGAACGACGTTGATGACGTTGCCGACGAGGCGGAAACGGTCGCCCATGTCACACATTCCGACGACCACGCCCGGGCCGGGCGCGGCGGAGAACTTCAGGCGTACGGGGTCCTCGCGGTTGCCGATGCCGAGCGGGTGAATCTCGAGCCGGGGCCGTCCGCCGGCGATCGACGGGCAGACCTCGAGCATGTGCGCGCCGAGGATGCGCTGCGGGCCCGGGCCGAGGTGGTAGGTGTAGTCCTCCATGAACGAGGTGCCGCCGGGCAGGCCGTAGGCGGCCGCCTTCAGGGTGGTCAGCAGCATCGAGGTCTTCCAGTCGCCTTCGCCGCCGAAGCCGTACCCGTCGGCCATCAGGCGCTGCACGGCCAGGCCGGGCAGCTGGCGCAGGCCGCCGAGGTCCTCGAAGTTGGTGGTGAACGCCCGGAACCCGCCGTCGGTCAGGAAGCGGCGCAGGCCGGCCTCGAGCTGGGCGCCGTAGCGCAGCGACTCGTGCTGCTCGCCGCCCTTGACCAGCGACGGTGCGATGTCGTAGAGGTCCGAGTACTCCGCGACGAGCGCGTCGACCTCGGCCGGTGCCACGTCGTCGACCACGGCCACGAGGTCGTTGACCCCGTACGTGTTGACGGAGACCCCGAAGTGCCGCTCGGCCTCGACCTTGTCGCCCTCGGTCACGGCGACGTCCCGCATGTTGTCGCCGAAGCGGGCCAGCCGCAGCGACCTCATGGTGGCGACCGCCATGGCCGCGCGCGCCCACGACCCGATGCGCTGAGCGGTCCGGGGCTCGGACGCGTGCCCGACCACGGTCGTGCGGACGACCCCGAGACGGGACTGGACGTAGCCGAACTCGCGGTCGCCGTGCGCGGCCTGGTTCAGGTTCATGAAGTCCATGTCGATCGTCGACCACGGCAGCGACCGGTGTGCCTGCGTGTGCAGGTGCAGCAGCGGCTTCTGCAGCGCCTCCAGCCCGCTGATCCACATCTTGGCGGGGGAGAACGTGTGCATCCAGGCGATGACGCCCAGGCACGCGTCGTCGGCGTTCGCGGCGATCATGGTGGCCCGGATGCCGGCCGAGTCGGTCAGGACCGGGCGCCAGACGATGCGTACCGGAATGCCGTCGGCGGCTTCGAGCTGCGCGACCACCTCCTGGGACTGCGCGGCGACCTGGGCGAGCGTCTCTTCGCCGTAGAGGCCCTGGCTCCCGGTGAGAAACCAGATCTCGCGGCCGTCGAAAGGGTTCATGATCGTCATCCTGCTTCCGAAAGATTGCCGTAGTAGGCGTCGGGTCCGTGCTTGCGGCTGTAGTGGCGGCGGATCAGATGCTCGGGCGGCGCCGCGGCCGGGTTGAGCCCCAGGGTGCGGAAGGCGATGCCGGCGACCGCCTCGCAGACGATCGCGATGTCGACCGACTTGGCCGCGGTGGCGCCCCAGGTGAACGGGCCGTGGCTGGCGGCGAGCACGGCCGGTACGGAGTCGGGGTCGCCGGCCAGCGTGTCGAGGATCGCCTGGCCGGTGTTGCGCTCGTAGTCGGTCTCGCATTCGGCCGGCGTCAGCTGCCGGGTGACCCGCACCGGGCCGTCGAAGTTGTCGGCGTGGGTGGTGCCCAGCACCGGGATGTCCCGGCCGGCCTGTGCGAACGCGACCGCCTCGGTGGAGTGCGTGTGGGTGATCCCTCCGATCGACTCGAACGCCTGGTAGAGCAAGCGGTGGGTCTCGCTGTCGACCGACGGCTTGAGGTGCCCGCGGACCACGTCACCGGACGCGATGTCGACGATCACCATCGAGTCCTCGGTGAGCTCGTCGTAGGGGACCCCGGACGGCTTGATGACGTAGACGCCCCTCGACCGGTCCACGCCGCTGACGTTGCCCCAGGTCAGTGTCGCCAGTCCGGCGATCGGGATGCGGCGGTTGGCCTCGAGCACGTCGCGGATCAGTTCCCTCACGACAGCGCCTCTCGGCGGATCTTGCGGAGGCGGCGCATGACGTCGTTCCCGTGCCTCCCGAAATAGTCGACGAGTGCGACGTATTCGGCATACAGGGCGTCGTATTTTTCCGCCGCCGCAAGATCGGGTCGCCAGGCGTCCCGGGCCACGCGCCCCATCGCATCGGAGGCCGCTCGAATGTCCGGATATGCCCCGGCCGCCACGGCCGCGTGCAGAGCCGATCCCAGGGCCGGCCCCTGATCCGAGTCGAGCACATGCAGCGGCATCCGGGTCACGTCGGCGTAGATCTGCATGACCAACGGGTTCTTCTGCAGCCCACCGGTCACGATCAGCTCCTCGACCGGGACACCGGAGTTCCGGAACGTTTCAATGATCAGCCGGGTGCCGAAGGCGGTCGCCTCGATCAGCGCCCGATAGCCGTCCTCCGGCTTCGTGGCCAGCGTCTGCCCGATGAACACCCCGGACAGCTCGTGGTCGACCAGCGGCGAGCGGTTGCCGGAGTGCCAGTCGAGGGCGATCAGCCCGTGCGCCCCGACCGGCTGTTCGGCGGCCAACGAAGTGAGCAGTTCGTGAACGCTGACATTGCGGGAAGCGGCCAGGTCGCGGTAGGACGCGGGCACACAGTTGTCGACGAACCACCCGAAGATGTCGCCGACCCCGGACTGCCCGGCCTCGTAACCCCAGAGACCCGGCACGATGCCGCCCTCGACCACCCCGCACATGCCGGGCACCTCGCGCAGCACGTCACTGCTCATCACGTGACAGGTCGACGTGCCCATGATCGCGACCATCCGGCCCGGTCCGACCGCCTGGGCCGGCGGCGCCGAGACATGCGCGTCGACGTTCCCGACCGCGACCACGACGCCCGTGTGCAACCCCATCCACTCCGCGGCCTGCGGCGTCAGCGTCCCCGCCGCCGCACCGAGCTGGCCGATCGGTGTGTCCAGCCTGGTCGCGGCGAAGTCGGCGAAGGCCGGGTTCAGGTCGGCGAAATAGGCCTCCGACGGATAGGAGCCGTCGACGAACTGCCCCTTGTAACCGGCGGTGCAGGCATTGCGGACGTAGACCCCGGTCATCTGCCACACGATCCAGTCGGCGGCCTCGACCCAATGCCGGGTCGCGGCCCAGACGGACGGGTCCTCCTCGAGCACCTGGAGCGCCTTCGCGATCTCCCACTCGCTCGAGATCATCCCGCCGAACCGCCGCAGCCACGGCTCGCCGCGCTTCGCGGCGAGCTCGGTCACCCGATCAGCCTGCGGCTGGGCGGCATGGTGCTTCCAGAGCTTCACGTACGCGTGTGGACGGTCGGCAAACTCAGGCAGGTCGCTCAGCGGAGTGCCGTCATCGGCGGTCGGCAGCACCGTGCACGCGGTGAAGTCGGTCGCCACCCCGATCACGTCGGCCGGATCGGCCCCGGCCGCCTGCAGCGCGGCCGGCACGGCGGTCTTGAGAACCTCGATGTAGTCGCCGGGAGCCTGCAGCGCCCAATCCGGCGGTAGCGCCCGATCGGGACGGTCGGGCAGGTGCCGATCCAGCACCCCATGGGCGTACGTGTGGACCGCGGAACCGAGTTCGGCCCCGTCCCGCACCCGCACCACCACGGCGCGGCCGGACAGGGTCCCGAAGTCGATTCCGACGACGAGATCGGTCATGAGGCTCTCCTTGTTGAAACGGTGTCGCGCCGGACCAGCGCCGGCTCCACCAGCACGGACTCGGTGGATCGCGACCCGCTGCTGAGCTGGTCCAGCAGCAGGCGCAGGGACTCCCGGCCGACCTCGGCGAACTCCTGCCGGACGGTGGTCAGCGCGGGATGGAAGTACGCGGCCTCCGGCACGTCGTCGAACCCGACGATGCTGACGTCCTCGGGCACCCGGCGGCCGTGCTCGGTGAGTGCCCGCATGACCCCGAGCGCCACGTGGTCGTTGGTCGCGAAGATCGCCGTGCAGTCGGGGATGCGGGCCAGCATCCGGCCGCACTGGTAGCCGGACGCCGCCGACCACCCGGCCCGGGTCATCGGCGGCGCTTCCCGTCCCGCCTCGGCGAGCGCGGTCCGCCAGCCCTGCTCGCGGGCCCGGCTGCCGTGCCACTGCTCGGGGCCGGCCACGTGCCAGACCGTGTGGTGGCCGGCGTCCAGCAGCGCCTTGGTCGCCAGGGCGCCGCCCGCGTACTGATCGACGGAGACGTTGGCGCACTTCCACTCGGGAAGCCCGTCCACCGTCACGATCGGTATGCCGGGCGGCACCACCTGCATGGCTTCCGCCGCCGCGTCGACCGGCGCGATGAACACCAGGCCCGCCGCGCCCTGCTGCACCAGCCGCTCGACGATCCGCCGGGACGCCGTGGTGGCGTCGTACCCGGCGACGTGCCCGACCGTGAGCGACAGGTCGGCGCCCAGCGCCGCCTCGCCGATCGCCTGGACCATGCTCGACGGCCCGTAGAGCGTGGTGTTCTGGGCGACGACGCCGACCACGTTGGAGCGGCCGGTCGCCAGCACCCGGGCCGACAGGTTACGCCGGTAGCCGAGTTCGGCGATCGCGGCGAGCACCCGGGTGCGGGTGGTCGCCGAGACGTGCGGGTGGCCGTTGAGCACCCGGGAGACGGTCTGATGCGACACCCCGGCCCGGGCCGCGACGTCGGACATCACCGGCCCCCGGATCGGTGGCGGCAGCGATGGGCCGGCGCTCATGCGTCGGCCGACGATGCTCGGCGACTGAGGATCGCCTGGACGATGACCACGACCAGCAGGAAGCCTCCGGAGACCACCTGCTGAACGTACGAGTTGAGGTTGGCTCCCTGCACGATCAGGTTCTGGATGACGAACAGCAGCAGAATCCCGGCGAGCGTGCCCACCATCGACCCGACCCCGCCGGCGAGCAGCGTCCCGCCGATCACGACCGCGGCGATCGCCTGCAGCTCGTACGAGTCACCGATGCGTGCCTCCTGGCCGCCAGCGGAGAGCGCGGTGGTCAGGATGCCGGCGAGGCCCGCGCAGAGGCCACTCACGACGTACACGATGGTCGTCGTCCGCTTGACCGGGAGGCCCATCAGCTCGGCCGCCGACTCGTTGCCGCCGACCGCCTGCACCGACTGGCCGAAGGCCGTACGGTTGAGCACCCACCAGCCGATCGCGAAGACCACCAGCATGATCCACACCGGGGTACCGACGGTGGCCAGCTTGCCGGTGCCGAGCGTCTCGAAGGCCCGGAAGCCGGCGATCTGCGGGTGGTCGTTGCCCTCGTGGGTGATGTAGTAGACCACCCCGCGGATGCCGGTGAGCCCGGCCAGCGTGACGATGAACGGCGGCAGCTGCAACCAGGACACGATCACGCCCTGCACCAGCCCGACGAACCCGCAGATGACCAGCGCACCGGCGATCGCGGCGAACGAGCCGTGCTGGGCGAAGTCGGCGCTGAGGATGACCGCCAGCGCGTACGTCGAGCCGACCGACAGGTCGATGCCGCCGCTGATGATCACGAAGGTCATCCCGGCCGCGATGATGCCGATGAACGAGGCCGCCAGCGCCACGTTCCGCAGGTTGTCCGGCTTGCCGAAGGTGGGCACCAGGATCGTGCCCAGGACGACGACCAGCACCAGCACGGCCACCGCGCCGTTGCGGGAGATCAGCGACGTCAGCGCCCGGGCCCGGGCGCGGGCGGCCTCCCGGCCGCCGTGGTCGGCGGCGACCGCCACCGGAGTTTCGCTAGTCGCGGCGCGCGTCACCTTGAACCCCTTGTCGGACGCTGGATGTAGACGGCAGCGATGATGATCACTGCCTCGACCATGCGGGCGACCGAGTCGGGCGCGTTGTGCGACACGAGCGTGGTCTCCAGCAGCTGGATGAGGATCGCGCCGGTGACCGTGCCGAGCACCCGCACGCGGCCGCCGTTGAGCGCCGTGCCGCCGACCACCACCGCGGTGATCGCGCTGAGCTCGTAGAGCAGGCCGATGTAGGACGGGTCGCTGGCCCGCAGCCGGGCCGTCGCGATCACGCCGGCCACCGCGGCCAGCATGCCGGAGAGCGCGTAGACGGTGATCAGGGTGCGCTTGACCGGAAGGCCGGCCAGCACACTCGCGCGCCGGTTGCCGCCGATGGCGAGCAGGCGGTAACCGAAGGCGGTCCTCCGGACCAGGAACGAGACGATCACCGCCAGCAGGGCGGCGACGATCATGACGTACGGGATGCCGAGGAACTTCCCGAGCCGCACCTGGGCGAAGAACGGCACGAACAGCTCGACCAGCGCGCCCCCGGTGATGACCAGGGCGATGCCGCGGCCGGCCACCAGGACGCCGAGCGTGGCGACGATCGGCTGCACCCGGGCGACCGCCACGACCACGCCGTTGAACACACCGACCAGCAGGCCGGCGAGCACCGCCACCACGATCGCGGCCGCGATCGGGGCGCCGAAGCCGCCCTGGCTCGGGGCGATGACCGCCTTGGCCAGCACCGCGCTCGCGATCGCCATCGTGGTGCCGACCGACAGGTCGACACCGCCGGTGCCGATCACCATGGCCATCCCGAGCGAGACGATGATGACCGGCGGGAGCTGCGAGAACAGCAGCTGAAGCGTGTCGACCGTGACGAAGTTCGTCGTCGCGGTCACGTTGTAGACGACCAGGATCAGCAGTGCCAGGTAGACGCCGTGTTCCCTGATCCACGTGCTCACGGCCGTACGGTCATTGAATCTGACCTTTTCCAGGACCGTCATTTCTCGGTCACCGCCTCTTCGGCCTCGACCCGCTCGGCGGCCGCGTCGGCGATCAGGTCCATGATGGCGTCCTCGGTGATGTCGTCGCCGACGAGCCGGCCGAGCTGGGTGCCGTCGCGCAGCACCACCACGGTGTCCGACCCCTCGACCACCTCCTCGAGCTCGCTGGAGATGAGCACCACGGCCATGCCTTTCTCGGCCAGCTCGGCGATCAGGGCCTGCACCTCGGCCTTGGCGCCGACGTCGATGCCCCGGGTCGGCTCGTCGAGCAGCAGCACCCGCGGGTTGAGGCAGAGGAGGCGGGCCAGCAGCACCTTCTGCTGGTTGCCGCCGGAGAGCTCGGCGACCCGCTGATGGGGACCGGACGCCTTGATCCGCAGCCGGTCCATGAAGGTCTTCACGATGTCGTCGACCCGCTTGCGCGAGACCAGCCCGGCCTTGGTGAGCTGGGGGAGCGCGGCCAGGCCGATGTTGTCGCGGATCGACATGCCGGGGATGATCCCCTCGGCCTTGCGGTCCTCCGGGAGCATCGCGATGCGGTGCTCGATGCGCGACGCCGGGGTCTGCCGGCGCAGCTCGGTGCCGTCGACCTCGATCGTCCCCCCGTCCAACGGCAGCGCCCCGAAGATCGCTTTTGCGGTCTCGCTGCGGCCCGAGCCGAGCAGGCCGGCCAGACCGACGACCTCGCCCGGCCGCACGACGACCGAAACGTCTTCCAGGATCAGTCGCCTCGTCATGTGTTCGGCCTTGAGCACCGGTTCCGCTTCGGTCTGGGCCTGCCTCGCTGCCAAGCGCGTCCGGTTGCCCTCGTCCAGCTCGGCCGCGTCCCGGCCCAGCATGCGGGCGATCAGCTGGCGGCGGGTCAGTTCGGCGGTCGGGCCGGTCGAGACCAGCTTGCCGTCCCGCAGCACGGTGACCGTGTCGCAGGCCCGGAAGATCTCGTCCAGCTTGTGCGACACGTAGACCACGGCGACGCCCTGCTCCTTGAGCAGGGCGACCACCTCGAGCAGCCGGTCGACCTCGCGCGGTTCGAGCGAACTCGTCGGCTCGTCCATGATCACGACGCCGGCGTCGGCCTCGATCGCCCGCGCGATCGCGACCATCTGCTGGATGCCGAGGCCCAGCTCGCCGAGCGGGCGCCGGACGTCGGCCACGATGCCGTAGCGCTTCAGCGCCTCTTCGGATTCCTTGATCATTTTGCGGAGGTCGAGCGCCACGCCGAAGCGGGTCGGCTCGCGGCCCAGGAAGAAGTTGCGGGCCACGCTCAGCTGCGGAGCGAGGTGCACCTCCTGGTAGATCGTCGCGATCCCGGCCTGCTGGGCGCTGCGAGGCGAGGCGAACGCGACGTCCTCACCCCGCAGCCGTACCTGCCCGCTGTCCAGCGGGTACACGCCGGTGATCAGCTTGATCAGCGTCGACTTCCCGGCCCCGTTCTCGCCCACCAGCGCGTGTACGGACCCGGCGTGCAGCTCGATCGAGACGTCCTCGAGCGCCCGCACACCGGCGAACCGTTTACTGGCCGACGTGACCGCCAATACCGGCGTGGTCATCTCAGTACGCCGTCCCCGAGGAGATGGCCTGCTGGGCGTTCGACTTGTCGTACTGGTTGTCGGTCGTGATCGTGACCGCCGGGGCACCGTCGCCGTTCACGTACGCCTCGAGCGCGGTCTGCGCGGCCGGTCCGAACGCCGGGTTCGACTCGATCACCGCGTCGAAGTTGCCGTCCACGATCGCCTGCACGGCGCCCTTGGTGCCGTCGATCGACACGATGTGCACCTTGCCGGTGCCGGACTTGCCGGCGTCGTCGAGCGCGGCCAGCGCGCCCAGGCCCATCTCGTCGTTCTCGGCGTAGATGGCGTTGACGTCCGGGTGTGCCCGCAGCAGCGTCTCGGTGACGCTCTTGCCGTCCTCCCGGGTGAAGTTACCGGTCTGCTGGAAGATCACCTTGATGCCGCTGGCGTTCTTCTGCTTGAGCTCGTCGAGGAAGCCGGCCGTACGGTCGTCGGTCACGTTGACGCCCGGGGCACCGAGCAGAATGGCCAGGTTGGCCGTCCCGCCGGTCGCCTTGATCATGGCGTCGGCGGCGCGCCGGCCCTGCTCGACGAAGTCGGATCCGAGCTGCGGGCCGACGTCCTTGCAGCCCTGCACGCCGGTGATGTTCCGGTCGACCGGCACCATCGCGACGTGCTTCGACTTGGCGTAGGCGATCGCGTCACCGAGGCCGGTCGAGTTGATCGGCGAGAAGATGATCGCCTTCGCGCCCTTGTCGATCATGCCCTTGATGTCGCTGTTCTCCTGCTGCACGTTCGACTGGGCGTTCGTGGTGAGCAGCTTCCAGCCCTTCGACTTCGCGGTCTCGACCTGGGACTTGGTCGACGCGATGCGGAACGGGTTGGCCTCCTTCTCGGACTGCGCCCAGCCGATCGTGTCCTTCTTGAAGTCGATCTTGCCGATGCCGAGGTCGGCACCCTTGCAGACCGGGCCGTACTGCGCCTCGACGCCGGTCGGCTTGGGGGTGGAGAGCAGCTCGGTGCCGCCGGCCGCGGTGATCGCGGCGGGGACGCCGTTGGTGGCGGCACCGAGCGTGGTGGACACGGGAGCGGGGGAGCTGTCACCGCCGTTCGAACCGGAACCGGTGGTCGTCCCGGTGCTGCAGGCGGTCAGGAGAGCAGCCGTGGTGATGGCGGCGGCCGCGGCGGTGGATCTGCGACTTGCCTTCATGTCATCTGGTCCTTTGCAGTTGTCTAATCGTCAGCGGGGAGCGCGTGACTCACGAGGCAGCCGATCGATGGTGGGTGATCGCCCGCGTCCAAATTGTGAACGCAAACATGCGCGGCCCGACAACACGGTGTCAACCCCTCAGCTCAGCGCCGTTACTCGTTCGTGACGAAACCCCGCGGCAGTCCTGACGTGGAAAAACCCTAGTTCGTCGGCGTTAGCCGAGGTGACGCACGGTATCCTAGGTGTATCGCGGGCGTTTCCGGCTAGTTGATCAAGCGGGCGGCGGTCAAGGGCGGGTTGTTAACGATCTCAGCAGATCAACTGGACGGACCGGCCTCCGGTCGTGCGCGGGCTCGAGCGGGACAACACGCAGCGTGATCGGCGCGGCGGCGGCCGCCGTTTCCGAAATGGCACGGACGAGGGCGCGAAAGCGTCAAGTCGTGCGGGTTCAAGGCAACGGGCTCGGCTCAATTGCGGGATCGCAATGCGTTCTCCTGCGCGCGGTGAAGCTGCGTTCTCCTGCGCGCGGTGAATCGCCTGCGGGCGGTGAAAGCGTTCTTCTGCGCGGTGAAATTCGTACTCTCGCGCGCCAGGTCCGGTACGCCGCCCGACCCGGCCGTTCGCCTGGGTGAGCGCCCGCAGCTGATCCTGGCAGCGCCGGACCCGGCGCAGCGCCGGACCCGGCGCAGCGCCGCCGCAAACAACCGCAGGGTCACCCAATCGCGGTCGCCGCCGTGGCTTCCCCGGGCCGGCCGCTGCTCGACCCCGGTGACCCTGGCCGCGGTGTCACCCTGGCCGCCGTTCATCCCCAGGTCGCCGTTTGATCGATCCCCGGCCGCTGCTCGGCCCCGGCGACCGCGATCGCCGTTTCAGCCCCGAAGCCGTTTCATCCCAGGCCGCCGTGTGATCCCTGGCCGGTCCTCGACGTTGGCGACCGCGACCCCCGCTTGACCCCGGCCGCAGCTTGACCCCGGTCGCTGCTTGTCCCTGGCCGCTGCGCCGAGCGAGCCGGGCCAAGCTCGATCAGGCGGGACTCTTGACGGCCGTCTGCGCCTCGACCGGTGGGGCGCTATGGGACCAGTTCGCCACCTGATCGAGGAGATGGCGAAAGGCTGCACGGAGGGAACTCGGTTGGCTCGGCCCGAGCCGGCTGGGGCCAGCGTGACTGAGCGCGGGCCGGCGGTCCGGTTGAGTCAGAGTCCATGCCTACGGCGGGAGCGGAAGCCGTGGGTATGGCTGAGCTCGAGTGGATCGGTGTGCCGGCGCGGCCGCCGGCGCCGGAGGGGCCGGAGCCCGCCGACCGATATGAAGCACGAATATACCTATCTCAACGGCGCTGGCGAGTGGTCAAATTGGTAGTTCGACCGGCGCGTCGAGAATGATCCAGCGTGCCTCGCGCTCGCGAATTCCCGAATTACCAAAACGGTGGACGGCTCGAATTCTTTCGCCTCGACCGGTGACGCTCGGTGGTTCCGTCGATGCGTAGTCAGCCCGCCGGAAGACTCACTCCGCGGGGATGGCCACCGCGTAGAAGCGGGCCGTAGCCGGCACCTTCGTCTCGGGCCACTCCATCGCCGCCAAGGCCTGGGAGGCTGCCGGGTCGAGCACCCCGTTGACCCGCACTTCGCCGGTCGTCTCGGTGGAGGTCTTGTGCAGGTAGACCTTGATGCCGTTGTGGCGGCCCCGGGCCAGCGTCAACCTCAGCTCACCCAACACGCCTCGCGACCCCAGTGCCTCCCGCAAAGCCACCGCCTCGGTGCCGTAGCCCATCACGTCCGAGACCACCGAGCGCCACCCCGGAACGCCGCCCGGATCGGACGGCCCTCGCCGGTGGGCGGCCGGCGCGCTGCCCGGCGCGACCAGCTCCCGGAAGCACGCCGCCGATGTCTGCGCCCACACGTCGACCACCTGCGCCACCGCGTCGGAGAGTGGCCCCGTCCCGCTGATGCAGTCGGCGATCACGGCGGACGAGTGCAGTGTGAAGCCGATGTCGAAGTGGCTCGGCCGGCCGGTGTGGTTGGGCAGTGCCAGCCATGACCAGCCCCGACCTTCCAGCACGCCGTGATCGACCCGGCTGCCGGCCGCCACCGCCGGCGCGATCTCGCGGAGGCGCGCCCGCAGCAGATCCATCAGCTGGTCGTCGCTGGGACGGCCGGCCGCCGGATGCCAAGGGCGTGGGCGCTCGGGGAACACCGCAGAACCGTAACTGATCTTCGTGACAATCGGCCAACTGGTTGCCAGTTCGTCGTTCCACTCGGTGGACGCCCGGTTGACGTTCCCTCTCAGCCAACCACGGTGTGGGTTAGCTACTCACTATATGGATGGAGGGTGTGATGACGAACGCGAGCGGGCCGCTTACCGGCCTCCGCGTCCTCGAGCTCGGCACCTTCATCGCTGCGCCGACGGCCGGCCGGCTGCTGGCCGACTTCGGGGCCGAGGTGATCAAGGCCGAGCGGCCGGCCACCGGCGACGAGCTACGCCGATGGCGGCTGCACGGCGGTGACACCTCGCTGCTCTTCCGCAGGCTCAACCGCAACAAGCGCTCGATCGCCATCGATCGCGCGAGCCGGCCGGCCGTGACCTGGCGCTCTCGCTGGCCGCGCGCAGCGACGTGGTGTTGGAAAACTTCCGGCCGGGCACGCTGGAGCGCTGGGGCCTCGGACCCGACGAGATCAAACGGGTCAACCGGAGGGTGGTGCTGGTGCGCATCTCGGGGTACGGCCCGACCGGCCCCTACCGCGACCGCCCCGGCTTCGGCGGCGCATCTATTCCTTGATGGAGTCGCTCGTTCCCGACTACGAGGTGTTCAGCATCCAGCCCCGGCGCAGCGGCAGCGGCCTGCCCGGGGTCGCGCCGTCCGGCACCTACCGCTGCGCCGACGACGGCTGGGCCGTGATCAGCGGCAACGGCGACGCCATCTTCCGCCGCCTGATGCACCTGGCGGGCCGTGACGACCTGGCGCAGCACCCCGAATTGGACGACAACGCGGGGCCGGGTCGCCCACCAGGAGAAGATCGATGCGGCGATCGGGGCCTGGACCGGGAGGCACCCACTCGACGAGGTGCTGACCGCCCTCGACCACGCGGGCGTGCCGGCCGGCCCGATCTACACCGCGGCCGACATCGTCAAGGACCCGCACTACGCGGCTCGCGGCATGCTCGAAACCCACCGGACCGGGTCGGGGGACGCGAAGTTCCCGGGCATCGTGCCCCGGCTCGAGCAGCATCCCGGCGCCACCCGCTGGCTCGGCCCGGACCTGGGCGCCGACACCGACCACATCCTCGACGGTCTCGGCCTCAGCCGGCACCAGAAGGCCCAGCTCAGGCCGGGCGGGGTGGTCGAATGAGTTCCCCGGTCAAGCAGGTCGCCATCACCGAGGTGCTTCTGCGCGACGGCTTCCAGATCGAGCCCACCGTCATCCCGCCCGCCGACAAGGTCCATCTCGGACGCGGCCCGCTCGACGCGGGCCTCGCCGCCCTGGAGGCGGTCGCCTTCGTCAGTCCGGAGAAGGTCCCGGCGATGGCCGACACGGCCGAGGTGGTGGGCCCGCTGAGGGCGCTGGCTCCGGGCCTGGGGCGCCCCGGGCGCGCAGCGTGGCGACCGGCGGCCAGACTGGTGCGGTGGATTCCTGGGAAACGGTTTTCCTCGCCCGGCATGCGCAGACCGAGTGGAACGTGCAGCGACGCCGTCAGGGGCGCCTCGACTCGCCGCTCACGGCGTACGGCCGCAGGGAAACCCGCCGCCATGCGGCGGCCTTGAAACCGATGGCCATCGATGCGATTTTCGCAAGCCCGCTCGGGCGTACGCGCGAGACCGCGCGCATTTTCGGCGAAACCCTCGCCCTGGAACCCGTGATCGTCGACGATCTGGCCGAGCTTGACCACGGCGCCTTCACCGGCCTGACCAACGACGAGGTCGACGCCCGTTTCCCGGGGGAGCGCACGAGGCGGGCGGCCGGCAAGTACGAGTACCGCTTCCCGGGCGGCGAGAGCTACGCCGACGCCGACATCCGCGTCGGCCGGGCGCTCAGCAGGATCACGGGCCGCCGCCCGCTGCTGGTCGCCCACGAGATGGTCGGCCGCATGCTGCTGCGCCACCTGCTCGGCCTCGACCCGGCCGTCGCCCTGGCCCGCACGATCCCGCACGAGGTGGTCATCGAGATCGATCCCGGTGCGGGCCTCTGCCGCGAGGTCTAGGGGTCTGTCCTGCCGGTCACGCGGGAGCGAGGCGAGGTCCAGGTGGTGTCTGACGTCGAGCGCGACGCGCCCGCATCCCGGTGTTGGATGCTGGCGTGGCGCGGCCGCCGTCAGGCGCCGGCTGGGCCACGCCGCAGCCCCTCGTAACCGGCAGGACAGACCCTAAGCCGGGCCGACCGCGTCGGCGTAGTAGAGGGATTCCTCCAGGTGGAAGGCGATCTGCCGCACCGACCAGGCGTCGTCGTCGCGCTGGTCGAGCCGGGCGTTCGGGAGCAGCCGGAGCCGTACCTCGAAGATCTGCGCGAGGCGGGTCAGCCGGCTGCGCGCCTCGTCCAGGTCGTCGCTGGTGAACGGCGCCAGGTCGGCGGGCGTCGTGACCGCGGAGGCGTGCCACCGGTCCGGGATGGTGGTCACGCCGGCGAGACGCGCCTCGATCTCGGCGAGGTGGTCGATGAGATGGTCGGTGACCCGCCGGATCGCCTTGTGCGGCGTATAGATCCGGTCGTCGGCCGCCAGCGGCCGGCCATCCCATCGCGTCCACGTCTCGGCCAGCGCGAGCACCTGACGAACCATGCCGGTCACCACGTCGGCGGGGTGGCGCGCGTCGGTCGCGGGAGTTTCAGACATGCCGGGAGGCTATCCGGACCCCCCGACAGTTTTCGGCGGTCAGCGGGTCGCGGCGCCACCCGGTATCCACGCCCCGGGCGGATGCTCGGGGGCCGCCAGGTCGGCCACCACCCCGAAATGATCGCTGGCCCACACTCCGTCCACCGGCTCGTCGAAGGCCAGGCGGCAGTCCGCCACCTCGAGGGTCGGCCCGTGGATCCCGGAGCGGACCATGACGTAGTCGATCCGGCGGCCCAGCTCCAGCGACATCTCACCGGCCCGTTCCAACGGATTCGCCGGCGT
Source organism: Actinoplanes sp. NPDC051343 (assembly GCF_044455125.1). NCBI lineage: Bacteria > Bacillati > Actinomycetota > Actinomycetes > Micromonosporales > Micromonosporaceae > Actinoplanes > Actinoplanes sp. NPDC051343. The sequence goes on from NZ_JBITEL010000021.1 coordinate 97,511, forward strand.
GAACGTGTGCCCGGGATCGGCCGGGTGCACCGCTTCCCAGGCATCTCGATAGGCGACGCTCGTGCCGTGCAGAGACTGTTTCCCGGTCCAGAACCGTATGCCGGCCGAGTCGGGGGTGTCGTCGAAGTCCCCGGCCAGCACCACGTGCATGCGGCGACCCGCGACCAGTTCTTCGACGAAGCGAGCGCAGGCGACGGCTTGCCGCTCACGTTCGACTGCGTAACCGAGCTGCCAGGCCGGCTTGTGGTGGACGAACAACACGGTACCGATCGGTTGCGGCACCTCGATCTCAGCGGCCACGGCCGCGCTCCACGGCAGGTCGGCCCGGTCAGTGATGCGCAGGTCCAGCTCGTGCACCGCACCGACGGGCCACCGGCTCCCGAGGGCCGCGCCGACACCGTCGCTGGACTGCCGGGAGTGGTGAACGACGTGGTAGGACGGGCCGAGCAGTTCCCGGACGTGGTCGTAACCGGCGCCTCGTGCCGCCTCCTGCAGGGCGATCAGGTCGGGCCGCAACCGTGCGATCCCCGCCCGGAACACCGGACACCGCCGGTCCCAGCCGGCGTGGTCCGGCGAGAGCAGATTGACCGTCATGACCCTCATGGGTGTGTATACCTGCGCGCGGACCGCTGAAACGTTCGTCTGTTCTAGCCTGCTGGCATGCCTGAGTTCGTGAACCAGGAATTCGTCGACGTCACGATGCGTGGGGTGATTTTCAACCGGGTCACCATCCACGACTCGGAGGTGATCGACCTCGACATCCATGCCGAGATCGGCCGCCTGGTCGTCAACGGCGTCGAGGTCGGCCCGCTCGTCGAGGCCGAACTGGACCGGCGCTACCCGGACCGGCCCAAGATGCGGCCGACCACGCCGGACGGTTTCCGGGAGGCGTACGACGTGGTCGAGCGCCTCTGGGCGGGCACCGTGGAACGGGCCCGCCGGCTCGACCCGGCGTTGCTGCACGAGTCGGTCGACGGTGAGTGGTCGTTCATCGAGACGCTGCGTCACCTGAGTTTCGCCACCGACTGCTGGGTGCGGCGGGCGATCCTCGGCGATCCGTCACCGTGGGATCCGCTCGATCTGCCGTGGGACGGCATGGAGGACACGCCTGGTGTGCCCCGTGACCGGGCGGCCCGGCCGTCCCTCGACGAGGCGCTGGCGCTGCGGCAGTCCAGAATGGCGACCGTCCGCGAGTTCGTCGACGGCCTCGACGAGCGGACGCTGGCGAGCGAGACCCGGCCGGTCGACGGGCCGGGCTGGCCGCCCGCGCGCGCCTTCCCGGTCGCCGAGTGCCTGCGGGTGGTTCTCAGCGAGGAGTGGGAGCACCGCCTCTACGCCGAGCGTGACCTAGCCGTCCTTGAGAGCCGGTCGAAAGCCGAGCTGGTGTGACGCCCGCTCGGCGGCCGCCTGCACGGCCGGTGCCAGCCGGCCCACGTCGGTCGGCCCGAGCCGCTGGGTGGGTGCGCCGATGCCGAGCACCGCGACGAGCTCGCCGGACATGCCGAACACCGGTGCGCTGATCGAGGCCGCCCCGGAGTCGCGCTCCTCGAAACTGGCCGCGTAACCCAGGTCGCGTACCTCTTCGAGCTGCTTGTCGAGCAGGTCGATGCCGACGGTCGTGCGGGGCGTGAGCCGGGTGAGGCCCTGGCTGACCGCGGCCTGCCGGGCGGCCGGGTCGTACGCCATGAACACCTTTCCGGCCGAGCCGGCGTGCAGCACCATCACCATGCCGACCATGAACAGCCGCATGACGACGTGCCGGGTCTCGGCGAGCGCCACGACCGTGCGGAAGCCGCCGCCGCGTACGTAGAGGCAAGCCGTCTCGCCGGTCTGGTCGCGCAGGTCGCGCAGGACCGGCCGGGTGAGCTGCACCAGGTCGAGGCCGAAGCTGCCGGGCGCCGCCCACCGCACGAGTCCGAGCCCGACGCGCCCGCAGCGAGCACGTCGCCCGCCCTGGTTTCCTAGCGGGAAGGCCCAGCGCGAAGGCTCGGGCCCGGCAGGAAACGCACCCCCGCTCCCTGCCGGGCCCCTCTCACCCGGTAATGCCTCTCGATGCGCCCCGGGGAAGGGCGCATTTCTATAACAGTCCCCCGGCCGGCTTCACCTCGACCGGCGTGGTCAGGCGGCGGCCGGCACCGACCACCCGCACCGGCCCGGTGAGCGTCACCGAACCCTGCAGCGGCAGGTCTCCCGCAGACCTTCCCACCTGCACATCGATCGATCCCGGCTCCACAATGCGCACCATGTCGCGCCCGGTGAAAGAGGTGCGGTCGGTGTGCACGTGGAAGGTGACCTCCTTCGCCTCGCCGGCCTCCAGCGGCACCCTGGCGAACCCCACCAGCTGACGCACCGGCCGGGTAACCTGAGCCACAACGTCGCGCAGGTACAGCTGCACGACCTCGTCTCCGGCCCGCTCACCGGTGTTGCGCACCCGCACGCTCACCGTGAACTCGCCGTCGGTCGGCACCTCGGCTGCGCTGATCCGCAGTTCGCCGACCTCGAAGCTGGTGTAGGAGCGGCCGTGGCCGAACGGGAACAGCGGCGTCGGGTCGAGATTGCTGATCTCGGACTTCTCCGCACCCAGGCGCGGCTGGAGATAGGTGCCCGGCTGCCCGCCGGTGTGCCGGGGAATCTGCACGGGCAGCCTTCCGCTCGGCTGGACCCGGCCGGAGAGCACGCCGGCGATCGCCGCCCCGCCCTCCTCGCCGGGCATGAACGCCTGCACGAGGGCGGCTGCCCGTTCGTGCACGCCACCCAGGGCATAAGGGCGCCCCGAGACGACCACGACGACGACCGGGGTGCCGGTCGCCAGCAACTCGTCGAGCAGGTCGGCCTGCACACCGGGCAGCCGCAGGTCCTCCGCGTCGCAACCTTCTCCGGAACTACCGCGGCCGAAGAGCCCGGCCAGGTCGCCGACCATCGCCACGCAGAGGTCGGCGTCCCTCGCGGCGGCGACCGCGGCCGCGAAGCCGGTCCGGTCGTTCCCGAGCACCGCGCAGCCGGGCTCGTGCACGATCTCGGCTCCGCCGAATTCAGCGCGCAGGGCCTCGGCCGCGGTCGGCACCGCGATGCCCAGCCCGGCCTCCGGATAGCGGGGGAGCACGTGGTTGGGGAAGGCGTAGCAGCCCATGAAGGTCTGCGGGTCGCCGGCGCACGGCCCCACGACGGCGATCCGGCCGGTTGCCGGGGCGATCGGCAGCACGTCACCCGGCTCGAGCAGCACGATCGAGCGCTCGGCCAGCTCACGGGCGAGGGCCCGGTTGCCGGCCGAGTCCAGCTCGACGCTGTCCGCGCCGGCCACGGACGCCTCCGGCGTCCAGCCCTCGTCGAGCAGGCCGAGCGACACCTTCTGGGTGAGCAGGCGCCGGGCCGCGGTTTCCACGGCCTCTTGGGGTACGCGGGTGAGCAGTCCCGGCCCGAAACCGACCGTGTCGGGCAACTCCACGTCGATGCCGGCCGTCAGCGCCTGAGCACCGGCGTCCTCCATGTCGGCCGCGGTCTCGTGCATCGTGGCCAGGAACGGCACCGCCCAATAGTCGCTGACGACCGTGCCGGTGAAGCCCCACTGCTCGCGCAGCACCTCGGTGAGCAGCCACCGGTCGGAGCCGGCCGGCACCCCGTCGACATCGGAGTACGAGTTCATCACCGAGGCGGCGCCGCCCTCGCGGAGGGCGGTCTCGAAGCTCGGGAAGATCACGTCGAGCAGCTCGCGGCGGCCCATCGGGACCGGCCCGTGGTTGCGGGCGCCCCGCGAGGCGGAGTACCCGGCGAAGTGCTTGAGGCAGGCCAGCACCCCGGAGCTCTGCAGCCCCCGCACGTACGCCGTGCCGACCATCGACACCAGGTACGGGTCCTCGCCGATCGTCTCCTCCACCCGGCCCCAGCGGTAGTCGCGCACCACGTCGAGTACGGGGGAGAGGCCCTGGTGGACCCCGAGTGCCGCCATGTCGCGGCCGATCGCGGCGGCCATCCGCTCGACGAGGTCGGGGTCGAAGGTCGCGCCCCAGGCGATGGCGGCGGGATAGACAGTGGCGCCGAAGGTCGTGAAGCCGGTCAGGCACTCCTCGTGTACCAGCGCCGGGATGCCGAGCCGCGAGTTGCCGATGACGATGCGCTGCTGGCGGATCAGCTCGGCCGCGCCCTGGGCGGGGGTGAGCGGCACGCTGCCGTAGACGCGGGTGAGGTGACCGAGGCCGTTACGGCTGGCCTCTTCCAGCGCGATCGTGCCGGAGGCGGCGAAGACGTCGGCCATCGGTGCGACGTTGAGCGTTTCGCCCTCGTCGGCGGGTGCGGGCTCTTCGTCCGACATGTCGTTTCCGACCCACCGACTGCCGAGTTGTGCGACCTTTTCATCAAGGGTCATTGCGCCCAGCAACAGATCGACGCGTTCGGCGACCGGGCGGGCCGGGTCTCGCCAGGGCTCGGCCCCATGTTCGTCGATCACGCGGCAACTCCTCATGTTTTCCGAAACTTTCAGTATTTTTACAGCCCAAGATCTCGCCTGGAGGTGTTTCAAGATGATCTCAGACTGGTCACGTCAACAGCGTCTACTCTTGCGCTGGGAGCGTGACCATAGCAAGACTCTTGACATGGTCAGGGTGAAACCCTACGTTAACGAAACCTCACGTTAACTTGCGGTCACAGCGCGAAACTTGCAGTAAATGTGATGCCTGTCCCGCAACAAACCAGGGCAACCCAGGCGAGATCCATCCAGCCACGAAGATCCACGCGCCGCGTCCGGACGCGGCCGTCGAGTACGGAGATCAGCGTGTCCAATAGTCCAGTTTCGCGACGGAATTTCCTCGGCTTGACGGCCGGCGCAGCAGCTGCGGCCGGCCTTGCGGCGTGTGGCAGCTCCGGTCCTAAGGACAACAGCGGCAGCAGTGGCGGCGGTGGGGGCGGCGCGGCTTCCTACTGGTCGCTCAGCGGTCCGCCCGGCCAGCCGATTCGTCAGCAGTCGATCGACCGGTTCAACAAGGCGAACCCGAGCACCAAGATCACCCCGAACTTCTTCGCCAACGACGACTACAAGCAGAAGATCAAGACCGCGATCGGCGCCGGTCAGGCCCCGACCATGATCTGGGGCTGGGGCGGCGGTGGTCTCAAGAGCTACGTCGACGCGAACCAGGTCGTCGACCTGACCGACTGGCTCACCCAGAACGCGGCCGTCAAGAGCAAGATCCTGCCGTCGTCGTTCGGTGCCGCCACGGTCAACGGCAAGGTCTACGCGCTCCCGATCGAGACCGTGCAGCCGATCGTGCTGTTCTGGAACAAGAAGATCTTCGACAAGTACAAGCAGCAGCCCCCGCAGTCGTGGGGCGACATCATGAACCTGGTGTCGGTGTTCAAGGGCAAGGGCGTCGCGCCGTTCTCGCTCGCCGGCCAGTCCCGCTGGACCAACATGATGTGGCTCGAGTTCCTGCTCGACCGCACCGCCGGTTCCGAGGTCTTCAACAACGTCTTCGCCGGCAAGGCGAACGCCTGGTCCGACCCGGCCGTGCTGGACATGCTCAACAAGATCGTCGCCCTGATCGACGCGGGCGGCTTCGAGAAGGGCTTCTCCTCGGTCACCGCTGACTCCAACGCCGACCAGGCGCTGCTCTACACCGGCCGCGCGGCCATGATGGTGCACGGCTCCTGGTCGTACGGCATCCAGAAGGCCAACGGCGGCGACTTCGTCAAGTCGGGTGGTCTGGGCTGGATGAACTTCCCGCCGGTCGAGGGCGGCAAGGGTGACCCGACCAACACGGTCGGCAACCCGGGTCAGTACCTCTCGATCTCGTCGAAGGCTTCGGCGGCCCAGCAGGACATCGCCAAGAAGTTCTTCTCGACCACGCTGGTCGACGACGACGAGAAGGCGAGCTGGGTCAAGTCGGGTGGCGTCCCGGTGCTCACCGGCGCCGACAGCCTCTACACCGGCGACGACGCGCAGTTCCTCAAGGACATGTCGTCGATCGCGCAGAACGCCAAGGTGTTCGCGCAGTCGTGGGACCAGGCGCTGAGCCCGACCGCGGCCGACACGCTGCTGGACAACATCGCCAAGCTGTTCCAGGGGCAGATCAAGCCGCAGCAGTGGATCGACAACATGAACGGGGTCATCGGCAAATGACAGCGCTCGCTCCGCCCGCGGTACGCGTGAAGGAGCCAACAAACACGCAGCGCGGGCGGAGCGGCTCCGTCGTGTGGATGGCGATTCCGGCGCTGCTGATGTTCCTCGCGTTCGGGATCGTCCCGCTGCTCGGCGCTCTGGGCCTGAGTTTCACGTCCTGGAACGGTCTCGGCACCGTTCACTTCTCGGGGCTGACCAGCTGGAAGGCGGAGCTCAAGGATCCCGAGCTCCCGCACGCGCTCTGGGTCACCTTCGAGATCATGGCGCTCTCCTGGGTGGTGCAGACGCCGCTGTCCATCCTGCTCGGCGTGTTCCTGGCGGCGTCCAAGAGGTACCGCGGCTTCCTGGCGGTGCTGTACTTCATCCCCCTGCTGCTGTCCTCGGTGGCCATCTCGATCACGTACAAGGCGCTGCTCGACCCCAACTTCGGTATCGGCAACGCGCTCAAGGTCGGCTGGCTGAATCAGGACTGGCTCGGCAACACCACGCTCGCCATCGGCACGCTCGTGTTCGTGGTGTCGTGGCAGTACGTGCCCTTCCACTCCCTGATCTACCAAGGCGCGGTACGGCAGATCCCCATCTCGATGTACGAGGCGGCCCAGATCGACGGTGCCGGCCGGGTGCGGCAGTTCTTCAGCATCACGCTGCCCCAGATCAAATACACGATCATCACGTCCTCGACGCTGATGGTCGTCGGATCGCTGACCTTCTTCGACCTGATCTGGGTGCTCACCGCGGGTGGTCCCGGCCACGCGACACGAGCGCTGGCGGTCGAGATGTACCGGAAGGGCTTCATGGCCGATCTTATGGGCCCGGCGAGCGTGATCGCGGTGATCCTGGTGTTGGTCGGTTTGATTTTGGCCCAGTTGCTGCGGCGCCTCGGCGGCCGCGGTGACGAGAGCCAGCTGGAAGGGGTCTGAGTCTTGGCCACGATCGAAGCAACCGCCCCGGCCAAGCGGAACACCCCGCCCGGCGGCAAGGTCGCGAAGTTCAACTGGATCGGCGGCTCCCTCAGCTGGGTCTGGCTGATCATCGTCATGCTGCCGATCTATTGGATCGTCATCACCAGCTTCAAGACGTCGTCGAACTACTTCATCACCAACGCGCTGTTGCCGCCGAAGGACCCGACGCTCGACAACTACAAGCTGGTCTTCCAGAACGACATCGTGCGCTACTTCCTGAACAGCATCGTCGTGACGGCGGGCGCGGTCATTCCGGCGGTGGCGATCTCGTTCATGGCGGCATACGCGATCGTCCGGGGCTCCGGCAACCGCTTCCTCCGCTACACGAACTCGCTGTTCCTGATGGGCCTGGCGATCCCGCTCCAGGCGGTGATCATCCCGGTCTATCTGATCATCATCCGCCTTCAGCTGTACGACAGTCTGCTGGCGATCATCCTGCCGTCGATCTCGTTCGCGATCCCGCTGTCCGTCCTGGTGCTGTCAAACTTCATCCGGGACGTGCCGAAGGAACTCTTCGAGTCGATGCGCATGGACGGCGCCACTGAGTGGGGCACACTGTGGCGGCTGGCGCTGCCGCTGACCAGGCCCGCCCTGGTCACGGTCACGATCTACAACGGCATCGGCATCTGGAACGGCTTCCTGCTTCCGCTGGTGCTGACCCAGAGCCCGGACCAGCGCACCATCCCCTTGGCGCTGGTCAGCTTCCAGGGTCAGTTCAACGTGAACGTGCCGGCTGTTGTCGCGGCGGTCACGCTGACCACCCTCCCGATCATCATCATGTACGCGATCGGGCGCCGGCAGCTCCTCTCCGGCCTCACCGCCGGATTCAGCAAGTAACGTCGGTTCGCATTTCGCCCGGTCGGCCTTCAGGGGCCGGCCGGGCTTTGTGCGTCGGGGCCCCTGCTCCCAGCCACCTCGCCTCGTTGGTTTCGCGGATCCGGTCTTCCCGAACCGGGCCCGCCGCGGTGACCCGGACCGCTTCACCCGGCAGATCGCGTTGGTCACCGTCGGGGGCGGGCTTTCCATCCCTAGGCGTTGTCGAGAGGTGGGCGGCCGATTACGCGGAAGTGTTGCGTGACCACGGGTGTGTCGTCGTCGAACCGGGGCGTGTGGCCGAGGAACTCGGCTACGAAGTCGCTCTGGAAGAAGGTCTCGTGGGCCGCGCGCCAGTGGGTGGCGTCGCGGTAGCCGCGGCCTTCCGCGTGGGCGTAGTCGTCGGTGACGGTGCTGATCGGCACGATGTCCACGCGGGTCAGTTCGATGACGGCCGCCGGGCGTCCGTCCGAATCGACGAGGCAGAGCTTGTCACCGGCCGCGGGCAGCGGTTCGCCGGCGCGCTCGTGGAGCTCGGGCAGCCCGGTCATCGTCGTCTTGGTGCCGGCCAGGATCGCGGCGATGCCGGACTCGCGCTCCGGTCCAGGCGCGGCCAGCTCGAGGACGGGAAGGTCACCGACATCCCACGAGGGGGCGGTGAACAGTTTCCAGTTGCCCTCGGAGACGACCTCCACCCGGCCGTCGGCTACCTTGATGGCGGTGTCGTCGTCGATCGCGTACGCCGGACCCGGAATCTCGGCCGCCCACCGTTCCGCGGCGGCCATGCTCTGGTGCGGGAACTCCGGGTTGTCGATGTGCGGGAAGATCGAGAAGTCGACCATTCCGAGCGTGCGGGTGTCGCCGGTCGGCGACTTCCAGTCGTCGGCGTCCTGCGTGACACCGGGGGTCAGCGCGAGGCTTCCGGCGCTGGACCCGACGTACACCATCTCGGGCAGTGCGGGCAGGAGGTCGGCCAGCCCGGACTTCCGCATCCAGTGCGCCAGGAACACGGTGTCGCCGCCGTTCACCAGCAGTGCGTCGGCGTCCCGGACCCACTGGACCCACCGTTGCCGGTCGACGCTGGGCAGGGCGGTGAGCTCCAGCACCCCCACCGACTTCCACCCGAGGTCGACCATGCGTGCGGCCGACCGTCCGCTGATGAAACGCCACGGCCCGGCCGGCCCGTAGGTGCTCCCGTAACCCGCGGTGGGGATGCAGAGGGCGTGCGACTCGGCGATCGGTTTGCCCAGGAGGTCGGTCAGCGCGTCGCGGATGGTCGGGTTCTGGACGCCGGCGGAACAGAGAAGAAGCCGCATGGTGCGCACCGTACCGGGCGGTACGAAGGGGAGAGTGGTGAAGTGAGCAGCGAGATGGTCTACCGGGACTTCCGCGGTGACGGCGGGCTGGTGCTGGTGATGCCGCAGCGGGTGGTCCTGGAGGACGAGCGCGGGTTGCTCGCGTGGCGGCCGATCGGGACGCCCTACCTGATGCGGCGCACTGTGGACGGCAGGGATCGGCGGGAGGTTCCGTTCGCCCGGCGGTCCGATGTGGAGTGGCGGCTCGCGCCGATGACGTGGAGCGGGCGGCATGTGCTGCATCTGTTCCGGCCGGGGCGGGCCCACTCGGTGTGGTGGATGTTCGGGGCCGACTTCACGTTCGACCGGTGGTACGTGAACCTCGAGGCGCCGCCCGTTCGGTGGGACGGCGGCGTCGACACCTTCGACCACGCACTCGACATCGTGGTGCAGCCGGATCGCACGTGGCGATGGAAGGACGAGGACGAATACCTGGAGCGGATCGGGCACCCGGCGTACTGGGATGCCGCCCAGGCCCTCCAGATCCGGGCCGAGGGGGAGCGCGTGGCCGGGGACATCGAGGCGGGGCGGTTCCCGTTCGACGGCAGCTGGCTCGATTTCCGGCCCGACCCCGGCTGGTCGCTGCCGGTATTGAAGGAGGGCGCCACCGAGGTCACGCAAAGGCGTCGTCGGTGAGGACCAGCCGGTGGGGCTGGGCGATCTCCTCCGCGTGCAGGGTCCAGCGGCCGTCCCGGTCCGGGGCGGCGTAGTTGAGGATGACGGCGGATTCCGGGCCGTGGTAGCCGGCGTGGAGCAGCCGGGCCTCGGGCGACCGGGGGTGGTGGGCGCGGGAAGCCGGACGCCGATGGGGCGTTCCCACTCGGCGGTCAGCTGTTGAAAGGCGCGGTCGCGGGCCGCGCCGTGCCGGCGGGCCGCAGCGAGCACACGGGTGCCCGCCCCGGCGAGCGTGTCGCACAGGTCGGCGAGGGCGAACCAGCCGACCCGTTTCGCGTACCGCACCGTGCGGATCTCCTGCATGGCCCGGATCAGCGCGGAGGCGGCTCCGGCGGCCGGGCCGGCGACGGCGACGAGCGGCCGGCCCGGCGACGGCGAGGCGGGCTCGTAGTGGTAGCCGTAACTCGCCGAGGCCGCGCGGATGAAGCCGTCGACGCCCAGACGGAGGGCGCCGTCGCCGGACAACGTCACGCCGGCCGTGTCCGTGCTGTCGAAGCGGAACGCCTTTACATCGTCGAGGCGGACGTCGGCCGAGCCGCAGCCCAGAAAAGCGGTGAGCGTCGGTCCGGTCCGCTCGATCTGGAAGGAGGTGATGACGGCCCCGGTGAGGTCCGGCGGATCGAGGACGTCGGTCAGCCTCGGCCGCGGCCCGAGGAAGCGCTCGACCGGCTCGCCGGCCAGCGAGGTCATCCACTCCGACCGGGCCGCGCCCATCCAGCGCAGCGCCGTGCGGGCCCGGCGTTCCCGCAGCCACGGCCGGCGGGTCAGGGCGACGGCGAAGAACGGGTACGTGTTGTTGTCCCACACGTCGGACGTCCGCACGACCTCCAGGCGGTCGAAGTGCCGACCGTCCGCCAGCAGCCCCGCGATGCGCGCCACCGACCGATCCAGCAGCGCGCCCAGCATCTCGGTCCCGTTCACGGCCGGACCGTCAGGCGGGTTTGACCGGGGCGGTGCTCTCGCGTACGACCAGTTCGGTGGCGAGTTCGACCCGCGGCGTTTCCACCGCCTCGCCCCGGGACAGTCGCAGCACCGTGCGGGCGGCCAGCGCCCCCATGTCGGCCAACGGCTGCCGGACCGTGGTGAGCGGCGGGGACGACCAGCGCGCCTCGGGCAGGTCGTCGAAGCCGACCACGCTCAGGTCTTCGGGCACGCGCAGGCCGCGCAGGCGGGCCGCCTCGTAGACACCCAGGGCCATCTGGTCGCTCGACGCGAAGATGGCGGTCGGGCGCTCCTCCCGTTCGAGCATGCGGTCGGCGGCGGCGAAGCCGCCCTCGTGGCGGAAGTCGCCCGGTTCGATCAGGCGCCGGTCGACGCGGATGCCGACCGACTCGAGCGCCGCCCGGTAGCCGTCGAGGCGGGCCCGGCTGCACAGCAGGCTTTTCGGGCCTTCGACCAGTCCGATGCGGCGGTGGCCCAGCGAGATCAGATGCTCGGTCGCGGTGCGGCCGCCGGACCAGTTCGTCGCGCCGATCGTCGGAACGTCGGCCGCAGCGCCGCCCGCCGGGTCGATGATGACCATCGGGACGTTGAGCCGGTGCAGTTCGGAGTGGACCGGGCCGGCCCCGTCGGAGACGACCAGGATGACGCCGTCGGAGGCGCGGGCGCGCAGGTTCTGCAGCCACTGGCGGGCCGATGCGGTGCGGTGGTGCACCGCGGAGACGACCGTGCCGACGCCGGCCGCGTGGGTCACGTCCTCGACGCCGCGGATCAGCTCGACCGCCCACGGGCTGTCGAGGTCGTGGAAGACCAGGTCCATCAGGCCGGCCCGCAGCGGTTGCCGAGAGTTACGGGGGCGGTAGTCGTGCTCGCGGAGGAGCATCTCGATCTTGTCGCGGGTTTCGGGGGACACGTCGGTGCGCCCGTTGAGCACTCGTGACACGGTGGGAACCGAAACTCCGGCCGCTTCCGCGATCGTCGCGATGGTGACCCGTTGTCCGCCGGAGGCCATCCGCCACTCCCTGCATGAGTTCCGCGATCTGCATAAGTTCCGTGATCCGGCCTGAAACTTTCGAGCCTGGCTGACGAGTATGACACATGTGTGGCGGACTGGCGTCGCTCCGTAGGTCTGAGGTTGCGAGGTTCGGGGTACATCGATGACATGCCCGCCCTCGTCGCCGCCCGCTATCGCCTGGGCGAATCCGTCGGTCGCGGTGGTATGGGCCGCGTCTGGCGTGCACATGACCAGGTACTCGACCGCGACGTCGCCGTCAAGGAGATCGTTCCCCCGCCGGGACTTTCGGATCCCGAGGGGGTCCACCGGCGTACCCTCCGGGAGGCCCGGGCGACCGCCCGGCTCAGCCACCCGGGGGTTGTTCAGGTCTTCGACGTGCTCGAGGTCGACGGCGGCACGTGGATCGTCATGGAGTACGTGCCGTCGCGGTCCCTGCAGGAGGTCCTCAAGGCCGAGGGCCCGCTCCCGCCGCGCCGCGTCGCCAAGATCGGTCTGGACCTGCTCGACGCGCTGGTGGCGGCGAACCGGGCCGGCGTCGAGCACCGCGACGTCAAACCGGCGAACGTCCTGATCGCCGACGACGGACGCGTCATGCTGACCGACTTCGGCATCGCCGCGATCGCCGACGACCCGTCGAACAGCATGTCCGACGCGTTGGTCGGCTCGCCCGAGTACATGCCGCCGGAGCGCACCAAGAACGAGCATGTGGGCCTGGTCTCCGACCTGTGGTCGCTCGGCGCGACGCTCTACGCCGCGGTCGAGGGCAAATCCCCGTTCCGCCGGCCAACGGTCGCCGCGACGCTGACCGCGATCACCGTCTCGCCTCCGGATCCGCCGACGCAGGCGGGCGCTCTGGCCCCGCTTCTGGAAGCGTTGCTGCAGAAGGATCCGGCCGACCGGCCGTCGGCCAAGGACGCGGCCAAGATGTTGCGTTCCGCTGCGAGCGGCGCCTACGGCCGGGCGTCGATTCCGGCTCCGGATGTACGCGAAGGGACCGCGCCGGCCGAACCCCCGGCCGTCGACGACCCGTCCACTCCGGCTGCGCCGCCGGAGAACGCGGCCCCGGCCCCGTCCGAGACCCCGACCCCAGCCCCGTCCGAGGATCCCGCCCCAGCCCCGGCCGACGATTCCGCTCTGGTCTCGCCTGCGGTTCCCGACCTGGCCCCGGTCGAGGATCCCGCTCTGGTCTCGCCCGCGGTTCCGGACCTGGCCCCGGTTGAGGATCCCGCTCTGGTCTCGCCCGCGGTTCCCGGCCCGGCCCCGGTTGAGGATTCCGCCGTGGTCTCGCCCGCGGTTCCCGGCCCGGCCCCGGCCGAGGATCTCGTCCCCGCCCCCGCCGAGGTTCCGGCCCCGGCCGAGGATTTCGCCCCGGTTCCGGCCGAGGAACAGCCCGCGCTCGCCGGAAACCGCCGGAAGTGGGTGGCAATCGCCGCGGCGGTCCTCTCCGTTCTTCTGATCGCCGGCGCCGCCCTGTGGTTCGCCGATCATCGGCCAGCAGGCCGGTCCACCAGCACCGGGCCGTCCCGTCCGCCGTCCCCCGGACCGTCGTCCTCGGTAGCCGCCGTGCCGCCGGCCTCCGCCTCCACATCGGCGTCCGCCCCTTCTTCGTCCTCGTCGTCGGCGCCGGCCTCGTCCTCGTCCTCCGCCGCCACGTCCGGGCGCCCCGCCCTGCCCGGCGGCTGGCACGACTACCACGACAAGACCGGCTTCTCGGTCTACGTCCCGGACGGCTGGTCGAAGTCGCAGAAGAACTCGATGGTCTACTTCCGCGGCGACGGCCGGGTTCTCGGCATCGACCAGAGCGACCAGCCGAAGTCCGACCCGCTGGCCGACTGGCGCGAGAAGTCGTCCTACCGGGTTTCGAACGGCGACTTCCCCGGCTATCACCTGGTCCGCCTGGAGTCGGTGAACTACCTCAAGAAGTCGGCCGACTGGGAGTACACCTTCAACGGCAGCGGCACCCGCCAGCACGTCGACAACCGCAACATTCTCGCCTCGTCCCACCAGGCGTACGCCATCTACTGGCAGACCGCCGACGCCGACTGGAACGCCCACAAGGACGACCTGGCCCTGATCTACGCCAGCTTCCGCCCGAAGTGACGAAGTCGTCTGACCGATGCTGTGGCCCGGCCGGATGCGCGACGATGCCGGCCATGACCACCGAACTGCCCGCCCCGGTGCGCGCGGCCCTGGACGCCGCCAACGCCGGCGACGTCGACGCCTTCCTCACCTGCTTCCTGCAGGACGGCATGGTCGACGACTGGGGCCGGCACTTCCGAGGCCACGAGGCGATCCGCCGCTGGAGCGACCGCGAGTTCATCGGCGTCCACGTCTCCCTCGAGGTCACCGACGTGGCAACCCACCACGCCCACGCCGGCGAGGTCACGGTCCTGGCGCAGGTCGGCGGCGACGGCTTCAACGGCCCGTCCCACTTCACCTTCCGCACCGACGGCGACCGGGTCGAACGCATGACCATCCGCGCCTGACCTCCCGGCTGGCACCGGCCCCCTAGCATGCGGACCGTGTCACGACCGACCCCGCTGGGCGGCTTCTGGGCCGTGCTGCTCGGCGGCCTGGCCCTGGCCGCCACCCTGCTCTACGCCCACCCGGGCGCTTGCCCGAACGCCGGCGCGGCCGGCAACGCCAGCGCCTTCGCCGACCCGGCCTGGGATTACCGCCTGCCCCTGCTGGTCTTCGGCTGGATCGTCCTGGTAGCGATCGAACAGCTCTTCCCGACCACCTGGCGCCACCGCGACCGCCCGACGGTCGCCCTGCGCGCCGCCGCGGCCGTCTCCCTGGCCATCGCCGCGTCCTGCTTGACCACGGTGCCGCTGCTGACGGCCTGCCACTAGAAATCGATCAGTGCCACGGTGTCGATCGCGAAGGGGAATGGGGCGTCGGACTTCAGAATTTCGCCGTGCGCCGCCACCGCCTGCTCGACGTAGCTTTCGCCGTCGAGGCGATAGAGCCGCAACGTGATCGAGCGGTAGTTGGTCATGTCGGGTTCGACGAGGAGGTACCAGGGGATGCCGGCGGCAGCGTAGTCGCGAAGCTTCTCGACGCGATCGTTCGCCTCGTTGGACGGCGACAGAATCTCGCCGACCATGGCCACGTCGGCGGCGTGGGCCACGGAGCCGAGGTAGTCCATCGTGCCCACCACGAGATCGGGAATGACAATGATCCGCGGACTGAGCCGGACATTTATCGCTTCCCAGGAGCGGAACCCGGCGGCTCGGGCCGCATGACGGACGGCGACCATCAGGAGAAATGAAATGTCTTGGTGTGGGCGGTTCGGTGCCGGGCTCACCCGGAGGCTCCCGTCGATCAGTTCGATGCGCTCGGGGGTCGGGCCGAGCGCCAGGAACTCGGCCTCGGTCCACGGCCCCGGGTGATCGCGGTGCAGTTCGCTCACCAGCAAAGTGTCGCATGCGGTCATGCCGAAGATAGTCGCACGCCTAGTAGTCATACAGCAAGAGGGGTCAGAAGTCGAGGAGGGCGGTGGTGCTGACGGTCAGGGGGAAGGGCTGCCGGGAGGTCAGCGTCTGGCCGAACTGGGCCGTCGTGTGGCGGAGGTACGCCGTGCCCTCGCGGTGGAGCAGGTGGAGGGTGACCGTGGTGTAGGTGGCGAAGTCCGGCTCGGCCAGCAGGTACCAGTCGATGCGGGCCTCGGCGTAGAACGGGGCGCGGGCGGCCGCGCTGATGCCGGGGGAGGCGACGTCGGCGACCAGGGTGGTCTCGGGGCCGCGGTTGACGGCGGCCGCCCGGGTGAAGCGGCCGACCGCCACGTCGGGGGTCAGGATCAGGGACGGGTTGAGCTGCAGGTTGGGGCCCTGCACGGTTTTGAGCCCGGTGAAGCGGGTGGCGGCCGACAGCTGGTTGGCCAGCAGCCACGCGATCTGGTTGTGGGCGTTGTTGGGCGAAGGGTTGACCCAGAGGCCGTGGTCGACGTGGAGGCCGCCGTCCCACAGCTCGATGCGGTCCTTGGAGGCTTGGAGGACGAGGAAGGCGTCTTCGGTCCAGAACGAGGGGTGCGCCATGACTAGATCGTCGCATGACTAGCTTACGAGGGTCAACGGGGGGACTGCCGGGGTTCGGCCCGGGCGGCCCGGGCCAGCAGGCCGGCGACCGCGGCGTGGCCGGTGGTGATCAGGCCGGTGGTGACGCGCAGGTGAGGCGGCCCCGAGCCGACCGAGAACGCGGCGCCGGCCGCGGCCGCGATGCCGTTGCTGGCCAGGGTGAGCAGTGCGGCCTGTTCGTCGCGGACCGGGAGCCAGATGTTGAGCCCGTCGCCGGGCGGCAGGTCGATCCCCGCGTCGCGCAGGCCGTCGAGCACCATCGCGCGCCTCCGCGCGTACTCGTCGCGGGCGTGCCGGACGGCCGCGACCGGGCCGGGGAGGGTGAGCAACTCGAAGAGCAGGTTCTGCAGGAGGCGGCTGGTCCAGCCCTGGCCGAGCAGCCGCCGCTCGAGGATCGGGTCGAGCACTGTCGACGGGCCGCTCGCCGCGGCCAGCCGCAGATCGGGTCCGTGCGACTTGGAGAAGCTGCGCACGTGCAACGTGCGTGACGGCAGGAAGGAACCCAGTGACTCCGGCGCCGACGACGCGACGTCACCGGCGGAGTCGTCCTCCACGACGTACGCGCCGGAGGGCGCAAGCACCGCGGCGAGTGAGGCGGCCCGGGCGCTTGACCACGACGCGCCGGTGGGGTTGAGGGCCCGGGGTTGCAGGAAGACGGCGGCGGGCCGCTCGGCCAGCGCCGCCGCCAGCGACGAGGGCAGGGCGCCGCAGGCGTCCGTCTCGACGGCGACGACCCGGACGCCGAGCGCGTCCAGCAGGTCGAGCAGGGGCGGGAAGCAGGGGTTCTCGACGACCGCCCGATCGCCGAGGCGGAGCAGGCCGGAGGCGATCTGGTCGATCGCGTCCATCGCCCCGTCGAAGATCGCCAGCCGGTCGGGGGGATGCGGCCAGTTCGCCCGCAGGAAGCCCTCCAGGCCGGGGAGGACCGGTTCGTCGAGGTAGCTCGCGGGCGACAGGTTGCTCAGCGCGGGCAGGGCGGGCAGGAGGGAGGGGTCGGGAACGCCGGTGGAGAGATCGAGCGGGAAGCCCGACCGGCCGCGCAGGGCGGCCCGATAGCGACCGGGCCCACCGGAGCGGGACGGCGCGACGATCGTGCCGCGACGACCGTCGGTCTGGATGGTGCCGGCGCGGCGCAGAAGCTGCCAGGCTGCGCTGACGGTGGTCGGCGACAGCTGGAGATAGTTCGCGACCTCGCGGATCGGCGGCAGGCGGAGGCCCGGGGCGAGGGCGCCCTCGCCGACCGCGCGCCCGACCGCGTCGGCGAGCCCGCGCGCGGTCGGGGACAGCAGCCGGTCGCGCAGGTCGGGAAGCATTTTGTGACAGTACAGAGCGTCGATTGTGACGTCTACGGTTGTTACGTAGCCTCCGGACATGGAACGAATCGAGCACTGGATCGGCGGCGTCTCCACCGCCGGCACCTCGGGCCGGGTCGGCCCGGTCTTCAATCCGGCGACCGGCGAACAGATCGCCGAAGTCGCCCTCGCCGGCGCGGACGAGGTCGGCCGGGCGGTCTCGGTGGCTGCGGCGGCCGCGGCCGCGTGGCGTACGGCGTCGTTGTCCAAGCGGTCGGCGGTCCTGTTCAAGTTCCGCGAACTGCTCGCCGAGCGCAGCGGCGACCTCGCCGCGATCATCACCCGGGAGCACGGGAAGGTGCTCGCCGACGCGGCCGGCGAGATCGCCCGCGGCCTGGAGAACGCGGAGTTCGCCACCGGCATCCCGCACCTGATGAAGGGCTCGTTCTCCGAGCAGGTGTCGACCGGTGTCGATGTGTACTCGATCCGGCAGCCCCTCGGGGTGGTCGCCGGCATCACGCCGTTCAACTTCCCGGCCATGGTGCCGCTCTGGATGTGCGCGACGGCGATCGCGGCCGGCAACGCGTTCGTGCTCAAGCCGAGCGAGAAGGACCCGTCGGCGTCGCTGTTCCTGGCCCGGCTGTGGCAGGAGGCCGGGCTGCCGGACGGCGTCTTCACCGTCGTGCACGGCGACAAGGAGGCGGTCGACGCGATCCTGACCCACCCGGCGATCGCCGCGGTCAGCTTCGTCGGGTCGACGCCGATCGCGAAGTACATCTACGAGACCGGCACCGCGCACGGCAAGCGTGTGCAGGCGCTCGGCGGGGCGAAGAACCACATGGTCGTGCTGCCCGACGCGGACGTCGAGTCGGCGGCCGACGCGGCCGTGAGTGCCGGTTACGGCTCGGCCGGCGAGCGGTGCATGGCGATCTCGGTCGTCGTCGCGGTGGGTGAGGTGGCTCAATCCCTTGTGGATGCCATCGCGGCACGACTGCCCAAGCTGCGCGTCGGCGACGGGACCGATCCGGCCTCGGAGATGGGGCCGCTGGTCACGTCAGCCCACCGGGATCGCGTCTTGTCCTATATTGCGCGCGGCGAGTCGGAGGGCGCGTCAGTGGTCGCCGACGGGCGCGATGCGTCTGATCTGCCGGAAAAGGGGTTCTTCCTGGGCGTCACCCTGCTCGACCACGTCACTCCGGCCATGGACGTCTACCGCGACGAGATCTTCGGCCCGGTGCTGGGCGTCGTGCGGGTGGAGACCTATGCCGAGGCCGTGGCCCTGATCAATGCCAACGAGTACGGCAACGGGACCGCGATCTTCACCCGGGACGGCGGGGCGGCCCGGCAGTTCCAGTTCGACGTCGACGCCGGCATGGTCGGTGTGAACGTGCCGATCCCGGTGCCGGTTGCCTATTACTCGTTCGGCGGCTGGAAGGCGTCGCTGTTCGGCGACACCCACATGTACGGCCCGGACGGGATCCACTTCTTCACCCGCACCAAGGTCGTGACCTCCCGCTGGCCCGATCCGGGAACGTCGTCCGTCGATCTCGGGTTCCCGCGCAACCACTGAGACCCGACTCGCTATGGATTGCGTAGGTGCAAGGGCCAGGCAACGCCGATTCCGTTTCGAATTTGGAAAATCCTTTCGGATTCCCTTGTCTTCAGTGGTTCGCGTGTGACAGGGTCTCGCACGTCGTCGTGTGGGGGCTGTCACAGACAGCTCTCTGACCGGAGGTCTATACGTGAGCACCTCGCTGCTGCGGAACTTCGTCGCCGGGAAATACACCGACACCGCGGACGGACGGACGTCATCGGTGATCGATCCCAGCACGGGGGAGGCGTACGCCGAGGCGCCGGTCTCGTCGGCGCGCGACGTGGGCGCGGCGATGGCGGCGGCCGAGGCCGGCTTCGAGGTGTGGCGCGACGCGACCCCGGCCGAACGGCAGCGAGCCCTGCTGAAGATCGCCGACGCGGTCGAGGGGCGGGCCGAGGAGATCATCGCCGCCGAGTGCCGCAACACCGGCAAACCGGTCGAGGCTACCCGGCGCGAGGAGATGGCTCCGCTCCTGGACGAGCTGCGGTTCTTCGCCGGCGCGGCCCGGATGCTCGAGGGCAGATCGGCGGGCGAATACCTGCGCGACCACACGTCGTACGTGCGGCGCGAGCCGATCGGCGTGTGCGCGCAGGTCGCCCCGTGGAACTACCCGATGGTGATGGCGGTGTGGAAGTTCGCGCCGGCCATCGCCGCCGGCAACTCGGTGGTGCTCAAGCCGTCCGACACCACTCCGGTCACGGCGCTGCTGCTGGCCGAGCTCGCGGCCGAGTTCCTGCCGCCGGGCGTGCTCAACGTGGTCTGCGGCGACCGCGACACCGGCCGCGCGGTGGTGGCGCACCCCGCCCCGCAGCTGGTCTCGATCACCGGCTCGACCCGGGCCGGCATGGAGGTGGCGGTGGCGGCCGCCGCCGACCTGAAGAGGACCCACCTGGAGCTGGGCGGCAAGGCGCCGGTCGTCGTCTTCGACGATGTCGATGTCGAAGACGCCGCTTCGAAAATCGCCGGCGCCGGCTATTTCAACGCCGGACAGGACTGCACTGCCGCGACACGAGTACTGGTGCAGGCGGGCGTGGCGGCCGATTTCACGGCCGCGCTCGCTGACGCCGCGAAAAACCTCGAAGTCGGACCGGACGGATATTTCGGGCCGGTCAACAATGCCACGCAGCTCGCGCGCGTGCAGGGGTTCATCCAGCGCACCACCGGGGAGATCGTCACCGGCGGCAACCGCATCGGCGACCGCGGCTACTTCCTCGAGCCCACCGTCGTGGCCGGGCTCCAGCAACAGGACGAGATGATCCAGGACGAGGTGTTCGGTCCCGTGATCACCGTCCAGAAGTTCGACGACGAGGCCCAGGCGATCCGCTACGCCAACGACGTCCGGTTCGGCCTGAGCGCGAGCGTCTGGACGCAGAACCACGGCCGGGCGATGCGCGTCTCCCGCCGCCTCGACTTCGGCGCGGTCTGGATCAACACACACCTGCCGTTCGTCTCCGAGATGCCGCACGGCGGCTTCGGGCACTCCGGGCACGGCAAGGACCTGTCCATGTACGGGTTCGAGGAGTACACCCGCATCAAACACGTGATGAGTTACCTGGGCTGATGACCGGCCCGACACCTTCCCCCCGGCGCTAAGAGGTACCCGAAGATGACGATCCCCCAGCAGAGCATGGCGAACACCCGGCCGCCGGGCGGCCGGACCGGTGAGCACCCGGCGATCCAGTTCGTCGGCGTCAACAAGGACTACTTCGCGCACGGCGAGTCGGTGGCCGCCGTGAAGACCACCGACCTCGCGATCGGCCAGGGGGAGTTCTTCTCGCTGCTCGGCCCGTCCGGCTGCGGCAAGACCACGACCATGCGGATGATCGCCGGGTTCGAGGAGCCGACCAACGGCAAGGTCTACCTCGACGGCAAGGACGTCACCAACGTCGCCCCCAACAAGCGCGACATCAACATGGTGTTCCAGTCGTACGCGCTGTTCCCGCACCTCAACACCCTGCAGAACGTGTCCTTCGGGCTGGAGCGCAAGAAGGTCGCCAAGGACGAGATCAGGCGCCGGGTCGGCGAGATGCTCGAGATCGTCTCGCTGACCGGCATGGAGAAGCGCTCGCCCAGGGAGATGTCGGGCGGCCAGCAACAGCGGGTGGCGCTGGCCCGGGCTCTGGTCAACCGGCCGCGGGCGCTGCTGCTCGACGAGCCGCTGGGCGCGCTCGACCTCAAGCTGCGCCAGCAGATGCAGGTCGAGCTCAAGCGCATCCAGCGCGAGGTCGGCATCACCTTCGTCTACGTCACCCACGACCAGGGTGAGGCACTGACCATGTCGGACCGGATCGCGGTCATGAACTCGGGTGTGATCGAGCAGCTGGGCTCGCCGCGGGAGATCTACGAGCGGCCGGCGTCGCGGTTCGTGGCCGGGTTCATCGGCACGTCGAACCTCGTCGAGGGGCACGTCGACCGGGTGGAGAAGGGTTACGCGCTGTTGGCGTACACCGCTCAGGACCGGGTCATCGTGCCGGTGCCGGGCAGCGTCCGGGCGGCCGACAAGCTCGAGGTCTCGATCCGTCCGGAAAAAATCGACATGCATCGGGGGGTGCCACCGGCGTCGGCCACCGGCGGCAGCGTCCTGTCCGGAGTCGTGACCGAAGTGGTCTACCACGGAACATCGACGAACTATACGGTCTCGACCGCGGCCGGAACCGACTTCACGGTCTTCGACCAGAACGCCTCGAACGCCGAGGATCTCGCGGATCGCGGCGATCGTGTCCACCTGACCTGGGACCCCCAGCATTCATATCCGATCGGAGTCTGATGTCTGCGTCGAACCTTCCCGACCCGTCTTTGGTCCGCGGCCTCACCCAGAGCCGGCTCGGCCGGCGAGACCTGCTGCGCGCCGGCGGTCTCGGGGCGCTCGGCATGGCGCTCGCGGCCTGCGGCGTCAAGGGCAAGGGCAAGGCGTCCGCCTCCGTGGCCCCCGACGCCGTCGCCAAGTTCTGGGCCAACAAGACCAAGAACGGCCACGTCGACTTCGCCAACTGGCCGGTCTACATGGACCCGAAACACCCCGAACTGAAGAAGTTCACCGCCGAAACCGGCATCACGGTCAACTACCAGGAGGTCATCCAGGAGATGGGCCCCTGGTTCGCCAAGGTCCAGCCCCAGCTGTCGGCCGGCCAGTCGATCGGCTACGACCTGATGGTCATCACGAACAGCGTCCAGTTCAACCAGTTCGTCGACTCGGGCTTCCTGGCGCCGCTCGACCACAGCAAGATGCCGAACTTCGCGAAGAACGCGGCGCCGGCGTACAAGAACGAGACGTACGACAAGGGCAACGTCTACAGCGTTCCGTGGACCTCCGGCATCACCGGCATCGCGTACGACCCGAAGCACATCGACGTTCCGCCGACCAAGATCGCCGACCTCTGGAACACGAAGTACAAGGGCAAGGTCGGCATGTTCTCCGACCCGCAGGAGCTCGGCAACTTCGGCCTGATGGCACTCGGCATCAACCCCGAGACGTCGACCGAGGCCGACTGGAAGAAGGCGGCCGACCACGTCAAGCAGCAGAAGAGCGCCGGCATCGTCCGCAAGTACTACGACCAGGACTACATCCGGGCCATCGCCAGCGGCGAGGTCTGGATGTGCCAGGCGTGGTCGGGCGACATCTTCCAGAAGAACCTCGAGGGCGCCAAGCTGAAGTTCGTCATCCCCCAGGACGGCGGCACGCTCTGGACCGACAACATGACGATCCCGATCACCGCCAAGAACCCGGTCGACGCGATCGAGCTGATGGACTTCTTCTACCGGGTCGACAACGCCGCCTCGCTGGAGGAATTCATCGGCTACGTGTCTCCGGTGCCGGCCGCCAAGGACCAGATGAGGCTTGACGCGGCGAAGGCCAAGGGCGACCAGAAGCAGCTGATCACGGAGCTCTCGAGCAGCGAGGACTCCTTCCCGACCGACGAGGTCTACAAGCGGCTGCACCGCTATGTCAGCTTCGACAGCGTGTCCGAGTCGCAGACGTACAACAAGCTCTTCGAACCGATCGTGCTGGGCTGATATGAACACACTCAAGCGACGGCTCGCGCCGTACCTCCTCGTCCTGCCGGGCGGGCTCTGGCTGATCCTGTTCTTCGCCGTTCCGATGATCGCCATGCTGTCGCTGTCGCTGCAGCAGGGCGACATCGTCAACGGGTACACGCTGACCTGGCACTTCCAGACGTACCTGGACGCGATCAACGACTATCACGTCCAGCTCGTCCGGTCGCTGATCTACGGGTTCATCAGCACGGTCATCATGATCGTGCTGGCCTTCCCGATCGCGTACTGGATCGCTTTCCGCGGCGGCAAGCACAAGAACACCTACCTGTTCCTGATCCTGCTCCCGTTCTTCGTCTCGTTCGTGCTGCGCACCATCTCGTGGAGCATGATCCTGACCGACAACGGGCCGGTGCTCGAGCCGCTGAAGAAGATCGGACTGGTGCCGGACAACTACCACCTCCTCGGCACGGCGACGGCGGTGATCGGCGGGCTGGTCTACAACTACCTGCCGTTCATGGTCCTGCCGATCTACGTGGCGGTCGAGCGCATCGACCCGCGCGTGGTGGAGGCGGCCCGCGACCTGTACGCCAATCCGGCGCTCGCCTTCCGCAAGGTGATCCTGCCGCTGAGCCTGCCCGGCGTTTTCGCCGGCGCCCTGATGACGTTCGTGCCGACCAGCACCGACTACGTCAACTCGGGCCTGCTCGGCAGCTCGTCGACCACGATGATCGGCCAGGTCGTCCAGGCGCAATACCTGCAGAACTCCGACTATCCGACCGCCTCGGCGCTCTCGTTCATCCTGATGGCGGTCATGCTGATCGGCATCTTCATCTACGCCCGGGCGCTGGGCACCGAGGACGTGATGGAGGTGGCGGCGCGATGAGCCAGGCGACCCTCTCCCGCCCGGTCGAACCAACCAGCCGGCCGGCGGCCCGGAAGACGCGGCGGTTCGGCGGCAACTCGCTGCTGCACGTCTTCACCTGGGTCGTCATCCTCTGGCTGCTGCTGCCGATCTTCGTGATGATCGCCTTCGGGTTCAACAACCCGAAGGGCCGCTACAACCAGACCTGGGACGGCTTCACCTTCAAGTGGTACGCGAGGGTGTTCGAGATCCACGACCTGACCAGCGCGCTGATCACGTCGCTGGTGATCGCGGTGGTCGCCACGATCGTGTCCACGGCCCTGGGCACCGGCATCGGCTACGCCCTCGGCCGCTACCGCTTCCGCGGCTCGGGCACCCTCAACCTGATCATGTTCGCGACGATCTCCTCGCCCGAACTGATCATGGGCGCCTCGCTGCTGTCGTTCTTCGTATCGCTCGGCGCGGGCCTCGGCGTCGTGACGATCACGATCGCGCACATCATGTTCTCGCTGTCGTTCGTCGCGATCGTCGTCCGGGCCCGGGTCCTGACCCTCGACCGCTCGATCGAGGAGGCGGCCGCCGACCTCGGCGCGACCCCGTGGACGACGTTCTGGAAGGTGACCTTCCCGATCATCCTCCCGGCCGTCTTCGCGGGTGTCCTGCTGGCGTTCGCGCTCTCGATCGACGACTTCGTGGTCACCAACTTCACCTCGGGGACCACCACGACGTTCCCGCTGTGGATCTGGGGCGCGACCCGGGTCGGCCTGCCGCCCCAGGTGAACGTGATGGGCACGCTGATCTTCGCGTTCGGCGTCCTGCTCGCGGTGTCCATGACCGTCAGCTCCCGTCGCCGCGCGAAGCGGGCCGGATAACCCGTGCGGTCGCTGAAAGACGCCATACCCGAGCCGTACTGGCTCACCCAGGCGGGGGCCCCGGCCCCCGCCGCCCCGCTCGACGGGGTAGAGACCGCCGACCTGGCGGTCGTCGGCGCCGGCTACAGCGGACTCTGGACGGCCCTGCTCGCCAAGGAACGCGACCCGCAGCGCGACGTCGTGATCGTCGAGGCGGGTACGGCCGGCTGGGCCGCGTCCGGTCGCAACGGCGGCTTCTGCGCCGCCAGCATCACCCACGGCTTCGACAACGGGCTGACCCGCTTCCCCGGCGAGATGGACACGCTGCTCCGGCTGGGCCGGGAGAACCTCGACGAGATCGAGGCGACGGTCGCCCGGCACGGCATCGACTGCGACTTCCGCCGCACCGGCGAGCTGAACGTCGCCACCGAGGACTGGCAATGGCGCGACCTGGTCGCCTCGCACGCCGCCGAGGCGGCCCGCGGTCTCGACGTGGTCCTTCTCGACCAGGATTCGGTACGCGCGGAAGTGGCGTCCCCGACCTACCAGGGAGGCGTCTGGGACCGGACCGGCTGCGCCACCGTGGATCCGGCCCGTCTGGTGTGGGGCCTGCGGGCGGCCTGCCTCCGTCTCGGGGTCCGCATCTTCGAGAACACCCCGGTCGAACGGATCACCGCCGCACGCGGTGGCCTTTCGCTGCACACCTGGCGCGGCCGGGTGACCGCGGCCCGGGTCGCGCTGGCCACCGGCGCGCACGGCTCGCTGCTGAAACGGCTGCGCCAGTTCGTGGTGCCGGTCTACGACTACGCGCTGATGACCGAACCGCTGTCCCCGGCGCAGATGAACGCGATCGGCTGGCGCAACCGGCAGGGCATCGGCGACGCCGGCAACCAGTTCCACTACTACCGGCTGACCGCCGACAACCGCATGCTCTGGGGCGGCTACGACGCGATCTACTACAACGGCGGCCGCATCCGGCCCGAGCAGCAGCAGCGCGAGGCGACCTTCGAGGTGCTGGCCCGGCACTTCGAGGCCACGTTCCCACAGCTCGAAGGCGTGCGCTTCACCCACAAATGGGGCGGCGTGATCGACTGTTGCAGCCGGTTCAGCGCGTTCTTCGGCACCGCACACGGCGGCCGCCTGTCCTACGCGGCCGGCTACACCGGCCTCGGCGTCGGCGCGACCCGTTTCGGCGCCAAGGTGATGCTCGACCTGCTCGGCGGCGAACCGACCGAGCTGACCGCCCTGAAGATGGTGCGCCGCAAGCCGGTGCCGTTCCCGCCCGAACCGGTCCGCTCCGGCGTCATCCAGCTGACCCGCTGGTCGATCGCCCGGGCCGACCGCCACGAGGGCCGCCGCAACCTCTGGCTCCGGTCCCTCGACGCGATGGGCCTCGGCTTCGACTCCTGACGGCCCCGATCTTCGCCGGAGCCGCGGCGTAGATGGGCGTCGCCGTGCCGCCCTATGCTGGGGTTGGGCACGGAAATAGTTGCGAGACCTCTTGCGCACCACGGAATCAGTGGAAATGATCGGGTCTCAAAGGCGGAAGGAGTTGGAGATGCCGACATCGGCCGAACTGCATCAGCGCCGGAGCGCGGCCGTCGCACGCGGGGTCAGCAGCATGATCCCGTCGTACGTGAGCAGCGCGGGCGGCGGCACGATGACCGATGTGGACGGACGCGAGTGGATCGACTTCGCGGCCGGCATCGCGGTGACCAGCGTGGGCAATTCGGCGCCCGCCGTCGTTTCCGCCGTCCAGGAACAAGTCGCCAAATTCACCCATACCTGCTTCATGATCGCGCCGTACGAGCAGTACGTGGCGGTCTGTGAAGAACTGGCGGTGCTGACGCCGGGCTCGTTCGAGAAGCGGTCGGCTCTTTTCAACTCGGGCGCCGAGGCGGTCGAGAACGCGGTCAAGATCGCTCGGCACGCCACCGGTCGCCAGGCCGTGGTGGTGTTCGACCACGCCTACCACGGCCGGACCAACCTGACGATGGCTCTCACCTCCAAGGTCATGCCCTACAAGCAGGGGTTCGGACCGTTCGCGGGGGAGATCTACCGCGTCCCGATGTCGTACCCGTTCCGGGACGGACTCTCCGGGACCGAGGCCGCGGCGCTGGCCATCGGGTTGGTCGAGAAACAGGTCGGTGCCGCCAACCTGGCGGCCGTGTTGATCGAGCCGATCCAGGGCGAGGGTGGCTTCGTGGTGCCGGCGCCCGGTTTCCTGGCCGAACTCGCCGCCTGGACCCGCTCGACCGGCGCCGTCTTCATCGCCGACGAGATCCAGACCGGGTTCTGCCGGACCGGGTCGTGGTTCGCGTGCACCGACGAAGGCGTCGAGCCCGACCTGATCACGACCGCGAAGGGCATCGCCGGCGGGCTGCCGCTGGCCGGCGTCACCGGGCGCGCCGAGATCATGGACGCCGTGCATCCGGGCGGCCTCGGCGGGACGTACGGGGGAAATCCCGTCGCCTGCGCGGCGGCCCTGGCCACCATCGGCATGATGCGCGAGCTCGACCTGGCGGCGGCCGCCCGCCGCATCGAATCCGTCGCCCGGCCCCGGCTGGAGGCGCTCGCGGCCAAGCACCCCATGATCGGCGAGGTCCGTGGCCGCGGCGCGATGCTCGCCCTCGAACTGGTCAAGCCGGGGGAGTCGGGGCCGTTCGGCCCGGCGTCCGACCCGGTCGCCGCCGCCGCGGTCGCCAAGGCGGCCCACGAGGCCGGTCTGCTGCTGCTGACCTGCGGCACCTGGGGCAACGTCATCCGGCTGCTTCCTCCGCTGATCATCTCCGACGACGAACTCGACCGCGGGCTGACCCTGCTCGAGCAGGCCTTTAACCAAGAGGAGACCCCCTCGTGACCGACCTCCAGTCCCCCGACTTCGAGAAACTCTCCGGCGCCGCCCGCGACCACCTGTGGATGCACTTCACCCGGCTGTCGTCCTACCAGGACAACCCGGTGCCGATGATCGTCCGCGGTGACGGCTGCTACATCTGGGACAGCGCCGGGCGGCGCTACCTCGACGGTCTGTCGGCGCTCTTCGTCGTGCAGACCGGCCACGGCCGGCAGGAACTGGCCGAGGCGGCCGCCAAGCAGGCCGGCGAGCTGGCCTACTTCCCGCTCTGGTCGTACGCCCACCCCAAGGCGATCGAACTGGCCGAGCGGCTGGCCTCGCTGACCCCGGGCGACCTCAACCGGGTCTTCTTCACCACCGGCGGGTCGGAGGCGGTCGAGTCGGCGTGGAAGCTGGCCCGGTCGTACTTCAAGCACACCGGCAAGCCGATGAAGACCAAGGTGTTGTCCCGGTCGATCGCGTACCACGGCACGTCGATGGGCGCGCTGTCGATCACCGGCATCCCGGCGCTGAAGTCCGACTTCGAGCCGCTGGTGCCGTCCACGTTCCGGGTGCCGAACACCAACTACTACCGGCGCCCCGACGAGTCGATGACCCCTTCGCAGTTCGGTCAGTGGGCCGCCGATCGCATCGAGGAGGCGATCGAATTCGAGGGGCCCGAGACGGTGGCGGCGGTCTTCCTCGAGCCTGTGCAGAACTCGGGCGGGTGCTTCCCGCCGCCGCCCGGCTACTTCCAGCGGGTACGCGAGATCTGCGACAAGTACGACGTGCTCATGGTGTCGGACGACGTGATCTGCGGGTTCGGCCGGCTGGGCGAATACTTCGGCGGCCAGAAGTACGACTACACGCCTGACATCATCACCGTGGCCAAGGGCCTGACCAGCGGTTACGTGCCGCTCGGCGCGATGATCGCGTCGGAGAAGCTGGCCGAGCCGTTCCTGAAGGGCCACAACTGGTTCGCGCACGGGATCACCTACGGCGGGCACCCGGTCGGGTCGGCGGTGGCGCTGGCCAACATCGACATCATGGAGCGGGAAAACCTGTTCGCCCACGTGCGGTCCCACTCCGATGCGTTCCGGTCGCATCTGGAGAAGCTCTCCGATCTCCCGATCGTCGGTGACGTGCGTGGCGACGGCTACTTCTTCGGGATCGAGCTGGTCAAGGACAAGGCGACCAAGGAGACGTTCGACGACGACGAGTCGGAGCGGCTGCTGCGGGGCTTCCTGTCGTCGGCGCTGTTCGAGGCCGGGCTGTACTGCCGGGCGGACGACCGCGGCGACCCGGTGATCCAGCTGGCGCCGCCGCTGATCGCGGGGGAGGCCCAGTTCCAGGGGATCGAGCAGATTCTGCGCTCGGTCCTGACCGAGGCGTCCAACCGGATCTGATCCGGTTCCTACGTGGGCGGATCACCCTGGCGGGGGTGGTTCGCCCGCTCTGCCATCGGACACGCGGCGTTGTTGCCTGGCAACTTCCTGAAAGGACCCTATGGTTTCGCTGGCTCTCGTTGGCCGGCACGGCGTGTCCGGCCCCGCGAGTCTTTGATTTCGCTGTGGTTGACCTTGTCAGGGCCTAGCTGTCCGCTGTACGCGCCCAAACGCGAAACTTTTGTCTAAATCCGACATTTCCGAAACGGTTAGTGTTCCGGCTTGCAACACCCGTTCGGAAACACGGAGGAAAGACATGTCTGCTCGGCTTTCATTCGGCCGCACGCTCGCGGTCGCCGGCATCGTCACGGCCGTCGCCGTGCCGCTCACCGCCGGCTCGGCGTTCGCCGACCCCAAGCCGCACCACCCGCCGGCGCCCACCCACACCGTGGGTCACCTGCCGGTCCCCGGCCACAGCGTGGGTCACCACCCGATGCCGGCCCCGCACCACGACGTCGTCACGACGCTGCGCACCCGGGTCCGTAACGCCCAGGTCCGCCAGTCGCCGATCGCCAACCGCCACGGCCGCACCCTGTCGGTCCTGCGCACCCCCGGCTCCCGCGTCGCCGTCACCTGCTGGACCCTCGGCGCCCGCGAGAACGGCAGCAACACCTGGTACCGCACGGTCGCCCCGGCCCGCGGCTACATCTCGTCGACCGAGGTCGCCCGCCCGGCGCACCCGGTCGGCCGCTGCAAGTAAGACCGCACCTCCAGCTCCCCCCGGCCGGCCCGGGCAGGTCTCCTGCCCGGGCCCCGGCTCTTTCAGCACGTCTCCTCGTACGGCAGGCCGTCGATGTAGCGCGCCCACCCCGCCCGGTCAAGGCCGCCGCCGGTGCGGGCGCGGGCGAGCTCGGCCGGACGGTCGAGCAGACGGCCGACGCCGCCGAGATCCCACAATGCGACAGTGCCCGCCGGGTCGCCGACCGCGAGCGTGTGCCCGTCCGCAGAGACCGCCAGCGCCTCGCCGGGCTACGCCCAGCGGGTCAGGCCGGAAACACCGAAAGATCGGCTCTGGCGCTCTTTCGGTGGTAGCGCAACGCGCTTGTGTCCATAATGGATAGTGATGCCGGTGTGCCTGTGATGATCTTGTTGGGACGGTGTTCGGTGGGCTGGCGCCTCTGGTGATGGAGAAGGTCGAGGACGCCGGCGACAGGATCATCGTGAGGGCGCGGACACCGCTGGTCGCGGTCGCGTGTCCGGATTGCGGCGCGTCGACCGGGCGGGTGCACAGCTTGCATCAGCGAACGGTGGGTGATGTGCCCGTCGACGGACGGCGGGTGCAGATCGTGGTTTCCGTGCGGCGGCTGGTCTGTCCGACATCGGGATGCCGCCGGACGTTTCGTGAGCAGATCCCGGGTGTCTTGCAGCGATATCAACGTCGAACCCCCCGCCTTCAGGCTCTCGTGGATGCGGTGGCACGTGAGTTGGCCGGGCGCGGCGCGGCCCGGTTGCTGGCGAAGCTGTCAATGCCGTTGTCGCGGCATGCCAGTCTGCGGGCGCTGCTGCGGATACCCCGCGCCGCGTTGCAGGTCCCGCGGGTGCTGGGCGTCGACGACTTCGCGCTGCGGCGGCGGCAGCGCTATGCCACGGTGCTGATCGATGCGCAGACACGCCGGCGGGTGGACGTGCTATCCGACCGCAACGCCGACACCCTGGAAGCGTGGCTTCGAGAACATCCCGGCGTCGAGGTGGTCTGCCGGGATCGTTCCGGCGCCTACGCCGAAGCCGTCCGCCGGGCCCTGCCCGACGC
>NZ_JBITEL010000022.1:0-123241 GCF_044455125.1 Actinoplanes sp. NPDC051343
CCTCGACCCCGCCGGCAACCCACACCCGCCGCCACTGATAGGCCGACTTCGTCGAAACCTCCAGCAACCCGGCGACCTCGACCGCCGACCTACCCAGCGCGAACAACTGCGCCGCCTGCCGCCGCACGCGCTCTCGTCGTGCCCGTTCCTGCTGGTCAACGCCACCACCGTCGCCGTATCGCATACAGCTCAGCAGACTCGACGACGGCTACCGAGACGATCACCCACAAGCGTCACAGTGGATCAGCGCCAGACCCCCAACCCGAAAGGTGTCTAGTCGTGGGAGAAGAAGGCTCTACACACCGGTCCGCGGCCACGTCAGAGACGCGCAGCGGTCATGACCGCGTCAGCGAAAGCGACCGGAGCCTCCCACGGGACGTGCGCACCGATACCCTTCAGGGTCCGGTGCTCGTACCGGCCGGTGAAATGGTTTCGGTAGGAGGCGCCCTCGCCCGGCGGGGTGAACGGGTCACGGTCCGGGTCCAAGGCGACGCTGGGTACAGTGATGGCCGGCAACTTGGCGAGCTTCGCTTCAAGCGCGTCGTACTGCCGTTCTCCTGCAGCGATACTCAATTGCCATCGGTAGTGATGAATGACAATCGCGGCATGGTCGGGGTTATCGAACGCGACAGCGACGCTGTCGAAGACGGCGTCGTCGACGGTCGGCGAGGTCAGTTGCCAGTCCAGCCGGTTCAGATCACGTCGCTTCTGTGGGTCCTCCATGGCGAGCCGGCCCCGCTCGGTGGCGAAGTAAGACCGATACCACCAGTTATGCTCGACCTCCGCGGAGGCCGGCTGCAGATTCGCTGCCAGGCTGGTGATCGCGTAACCGGTTGTTGCCACGATAGCTTTGCATCGTTCTGGCCAGAGCGCCGCCGTGACGCAGGCGACCGATGTACCCCAGTCGAAACCAGCCAGGACGGCCTTGTTGATCTTGAGGGCGTCCATGAAAGCAATGAGGTCGACGCCGAGCGCAGCCTGCTGCCCGTTTCGGAAGGTGTCGGCAGTCAAGAATCGTGTTGTGCCGTAGCCACGCAGGTACGGCACGATGACGCGATAGCCTCGGTCGGCGAGCAACGGCGCAGTGACAGCGAAGCTTCTCGTGCCGTATGGGTACCCGTGCAGGCAGATCACCACCGGACCATTGGCAGGGCCGATCTCGGCGTAGCCAACATTCAGCAGCCCAGCCTTCACCTGCTTCGGCGTATCGAAGGTGTGCAGACCTGCAACAGGCACGTGGTCGTCGCCTTTCCTGGCCGCCATCGCGGGAGCCGCCGTTGCGACAGTCGCCGCAAGTGCCGTGCCTGCCCCAATCCCGAGGCTCTTGCCAATAAAATTGCGTCGGTCGATCATGTAAACCTCAATGCTCGATAGGAAAACTGCATGCGCCGCCCATTCCGCGTGAGTAACAGGTGCGAATGTCAGTGGCCGGCCTGCTGCTCACCGGGGGTAATAGTTGGGTGGTCCGTCCACGATCTCCGATCCGGTTGCCGACTGGTCTACGCATCAACTGTGTGACGTGGCACGACGCATTGAGGTTCACGAGACGCTCGAAAGAAATTGTGGCGATACTCACTGTTGCTCTCGGGTTGTGTTGTTAGCCTGGTTCTTGAGACGGCGGGTCCGCCTCTGAACACCATGGTGGGGGTCGAGCAGGCCTTGTCCCACAGGCGCTGCATCGCGGACCAAGACTTGTGATCTTTCTGGCGACATGTCGGCGCCGACGCCAGACCGTTCCTTGCATGTCGAGCGGTGACGCCGGCCTACGCACCAGGCGTCACCGATCGTCGGTTCTTTTCCTCGCGGAGGTGACCCATTTTCCGAAGTGCGAAAACCGCGACCAATCCGGCTGCGGCCGCCACGGCCAATGCCCGCAGGGGCTCCTGATCGCTGGCCGGGTGGTCGCGGGTAGCAACGGTGCTGTTAATCCATCCGCCGATGTTGTCGGCGCGGGCGCTGTAGTCCTCGCCCCGGTGGGGGCAACTGGGGCCGGAACTGACCACGGCTACAAGCGTGGGACGTCCGTTTCCGCTTTCCCGGAAGTAGGGGGCGCCTGAGTCGTGCAGGCATGGGCTGGTATCGAGGGCTGGCTGGTGTCCGGAGGTTTCCAGCAAGGAACTACCGATGTTATCGACGGTGAACAGGCCGGTCTGGAGCCGTGACGGGAGCGAACGTGGGTCCTGGTCCGAGGTGAGCCCGAAACCTGCGAGTCTGACTACCTCTCCAGGGGTCGGCGTCTCCGCAGTGACCTGTATCGGCGTGATGTCCGTGACGTTGGACGCGAGCTCAGCGAGGGCCACGTCGGTGGTGCTCGACTGAACAACAGCGACGACGTCGAGTACATGACCACCTGTACCGGTGACCTGGGTACGGCCGATGGTGGCTGTCGTCCGCCGGGCCACTGGATGGTTCACCCGCTGGCCATCGAGATTACGGAAACAATGTCCGGCGGTGATCACCCAGCGAGAGGCGATCAACGCGCCCGAGCAGGAGCTATCACGCGTGCCTCCACTTTGGTCGGGCAGCCCTGTCATGCTCAAACGCGTGGCGAACGGATAAGCCCCGTCGTTTGCGTCCAAGCCGTTCGCGACCGCGTGTGCGGGGACCGCGTCCCAAGCCGCGACACCCACAGTTGCCAGCAAGATCAACATATATCTGGACAGGAGCTTGAACATCCCACACCTCCGGTGCATCACGTGAACCAGGACCATGGTGTGAGGCGGGCAGTCTGGCGACCGTCAACGGCGTCCTTATGGTGCCTTTATCAGTGCGGTGCGAGCGTGTGCTTGACAGGCCGAAACATGGCGGTTCCGAGGAAGGAGAGCTCCGGCGTGCGAGTGCTGGTAGCGGAAGACGAGAGACTCATGGCCGACACCGTTGCCGAAGGTCTTCGCCAGCTATCCATGGCAGTTGATGTGGTCTATGACGGCAACAGCGCACTGGAACGGCTCAGTATCAACCGATACGACGTCGCGGTACTGGATCGGGACATGCCCGGCAGGAGCGGAGACGAGGTGTGCCGGTGGGTGGCCGCGTCTGGCCTGCCGACGCGAGTGCTCCTGCTGACCGCCGCAGCAGGCATCCGTGACCGTGTGGAAGGTCTCGGGTTGGGCGCCGACGACTATCTGACCAAACCCTTCGCATTCGCCGAACTCGTGGCTCGCCTTCAAGCGTTGGCTCGGCGTTCCAGTCCAGCGCTACCGGCTGCACTGGAACACGACGGCGTTATCCTGGACGTCACTCGCCACACCGTGACCCGCGACGGGCTGCCGCTGTCACTGTCACCGAAAGAATTCGCGGTCCTGCATGTCCTGCTTCGTAGCCCAGGCAGGGTGATCAGTGCCGAAGAACTGCTCGAACAAGCGTGGGACGAGCACATCGATCCCTTTACCAACACCGTGCGCATGACGGTCATGACGCTACGGCGCAAGCTGGGGGAGCCGCCGGTGATCGTGACCGTGCCACGTGTCGGATATCGGTTTGGCGCATGAGTATGCGATCACCGGGCCGCCGTATCCTTGTGCTGTGCGCAGTCCTGCTAGTCGTTGGGCAGCTCGCTCGTCCGGCTGCGGACTGGCTAAGGCAGTTATGGCGCGATTTTGGTCCGTCCTGGTGTGCAGTACCCTACCTACGGGCTCCGCAGAATCCCTCATTTGTCTGCGAACAACTTTTCCGCCGGCCGAGCATTGCGACGTCGATCTGGTTATTTGTGGTTCTCATGACTCTTTTGGCTATATGTCGCCTAACAGTGGCCTGGTGCCTGCGTGCTTTCAGAGACCTGACTCCGGCCATCGCGAAAGTTGGTCCCCAAAATCTCGGACATCGGCTTCGGCCCGGCTCCGGCCGTGACGAACTCGCAACGCTGGCAAGGGCAATTGACGAGATGATGGATCGGATCGCGGTCGGCTATGAAGCGCAGCGACGGTTTACCGCGAACGCGTCTCACGAATTGCGTACCCCTCTGGCCGTGCAACGTACGCTCATTGAGGTCAGCATGACCCGGGCGTTGAGCGGCGATCAGTTGAAGCTGTTGACCGCGCAGCTGTTGGAATCGAACGAGCGTAACGAACGCCTGATCGAGGGCCTGCTGGTGCTTAGCGAGAGCGACCGCGGGCTGCTGGCTCGTATGCCGTTGCGCCTAGACCTCATTGTGGCCCAAATCCTCGATCATCATCGGGCGGAGGCGGCTGATGTCGGGATCAGAATTACCAGTCGGTTACGGCCACGCACAGTGCTCGGAGAGCAAGTTTTGATAGAGCGGCTGGTCAACAACCTGGTACAGAACGCGGTAAAATATAATCGAGCGGAGGGGACAATCGACGTCGAAGTGGGCGACGATCCAGACTTGAGCGTGACGAATACCGGCGATGACGTGCCACAGGACGAGGTGCTGGCGTTGTTCGAGCCCTTCCGTCGCCGATATGCCACCCGCATTAATTACAGCGGGGGCGCCGGGCTTGGCCTTGCGATCGCGCGGTCCATTGTCCGCGCCCATGGCGGCGCCATCGCTGCTTCGTCGACCGGCACCGACGGCCTACAGATACAGGTAAGGTTCCCGACCGCAGGGCCCGTGGTGCTTTGAGGAGGCTTTGGAGAGCGCCATGCTTTCCGTGACATCTGTCGGTGGAGGAAAGTTCGACTGTGCATATGATTTCTGTCAGCGCACATCAACTCGTCACCGATCCGAGAGTGACGTCGGCTCGGAGCCGGACAAGTAGGTATGGTCTTGTTTGCGTTTGCGATCATGGGGCATCCTTTGTTGCCGTCCTTTCCAAGTGGGTGTTTTAAAGGTGGGAGTGGACCTCGAACCGCGCTGCTCGGTCGCTTGCGCACGATCTCGATCACCGTGCTCAAGGTGTGGGCGGCCCCAGTCGATCAACCGGCCGACGAAGTCCTGGTCAGCGAATACGAACCGGATCGGCGTGAACAGAAAGACGCTCAGCAACGTCGTTTTGGCGCCGTCACGGTCCTGCCCCGAGGCGGCCAAGACCGTGACACCGACCAGCAGGTGGAGCGTGTCGGTGACGATGAATCGCTTACGCCCGTTGATTTAATGGGCGAGAACTCGGGCTCAGTTTGCGGGTCTGAGGGGTGTCGGTGGCCGGCACCGGTGCGACGCCTTCCGTTGATGCGGGCCGGAGCCCCCAAAGAAGACTGGCGAGTCCTGGGCCGGCCACGACGGCGACGTGGGGATCGATGATCGACCGTTACCCTCGTGGATCGAGCCGCCCGCGACGGATGACCTCCGGCATGTTTGAGAGCCGTGGAGCTCTTGCTCGGACCGAGGCCGTCACGGGCCGCTGGGGTCACGAACGGCTAATCGGATGCCGGGCCGTCGAGCCCTGCCATTAGAGAGACGCGTGCCCTGCCTGCGAGAACGTTCGTCGAGACGGGATGTGGACCAGATTTGAGAGTCTTCTGCGGCATTGACTGGGCCAGCGAGCACCACGACGTGGTCATCATTGACGACACCGGCTTACTTCGAGCGCGGGCTCGTCTCGAGGACAACGCCGAGGGACTCGCCCAACTGCTGATGTTGTTGGCAGAGCACGGAGACAGCCCCGCGGAGCCGACACCTGTCGCGATCGAAACACCCCGCGGATTGCTGGTCGCTTGTCTTCGCGCGACGGGCCGGTCTGTCTTCGCGATCAATCCGATGGCCGTTGCCCGATACCGCGGTCGCCACGCCGTAGCCGGTAAGAAGTCCGACCACCTCGACGCCCTGGTCCTGGCGAACATTCTCCGGACCGACGCGGCCGCCCATCGGGTGCTGCCCGCCGACACCGAGTTGGCCCAGGCTATTGCGGTGCTTGCCCGTGCTCAGCAAGACGCTGTCTGGGACCGCACCCAGGCTGGCAACAAGCTCACCTGCGTGAGTACTTTCCCGGCTTTCTGGCCGCGGTCAACGTCCGACGCGAGGGCGTCGCCCACCGGATCGCCCGCGTGTTGCTTGCGGCAGCGCCCACCCCCGAGCAGGCCGCGAAGCTGTCTCGCCCGCAGCTGCGGGCGCTGCTGAAGAGAGCCGGCCGCAAGAACACCATCGATGCCGAGGCGGAGCGACTTCATGTCGCCCTGCGGGCAGCACAGATGCGTCAGCTTCCGCTGGTTGAACAGGCCATGGGACGCCAGAGGATCGCGCTGCTGCGACAGCTGGACGCCACCTGCATCAGCGCAGACGAACTCGCCGACGCGGCGGACGCAGCGTTTTCCACCCACCCCGACGCGCCGATCATCAATAGTTTCCCCGGGATCGGCAAGCTCACCGGCGCTCGAGTATTCGCCGAGATCGGCGACGATCGTTCACGCTTCCGCGACGCGAGAGGCCTCAAGGCCTACGCCGGAGCAGCCCCGGTCACCCGGGCGTCCGGCAAAAGATCCACCGTGCTTGCCCGCCGGATCAAGAACCAACGCCTGGCCGGCGTCGGCTACATCTGGGCCTTTGCCGCCATGGCCCACTCAAACGGCGCCCGAGCCCACTACGACCGCCGACGCGAAGCCAGCGACCGGCACACCGCCGCCCAACGCAACCTGTTCAACCGCCTGATCGGCTGCCTGCACCACTGCCTCACTCAACGCGTCCTCTACGACGAAGCCACAGCGTTTCCACCGCCCTCAAAACACAGCCTTCCGCTCGCTGCTTGACAGCATTCGCGCATCGGATGTCTTCTTGCCCGCGTCGTAGCCGTGGGTGTCCCGGCTGACGGTGTTGGCGGCCTTGACCGACTGCGAGTCGACCTTCCCCCGGTCCGGCACGATCACCCCGGCCGAAGGCTGCGCGTTACGGCCCTCAGCCAAAGCGGATCTTTTCGCGTAGTTCGTCGAGGAGCCGTTCGGTGATCCCGCGTTCCTTCCATCGCTGGAACCAGCCGTAGACGGTCTGCCGGGGTGGGAAGTCCACCGGTAGTTGCCGCCAGGAACACCCGGACCGGTCGGGGTACAAAGGGCGTGTCTCCAAGGGATCATGACGGTGGATGATGTGCGGCGTGATCCGCCGCTATGAGCTGACTGATGCCGAGTAGGAATCTCTGTCGCCGCATCTGCCTTCCGTGGTGACCGGCCGTCGCCTTCGTGACGACGACCGCCGCGTCCTGAACGGCATCGTGTGGAGATCTGCTCCGGTGCCGCTGTGGCGTGACGTTCTCGCCCGCTACGGCTCCTGGAAATCGATCTACACACGTTTCCGCAGATGGGCTTTGAACGGCACGTTCGACAAGATGCTCGTCGCCGCCCAGGCGCAGGCCGACGCGAACGCCGACATTGACCGGCTCATCTCGGCCGGCTCCCCCCGTCGTGCGCGCCCACCAGCACGCCGCAGGAGCAAAGGGGGCACCCGGAAACGGGCGAACCGGATCACGTCATCGGGCGATCCTGGGGCGGACTGACCCCTAAAATCCACGTCGCGTGCGACGGCGTCGGCCGGGTCCTGGCGTTCGTACTGACCGGCGGCAACGTCCACGACTGCACCCGCTTCGCCCGCGTCATGGACACCATCAGCGTCCACCGGCGGGCATGTGCGCCGCAACTCGACGCTGCCGGCCTACCCCGGCATGCCGACACACCGCCACTGGCAGCGCCAACGGGCGATCGCCACGCAACCGCTGATCGAAGACTCCTACCACTGACCCCCGCGTGCCCTTGACATCCGTTGACGGCAGCTCACACATGGGTCCCGAGCGACCGCGACCCATCACGCAAAAGGGAGGTTAACTGGTGCAGCGGGTCGCGATCCTCGGTGCTGGTGGGGCTGGCAAGACCCGTCCTGGCCCGACAGCTCGGCCACCTGCTCGGCCTGTCCGTTACCCACTTGGACGCCCTGCGCTACCACCCCGCCTGGAACGTCGTCCCCGAAGAGACGTTCACGGCCGCGCGACGAGCGCTGGTCGCCGGCGAATTATGGGTGATCGACGGCAACGGCCTCGCTTCCCTGCACCTGCGGGCGGCCCGAGCGGACACGATCATCGTGCTGGACCCGCACCCCGCTGGTGTGTCTTGGCCGGCATCCTGCGCCGTCGGCTGTGCTACCGCGGCGGCCAGCACGCCAACGGGAACTACGACCGCATCTCCATCGCCTTCGTCAAATACGTCCTGCTGTACCGGGTGAAGTATCTACCGAGGGTGCTGACCGTTCGCCCGGGAGTTCCGTTGGGTGCCGACGGCTTGTCGCCTGTCTCGATCCCGCCAACGTCCGGTCCGGGTGATCTTCCTGACCGACTCCAACCCGTTCCTGCACATGCGCGTTGCAGGCACGCAAGCGATCCACCCGCCATAGTCGCCTGGCGAGAGACTTGCATTGGGCAAACGTTCATCGATAATCCGGAAATTGGCAGTCGCACGATCACTTCGTTTTTCGAGGCCGCAGGGCCCATGGGAAAGCCAGTAGGCCACCCATCGCTGCAGCGCATATCGCCAGATGCACGCCGAGTTGCTGCCCAATGAGGCCACCAAGCACGGCACCTACGGGGCGCGCTCCGTAGCTCACCATCTGATAGGCGCCTCGTACCTGAGCTCGCAGCGACGTGGGAACAGTGGACGCGAAGATGGCCGCGACATTGATGTCCTGGAGGGCACGACCTATGCCAGAAAGGAGGAACGCAGCCGATATAACGAGGAGCAAGATGGCCTTGGACCCAGCCGCGATGGCAATCGCCGTCATCGGCGCGGCCGAGAGGAGGCTGCCGACCAGTAGGCCGCGTTGCAAATCTAAAGCTCGCGCTACCGCCGAGGCGACTACAGATCCACCGAATGCGCCAGCGGCCTCAGCGCCAAGGGAAATGCCGACGACATAGACCGGCAAACCTAATGTACGCGTGAGGTAGAGGGCGGACAGCGACTGAAACATCAAACCGAAGAAGTTAGAAGTAGTTGTGAGGCCTAGGGCACGTCGCAATGTTGACGTGTTCAAAATGAACCGTAGCCCGCCACTCAAAAGGCGCGATGATCCGCGTGCCGAGTGAGGGAAGCTTACCCGGCCTATACGGGCAAGACTGCTCGCCGACCAGAGGTAGGACGCGCTGTCGACCGCCGTTGTAATCGGAGCGGACAACAGAGGAACCAGAAGTCCGGCTATAGCGGACCCTGCCATCGAGGCCACGGTGCGGGCACCGTAGGTAAGTGACTGTCCGGCAACGATCTGGTCCTTTGTCAGGAGCGAAGGAAAGACAAAGGCGTCAGCAACGGAAAAGAAAACGGAAGCGGTAGATATAACGAATCCGGTTGCATCAAGGATAGGCAGGCTGAGCTCACCCAGTAACGCCGCTATGGGGATGGTGATCGTGGCCCCAAAGCGGACCAGATCGGCCAGGATCATGGCAACTACGGGATGGCGAGAACGGGCCATAAAACCGCCCGCTGGTATCGCGAACAGAATACTGGGAAGCGATGAGAGTGCGGTCAACCAACCGATTTTTGCAGCGTCGGCGCCTAGAACAATCGCTGTAAGAGGTAATGCAACCGATAGCACCCCGTCACCAGTGGCGGAGCCGGTCAGTGCCGCCCAATATCGTCGGAATGGTTGGTTTCGCAGCGGCGCGAGGCCGTAGTTTCGAAACATATTTACGGTATCTGCTTCGTCGTTTGTGCTGCGCCACTTCCAAAGCGTGGCTTCGATCCAAGAGCCTGTATCGGATCGAAGCCACGCCTCACTGATAACGGGTTACTCCACCCAGTCCTGGTTCTTCATGGCAATACCTCCTTTCGTGTCTTCTCGTGAGTTCCGGTGGCCGCTTGATGGGCACCGGCGGCTATGTTGGGACCAACCTCAGTAGAGGCCGGCGTCAGTTTGGTTTGCGGGCGATGACGAAACTCTTGCGGTGCAGCTCCTCGTCAGCATGTTCCATAAAAGTGCCCTTATATAGCCCATGGACACCAAGCGGGATTAGGTCCGCCCTGCGTAGTAGTAGATCAACTAGATCGGGGGGGAAATGCGAGTACGAGTGTCGATGGCTGGAGCGTCGCCAGGCGGTCCCGTCATCAGTGCTGAATCGTTCGATTAGGTAGTCTGCGCCGCGCGGGTCACGCTCGGATTCCGCGCCCCACATGAATGTCATACTGCCGTCTTCATCGTCAATTACGAACTTCGATCTAAGCCGTTGAAGGAAGCCTTCGGTAGCCAGGTCGAAGACCAACAGGCCGCCGGGCGAAAGTGAGCCCGACACTCCATTGAGAGCGGCGGCCAACTCATGCTCGTCCAACAGGTAGAGGAACGGCTCCCCCAACGTCACTGCTACATCGAACTTGCCCAGGTCTGGCAGATTTCGAACGTCTGCCACCGTAAAGGAAACGTTTTCGGAGCCTGGCTTGGCCGCTGCGTGACGCAACATCTCTGGCGAAATGTCAAATGCCGTTACGTCGTATCCGGCGCTCGCAAACCTAATCGACGCGAGTCCGGTGCCAGCGCCTATGTCCAGTAGGCGCCTTCCGGGCGCCGTATATCTTCTAATAAGATCCAGATAGAGTCCTACCCACTGGTCATAGTCATTGCGCCGATACAGGTGTTCGTATGTGTCGGCATAGGAGTTGTACAGTTCTTTCACGGAGGTCGAAGGCAGATTGCGGGACCGTCCCATCTGCAAGGAGAGCTCCTTCCTTGATGGTTCCGTGTGTCTGACCTATTTAAATGGAACCTCGGCAACCGGTGGTCGATCGCAGTTCCTTCTGGCTCGGTAACGTCGTTCGCGCTTTCTTCGATGCTCGTATCCGACCTCGAATTAGACAATCCCTTAGGGAAGTGATCAAGGTAACATCGGAATGAGTCCGAGGTGAAGGGGTGAAGGGTGCTGTAGGTGACCTGCGTTACATGAACCAGTTGCAATTTCTCGACCGAATCACATGAACCATTTCCGTCCGATGCGGGATTACGGCGGTGTGGTCGTCGTCACCCGGATGAACCTCCGCCGTGAGGGTCCGTTGTGCGCCATGAAGGGCGAGAGGCTGGTGACTGCTATGCCCCGATTGCGGCAGGGTGAGAGATGGCCAGTATGGCCATATGGGTCTGTATACGTATGACGCTGGTCGTGGCGGATTTTGAGCTTTGCCTGTGCCGGTCAATGCAGTTAGTCGCAGACGAGGTTTAGCGGACGCGTTGGCGAGACGAGTTCCGCCGCTGGCGGTCGGACTGTCCTATGGCGAGCAGCGCGATTGCCGTTCGAGTGCCGTCTTGGTGTCGGCTGTAGAAGGCGCTCCGGTCCACCACCCCGTACGGCGCAATAGACGGAGTCTCCAGGGCTGCTCACTCTGCCGTCCGCACTGCGAAGGTTATTGCCGTCGATGGATGCCGTCCAGCATGTCTGTCCTCCTTCATTGAATATTGCTGGGGGCACACCCACCGGTCCGTCGGCCGGATACCCCAGCCGGCCCAAAGCACTACGCGGCGTCCGCGCCTGGCTCACCCCATGGCTCCTGCTGAACCGCTGCTGGCAGGCATGGACACCCAACCCGCCACCGCGTGAACTGCAGCAACTCCTCAACGCCGTGGCTAAAGGCCACGCGCCCTGAAGCTCTAGTTCTAAAACTGCCGGACGTTGTTGACACTTTTGGGTCTCCTGTCCGTAGGAGATTTTGTGCCCCCATCGCTGGAACAGAAGCAGGACCGCCAGGCACAGTACCGCCTGGCGGTGCTGCGCCACGCTGAGGAAGTCACCGGCAACGTCGCCCGGACCTGCCGCTACTACGGCATCAGCCGGCCGACCTTCTACAAATGGCGGCGCCGCTATCAAGACGAGGGCCTCGCCGGCCTGCGAGACCGCTCAAGCGCACCGCATCACTGCCCGAACGCCACCCACGCGGACATCGTCAACAAGATCGTCTATCTGCGGCAGAACTACCATTTCGGGCCGGTCAAGATCCAGATGTACTTGAAGCGGTACCACGACATCACGATCACCAGCTCGGCGATCTACAACATCCTGGTCCGTCTCGGGCTCAACCGGCTACCCGCTTCCCAGCGCTACACCAGCCGCAAGAAACGCTGGAAGCGTTACGAGAAGCCACTTCCCGGAAACCGGCTCCAGATGGACGTCAAGTTCATCGAACCCATCGGGGTGCCCGCCGGCGCGGCCCCGACCAAGGCGCCGATCACTGGCACACTGCCCAAGCAGCGCCGGCGCGCCAGGTGCTACCAGTTCACCGCGATCGACGACTGCACCCGGCTCCGCGTGCTGCGGATCTACCCCCGCTGCGACCAGAAGACCGCTATCCAGTTCCTCGACTACGTCCTGCAACGCCTGCCGTTTCGCGTCGAGGTCATCCAGGCCGACAACGGCGCCGAGTTCCAGACCGCGTTCCACTGGCACGTGCTCGACAAAGGCATCGCGCACACCTACATCAAACCCGCATCGCCGCACCTCAACGGCAATGTCGAGCGCTCGCACCGCATCGACGCCGAGGAGTTCTACCGCATGCTCGACGGCGTCGTCATCGACGACACCGGCGTCTTCAACGACAAACTGCGCGAATGGGAGGACTACTACAACTACCACCGCCCACACGGCGCTCTGGATGGTCAGACGCCCTACGAACGCCTCAAGCAGAAAACTCAGACCCAGCTGTAAACGATCTTCGGCAGTTGCACATCTAGTTACCTATATAAAGACGACAAACTATCGCTGGACCATCGGTTGCAACGACCGTTTGAAACCGCCGCTTGCCGGCTATCAGCCGCTCGACGCGCTTGCGGCCGATCCGGATGCTGTCACGGCGCAACTGCCGATGCACCCGGTCAGCGCCGTAAGGGCGCCCGGACGCCTCCGGAACTCATGAGTGTTGGAGATGAGGTCAAGGCCGACCAGGTCGCGGTCACTAGGCCGTTCGCCGTTTGCGCCACGCATAGTAGGTCGACTCGGCGACGTTGAGGACCCGTCGCAGGAGCGCGACCGCGAAGCGATCACTGTGTTCTTCGATGAATGTCATGACCGTCGTCGAGTCGGGTCGAGCTCCGGCGCGAAAGACGCGCTCGCGGCCTCGAGGATTTCGTAGTCCCGGCGCAGCTCAACGTTTCCTTCACCAGCCGGTGTCTCAGTGGGTCGTTGCTCGGCCGTTCGCTGCGTTCACCGGCGTCGGCCTCGGCCTGGCGGATCCAGTTCCGCAGCACCGGTGATAGAACTGGCCGCCTGCCAGCAGCCGCAACTCGTATCCGGCACGGCTGTGACGTGCCCAGCCGCTGAGGTCGGTGGGCTGCTCGTCGTCGGCGCCGCCGGGCACGACGATCTGAGCGGGCCGGAGACGTACGTGAACGACCGGCGGACGTCCAGGTCGGCTTGCAGGCGCAGCTCGGCTGACCGGCGCCCGGCCGGGTCGGTAATGCCGGCGACTGCGCTCCACGCCCGCCGAAGAGACCACCGCCATGTGGACCCGATTCGCCTGACCAAGCGTCCAGCAGAATCCGCACCGAGCGCGGGGCCTCGCCGCCGAGTCTGGTACAGACCTCGGCAGACGCGGGATCCCCGTGCCACACGGTGAGTCGGGTCCGATCTGGCGGGATCCACAGTGCGCAGGGTCGGGTCATCGGCGCGTTGGTTCTGGTACTTGTCGCGTACGCGTTGATCGGATTCTGGCGTGCCGGCACTGGTGTGGTGACACCGAATACGTCCTGCACAACGCGTCCTGCTACCAGGTGGGTAACCCGTGAGGGATCGTCATGATCGCGCGACCGCCGCCTGCGCGGGCTTCCTATGGCGCAACACGTCGCCAGCACGGAT
Organism: Actinoplanes sp. NPDC051343; assembly: GCF_044455125.1. Lineage (NCBI taxonomy): Bacteria > Bacillati > Actinomycetota > Actinomycetes > Micromonosporales > Micromonosporaceae > Actinoplanes > Actinoplanes sp. NPDC051343. The sequence continues at coordinate 13,695 of NZ_JBITEL010000022.1, forward strand.
CTTGATGGGTGATCTGGGTTCCCTCGGGTTCGGGGGCCTGATCGGCGGGCTCGCTCGTGCGCCGCCGAACGCGCCGCGCCCACCCGGTACCGAACCGGGCCAACCTGTCGAAAGGCCAGAACGTGAGCGCCACACCGCCCGCGACACGGGGAGCGCCCCAGGTGGTCACATACTCGAGCCCGACGAATTTGCCGATCCCGGAGAGGACCGTCAGGAGCGCCAGCGTCGCGGCGGTGATCGCGGCAACCGCGGCCGCCATGAAGTCGTCCCGCTGGTTCGCATCACGTAGGGCTCCTCACCTCAGTGGGCGCGGCGATGTCCAGGAATCGGCCGATGGCCCCCGCTTTCGCGACGTGAAGGCCGCCCTGCAGTGCTGCATCACCAGGAATCGTGCTTGTTACGACCTCCGGAGGGACTGTCCGGAGCCCACCGAAGATAGTTCGGATGCGGTCGGGCAGATGCGCCTTGCACCCGTGGGCCAAGCCTTCGCCGAGCACGATCAGTTCTGGGTCTGCGACGAGGCAGGCCGCCGCGAGCGCAGACGCTGTTGCGTCGTGCGGGCTGGCGGCCGATCCGTTCGCCGAACACAGGTCGAGTCGGCTCTCGAACAGCTCTAACAACCTTGCCAGGCGTTGAGCGCCGTCGCGGGGAACGCTGTTGACGACGTGACATATCGACATTGTGGGGCCGGTGACGAAAAAGAAGTCGCGAACCCCCCGGGCTGCCCCGAGCTGCCCCTCCGCGATCGCCGCGAGCTGCGCCACCGTACGGACTTGGACGGGGCATGCCAGCAGGTCGGTGAGGTTGCTCTCGAGGATGCGACGTCCGGAAGCCGTTTCAGCTTCCGCGTGAGGCGAGATCCCAATGACTGCGTATTGCGGTGGATGCACCCCCGACGTGCGAAGGATTAGATCACTCAGGCGGTCAGCATTCAGGCCGTTGGGTTGCTTGTTCCGAATGACCACCGGTGCGGCGTCTAAGGCATCGGTCCACGTCATCGTTAGCCCGTCGTTGCTAGGGACGGCGATTACCGCGCGGACCAGCTTCGGCGGAACGCTATAAACGCGGGCTTGCCGCCCTCGGTTGCTCCGATGTAAGCCCACGTGTTCGACCAGTCCGCTGTCGACAACTTTGTTCAGGATAGCGTTGGTCGTGACGACCGATAGGCCGGTCTGTTGGGCGAGGTCACGCGCGGTGACCGAGCCGCGCTGGAGGATCACGCCAAGAATCCGTCGGGTGTTCTCGACCCGGGTGCCGGGACGGCTGAGTGAGAATGAGAAGCCGTCGGGAAATCTTTGGTCCACTCCCAGTTGACGAGAATATTTCTCCTGAGTTCTTGTGGCGGCCTGGGTGTGCCGCATTTCACATCGCAAGAGGGTCGCGGTTGCGTCAAGCCCGTAGTTCCGAAGCAGGTCATCATGAACGTAGTTTTTTTGCTGGAATGAAGTGCTCGCTGACCGTCCCGCAGGTGTTACGGCGTGTCTATGCCGTAACAGCCGGTTGCGACCGCAGGCTGAGCATCAGCGTCGTGGCTAATGTGCGCATCAAGGACGTCATCGGCTATGTATGAAGCGGTTGGGCCAGCGAGCAAGGCGATGGCGGCCGCGACCTCGTCAGGCTCGCTCAGGCGCTGCAGCAACCGTGAGCTCGATAGCGCCTTCAGAACTGCGGGATCCGACTCATGCCGATGGTCGTCAATGCCGCCTCCACAACCTTGGTAGTGATGCCAAGAGAGCCCAGAGACCTTGTTCCAGGTTGACTTGGCCCGAACAGGTGTGACCGTAGCCACAAGATTCCGCCGTCGTGAACCACGGCGCTGGCTTTCCGTCGAGAAGGGCAGACGCGCAAGCGTGCCAACGGGGGAAGCGAGGGGGGCTTCCTCCGTACCTTTTCCCGGCCATCCCTGTCTATTTCGTCAGCCCAGCGCAGTCGACGACAAAGAAGTCAGCGATACTGAGAATGGCGCACTGCGCACTTTCAGATATTCCGCATAGGCGTCGGAAGTGTGCTGCCGCCCCGGTGTCGCAGTCTAAGGAAATTGTAAATCGTGAACGACCGCGGGGTGGCCTTGGCTCAATGCGACGACGGCGTCTTCGGAGGTTTCCGACGGCACGTTTGCCAGCTCCTACCTTGGTAAGAACGACGGCTCACTGAAACGCAAACCGCGAATGAAACGGAAGAACTTACATGTCTGATGAACTTATTCGGCCTCGCGGTATCGCAATTATCGGCGGTGGGGCAATTGGGTCCCTTTTCGGCGCTGTTCTGGCTGAACTTGGCCACCAAGTTGTAATTTGCGGGCGTCGTCCCAATCCTCGGCAAACACTCCGTGTAGATCACGGCAACGAGACCCTCCTTCAGCCCGTCGAAGCAATCACGGATCCGGCCCGGGCACAGCCCGTGGACTGGATTCTGCTGGCCACGAAGGCCTACGACACCAACACGGCAACTGCGTGGCTGCGCGGCCTCCTCGGACCCAGCACGAAAGTCGCCGTCCTTCAGAACGGTATTGACCAGGTAGACCGAGTGCGCCCACTGCTCCCGCCCGCGGTTTCGATCGTGCCGGCGGTGATGTACATCGCCGCAGAACTGATAGAGACAGGGCACGCGCTTTGGACGTTCGGCGAGACCGTCGCAGTACCTGACGACCCGGCAGCCGAGGACTTCGCCCGGCTGTTCACCGGAGCACGCCTGCGGATTGTCCGGCGGCCTGATTTCGCCGTCGCGGCCTGGAAGAAGATCATGGTCAACATCGCGACGAACCCGATCACCACATTGACCGGCCGCCGCATGGAGGTCTTCGCTGATCCCGGCATCGTCTCGCTGGGTGGAACGCTGCTGCAGGAGGCCGTAATGGCGGGGAGGGCCGCCGGTGTCGAGCTGAGCGACCAAGACGCCGCGGACGCCCGCCAGATGATCCGCGAACTCGCTCCGAGCACCGGAACCTCGATGCTGTACGACCACCTAGCCGGACGCCCAACCGAACACGACCTGATCCTCGGCGCGGTGGCGCGGGTCGCCGAAACCCACGGCACCCCGGCCCCGGCCACCAACGCGCTACTGGCTCTACTGCAGGTGCTCCCGGAGAGAACGGGCGCCGCACTGTCAGATGCAGCATGACGCGACATCCAGCGTCTCGCGCTCGCTGGCCGGCTCTGAGCTGCCGAAGCTGGCCGACGAAACCAAAGAAGTCGGCTGGATGCAGAAGCAGGCCGGGAAGTATCCGTTTGAGATCTTCGGCTCGCTGCTCGTCGACGGCCCGTTCGGCTTCGGCTTGGAGACGCAGACGCTGCCGACCTACGGCAGGCCGTTTATGGACCGGCCGGTGAACGTTCTGAACCCGATGCTGACCCACGAGCTGGCGCATCAGTGGTACGGCGACAGTGTGTCTCCGTATACGTGGAGCGACGTCTGGCGGAACGAGGGGCAGGCCGCGTTCTGCGAACTGAAGTACGCCGATGAGACCGGGGGCGGCCCCGACTACTACGGTCAGCGCACGTTGGAGGACATCTACCAGCACAGCGACGAGTTACGCGCGGCTAACCGGCCGGTTGCCATGCCGAGGTCGTCGGTCACCGTGCTCGACGTCTTCAACGAGAACGTCTACGACGGCGGGGCGCTCGCGTTCGAGGCGCTGCGGCTGAAGGTCGACGACACCGAGTTGGCCGAGATCGAGAAGAAGTGGCCGGCTGTCTACCGGGGTCGATCCGCTTCAACCGACGACTTTATCCACCTGGCGTCGAAGATTTCAGGCCAGAACCTCGCGTCGTTCCTGACCGGCTGGCTGTACAGCACTGCGACGCCGCCGATGCCTGGCCACCCGGACCGGACCACCAACCGCGTTACAGCCGCCCGGCGAAGCTCGATCCGTCGTCACGTAGATCGCCGGCAGTGTCCGTGCAATACAAGGCCGCACCCACACGCCACGTGAATGGTGCACGTGCTGGGCCGAGCGGCGATGGTTGTCGGGGCGCTCAGACATGAGCTGGGCCATCACTGAGCGCACAGATTGGCCAATCTTAGGTCGTCGGCCGCGATACGGGAGCTGCCTCGAACTAGTCGGTCGAGCTGCCCCCGACGGCATGCGCCTCGCCGAGCGAGCTGCCCAACTCGTTCTCGACGGATCAAACTCTCGACGCCATGTTTCGCGCGTGCCTTCCGCCCCGTCTCCTATCATCGCCCCGCCGAGCCTTCCGTTATCGACACAGCAGGCCACCGGCTGAACCTGCCAGCAGCCCGACAACCTCACCGACCGCGACACCGAACGCCTCGCCGTGATCTTCACCCACCGCCCCGACCTATGGACCGTCAGTGAGCGGGCCTGGCCATTCGCTGCGATCATGACCCAAAACGACACGGCAACCGCCTCGGCGAATGGCCCACCGCGCCGAACACGCCGACCTCCCGGCATCAACCGCTTCGTTACAGCGATTCCCTCAGGCTCCAGCCCTTGGCATGAATTTGCGTTCTTCGGCATGAACGTCATCAACCAATGGCGGTTCCCATGATCAACTAGGAGGGCGCTAGCGACGCCAGCAGGGTTAAACAACAAGCTTACTGCCGGGACTCCACGTCGATGCCCGCCGCGTGCCAGGAGTTGACCACAGCCGACCATTCGGAGCTGGCTCGGCCGAACATCTCAGCCCCTGCGGTGGCTGTGAACGAGGCGAAGTCAGCGAATTGAGTCGTCGGCGTAGAACTGAGCAGCGCGCGATACCAAATCCGTCCGGCCTTCTCCCACGCGTGACCACCAAAAGCAGTGGCCGTGAGGTAGAACGCATGGTTGGGGATCCCGGAGTTGATGTGCACACCGCCGAGGTCTCTATCCTCGGTCTCGGGCAGGACCATGAAGTCACGCATGTGGGAGGGTTGCGGGTCCTTACCGACTAGCTTGTTGTCGTACGCGGTGCCCGGCGCCTTCATCGATCGCATCGCGTCCAGCTCAATTCCCGGGGTGAAGATCGCCCCACCTAGCAACCAGTCGGCCTCATCCACCGACTGATCTAGCGACCACTGACGCACCAGGGTGCCGACGACGTCAGCAATCGATTCATCGAGGGCTCCGGGCTGGCCTCGGTACTCGAAGTTTGCGGTATTTGCGGTCACGCCGTGCGCCAGTTCATGGGCGACGACATCGATCCCGTATGTCAGATCTCGCATCACCTTGCCGTCGCCATCGCCGATTTTGATAACACTTCCGTCCCACCCGGCGTTGTTGAACTGGCTCGCGAAGTGCACATAGGCCTTGAGTTCCAATCCAGCGCCATCGACAGAATCACGGTGAAAAACCTCCCGCAAGAAATCGCGCACGAGGCCCAATGCGTCGAACGCGCGATTGGCCGATGTGTCGCCGATCGGTGCCTGGTCTTCGATGCGGACTAGAATGGCTCCGTCGATATTGTCTACGTTCCGACAGTCGAATACTCTACGCTGTGCGCCGACCGTTGCACCGTCAATCCGGGGGCGAGTCCGAAGACGCCGGCCGCGCACCTGTGCGGTTGTGCGCAATGTGGCGCGGGCGGCGTCGGCAATCTCAGGGTCGTCAGCACGACTCATCTGGTCCAAGACGTGCGGCGGGACAAAACAGGCAAGTGGCCGCGACATGAAAGCTCCTTCTGGCAGCGTCTCCTCTACCATGTGGACAACGTGCATACCGTCGAGGAGTTCACATCGGACGGGCTGGTCTGATTGGGCGCTGGCCCAGGACCTGGCAAGTCGTGATGGTGTCTGACCTGAATGGCTCGGGGTAGAAGCGCCGTGGTGGCCGACTGTGTTGGTCATACACGGCGATCACCGAGTGGATCGCAGACGTGCCGGACACGACCATTCTCGCCGTGGGAATCGCCCCAGATCGGCACCTCTCGGAGGCCGTGATTCGCTCACTGCTGCAGGCGTTGGCCCAGATGTGCTGTCCGCACTCATCCGCGCCTGACTCGTCGGCTGGCCCGCGCCAGCAAGAACCACACGATTGCTGCCCTGATCGCGCCCGATCGAGGCCGCGATCAAGCGGGATGCCAGTTCGCTGTGAAAGCGGCTCATTTCCGCTGTGGTTTCAGCAGCTGCGCTAGCTTCCTTCGCCGCTCTTGTCGCACGCTGGGTGAAGTACACGCTGACGACTGAAAGACTTCTAACTCTTTGAGTGGTGGAGGGGCCACCAGCAGATCAGGGCGCCACCGAGTGTGGGTAGCGCTTCGTGGATGTCGTCGCGGACTTTCTGCTGGCCGAACTGCCCGCCGCCGGCAAGCTCGCCTTGTCGCGACCGATTGTCGACGCCGGCCACATGAGGGGAGCTTAACGGCGGCCCAAACCGGCCGGAGTCCGGTAGAAGGCGCCAGGTGGGTTCCAAACACCACCTCATCACCTCATTACCGATGCCGGCGGTGTGCCGCTCGTGGTGCTGTTGACCGGCGGCAACCACAACGACGTCACCCAACTCATCCCGCTCCTGCAAGCCATCCGCCGATCCGCGGCAACCCGTCCAGGCCTCCGGAAGGTCGACGCCGACCGCGGCTACGACCACGACAAGTACCGCGTCATGGTGCGCGAACTCGGCATCCACCGGTCGCCCGCCGCGGCACCGGACACGGCTCCGGGCTGGCAAGGTGCGAAAACGAGCTTCGCGCTGCTGCACTGGATCCGCCACGTCGCCGACCCGGAGGGCACCGCTTGGCGGGAGGAGAGCGGCGGCGCCGGGGGCGTCGCCGGCCTGTTCGGCCGAGGTGCCGCCCCGGCCCGCCTGCACCCAGGCGGTGGGCCAGCAGCGCCTGAGCGTCGCGCCGGTTTCATCGGCCGCCGAGATCGTGGACGAAGTCGCCCACACGATCGGCTCCGTGCGGGTTCGGGACTCGGTGCCTCGTGCCGCGACTGTGGTCAACGGTCCGAATGAATCTAATGTGGCGCATTAATGACCGGTCCGCACGAGGCAGAGCCGAGTGCGGACCGGCGGGTTACTGGCGCCTAACGGCCATGTGACTGCGACGGGCTCCTGCTCGTCGATGTGGCACGTCGAGGAGCTGCCGTTGACCTTCCGGCCGACGATCGACCGGGCGTCGACCCGCTGAGATCAGCAACGGTGGCTGAACCGCCAGCGGCAGCGCTTGTGGCAGTGGTCGTGGCAATGCCCTCGGCTATGCTCGTCAGCGGGGCAGCACCCGGAGCGCGGGGTGGAATAGCGCTCAAGGGCATCTCATTCAGCGGTCGCGGCTCTTTGGGGTTGCCCCTGGCATGAGCACCCAAAAGCGACGCGGTACTGGCGACAACAGCCCCAACGTTTGACGCCGTTTCGTTTCCTGTTACCGTGCCGGCAATCTGAGCCGCACCGGCGCCTGCCTGAGCAACGTCAGCGGCAATTCGGGTACGGTTAGGACCCTGGTTCCCCAGTGAAACTTGCGTGGCATGGCTGATGAGGTCGGCCCCGCCGGCCAAAACATTGCCGGCGCCGGTCAATGTGCCCGGAACTTTGTCGCCGGCCGACCCCAGCTTACCTTTGAAGAGTTGCGCGGCGGGACCGGCAACGCCCGCGCCGCTAGCCACGTGGCCGATGGCTTTTTCCGCCTTGGTCATACGGAGGCGCGAGGTTGGGTCGCCCCCATGGCGCTCGAGGGCTCCCTGCACCGCGCCGCCAAAGGTAGGGTCGTGACCTTGTGGGTTTCCCGTTGGTGAAGCCATGGTTCTCCTTAATGGGGAGTGCTTAGGCCTTTCTGGCCCTGCATAGAAGAAACGGTGTCGGGGCCGTCCGGGTTCACGCCGAAAGAGTTCGAGGCGCACGATTCTGAAGGCCGATAACCCTCTCGTGTGAGGACAGCAAGCGCTGACCTCGACGCCACACATTGCGACTGGCGCCTTACAGCACCGGTCAGTGGAGCTATACGCGTGCCGAGGACACCCGCTCATCCCCGTGTTGACGCCACGGCGGATGCCGGCCCATCTCTACCGGCTGAGACGAAACCCCTGATGGAGACGAACATCGAGCACCTGCACAGCGCGCCTGAGAGAGCAAGCACCAATGCAGCGGACGCCGAGAACTTGTATTCTCTCCACGGCTGCCGCTTCATCGCTTCGGCTCGGTGTCGAGGCAGTGAGGACTCGGCGGAAGCGATGCTTGAGCGCTGACGGGAACTGTGGCAACGGACACCTCCAAGGCCGATGGAAGCGGGAACGTGCCCGACCGGCGCTTCCGCCCGGCGTACACCGCGTCCCCTTAAAACGTTGAACCCGGCAATCGGTTCACCTACGGCCGCCGCCGGTGATGTGAACCAATGCCCGTGCTTCTCCGTCCTTGAGGTGTGGAGGACCAAGAGACACATCAACAGCAGGCGGTGGCCGGCCCGGCGACCGCGGTAAAGGACACGGGCGACGAGGCCCGGACGGAAGCCGAAGCGGCACCGGAAAAAGCGCGGGCCAGCTCACCCTTCATTGTCTACATGCAACAGCCGCAGTTTTCCGAGGAGCTGGCGCTCTTGGCCATGTGGGTCCATCAGCTACTTCTGCCGATCTATGCCGAGGAAGCGACTTCCGGCCGGCCATGGTGTCCGCAGTGGTGGCAGCACGCGGCGGCCGTCGCCCATTTACACGGACTCTGGCTGGCGTGGCAGGACCTCACCGGAGCCGACGCCACGCTCGCCGGGCCGGCGACCTGGCACCGGGATTTTCTCGCTCCGACCATGACCACGCTGCGGGCTCCCGACGGTCCTTTCGCCGGCTGTAAGGCTGGCATGCACCGGGACAAGGACGTGCCTTTCGCGGAGCAATACGTCGTCGCCGAATAAAGAATCAAGCGCTTCTGTGAACCCGATCCGGACGCCGGCCGTTTCCTTGACAGCAAGGTTCACACCTGCAGAAAGGAAAAAAAACAATGCGGGCTAGAATTGCGAGACCACGTACGCTGGTCGTGCTAGGAACGGTGGCGGCAGCCCTTGCCGTCGGCATCGTCGGATTCGCGCAGGCGCAGGCGTCGACGGGCGCGGCGCCGGGGGCCGCCGGCGCTATCCGCGGATTCGGCGGGCTCTGTCTCGAGGCGGACCCCACGGCCGGGGTGACGGTCAAGACCTGCGCGGATACGCCGGGCCAGCGCTGGACGGAAGACCCGAAAGAACACCGGCTGCAGGCTCTGGGCAAGTGCCTCGACGTGGCGGAGTCCGCCATTACCAACGGGTCGAATCTCCAACTCGCCGACTGCACCGACAGCGAGTCGCAGCAGTTCCGGTTCTCCGGCGGTGAGTGGGTCAACGGCAACGCGGCAAAGTGCCTCGACGTCACCGACTTCCGGGACGAGGATGGCGCCCCCGTGCAGATCTGGACCTGCACATTCGGCGCGAATCAGAGGTGGACCCGTCCCGGCGCCGGCACGATCGAGCCGGGAGACCAGGACCATCCCACGACCAATCCGGGCAGCACTTCGAGCGCCACGCCGGAGCCGAGCGGCTCGAACACCGGCGCCCCGGACGCTACGCCCGGCCCGAGCGGGTCGGCCAGCGCGGACCCGAGCGCTGCGCCAAGCCCGGGCGACGCCGCCTCCAGTAAGTTCCCCCCAGTGTCTCCATACCTTTACACCGGGTGGGGCAACCCGCCGAACCCCGCCACGGTGATGAACGCTACCGGCGTCAAGGCGTTCACCATGGCTTTCATGCTGGACGGTGGCAATTGCACGCCCAAGTGGGATGCCGGCCGACCGCTCCTCGGCGGCGCGGACGAGGCCGCCATTCGCCGCATCCGGGCGGCCGGCGGTGACGTGGTGGTGTCCTTCGGCGGTGCCAACGGTCGATCGTTGGAGGCGTTCTGTCCCGACGATAAGGCGCTGGCGGCCGCCTACGAAAAGGTCGTCGACGCCTATCAGCTCAAGGTGATCGACATCGACATCGAGGGCGCACCGTACGGACAGGCGGATGTGCAACAACGCATGATCGACGCGCTCAAGGCTCTGCACAGCAGCCACGCGGGTATAAAGATCTACATCACCCTGAGCAGCGGGACGGGGGGGCCCGACGGTTCCCTGATCACCCGGGCCGCGCGCGCCGGCCTGTCCGTCGACAATTGGTCCGCGATGACCTTCGACTGGGAGAACACCACCGGCGACCAGGGCCAGTTGACCGGCCAAGCCGCCGACGGGCTGATGGCGCGGCTCCGCCAGGCTTACGGGATGACGACCGATGAGGCATACCGCCACACGGGGATCTCCTCGATGAACGGCCGGACCGACCAGAACGCCGTGGTCAACCTGCAGGACGCCAAGACGATCACCGAGTATGCCGGTCGGCACCACCTCGGCCGGCTCGCGTTCTGGTCGGTGAACAGGGACCGGCAATGTGGCGGTTCGTACAACAACGATGACTCCTGCAGCGGTATCAGCCAGGCAGACTGGGCGTTTACCAAGATCCTCGCCGGCTACCACGGCTGAGGAGCACGAGTCCTGGCGTGCCGGCGCAAGCTCGATCGCCGGCTCCGGTGAACCTGCCATCGGGTTCGACCGTCTCATTTGATGACCAGGTTCGTGGCAGGGAGTTGGAGGCAGGTGAGCCAAATTACCAGCGGTGAGTCCCACGTCGTGGAGTCGCTCGGGCTCTATTACATGGGCACTTCCGACGCCATCGACGGCGAGGTGGTCGAGGAGCACCTAGCGGCCTGCGCGGAGTGCCGCGCCGCCGCGCAGGAAGTCTGCGAGACCCTCGCCGCGCTCGCACTGGTCTCGCAGACCGATCTTGACGAAATCCTCGAGAACTTCGGGCCCCTCGGCCGCAGGGGCCCGGTGCCTGAGTCCTTCCGCCGCTTCTTCGGCGCCGATGTCGACCCGGATCCGGGGGACGAGAACCGCGCCGCCCCGGGACGGGAGCCGGACGACAACCCCGGCACCGGGCCGGTGCGGCACCGGGAAACTCGCGCAGCCCGGTCGTCCGAGCCCAGCGCACCGCGGACGGTCGCCCCTGAGCCCGCCCGCCGCCCGGACCGACCTCCCCATTCCGACCGGGGATCGCCGCGATGGCTGAGCGGCGCGGCGGTGGTCAGCCGCCTGCGCCCGACGACGCCGAGAGCGGCCGGACGGACCGGCCGGCCTCGTCGAGGCCGCGCCCGCGGGCTGGTCCACGCCGCTGTGATGCTGGCCATCGTGCTGACGGCGGGCGGAGTGGCGACCGCCGAGCTGGTTCAGGGCGGCACCGGCGCACACCAGCGGATAGTCACCACGGCCGCGACGGCGGAGGCGTCGGACCGCTCGACCGGCGTATCGATATCGGTGATCGTCACGCCCGATGCGCACGGCGTCACCGTGAACGCCACGGTGGCAGGGCTGCACCCCGGAACCGGCTACCGGCTGTTCGCCTCGACGACGGCCGGCCGGTCGGTGCCCATCGTGAACTGGACATGTCGACGGGACAGTGAGGACATCTCCGGGCGTCTGCCGGTGGCGGTGGGCGCACTCGGGTTCGTCACCGTCACCCGGGCTGACGGCAATGCGGTCGTGTCGGCTTACCTGACCGGGGTAACGGGAAGCCGCTGACAGACCTTCCGGTGTAGACCTTCAGTTCTCGGCGGTGCGGTCACATTCGGCCGCTGAATCGGGTCCGGCGCCTTTGCTTGCTACGTAGCAATGTCCTGAATGAACCTTCGCCTTCGATGAACGTCGTCCTACGTGGAGGTGGAGGAGTCGCGGTAACGCCGGCGCTGCGGGGGCGGCGAATCCGATGGCGTGATGCCGCGAAGGTCTATGCCGTACGGCCGGCCGGTAGGCGTCCGCATTGCCGAGGTCGGCCTGTCCCGGGTGCACAACGACCTTGGGGAGTGGTTGAGTTTTGCATCGAACTCGTGATGAGCCGGGCCTTGACGATGCGCATCAGAAAGCCCGAGCCGCGCCGGTCCTATCCATTGCTACCGACGCCGATCCGGAGGGAAAACCACAGCCGGCTGTTCCGGCGAGCGCTGACGAGGCGGCAGCCCTTCGGCACTTACAACTGGTGCACCGTCCGGTGCTTCTCGCCTACGTACTCCGGTTCACCAACGGTGATCTGCACTGGGCGGAGGACATCGTGCAGGAGACCATGACCCGCGCGTGGCGGCATCCGGATGCGCGTAACGCAGAGGGCTATTGGAACCGGGCGTGGCTCTTCACCATCGCCCGGCGCCTGGCGATTGACGACATCCGGGCCGCCCGAGTACGCCCGATCGAATACGTCGCCGAGCCGGTGGACGCCGCCGCGGCCGATGGCACCGAAGACGCCGTCAACCGCCTGCTCGACTCCAGCAAGGTTCGAGAGGCGGTGGTTTCCCTGCCGGAGCGCCTGCGTACGACTTTGATTGAGCTCTACTACATGGGACGGTCGATCGCCGAGACCGCGGAGCTGCTCGACATTCCTCCGGGCACGGTCAAGTCGCGGTCGAACCATGCCCTTCGCGCTCTGCGGGAGGCTCTGATCATGCGGGGCTTCGTCGACCGTGATGGGTCGAAACGGTGACGGCGCAATCCCGTAGGCCCGGACAGAAGGGTTCCGCATCGATGATCTGGAAACATGCCAGGGCCGCTCTTTCGTGCGGTGCGGCAATGGCGATCCTGTGGTCCGTTCCGGGCGCCGCGCGTGCCGCCGGAACGGACGATGAATACGTGAAGTACTACATGGTGCAGTCGAAGTACTCCGGCTCGCCGGAGAACCTGGCCGAGATAGCGGGCCGCTTCCTGCGCAGTGACGCCCGATCGAGCGAGATCTTCGACCTCAATGTGGGACGACCGCAGCCCGACGGCAAGTCGCTGACCGATCCGGTTCGGCTGGACGCCGGCTGGGCGCTCGTGATGCCCTGGGACGCGGTCGGGTCCGGCGTCCACTACGGGCACCTTCCCACCAGCACGGCACCCGAGCCCGCGCCACGCACGACAAGCCGGCCCTCACGGGGGACTGGCAAGGGCAGCGGCGTGGAGGCAACGCCGACCGGCGCTCCAGTTCCCCGTACGGTGCCAACGCGAGGCAACGTGCCGGTGCCAAATTCAGCATCGTGTGCGGGGGCCGCCTCCAACTCCCACCCGGACTGGGCGGCCCTTCGGCTGGCGGCCGACCTGGCGTGGCCGCAGAGTCGCGGAAGCAACCAACGCGTGGCCATCGTCGACTCCGGGGTCAACGCGAAGCTGCCGCAGCTGGCCGGCCGGGTCAACGCCGGCCGGAACTTCGTGGACCGCGCGGGCCGAGGTGACGTCGACTGTATCGGCACCGGCTCGTCGATGGCGGCGCTGGTGACGGCCCACCAGACGCCGGGCAGTGCGCTGACCGGCATCGCCCCGCAGGCATCCATCCTGCCCCTCAAGGTCCAGTCCACCGCCGCGCCGGCGCCGCCGCGGATGCAGGCGGAAGCGATCGCCTATGCCGCCAGCGCCGGTGCCGACATCATCGCCCTGGGGCCGGCGGTGGATGCGACGACCCCCGAGGTCGCCGACGCCGTGGTCAAGGCGGCCGGAAAGGACGTGGTCGTGGTCGTCGGAGCACCGACCGACCGCGACGTGCCGCACGGTGCCGCCGTGATCCGAGTGGCCGGCGTCAGCGTCGATGCGCAGACCGCGGACAGCTATCGCAAGGGCAGCGTGGACGTCGCAGCGCCCGGCGTGAACGTCACCAGCTTGGGGATCACCGGCTCGGGCGGCATCGCCGGAACCGGTACGTACTACGCGGTCGCGTTCGTCGCCGGCGAAGTGGCTCTGGTCCGCGCCGCCTATCCCGACCTGACGGCCGTCCAAGTCGTCCATCGCATCGAGGTGACCGCAGATCCGATGGGTGAGGGCACGGTGCCGAACACCTCGTTCGGCTGGGGGATGATCAATCCCAGCACCTCGGTAACCCGGGTGCTGCCAGAAGAGGCGGCCACCGCGTCCGATGCCCCGGATTCGCCTGCCGCCGCCCAGCAAGCCCCACCGCACAAGCGCACGCTGACCATCGTGGTCGTCGTCGTGATGATGCTCGCGGCCGCCGCCTATCTCGTTCTGCGTATCCAGCGGATCTGGCGGGGCAACGTCGCTGACGAGGATATGCCGGAGACCGAAGTCCGCGCACCCGCCCCGATGGTGATGTCGCAGCTCCGGCCGCCCGCGGCGGTGGCGGACGACAGCTCGGCGCACTGGACCGACCGGTCCGCCGACGCGGGGCAGCCTCGGCCCGAGATGTTCCCGGCCACGCCCGCTCCGCCGCACCGGTCGGACGTGGACGCGTAAGCCGGACGCGACACACCAGATCACGAAGCAGGGTCCGCCCTCGTCGACCCGTGGTCGGGTCAGCGCAAGGCGGCTGGAGCCGGTCGGCGACAGGGTGCTGGGTCAGCAAAGACCCAAGCCGGTCGGCAACACTGGCGGCCGGCCTCAACGGGCCGGCCGCACGTAAACGTCAACAGGTCAGGTTGTCGCCCGGCGTGACGCCGAGCACCGCGCAGAACCGCCGGTAGGCATCGACGCGGGCGTGGACCGCGTCCGGGTTACCGCCACCGCACTCCAGCGATCCGTTGATACTGCGGATCGTGCCGCCGAACCCCACCGCGCCGGCGATCGTTGCATGCGGCGTCCCGGGGCCCGACCCGCTCTGGGTCATCCAGAACCACACGGCGGTCTCCCACGCGATGACCGGGTCTGTGCTGACCAGGCTCGGCCGGTTCAGCAAATCCACACCGAGGGCATCGCCGGCGGCCTTGTAGTTCGCGTTCCCGCTGAGCTGTAAGGCCCCTCGGCCGTGATAGGCGGTTCGTCCGGCGGGGCAGCCGTACGGCGTCGACAGGTCGCAATAGTTGCCCCAGATCGACTGGTTCAGTTCTTCGGCGTACACCAATCCGCCCGTCTCCCGGTCGACGTTGGCGAGAAATGCCGCGATCTCGCGCTTGCCAGTGGAACCTTGCCCGAACGCCGGATATTTGGCCATCGCCGAGGTCAGCGCGGTGTAGCGATAGAACGGGTTGGCATCGGGGAACATCCGGGTGAACTGGTCCTCGCCGAAGGCCCCGTCCGACGACGCCGGATCCGCTTGGCCGCCCTCGAAACGGGCGAACTCGGCGCGCACCCGGTAGGGATAGCTCTGCGGGCCTAGCAACGGTATGCGGCCCATCTTCTTCAGTTCCGTCAGACCAACATCCCAGGCCAGCAGTGTGAGAGTGAGCCGATTGCCGGTCACCTGCCCACCGGAAAGCATGCCGTCGATCGAGTCCCCCAACGCACACAGATAGCGGGCCTGCGCGAAAACCGCGTCCTCGAGGTCGTCCGCGCTCGCCCGCCCGTTGCCGTCGTCATCGCGTCCATACGTCGCGAAGGCGCCCTCGGGCAACTGCGCGATGCCGTCTTCCCCGTGCGGCCCGGTGGCCTGCGGATCGAACTCCGACCCGACCTGGATCTGCGCCGCCAGGACGACCGGACTGACAAGGTCACACTGGCGGCCAGCCTCCTCGAGGATCGGCACGAGATCGGCGCGCGGAACGGCGTCAGCCGCAAACTGGCCCTTGCCATCGTCACCGGTCAACGCGCTCAACAAATCTCCGGAGCCGTTTCCGAACACGCCGGCACTGCTCGACGGGCCGCCCAGAGCATCCGGTGAGACGCTCGAAGAACTGTCGGTGGCGACGATCACCACCAGCAGGATCAGCGCGACGACGAGAGCCGGCCCCAGTCCGATGAGGGACACGATGGCGCCAGCAATCTGGATGGCGTCCGGCGGCTTGTTGGTGTCGGCCATGGATTTCCCCGCGCCTCCCCTGCTCCTAGGGTCAACCGGCTCCCCGAATGAGGGCAGCGATCGGTGACCTCCACAGTCGGTTCCTCCAGAAGAGGAACGGATTTCCCCGAGTTTGGTTCAGCGGCCGCCATCAACAGCTCCGTGAACCGAAACGAATTCCGGCCGTTCCTAGAGAAGCGAACAACCGGGTGACGAAACATTTCCGAGAAGCGAGACATCGGGCCGGACGACGATGGGGATGGAGCTGGTGATGAGCCTTGATACGCAGGCGGTCGTGGGAGACCAGGGCAGCCGAGCGGTCGGTGCTCCCGCCACTGGGGGCGGCGCCGATGAGATCGGGCCGGAGCAGAGGAGCGGGCTGAGCCCGGCCGGTTTCGCCTGGGTGGCCGCACACGGCGGCTGCGGCGCGACCACCCTGGCGTCGGTCCTCGGCGGCGTGGACCTGGGATGCCGCTGGCCCCAACCCGAACGTACCGAACCGACCCGGGTTCTACTGGTCGCCCGTACGCACGCCGGCGGCCTCCGGGCTGCTTCGCAGACGTTGAATGCGATGCGGGAGGGACGCCACCCGGCCGGCATGAAACTGGTCGCCGTCGTCCTAGTGGCGGACGCTCCAGGTGGGCTGCCGAGGATTCTCGCCGACCGGATCCGGCTGCTCCGGTCAGTCGCGCCGGTCTACCGCATCCCGTGGGTCGCGTCGTGGCGCTCCGGGCAGAACTTGACCACCCTGCCGCAGCCGTTGGAGAAGCTCGGCCGACTGGTGCAGGGTCCCACCGCTGGTTCCCCGGGGCGCGCGTGATGGCCGGCCGGGTCGATCGCTTCGACCAGGGAGCGCCGATACAGGCCGCCTGGATATGGTGGCGCCTGGCGTCGGCCCTGCTCGCCCTAGTGCCGGTTGTGGCTGCCCTCGTGCTCGAGTTCTCTCCTTCCCACGCGATTCGCGACCTCGGCGCAGGCGGTGGATCCCGACCGGAGGCCGTGCGGCCGGTGGCCTTTGCGGCCCCGCTGGCCCGCGGCGCGGTGGGCGGCAGGTATTCCATCAATTTCAAGCTCAGTGGCGCGTACGTGGGAAGCATCTGCTTGCGCAGTGACACGACGATTCGCACCCACGACTCCCAGAGCTACTGCTCTGGGTGGAAGGGCGCTGGGGCCAACTGGACGCTGTCCGTGCCTTTTACCGACGGCGACACGATTTATGTCGATGCCAAGGTCCGAGCAGGCCCGTCCAAACAGGATATCGTCGTGACGGCCGCCAATTGGTGCGCGCTCTCCGGAACGGTGCAGTCGGTCAAGTTCAATTGCGACGTACCCCTCGGCGGCGCCAGCGCACAGGCGATGCCGCCGCCCTCCGTCGAGCCGTTCAACCCCGACAGCGTCCTCGGCCCGGATGCGCAGGGAAAGTCCGGTACCCCCGTCGAGAGAAACCTTCTCGGCCTGCTGGCCTGGTGCGTCTCGGCGGCCGGCGTGGCCGGATTGATCATCATCGGCATGCAGCTGGGACTTCAGCTGCGCAGTGGCGTGCCGGGAGCGGGCTCGATGATCTGGCAGGAATTCATCATCGTCATCGTCGCGTGCATTCTCGCCGTGACGGCAGGACCGATCGTCGGGTTCCTGAACCTCACACTCTTCTAGCCCAAACAACGAACGGCTGATCGGAGACGACGATGTCGTCGAACATTTCGGATCTCTTCTTCTGGGTACGCTCGGCCCTGTTCCTGCCCCGGCTGGTGCTGACCGCCGACATCCCGAAGCCGGACCGGGGCGGCGCCGCCCCGACCGAACTGGTGAATCTAGTGAAGGTCGGTCTCAACCTGGTGGCGTGGGCCGGCACCGCGGCTGGCGTCAGCGGCGTCATCGTCACCGGAACCATGATGGCCATGGCGCACCGGCGCGGTGAGGCATCGGAGCACATGAGCCGGCTCGGCATGGTGCTCGGCGGCTGCATTCTCGTGGCGGTGGCCGGACCACTGGTCCAGTTCGTGTTCAACAACGGGCTGGCCCAATGACGGCGGAGTGTCCGAGCCAGGGGCCTGCCCGATGACTCGTTGGCCGATCTTCTCAGGGCCCGCGGAGGAGCCGGCCGACCGGCCCTATTGGGAGCAGCGAGGATGGCGGTTCTCGGCCGGATTCCTCGCCGTCGTGCTCGTGGCCGCCGGGGCCGTGCTGGTGCGTAACGGCACCCACAAGGATGCCGGCCCGTCGATCGACGCCCGGCGGGCGGTGCCGGCCATCGGCGTCGAGGAGGGCTCCGGGCGCCCCCCCGGATGCCGAACCGACGACTCGGACCAACACGCGCCGGTCCAGCCGCCGCACGACGTGACGTGGCGTCCGCTGAACGGCGCGCCGGTCCCGCTCTCCAAGTCGGCCGGGCCGCGTATGACAAGGGGCCCGCTCCTGTGGTGTTTCGCGCGCACGCCCACGGGCGCCGTGATGGCCGCGAATGTCATTCCTCGTCAGCTGAGTGGCCGCTACTGGAACGCCGTCACCGACCAACAGGTGGTGCCGGGCGCCGGGCGGGACATCTTCGTCGCGATGCGGTCGACGGTGGCGCAGGACGTCCCGCAGTACACCGCCGGCTCGCTCGCCGGCTTTCTGCTGATTTCCTACTCGGACCACCAGGCCACGGTCCGGCTCCTGGTCAGCGTCGGGCAGGTGAGTCTGGTCGCCACCGACTACACGGTGGTGTGGTCCGGGGGCGACTGGAAGGTTCAACCTCTCTCTACCGGTGACCTGAGTTCGCCGGTGGTTCCCGTCGCCTCGCCGGCCGGATTCATCCTGTGGAAGGTTTGAGATGGCAGACTGCAGCACTGGTGACGCCGTGTATTTCGGTGCGTTCGGCGGCGTGCAGGAGTTTTTCTCCGACGGCATCGACGGCGTCCTTCGCAAGATCGCCAATGCCATCATGAGCGCGGCAGCCAGCCTCTTCGCCAACGTGGCGAGCAAAGTGCCGACGCTGTCGCCGGACAAGGATTTCAATCACAAGATCGGGCTGCAGATCAACTGGCTCGTGATCGGCGTCGCGGTGGCGTCCCTGCTGTTCGCCTCGGCCCGCATGGCCCTGGATCGCCGTGGGCAGCCCGGCATGACCGCCCTCAAGGGAATCGTGCGGGTGATCCTCGTGGCCGGTGCGGGTTCGTTCGTCGTCAGCGAACTGGCAACGCTGTCCGACAGCTACAGCGACCACCTGTACAAGGCGGGCGTCGAGCAGCAGCTGAAGAGTATCGCCGACTGCGGCAACGTTGACATCTCGACGTTTCTGCTGATCTTCGTCGGCCTGCTGCTGCTGATCGCCGGGATCATCCATATCATCCTGCTCTACTTGCGGCTCGGCGTGATGGTCCTGCTTTTCGGCACGCTTCCCCTAGCAGCCACCGCCTCCATGACCCAATGGGGATCGTCGTGGTGGCGTAAGCACATTGCCTGGATGGCCGCCTGGCTGATGTACAAGCCGACGGTGGGGCTGGTCCTGTACGCCGGTTCCACCATGATCGCGTACACCGGGACGCAGGCGACCGAGCAGAAAATTGCGGGTTGTGGAGTGCTGCTGATGTCGGCCGTGGCACTGCCGGCGCTCATGCGCCTCATCGTGCCGGCGATGGCCGCGCTGGGATCCTCGGATGCGGCCGGTGCAATGGCTGGTGGCGCCCTCGGTGCTGCCGCCCAGGCAACCGGTGCCATCTCCCTCCCCGGTGGCCGTGGCGGCTCCGGCGGACGGTCCGCCGGAAGCGGCTCGCCAGCCGGCGGCCGGTCGGGCGGCGGCGGGAGGCCCACGGGCGCCACCAGCGCTGGCAAAGGCTCCCCTTCGTCCGGTGGCGCCTCCGGCGGTCGGGCGGCCGGCGCGGCTCGCGCCGGCCTGGGGGCAGCGGCGGGCGCGGCCGCGTTGGTAGCGCACGGGACCGCGGCGGCGGCACGGCACGGCACCAACCTCGCCCAGAGTGCGCTACCGGGCGTCCATGACGTCCATGACCACCAATAAGTGCGACAACCAGTACGGCGCAGACCGAGCGGGAGATGTGATGAGCACGGAAGTCATCAAGACGCGGACGTACGGCAACTGGCGCCGTCCGCGCAAGGCTGGGTTGGGCTCGTTCGGCCTGGTCGGCACCGTCGGCGTGTTTGGCGGCCTCGTCGTGGTGCTGCTGGCGTCCCTGTTTTCGCTGTCAGCGGCGGTGGTGATGGCGGTCGCCGGCACGCTGGTGCTGGCCCCGCTTGCGGTCCGGACGCCGGACGGTCGTAACGTCTACAACGTACTGGCGTTGCGGATCGGGTGGTCACGCCGGCGGGCCAAGCGCCAGAACCTGTACGTCTCCGGTCCGCTCTCAGCGCGTCCGGGCGGCCGGTTCCGGCCACCGGGAATGCTCAGCCGGGTCACCATGATGGAGGGCCGGGATCCGTACGACCGCCGCTTCGGCGTCCTGCACCACCGGTATCGGAACCTCTTCACGGTCGTTCTCGGCTGCGAGCCGGACGGCGGTTCGCTGGTGGACCCCGAGCAGGTGGACGTCTGGGTGGCGCTGTGGGGCGATTGGCTGTCGCGGCTCGCCCACGAGCCGGACCTGCGGGGGGCGGCGGTGATCGTCGAGACGGCCCCCGACCCGGGTACCCGGCTGGCCAGCGAGGTGCTGCCGCGCATCTCGGCGGAGGCGCCGCCGGTCGCGCGGGCGGTCATGGAGGAGATCGTCGACCAGTATCCGAACGCTTCCTCCGAGATGAACACCTACATCACCCTGACGTACGGCATGCCCGGCGCCGCGAAGCGCGGCAAGGAAGAGATCCTGACCGACCTCGCCTTGCGTCTTCAAGGCTTGAACAGCGGCCTGGTGGGCGCGGGCGGGGGAACGGCGGCTCCGCTCTCCGCCGAACGCATCGCCGAGGTCGTCCGGGTCGCGTACGACCCGGCGGTCGCCGCCGATGTGCTGGACCTCCGCGCGCGCTACGGCGCCACCGGTCTGGAATGGTTGGATTCCGGTCCGGCCGCGGCCCGCGAGACGGTTACGACCTACCAGCACGATTCCGGGGTATCTCGCAGCTGGCTGCTCACCCTCGCACCCCGGGGGACCGTGCGCTCGAGTGTGCTGCGCTCACTGCTCGATCCGGTGCCGGGCATCCGCCGCAAACGGGTCGCGTTGCTGTACCGGCCGATCGACCCGGCGACCTCGGCCAGGATCGTGGAGGCCGACCGGCGGTCCGCCCAGTTCATGGCCAACTCGACCCGCGGACTGGTGCGGGCGCGGGCGGTCTCCGAGGTGGCGGCGGCTGAGCAGACGGCCGCCGAGGAGGCTGCGGGCGCCGGCCTGGTCGAGTTCTCCATGGTGGTGACCGTGACCGTGGACTCGGCGGCCGATATACCCGATGCGAACGTGACGATGCGCAACCTGCTCGGCGCGACGCGGCTTTCCATGCGGGCGGCCGATCGGATGCAGGCGGCCGCGTTCAGCTGTGCCTTGCCGGTCGGCATTCTGCCGTGGGAGCAGACCATGATCCCGCACGAGTTGCAGGAGGCGCTGTGACGCTGGAGAACAAGCCGTTCGGGTCGGTCCGGCCGCCGACGGCGTTGAGCGGACTGGTCGTTCCGCCAGTGGATCTGCAGGACCGCGCCCCCGACGAGTTTGCTAAAAAGTCCCGTCGGGCGTTGCGCTCGGCGGCGCGTGAACAGCATCGCCTCGACCAGATCGAGAAGCGCCGCCGGGCGCTGGCGGTCAGCCGAGACCGCGAAGACAGCATTCCGCACCGCGGTGCCCTCGGCGCCGGCGGCGGCCGGGTGGCCCCGATGGACCCGCCCGCGATGTGGCGCGCCACCACCGTACAGGCGTGCGGTCTCTGGCCGTTCGCGTCCGGCTCCGGGGCGCCCACGATCGGGGTACCACTGGGCCAGCATCTGTCGACCGGCGCGACCGTCTGCGGGGACCCGCTCAACTGGTTCACCCGGGCGCGATACATTTCCAACCCGTCGCTGTTCATGCTCGGCATGCCCGGCCTCGGCAAGTCGACGCTGATCAACCGGATGCTGATCGGGCTGGCTGCGCAGGGCGTCATCCCCCTGGTGCTCGGCGACCTCAAACCGGACTATGCCGACACCGTCCGGGCGCTCGGCGGGCAGGTCATCTCGATCGGCCGGGGCGTCGGCGGCCTGAACGTCCTCGACCCTGGCGCGATGGGTGCCGCCGCGGCGAGGGTCGGCGGCCAGGCTGGACACGCCTTAGCGGCCGAGACGCACGGACGGGTGCTGAATATGGTTGCCGCGCTGCTTACCATCGTGCGTGGCCGCGCCATCGACGACCACGAGCAGTCCGTGCTCTCCGCGTGCCTGCGGCACCTGCGGGAGCGCACCCCGGACGCCCGGCCGATCTATCTCGGGGACCTTCTCGCGGTCCTGCAGGGAGGGCCTCCGGAGGTACGGCAGATCACGCTCGACCGTGGTGAGGAGTCGAGATACCGCGACGCCGTCGATCCGCTGCACCGATCCCTGCTGGGCATCCTCGACGGCCCGCTCGGCAACACCTTCGCCGCCACGACCTCCACCCACATCGACCCAAACGCTACTGCCGTGTGCATCGACATCTCGCGGATTGGCGAGGCGGACAGCCAGCTCACCGCCGCGGCGATGCTCGCGGCCTGGTCCGACGGCCTCGGTACGGTGGCCGCGTCGCATGCGCTCGCCGACGCGGGCCTGGCCCCGCGACGATGGTTCTTCACGGTTCTCGACGAGCTGTGGCGACCTCTGCGGGCGGCCTCCGGCATCGTCGACCGCATCGACGCGCTGACCCGCCTGAACCGTTCGCTCGGTCTCGCCGACTCCAAGATCACGCACACTCTGAAGGACGCGGAGGCGTTGGGCAGCGAGTCCGACAAGGCCAAGGCCAGGGGATTCGTCGAGCGGGCGGGCATGTTGGCCTGCGCCGGGCTGCCCCGGGCCGAGATGGAGGAGCTGGGCAAGATCGTCGGCCTCTCCCGTCGGGAGATCGAGATGGTGTCCTCCTGGTCGTCGCCGCCGGGCTGGGCTCAGTACGGCGAGAACGAGGAGCCGCCCGGCCGCGGCCGCTTCCTGCTCAAGGTCGGCGGCCGTCCGGGAATCCCGGTGCGGGTCACCATCACCGAGACCGAACAGCGGCTGCACGACACTAACCTCCGCTGGGTGACGAACGGCCAGGCCGAACGGATGATGGCTGCCCGGCTCGCAGCGGCGGCCGAACTTCAGCCGGCCGGCGAGCCCGGCGTTCCGGAACAGGAGACGGCATGAGTGCCTCCACTCGCGCCCCGGGCGACGACGTCCTGCCCTGGCTCGTCCCCGGCCTGGCCGTACTAAACCTCATCGCGCTCGCCGTCGGCTGGATCGGCGGTACCCTCGGAGCGGCGGTCACCGGCCATGGCTGGCACCCTCCGCCGTTCTCACTCACGGTGTATTGGCGACTGCTGACCGGCCACACCTCGCTGGTTTGGCCGGCTGCCCCGCCCTACGCGGTGTACGGCGGCATGGTGCTGGTGGCCGCTGTCATCTTTGTCCCGGTCCTGCTGGTTGGGGTGAAGGTCATTCGGAAGGCGTCCGGCGGAAATCCCCGCCTGGCCGGTCAGCGCGACGTGCTCAGCATGATGTCCAAGGCCAGCGAGGCCCGTGCCCGGGAACTGCGTCCCTCGCTGAAGGGCCGGCGCACCCTGCACCCCGACGACACCGGCAACCTGCTTGGTGACCTGGAGCCGGACGGCCCGGAACTTCGCTCGTCCTTCGAGGACGTCGAACTGGACCTGATGGCGCCCCGCGCCGGCAAGTCCACCGGAATCGCCATTCCGAGGATGCTGCGTGCTCCCGGGGCCGTTCTGCTGACCTCCAACAAGTCCGACGTATTCACCGTGACCCGGAGGGAGCGGGCGAAGGTCGGGACAATCTGGACCTTCGATCCGCAGAGGATCGCCCACACCCCGCGCGCGATGTGGTGGAACATGCTCGCTGGCTGCGACACCATCGAGGGCGCTCGCCGACTCGCCGGACACTTCGTCAGCTCGGTCAACGACGACGCCTCGAAGCGGGATTTCTGGATCTCCGCGGCCCAGAACACGCTTACCGCGCTGTTTCTGGCCGCCTCCCGCGGCGGCATGACACTGACGGACATGCTCGGCTGGCTTGCCGACCCGGCGGACCGAACGCCGATCGACCTGCTCCGTGGGGCTGGCATGACGGCGATGGCGGAGCAGCTCAACGGAACCGTACGCGGTGCGGTGCAGACCCGTGACGGAATTTACGAGACCGCCCGACAGTGTGTCGCCTGCCTACTGGACCCCGACATCACGGCCTGGGTCAGCCCGGACCCGTTCCATCCGGAATTCGTACCCTCCCGGCACGTGCTCGGCCGTGACACCCTCTACCTGCTCTCGAAGGACGGCGGTGGCTCCGCGGCCGGAGTGATCGCCGGCCTCGCTGACGCGACGCTGCGGGCCGGTGTGGTGGCTGCCGAACGCATGGGGGGCCGGTTGGACCCGCCGATGACGGCGGTGCTGGACGAGGCGGCCAACGTGTGCCGGATCAGTGACCTGCCTGACCTGTACAGCCACCTCGGCTCCCGCGGCATCAACGTCGTCACGCTGCTGCAGAGCTACCGCCAGGGCGCGCGCGTCTGGGGCGAGGCCGGTATGGACGCACTATGGAGCGCGGCTACGATCAAGCTGCTGGGCGCCGGTCTGGACGACGCCGACTTCGTCGACAAAATCGCCCGGCTGGTCGGCCAGCACGACGTGCGGACACCATCGTGGTCGCGCGGGCGGGACGGCACGTCCCGCTCGATCTCGTATCGGCAGGAACAGAAGTTGCCGGCCGACAAGATCCGGGCTCTGCCCAAAGGCACCGCACTGTTGTTCGCCACTGGTGTCCGCCCGGCGCTGATCCGCCTGCGGCCCTGGTACAAGGAGGCCAACGCGGCGGCGATCTCCCGGGCGGCCAAGGAAGAGGTCGAAACCATGACGCAGCGAGCCGCCGCCAAGTGGGGAGCGGTCGGATGAGGGCGCCGTCGTCAGGGCCAGCCGGAGGGAATCGATGATGGCGGACCAGCAGGAGGCCGACCGTAGGTTGGCCGCGCTCCTGGGCGACACCGTTCTGCGGCTCAGTACCCCTGTGAAGGTTGAGCCGCGGGCTGGCGCTGAAGGCATCACATCACGCTCGGGGCTCTGGCCGTATCTCGGCCGGCTGATCCGGCCCGGCCGGCCGTTGGTCGACGACCGGCGGAGACTCCCGGAAACGGACCTGGGTCGGATCGCGGCAACGCTGAGCAACCTGCTCGTGGATTTGCCCTTGGAAACGGCTTGGGCGGCCGTGACCACGGTCTCGGGCCGGCCGAACGGCGCCTCGACACCCGCCGGCCGCCCGTCCGAGCCCGTAGTGGAGCCAATAGCCCCCGGCCCGTCCCCAGCGGCTGCGATGGCGATCTCACCGTCCGATCGGGCGTCCCGGTTCGTTCCGTTGCCGGACCGCATCATCGTGCAGGCGGCAGATTATGCCTGGCAAAAGATCCAGTCCGATCGGTATCTTCTCTCCGCTTACGGCAA
This sequence comes from Actinoplanes sp. NPDC051343, assembly GCF_044455125.1. Taxonomy (NCBI): domain Bacteria; kingdom Bacillati; phylum Actinomycetota; class Actinomycetes; order Micromonosporales; family Micromonosporaceae; genus Actinoplanes; species Actinoplanes sp. NPDC051343. The sequence goes on from NZ_JBITEL010000022.1 coordinate 38,906, forward strand.
CGGCATGATGCCAGCTGCAGAGAAGCTCATCAATGTGGGGCATAAAATCCGCGCGGCACACGATGGGCCGGGGCCGGCGCGTACCGCCGGAGCTGTCCGCGACAACTCGCGCGGCATCGGAGGAGGCTCGCTGGCCGACGTGGCGGAGCTGCAATCGCCGACGTCCGCAGGACACCGACCGCCCTCCTCCACGGCCGCTAGCGGCCGAACCACCCCTGCGACCGTGAGCCGTTCGGCAAGCCCCGCCCAGAGCTCGGCGATGCTCACTGAGAGGGGACGGTGAAGGGGGTGGATGTGCGCAGTAGTGAACTCTGCTGCCGGATTCACCGTTGAATATGAGACCAAAAGGCTTCGGAGTTGAAGGTGCGTTGATGACCGCGGTTACGAAAAAGCTTCGACATTTCGGATGGAAGCTGTCCGCAAGCAGCCGCAAACGATACGGTATCGCGGCCGCCGTCGTATTCATTCTGGGGGCCGGGGCTCTGTCGATCATCAGTGAGGGACCCTTCGCGGTGGGCGCGGAAAAGCTGACCGGGAAGGACGTCCCGCTGGCTCTTCAACAGGCGATCATCACTGCGTCGCTGTCCTGCCCGACGTTGAATCCGCCGCGACTCGCCGCCCAGCTCATGATGGCTTCCGAGTTCGCGGTCGGAGCCCGCCACGGCGTTGCCGGCCTCAGCGATGCAGCATGGACGCGATGGCGGCCGAAGTCCGATGCGAACCGAAACGACGGCGCAGCGAACGTCCTGGCACTGGCGCACCAGACTTGTGACGTCGTGGGTCAGTTGCGGGCCGCCACATTGACCGGGGACATGTGGCCGCTCGCGTTGGCCGTCACCAAGAGCGGCATTTCGGCGGTCGTCCGGGCCAAGCGCGTGCCGGCATCCGCCCAGTCCTATGTCGAGAAGGCCGAAGCCTATGCGAACTGGTACGCCGACCAGCCACCGTTTCGACTTGGCAAGCCCACAACCCCGCCATCGCCCACGGCATCGGGCGGGACACCGGTTCCGGACGCCGACGTGGCCGCAGTGCGGAAAGCGGGCCAGGTGTGCCCCGCCATCACTGGTCCACAGGTCGCGGCACAGCTGATGGCATTGTCGAAGTTTGACCCCAACTTGCGGTCCTCCGACGGCCGCCAGGGCATCGCCCTGTTCCCGCCCGATCTCTGGAAGCAGTACCGGGTATCGAAAACTGCCTCGGTCTGGGATCCGAACGATGCTGTCCCGGCCCTCGGCATGGCCATGTGCGACCTCGTCGCCCAGTTGCACGAGCTCAACGGCGCCGATCCCTACCGGCTGGCGCTCGCCGCCTACCAATGGGGGGAGTCAGCGGTACGGGTCGCCAACGGCGCACCCCGGGCCAACGTGCCGCAGCTCGCCGACACGACCGCCTCGTACGTGCCGCTGTACGAGAAGGACAGCCGGATTGGCGGGGCGGCGCCGGCACCTCCGTCGGCAGCCTCCTCATCGGTGTCACGAGCGGTGACGGCCACTCCCTCGTCCGGCTCCTCGTCGAGCGCGCTGCCGCCCGCCGGACCGTCGCACGTCGCTCCGCCGATCACCATCGGGGGATTCCAGGTCGGCGTGAATTACCACCTGCTCAACGACTGGACGAGGGAGGTCGCCGAACTTCCCGATCTCGACGCCAGCCGGACGGCCGGCACGCACGTCCAGCTGTGGGCGAACGGCGACCAGCAGGACCAGTACTGGCGACTCACCGCAGCGCCGGAACCCGGGTACGCCGTCTTTGTGAACGCGTTCAGCGGCTTGGCGATGGGCGTCGAGGCCGGCGGTACCTGGAACGGCGCTAAGGTGCTCCAGGTGACGGTGAACCCCGCCGATCGTTTCCAGCAATGGTCGATCGAGAACGCGGGCGGCGGGCAGGTACGCCTGCGCAACCACGCCACCGGCAAGGTGCTGGACATTCTGGGCACGGATGTGCCGCCGACCAAGGCAGACGGCACGTGGGACGGGCACTGGCTGGAGCAGTGGGACCTCGTCTCGGCCGAACGCGACCAGCAGTGGAGCCTCGTCCGCTGACTCAGCCCAGCCGGCGAGGGCCATCCGCCGTGCGCCGAGGATCGCTCAGCGCACGCCGATGGCCCAAGTCCTTCGGCTCGTCACACCCCGGGGGCGGCGTTGTCCTCCTCCGGGCCGTCCTCGCCGACCAGGACACCGTCGGATTGCGAGTAGCGTCGGCGTCGGCCTTCGAGGCGCCGGCGGTGGCGCCGTTCTCGTGGGCCATGTGGCGCACGGCCACTTCGGACGAGCGCTACCCGCCTTCGCATGGGAGCGCGTCGACTGCGCCAGGCAACTGCGCTGGGCGACTGATCGATGACGCGCCGGGGACACCTCATGGTGCAGTTCTACTGCCGCCGACCCCCTGCTGGGTGCCCCGGCGCAGGCGAGAGCTCGGGAATGGCCCAGGTGAGGCGATGAGGAAGGAGGTCGCCGACCGTGCGGTTGAGCAGGCGTAGGCAGTGGCCGTTGTGCCGACGTATGTAGGCGGCAATGTTTACCAGGTATTGCGCCGAGCATGAAGTCAGCAAGCGGGGAGCTGCGGACCATGCGGTAGGGGGTGCCGCCGACCTGACTAAGGTGCGGCAAACTGCTTAAAACTGCCACCCTCGCACCGTCTCCACACTGGACTTGTCCTTCAAATCGGCGTGCCAGGAGAAGGCAATCGCCGATGCCGCTATGGCGACAACCACACACCCGAGCCTTCCCAAAGCTGCTAGGGGCGCAGCCGGGTAAGTCTGTCGCGGCAACAGCTGGCCGCACCGAGGTTTCCTCAACCGCCCCAGGACCGGTCAGCGGCATGACCGGGTCGGTCCGCTGCGGGATGAACCCCCGTTGCCTCTCATCCGTCGTAGGGAGCATGCGAGCCATTCCTTCGGGCACCGAGCGCGGCGACTATGACGCCGTGATCGTGCGTACCGACTACTCCGACGCAGCCGGCTGGCTTGCCGTGCTCGCGGCCCTGAAGGTCGGTGACACCAGCGGTGTCGGCGACGAACCACTCCCCTGGACTTATGTGATCGTCGAGGACGCTGCCTGGGCCGGCGCGAGCGTCGAGGACCTTGTGCGGGCGGCGGCGCCCGATGAGTATCTGTCCGTGGTGTTCGCCGCCGACCAGCAGACGATGTCCGGGCCCGAGCACCTGTTCCTGGCGATCTCCGCGGCCGACCCGCACAGCGAGTACTACGCGGAGACCGTCGAGTACGGCCGTCACTTCAGGATCGTTCCCGGTCAGATGCCTGTGTTCCACGCCAACCTCGACCTCGGCAACATGGGCTTCGAAGAGTTCGCCGCCGCCGCGCAGAAGGATGCGGAGGGTGTCTTCCGCGGATTCGACGATTAGGGTCTTCGCCGCCGGCGGCCGCACCGTTGTCGCGGGCCGCGGCGACGCGCCGCCCGAGCGGGTATTGCGTGCTATTCCGTTGGAACCGGGCCGTCGCGTTGTGGTCGTTACCGCCGACCCGCCGCCGACGGTCAGCCGCCTGGCCTTGCTGCTTACCGACCATCTACCGGTGGGATGCGGCTCGATTCGTCTCGTGCTTTCGCGCAGTGCTCGGCCGGATCTGGCCGGAGCGTTATCCGTCGCGCTGGGCATCGAAGTGGTCGCGCCGACCGGCACGGTGATCCTCCTACCGCCCGGGCTGCTCTTCGTCGACGGCGGCATCTGGCAGGCATACCGCGCCGGAGCAGTCACAGCCCGCTACGGCGCCCGGCACCCGGCTCCGGACTGGGAAACCACTCTGGAAGCCGGCCCGGGCCACCCGTTCGTCGTGATCCCCGCTGGCGTCTGGCTACCGGCGGCGGAACACCGTGCCGGGCCGCTGCCCGCCCCGGTACTCGCCGTACCGGTCCAGCCCGAGCAAGCCAGCGTTCTCATCGGCGACCCGTCCGGCTGGCCCGAGAACGCAGACGCCGCGTTGGAACTGCTCCCTCGCGCAATGCGGCGGCGGCTGACGCTCGTACCGTACGGTCCGGCCAGCACCCGGATCCACGACCTCGGCGAGCGGCTCGCCCGGCGCAGCGGTGGCGTAGTCGAAGTGATCGCCGGTGTGCCCGACACCGATGAGCACGGCAGGCCGGTGGTCAGCACGATCGACGAAAAAGGCAGCCGCGGGTGGCGGCCGGCGGGCGTACGGTTCGCCTACCGTGCGGCCTCCGCGCCGACTCTCGTGGCGAGCGTGGGACCGCAGTGGTGGACCGTCGATCCGACCTGGGCGATCGAAGTCGTGCGATGCGGCTATTGGCTGCGTGATGTCGACAACACGGACGCCGCCGCAGACGCGCGATGGGTACCGGCACACCCCGAACATCCGTTGCTCTACCTCGGCTCATTCGCTATGCGCCACCTTCACCGGCTGCCCGCGTTACTCGATCAGGCGACAGCGATGCTCGCACCTGAGGTCGTCGTCGCTATGCGGCTTGTGGCAGCCCGCGCGCCCGAGCCCGGCGAAGAGAATACCTGGGCGGAGTTGACGGACCGATTCGGAGACCTGCTGACCGTGGTCGGTGCGCGCACCCTCGTCGTGCTGCCCGTGCCACCCGCACCCGCCTCGATAGCTACCGAGGCACCTCCGCCTGGTTCACCGACCAACCCGGCAGTCGGGCCGGAGTCAGCCGCAATTATGCGGCCAGGCCCGCGTGCGCAGGGCTCCGGCGAAGTGGCACCGGGCACGTCGGCTCTCGAGGACACACCGGCCGGAATCCCCCAGCTGTCCGACCTCGTTTCGCCCGCCACGATCGTCCAAGCGCACATTCCGCCCTCGCCGCCTGCGCCTCCCGACCGACAGACATCCGCGGTCGCGGTGTGCGGCCCGGCCGCGGTGACGTGGCCGGTCCACGACCCGCTGCCGAACTTGGTGATCACCGCGCCGCTCGCCCCCGCGCCGGCCGCGCCCCCGGATCACCTCACCGTCGTGTGGTCGCTCACCGGCCGGGCGTTGCCGGGAAGTGAGGTAGCGTTCACCGCCGATCGGCGGTTCCGGACACTGGACGTGATGACCGCGGACCCCCGCTGGTCGCAGATCGTCCTGTTGCGGGAAGTGCCACCCTCGGAGGAGCCCGAGGGGCCACCCGATTCGTACGTACGCGACGCGTTGTGGCGGCTTGCCGAGGCTATGCGGCGTGCACCGCACCACGGTTCCTGACCTGGTGCGGTGCACGCGGATTCGCTCAGGCCTGATTGCGAATGCTCAGCGAGTCGATGATGGAGGTGCACGCGAGCACCCACGCTCGCCGGGTCTCCACGCCGAGGTGGTCGTACTCGATCCGGCCGCCCGAGCGGATGTACGGGTCGTGGGGGATCACCACTACATCGCGGACAACGGCCTGATAGCGCTCCACGATCGAGGCGAACAGCTGCGGGTCGGTCTGCGAGTCGGCGCAGGAGATCACCGCGACGGCGTTAGTGACCAGATCGCGGTGGCCGCTTTGAACGAGATGGTCCAGCATCCACAAGCCGCTGGCGGCGACGTCACGTTGCACCGTGGTCGGCACGACCAGGCAGTCGGCCAACTCGGCCGCGGCCCGCCAGTTCGGCGCTCGCACGTTGTTGCCCGTGTCGACCACGATCATGCGGTAGTACCTGCTCAGCGCCGTCCACAATTTGTGCACGGCCGCGTCGTCGATGATTTCCATGCCGCCCGGGGTCTCGTCGGAGGCCAGCACGTCGAACCGGGCGCTTTGCGGACGCAGATAGGCCGACAGGCGGCCCACGCTGGCTGCCGCGGCCAGGAATTCCTCGATATCGTTGAGCAGATCGACCACGGTACGAGGTTGGGGAGCTGACTCCGCCCGCATCCCCAGTGTTCCCCGCGTCTCGTTGTTGTCCCAGGCCAAGGTGTAGCCGCCGCGGTAGAACCCGAGCGTGGCGGCAGCGACCAGCGAGGTCGGTGTTTTCGCTGCGCCGCCCTTGGGGTTGGCGACCATCACGGTCATGGCTCGATCGAACGGGCGCAGCAGCCGCTTGCGGGCGGCGCGATGGACCTGCTCGGCGGGTGTCGCAGGGAAGGTGAGCACACCGTGGGACAACCGGTTGGCGCGGCCGCGCCAACCCCATTGGGCGGGCTGTTGGTCTGTCGCGGCCGGCGTGGGAACGTCCTCAGGGGCAGCTGCCGGTTGGGGCGTCGTCGCCTCCGGCGCCTGCCAGGCCGGCAGGATCGGAGGGGCCGCCTCGAATGGTTTCGTGCTGTTGTGGTCGGCAATTGGTTGAGCGTCCATCGCTGTTGTACTCCAGTATGTCGGAGCCGGCTTCTGCCGGCGGTCGCGGACATGCGGAGGTGGACCGGGGAACGAGCGATGGGGTCGATGTTCCTCCGCCGCGAACTGTACGCCACGCGATGGAGCAGGTCACCACCCGAGCACGGACGACCACAGCGCCGCAGGTGCGGGTGCGGGTGCATTGAACTTTGACTAATAGCATCCGTCGTGACCGGTGGGGTCGGACTGGGCAATGCTGCCCAAGCTGGGGGACGAGAGGTTGCTGTGGACGGGTTTCGGCGTGTACGGATTTGCGCTGCTGTGCTGTCCGGGACGCTCGCTGCCGGTTGGTGCTGTGTGCCGGCATACGCGGACGATTCCGTGCCGCCGCTGCCGGATTCGGTCAGTGGCGGTTGTGTCGGATCGTCACCGACGACTGCGCCCGGGGTGTCGTGGGCGTTTCAGCGGGTGCAGCCGGCCGATGCGTGGGTGTTGACCCGCGGCGCCGGAGTTCAAGTCGGCGTTGTCGACAGCGGCGTGAGCCCGCGTGGCGGTGGTTTGCCGGGGGCTGTCCTTGCGGGCCGAGCAATTGCCGATGGGACGCATGGGGACTCCGACTGCTTGGGCCGGGGGACCGCGCTCGCCGCGTTGGTCGCAGCTCGCCCGGTCTCCGGAAGCCTGTTCGTTGGTGTTGCGCCGGCGAGCGTCATCTATCCGGTGCGCATCGTCGACGAGCGCGGAGACACGACGCCGACGGCGTTGGCCGCTGGTATCCAGGCGGCGGCGCGGGCAGGCTGCAAAGTAATCTTGGTCGCAGTGGGGGTCCCGACGCCGGATCCATTGGTACGCGCGGCGGTGAAGTACGCCGTAGGCCACGATGCCGTTGTGGTCGCGGCATTGGCCGGCAAGTCGGCGGGAGACGACTCGTCGCAGCAGGCCCCGAGCTGGTATCCCGCGTCGGATCCGGATGTCCTTGCGGTGGGCGGAGTGGACCAAGCAGGGGCGCTGGTGCAGCCGGTGTCGGCGCGTTCAGGCCTTGATCTGCTTGCGCCGGGCGACAAAGCTTTCTCGGTCGGCCCGTCCGGGACGGGCAACTACGTCGTCGGCGGTGCTGCAGTCGCCGCAGCCTACGTAGCCGGCGCGGCCGCGCTGGTCCGCGCGTACCACCCGAGCCTCGATCAGGCACACGTTCGTCAGCGTCTGCTGAATACCGCTGACAATGCCAACCTTGACCTGTATGCCGCGGTCAGCGCCCCGGACATGCCCGACGGCGACACGGTGCCGCCTCGTCCACAGTCTGCGTTGGTAATGGCGCATGCCGCCGGGGTCCCGCGCTCGGAGTCGATCGCCTCGATCATCGCACTCGCCGCCGCGCTCGTCGTGGCGGTGGCATGGCTGGGCCGGCGGATCGTGGCAGAAGGCCGCCGCCGGCGTTGGCGGCGGCCCTGACGGTTCGGCGAACCGGGCTCAACGGTGCTTTCGACTCGGTTAGCTCGCCGTGCTGACCAGGCCGTCTACCGGCTGCCAGGCGGTCTGCATCAGCCGTCCGCCTCTACGAGTACACAGCAGTGCCCGCCCCGGCGGCATCAGCCGCGGCTTGACGTTGCCGAGCAACGGCCCCTCGTTCGGAGGGCACGACAGCGCCAGATCCGGAGTGTTCGTCTCCTGGATACGGCGGATCAGCGGATCCATCGACATTCGCATCGCGTTCGCCGCGCCGCGAGTGATCACGAGATGGAATCCGATGTCGGCGCCCTGCGCGAGATAGGGCAGCAGCGGCAGCAGCGGCGATTCCTGGCCTGACAGCAGGTCGTAGTCGTCGACCAGGATGAACAGCTGCGGGCCCTGCCACCAGTCGCGGTTGCGTAGCTGTGCCGGGGTGACGTCGGCGCCGGGCATGCGGGGGATCAGCCCAGCGGCCGCGTCGGCGACCGCCGCTGCCGTCGAGTCCGGAGACACCGCGTAGCCCAGCCGGTAGCCCTCCGGTACCGCGTCAAACAACTGCCGCCGGTAGTCGACGATCATGATTCGCGCTTCGGCCGGTGTGTACCGGCTGGTGATCGCGTGGGCGAGGTGGCGCAGGACGTTGGTCTTGCCGCTCTCGTCGTCGCCGAGCACGGTCAGGTGCGGCAGCTCGCCGAAGTCATGCCAGACCGGTGCCAGCTGTTCCTCATCGATGCCGAGCGCGATCCGGATGTCGCCGTCGGGCGCGGGCAGCGACCCGGCCGGCAGGGTCGCCGGCAGGGTCCGTACCTCGGGGGCGCGGGGGCCAGTCCAGAAGTCGTCGGCCATGGCGACCAACGCGCGGACGCCGTCGCCGAGGCTCGCGCCGTCGGCAATCCCGTCGATCCGAGGCAGCGCGGCGAGGAAGTGCAGTTTGTCGGCGGTGAGGCCGTGGCCCGGGGCGGCAGGCACGGTGGCTGCAAGCCGCATGTCGATGACCGAGTCGACCGGGTCACCGAGCTTGAGCTCGAGCCGGGTGCCGATCTGGTCCCGCATGCCGTGATAGACCTCCGACCAGCGGGCCGCGCTGAGTATCAGGTGGATGCCAAAGTTGAGGCCTTGCGCCGCGATCCGCCGGACCAGATCGTCGAGGTGCTCGAACTCCGACCGCAGGGTGAACCAGCCGTCGACGACGAGGAAGACGTCGCCGTACGGGTCGTCGGTGACGCGGCCGTCCGCGCGCATCTGCCGGTAGGTTGCCATGCTGTCCACCCCCAGTGCCAGGAACCGGCGTTCCCGGGCCGTGATGAGGTTGGTGACCTCGCGGACGATCCGGCTGACCCGGTCGGCGTCGAGCCGCCCGGCGACCGATCCGACGTGCGGGAGCCCGGCGACCGATCCGAGGGCGCCGCCGCCGAAGTCCAGGCAGTAGAACTGCACTTCCCGCGGGGTGTGAGTGAGGGCGAGGGCGCAGATCAACGTACGGATCAGCGTGCTCTTGCCGGTGCGTGGCGCACCGGAGACACCGACGTGGCCGCCGGCACCGGAGAGCTCGAGCAGCAATAGGTCACGCAGCTGCTGGAATGGTTTGTCGATGTACCCGATCGGGGCGGTCAGGAGTCCGTTGCCGCCCCAGCCGGCGGCGCTGAGGCCGAGATCCGGGTCCGGGGCGACCGTCGGCAGCAGATGATCGAGCGTGGGTGACTGCCGCAGCGGCGGCAGCCACACCTGATGGGCTGGCGGCCCCTGATTGATGAGCTGGCCGGTCACCAGGGAGAGCACAGTGTCGGCATCAGAGTGGTCCGAGGGCTCCTCGACCGGCTCGGCCTCGACCGGCTCGGGCTGCGACGGCATCGGCACGTTGCCGAGCGTGTACGGGACGACCTGCCGCTGGATGACGTCCTGCGACGTCCGCGCGGCCGGAGCCCGGTATGGCCCGGAAACGTAAGCTGCCTTGAAACGGATCAGCGTGGAGACGTTGGCGCGCAGGTATCCGTTGCCGGGAGCGGACGGCAGTTCGTAGGCGTCGGTGGCCCCGATCACCGACCGCGATTCCATCGCTGAGAACGTGCGCAGGCCGATCCGGTAGGACAGGTGCGACTCGAGCTGGCTGATCCGGCCGTCGTCGAGCCGCTGGGAGGCGAGCAGCAGATGCACGCCGAGCGACCGGCCGAGCCGGCCGATCATCACGAACAGCTCGATGAAGTCGCGATGGGCGCTGAGCAGTTCGGAGAACTCGTCAACGATCACGAACAGGGTGGGCAGCGGGTCGACGGCAGCGCCCTGGGCTCGGGCCCGCTCGTAGTCCAGCGCCGAGCTGTAGCCGCCGGCCGAGCGCAGCAGCTCCTGACGCCGCACGATCTCGCCGTGCAGCGCGTCGCGCATCCGGCCGACCAGCGCTTCTTCGTTGGCAAGGTTAGTGATCAGCGCCGAGGTGTGCGGTAGCCGGTCCAACCCCAGGAAGGTCGCTCCGCCCTTGAAGTCCACCAGCACGAAGTTCAACGTCTCCGATGAGTGCGTGGTCGCCAAGCTCAGGACCAGCGTGCGCAACAGCTCGCTTTTGCCCGATCCGGTCGCGCCGATGAGCATGCCGTGCGGGCCCATCCCGTCCTGCGCGGACTCTTTGATGTCCAGCTCCACCGGGTCGCCGTTGGAGTCGATGCCGATCGGCACGCGCAACCGGTCGGTCTGGGCCCGGGGCCCCCACAGCACGGCCAGATCGAGCTCCGTCAGATCGGCGATCCCCAGCAGGGCTCCAATGTCGAAATTGGACTTCAACGTGTCCTCAGTCGTCTCGGTGAGCTCGCCGAGCCGGTACGGGGACAGGATGCGCGCCACGGCTCGGGCGGCGGCTTCACTGAGCCGATCTGGCCTCGCCATCCGTCGCCGTACCTCGCCGCCCACCCGGTCGCGTTGCACCATCATCAAGTCGTCGCCGTCGACTGAGAGGGTGAGCTGGGTCTTGCCGACCGCCGGCGCATCGTCATCGAGGTCGATCAAAACAACGTTGCGGTAGCCGACGGAGGACAGCCGAGCGCCGCTGGCGAGCCGGCCGCCATCGCGCAGCACCACCACGAAAGGTTCGTCACGAGACGGGGCGGCCCCGGTTTCGAACCGGGGCCGGGCGGCTAAAGCCTCACCGAAGAGCCGCTCGACCGCGGCTTCGGTGTCAGCGGCGAACCGTACGGCGCCCGCACCGTCCTGCTCCAGCGGATGTTGCGCATGCGGTAGCCACTTCGCCCAGTCCCAGGCAGCGGATCCGTCCTCGTCGACGCAGAGCGCCACCCGTACCTCGTCCGGTGCGTGAAAGACGACCAGCGACGCCAGCAGTGCCCGCGCGAAGGCGCGGGCCTCCTCGCGGTCGGCCGCGGCGATCCGCACCTGGGCAAACCCGCGCAGGAACAGCGCCACCGGCTGGTCGGCCAGTGCCGAGTACGCGTTGATGAAGCGCCGCAGCGACTTGGCAGCCAGCGGCTCCAGGTCCTCGATAGGCTTGGTCTGCAGCGGCACGATCCGAGTGGCCAGCCGCTGCTCACCGGTGCCGAGGCGCACCTCGAGGAAGTCCGGGTGGGTGGGGCGCCTTTCCCAGCGTCGGGAGGTCATCGCCAGCGACCACAGGGAGCGTGGCGCCGGATGCGTCCAGGCGGTGGCCTCTCGCTGCCGGGCCACGTTCTGCCGTACCCGGCGCCGGTTCTGCGCCAGGTAGCGCAAGTAGTCACGTCGGTCCCCGGCGACCCGCTGGCGCCGGTCGGCGCTGCCGAAGGCCATCTGAGCCACGGCCATGCCGCCCATCGACAGCACCATCATCCCGAGGACGACCCAAATTACCGGCCCGCGGGACGTGCCGACGAAAAGGAGCAGGATCACGCCGGACATCATCGCCATCGGGAGCACCATCAGGGCCTGGCGCATGCCCTGGTTCTGGGTTTCCGGCAGCACCGGCGGCTCCTGCAGCTGAAGTTCGCCGCTGGGCATGGCGGGTCCGGCACGTCGCGCCGGACGCCCGAAGAATACTGTGGACAAGGGCTTGCACCTCTCGTGGGCTTAATCAACCGACACGGTTACAACGCGGGCGGCCCGTCAGGGCTCAATGCGGCGGGGAAGAAATTCCACCCGTCCCGCTGAACCTTTTTGGGTGCGGCCCCGTCGAGATGCTGTGACCATGGAGACCCGGGGCACGGACACGTCTGCGACGATGTGCCGACTGGTGGTGTGGGGGCCCGACCGCCGCATCGAGATCGCCGTCCCCGCATCGGTGGTGATCGCCGATCTCCTTCCGGTCCTGTTGAACCACTTGGGCGTCAATCTGGCCGACGCCGGTCTCGCCCACGGTGGCTGGGTGCTGCAGCGTCTGGGCGAGGCGCCGCTGGCCGAGGAGCGCACGGTCGGCGGCGAAGGGCTGGTCGACGGCTCGGAGGTGTACCTGCGGCCGCAGTCCGATCAGATTCCGCCGGTCCACTTCGACGACCTCGCCGACGGCCTGGCGAACGGCATCGCCGTCCGGGCCGGCCGGTGGCGGCCGGAGATGGGCCGCTGGGCCGCGGCGGGCGTGCTGGGAGCGGCCGGGCTCGCCGGTGTGCCGGTGGTACTGGCTGGTGATGAGCTCGCGCCCCGCGCCGCAGCCGCTGGCCTGGTGGCCCTGCTCGGGCTGACCTGCGCCTTCATTTTCGCCCGGGCCTTCGGCGACCGCGTGTTCGCCCTGGTGGCCGGGGGACTAGCGGTGCTCTATGCGGCTCTCATCGCCCTGGTCCTGCCGGGTGGCGGTGCGTTGACCGCGGGCGCGCCGGAGGTTTTCGCCGGGGGCGTCGTCGCGGCGATGACAGCACTGCTGGTCGGGGCGCTCGCCGGGTTCGCCGGGCCGCTGGTCACTGCGGTCGTCACCGGCAGCCTCTGTTGCGCGGCCGGGGCGGCCGCCGACGTATACGCCGCAACGCCGGCGCCGGCCGGCGCCGGGATCGTGCTGGTGCTGGCCACCGTGGCGACCCTGATCGTGCCGTGGACCGCGTTCCGACTGGCCGGGATCTACCTGGCGCCGCTGCCCACCCGGCCGGAACATCTGCAGGAGGACATCGATCCGGAGCCTGCCGACGACGTATTGCCCCGGGCCGCCGCCGCCGACCGCTACATGACCGGCCTGCACGCAGGCCTGGGCGTAGCGGCGCTCGCCGGGATCGTGGTGGCCGCACCGGACACCGGCTGGACGTTCCGGACGCTGCTGCTGCTCGCCGCGTTCGTCCGCTTGCTTGCCTGCCGGCCGATGATCAGTGCCTGGCACCGGGCGGCGCTCGGAATCCCGGCTGTGACCGCGATCGCGATTCCCTGCGCCGTGGCGGCGCTCGACCTGGATCCGCGGTTGCGGCCGGCGGCCGTGGCCGGCGCGCTCCTGATCGCCCTGGTGGTGTGCTTCGTCCTCGGCCGCCGGCTACCGACCCGGCGGGCAATGCCGGTCTGGGGTCGGGTCGGTGACATCGTCCAGCTGATCGGCACCGTCGCGTTGCTGCCGGTGTTGGCCGCCGCCCTCGGGGTGTACGGCGCCGCCCGGGCGATCGGGGGCTGAGATGGCGCAGTCTCGTCGCGACCAGATCCAGGCACAGTCATACGTGTGGAGCCGTCTGGTCAGCGCGCTGGTCACCGGCGATGCCGACGCGGCGGAGAACCCGAACCGGCGGTTGCTCACCGGCACGGTCGGCGGCCTGCTGCTGGCCGCGCTGATCACGATCGGTGTGACCGCGTACGGCTTCGTCCGCCCTGGCGGTGCGACGGCTTGGGAGAAGCCCGGCGTGCTTATCGTGGAGAAGGAGACCGGAAGCCGCTACGCGCTGGTCGACGGCCGGCTGCGCCCGATCCTCAACTACGCCTCCGTGCGGCTGTTTTTTGGCAAGGACCCGCAGGTCATCATGGCGTCGGCCAAGTCACTAGGCGCTGTGCCGCACGGCGACCCGCTCGGCGTGGTCGGCGCCCCCGACGGGCTTCCGGTCGCGGGCCGGGTGAGCGGGCAGGCGTGGACGGTGTGCGCGGCCGCAACCAGCGATCTGACCGGTAAGGCGGTCCCGATCACCACGCTGTCAATCGCCGAGGCGGGGCCGCGTACCGACCGGCCACTGGACACCGGATCGGCGTTGCTCGTGGCCGGCGACGTCATGGTCTGGCAGGGGCGGCGGATCCGACTGACCGAAGACTGGCTAGCTCGCGTGCTCGGGGCCGACGGTCCTCCGCTGCCGGTGCAGCCGACCTGGCTGGGCGCGCTCCCGGCAGGACCGGACCTGGCGCCCGTGCCGGTGCCCGGGCGCGGCGACGCCGGGCCGTCGGTGGATGGACGCCCGACGAGGATCGGCGAACTGTTCTCAGCCAGTGCCGAGAACGGGGCGCAGCGACGGTTCGTGCTGCAGTCCGACGGGCTGATGACACTCAGCCCGATGGCGTACGCGGTGGTGGCCGCCGACCCGGCGACGGCTGCCCTCTATCGCGGCGAGGCCGTCGCGACGATACCGCTCAGCCTGGCCGCTCTCGCACAGCTCCCGGTCTCGGGCCGGGCCGCGCTGTCCGGCTCGCTGCCGCAGGAGCCGCCCCGACTGATCACGCGGCCGCCGTCCGGTCTCGACTGGTGCGTCCGGCAAAACATGGGCGACGGCCAGATTGAGGTCAGCGCCGACCGTACACCGGGCGCCTCCGACGCGGTGACCGACGGGCTGCGCATCACCCGGACGCCACGGACGGCCGCCTATGTCGCCGTCGCCGCCGGCGACGGCGGCATGGTGGTGGCCGGCCGTTTCGACCAGGCCTTGGGCAACAGCCGCTACCTGGTTACTGATGCCGGGGTGAAGTATCCGGTGCCGGACGCGGCGACCGCAGAGCGGCTTGGATACCCGTCGTCGGGCGACCACCCGGTACCACCCGCGCTGCTCGACCTCCTGCCGACCGGACCGTTGCTGAGCGGCGACGTACAGAACTGACCTCGACATCAAGGCGATCCCGGACGAACCTGCCGGGCCGAGCGAAGGAGAAGCAGCATGGCGACACCCGATCAGATCAAGCACACAGACACCGCGGTTAGCACCCTGCTCAATGCACTCGGGGTCGGCCTGCAGGAGGTGGCCAACGCCCGCAGCGGGGTGAACACCACCACCTCCGACATGGCCGGCACCTGGCAGGGCTCCGCCTCGTCCGCGTTCCAGACCAACATCGCCGAGTGGGAGAGCGGCGCCGACAAGGTCACCTCCGCCCTCGACGATCTCTACGCTGGCGTCAGCAACGCCGGCAAGACGATGAACCACAGCGAGACCGCTGCCCGCAGCATGGTTCACAGCGCCGGCGGCGGCTGGGCCACCAACGGCTGACTACCACTCATCTGAAAGGCAGACCCATGGACGGTTTTAACGTCAACACCGCTGTGCAGGACGACTCCGCGGCCCGGCTCCACCTGATCCTGCACAACCTGGAGAACGCCCTGAACAACGTCAACAACGCCGCGAAAAACTACGTCGCGGACAACAAGGGCTTCAACGTCACCGTCTACGAGCAGGCGCACATGAGGTGGCAGCAGGGCCTGGCCCAGATGAACGACGCACTCAGCGGCCACCAGGTCGCCCTCACCCGGGTCGCCACGAACTACCGCGACGGTGACCAGACCGCTGCCCGGATGATCCCGAACGCCTGACCCGCGGTGTCGCGGGTGAAGCGGCGTCGCTTCACCCGCGCCCCTCGCCCAACGGAGGAGAGACAGATGCCCGCAAACGACGGCACCCGCATCACCATGGGCCCGGAGTTCATCGGCGGCGTGAAGGACAAGCTGGACGGACTCCACAGCCAGGTAGCCCCGGTCCGTGGCGGCGTCAACCCGAACGACTCGGGCCACCCCCGCGGGTTCCAGTTGGCGACCGTGCAGGTGGTCGCCGGCGGAGAGAAGTTCCCGCCCGGTGCTGACCTCAAGGCCAAGGCGAACGCGATGGGCGGCCTGGTCGACGAGAAGCTGCGCGGCTTCGAGACCAAGCTGTCCGACTACGGCCAAGCCCTCCAGAACATCATCCGTGAGGTCCACGACATCGAACTCACCAACATGTCATTGACCGACTTCGGCAAGTACATGCCCGGCGGCGGCACGACCAGTCCGACGCCGCCGCCGAGCGCCTGACCGTCTCAGATCACGCAGAGGGAGTGAACGTGCCGCAACCGGGGGACGCGACCATGACGTGGGAGTCGGGTCTCATGGAGGTGCTGGCCGCCGAGGCGATGGACCGCAGCACCTTTCTCGGCATGCCATGGATCAGCGCGCTCAGCGCCTCGGTAACCCTCAAGCCGCCGAAGAACCCACCGGCCGGCCAGTTCTTCCTCTACACCCCGCTCATCGACGCAAACGGTCATCTCATCTACGTGGACGGCTTTCAAAACACCCTCGACTCGGCGCCGCTGCCCGGCTACCTCATGGTCACCGGCTCGATCAACTGGTTCGACGGGGGCGGCAGCTCACCGCACGACCACTACGCCAACGAATTCCTCGCCCACACCCAAGCCGCGCTCAAGAGCGGCCCGGAGGGAACCGTTCTCAACGCCGCCTCCTTCGACGAGGCGGCCGAGACCTTCTACAACCTGTGGAATTGGCTCAACCATGCGCAGGACCAGGTCAAAAGCCAGCTCGACCAGGTCGGCAGCGACTCGTCGAAGTTCAAGGGCCAGGCCGCCGGTGCGCTGCTGCGCACACTGGAGAACCTGCACGACGAATTCAGCCTGTTGCAGAAGGACCTGAAGACCAACCAGGACTGGACGCAGATGCTGCACGACAACGCGTCCCACATCCGCCAGTTCTGGCAGGAGATACGAAACGCCTGGGACGACTTCTACAGCAAGCCAGAGCCGACCGAGATGGTCACCAACGCGGTCAATCAGCTGGTCAACCAGGCGCGGTCGGTGCGGCTGACCGACATTCACACGTGGAACGTCCGCCTCGACGTGGGCGACGGCACCACCCGCGACTTCAACATCCTCGAGTGGGGTGCCTTCGGCAAGCTCAACACCGACATGCAGACGGTGTGGCTGAACAACGCACACGTCCTCGACAGCCGGATGCAGTCGTCGTACGGATCGCTGCGCGACAGCCTCGACTGGACCCGCACCAACATGAGCGACCCGCACGACTATCTCCCCCCACCCGGAGAAGGTGTCACCACCCCCAAACCGGACGACAGCAAGTCGAACCTCGACGACAGCGTCAAGAGTCTGGGCGGCGGCAACGGCAATATCCCCAACCTCAGCGGCGGTGGCAACGTCCCCGACCTCAGCGGCGGATCGGGGGGCGGCACCAACCAGCCCAACCTCAGCGGCGGAGGGGGCGGCGGCCTCCCAGACATCGCCGGCGGCAACGCCCAGGCCGGCCCGGGCGGCGGCCAGCTGGACCTCAGCGGCGGCACCGGTCTCGACGGGCTCAACGGCGGCGGCAACGTCCCGGCACTCGGCGGCAACGACCCAGCGGGCGGTGGACTCGGCCCGGACGGCTTGCCTTTGCTCACCACCGGGGCCGGCAACAGCAACCGGCGTACCGGCACCGGCTCCTCTACGCCCACCGTGCCCGATCCGGCCGACTTCACTGGCGGCGGCGAAGCATCCGGCACCGGCGATCCCCAGCCGAGCACTATCGACCCGAGCGCGCTGGGCGCCGGCTCGACCGGTTTCGGCTCGATGCCGGGACTCGGCGGCAACGACCCAGTCGGCACCGTGAACGCACCGGCCACCGCCGACTCCAACCAGGGTGCGACCATCCCGCCCGGCGGCGGCGGAACTAACACAGGCTTCACGAGCACACCTGCTGGGGGCTCGAACAACGGGTTCAGCGTCGCTCCGGACGGTGGGTCCAGCGGCTTCGACCAGCTGCCCGCGGGCCCTGGCGGCGACGACCCGAACGGGTTCCTCGCCGCTCCCGACGGGGGCGGCGCGAACGTACCGGCCGGAGCGTCTGGCGGATCCGGGTTTGACCTAGGGTCTTCCCATCCGCTGACGCCGGGCAGCAGCAACGGCTTCCAATTGCCGGCCTCGGACCTCTCCGGCGGTGGTGGGGGCTTCGACGCGGGCGGCGACTCGGCTTGGAATCCCGCCGCACCTCCGGCCGACAGCGGGTTCTCATTCGACCCGCTCGGCGGCGGCTCGGGCGGTGGGGGTGCGGTCGGCGCTCCCGCGGGTGGTTCCGGCGACTCGCGCGCCGGGGCCCTGTTCGGAGGGTTGGCGCCCGGAGGTGCTCCGTTGGGCGGTCTCACCGATGTCGTGGGAGCGGCGGGCACGGCTGGCTCAGCGGGCGCCGCCGGCTCCACGAACGGCTTGGGCGGGACGCCGCCGTTCATGCCTCCGATGGGTGGCATGGGAGGCAACGGCCAAGAGAAGGAGCGGGAACGCACGACCTGGCTGGCCGAGGAGGAAGAGGTCTGGGGCACTGACCCGGACGTCACACCCGCGGTCATCGGGCGCGACGAGGCCGACGCCGAGGAGCAGGAGGACCCGCGTACGCCGTGGATGCCCACCACCCGGCCGCCCACCCGAACCCCCGCCCGCGACGAACGCCGGACTACCGGACGCCGCTACTGATGGAACCAGGAGGACCCGATGACCGACGCCCTGTTCAACCACATCTCTCAACTTCAGGCCGAAATCGAGAAGCAGCGGGAGGCCGCAGCCGACCTCAACCGCGACCTCGGCGACACCCGGCACACTGTGGTCGCCAAGAACCGTGCGGTCAGCGTGACAGTCAACGGGCGCGGTGAGCTCGCCGAGGTGCGATTCCCGATCAGCGCTTATCGGTCGATGGCGCCGGCCGAACTAGGTGACCTGCTGGTCACCCAGGTGGCCGAGGCCCAGCGGCGGGCCCGGACGGCCAGCATGCAGCGGATGACCGGCCTGCTCCCGTCCGGCCTGGGCTCGCTGTCCGGCACCGGGGACCTCGACACCGCGATAGGCGACGTCACGAAAATGTTCGGCGATTTGGGCCGGGCGGAAGGAGACAGGCCGCAATGACCGACCGGATCGGCTTTGACCCCAACAAATTTGACACCGGGCCGCTACGGGAGGTCGCGGCCGTCTTCAACGACGTCCAGCAGACCTACACCGACGCGGTCGCGACGATCGGCAGTCCGCTGGGTGGGCGGCACCCGCGCGGTGACATCGACAAGCAGGCCGAGAACCTTTACCGCACCACCACCGACACCACCGCGGCGATGCTGGATGGCGTCACCGGGCTCGTCCATGGCGACGCCGGCAACGCCGACAAGGCGCGCAATGTGTTCCTCGGCGTCGAGGACGACATCGTCCGGAACATCAAGTCCAATACCGCCCGCCCGCCGCACGCCTGAGCGTCACTCATGGGCATCGAGATCTCCGACGAGCTCAACGGCTTCCTCATCTGGATGTCGGGGGAGCAGTTCCCCAACACCGACGAGGACAAGTTGCGCGCGCTAGGCGATGTCCACATCGCGGCCGGCAACGGCCTGGATCAAGTTCTCCCGCTGGTGTCGGCCGCGATCAACTCGATGAGCAGCGGGGTGATCGGGGAGACCGAGAAGGCGTTCCTGAACGTCGCCCGCGACTACGTGGGCGAGAACGGCTACATCTCGGTGGGCTCGAAATACGTGACCCGCATGGGCGGCGCCATGCACGACCTGGCGACCCAGGTGAACTACTCCAAAGCGATGATCTTCGCCACGGTCGCCGAACTGTGGGTAGAACTGATGTTCGCGCTTACTTGGGCCTGGCTGGCCCCCGGCCTGATTGAAGCTTTCCTGGCCAGCCTCGTCAAGGGCCTACTCCGCATTCTGGCCGAAATGATCAAAATCCTGGTGCACATCGCGATGGCGGCGGCTATCGGCATCGCGATGCAGGTGCTGATGGACGCGATCGTGCAGCTGGTGCAGATCAAGCTGGGCGTCCGGCCGAAATTCGACTTCCACCAGATGTTCGAGGCGGTCAAGGTGGGAGCGTTCGGTGCGGGCATCGGCCTGGCACTGGGCGCGATCATGCCGATGCTGGGCAGTCTGCTGAAGTCGGTCGGCGGCGCCGCGTTCCGGCTCGGCATGAAGATGCTCGGGGATACCCTGCCGACGGACCTGAAAGACGCCGTCCTCAGCGCTGCTGACGATCTCCCCG
Organism: Actinoplanes sp. NPDC051343; assembly: GCF_044455125.1. Lineage (NCBI taxonomy): Bacteria > Bacillati > Actinomycetota > Actinomycetes > Micromonosporales > Micromonosporaceae > Actinoplanes > Actinoplanes sp. NPDC051343. The sequence continues at coordinate 58,681 of NZ_JBITEL010000022.1, forward strand.
GGCCCAAGCCGACGCCCGGCAAGGGGCCGGCCCCGGAAGTCGAGCCGCTGCCGGACAAAGCGCTGGACGGAACCGGGCCCGAATTGTCGCCGAAGCCGGAGAGGGACGGTCCCTCCGCACCTACTACCTTGCTGACCACGGGAGGGCACGCCACCGAGGCTTGGTACCACAGATACCTGGAGAACATCGCGCACGAGGCGGCCACCGAATTCTTCACCGAAGGCCTTTACGGCACCGCGACAGGGCAGGGCTGGCAATGGGGCTCGTCGCTGGGCGGCGCATCGTCCGGCTTCGTCTCCGGCACCGCCGAGTTCAGCGGCTCCCAGATCGGCGCCCACCTTCACCGGACGACCGGGTGGGGCTACACCGGCGGCGACCACCTGCACGATGACGGCACCAACCTGCCGCCGCCCTACGTCCCACCCTCGGACTCTGACCCGGTTCCGACGTACACACCCAGTCCGGGCGTGGGCGAGACGCTGCTCGCGGTCTCACCAGCCCAGTCCGATCCGGCCCAGTCCGATCAGACCCAGCCGGCACAGGACTCCGGTGGTGCGCCCGCACCGGCGCCCACCGAGCCGGCGCAGACAGCCGGTCCGGCCGATTCCCCCTCGGCCGGACCGGTTGCGCCGCAGCCGGCAGCGACCGCACCGGCGCCGGATAATGCCGTGACCGCGCCGGCGCCAGGTGGTGCGCCGTCGACTGACCCGGTCGTGCCGGACAAGACAGTGCGGCCGACGCCGGGCAGTTGGGCCGAATCCGGTCAGCAGGCTGAACCCTGGGCCGCGAGCGGACCCCAGTCGGCAGCGCCGTCACCCGCCCGTGCGATCTCGGACCCCGCAGCGGTCGGCCCGGGGTCCACGCCGGTCACCCCCGAGCCCGTGCCCGTCAGGGCCGGTCCCGCGGCCTTACTGGGAACCGGCCCGGCGCCGATTCCCCCGAGTCGGCCGGCCGACGTCACGGTCGGCGCGACCGGTGCGGACCCCCGGCCGGTGCCGCGAACGGTCCACATCGTACTTGACGGTGCGCCCACCGGCGGTCAGCTGCAAAACATCGAGGCTTGGACGGCCCACGCCTCCGGCCAGGGTTGGGAAACCAGAATCTGGATGACCCCCGGCGCGGCTACTGCGGCGCCCGGCCTTGAGTCCACCCTTCCCGGCCGGGTGACCGTCCTTTCCACGGACGCCGGGGCGTCCAACCCCGGCGGGCTTGCGATCCTGCATCAGCAGGGCGGTGTGCTGGTCGACCACAACCTCTCTCCGGCCGGGATCACCCTCCCGGACCGCGAGATCACGATGGACGCCGGCCCTGGCAGCGTTCCCTACCTCGGCGCAATCCTGCATGACGACACCGCCCTGCGAGCCGCCGCCGAGCAGGCACGGCACGCCGGCATCGCACTGTCCAGCACCGACCCCGCTGTGCTGCGCTCCTCGCCCGACGACATGCATACGGTGTACGGCTACGCCCTCAGCACCGGCCACCCGAGCCTGATCGCCGCCCCACCCGGCTCGGCGTTCCTGGCTGAGGCGGCCAGGGCCACAGCCCCACCCACGGCAGACCCGAGGGGCCCGAGTCCGGTCTCCGTGACCTTGGAGCGCCACATCCAGGCGACGGGCGGTCCGCTGAGCGTGGGACCGCATCCGATGCTCGCGCACCACTTCGAGCCACTCGGCTGGCCTGCCGCCAGCCACCGGCCGCTGCCGGCCGACCATGAGCAGATTACCTACCTGTCTCGCGGTGCGGTAACCGACGTGGCGGGCCGCCGGCACGACATCCCCGACGACCAGCTCTGCCTGGTGCTATTGGACACGCTGGGACGACGGCTCTACCCCGGCGGGATCCGGTCGGCGACCACCCGCGACGACGACGCGATCGGTCTGGGGCCGAGCCGCGGCCGCCTTGGCGGCAACGACTCATGGTCGCGGGTCGACACGTGGGCCGAGGTACGTGAGGCGGTCGTCTCGGCGGGGCCGGGCAGCACGGCGTTCGTTCATCTGAGCCGACTCAGCGGACCCGGCCACGCTTTCGCGATGCATCACCTGGCCGACGGCGCCATCGTGTGGATCGACCTGCGAGCCGATCCGGCGACCGCCAGCCGTTGGCTGTCCGACGTCAGTGAGACACCCGACAGCGTGCTGCCCCGCATCGGGCCGGCCGAGGCGCCACACCGTACGCGTGCGCTGGTGGTCGACGCCGGCGGTCACGTCCGGCCCGGGCTGCTCGGCGACATCGCCGAGTCGGGCTCGACCGCACGAGCACTGCTGGACGCCCCAACCGATAACCGTTATGCCGGGGCTGGCATCGAGGCCGAGTTCAATCATGCCCTCTTCCGCGAGGACGGCCGACGGCTCGTCCTCCGGGATTCCCTGGTCACCTCCGTGGACGGCTCCTTCGAGGTCAGCGTCGACCTGCGGCGGCTGCACTACGACGGCGAGGAGCAGGTTTTCTACGAGGCGGACGCCGAGGGGCGCCCGGCGGGACTGCCCGTGGTGGACGCCAAGATCCCGGAGTTCGTCAGCGGTGTTATGCGGGTGGTCGACGAGGAAGGCGGCGCCGACACGGGTGACGCGGACCGGTTCGATCCGGACGAGGTCTTTCGCCGCCTGGAGGAGTTCGACGCGATCCTGTCGACCGTCACCGAGGACGAGAAGGGCACGGCGCTGTCCAGCCTCATCGAGGGTCACGACGGCTTCCAGGGCGCACCCGGCACCGAACAAGTCCACGTGTTCTCGCACACCCGGGCGCGGACACCGGGTCTTTTGGTCTACCACACCTTCGGCGTCCCGATGACTGGACTGGGCGCGTTCCTGGAACACATCGCCGGCCACAATCGGGACTGGCCCGACCATCGCTACCTCGCCCGGTCCCACGTCGAGGACGCCCTGGACTTCGGTGGCATCCTGGCGACCCGTTTCCACGTGTGGTCGCGCGTTCCCGAGCACATCGTCCACCCCTCGGATTTGGCCGAGACGATCAACGACTCATGGCGCCAAGGTGTCGACGTCCGCAGTCACGCCGAACTGCGGGGCTTCGGTGCCCTGCTGTACCTCAACGCCGCCGCGATCGCCAGCTACCCCGATCGGCCGGGCCTGGTAAAGAACAACGTCCCGGTGGTGTCGCGCATCTCGATGGCCGACCTCAACCCCGGACTCTCCGCCGGGGTCCGCGAGTATCTCGTCGTCGACCGCGACGAGATCCACCAAATCTTCCGGGACGCCATCGTCCGGCGGATTCCGCGGCTGGAGGCCGACCTTGGGGGTGCCTCGGACATACTGGCCTACCGCGCGCCCGGGACGGCTGAGACGATCGCCGACTATCTTGACGGCGGTCTCTTCGGCCCCGGCTACGGTGCCTCGCAGGCCACAGCGCTGGGCATCTCGACCACCCTCGAGGGCCCCGACGACCACGGTGGCAGGCTGACGGTCCCCCTGGTCGTCGTCGAGGTGCGCACCTACGACAACAGCCTCGTGACCGTCCCGGAAGCCCGCGCACACCACGACCGAATGGCCGGCGAGGTCCGCGAGGAGTACGACCGGATCGTCGAGATCTCGGCTGGCGAACCCGATGCACGCGCGGCCGCCGACGAGATCGATATCAGGTTGCCGACCGAGCTCGACGATTCGCCGGCCGCCGGGCAGGCCCTGACCGCACTTCAGGCAGTGCACAGCGCGGGCGGCCATCGGCGCAACTTCGCAACCTTCATGCGAGCCTGGTCCAGCCTGGCCGACCTCAGCGGCGGCGACCGCGCCGCTCGCAGCGTGGTGGCCGGCGCTCTCCGAACGATGGCCGCGACCATGGCGACGTCGCCGGGATCCCGCCCCGCCGTCCAGGCGATCGCCGGGGCGCTCCGATCGCTCGACAGCGGCCGTGCCGAGCCGGCCGCGACGGCCGAGGCGCTGCTCGACCCGCCGCTCTGGAGCCGCGAGCCGCAGGCGACCGTGGGCGGTGGCGCCGGCCTGCCCGCCGCCGAGGCCTCTCACAAGCTCGCCGACCTGGTCACGACCGCGTGGCGGATTCGGGACCGTGTGCCGCCGGGATCGACGTCGATGGCGGCGTTGGCTGAATGGATCGGTTCCGTGGAGCCCACCACAGCCGTCGATCCCGATCACGCGTTCACCGACTGCGTCGTTCGGGCGGCCGGTGCCTATGTGGCCCTGCACGGCCGCCTGGGGCGCACGACAGCGGACGACACGTTCGCCACGACGCCCAGGCTTGGCCGCCTGCTCGAACTGCTAGGCGACCGCACCACCGCGGCGCGCGACGTCGATCTCGACGAGGTCTGGGCCGTCCTGACCAGCGTGCCGGACACCATGCTGCTGGTACACGAGCAGCGGTCGGCCGGCACGGTGCACGTGTCCTGGCTGGTCGCCGACGGGCGCGACAGGGAGCACGGCGTCCGGGTCCGCCGGGTCGACACCCAGATGGCCGGGCGTTTCGAGGAACGGGTGACACCGGCTGAACTGTCACGGAGCCAGACGCGCCTAATGCTGATCGACCCGTCCGGGCGGCCGGTGCCGTTCGACGACACGGTCGCGGCGGCCCAGCCGGCACGCGGCGGCGCCGCCTCGATCGAGCGGTTAGCGGATTGGTCGGCCCGGATGAGTGCGGTGCCGGGTCGGTCGCCGCGGCTCGACGTGCAGCTGGCCTTCGGCGCCTATTCCGCGATGCACGGCTGGCCGGTCGGCGCGTTGCCGGCCCGCGCCGGAGCCGACGAGCTGCTCGACTGGCTGGGCGGAGATCTCGTGCCGGCCAGCGAGGTGCATCTCGGCGAGCTGTGGCGGGTTCTGACCCACCGGCCGGGCGCCATGCTGCTCGTAATCGAACGCCCCGAGGGGGGCAGGGAGCGAGTCTCCTGGCTGGTCTCCGACGACCGCACCGGGGGCCCGTTGGTGCGCTGGGTGGAGAGTGGGGTGATGGGGCCTCCGGTTCAGCAGGACCGTGCCGTGCAGCGCCTCGGAGCACCGCAGACGCAGGTGTTGCTGGTTGGCCCCGACGGCGTGCCGGTGTCGGCGGCCGGACCGTACCGGGCCATCACCGAGGCGCGGGAGATTCTCCTGGCCGGCGACACCGGCCCTTCGATGGCACGCCTCGCCGGCTGGGTCGCCCGGGTGGAGCCGCCGGCGGGAACGATGGCCCTCGACCGGTTGGCCGACCATCTGATCCGCGCGGCCGGAGCCTTCGCGGCGCTGCATGGCGGTATGCCGGACCCGTTCGGTGCCATCGGCTCGTTCGCCAAACCGCGCATTGGTCTTCGCCGTTTCGACGCGTTCATCGCCGCTCCCGGACCGGATGCGTTCTACGCCCTGCTGGGCGTGGTGGAAGTGGTGCCGGCCGAGCTGGCCGACTTGGGCACGCTCTGGCACATGCTCAACAGCCGGCCGGACGTGATGCTGCTGCTGCACGAGGCGCCGCCGGACGGCTCGGAACGACTCCGGTGGCTGGTCTCCGACGGCCGCGGCGGTCCTGGGCGGACGGTGCTTCGCTGGATCGACACGGCGGCGGCCGGCCGTTTCGATCGTGCGGCCCGCGCCGCCGAGTTCATCGAGGCGGCCTCCAGGCCGGGCAGCCGGCTGTTGTTGTTCGATCAGCTCGCGATGCCGCGCGCGCTGCCGGTTCCCGGTCTCGCCCCGGTTTCCCTCATCCGTGAGTCCGGGGACCGCCCGCTTGTGATCCTGCCGGCGCCGGGCGGCCATCCGCTCGCCGGGGACGGCTTGCGAGACGAGATCCGGACTATCCCGGTTCTCGCCAGCGGCCCCGTCTTCGGCGCCGTCGCCACGCCTGATCCGCTGCGGGCCGGGCCGCTGTTGCTGACTCGCGCGGATGCTGTCACGGGGTCTGGGTCGGCGCAGCTGGAGCGGGTCGTCGAGGCGCTGCTGCCCAGTCTTCCGTCCGAGGCCGATCTGTCGCTCTACCTAGCTGACGCCACGCCGGCCGATGCCGAGTTGTACACCTCGAGTCTCGTGCAAGAGTTTCGCGCACGGGCCGCGGCCGGGCTCAGCGTGCCGCCCCGGGTTTACGTGATCATCCGCGACGGTTACCTCTTCGAGAGGCTAACGGTGCTCTCGAGGCTACCCCAGCCTGCCCCGGCGAGAGAAGGTCACACGCTCGAAACACCTGCCGTGGATTCCGAACCCGTCCGCGACGACTGGGCGGCAGACGAGCGGTGGGTCCCGTCGCTGGAGGTGCAGCCACCGTCGGAGGCCGGCGAGGACGGTTCTGAGCTTGACCGAGCCGAGGGCGACAGCTTCAGATTTGAGCGCGCCGCGGACGCGCCGCCACCCGCACGGCACCATCACGGCAGTATCGGAGAGCGTTTCGAGGTCTCTCCGCAACCGCTGTTCCGCTACTCGGACCCATACGGCGATGGATGGCTGACCGAGGAAATGGCCGATACCCTACGGCGTAGGGCCTACCGCTTGGGGGTGATCTCCGCGTTCGCGGAGGCACTCGGTATGCGCAGGGTCGGTGTCCGGCTGGTCGCCTCCCACGACGGGCAGTACGTCCCGGCCCGGGAGTGGCCGACGCACGAGTTGCTCCAAAGCATCCACGAGGACCTCATGCGCGGCTTCAGGGCGGGCTTCGACTCGCAGGCAGGGCTCATCGAACGGACCGGGCTCGACCGGCCGCAGGCGCGGGTGTTGGGGTTCTCGGGCGCCCGGCCGGATGAGCACACCCCCGATGGCTGGAACGTCGCTATCTACGCCGTCAACGACGTGGTTCCCGACTGGATCGAGCGACCCGGCTCGTATCCCCAAGAGAGCGGCCGCCTCCAGTGGACCCGGACGGCGCCGCGCGACACTGGGTTGATCGGATGGTCGGCTGATCACCGTGCGCGGCGCCCCGCGCTCTGGCAGCCCGCCCGTATCCGCCGCGCGCACAGCGGATACGCGGTCTCCTACGACTTCGCGGCGCTGACCACGGGTGATGCACGGATCGACGCCTACCGGATCTCCCTCGACCTGCAGCCCGGCACCGGCGTCACCGGGCAGCAACTCGACCAGTTACGCGCCCGGGTGTCGCAGGTCGCCGATCAGCTCAACGGGCGGTACACGCTTCCCGGCGGGGCGCTCTTCCACCTCGACCTGGCTTTCGGCGAGGACCTGCCCGGCGGATGGCGGATCACCGTGTCGGCACCCGGCTCGCCGGGCAGCAGCGGCTCGTGGAGCGCCGACTCGGTGCCCGAACACCTCACCGGCCGCCTCCTACGGATGCTCGGCGTCGATGACCCGCAGGAAGACATGCTCCTGAACATGGACACGGCTTGGGCGGTGCGCGAGGCACTGCTCGGACGGCCGGCGGTCTATGACCTGCGGGAACAGCCCATCTATCACGCACGGCTCGGTGACGTGTCGGACGACGACCCCGCGTTGACTTCACTCATCACCGACGTCGCCCGCGACGCCATGCTGGGGCGGTACCTCGGCGGCGACGCGGTGGACATCGGTATCGGCGTTCTCGACGGCGGCCGGCAGGTACCGCGGGAGCACTGGCGCATTGAAGCTCAGGAGCAGATCTTCGACGGGCTCCTCGAGGACCGAGCCGGCGCGCTGCTGGCCCGGATGGCGGCGGCCGGCTTTGGCCGTCTGCCCGCTCCGGGGGACGTGGTCGCCGCCGTCTCCAGGCAGCTGGACAGGTGGATTCCGCGACCGTTGTCCAGCGGCGCCGAGGTCTGGCTCCGCGCCGGTGCCAGCAGGTCGCGGTACTGGCTCGGTGACCTCGACACGACCCTGTCCAGGATGGCCCAGCCCGGCTGGTCGCAACCACGGGACGCGGTGGTCGGTATCGCCGCGGAGGTCGGCGACCTGGACATCGACTGGCGGCCGGTCACCCCGGCTCAGGACGGCGGCGGCGCATCACCGGCCTATTGGGCGGCACGATTGCAGAGCGGGGGGCCCGGCACGCCCGCCGTGTCGGCGTACCGCATCGACGTGGACCTTCGCGCCGGCGCGGGTGTCACCGACGCTGCTGTCACCGCACTGCGAGATGCAGCCGAACGGGCGGCCGGCATGCTGAACGCACGTTACCTGCTGCCCGATCGGACCCTGTTCCACCTCGACCTGCGTTTCACCTCCGACCCGCAGGCATGGCAGGTCGACGCGACCACCGGCGAGACGCCGGAGGTAGCCGGATCCTGGCCTGTGCACCTCGACGAGCGGCCGGGTGCGATCGCGGCCCGGCTGCTGTCGCGGCTCGAGGCCCTCGATCTGCCAGCTGACGGGCTACCGTCCAGTCATGCCGGCGCCCTGGATCTGCCGGAACCGGCGCTGGCCACGATCTGGCTCGGCCAGCAGTATCACCTGACCGCACCCCTGCAGACTCTCCACTACACCTCCCTTCAGGTGATGCCGGACGACGACGGGGTGTCGGTGACGGTGCCGCCCTCCAACGGCGCGGCTTCAAGAGCCATCGACCGGCGGTTCCGCGGACTCCTCCGCGACCTGCGATCGGAGGCCGCAGCACGGTTGCGCGCCCACATGACTCCCGTGGAGGTCATCGTCACCGGCCCAGAGGAGGCCGTCGCGATTCTGCACGACCTTCTCGACCAGGAGAACAACTGGCCGGACGACCCGGCCATCCAAGCCGATCCGTTCATCGCCACGCTCGCCCGCGAGGGCGTGCGGCCGTTCATCGTCATAACCGAGGTGCGCGAGGGGCACGGCCGCACCGGCCAGATCCAATATCCCGGTAGCCACCGGTCGGTCTCCCGCCTGCCGGACGGCGCCGGGTTCGACGGCGACTCCCAGGATCCGGGCTGGTGGTGGCTCGACCGTCCCGGCCGGGGTGCGGAGGTGGCGGCTGTCGGGCGATTCCGGCGGGTCGCCATCGACGATGGTTCGGTTGTGGAACTCGCGGCGGCCGAAGACGCGTGGGTGTTCCGGCTGCCGGTCGCGGCCCCGGCGGCGGTGGTGGACGACGTGATCGCATCGATCAACGGGCGGCTCGCGCTGCCGAGCGGCGCGGAGCTGCACCTGGTTCTGGAGCCGGAGGCGGCCCCGCAGCGCGACGTGGCGCCCGCCGAGGTTCTCCGCGAGGTGCTGTCCGTGCTGGGGGTACGGGCGAACAATGCCGTCTCCGCGACCGGCAACGGACTCCTGGTGAGCCCGCTGGCTCTCGCACAGGTTGAGCTGCACGCCCGGCAACGGTGGGCGTCCGGAACGCCGACGAATCGGCGCAGCCTGCCGGTGCGGCCGACGGCGGCCGAGCCCATAACAGCCGCAGTGGAACAGCCAACGGCTGCGGTGCGCGATCTTGGCCACAGCCGGTGGGTGGTGGCGCCACCGGCGGAGGTAGGGGGCCGGCCGGCGCCGGCCGACGTGTTGGCGCGTGCGGTCGACCATGTGATGTTGCCGGATCGCGCGGTGCTGGTCACGGGGTTCTTCTCGGCTGAGGACGGGGGGACGGTTCGCAGCCGGCAGTGGGGTTTCGTGACGGCCGGCCGGCTTCTCGACCTCGCTGCCGCTCCCGCTGGCGGTGACCGGCTGGTCCTCGTGGTCTATCTGCACGTCGCGGGCGGCGACTGGCGGGTCCTGGCGCGGGCGTTGCGGGCGGAGACGGAGCAGCGCTTGCTAAATGGTCAGCCGGGCCCGCTGGGAGTGGTGGTCGGCGTGGCTGGCCCGGCGGTCAACTGGTCGGCCTGGCTTGCGGGGCACAGCGGCGCGTGGTCCGTGACGACTCTCAAGTCAGCGGTGGCATTCGTTCGGGAGAAGACGCCCGCCGACCTGTTCGAGATCCAGGTTCGTCGGGTCCTCGACGGACTCACGCTGCAGATCAACGGGGAGCGGCTGAATCGGGCCATCGAAATGCGCCAGGGCAATGACGGTGGGCTGCCGGCCTGGGCTGAGGAATCGCCCGGAACGCTGCCCGGCGGGGCGTCGCACACCGTCGCGGTTCCGGTGCGGCCAGGGGCTACCACGGCCGAGCAGATGGAGGCGGCCCGGCGCTGGCTCGACGTGGGCATGTTGCGCGGGCCGGCCGCGCCGTCGGCGCCGACGGTCCCGGTCGAGCTCGGCAGCAGCCTGGCTGCTTACCACCTGGACCTGCCGGCCACTCACTTGGGACCCGCGACGCAGGCCACCGTGGTACGCCACGAAACGGCCGGCCTGATCGGATCGGCGGGGATCTGGGTCAACCACTATCGGCGGTCCGACGGGCCGGGTTTGGTGGCGGTGCCGCTGGGATGGGGCTTTCAGGGTATTCCGCAGGATCAGTTGACGTTGGAGGCGGCGTTTCCGCCGGAGCTGGTCGAGCGGGTGACGGTGGAGCCGGGCGGGTTGGTCGACGGTTTGTCGCAGCTGCGGTTGACGGTCAGGGGAGAGCCGTCGATCACCGCCGAAGAGTATCTGCGGTTGATCGGGGTGGATCCAGGCGCGGCGGCAGATGCCGAGCGGCCGGTGGTCGTGTTGACCGATCCGATCGAGGCCGCAGTCTCCGCCGATCCGGATGCACAGGCCAGCCGGCAGGAAATCCGGGACAGCGAGGGTTCCTTCATCGAGAGACTGTCCCGGCATGCCACCGTCATCTTCGCGGTGCGGCACGGCGAGGAAGGTCACGAGTGGCGTGCTCGCTACTCCCCGGAGACGATGTCGAACGGCTCGGACCATCTCGTCACCCTGCTCGAGGTGCTGCCCGGCACGCCCGCCCCCCGGACGTACCTGCAGTCGTTGGAAAATATGTCGAGCGCCAGCATCACCGATTCCGCTCACCCGGTCGTGCTCGCCGTCCGCCGAGGCCTGCGGGACCGGCCGGGCGGCGCAAACCAGCCGAATCTTGATGTCTGGCTCAACCCAGACTATTTGGGCGACATGGTGCGGTCGGGCGGTCCCGGGCTCATCCTCGGCGTGACGCAGCCCGGCAATGACACCGAGCATTACGTTCAGGTCCGGATGCCGGCGAGGTTCGTGCGCACGATCAGGGACGGCGACACGGTCGTGGGCGTTGACGTCGACGAGCTACGTTCGTGGGGTCCGGTCCTTCAACAAGGTTCCCCGAGCATCCTTCAGGTGCCGGAGGACCTCCCGATCGAACGGCGCATCGTCCGGCTGCTCGACCCGGAGCCGGACGGCGTTCCAAACTTGACTGGCGCGTTCCGCGCCGCCTACGCCCTACGGCTCCTGCTCGCCGCCGGCGACTTCCCCGACCCCGAGCAAGTCGGCCAGGCCCTCACCGCGCTGCCCGACCCCGACCCGTACACCGGGACAGTCTTCGTCCCAACCCTCCCGGAGTCCCGCCAGAGCCAGATCGACGCGCTCACCACTGCCGAAACCGCGTCCACGCGACCGGTGGTCATCGGCCGTACGTCTCGGGCGCCGATACCCGACTCGGACATGCCCCTTGTCGAACTGCACGTGGACAGCCCGACGTCCGCATGGAACCTGGGCCCGTTCGCCACCGGAATGGTCGCGATCCGGCCCGGCGTGGTGTTTCGCCTCGAGGAAGGCGCGTCGGCAGAAGCCCCCGTGACCAAACTGCGGGAGGCCGAGGATCCGGTCAGTGTTGAACTTGCCAACGGTGGCCGGGCCTACCTCAGCGGGGCCGCCGTGGCCGCCGCGCACGCCGACCGGCTGAATCTCCAAGCGCAGCATTACGCGTCGGTAAGCCGCAATGCCGACGACGACTGGCAGTGGAGCCACCAGGACGTCGCCGAGGTCCCGTGGGCGGCCGAAGCGCTCCTTTACGGCGTGGTGGCTCATGGACGGGACGGTGAGCTGAGACTGCCGGCCACACCGGCCGAACGCGCCCGGTTCGGCGCGCCCCACCCGGTGCCGCCTTCCGGCACCCGTCTCGGTACGCACCTGCGCCGCCGGCCAAGCCTGCACAAGCTAGGCCCGTCGGCGCAGGTGGTACTGGCGGTGTGTGAGGCCGGCCGGCAGTCCAACGGTGACACCGTCGCCCAGCAGGTTGCCGACGTCACGGGGCGGGTGGTGTGGGCGCCCACCACCGCTGTGGTCGTGCTCGACGACGGCGAGGTGAACATGGGCCTGGTCCGGGACTCCGCCGGTGCGCCCGGGGAATGGCTCGCTTTCCGCCCCCGCACGAGCCCGTCGGCCCGCCCCCTGCTGCCCTACCTCGCTAGCGTCCGGCCGGTCGAGCTCGGGAACTCCTACGGCACACGAACCGTCGACGGCAGTCGCCCGGCCCTGTCCGACCGGCCGATTCCCCGCTCTGTTCTGGCCCGACTGCGGCGCTGGGCGGTCGCGCTGGTCCGCCGGCTGCGCAGCCTGCGGTTCACCGGCCACTCCCGAGTGAGCCCCGCGCAGGCCCCGGCCGTCGCGTCGAGCGTCCGGCGGCCGCCGGCCCGCGTCCGCCGTGTCCCGGCGATGCGGCGCGCCCCGCGTTCGCGCTGGGAGTTGGCTGTCACACCACGCCCGACCCGTTTCGACATCCCGGCTGCGTCGGCACGGCCGGCCCCCCGGCTCGGCCGGGCGCACGACGCGACGGCCGAGCGCGCGCACCTGAGCCCGCTGGGCCTTCCGCTGATCGTCGTTACCCCGCCCGATGGCGGCGTTCACCCGCAACCACCGTGGTACTTCACCGAGCTGGCATCGTTCGGCGACGGCGGGGTGGTGTCGGTGCCGCCGACCGCGCACGTGGTCGACGCCTGGGCCGCCGACATCCGTAACCAGATGCGGACCCGGACCCCGACGGGACGGTCGCTCCTGCGAGCGGACGACGGCGAGCTCGACCACCTCCGCGAACAGCTCGTCCGGGCACTTCGCCAGACCGGCCCGGAGCACTGGGAGATGCTGCTCCGGCACGGGATCCACCAGGTGCACGGCAACGTGCGGGTGGACGTGACCCTGCGGCTGGACGACCTTCGCTACCAGGAGCCGACCGGCCACGAGGCCGACCTCACGACCTATCAGAGCAAGTACGGTGACGTCACGATCGCGCGTGGCTCAAGCTTCCGGCGGCCGCTGGGTCTGAGCCTCGGCCTGGACGCGGCCTTGTTTCTCGCCTCGCTGTTCACCGGGGCCGGCCTATCGCACCTCGGCCTGCGCCTCCAGACCTCGCTGAGCCGGGACCTGACCGAACACCACGGCACGACGAACGAGGTCCAGTCCGGCAACCGGGCGCTCGTCAACGCCCGGCACCAGTTCGGCGCCCGAGTGACGCTGTCCACCCGGATCACCGACCGCGGCCGCCCACTCGACGAGGCGGATCAGCCACGCGACATCACCCTTCCCGACCCCTTGACGATCGCCTTCCCGCAGGCGTTCTCGGTCGCCCAAGGCGCCGTGCAGGTGCCCGCTGACGAACGGAGCGCTCAGATCCTGTCCAGGACCACCACGAGGGTTCTCGACAGCCGGGTCCTCCACAACATCGACTTCACCATCAATTCTCTCGATCCCCGTCCGCTGATGACGGCTGTGCGTGAGCGGCTGACGGCTCTGCTGCACGACGCGGCGATCGTCGAGGAGCTGATGAGCGACATCGACGGGGCGGTCAACGAGCGGACGCTGAAGGACCGCAGCCAGTACTGGCTCAGCGGCAGCTTCGTCTCGCGGACGTTCACCTCCCGCGACCGGGCCTTCGCCGGCCATCTCATGCTGAGCGGGGAGCCGATCGAGGTCGCCGAGCTGGGCACCACCGAACCGATCTTCCTGCGCAACGACATCGCGGACACCTACACCGCGCGCTACGGAGAGAACCTGAGCGAGGGGGCATCAGTCAGGGTCGTCTCCGAGTTCGCCCTGCTGGACAACGATCATCTGATCACGCCGGGCGCCGAGGTCGGTGCCCGGTCGACGTCGACGCACATCCGGACAATCGGCGCCCAGGGGCAATCAAAGATCGCGCTGATGCGCAAGGAGCCGACAGTGCGCTACCGGACCAGATTCCGGTTCACCGCGACGATCGAGTCCACCACCCACGGCCGCCACACGCTGACCACCGGGCTGTACGGCGAACTCGGCATTGGCCGGCAGTACGACCGGCTGTTCCGGCGCGACGCTCTGACCCCGGGGGTCGAGCCGGCCTCGCCGGGCCGCGTACGCCCCAAACTGGTGCCGAGATTGCCCATTCCCCGGCGCGTACGGAATCTGCGTGACCTTCTGCGGGCTAGCCGAGCTGACCATCCCGACCCCGCGGCCCCGCGCCATGGAAAGCACCGGCTCCTGGCGGCGCTCACCGGGCCACGCATACGAAAGAACCCGGTCCGGATCGACGTGGTAACGCTCAACGGGCCGGTCGACAGCGCCACCTGGCGGCGCCTGGTCGCCCAGCCGAACGTCCGGTGGACCGGCCCCGGCGCCCGTATCGATCCGCTGCGCGAGCCAGCCGAGTTCCGCTATCGGGTCCGGCCGGACGGCGTGGTCGAGAGCGGCTTCCACGCGCCCGTCCGTCCGCTGCCGCCGCCGTTCCCCCGACACGGCATCAACACCCCCGGGGCGCTGCTGCGGCTGGCCGGGGCGCGGCCGCTGCAGTTACTGCTGCCGCCCGGAACCACCGCGCCGGAGCACATCGGGGCCGCTGCTGGCCGGCCGGAGGTGGTCCGTGTCTGGGCGGCAGTGCTCGCACACCCCAACGTCCACCTGGTCGACGACGACGGCGCCGACCTGGTCACCGGCACGATCTTCCGGTACGTCGTGGACGAGCGCGGCACGATCACCGGCGCGCTGCGGTTGGCCGTGTCACCCGACCTGCCGGAGTCGCAGTACCGGCCGTTGGAGTGGGTGCGCAACCCCGCGGCGCCCGTCACTGCCGACCCCATTGCGGCCTGGTACGAACCCGTGCTCGCCGACCTCGATGAAGCCGGGTTGCCGAACCTGCGCGCCTTCCTGATCGAGGGGGGCGTGCCCCAGATCGATGTGACAGACCGGCTGAAGGCGGCACCTGACTCGGCTGCCCTGGCCGCGCTCCACCGCGCGCTGGCCGGGCTAGAGGCGTCGGCCGGTCCGGCGCCCACCAGCCGGTTCGTGCTCGACGTGCGCCGCACCGGCGACGGGCAGGTTCCGGTCGAGTTCGGACCCGGCCGGGTGTGGCGGCACCGGTTCGATCCCGCCGCCCTGGAACCACCTGCGCTCGCGGCCCGGACCGGGCTCGGCCCCGGCGTGGTCCGGGAGGTGCCGGGCGCCGAGAACGTCTTCGCGGTGGCCCGCGACCTGCTGCGGCACCAGGTAGCGGCGAGCGGCGCCGGGCCGCGGATGACCGACACGGACTGGGGCGGCGTGGACCGGGCGCTGGCCGCCCGGTTCGGCGTGCCGGGCATCCGGGCCGGATACCCCGACCTGGCCGCCGGGAGCAGCCTGCAGTACGAGGAGACGATCGGCGACGTAGTCTTCACCGTCGCGGTCGCCGCCGAGCTGCACGAGCTGCTCGACAGCGCGGCGCCGCAGGCCGGCCTCAACCTCGACGTGCAGACCAAGGGCACGGCCATGCTCGACATCGGCGAGAAGCACAAGCAAGGCATCGGCGCCGGCGTCGACCTGAACACCCGGGCGCACATCGACGGCACGTTCAGCCTCGACATCAACGGGCCCAGCCTGGAAAGGGAGTGGGAGCACAGCACCGAGCTGATGGCGAGCATCGGCGCGAAGGAATACCACCGCCGACGCACCACTGGGGAACACGTCGCATTCGAATACCGGTCGGCGTACGTCGTCACCGTGACGAGCCGCGCGCGTTCCGGTGACGTGGTCGCCGCGGCCTCGCGGACCATGACCGGCGACGAATATCGCACCCGGGTCAACGTGGCCGAGATCTTTCGGCCACTGGAGCCGCTGACCGCCGATGCGATACGCACGTTCGGTGCCGTAGAGGCCCGCACCGGCCGGGTGAGCGACCTGCCCGGATGGATGAGCCTGCCAGACGGTACTGCCGGCGCCGAGGTGCACCTGGCCGCTGACGATTACACCGGGTTGTTCGTCAGCCTGGAGGGCACCAGCGAGATCGCTGACATCGCCGCAGCGATGGTCGAGCGCGCGACCGGTGGACGCTGGCGGGGGACCGGCAGCGACTTCTTCAAGCAGATGCTCGCCGCGACCACCTCGACGGCGGCCCGCAACGACGCCCCGGAACAGTTGCAGCGGGGCTTCACGCGGACCTTCCTCGAGGCGAATCTTCGTTGGCTGCTCGACCAGGACGGGCTGGTCGTGCGCCTGCCTCCGCAGAAGGACCGCAACCGCGACGAGCGCTTTCCGGACCGGCGCGACTGGGCGGTGGTAATCAAATTGCGGCTGTACAATGTGGACGCCCGGGCCGCGCACAGCAGCGCACCGCTGGAGCAGTACACCGAGGCCGACGCTCGGCACCAGCGGACCACCGATCGCGGCTGGCGGACCTCGACCGGAGTCGGCGTGGGCGTCGTGCTGTCACCGGACGCGCATCACGTGCCCTCGCAGAGCGGCCCATCGGAAGGGCCGAACGCGCCGGTGGCGAACCGGCGGACCGGCGACCAGGTCAGCGCCGGCACCGGCGCCGGGGTCTCGTGGACGTCTGGGGTGGAGCGGACCACGATCGGTGGCACCCTGCACACCAACCTGGCCACCTACGCAAGCACCGACGACTATCCGACCCACCTGTACCGGGCCGACGCGCTCTACGAGATCCGGATCGTGGATTGGCACGAGTCCCGATGGCACCGGTTCCGGTCGTCCGAACGCGAGCCGACCCTCGTACGGGTGCTCAGCGGCGTCGAGCTGAGCGTGCCGCACGTGCTCGCCCTCGATCTGGCACTGCCGGTGACCGGCGGGGTGGCCACCCTGCCCATGCCTGCGCGGCCGCCGGCGTTGATCGACGCAGATCTGGCCCACGGCATGTCGCAGGTCACCCGGTTTCGCTCCGGGGGCGTGCTCCCCCAGATCGTCGCGTGGCTCACCGAGCATGGTGTGCTGCATGACGGCCGCGAACAGCTGCCGGTGGACGTTCTCAGCGCGGTGCGGGTCGCATTCCGCGACGAGTCGCTGCGCGCCCACTTCGGTGCCCTGGTCACCACCGGGCTGATCCAAGTCATGGACACTTGGAGCAGCGGCGTACGGGTGAAGCGGACCGCGATCCGGGTGTTCGCCACGCCGGCGGCCGAAGGGAGCTCGTACGTGCGGCCGCGCCCCGACGTGAAGGGCACCAGCGGCGGGCAGGGCTTCAGCCAGAGCAGCGAGTTCCAGGTGCGCGAGACCGAGATCTCCGCCCACGCGCACGCCGGCGCCCGGTACGGCGGCGCCGACGGGCTGCGCGTGCCGTTCACCGCCGAGGCCAGCACACAACGGGAGTGGCGCAGCAAGCAGGGCGCAAAGTGGACCGATCGCGACTTCCGCCGCTCCACGGCTCAGGACAGCTCCCAGGAGTTCGCGGAGGACTACGACTTCTACGTCGAGATCTTCCAAACCCGCAAAGATCTCGAGCCGGTCCGCCTCGCCGCGGCCGGCGTCGCGCTCGCGGCCCGCGGAATCGAGGTGCTGACCGACGGCAAGAGCTGGCGGTGGTGGCAGGATCACCGGCCGACCGGCTCCGACGTCGGCACGGTGCTGGGCCCGCTGAGCGGCCGTGCCCAGTACACCGTGCCCACCCATCTCACCGTCGCGGGCCTGCGCCCGGAGATCGCCGCCGCGCCGATCAGCCTGGAACTGAAGGTGCAGCAAGCCCAGGTCCCGCCCGCACCGACCGGTCTGGCCCACGGTCTCGCCACCCATGCGCAGGCGCTGGCGTTCCCGGGTGTCCACCTGGTCATCCCGTGGTTGCAGGTGGCGGGCAGTCCGTGGAGTCACGCCCGGTTCGCCGAGGCGCCCGATCCCGATCCGACTCGACCGGTCTTCAGCTCGCGGCTGGCCCCGGGGGACATGTCCGGTCAGATGATGGCCCTGGGCATGTACGGACTGAACCTGCCCGCGAACATCGCGAAGATGCTGCGCGGCGAGTACCGGGCCCCGCTGTCGGACCACCGTGACGGCGTACTCCTGCAGGTCGTTCCCGCTCGCGGCCGGTTCATCACGCGCGGGCCGTACCAGAGCGTCTCGAACTTCCCGCAGAGCAGCATCGAACCGGACGCGGAGTACGAGTCCGGCGCCGGCACCTCGTTCGGGCTCGGGCTCGACGGCGGGCACAACGCGGGCCGCCCGATCGGCACATCGGACGAGCCGACCCTGCTCAGCGGCGAGGGCATGCTGACCTCGGGCCGGCGGAATCGGGAGACGTCGCAGGCGTCGTCGCAGGGTGACTACGTCGAGCACAATCAGGAGCGCCGGGGCGAGTTCGACTACTACGTCTTCGACGTCACCTATGTGCTGGCCGGGCCGCACGGCGTCACCGTCGAGGCCAGGCTGGAGAACGGATTCAAGGCAATCCTGCCGGCCACCAAGACTGCCGAGCTGCACCGGCAGGAACCCGCGGAATTCGAGGCGCCCCCCGTCGACGTGGACGCCATCGCCGCCGCCGGTCGGACCCCGAGCGCTCGGGCCAGCGAGCTGGCCGACCGCCTGCGGACAGCGGGCACCACCCGGGCCTGGACGGTGTCCTGGACGGATCCGGCGATCCGGACCCTCGTGCAAGCCACCGCCGAATCCCTCGGCCGCCAGGTCGACGTCGTGCATCGCGACCACATCGGCACCACCGAGTTCGTCCGGGTTAGTCCGTCGCCCTCGCGCGCCTTCGGCGCGCCGAACCGTGCCCTCCAGCTGCCGTACTATCCGGCGGCCGGCGTGACGTGGATCCCGTTCGGGGTCGCCTCGACCGGCCGGCCCAACCGCACACCGGACGAGTTGAGACAGATCGTCGAGCACGTGGCGGCCACCTACGGCCGTACCGCGGACCCGGCCGAATGCCTGACCCTGGTACGGGAGTTGCGGCGCCGTCTCTACCGGGGTACGGCCGCCGACCTTGCCGTGTCGGCGCGGCCTGAGACCCGTCTCCTCGCGGCCGCAGGCTGGGGCCGGCCGTGGTCGCTGAGCGAGGCCGAGCGGGCGGTACGCGACGCCGGCTTGGGCAGCACCGTGTTCATCATCCGCCGGTACCGCGACGCCCCCGGGCACGCGTTCGCCGCCCACCACACCACCGACGGCGTGTGCTGGGTAGAACTGCAGGCGGCGGACCCCGCCGAGCGGGTCAGGCCGTCCGGCGCCACACCGGACGAACCCTGGGCCGGCGCCTACCTGTCGGCCGTCCTGGTCGACGCGACCGGCACAGCCATCGACGGCGCCTTCCCGCCGGAGTCCCGGTCGGCCGCCATGGCACTGCTGGATCCGCCCCGGGTGCCCGACGTCGGCGCTCTGAACCCTCAGCCTCGGGGACAGGTACGGCCATTCCCGCTGGGGCAGCAGCTTGGCCCGGAGCAGATCGCCACCGTCACCGCCCAGGCGCTCGCCGCGGCAGCCGGTTCGCCGGAGGCGGCGCGCCCGTTCCGCGTGTTCCACGAATTGACCAATCGGTTGTTCCCCAACGGCGCGGCCCTGGGGGTGTCGGCCGCCGACTTCGGCTTGGGGGGCCGGCCGGCCCTCGCGCCCGGCTGGCACGCCGTGTCCTGGCCGGACCTGGATCCGATAATGCGGCACCAGCAGACGGGCGCCGCGGCCGTGGTCCTGATCGGCAGCCCGAACGGCGGGTTCACCGGCGCGCGTTTCGCCTACCGCACCTCGGACGACACGGTCGTCTGGATCAACCCGGACGCACCCGCCGGACGGCAGGTCCTGCCGGTGCCCCACACCGCCGACCCCGCCGACTCCCGGGCCTACGCTGCAGTCGTCGACGACCGCGGCGAGTTCGTCCCAGACTGGGCAGCCACGGTCGCCCACCCGGTGCCGCCCGGCCGGGCCGACGGCACGCCGTGGTGGCACCACACCAGCGATTCCGCCACGCACGACGTGACCGCCAACTGGCTGTTGCCCGGCCTGACCGCAGCGGCGACATGGTTCGCCTCGCGCCAGGCCGGGCCTGGTCCCGCCGGGCCGCCCTGGCACAGCGGGACGCAGGCCGAAATGATCCAGAGCCTGCACGTGTACGCGAACGGCGGCAGGCCCGGCGGTCGTAGTCTGACCCACGTCGACGCGTTCCGGAACCTTGCGGTCGCCTTGTCCACGGCTCCCGAAGACGCCGCCGGCCTGGTGATCGTGGGCGTGCGCGAACGGGTGCCCGGAGGCCACGTGCAAACCGGCCGGGTTCTGGTGGTCCAGCGCGATCACCGCGGCGTCCAGTTCGTAGACCCGCTGCCGCCTTCGTCGCCGGCCTCCCTGCCCCTCAACCCGGCGCAGATCCTGTTTCTGCCGGTGGGCCCGGCCCGCGTCCCAGCGGTCGGGATACCTGTCAGCACCGACAACGTCCTGCTGTGGGACGAGAACGTCCGCCATTCCGAGGCGGCGGCCAACCCCTCCGGGGCGCAGACCGAACCGAACCGGGTGCGCTCCCGGGCCGCCGCTCTCGGCCTCACGCTGCGCGTGCCAACGGCCGGTCCGCTGGACCCCGGCAGCCACTCCACGCACTCCTCCAACACCGCGCTGCCGACCGCCGCCGGCGGGCTACTCCACCGCATGAGGCAGCCCGGGCTCGACACACCACGGCCCGCCCGGCCGGACTTCCTGTCGGCCTTCGACCACGACCGCGTGCCGGTCGACCGACTCGCGACGATGTTGACGCTGCTCGACCTCACCGACCCCGCCCGCGCGCCCGGCTTCACGCGACGGCCGATCGGCCCGGATCGCCTGCGGCCCTTCAGGAACCTGGTCCGCTCAGACCCGCGACCGACCCGGTACTGGGCCCGAACCAACGCCACCATCCCGGCCGACTTGCGCTGGCTTCCTGACACCCTGGAGTGGCCGCGCCTGGTGCATGTGGTCTGGCCCGGCGGCTCCGCCGACCGGAGCGCCGCCGCCGGCCATCTCGAGTCGCTGGCGCGCGCCGCAGCAAAGAGGTACGCCATGGCGGTCTGGACCGATCTCCCGAGGTCCGCCTTCACCGACGCCGGCCAGCGGCCCGACAGCCCGGCCGGACAACTGCGAGACCTCGTGCTGCGCCTGCGCGACCGAAATCCAGCCCTTTACCTGGTCAACGCCGACGAGGTGTTCCACGCCGACGCCCCAATGATCGCCGGCGACTACTACCACGCGGAGAGGCAGCGGCAGAGCCCCGACGGCTGGTCGGCCGCGGCGGACATCCTGCGCCTGGAGGTGACGGCACGCTTCGGCGGCCTCGCGATCGACCTCGCCGGGCCACCTGTCGACGAGGCCTCCTTCGCCTCCGGGCTGCACGATGAGGTGGAACAGGCCCGTCGCGGCAACGGCTACGCGATCTCACGCCGGCCGGACGGCGGACCCGGCGCGCTGCTCGCCGCCCGCGGGCACCCCTTCATCCGCCTCTACCTGCGCCGGCTGGCCGAACACCGCGACCGGCCAGGAGACCAGCGGCCACCCGCCACCACCCGGGCGGACGCCGAACGCATCGCGCTCGGACAGAGCCCGCCGGCCCCCCGTCCGGTGGTCTCGGTGCTCGACGGGATCCTGCAGGACATCACCGCGGACGCCGGCACCGTGCCCGCCATTCGACACCTCCAGCTCGGCACGCACGCCCGGCCAGATGCTCCGGCGACGAACGAAACCGATTCGCGGCCCTTCCGGCCCCACCGGCACTACACCGACGGCGAGGCGCCGGAGGCCCTCGCCGGCGTGATCCGCACCCTGATCGCAGGCCTGCACCGCCGCGGCGGCGACCTGCACCTCACCGAGGTGGCCCCGGTGATCAACGGGCTGCCCGACCCAGATGCCGGCTGGGCGGCGACGGTCGACTTCCTGACCTCCGACCCGACGCTGCGCAGCCTGGTCCGCTCGGTGACCGACCGCCGGCTGGTGGCTCCGGATCTTCCGGGCGGCCTAGCCCGGGCCGAGGTCGTGTCGCTGCCCCGGTACGCGAGCCGCAGGCTTGGCCTGGGCGACCTGCCGCCGTCCGAGGAGCCCGGCGGTCGGTGGCACGGCACCGAGCTGGCCCGGCCGGCGGCGATCGTGCGACCCGAACTGTCGGCCGGCCTGCCCGTGACTGCCCGGCTGCCATGGACGCCGGCGCCTCGAACCACCCGTGAAACAGCTCGCCCGGCACCCGCCGTCCGCCGGCGCGATGACGGAGCGCTCGTCGAAATCCACGCCGATCGCGATCACGTACGGCTCTTCACAGTGGCGCCCGTGCGAGGCACAAGCGGCACCTCCAGTTCGGCGGTCGCGGTGCTCGGGCTCAACCAGTGGAACGCCGACGCCGTACGCGACAGCGTGGAGACCGGACGCGACGCCGGCGACATGATCACTGTCACCGCGAACCCGAGCACCGCCATGCTGCTGCTCGGCCTGTCGGTCGCCGTGGGCAGCGTGCCGATGGAAGTCCGTTCCTTTCTGGTGCCGGAAACCCACTACGAGGCGCTGCTGACCGCCGCCGACGCCGGCGTCGGGGCCACCGCGACGAAGGAGAACGGAACGGTCCTCCTCCGCCCGGTCGGCCTGGGCCGCCTTGCGTCCGCGATGGCCACCGATTCCATCCGCACGTATCGCTCCGGCGCCGGGGCGCCCGGGCCGGCCGGGCACTCTGGGGGGGTTCGCGACCTCGACACGCTCATTGAGGACATGACACCCGAGGAGTGGGCGGAGGTCTCCGCGTTCGATTCCCGTAAAGATTTGCGCGAGCAATTCCTTCGTGAGGCCATGACCCTCCAGGCGGCGCTCGAGAACATCAACCGCGGTCTGCCGCACGTCCTCGACGTCGTGTCCCTACGGCTGCTGGGACCGGGCCGGACCGCCCGGGACCTTCAGATGCACCTCGATAATCTGCACGGTGACGACGAGGCGGCCCGGCTCACCCTTGTCGACCGGCAAATCCACCGAGTTCTCGGCCTCGCCCGAGCGCTTGCTCGACATGCCGCCGACAGCGGCGCGAAATCCCAGGAGCCCTCGGCGCGGGCTGGCGCCTACCGAGAGCTCGGCGGGGAATGGGACCGGATCCTCGACGGCCCGCGCCCGGAGCGACTCGGGACCGACCTGGTCGATGCCGCCAGCGCCATGCTGCCCGGGCGGATGGGCGCCCTGACGCCGCTGGCCCGCGACCGACTCACCTTGGGCCTGGATCGTCTGGTGGGGCGGATGTCCGGCCACCCGGCTGCACTAGACGTGGCCCTACGCACGGAAATCCTGCACCCGCTCGACGGCCCGGCGGCGAACGCGGCCTATCGGAACGAAACGCAGGCTCAAATGGCCGCGGCGGCCAACGCGCTGCTGTCGATCGAAGACCGGGACAGCGACGCGCTGCGGGCGGAGCTCGCGGCCCGCTCCTGGCAAATCGCGCGGCCACTGCTGCCGGTATCGTCCGACACCCCGCGCGACGTTATCGGCGTTGGCGCCGCGATCGTGCTGCTGGCCGCCGTACGGGCGCCGCAATCCATGGCCCTGGCGGCCCTCGCCGAGCTCAACCACGACCAGTGGCACCGGCAGTACGCCGATGACAGGATCCGGCTGGAGCACTCCGCTGCCGCTATATCGAATGCGCTCGATGCCGCGATCGGCGGCGCGGTCGAGCGGGCGGCCCGGCTTGCGGCGGAAACACTGGCACCGTCGGCCGCGGTGTATCTGCGAACCGGCGCCGGGCGGCTGGCCGCCGATCCCGCCGCTGCGGCGGCCGCCTTCTGGACGCCGGAATGGGACCGCCCGCTGGGCGCCGTCGGCGGCGGGCGTATCGACGCCATCGCCGCGGCCGCTCTCACCGAGCAGGGCCTAAGTCAACTCCCGCCGGTCGCGCCCGGTACGGTTCTACGCGCGTCCCTGCACGGTGACGAGATATTCCGGGTCCTCCGAGACGGTGGACTACGCCCGCGGCTGCCCCTGCCGGTGGTTCTGGGAGCGCAGGCCGGAGATGGCGTCCATAACATCGAGATCCGGCACCCTGACGCCCGTCAACTCGCTGAGGGCCGCGGCGTGCTGCCCCGACCGGGGACGCTCCGGCTGACCGCGGTGACGACCACGTTGCCCGCGCATCAGACGCCGGAATTACTGCTGGAGCATACGTCCGACGCGACGGCGCCGGCGGCGCCGGTGTCGCTGTGGACGGTGCCGCAACGGCTGATCGGCGCCACGTCGTCGATCGCCGATCCAGCTGCGTTGTTCGCGGTGACCCGGTGGCTGGTCGGTCAGGTCTATCGCGCGGGCCGGGACGACATCGTCCGGGCGTTGTTCAACCGCCGTCCCCCGGCTCTTCCCGGCCGGAGGCCTGTCCGGACCGACACGGTGCACCTCACACTCACGATGCGGACCCCAGACGTCGATGTCGATGGATTGGCGGCACCGGCGCTACGGAACCTGGTCGACCGGATCCGGCTTGGACTGGAGTTCCGTCTCGGCACCGTGCTCACGAGATGGGCGAGCGAACACCGTGTCGCCTCGCCGCAGGTCGTCGTCCACACGTCCCTGCTGCATGATCCGGTCGGTCGAGAGATGCTGGAGGTCGCATTCCGCGACTGGGGACCGGCCCAGGGGCGTGTGGCACGGCCCGTGCGATCGGCACGCAGGGTCGAGGTCATCTCGCTTGTCGCCGCCGCGAGCCCCGCCGGGTACATGTTGGACGGCGCAGGAAACGCGCAGATTGCCGCGCTCGCCGGTGTTCTTGCCCAGCGGACGGATACCATCCCGGCTGACAGTCGAATCAAGATCCGTGCCCAGGTGCGGGTAACCCCTCGTCAGAAGGCAGATGAGGAAGAGTCGCACGCACTGGGCAGGCTCGTTGAGGATGTCCTTTGGAGGCGGCTGGCCCAGCACCTTCTCCTGCGCCTTCGCGGCGATCTAGACCGGTCGGAGGCCGTCAAAAGTCGGTACGAGATCGTCAGTGAAATCAGGCCGCCGCACCGGTCGGCTGGCCGGGCCGCGCCGACGGTGAAGGTCGTCCTGAGTGCGGTCCCCGACCTCTCCGGCGACGGGCTCCCGGCGTCCGTCGAACCGGGCCACGCGCTGCCTTACGCCGACCATCTGAATGTGTGGCGCACCGCGAACGTGTCCGTCGAGACGCCCGGCTGGTGGACGCTGGAACAGCCGGTCCGTGATCTGGCGCCGATTGTGGCTTCCCTCGGTCCCAGCGACTGGAACCGGGTCGATACCCGGCTCGGCGAGCCGCTCCATCCGTTCGGGCCGGGAGGCGCGCCCTTCGATCGGTCTTCCTCGAGGGTGAACTACCAGGTCACCCGGGCCGCAGTCGTCGACAGAGACGCCGGCGGGCGCGAGCGCACCACCACCGTGCGTATCTTCCGCCTCCGGCTTCATCTTGCCCCCGCCGCTGGCGTGTCGGACGAGGCCGTCGGACGTTTCCAGCAGGCCGCCCAGCGCTTCCTGGCCAGTCATATCAACGAACGGCTCCGGTTGCCCGGCGGCGACCAGTTCCACGTCCACATCGAGTTCGGCTCCCGCGACAAGTCCGACCACGTGATCGCGGTTCCGGCCGGCAACGAGGCGATAAGCAATATCACCTGGCCCATACACCTGCTGGACAGGGCCGAGATAGAGATCAACGCTACGGTCGGCCACGAGATCATGCATCTAATGGGTCTGAACGACGAATATGCGGTGCACGGGCGAGCCGATCTCGGCAGAAACGACTACGCCATCTTCCGTATGGCCCCCCGCGGCGATCATCCGATGCGCGTCACCCGGCGGACCGCCGCGCCCGGGTTAATGAACAATCAGTGGATAGACTCGCGAATAGCGGTCCGCTATCTGATGGGGATCTGGTCGGTCCAGCAGTCCGCCACCACACCGCCGATCGTGCGCCTCGACCGGCGCGGCGCCACCGTGGTCCGGCGGCACGTCGTCAAGGCCGCTCCCGAGGCCACCACGGTCGGCTTCCAGGCGACGATCGAGTTGCGCAACCTGCTGGCCGACGGCGTCCCCGGCGACGGGCGCCCGGTGACCGACCTGGCCCTGACCCGGCGGCTCGCCGAGGCATTGCCGGCGGTGCCCGAGCAGTTGGCCCATCGCGGCATGGCGTACCTGATCGCCGATCCGACCGCGGTGCCCGGCCTGGTCGCTTCCCTGACCGGCACCGCCTCTCAGGCGGCCCACCGGCTGCTCATCGCGAACAGCGATCTGCGGGCTCTGGAAGGTATGCACGGCAGCCTGCTCGTGCTGGCGACCGCCGACCGGACCGTAGCGATAGACCTCGGAGCGCTTCGCCCCGGTGCGGTCGCGTTGCCGGCCGACATGACGTTCGAGGTGATCGCCCGCCGGTCCCTGGGGGGCCGCGAGGTCATCCACTTGCGGGAGGGAAACCCGGCCGGCGAATGGCTGACGAACGGTGTGCACGCCGCCCTCGGCGAGCCTGATGCCCCCGGCGAGCCTGCTGCGGCCGCTCCCTCAACGAACGCGGCGGCGCTGCGCGAGCTGGTCGCCCATGCCCGCCGCTCCGGTGGCACCGGGCAATCGGTCGACGTCGCGTCCCTGGCGGATGTCGGTGATGCGGTGCGTCGCGCCGGTCCCGGTGCGCGGGGAGTTGTCATCGGCCGATCGGCCGCCTGGCAGCGGGGCCGGGTCTTCGTCGTGGCCAACGAGAACGGGACGGTCACCTACCGCGATCCGCTGCGTCCGGGCACCCTCACGACGCACGAGCCGGCGCTGCCGGAGGAACCGGCCCAACTGCTGTTCGTTGCCCTCGGGACCACCCCGGTGACTCCGCCGGGGCCGCCGGCCCAGTGGCCGGCTGAGCCGCCGTCGCTTGAACACAAGCGCACGGAGCTGTGGAGTCTCGAGCCGCAACGTCGGGACGACCTCATCGAGCGCGCTCAGATATTGCTGGGCGAAGCGGGCTACCGGCCCGAACCGGAGGACGAGGGCCAGCATGCTCTGCCCGATGTGATCGACACCGCGTACGCGCTCCGGCAGACGGGGATCGGCGAAGCGCGCAGCGTCGCGCAGCGCGTGGCGAGGCTGCAGGGCGCGGGCATCCGCGAAGCCGTACCGGCTCCGCCGGATCGCCGGCCTACGGGGCCTGCTCAGGCGGCCGAGCCGGGCGACCCCGGCATCGATCGCCGACGCCGCCGGCGGTTCGCCGTCCCACCCATCGCCATTCACCCGGCCACCGACGGATCCACCGACCAGGCCGAGGACGGCCCGGGCTCCATGGACCAGGCGCCCTCACCAACCCGCGACCAGCTCCTCGATCAGCTGAGGGCCGGGGTCCGGCCCGCCACCCGGCCCGAAGAGGACCTGTTCGGCCTACTGGCCCCCCGAGGGCGCCCAGGCTTCCTGACCGACTTCACCCCGGCCGACCTGCACAGCGATCAGCTGGCCGAGTTCTTCCGGTGGCTCGATCTCACCGAACCGCGTTGGCTCGACCGGACCACGTTCGGGCCGACCGAACTGCGCGGCGGACCCGACACGGTCCGCGTGCGGGAGACTCACGACCCCGGGGAACGGATCTGGACCGGGCCGCGGGCCACCGGCGAGCACACCCGGCTGCCGGTCCGGCAGGAGCTGCCGCTGATCGCGCACGCGGCGTGGCTGGGCGGCCCGCGGGCCTATCAGACCACCGGGAGGCAGACGCGGCGCGGCCTCGGCCGGCTCGCGGCCCAGCTTGCCGGGCACGGGCTGCCTCTGGTCGTCTGGACCGACACCTCGCGAGCCGACTTCGCAGCCGCGTCCACCCTGCCGGAGATGCGCGACGCGTACAAGGCGGCCGAACGGGACCGTCTCGACGAGGTGCGGGACACCCTGGCCTGGGCCCAGCAGAACGGCATTCTGCTGATCAACGTCGACGAGGTGTTCCATGAGGGCGCTCCGATGCGGCTGGCCCGGGAGTTCAACATCGAGCGCAACCGGGAGAGCCCGGACGGCCTTCGCGCGGCCGGCGCAATCCTGCGGGCCGAGGTCCTGCACGCCTTCGGCGGTCTGTTCGGCGACGACCGGACCGTGCTCGGCGAACACTGGACCGACGAACTGGACGGCGCTCTGCGCGGTCCTGGCTTCGCCCTCCGCCGCGCCCCTGACGGTTCCCTGCACACGTCCGCTGCGCTGTCGGCCCGGGAGCACCCCTTCTTCGAGGAGCTTCTCGGCGAGTACGCACGACGTTACGCGGGCGCCGAGCCGGTCGTGGCATACACCGACCGGGCGACGGCCGAGGCGCAGCTCACCGATCCGCTGTACCGGGACCGGCACCAGCCCGGGCGGCTGCGCACCGGGCCGCAGGTCATCGGCGCGGTTGCTGATCGGGCGGGCCGCGGCGCAGAGCACGCTCCGCTGCTTACCCGGATCGGCCCGCGGGACGGCCGCGCCGGCACCGGACCGGACCGGGCCGGACCCGGTTATCAGGAGCAGGAGCTGCCCCGGGCGATGCAGCGCCTGGCCGCCAGCCTGATCCGCAGCCTGGACGAACGCGACGGGGACCTACACCTGACCATGGTTGAGCCGGTCATCCGGGCGCTGCCCGACCCGGCCAGCGGCTGGGCGGCGCTGGTCGAGTTCGTGCTCAGCCGACCTGAACTGGCTGAGCGGGTGCGGACGGTCACCGATGGCGTGCTGAACCTCGAAACCGACGGCCGGGCGACGGTGCGTACCGTCGCGCTGCCGGACAGCGTACGGGCGCGGCTTGGTCTTACCGAGGCCGTCGAGGGCGACGGCCAGTGGCGGGACGGTGAGCTTACCCGTCCCGTACGCATACCGGCGCCGCCAGAGGCCGTGCCGGTAACCGGCGGGGTGCGTCCCTATCGTCTCGCCCGCCCGCTGTCCGCAGTCCCGCGGCGTTTGGTACCACCGGACGTCCGGCCCGAGGTGCGCATACTGCATGTCCCACGAGACGGGCGCTGCCAGCTGTACTCGGTGGTTGCCGCCGACCCCGGGCACGTTGCGGGACGGCTGACGGCTGCGGGCATCGGCGACGCTGCGCTGCTGAGCTGGCTGGGCGACCCGGCCCGGGTGCACCGGGATACGAGCCAGTGGGAGCAGTCGTCCGAGGGGGTGCCGGGCGACGCGCCGCTGCGTCGGGCGACGGACGCGCTGCGCGACCTGGTTTCTCGCTATCTCCACGACCGCGGTGTGGCCGGCGTGCCGGGGCAGGTGCTGCGCCAGCTCCGGCTGACCGCCCTCGCGGACACGTTCGACCTGACACGGTCCGGCCTCGTCGAGCGCCTGCGCGACGCGGGCCTGGACAGGATCCGTGACCCCGAGGTATTGCCGCTCGGCGTCCTGCGGCCGGCGTACCTCGACGCTCGCGTTGACGAGCTGGTCGGGCGGGGACAGGACGAGGACGCTGCCGTCGACACAGCGATCGACGAAGTCGAGCTGCGATTGGACCCGGGCACCGGGGCGCCGACCGGGGACCTCGCCGACTCGTCGCTGACCGTACGGCAGATGTTCGACTACCTCGTTGGCCAGGGAGTGACGTTCCCAGTGGACCGCGAGGACATCCCCATCGACGTGCTGCGCGAACAGCTCTCCGCCTACCTGCTGGAGGACAACCGGGCCGCCGGGCCCGACGAGTTCGATCGGCTGCGCGCGGCGGTGCGAGATTGGGACCGCAGCTGGGCCGGACCGGTCGGCGAGACATTTGCGGTCCTGCTGGGCCACGCGCTGGGCGCGCAACTGCAGATCCACCTGGCGGGCGGCACGAAGCCGCAACCCGCCGGGCCCGAAGGCGCCCGCCACATCGAGGTGCTGCGCACCGGCGACCACTTTGACGCCGTGCTGCCTCCGACGCTGAACGACCGCACCGGCGGGGCACGGCCGCTCGGTTCGCTGCCGCACTACCTGCCGGCTGTCGGCGCTGCCCGGCTTCCGTTCGGGTCGTCCGACACCGTCGCGGCGGTGCCGCAGATCAACGACTGGCAGCGAATCTCCACCCGGCCCTGATCGCTCCGGCCGACTGGGTGGGCGAGGCGCGACAGCGCACGGACGGCACCCTCGCGGCCGCCGAGGCCCGAGTCACTCCGGGCATCACCTGGTCACGACTGTCCGACCTCCGCCACGCCTACAACGCCGTGCGCGAAGCGGGTCCCGGAACCGTCGCCTACATCCTGGTCCGCCGGCCCCCTGGGCCGGTAGTCGCGCTCGCGTTGCGAAACGAGGCCGGCCGGCCGGTGTGGGTGGAACCGTCAGGCGGCTACGAGGCCGCTCGGTTCGCCTCGGCCGCGTCGGCTTCGATGCTGGTGGTCACCGGCACCGGGGTGCTCTGGACCAGGGTGCCCGGCCAGGACTGAACATCTCCGCTCGGCAATCCGTTGCGGAAGGGAACCCTGTCCGCCCACCCTGGGGAGCCGCAAGAATGACGGAACAAGATCGTCAGCAGGACTATCACGACCTCCTGCAGCGCATGGCCGGCCGGCTACCAGACGACCTGGTCTCCGAAGCGCGCCACTGGCTCGCCGGCGGCCGTGTCGTCGACGTCGCGCAGGCGGTCGCGTTCGCTGCGCTTGCCGGGCACGTCGCCGTGCGCCGGGCCGATGCCAACCTGCTACGCGCGACACTCGACGAGGCGGGGGAAGACGCCGAGGCGATCACGGTGCTTGAGACAGCGGAGGCCGAGCCGATCCCGCCATTCGGCCTCGCGCCGGCCGGTCCGGAGGAGATCGACGAAGTTCCGTACTCCCTGGACCTGACGGTGGCGTACGACGGGCCGGGTAAGCTCGACACCGTCGACGAGGCGGCCCGGACAGCCGTCGAAGGCATCGGCACGCTCGGCCTCTGGCGATCTTGGCGCTACCCCGCGGTCGACACCCCGTGGCCGCCGCCGCGCCGGGTCTATCTCGTGCAGACCAACGAAGAACCGTGGACCGCGGCGGCCGTCGTGCAGACCGCGCTTGACGAAGCCGGCGAAGTCCATCCGCAGGTCGAAGCGTTCGCCGATCCCGGTTCCTTGCCGGTGTTCCAGCGCACCGCGCTCAGCTTCGCCGCCCTGCTATGGGCCTCCACGCCGGCTGGCCCGATGCCGGTGACGGCTGCCCCGACGGTGTTCTCCGCCGACCACTCTCTTCTCCACGACGAGGAGGCGGACCGCGCGATGGCCTATCTGGAGGCGGGCGTGCCGCTCCTGATCACACCGGAGCGCGGCCCGGACGTCGCCGCTTCGGGCGCCTCTGCCACCGTTCCGGCCGGTTTTCGCACCGACGGCAACTGGATCTGGTCCGAGGCCGTCGCGTACTACCTGGGTCGTTATCGGTTCGCCCCGGATTCCGACCTGCTGGATCATCTCCGCCGGGCCGGTCCGACCCCGCCCGCACTCGACGCGGTGACCCTTCACCGGGCACTTTCGGCCCTCTATTCGGGACTTGCCGCAGATTCCATCGGCCGGTCTTGAACCTTCCCGTCCGGAGAGCCGTCAAGGAGGTGTCCGGCACCCATGTCCCGGGCAACAAAGACGAGGAGGACCGGCACATGGTGCGGAGTTCGGAGCAGCGTCGGCGGTGAGTACGGCCAGGGTTCCCCCTCCTCGACCGCCGGTCGCTTGGACGCCCGTGATCCACCGGCCGACCAGGCGCGTGCGTCCCCCTAACGCCGCGCCCGGTCTCGGTGACACCACGGGCGTGCCGGGCGTCCGTACGGTCGCTGGATGGTCCTTCGTGGACCACCCAGGACCGCCCGTCACGGTGCTGGCCGGCCACGTCGTGGAGATTGAACTCGACGCGGCTGGCTTCCATGCCGCTGGTGCGCTGCTGACCCCGCGTGTGCTCGCCGCCCACCTGTCGGCCGGGCTGCCCGGCGACGACCGTCCGGTGATTCTCCTGCCCCGGGGGACGATACCGGCCGGCCCGGCGGCCGACCTGCTGCTTGGTGCTCTCGCCGACTCGCTGGGCCGCCCTATCGTCACCGCCGCACACGCAGCGGTCACCGCCACCGGGCTCGTGATCGCGCCGGAACCGTTTCGGCGCTGGTGGCCCCGTTCCTTGGGCGCGAGCCGGTCCCGACGCCTAGAATTGCTCGGACTGGTCCTCCCGCCACTCAGGACGGCAAGCCACCTACCGCGGTCTGCCCTGGCCCCAGGAGCGCAGTTGGAGGAATCCGCGGCATCGCAGGCCGGGCAGGACACTCATTTGGCTGAGCCGGAAGCCCCTCCTAGCTTGCCGAGGTCTCCACAGGCGGCGCCGCAACGCCTCGACGCACGCCTTGCCGTACCGGACCTGACGAAACAGACGCAGCCGCCGGCGTTGCCCATCGCTGAACCACACTGGGTGACACCGCACGAGAATCTGTCCAACGACGCACCGGCGGATACTCTCCGCGGCGGCCCCCGGCGACCAGCTTCGGGCGGCGTTCTGACTCGGGCTGAAACTGCGGCCGGCGCCGCCACCACAGCGCGCCCGTTCGCAGGCATCCGGCCGGCCGCCTCGCCTGCTGTGCTCCAGGCTCCCATCGTCGTCGGCGCCGAGGCCGCCCGCATGCTCGACAAAAGAGTGGTCTCGCCCGAAGTCATGTCCGTCCCCACAGCGCCGCGGCCCCTACCGGCCGACGAGGTCGAGCAGCAGCCGACGGCCAATGTACCCGCCGAAGTGCTCGCCGTGGCCCAGCCGCCGGCCGCCGGCCCGCAGACGGCCGATCCGCCGACCATCACCAGCAAGCGCACCGCGCTCTGGCTGACGAGCGAGGCACCGGGTACCGGGGACGACACGGTCAGCCGGGCCGAGCTCCGGCAGATCCTCGGCAGCCGGTACGACGCACACGCCCGCCTGATCACCAAAACTCTGGCCGAACAGCCCGGTCTGCGCGCGGTCGCGGGCACCGCCGACGGGATCGCGGCCGGGCTCGTCGCCGTCCGCGCATTCCTGGAAGACGAGAGCGATTTTGTCAACTGCGGGTTGCGCGGCGAGGTCGCGCCCGACGATCGCGTTCGTCTGCTGGCGCGGTACATCCACTACGGCCTGTGCCGACTGCCCACGGTGTTCGGGCCGGTGTACACAAGTACCGCCGTCGGCCCAGACCGGATCGCCGGCCTACGCCCAGGGCAGGACCTCGTCGAGCCCGCCCTCGTCGGCGCTCGCGCACGGCCCGGACCGGCGACCGAGGAGCGGGTCGAGCTCGCGATCTGGTCCACCAGCGCGCACCGGCTCGGCGAGCTCGCCGAGGACGAAGGCGCCGCGCTGTTCATACCCGGCAGCCGGTTCCGGGTGCTCGCCGTCGACGAGGCCGACGGTGCGATCCCGGCACGGCTGCTGTTGCGCGACCTGAACGGCGTCCGTCGCGACGCGGACGGAGCCGAGCGCATCGTCGCCCGGCTGCGCGACGCTCCCCGGGCGAAGTCCTGGGGCGCAGCCGGCGCCCAGACCTTCCTGCCCGGGTTCGACGACGAAGGTTACATGTACCCCGACCCGGAGAATGGAGCCGCGTGAGCAACGACCTGGTGACCGTCTCGCAGACCGATGCGGAGAGTCGGCCGACGATCGCCGCCGCGCTGGCCGACGCCACGCCGGGCGCCACCGTAGTAGTGCAGCCAGGTACCTACCGGGAGCAGCTGCGGCTGACGACTGACGTGACGATCGTCGCCGAGGACGGGCGTGGGACGGTGACGATCGACGGCGGCAGCGGCGTGGCCGTACTCGCGGCTGCCGGGACCGCGACACTGCGGGGGCTTATCCTCGCCGGCGGCAGCCCGGTGCTACCCGCCCTGCAGATCGGCCGGGGAACCTTGACATTGATCGATTCCGAGGTCGCCGGCCGTGGGGTGGTTGCCGTGCATGTGCCGGCCGGTCGGCTCGACCTCACCGACTGTGTGGTCCGCAACCCGGCCGGCGGTGGCGTACTCGTCGAGGCGGGCGGGGTGGTCGAGGTCACTGGCACCGCGGTGCGAGACATCGGCACGACCGCCGTCGCCATCGGCGGCGGCGCCGACCCGATCCTGCGGGCCTGCACCATTACGGACGTCCGCGGGGTAGGGCTGCTCGTCATCCGAGGTGGTCGTGGGCTTCTCGAGCGCTGCGATCTGAGCGGCGTGGACGGCCCGGCGGTGGCGGTCGAGGAGGACGGTGCGGTCCGACTCGCCAACGTCTTGATCCATGACACGCCCGGCCCCGGTGTGCTCGTCGCTGGTGGCCGCCCGCATCTGACCGACTGCGAGATACGGGCGACTGGGGACCATGGCATGGTCGTCAAAGGTGACGCCGATCCGGTGGTTGATCAGCTGACGATCACCGAGACCCAGGGGCACGCGTTACTTCTGCTGGATCGGGCGCAGGGCAGGTTTACCGAGATACGGGCGTCGGGCGCGGCGGCGCCGGCCACGGTGGCGGTCGGCGGCACGGCTCGCCCGGAGTTCGACGGCGTGGTGGTCGAGACCGCCGAACAGGCGGCAGTGCTCTACGACGGTGAATCCGGGGGAGTCCTCGCGGCAGCCGACGTGACCGGCGGCGGATCGGGTGTCGTCGTCGCTGGTGCGGCCGCCCCTACGGTGCATGACCTTTCCGTACGCGGCACGGCATACGGGCTGCGCTTGGCCCCCCGGACGAAGGCCGACGTCCGACGGGCCACGTTTACCGAGTGCGCGGCCACCGCGGTGCTGGTCGGCGAGGAGGCCGTGATGACTGCCAGCGAGTTAGTGATCCGCGGTGGCCAGATCGGCGTGCTGCTCGAGGACGGTGCGCGCGCAACGTTGTCCTCCGGCGCGATCAGCGAAACCACGACCGTCGGTGTTCTCGTCGGCAGGCAGGCCGAGTTCAGCGCGCTCCGCTGCCGTGTGCACGGCAACGCGTCGGGTATCCGCTTCACCGCCGGTTCGCGCGGTCGCCTCGACGGCTGTGAGGTCATCGAGAACACGCGGGACAGCCTGCTGGTGGAAACGACGGCGCCGGTAACGGTGGCCGGGGGAACGGTGAGCGGCAACGGCGGAGACGGCATCCGCCGCACGGTGCCCGACGCCAGGGTGATCCGGCACGATACGGGCCAAGAAGTGTCCTTGATGCCGTCGGCGACCGTCGGCCCAATGCTTCGCACGGGACCCCGGCAAGACAGCACGCCCGACGACGCGGCCACTCCACTACTGGCCGAACTGGACGCGTTGGCGGGTCTGGCAGCAGTCAAGCGGGAAGTCGCCACGCTGGTCGGTCTGCAGCGGGTGAGCCAGCGCCGGGCGGCCGCCGGGTTGCCGACGCCGCCGATGTCGCGTCACATGGTGTTCGCCGGTGCGCCGGGTACGGGAAAGACCACCGTCGCTCGCCTGTACGGCAGGATCCTGGCCGCGCTTGGCGTCCTACCCGCCGGCCAGCTCGTTGAGGTGTCGCGCGCCGACCTGGTGGCCGAGCACATTGGCGGTACCGCGGTGAAGACCCAGGAACGCTTCGAGGAAGCCCTCGGCGGTGTGTTGTTCATCGATGAGGCGTACACGTTGTCCCCGGTCGATGGTGGCGGCGGACACGACTTCGGTCGCGAGGCGATCGACATGCTGGTGAAGTTGATGGAGGATCAGCGCGACAAGGTCGTCGTGATCGTTGCCGGCTATTCCGCCGAGATGCGCGCGTTTCTGCAGTCCAACCCCGGGCTCGCGTCGCGATTCGCAAAGACGGTCGACTTCGAGAGCTATTCGACCGTCGAGTTGGTTGAGATCGTCGAGAAACTCTGCAGCACCCACCATTACGTCCTTGAATACGAGACGCGAGCCGCGCTCGCCGAGATTTTCGACGGCCTGCCGCGCGACGCCTCCTTCGGCAACGCCCGAGTTGCGCGTAAGACCTTCGAGGAGATGGTCGGCATGCAGGGACTGCGGCTTTCGCAGAGCGCGGACGCGACCGGTGCGCAGCTCGCCCAACTGCTCCCGCAGGACCTCGGTTTCCAACAGCGCGGCGGGAGCCAGGAGCGCAAATCCGAGGTGGACCAGCTGTTGGCCAAACTGCACAACATGATTGGGCTGGCCGGCGTCAAACGGGAGGTCTCCCAGTTGATCGACCTACTCGCCACCGTGCGGGCCCGGGTCGCCGCCGGTCTGCCCGCGCCACCGCTGTCGCGGCACCTCGTCTTCTCCGGGCCGCCCGGAACCGGTAAGACCACGGTTGCGCGTCTCTACGGTGATCTGCTCGCGGCGCTGGGCGTGCTCAACGGCGGACAAGTGGTTGAGGTGGCCCGGGCCGACTTGGTCGGCGAATACATCGGGCACACGGCGCAGCGCACCAAGGAGGCGTTCGAGCGGGCTCGGGGCGGTGTGTTGTTCATCGATGAGGCGTACGCATTGGCGGTCTCCGGGGCGCCGAACGACTTCGGTAAGGAGGCAATCGATACGCTGGTGAAGCTGATGGAGGATCATCGCGACGAGGTCGTGGTCATCGTGGCTGGCTACGAGCGGGAAATGGAGAACTTCCTGGCTGCCAACGCTGGGCTCGCCTCGCGTTTCTCCCGGCACATCCGCTTCGAGAACTATGCCGCCGACGAGCTTGTCGCGATCTTTCAACGGCTGGCCGGGTCCACGGGCTACGAGTGCCCTGGTGCGACGCTTGCGGCTCTGCGGCAGCGTTTCGAGACCGTGCGCCGCGGTCGGACATTTGGTAACGGCCGTTACGCGCGCCAGGTGCTGGATGAGTCGATAACTCGGCAGGCCGGCCGGCTGCGTACTCAGGCTGCGCCTACAGTCGAGCAATTGCGCACTCTGCTCGTCGACGATGTGTCCGGGTAACTGGCGGTGCGCGTTCGGGAATCCACGATCAACGGAAGCTGCGCGCGAAGCGATGCCCGCAAGGCACGGTGTGGCCGCCGGGCCTTGCCGGGTCTGCGGCTGGTACTGAACGGCGATGGCGTGCGAGATCCAACAGGAAAGTTTGGGGCGTCGATCAGCGTACGCATCGGGTGCATGACCAATTTTCCAACGATTGACTCGTTCACGTCCGGGACGAAATGCTGTCGGCGGCGCGTGAAAACTGGATCTGACCCACTTTTCGTGACCAGAGACTGACCCTGGCACCCGCAGATCCACTGTGTATGGTCGGCCGCCGTGCGAGTTTCTGATCTTGCTGTGATCCTGCCTCACCTGGCAGGTGTGGTTGTCGAGAAGGTCGAGCGAGTGGCGTCTGGGCTGCGGTTACGTGTGCGAGTGCGGTCTCGGCGGGCTGCGTGTCCGCGGTGTAGCCGCCGGTCGAGCAGGGACTGCTGGCACCTCGCACCCGTCAGCGTTATCGGCAGGTCCAGTAACTACTCGCGCAAGGTGCCACCATCCGGGCGATCGCCCGCGAACTCGGCCTGGCCCGCGGAACCGTGCGCCGGTTCACCCGCGGAGCGGCGTTGACGCACTGCTCGCGAAGCCCCATCCCGGACGTCCGTGCGTCCTGGACCAACACGCCGATTTCCTGCGCCAACGCCTGGCCGGTGGCGTCACCAACGCCGTCACGTTGTGCGCCGAGCTCCGCGAGCGTGGCTACCGAGGCAGCGCAACGACCCTCCGCACTTACCTGCGGCCGCTGCGGGCCGCAGTCGGCCGACTACCGGCGCTACGACGGCCACCGAAGACCCGCCAGCTGACCAGCTGGCTGCTCACCGACCGGACCGGCTCGCCGACGACGACCGCGACCAACTTGCACGAGCGCGTGCCACCTGCCCGCACCTCGACGCCCTGGCCGCCCACGTCGCGGCATTCGCCGAGATCTTGACCGCCCGGCAAGGACAGCGGCTCAACGGCTGGATCACCGCGGTCGAAGCCGACGACCAGCCCGACCTGCGATCCTTCACCGCCGGCTTGCGCCGTGACCACGACGCCGTCGTCAACGGGCTGACCATGACCTATAGCTCAGGCGTAGTCGAAGGACACGTCAATCGCATCAAGATGATCAAACGCCAGATGTACGGTCGCGCCAACCTCGACCTGCTCCGCCTGTTTCAGCAGTTCCGAGACGGTGGCCGGCGGCGGGGCTCGGTCCGCGTCGTGGCCGATGGACATCACGCCGCCGTAGTCGTTCACCCATCGTCCTTGCGGGAACCTCCGTTCGCCGGTACCTCACCGAAGGCGGCGAACCGGTACGACGCGGCCACAGCTGGCCGCCGTGACCGCCATCGTCATGTCACCGCACGCTTCGGCGCCAATTCGCCTAGTTTTCGGTGGGCGTGACGGGTATTTGCAGCTCGGTGATCCACTTGTCAAACTCGTAAGGCGGGCATTCGAGGAAGATTTCTCGGGGGAAGCCCGGTTCGGTCGGCCGGTAGCCGTTGTCGTCGATCCAGCTGGCAAGCTTCTGCACAGTGCCCATGGCCTGCATCATGTTGCCTTCGTGAAGTAATGTTGCTGCCGGTCCGAGTGGCGGTAGGTCCACGACGTCGAAGCCGAGGCTGTAGGGGTCGACTTCGGTTGCGATGGGGAATGCCGCGTGCACTGCAACGGTCTCATCGCCTGGCTCGGTCGGCGCAGGTTCGTAGTAGGCCATTGGCGCCCCAGCTATGAAGACGCCGTGCTCCCGCATCAGGTCCAGTAGTCGCGGGTAAAGCGGACTTAGATTTTCCTCAATCGATGCAGTGTCCTCGTAGCTTGCTGCTGTGCCTGAGAGCCGAGCAACTCGCAAAGCCGGTACGTGTTTGACGATGACGTCGCCGGTATCCATGTGGCCTTCGATTTCGATCAGGCGCAGACGAGCGTCGACCTGGGTGAGGCGGGCTGCATCGGCTTCGACCTGGGTGGCTAGCTCGGATCGCCGTAGCCGCAGCATGCCGCGCAGCTCGGACGGCTCGATCTTGTCCTCGATCATCGACTTGACCTGCTGGAGGGTGAAGCCGAGGTCCTTGAGGGCGATCACCCGGTTGAGTACGCGCAGCTGGGCCGCGGTGTAGTAGCGGTAGCCGCTGTGCGGGTCGACGTGGGCGGGGCGGATCAGGCCGATGGCGTCGTAGTGGCGCAGCATCCGTACCGACACCCGGCCGAGGCCGGCGAAGTCTCCGATAGTAAACATAATGCTCTTACTATGGGGTCTGACGCTGTGTGAGAGTCAACTTGTTGAACAACCCCGAAGTACTAGTCAGTGAGGGCGCGGTCGCTGGTCATGGCGCACGCTTGCTGTGGCTAACCAGGCCCCGGACCATGGATTTGCCGCCCCGTTGCCTCCATCTCCGCTCGGCGCATTCGTCCCAGACGTTCACCGTTGATCACGAAACGAGGAAAGCGGCGGGGCTTTGGCCCCGGTGGTGACCGCGCGGCGTGGGCCACGGTGCAAGTGCTCCGCTGTATCAAGACTGGCGAAGGTGGGCGCAGCGAGACGCCAAGGGAGAACCGATCGCCGCTGCTGACGTATTCCAGCGTCTCATGCTCTGCCCCGGTAGTCGGCCGGCTCGCTTTTGTCGGCGAGCCGGCCGGGTTGATTCACCTGGAGAAGTGCGGTGGAGTCGGCGTGCCGTGGATGGCTTGAGCGTGCTTGGCGTAGCGCCGCCGCGCGATGCGGGAGAAGAACGGCCAGATCAGGGCAGGAACGTTTGTCTTCATCATGCTCTGTGTGACGTCGTCGGCGTCGTAGAGCATCATGCCGAATACCAGCGGCAGCTGCGCCTTGGGAATGGTCGCCGCTTCGCCGCGGACGATGCCCTTCCACTCGGCGTCGGTGAGGTAGCGGTCGATGAGTGGCAGGACTTCCGCTTCCTCAAGGTCGAGGTGCTCAGTCAGTGGGCCGAGCAGATCTTCACACACCTTAGCGAGCGCACGGC
This sequence comes from Actinoplanes sp. NPDC051343, assembly GCF_044455125.1. Classification (NCBI taxonomy): domain Bacteria; kingdom Bacillati; phylum Actinomycetota; class Actinomycetes; order Micromonosporales; family Micromonosporaceae; genus Actinoplanes; species Actinoplanes sp. NPDC051343. Next base: position 98,190 of record NZ_JBITEL010000022.1, read on the forward strand.
CGTCGTCGACGTTGGCCGTGACGACCCAACGTTGCGTTCTGGCCTTGATGTTCTCGAGCGCCTGGTCGAGACCGGCGTGTTGCTCCTCCATGATCTCTACGAGTTCCTGCACCTGTCCGGGACAGCGTTCACGCAGCCGTGGCCAGACGCCGGCGTCCTCGCCGTGGTGGTGGTGATGCAACAGGTCCACGAGGAACTCGGCATGCGCGCCGACGGTGGCAGCTTGTGCCGTGTCGCCGGCTACCACCCGCCGGATGGCAGCGGGCAACGCGGCGAACTCACGCCGGAAGTTCACATGTGCCCCGATCATGTCACGACTGTCAGCCAGGACTGTCGTCGTCGTGTTTCCCATCAAAATCCCTTCGTCGGATTATTCATGTGTAAAATTGTTGTCTGAGGGTGGACATAGTTGTTTTCGATTGCTGCTCGCCAGTAATTCGTGACGTCGATCGTCTGCTCCTGCGGTGACGATTCAGCGTGATCGGCCTTGTCATGCCCACAGACGCGGTTTGAATACGAAGAGTAAAGCAGAACACCCTTCTTGAGCGTCGTGCGGCAATACGCCGTCCGAGCTCTGCAATGTTCCGTTGTTGACACTCCGAACGCTCTGTCGCAAAGGCGAGAGCCTGGCTCGATAGGGCGAGGCAGAGGGAAATAGTTGCTCAGGATGGCCTTGTGGGATTCGGCGGACCAAATCAGAGATGATCGGCATCAATGATGGCCTGGGTGAAAGCCTGAGGGGCTTCCTGAGGCACGTTGTGCCCGATGCCTCTCAGCTCGCGATGGTGGTAAGGGTCTATGAACAACTTGCGATAAGCGTGACCGTCAATGTTGTCACCGTCGAATTCGCTGCCGATGGTGATCGTGGGTCTGCCGATCGGTGGCTCTGCCTGTAGGATCTGTTCAAGGTGGTCGTGTTGCCGTTCACCGTCGGCTAGGCCGAGCATCCAGCGATAGTTGTGGACGACGATGGCGACGTGATCCGGATTGTTGAAGGCCTGGGCGGATCTCTGGTACGTGGCGTCGCTGAACTTCCACATCGGTGAGGCAAGAGCCCACGTCAGCTTGTCGAACGCGTTGAGGTTAAGGGTGTACCCAGTCTTACCGCGTTCGGTGGCGAAGTGGAACTGATACCACCAGCCGTGTTCGGCTTCCGGCGTCAGGGGCGTCTGGTTGGCTGCCAAATTGTTGATCAGGTAGCCGCTGACCAAGACGTTCGCCGTGACCCGCTGCGGCCAGAGGATGTTGAAGCAGGTTGCGGTCCGGCCGCCCCAGTCGTAGCCGCCTAAGACGGCCTGGTCGATGTCCAACGCGTCCATGAATCCTAGTAGGTCGGATGCTGTGGCGGCCTGCTGGCCGTTGCGCATGGTGGCGGCAGACCGGAATGAGGTGTTGCCGAAGCCGCGAAGGTAGGGCGCGAGTACCCGGTATCCCTGCGCTGCTAGGCGTGGGGCGACATCAACATAGCTGTGAATGTCGTAGGGCCATCCGTGTAAAAGGATGCACGGCCGACCGCGCCTGGGGCCAAGCTCGGCGTAGCCGACGTTCAATGGGCCGGCCTTCACCTGTTTGATGGCGGCGGACCCGAAACGTGGACGGCTGGTGCTGTTGGCTGCTGATGCAGCCATCCCGTTCAGTAGCGGACCAGCGGCCGCAGCCCCTGCGACGGCTGCGCTGAACTCTCTCCTGCTGATCATCGAGTTCGCTCCTGAGTGGTGTGTCGAGACACCGGCGTGGCCGGTCGGCTGGCGGTAAGTGCGGCATGTCTGAGTCGCGCCGATTGAGCGATTCTCTGACACGACGGAGCCCAGCCGATTCAGGTTCTTAACGGTGGCGACATTCACAACTGAACGGGGTTCGTCCGCAGGGTGGACAGCCTCGGAGTATGAGGACTGGCAACCTGCACTATGCGGCACACCGCAGTGCTTGCTGCGGCGCCCGCTGGGCGAGGTCCGGCGACGCGTACCTTTGAGCGCCCCGATTGTTTGTGCTCACCGCTGGCTTCCGTTCATGTCAGCCGCGCAACGAAAGGACGCAAAGCACCCGGTGCAGGGGGCAAGCGCTTGCCGCCCCGGGGAGCCGTTCTGCGCCGGTGGACCTTTGCCGGACGGCGAGCAGCCCAGTGCTGCGGCACGGGTGGTTAAACCGGTACCATGACGCATGAAGATTCAGAGTACCGCTATCGAAACGACGTCAGTAGCGCTTGTAGTCGCCCGCCCTCGCGAATCTGAAACCCCCGCCACGGCGGAGTCACACGGTCGTTCCTTGCGGCAGGTGAGGCCCCACCAGGACTGGTGACGTTTCTCGCACGTCAGGAGCGCTCGGAAAGAACGCTGGCCAGTCGGCGAACGCCCTCGGTGATCTCGGCAGGTCCAGCGGTGTCTGCGAAGCTGACGCGAAGGTGCGCAGCTTGGGCCTCAGCGGCAAAGAAGGGCCGCCCGGCAGACACGGCAACGCCGGCGTGTAGGGCGGCTGTGGTGAGCACGGTCTCGTCGGTACCTTCCGGCAGGCGGAGCCACAGTTGGTAGCCGCCTGCCGGTGGGCGCATGACAAGCGACGGCAGACTCGTGCGCACAGCATCGACCATCGTCTCGCGACGTTCGCGCAGTGCGGCTGAGGTCAAGCGCAGGTGTCGCGGCCAGGCGGGGTCGCTGACGAAGTCGAGGGTTGCCTCTTACAATGGGCGGGAGACGAAGAAACTGGTCACGACTTGGATGGCCCGCAGACGCTCCATGACTGGGCCGCGGGCGATCAGTGCAGCGACGCGCAAGCTCGGTGAGTTGGGCTTGGTCAGGGAATTGATGTGTACGACCACGCCAAACGGATCATCGGCTATGAGCGGTGCTGCGACCGGTCCTCCGTGCCCGAGGTGGCGAGCGTAGTCGTCCTCGATGATGAAGGCACCTGCGTTGTGCGAGATCTCCATGATCTGCCGGCGCCGCTCTGCGGCGAGGACGGCGCCGGTCGGGTTGTGGAACAGCGGCTGGCAGTAGAAAGCTCGGGCGTTGGTGGCTGCGAAGGCTTCCTCGAGTAGATCGGCGCGGACACCGTCATCGTCGGTCGGTACCGGAATGGGACGGATCCCGCTGGCACGGGCTGCGGCCAGGGCTCCGGGATAGGTCGGCGATTCGACGAGCAGGGGAGCGCCAGGCGCGACCAATGCGTGCAACGCGGTATTCAAAGCGGCCTGTCCGCCAGCCGTGATCAGCGCATTCGCGGCCGTCAGGCCCTCGCCGGCTTGCCTGGCGAACCAGGACCGTAAGGTCGTCACCCCTTCTAAAGGCGGCCGTTCCCAGGCGCCGGGGCGTCGTGCGGCCCTGCCGAGAGCGGAACCGAGGGCCCTATCCGGTTGCAAAGACGGATGCAGATAGCCGCCGTTGAACGCGATCACTCCAGCCAGTGGTACAGCAAGAGCTGCGACGACCTCAGCGGCGTCGACTACCCGGGGCGCGGGCTCGGATTGTTGCTCGTCAGCTGTAAGGGCGATCTGCTGCCAAGATGTGTCAATCGTTGGGCGGTTTTTACCGCTATCGGCTCGGTATGCGCCAGCACCGGGTCGGGTAACGACTAGCCCTTCGGCAGCCAGCGCGGCAAGCGCCTGTGAGACCGTGACCGGACTCACGCCAAAGCGCTCGACCAGAGCTCGGCTGGAAGGCAGCCTCTCGCCTGAGACATAGCGGTCGAATTCCCGTCGAAGAGTGTCGGTTAAGGACTTCGAGCTGCTACCATTCCTCATGAGCTATGATGATAGCGCTATGGGTTCTGCCGTCCTGGGCTCGGCAATCGACGTCATCGGCGCCACACCGATGGTGCGGCTCTCCCGCTTGACCCACGGTCTCGCTGGCTCGATCGTCGCGAAGCTCGAATACCTCAACCCGGGCGGTTCCAAGGAAGATCGGGTAGCGAAGCGCATCATCGAAGATGCCGAGATTCTAGGCCGCCTCGCGCCTGGCCAAGCCGTCGTTGAATCGACTAGTGGGAACATGGGTGCGAGCCTCGCCATCGCCTGCGCACTGACCGGTCATCCGTTTACTGCCGTACTCTCCAAAGGCAGCTCGGCCGAACCTGTTCGGATGATCGCTGCGCTCGGTGCCGAAGTCGTGCTCGTCGATCAGGCGCCTGAATCGGTGCCCGGCTGTATCTCCGGCGCTGACATGGTCCGAGTTGAGGTGGAGGCCGAGCGGATCGCCCAGCAACGGCAGGCCTTCCGCTCGGATCAATTCGCGAACCTCAGCAACGTAGACTCCCACTACCGTGGTACCGCCCAAGAGATCTGGGTACAAACAGGCGGCCGTATCGACGCTTACGTGGATTTCGTCGGGACAGGAGGCTGCCTTGCCGGCGTCACGCGAGCACTGAAGGAGCGTCAGGCGTCGATCAAATGCTTCGCCGTGGAACCGGCAGGCGCGGCGGTGTTAGCGGGCCGCCCGGTGACCAAACCGAACCATCCCATCCAGGGGGGTGGTTTCTCGCGCGCGGATCTTGCGCACCTGCGCGACATTCCCGTTGACGGCTACGTCCAGGTCACGGAGGAGGAAGTTAGGGCAACCGCCCGCCTGCTTGCCGCGCGAGAAGGCATCTTCGCCGGCCTCTCAGCGGGCGCCAACGTCGCTGCGGCTCTACATCTGCTGGAAGGGGATCTAAAGGGAGCAACAGTCCTGGCTATCATTCCTGACTCCGGTCTGAAATATCTCTCCACTGACCTGTGGGAGTATCCGAAGGTCAGCTAGCGTGCACAGGGGCAGCCATCGCAGATTCTCCAGATTGTCTAGATCACGAAGGAGGAAGCGCGATTTCCGCCGAACGGAGTTCAAGATTTACGGGCGATGGTAAAGCCTTCTCCGAGGTCCTGACGGCCGCCGAGGTCGACTTCGTCTGCAGTACCGAGTACGGCGTGCGCAGCTACAGACGAACCAAACGCTAATGGCTACCGGCCTCGCGGCGGAGACACCTGCGCCGGCGCCGTGGAGTTGACGATTCCGAGATTGCGTGCGGCAGCTACTTTCCGGATCGGCTCCTGCAGCGGCCCCGTCGCGGCGAACAAGGCCCCCATCTCGGTCGTCGCGACGAGCTGTCCGCTCGGGTCTCGACACAGTGGGTGGCGAAACTGGTCGAACAACTCGAGACCAAGTAGCTGTCCACGCGCCAGGTCGTCTCCGATGTTCAGCGTGGACAAGTCTCGCCGGATCGGAGTCGCCCCGCACCGGCTGGCAGCGCTGCGGGACCTATAGCTGTGCGACCTGCTCGCCAAGAGGCTCAAGAGCGCAGCGTTGGGTTGCCACCCTGGGCCGCGCGGACTTTGATCAGCCCTACAACGCAGTAATCGAAACCCAGCTCAACGGAGTGCTCGACACGATCGCCGAGAAAGTTGGTCGCGCCCAGCACCTCGACGATGCCCAGATCTGGTCAAAAAACCCACAAGAATAACAAGCAATCCAGCGGCGCGCCCACGGCGTCTGGATCTCCCGACGCGCTGGGATCATCCGCCCGGCTGGCGCGGCGCTTGTCGAACAGGCCGACGAACGGTTGAAGGTCGCCGTTACATGGGTCTGGACCTGCTCCGCAAAGCCCGTCTGATGGACGAAATCCCGGCCGGAGTTCTTTGAGAACTGTGACCCCTGGGCAAGCGGCAAAATGCGCCTAACTGCAGTCCGCCGATCGCAAGGCAATATCCGGTCGCGGCGACATCCAGGGCGACACCGAGGGCTGGGGGACTGGACGCAAGATCGTTGATGAGCGCGACTGCGCTGGCAAGATTGGCGGTTGCCGTCACGACGCCGCCAATCCCGACCCTTCTCAAGGATGCCAGGAAGAAGGCGATGAAAAGGTAGGCGACGTTCGCTGCGCCTATCAAATACAGGTCAGAGGCCGACACGGCGAGAGTCCTGGCGAGGGATCGAGCGGCTATGAGCAACGCAATGCCGGACACCATGATGATGACGCCGTCCAATCGGATCGCGAACCGCAGTAACGGATCCGGGCGGGACAACCTGCTCCTTAGGGTCATGAGGCTCCTTCATCGCCGATGCGATCCATCGATACTGACCTAACCAATGGGCCGTATACAGAGGCCGTACGGGGTCGCCTGCTGGCAGTCGTCAGAAACCGTGATCCGAGACGGGGCTGAGGCACACGACCAGCTGCACGCGAAGTTCCCCGATCTCCTGCACAGGCGGCCTCGCCGAATCATGTGCCAGCGGCGCAGGCCAGCGGAAACCGGGTACCCGGCTGCGAGCTGTCGAGAACCGATGACCGCAGTGATTCCTGCTTCTATACCCACGTCTTCTGTCCAGCCAGACGGACTCGCAGGGCAGCGATCCCGTTGAACAACACCGACGGGCTCCGCGACAGATTCTGATCGTCGGTCAACTCCAGATCAGGGAGCGAACCGATCAGGTCGCGGAAGGCGATCCGGCCCTCCATACGAGCCAACGGGGCGCCGAGGCAATGGTGAATACCATGCCCGAATGCCAGGTGGGCAGGAACCTCACGATGGACATCGAAGCCGACGGATTGGCCGCTATTGCTCGTGTCGAGGCTGGCAGCCAACGGCGACACAACGACGACATCACCGACCAGGATCGCTTGCCCACCCAGCTGGAAGTTCTCGACGGCTACCGCTGGGAAGGTCGACTGAACAGGACCGTCATAGCGCAGGATCTCCTCCACCGCGCCGGTCAACCGCTCCGGGTCGGTGCGTAGCACGCCGAGCTGCTCCGGATGGTGGAGCAGGAGTAGCAAGCCATTGGCGATCATGCTTTCCGTGGTCTCATGGCCGGCGACCATGAGGAGAAACACCATTGAGGTGAGCTCGTCTGGGCTCAGCCGGTCATCGCCGTCCTGCGCCGCGACGAGCGAAGACACCAAGTCGTCGCCCGGCTGCCGCCGCTTCTCAGCGATCAAGCCGCGAACATAATCCACCAACGTAGTGCCGGCACGCCCATACTTGTTGACTGGAGCTGCGGCGCCCTGCGTAACCGTGGCGAAGAGTTGACCGAGAGCCTTCTCATCCGCTGCGGGGATCCCCAGTAGAACGCACAGGACCCTGAACGAAAAGGGATATGCGTACCCGGTGACGATGTCCACCGTCTCGCCGGCATGCAAGGACGTCAATGTCATGTCGATCAGGTGCGCGGAAATTTTCTCAACGGTGGGCTCTAGCTGCTCGACACGCCGACGAGTGAAGGCCGCCGCCACCAGCTTGCGCAGGCGAGTGTGTCCCGGTGGGTTCTGCAGAAGCATGTGCTGGCGCGTCGCGGCAGCCAGCTCGGGCAGTTCCTCAACATATGCGCCACCGCCCGTTCCCCGTACCAACCGACGGTCAATAAGCGCGGCGCGAGCTTCGGTATGCCCAGTGACCAACCACGCCCCCGCGCCGCTGGGTAGTGTCACGCGGTGCACAGGTCCGCTGGCGGCGAGGTCGAGTAACAATCTGCGTCGCATCCCCTCCGGGGCAGCGGTGAATACTTCGCGGCTGTGCGACATCATGCCTCCGAGTCTCTTTCTGCAACGACGCGTCCGAAGCAGCCCAGGTTCGAGGTGTGGGTCTAGTCACGGCGACACCCATAGGCGGACCTTTACCGGGACACGACCGCGGAGTCCTGGGTTTGCAGGTACGGCTACGGCAATTGGCAGAGCAGGTAGCCGCGACATTGTTGGTGACTCAGGCGTCCTCGCTACCGGCGTCCGTGTCACCAGCGGGCCCGTCCTCCTCGCAGCCAGGGCGAGGGATCGGGGATGACAATGCCGGGAACAACGGCTGGCCTTCGTCAGCCGTGACGGGAAGCGCTCGGCGACCTCTAGAGCGTGCGGGCGTTGCCAGGCGGTAGAGTTGTTGCAGTCCCGTAGCCGTCGCCGGCACGTCATGCCGCAGCCGAAGCCGAGTTTGTGGGGGAGCCATTCCCAGCGGATGTCGGTGAACAGGACGAACAAGATGCCGCACAGGACTTCGCGGTCATCGACGGGTCAGCGACCAGGGCCCGAAGAAGGGGGCTGCTTAGGGATCAGCGGCTCGATCCGGACCTAGAGGTCGTCATCGACCAGCCACGGCTGGGGGTCACCCTTCCTGGCGGCCGCAGTTGTTGTGGATGCTGCAGCTGACCATGCTGACGCCCTCGGCCCTTGGTGGATCCCTTCAATGAGTTGCGTAGTTCGCGTGGGATTCGCCAAGAGCCGTCGACGGCGGACATGAGATACGGGTGGACGCGAAGCCGGAGAACGTGCCCGCGCCGCAGAGAGATCACCAAAGGTGTGGTCCCCGTCACCAGCATGAACCTGTGTCGTGCGGACCCGTTGTAGTCCGTGAGGGACAAGAGGCCGGTGGCTGGTGGGGCAGCTCTATGGAGCACAGTGAGACGTATCTGCCATGCGGTCCGGTGGACGTATGCCGGTCGAGATTGAGCGATGCGCCGCAATTGCTTGGACGCCTGGGCTGCTGAAAGAGGGACCGGATGTCCCAGCAGATCCGAAAAGGAGGTGTCCATCAACCGGGTCCTGTTCTTACGCCAGGCGCGGCCGCGTACCTTTAGCGGAGAAACGATCAGTACCTGAACCATGCGTCCCGTCGGTTCGTAGGTAACTGCGGGATGCTCAATCGGGCCTGGACCGCCTTGCGCCCAGCGCTGGCGGAAGGGCGTGGAGAAGACCGCGACGTACGCTAACGGCCCGCGCAGGCCGTCAGGGGCTTGCATCACCCGCCGGGTCGGCAAGAAGCAGCGGGTGAGGGTATCCAAGCCACGGCGGTTTGACGAAGCCTCCTCCAACATTAAGGAGTTTCATGGGTTCTCTACGGATGGCACCGCTGACGCTCATCGCGGCGTTCGGGCTGGCGTTCACATCGCAATGCGGCGCCGAGAGCACGATCGGGGACGCGGCAACGGCAACTGTCCCCTACGGGGGTCCCGATCCCGCGCCGACTGGCCCGCCACAGTGGCTGGACGCACGCGACTCCACCGAACCCTCCAGCCGGCGCGGCACCGGCCGATTGGGCAAGCAGGCAGCCTGATAGCGGCAGCTCGGCTTAAAAACAGCGCAGATCGGCTTGAGGTCCGATAGCGGCGCAATCTGAACTCTGCCGAAGCCGGTCAATACAGTTAGCCGCAGACTGGGCCAGCGGACGCGTTGGCGGGACGGGTTACCTCCGCTGACGGCTAGACTGCCAGCTGGGGCGGAGGCATTCTTCCGAGGATCATAGTCCTCATGGTCGAGCAGTACGATTGACGTCCGAGAGCCGTTCTGGTGCCGGCTACAGGAAGGCGCTTGCGTTCAGCGACCCGTGCGGCTCAACAGATGAGTCCGCCTGCCTGCCAACTCTGCCATCCGCAGGGCGAAGGTTGGTAGCCCCAATGGCTGGGGTTCAGGCAGCTCTGTCTTTCTTCGTTGCCACATTGCCTCGTTTCGGCCTTATCGTCTTGCCTCTTAAGCGATACCCAGAGCCGCTGTGGTCAGCATCGCTGCCTTGACGGACCGCTGTGCAGCCGCCGGCTGCCGGAACAGAGGGCGGCAGATCTGTTGCCGTTACGTGATAGCAACTCACGCTCCGCGGGGCGCGGATGGTGCGTGCGGCTTCCGCTACACACGCCTTTCAGGGCCTCACTCTTGCGGGACGCAGAGATGTGTGGCGACGGTTACGGCATCGGTGGACATCCCGTCGAGGAATGCCTCCGGGAGAAGAGTCGCAGTCTGGCGTGGCGTTTTCGCCACGGGTCACCGAGCCGCCTTTTGATCGTCCAGGATCACAAAATCGCTGTCGTCTTGCCGGAGCAGATGCCAGCCCATTGATCGACCTGCCGCGCCGGCCCCAATCACAACCGTCTTCATGAGGTGCGGTTCCACCATATAAGGCTGGGTCCTTGGCTATCTCGGTCGTGCAGCCGACGCCACCCATCGCCAGCAGCGATGCGCAGGCGGCGTTCCTGTCGCGACTCGGGGGATTCGCCCGTTCTCGAATGACCGCTGGCTATCCAGGTCACTTGCTCGGACCCGTTGCCTGCACAACGGCTGGCAAAGCCGCATGGTTCGTTTGGTGATCGCATCAACTTAGCGGTGGCCAGACACCGCGGTGCCAAACTGCTGCAAACCAAGGCGATCGCATGTCGTGCGCTTTTCGGTATAGCCCGAAGCGTAACTGCCGCGGGCACGGGCCGCGCGGCCTTGATGCCGCCGAGACGGGGACGCTCTGCGGATTGGGGCGACGCCGCTCGGTTGACCCGGGCACCCGCCTAGGCCCGACCAGGGTGTGTCCCTGGCTCGATCGGGGGCCCAAAACCACATGCTGAGAGCGAACACATCCGAGGAGAAGAGGAGCTGCGATGCGGGAGATGGATATGAAGCTGGAAGTGGTCGTCATCTCGGTGTCCGACGTGCGACGCGCCACCGATTTTTACCAGCGGCTGGGCTGGCGGAAAGACGTTACGCCGCCGGGGGTTGTCCAGTTCACACCGAGCGGATCATGGTGCTCGGTGCAGTTCGGTACCGGACTTAGCGAGGCCGTGCCAGGCTCCGCAAAGCAATACTTAGTCGTGTCGGACCTGGTGGCGAGCCGGGACGCCCTTATTGCTGCTGGCGTGGAGGTCAACGAGATCTTTCATGTTACGCCCGACGGCCCTGTCGGGGGGCTCGATCCGGAGCGGCGCAGCTATCGCTCGCGTGCGTCTTTCACCGACCCCGACGGCAACTTGTGGCTGCTTCAGGAGGTCACAACCCGCCTACCGGGAAGAGTCGACTCTTCCCTTGTCAATTCGTTCGGCTCGACCGGCGACCTGGAGGCGGCGCTACGCCGGGCCGCGACAGCACACGGCGAACACGAAAGGCTGACCGGAGAACCCGACCTCAACTGGCCGGGCTGGATTGCAGCCTACATAGTTGCTGAGCAGGCCGGCACTGAATTGCCTCTCTGAGCTGGCATCCTGGGCGACAGGGGCGCCCCTTTCGAGCAGGCGCAAAGCACTCGAGGTCTGATACATCGCGTTCTACCTTACGAATCTCTGTGTTGGTGATAGCGGAGGAAGCAGTGCTCCGCTGTGTTGGGCCGCTAGGCCGCCGGCGCGTACCGCCACGGCGACCGCTTCTTCGAGGTCGCTGCCACGAGTCATTGAGAGCACGAGTGCGCCGAGGAAGGCGTCACCGGCACCAGTGGTGTCGACCACTTCGACGGCGTCGGCAACAACGGCGCCGATACCAGTTCCCCGACTGTAGAAGGCGCCTCGAGCACCAGCCGTTACGACGACCGCACGAGGGCCTAGCTTCTGGAGCTCAGCTACCGCCTCGGCGGCCTCGACATGCTCGGCGCCCAGCACCGCCGCGGCCTCCTCCTCATTGACAATGTAGAGGTCCAACTCGCCGAGGAGTTGTCGGTCGATTTCGGGATGTGGTTCGAGGTTACCGACGAGCAATCGCGGTCGAGGGGCTTGGAGCACGCTGTGGACCACGTCGGGCGCCAAGTCCAACTGCGTCACCATTGCGGACGGCGCAGGCCCGGCGAGCACCTGGGCAACGTCAGCTGGTGTCAGTTCGGTCTCGGGCGAGAGAGCCATACAGACGTATGACTCGCCGTCCGGCGTTACTGCGATGATGGCGGCGCCCGTGGTGGCGTTCGCGATGAGTCGGAACCCGGCGGTGTCAACTCCTGCCTCACTCAGCGCGCCGGCCAGAAGGTGGCCCCAGACGTCACCGCCTACGTTGGCGACGAGCCGTGCCACACCGCCGAGCCGGGCGACGGTAACGGCTTGATTGAGGGCCTTGCCCCCGGCGGTAGTGGTCAGTGGCGAGCCGAACGCGGCTCGACCGGCTGACGGCAGGCGTCGGACATGGATAACGAGATCGACGTTTGCTCGTCCCAGTACGGTGACGACGTCTTGCTGCTTGCCCAACCTTTCCCGCCTTTGTTCTTTGACTGTCCCGGCCGAGGGCTGGCTCGATCAGAGTGGATCCTCGCTATTTGATCATGAGCCGTTGCTTGTCGTCGGAGCTCTCGTCGATCAGTGACCTCGAGGGCGACGCCGAACAGGTTGCGGTGGTGACAGAGTCTGCAGCGCGGTGCAAGCCGCCTGACGGTGGGTGCGCCGCCTTGCGAGGAAGATAGCCGCTGTGCACCGTTGCGCGGAGCGCCACGGTGCGACGACTGCTGAGCCTGGCGACTCGTCCCCGTTCTCTGCGGTCGATCGGTGAACTTCGGCTGTGTCGGTGCCGTTGTCTGAACGTCAGATACGAGCGGAGGACACTTTCTTGTCGGAGCAGATACGCGCATTTTGGCTTGCTGAGCCCGGCCGTGGGGAGATCCGTACCGAGGAGCTACCCGCCCGACAAACCGGTGATGTCTTTGTTCGGACTCTGCACACCGGTGTGAGCCGGGGCACGGAGACGCTGGTGTTCAACGGTCGTGTGCCGGTGGCTCAGCACCAGTTGATGCGTGCCCCCTTTCAGGACGGGGACTTCCCGGCCCCTGTGAAGTACGGGTATCTCAACGTCGGGTTGGTTGAGGCCGGACCTGCCGAGTTGATCGGACGTACGGTCTTCTCGCTCGTTCCTCATCAGAGCGCCTATGTCGTGCCCGCTGCTGCTGTGACAGTCGTTCCGGCCGGTGTACCGGCTCATCGTGCGGTGTTGGCCGGCACTGTAGAGACTGCTGTTAACGCGGTGTGGGACGCGATTCCCGCGGTTGGTGACAGGATCACCGTGATTGGTGCTGGCATGGTGGGCTGCGCGGTCGCTGGCGTCCTGGCAGGGCTGCCAGCGGCGCGCGTGCAGCTCGTCGACGTCAATCCTGACCGGGCGCGGACCGCGGCCGCGCTGGGTGTCGAGTTCGCGTTGCCGGACCAGGCCGACAGCGACCGGGACGTAGTCGTTCACGCTAGCGCCACGTCAAGCGGGCTTACCCGTGCGCTCGAGCTGGCCGGCAACGAGGCGACGATCGTGGAACTCAGCTGGTACGGCGATCGTCGGGTCGAGGTGCCGTTGGGCGAGTTCTTCCACTCCCGGCGCCTGCGGATCCAGGGAAGCCAGGTGGGTCAGGTGGCGCCGGCCCGCCGGCCCCGCCGGTCGTACGGCGATCGGATGCGTATCGCATTTGAACTGCTTAAGAGCGATCGATTTGAGGCGCTGATCACCGGTCATAGCGCGTTCGAAGAGCTTCCCGATGTCCTGAGTCGACTGGCCGGACAGGAAAGCAAGACCATCTGCAATGTCATCGACTACTGACAGGAGTACCCAATGTTCAGCATCACCGTGCGCGACCACTTCATGGTCGCCCACAGCTTCACGGGTGAGGTTTTCGGTCCCGCTCAGCGGCTGCATGGAGCCACCTTCGTCGTGGACGCTACGTTCCGGCGAACCGAGTTGGACGGCGACAACATCGTAATTGACATCGGCTTGGCCGGTGCGAAGTTGAAGTCGATCTGTGGTGCCCTCAGCTACCGCAACCTCGACGACGAACCGGATTTCAAAGGTGTCAACACCTCGACCGAGTACCTGGCGAAGGTGATCGCCGATCGACTGGCGCAGGCGATCACCGGAGGCGACATGGGCGCGAGTGCTGCCGAAATTACTGGGATCTCTATCACGCTGCGCGAGTCGCACATCGCCTGGGCTACGTACGAACGCACCCTCTGAGCCATCTTGTTAAGGTCGCCTGCGCTTGAACGGTGCGGGCGACCGACTGGCAGGCAAGGCGCTGCCACACTGCCGCTGCAGATGCGAGGCGATTGCACCGAGGGGCTTCGCCGCGGTCTGGACCCCGGAATCCACGGTCTCGCGGATGAAGAAAGTGTGCTAAGCGGCTCCCGCGAAGCATGTCCGGCGAATAAGCATGTGGGAACTTCTCGGCGCGGCAAGTAGCGAATTGCGGTTGAAAACCCGTATGGCTGGGTCATGCCCGTCACGGAGGCCTGGCCGGCCGCGGTGGCAGCGCAGCATTCGCGACTCAGCGGGCGGAATCGGTCAACCAGTCAACGCCCCCAGGGAGAATCCCTGGGTCGACAGGCCCCGACAGCGGTAACAATTAAGGGCAACGCTTGCCCGTTCGAGGGAGGTGTTGCGATGACCTGGAAGTCGTTCATAAATTGCGTGATCGCCGCTTTGGCGGATGCGGGGATGGCCGATGACTGGGGCTTGATTCCGACGTATCCGGGGTGGAGGGAAGAACCGACACCAGCCGTGTTCGATGCAGATGACGCGACCGTCCGCGAGATGTTCGACGACATCGTCGGTCGCCTTGACCAGGACTGAGTCATCCACTTGTCTGCGGCAACGAGGACGAGCGTAGTGCGGTCCAGCAGCACCGGAACCGGCTATTCTGATCAGGGAGGAACAACATGAGCACGTGGGGTCAGAGCAGCTGCGGCCTCCGAGTGCGACGGGTCCCACATGAGTGTCCGGGCTCAGCGGGTCACGTTATGAATGACTGGCGTTTTGTGAAAGCTGCTGCGATACGAGGTGGTTCTCAGGGTCTGCCTTCGGCCCGTCGCAACGTGATAGTTGCCTGGGCATCGGTGACCCGGCGTGTGGAGATAGCCAGCCCTCGTCGGCGAGGGTCCCAGTCATACGTCGCCGGCACCGGCTATTGCGTCCATGGCCTGGGGTCAGGTCGCTTTGATGGCCCCGGTGACTAACAGGCCAGCCACGAAAGCGATCGTGTAGTAGCGCAGGATTACCTGGGTTGGCCGCAGAATCAGCAAGGTGATCGCTGTCGCCGCGACGACGGCGACCACATAAAGGTCGAGGCCGATGTCCTCGAATGCCAGATTGGCGACCACACCGGCGGCCGAGATAAGGCCATTCACCAGCACCGAGATGTGGTCCGTGATCCCAAGCGGCCGCGGGTCAGGATATGTCGTCTGCGCCGCCATGACCACGATGGCCAGGATGATGAAGCCGGCGAAGAATAGCAGGTGCGAGAACGTGTCGTCGTGGAAGGCAATTATCCGGCACAGGTCGGCCGCCGTCGTGGGGCAGAACCGTTCATGTAGGTAATTCGTCGTTTCGTGGTCACCGTACCCGGCCGCATACAACCACGCACCGACGGCAAAGGCCGCGTCGAACACACGATCGGCGATCGCCCGTGCCGGCTGTAAACCCTGCCGTACTGCGCGCAACAGCAGGTAGGTGAGCACGACGCTGGCTAGCGATAGCAGGAGGTTCAGCAGATCAACCCACCGCAGGAATTGGTTGCTGGCGACGAAACCATCGGTGAGAGGGCTGAGCCTGTTGATCGACAGCAACACGATCAGTGTCGACTGGGCGGCCAGCAGAATCAGCAGCTGACGCTGGCGGGAGCGCGCGATGGCAAGCACAAACTCTATTAACGGGCGTCCCCTTCTGCGGTTCATGCCTGCGGTCCACCTCACATTGCGGGCGGCGGTCGCGCTCCTTGGCAGATCGCGGCGCACGTTGAAGCCTGTCGGCCTGTCGGTGAAGCACGGCAGAGCGCTCACGGCCAGAGGCGACCCAGGGGCAGGCCGATCTTTGCGTCGCCTCGAACGGCGTGGATGTGGTTAGTGCTGCGCTTCAGGCCTGGCACAGCGGGGTGATCCACGCGCCGCATTATGTGCCCAGGTGCGGACCGGATCGCCGGAGAAGGGGCAGGCCGGTTTCCCGCTTTCTTGTCCGGTGCGTGGCTGCTGCGTGACGACCGCTCGCCGCGCACAACGTGTATGTCCGATCACATCTCTGAGGGCAAGGCTTCTTCTATCCGTCGTATCAGAATTGAGGTGTGAAAGGAGATCCGCCCGGTGGATCTGACCCTGCTCCTAATTGGGCTTGTCGGCGGTGCAATCACCGGCTTGTCACCCTGCATTCTGCCAGTGTTACCGGTAATTTTCTTGTCTGGCAGCGGGCACCGTCGCCCGTACCTCGTTGTGGCAGGCCTGGTGGCCAGTTTCAGCCTGCTTACCTTAGCTGGAGCCGCAGTGCTGGCCGCACTGCCAGTCCCGTCGGGCACGATTCGTTGGGCCGGACTGGTCGCGTTGCTGCTTCTCGGGTTCGGCCTCATGGTGCCCCGCTTCGGCGAGTTCCTGCAGGCTCCGTTCACACGGATCCCGCAACGCAATGTCAACCCAGATCGAGGCGGCTTCCTGCTCGGGCTTGTGCTCGGCACGGTCTATGTGCCGTGTGCTGGGCCGGTGTTGGCCGCGATCACCGTGGCCGGTGCGAGCGGCACGATCGGATTCGGGACCATTGAACTAACCGCAGGATTCGCATCTGGCACCGCAGTGACCCTGTTGGTCTTCGCTTTGGCGGGTAAGGCGATCGGCAGCCGGGTCAAGGCCTTCCGGCGACGCCAGCGCCACATCAGGATCGTCTCCGGAATCGTGGTCGTCGCACTCGCCGTCGGCCTGGCCTTCGATGCCGTCGGCGCTGTACAACGCGCGGTACCCGACTACACCGCCGCCCTCAGTCACGAATTCCAACGGCTTGTAAGCACCGAGCCTTCGATCAGATCACAGGCCAGCCCGCAGCTCGCTGTGTGCGTGCAGCAAGCCTTGTACGGAGCGGTCGGCAGCGGCGATTGCGGGCCGGCGCCGGCATTTGCCGATGTCACTCAGTGGCTGAACACTCCGGCACATCAGCCGGTCGACCTCGCCTCGCTTCGCGGCAGAGTCGTGCTCGTCGACTTTTGGACGTTCGACTGCGTCAACTGCCAGAACGTCATTCCCCACGTCAACGACTGGTACCGCAAATACCGGGCAGCCGGATTCGAAGTAGTCGGTGTCCACACGCCCGAGTACGGGTTCGAACACGAGATCAGCGGCGTTGTAAACGCCATCACCCGCTTCGGCATCAACTACCCTGTTGCGGTGGACAACGGCTACGTCAACTGGTCGAAGTATGGGGTTGAAGCATGGCCCACGACGTATCTGATCGACAGCGCAGGTGACATTCGACATATCACGATCGGAGAGGGAGGCTACGACAAAACCGAAGGCCTGATCCGTTCGCTGCTTCCTAAACTTGCAAATCCTTAACATTGAGCCTTTTCCAGGCTGATCTTGCAGCTCAGGGCGGGTGCGGCGGACCCGGTGATCGATAGACGCGAGGCTCCAGATAGGACAGCTGTCGACCAGGACCCGAAGCCCCGACCGGGAGCCTCGCCATGCTGTCCCACCCCGCCACGATCCCGTTGTCCAGCCGAACCCTGAACCACCTCGCCGACCGCATCCGCGGCCACTGCAAGCAGCGCCGATCCCGGTGGCGACGCCTGGAACCCGCTCGGCAGGCCCTGCTCGCCCTGGCCCACCTGCGCAATGGTGACACCTACACCCGCCTGGCTGCCGGCTTCGAGATCGGGGTCGCCACGGCCTGGCGCTACGTCCAGAAAGCGATCGTCCTTCTCAGCTCGGCCGCCGACGACCTGGACAACGTCATGAAGCGCATCCGGCTGCTGGCGTACGCGATCCTGCACGGCACGCTGATCCCGATCGACCGCGTCGCCGATCAGAAGCCGTATTACTCCGGAAAGCACAAACGGTACGGCATAAACATGCAGGTCATTGCCGATGCCGCCGGCCGGCTCGTGTGGACGTCACCGGCCTTGCCCGGCTCGGCGCACGATCTGACCGCCGCCCGCACCCACGGCATCATCGAGGCCCTGACCAGCGCGGAGGTGATGACCTTCGCCGACAAGGGATACCAGGGAGCACGCGGCAGCGTCCGCACACCGTTCAATGATGGAGGATCGTGAAAAGGGATTCCCGTCACGTCTCCGAACAAGATGGCCTTCGCGTCCGTCGACCGAGAGGGGTGGGTACAACCGATACCGCGGTGGCTTTCGCATGTCGACCGTTGCCGGATGTTGGCGGCTCCGGAACGCGGGCTGTCTTCTGGGGAGTGATGCATGGCGTTGTCTGCGATCACCGCGTTCACCGCAATAGGAGCTGTCGATCCACCTGACGGACAAAAGACCTGGTTGGATACCGTGGTCGTTCTCGGGGGGAGCATTGCCGGCTTACTGGCGGCACGGATACTGTCCGATCACGCCAACCGTGTCTTGGTCGTGGAATGGGATGACGTCAGGGGCGGTCGCGGACCCCGGCGTGGTGTGCCGCATGGGGCACAGGCCCATGCGCTGCTAGCTGGAGGTGCTCGCCAGCTGGAACGTTGGTTCCCGGGCTTCATCACCGGTGCTGTGGCCGACGGAGCGCTGATCGCTACGGCGCAGCAGCGTCTAAGCTACCTCGACGGCATGGCGAAGGTTCACTTCCCGGCGGCGGACATGCTGACCACCACCCGTCCGTTTCTCGAAGATCAGATCCGTCGACGGGTGCTGAGCCTGCCAAACGTGAATCCGGTTGCTGGTCGGGCGGTCGGACTCGAATTCAGCGCAACAGCGGTGACCGGGGTGCGAATCCTGTCGGACTCCATCGTCAACGTCGTGAAATCCGTCGACCTGGTCGTGGATGCGATGGGGCGCTCCAGCAGACTTAGTGACTGGTTAACGTCGGCAGGCTGGGATCGTCCGCGAATGACTAGGCGCCTTACGGGCACCAACTACGCGACGGCGACGTTTCGGCGCAAGCCGGGACTGCCACCGTGGAATGGTGTCATGGCCCTCTACAGCGGCCGGGTGGGCGGTGATCTGGCTGGAGCGACCTTCTCCGCGGTTGAGGACGATCGCTGGATCGTCATGATGAGCGGGTACGGCGACTGCCGCCCGGGATTCACTCCCAACGACATGGTTGGGCGTTGTCGACGCGATTTTCCCCGAGAGTTCGGCGAAGTGGTAGATGGCGGGATGACCGGCAGCGTCGCCGTCTACCGGCAAGCTGACAGCAGGCGCCGCGACTTCGCCGCCGCCGGCCGGTTCCCGGCGCGTCTGCTCGCAATCGGTGATTCCGTCGCATCGTTCAATCCGATCTACGGACAGGGAATCTCATCCGCGGCTTTGCACGCCTCGTGCTTGTCGTTGTTCCTGCATTCCGATCCGGACCTGTATAGCCCGGCGCGCCAGTTCTTCGCTTTGCAACAGGTTATTGTCGACGCTGCCTGGGAGATGTCGACTTCGGCTGACCTGTCACGCCCCTCAGTCGTGATGCCATGGCGAATGGGATACCGGCTGGCGAATTGGCTTTCCGGTGTCGTCGGTGATGCCAGCATCACCGACCCGGAGGTAAGCCGCCGCTTTGGCGACGCCGCTCATATGCTGCGTCACCCTCGCGAGTTGGTGGAGCCGCGTTTGATCGCCCGGGCGCTTTTGGCGCGGTGCCACAGTTGGCCCGAGCCGAGCCCTTCGTTTGACGACATCTCCTGGTGGCCCTGACTGTCCGCCTGCCGCGGACTGTACCGGCGGGCTGAGCGTCGCGCCGCGCCGCGGTCCTGCCAGGGCTATTTCGTCGCTGAGCCATAGCAGGTCAACTGTTTAGCCTTAAATCTGGTTGTGCTCCGGCCCTAAAGTCGGCACGGAGGGCCGCGAGGGGCCTGATGCACGTCGGTGAGGCTCGAGGGGCTCAGGCGGCGCTGTCGCGCGCTTTCGCGCCAGGCAGCAGGATCGCGGCTAGGGAGCCTGCTGCGACGATCAGGCCGCCAATATATATCCCGGGCTTCGCCCCGTCCACGAACGATTGCGGCGACGCGTACGAGCCGAAGGTACTGAAGATGGACGCCGCGACAGCCACGCCGGCGGCGATTCCGGCCTGCCGGATTGTGTTGTTAACACCGGCCGCGATGCCTCTTCCCTGCGCGGGGACGCTGGCCAGGGCCAGGCTACTGATCGGGGCAATGGTCAGCGATGTGCCGATTCCGGCAATCAGCTCGGGTCCGACAAGGTTCAAGTACGCCGCGTCGGTCCGGCTGTTCCACGCGAACAGCACCAACGCTAGGGCGAAGAGCACCTGGCCGGCCGCGATGAGTTTGCGTGGGCCGATACGGTCGCCGAAGTGCCCGGCCAGCGGGGCCACCACGATAGGCATGGCGGTCCAAGGCAGGCTGCGAACCCCTGCCTCCAGCGGGCTGTATCCCTGCGCCACCTGGAAGAACTGTGTTTGCAGGAAAATCGCCACCGCCAGCCCTGCGTTGAAGGTCAAGGTGACCGCATTGGCCAGACTAAATTCTCGCGACTTGAACAGAAATAGGGGCAACATCGGCGTACGGTTGCGGCCTTGCCACACTACGAACCCGACGAGTAGCAGGCCACCGCCGATGAGCTCGGCAAGCACCCGGGGCGCCGTCCAACCAGCGTCAGGTCCGCTTACCACGCCCCAAATCGTTAGCAGCAGCCCGCTGGCCGACAGCAAGACACCCCATGGGTCGAGCCGGCGACTCTCGCCACGTGATTCGGGTAGCACGACCGCCACAACCACCACAGCGACAGCGCCGATCGGCACGTTGAGCCAGAAGATGTAGTGCCAGTGCAGATGGTCGACGACCGCGCCGCCGACCAGCGGACCGAGCGCAACTCCCAGACCGTAAATGCCGCCCCAGATACCGACGGCCAGGGTCCGCGCCTTTTCAGGCACTGAGTGCGACAGCAAAGTCAGTGACAGTGGGACGATGGCGGCACCGCCAAGGCCTTGAACGGCGCGGGCTTCGTTCAGCTGCCATGCAGTGGTGGACAGGGCACACGCGGCCGACGCCACGGTGAACAGGGCGATTCCGGCGAGGAACAAGCGACGTCGTCCTAGACGGTCACCCAGCGATGCCGCCGTCAGCAGGAATGCCGCGAACGGCAACGTGTAGGCGTTCAGCACCCATTGCAGGTCGGGAGTCGAGGCGTGCAGGTCAGCCCGTACAGCCGGTAGAGCAGTGCTTACGACGAGAGTGTCCAGCGACGCCATGAAGGTGGGAATACCGACGGCGGCTAGCACACCGCCTAACGACCGCGTGTACGTTGGCCGCGGTACGACAACAGCAGTGGACATCAGACCGGTTCCTTCCGCTCTCTGGCTCGTAAAGACGACGAGTAGCGGTCAGACGAAGTTCGGCTGAGTGCTGTCCGTCACAGTATTCCCTCGTCCGTGGTGGCCTGACAGAGAGAATCGCAGCACGTTGGGCGTGTACTGAGTAGGCGAGGGAGCCGTGCCTCGAAAGGGTTCCGGCTGGATTCCAATGGCTGCTACTATTCTCTATGAGCCACGCGAGTAGCGCTATTGCTTGGATGATAGTAGCGGTCACGGCCGGAGCTGCCCGTCAAGTCCGGCGATCGGATCCTGAACCTGAATGCGCCCGCTCCGGGTAGGCCGCCGCAAGATCGTGCGGCCACGCGACCCGCCACGGTTTCAAGGAGATCCGCAGTCCGATCGCTGCGCGGTGTAGTGCTAAGCAGCGTAGGCCGTCGGCGACCGAATTCATCTTTGATCAGAGCACTACCCGGTAGCCGGCGATCGCCACTCTCAACGATTGGGAGCACCAACACCCATGGAAGACAGAACACGGACATACAGCTGGGCGAACCCGCAGCTGATCGACAAGCTGGGTCGTGAGATGGATGGCCTCGAGTTCACCCGGCAACTTCTGCTGATGGGGGAGCAAGGACGCATGCCGATTGCATCCACCCTGGGATTCCGGCTGGAGGAGGTCGTGTCGGGCCGCGTGGTACTCATCGGCGAACTCGGCGAGCACCTGTACAACGTGCTCGGAGTCGTGCACGGCGGAGTCACCGCGACCCTGCTCGACACCGCCGCAGCCAGCGCCGTGCACACTACGGTGCCCGCCGGCACCCGCTACACCTCGCTTGATCTGTCCGTGCGGTTTTTACGACCCGTGGTGAGTGAGGTCGCTCCGGTCCGGGCGATCGGAACCGTACTCAACCGTGGCCGCCGCACTGCCCTGGCCAGCGCTGAGCTACGCGACTCGGCCGACCGGCTGCTGGCCACTGCGACCAGCACGTGCATGTTGTTCCCACCCGGTGCGTAAGGACCCCTGACGAATGACCACCGAATTGTCGAGCGGCGACAGCGGCCTGGGCCAACACGCCGTCGTCGCCCGCGAGGTGCTCGACGAACTGCTGCCTGAACGAATGGAACTGTTGCGAACGGCGACCGGTATGCCGTTGGTGGGCGCAGCCCTGCGCGCTGTTAGTATTGACCGCCTGGTGCTGGAACGCCTCACGGGCACCGTTGGCGACGCCCTGCGGGGGCTCGTCGTAGAGTCGGGTGCCGGCCTCGGCGGACGCGTGTGGCAAGGGCGGATGCCGCTTCGCGTCGATGACTACATCGGCTCCGGTGCCATTACTCACGAGTACGACGCGGCGGCACGAGCCGAATTTCTGACCGCGGCGTTTGCCGTACCCGTACTGGTTTGGGGCGACGTACTGGCCGTGCTTTACGGGGCGGTGCGGGACCGTCGCCCCGTCGGGGACACGACACTGGTGGCTGCCACCGTTGTCGCAAGCAAACTTGGCCGTGATGCCGAAGAACGGCTCATGCCATACATTGACGACGCAAATCGGCCGTCGCGTGCGCTGGCAGAGCTGACCCAGGTCATTCGCGACGTCGCTGACCCGAGCCTGCAGGCTCGCCTCAACCGGATTCGCAGAGGACTCATGGGCCAAGCAGTCCCGGTGCTGTCCGGCCGCGAAGCCGACATGCTGCGGCTTGTAGAAGCGGGTGCAAGCACGCTCGAGATAGCCGCACGGCTGGGCGTTCATCCAGAGACAGCCAAAAATTACCTACGCTCTGCCGCCCAGAAGTTGGAAGTCGACACCCGAGGAGCTGCTGCCCGGCAAGCACGACTGAACGGCCTTCTGTGAGTGGTGGGGTCGAGGGTCCGGCCGGCGCTTCCGGAATTCTTTACCCCTTGCTGCACCTGCCCGCGATGCTAGGAATGCCCGTTCCACCACTTCCATGAGCGGATGATCCCTTTCGACGCTGGCCTGATGGGACCTGCGCCCAGCTAACGAAAGCTTAAACGGGAGCAGACATGCCGGACCGGGAACGTGCACTGGGACGGCCATCTCTGTATCGCGGAATATCCTTCCTAATTGCGCGGTGAAGAGATTGGGGTGAGCGTTCGCATGGTCGACCTGGGTAACGACGAGCGGGATACCGGTATCCGTCCGTTCCTGTACTTGCTGACCACCATGGCATTCTTCGGGTCCGCATTCACAAGTTCGAAGGTCGTGGTCGGGGAAGTGCCGCACGATGTCGCCGCCGTCCTTAGGTTCGGCGGCGGCGCGCTCATACTTGTAGTTCTGCTTGTTCTGCGGCCAGGGCCCGTCAGCTTCTCGTGGCGCGACCTCTGCCGGGCAGGCGGCGTGGGCCTGGTCGGCGTCTTCGCCTATAACTTCTTCTTTTTCTGGGGGGTCTCTCTGGCCCCGGCGATCGACGGAAGCATCATCGTTCCTGTGCTAAGTCCTGTAGTGACGACAGCGGTGCTACTGGCCTCGCGTCAAGAGCGGGCATTCGCCGCCAGGATCGTGGGTCTGCTCGTCGGGGTCGCGGGCGCAGCCGTGTTCTTTCTGGGCGTCGGTACAAGGGTGCACAGCGTAGCCGCCGGCAGCCGCCTCGAAGGAGACCTTGTCTACCTGATGGCGGCAGGCTGCTGGGCGGCGTACAGCATCGCCTCGAAGAAGGTTCTCGCCGGTATGGATCCACTACGGGCCACGACGTACGCCACTGGGGTCGGCGCGCTTGCTCTGTTGTTAGTAGCGGCACCTTCGATGCCCACAGTGCGATGGAGCGGAGTGTCCGCTGGCGTGTGGGCCAACATCGCCTTTCTCGCAATCGGACCAACCGCCGTTGCCTACCTCTTCTACTTTCGAGGTCTGCGCTCGGTCAGTGCGGTAACTGCCACGATCACCATGTTCGCCGTTCCCGTGTTCGGCACCGTCTCGTCAGTGCTCTTCCTCGGCGAGTCGTTTACGCCAACGCAGATTACAGGTGCGGTGATCACCGTCGCGGGTGCTTTCCTTGCAGTAACTCAAGGCAGGTCGGCCGGGCGAAAGCACAAGGTGCAGACGACCGCAGCTGAGCAGTGTTGACGACCGCCAGCTGACATCCGCGGCCACAGGACTTCATGTTAGGGAGATCACGAATCGAACCCGCGGAGGCGTCGTGCCGTCGTGTTCCTGCGGAAGGGATGTGCATCGGCGCTCAGGCTGAACCCAAAAGTGTCTGTCATCGGCCAGACATGCCATCGCCGTATGGCCGGCGTGCATCTGCCACACAACGGGCCCAAGACGCCCGTCAAGGATCGGAACCCAATGTCAAGAGTCATTGTGTGCAGCAACTCGGTCGACGGGCACGTGGCGCCGCTGCTTGCCGTCGCCCGTGACTTACTCGGCCGCGGACATCGGGTGGTCTTCTACACGGGGTCGCAGTTCAGGCAGCGAGTGCTTGCCTGCGGCGTCGCCTTCTGGGCGTTCCCGCCGGGCAGCGACTTCGACGTGCGCGACCTCGCCACCGAATTTCCACAGTGGATGGCGCTGCCGCCAGGGCGTGCACGGTCGGCGTACGAGCTTAAGGAGATCGGTATCAAACCGATTCCGGTGCAGGTACGAGGTCTGCACAAGCTGCTCGAGGCCTTTCCAGCGGACGTAGTCATCTCGGAGCAGACCCTTTTCGGTCCCTTCGCGGCCGTCCAGGGCTTGCCTGCAATGGAACGGCCAAAGCTCGTGACGCTCGGGATCCTCAATCCCTTCTTCCAAAGTGTGGATACTGCGCCGCACGGCACCGGTCTCCTGCCGTTATCAGGCTGGGAAGGCGACGTCCGCAATTTGGCTCTGAATGCCGAGGCCAGACAAAACTTTGCCAGTATTCAAGCCTACGCAGAAGCGATATTCATGTCAGTGGGCGCCCACCTCGACGGATACCTATTCGACGCCGTGCTGAAGCACAGTGATTACTACCTGCAGCTGACCGTGCCCGGCTTCGAGTATCCACGTGGCGATCTCCCGTCGCACTTTCGGTTCATCGGGCCGATCCCGCCGGCCCTCGGCGCCACGAACTACGAGCCAGCGCCTTGGTGGCCAGAGCTGTCGCAGCAGCGGCCGGTCGTCGTGGTTAGCCAGGGCACGTTCGCTAATGCGGACTTAGTGAGTGTTTGAGAGTGCTTCTATTCGGGCGCGTTCAGCAGGCGTCGGGTCTGGCGTTTGATGGGTCCGCCGCGGTCGAGGCGGCGGATCATGG
>NZ_JBITEL010000023.1:0-107135 GCF_044455125.1 Actinoplanes sp. NPDC051343
ACCCAGATCCCGAGGACGTGTTTGACGCCGTCGAGATCGACGCCGACGGCGATATGCGCGGCCCGGTTCTTCACCGTGTGCCCGTCGCGGACCTTCACGACCAGCGCGTCCAAGTACATGATCGGGTAGATCTCTTCCAGCGGGCGGGCCTGCCACGCTTTGACCTCGTCCAGGACCGCGTCGGTGATCTTCGAGATCGTGTCGTGTGACAACTCGGTGCCGAGCGTTCGGGCCAGGTGGTGGCCGATGTCGCGGATCGTCATCCCGCCCGCATACAACGAGATGATCATCTCGTCCAGGCCGCCGGTCCGGCGGGCCCCTTTCGGGACCAGCCGCGGCTCGAACGAGCCGGCCCGGTCCCGTGGCACCGCAAGAGGCACGTCACCGACCTCGGTCGCCACCGTTTTCGCACTGTGCCCGTTGCGCGAATTCGGGCTGCCCCGCCCGGCCGGGTCGCCTTTCTCATAGCCCAGATGCCCGGAAAGCTCGGCCGCCAGACCCCGCTCGAGAACGGCTTTGACAAGCTCGGGGAGCACGCCACCCTCACCGGTCAACGCGAGATCACCCGCGTCGACCCGGCCCATCAAGTCATCCAGCAAACCAGCCGAGATCATCTCGTTGACCGTCTGCCGTGCCGCCGACACCTCACCCGCCGACGGCCCGGATGAACGTGGATCATCAGTCATGGTCACGTGTGTACTCCTCAACTCAAAGGTTGATCACGTACACAAACCATCTGACACGCCCTCCGGCGGGTCGGCGTCCTGGACTCGCCTCCCGCCACCGGGTGCACCGGCGAACCGTCCACCCAAGCCCTCGCCTCGGCTCAGCCACCACCCCGCAAACGGCGGCCTCCGCGCCCACGGACGCTGCACGACGACACCCGCGACTTCGTCGACGCCATCATCGGCCAAGACCTCCAGGTTCCGTCCCGCCAACGGCACAGCGCCAACGAATCTGGGAACGGCTCATCGACGAGCACGACGTGACCGTGTCCTACTCGACAGTCCGTGACTACGTCATCCGCCACCGCACCGAACTCGCCACGCCGACCCACCGCTGCAGCCCTGGGAAACCGCGCTGACCTGACTCAACGGAGCAACTCCAGCGAGACACCGCACCAGATCATGGCCCGCGGACCACCTTCACCAAGACACGAGCACCAACGCCGTCTCACTCAATCTGCTCTCTTCGCAGCTCACCGGCCGTGTCCCCGAATCAAGCTCGATGAAATGGGACACAGACCCGGCTGCCGTTCCAGTGCAGCCGATGCGCCGGTCGGTTCGAGTAGGCGATCCCAAACTGGTCCGGAGCGGTTGCCGCGTCGACAGAACTCAGACGACCACCCAGTAGCGTCTCGAAGCGGTCGCCGCGTCACTCGGCCTCGACCGACGAACGCCCAGGTCCTTCAGGGGAAACCGAGCAGGTTGATGGTGGTGCTTCTCTGGCGTCACGCAAGCCGTGCACCCGCGCCCGCGCCCGTAGCCGGAGTCCTGGGTCGTGTGCGAACGGGTGAGCCGCAAGACCGCCTCGCCCTTGACCGCCCTGACCGAACAATGCCGATCGAGTGGCGCGAGGGGGCTTCAGCGAGCGTTGGCGTGGGTTCGGCGGTCGGCTTTGGCTCGGTACATTGCGGCGTCGGCTGCTCGTAGGAGCTGTTCGGCGTCGGTGGCGTGGCCTGAGGCTGCGCCTACGCTTGCGCCTACCTGGACCGGGCTGCCGGGTAGGGGGATCGGCTCGGCCAGGGCTTCGGTGATCAGGCTGGCCAGGGACTCGGCGGCGGGCAGGGTTGCGCCTGGCAGCAGCACCGCGAACTCGTCGCCGCCCAGGCGGATGGCGCTGCCGGTTGCGCCGGCCAGGGCGGCCAGGCGGTGGGCGACCGCGATCAGCACCTGGTCGCCGGCGTGGTGGCCTCGCTCGTCGTTGATCGGTTTGAAGCCGTCCAGGTCGACCAGCAGGATGCCCAGCGTCTGCTCCGGGGCGGTGCCGCGCAGTTTCTGGTCGAGCAGGGTGCGGTTGCCCAGGCCGGTCAGGCCGTCGTGGGTGGCCTGGTGGCGCAGCTCGTCGTGCAAGGCCCGGGCTTCCGTGATGTCGCGGGCGTTCAGCACGATGCCGTCGACGCTCGGGTTGTCGCTCAGGTCGGCGCCGACGATGTCTAGCCAGCGCAGGGTGCCGTCGTTGTGCCGCATGCGCAGCTGGGCGTTCGCGTCCACGCCCGGCGTCGCGGCCAGGCGGGCGAACAGCTCGTCGAGCAGCGGCCGGTCCTCGACCAGCGCGTGCGCACCCAACAGTGTGCCGACGATTTCCGAAGGGTCGACGCCGAGGACCCGTGAGCCGGCCGGGCTCGCGTACCGGACCCGGCCGTCCGCGCCGACGACCAGCGTGACGTCCGACGAGTGCTGTACCAGGGAGCGGAACCATTCGCGCTGGTTGTCGCGTTCGATCAGCAGGCGCTCGTTGTCGTGGAACGCGGCCAGCTGACGGCCCACCACGAGGATCGTGATCGCCAGCGTGCCGGCCGCGACACCCCACACGCGCATGTCGGCGTGCAGGTTGAGCAGCACCACCACGAGCAGCACCTGGGTGACGACCACGGCCAGGTAGGGGAGCCGGCTCGACCGCCGAGGGGCGGAGGGCGACGTCGGGGCGGACACCGTGAGCACCTCCTGCAGGCGCAGGCTCCCGGTGGTCAGCACGCACGGCACCAGCTGGATGAAGAACATCAGCCGGGGGTCGTCGGAACCCGTCAGCATCGTCACCAGCGTCGAGCCGACGGCCGTGCCGGCCACCCCGATGCAGCCGAGCACGGCCGGGGCCCGGCTGAACGGCGCCGAGCCGCTCATCACCAGCTTGATCAGGGCGAACGCGATGAGCAGCATGACCGCGCAGGTCGCCGCACCGGCGTACCGCTGGGGGCGCTCGCCGGTGAGCACCGGCGCGAGCGAGAAGTACCAGAGGAACACCGCGATCCCGGTGAGCACGGTCGCCGCGTCGAGCCAGAGCCGCAGGCGTTGCCGGCCGGTGCCGCCGAGCGGGTGGGCGAGCATCGTCAACACGACCGCCGACATGCCCAGCACCACGAACGCGGTCTGGATGACGCTGGTGTTCGTCTCGTGCGGGTTCAGGATGGTCCGTACCGTCTGATAGCCGTCGCCGATCGTGCAGCTCGCGCCGGCCAGGGTCACGGCCCGCCAGAACCGTCGGGCATGCCGCGACCCGGCGGTCGCGCGGCTCAGCCGTACGGCGAAGGTCGCGGTCAGAAAGTCGAGTCCGACCTGGAGGAGCCACGACGAGACGACCGCGCTGGACGACCGGGCGAACCAGAACCAGGGGAGGGCGGCCACCGTGACGGCGGCCATCGCGACCAGCACGGGGTCGGCCCATGGCCGCCGCGCCCGGATCCCCGGCTCGTGCATCGTCGCTCCCGTCGCCGTCATCAGCTGCTCCGATCGGCGCGCGGCGCGACGACGTGAGGCAACGGGGGATGTGAGATGACCGTAGGATTCGGTGGTGACTGTCATTCCGATCCGGCTCGTCGGTGACCCGGTGCTGCGGCAGCCGGCCACCGAGGTGACCGACTTCGACGCCGAGCTGCGCACGCTGGTGGCCGACCTCCGCGAGACCCTGGCCGACCGGGGCGGCGCCGGCCTGGCCGCACCCCAGCTCGGGGTGGGCCGGCGCGTCTTCGTGATCGCGCCCCAGCTGGTCGACGGCGGCGTCGACCACCTGGTCAACCCGGTGCTCGACTTCCCCGACGACGAGGAGCAGGGTGGCCCCGAGGGCTGCCTGTCGATCCCCGGCATCTACCTCGACACCAAGCGCCGGCTCAACGTCGTGGCCAAGGGTTTCACCCAGCACGGCGACCCGGTGCAGGTGGTCGGCGACGGCCTGCTGTCCCGGTGCATCCAGCACGAGACCGACCATCTCGACGGTGTGCTCTTCATCGATCGCCAGGTCCCGGCCCAGCAGCAACGCCTGCTGGCCACCTTGCGCGAGGCCGCCTGGTTCGACGCGACCGTAAAGGTGAGTCCGCACTAGTTCGACGACAGACAGCGGGCCCGGCCGCCGGGGCTTCCCGTTCCCGGTGGCCGGGCCACTGCCGGCCGGCGGCGTACGTCTCGCGTGGGGGGTCGAGCACGCGAGAAGCAGCGCCGGCGGTGGGGGCCGAATTCAGCTGAATCGGGCCGCGATCCAGTCCGCCACGAGGCTGGTCGTCGCCGTGACCGCGCCGTCGTGGTCGGCCCCTTGAACAGGGACGAACTGCACGGGCTGTGCGTACTGCTGCAACTCGGGCAGCAAAGCCTCGGCAGTGATGAAGTAGGGCACGGCCTCGTCCTCGGTGCCCTGGATGAGAAGGATCGGTGCGCTCGACGGCTGCTGGGCCGGGTTGGCGAAGTGCACCAGTTCGTTGACGAGGGTGTCGGAGAGTGCGCCGCCGACCAGGAGTTGCGAGGGGGTCAGCGACTGGTACATCGAGAGGATCTGCTCGAGGCAGCCGGCCGCCA
Organism: Actinoplanes sp. NPDC051343; assembly: GCF_044455125.1. NCBI lineage: Bacteria > Bacillati > Actinomycetota > Actinomycetes > Micromonosporales > Micromonosporaceae > Actinoplanes > Actinoplanes sp. NPDC051343. The sequence continues at coordinate 4,506 of NZ_JBITEL010000023.1, forward strand.
GCACCGGGGTGCGGAGTTTGGCCGGGTTGGCGAGCGGGCTGCTCGCGCTGAACGTGGTGTCGACCGCCTGCAGGCCGTACAGCGCCATCACCAGGTAACCCTGGCCGGGTGTGCCGGGGATGAGCGGCGCGAACAGGTCGGCGTTGGAGACCGGGGCGATGGCGGAGACGCCTTTCAGCGTCAGGTTCCCGTCGTACGAGGGTGCCAGCTCGCCGGCGAACAGCGCGCCCTGGCCGCCCTGGGAGTGGCCGTCGATCGCGTACTGCGGGCCGAGCGAGGAGTCGAGGTTGCGTGCCGCCTTGACGCTGTCGATGATCGCGCGGCCTTCGCTGCCGCCGATCAGGTACGGGTGGGACTGTGCCGTGCCGAGCCCGGGGTAGTCGGGTGCGGCGACCGTGAAGCCCTTGCCGAGCAGCGCCGCCACCGCGGCCCGGGCTTCCGGCCAGAAGACGTTGTAGTTGGTCGAGGGTGCGCACTGGTCGGCCAGGCCGGTGGTGCCGTGGGCCCAGACCACGGTCTTGCCGGTCCGGCCGCTCTTCGGGGTCATGATCAGGCCGGTTGCCGTGATCGTGGAGCCGCTGACGGAGGTCGTGTAGTAGGTGATGCGCTTCCCGGTGGCGAGCGGTGCGAGCTCGGGCGGCAGGGTCGCCGTGGCCGAGGACTGGACGGTGCCCGGGGTCGTGGCCGCGTTCGCGGGCGAGCCAGCGACGGAGAGCCCGGCGGTGGTGAGGACGGCTACTGCCAGGAAGGCGGTAGCTTTCCGCCGGAAGGCGTGCGACATCAACGATTCCTTTCGGTGCGTTTTCCGGGCACGGTGAAGCCCGGCGGGAATTGCCGTAAATCAAAGGGGAAGCGAATCAGCGAGTGCAGGCGAAATGGTCGGCGATCCGCCGGAGAGCGTTGATGGTCTCCAGATCGCGGGCGGGATCGTCCTGGGTCGGCCACGCACTGCACTTGACGATGACGACATCGGCGGCCGGGTCGACGAACAGATATTGCCCGTGCACACCGACCCCGGTGAATGCGTCGAAACAGGCACTGCCGAGTGTCCACCACTGGTTGGCGTACCCGTAGTGGTCGTAACCGCTCGGGCCGAGCGCGCCCACCGCCAGCTGGGCGAGATCGCTGCCGCGGCTGCGGCGCACCCAGTCGCGGGGGACGATCTGACGGTCGCCGACCACGCCGTCGTGGGCCATGAGCAGGCCGAGCCGGACGAGGTCGCGCGCGGTCGCGTTGAACGAGCCGGCTCCGATCGCGGTGCGGGGCCGGGCGCGGGTGAGCCAGTAGAAGGCGTCGCGGTCGGCGCCGAGGTGCCGCCACAGGCGGTCGGACAGGTACGTCGCGAGGGACTGGCCGGTCGCCGCCTCGAGCACCCAGCCGAGCACCTGGGCGTCGAAGGTCGAGTAGTTGAAGCGCTCGCCGGGTTCGGCCGTGCGCGGGGCCGCCTTGATCACCTCGGCGACGTCGCCGCCGCCCATCACCGCCTGCTCGAAGCGCTTGATGCCGCTGTCGGTCACGTCCCACGTCTCGAGGCCGCCGACGCCGCTGGTCATCGTGAGCAGTTCTTCGAGGGTGGTCGACGCGTAGGCCGTGCCGGCGAACTCGGGCCGGTAGTCGGTGACGTGGTCTTTGACGCTGCCGATCTGGCCGGCGGCCAGCGCGATGCCGACGAGCATCGACGTGACCGACTTGGAGACCGAGAACAGCTGCATGCGGGTGCGGGGCCCGGCGAACGCGCCGGGGTAGTACTCGTGGACGATCGCGCCCTGGTGTGCGACGACGAACGCGGTGGTGAAAGTGCGGCGGTGCAGTTCGGTGAGGCTGTGGTCGCGGCCGTCGAACCAGTAGGTCAGGTTGAGCGGCTGGGGGTCGCGCGGGAGCGGCCGGTGGTGCCCGGGGCCACGGGACACCCGCTCGGTCGGCATCAGCCAGTTCATGTGAGTGAAGGTCCACTCGTTGAACGGCCGCCGCATGATCAGGTCGCCCTGCCGGTCCCACCAGGACGGTGCCTTGATGGGTGCCGGGACGGCCGGGTGCTCGGCGATGCTGGTCATGGGTTGCGCCCGTCAAACGGCGGATTTTCGAAGACCTCGTGGAGGGTCTGCTTGTCGGGGGAGTCGATGGGGACCAGGTAGCCGCGCAGAATGCCGAGCACGGCCTTGCCGAGCAGGTTCCCGGACGGGTCGTCGCCGGCCACCCCGGCATTGGGGTCGCCGAGGTGGCGAATGGCGAAGCCCTCGGTGAGCGCGGCGAAGATGTTGGTGAACTCCTGGATCGTGATGCCCTCGCGGAGCCGGTAACCACGGGCCGCCATGAAGGCCTCGTAGATCTTGCTCCACGGTTCGAGGGCGCCCGCGTACTGATTGGCGATCGACTCGTGGATGCCGTCGTTGCGGTCGGCGGTCGCGACGACCACCAGCTGGAGGCGGAACAGCGGCATCCGGCAGATCGCCATCAACTCGTAGTAGGTGGCGCGTTCGACGGCGTCGACGAAGCTGTCGCCGGTGATGAGCCAGTCGCCGCGGGTCTCGATGCCGGCGCCGTACTGCGGGTCGTAGTTCATGGCGTGGAAGAGGAAGGAGAGCAGGTCGTTGAGGTAGTCGTCGTGACTGGCCCAGGTCGACCGGTACGGCCCGGTGCCGCGCTGGCGCAGGAACGGCGGCTCGAGCTCGGCCACTTCGCGGGACAGCGCACGCTCCGACAGGAAGTGCAGCCCCGACCAGAACTCCTTGCGTCCGTCACCCGCGCATGTCGGTTCGAGGGGCGTGCCGAGGTGCCGCTCGACCAGGTTGGCGCCCGCCTTGAGGTAGGACGCGACCTTGAGCGAGTTGACCAGGGCGGCCCGGGTCGACTCCCGGACACCCTTCACACGGGAAACGATGCCGGAAAAGTCCTGGCTGTAAGGGTATGGCAGGTCCTTCTTGCCGTACGTCATGAGGTGATTCTTGTCGGATTCCAGGACATCTCAAGTGCGCGCGTGCGTAGTACTCAAAGTCCTGTCCTTCGTGCAGAAGCCCCGGAAGATTAAATTCACCTTAAGTACACGAAAGACTGCGCTCCGAGAGCGAATCGGCCCGCCGGGAACGCCGGCGGGCCGATTTCGAGTCAGTCGTCACTCTTTGCGGAGCCGCAGGCCATGCATCCCACCGTCCACGGCCAGCGCCGTGCCGGTGGTGCCGGACGACAGCGGGCTCGCGAGGTAGACGATCGCGCCGGCCACCTCGTCGGCGCTGATCAGGCGCCCGCTCGGCTGGCGCGCCTCGAGGGCGGCCCGTTCGGCGGCCGGGTCGGCGGCCTTGGACAGCAGGCGTCCGACCCAGGGCGTGTCGGCCGTACCCGGGTTGACGCAGTTGACCCGGATACCCTCCGGCAGATGGTCGGCCGCCATGGCCAGGGTCAGCGAGAGCACCGCGCCCTTGGTCGCCGAGTAGAGAGCCCGCTGGGGCAGGCCGGCGGTGGCCGCGATCGAGCAGGTGTTGACGATCGCGGCGTGCGACGACTCGCGCAGATGCGGCAGCGCGGCCCGGGTCACCCGCACCATGCCCTGCACGTTCACGTCGAAGACGCGGGCCCACTCGGCATCGTCGTTGTCCTCCACCGTGCCCTGCGCGCCGATCCCGGCGTTGTTGATCACGACGTCGATCCCGCCCAGCCTCGCCGCCGCGGAGGTGACCGCGGCTCGCACCGCGGCGTCATCGCGGACGTCGGTTTTGATCCCGGTCAGCGGCGCCGCGACGGAAGGGTTCAGATCCAGGCAGACCACGGACGCGCCGCGGGAAGCGAGCAGGGAGGCGGCCGCAAGCCCGATGCCGGAGGCCCCGCCGGTGACAATGGCCCGAATACCATCGAATTCCGACATGTTCGACGTCACCGTGGCCCGACGACGCGCTGGCGGGCGGTGCCCAGCCTGGTGATTCCCAGCTCCATGACGTCGCCGGGCTGCAGCCAGACCTGCGGCTTCATGCCCATGCCGACCCCGGGCGGCGTCCCGGTGTCGATCAGATCGCCCGGCTCCAGCACCATGAACTGGCTCAGGTAGTGCACGATGAAGTACGGGTCGAAGATCATCGTCTTGGTGTTGCCGGTCTGCCGCCGCTGCCCGTTGACGTCGAGCCACATGTCGAGGTCGTTGACGTCCGGGATCTCGTCCGGCGTGGCCAGCCACGGCCCGGCCGGGTTGAAGGTCTCGGCCGACTTGCCCTTCGACCACTGTCCGCCGCGCTCGATCTGGAACTCCCGCTCGCTCACGTCGTTGACCAGCACGAACCCGGCGATCGCGTCCCGGGCGTCCGCGACCGAGTCGAGGTAGGAGGTCCGCCGGCCGATCACGATGCCGAGCTCCACCTCCCAGTCGGTCTTGGTCGAGCCGCGCGGGATGCGGACGTCGTCGAACGGCCCGATCAGCGTGTTCGGGCTCTTGGTGAACAGGATCGGCTCGGTCGGCGGCGTGGCCCCGGTCTCCGCCGCGTGGTCGCTGAAGTTCAGGCCGATGCAGAGCAGCTGGTGCGGCCGGGCGATCGGGGCGCCGATCCGCTGGTCGCCGAACGGCAGCACGTCGCCCGTGGCGATCCGCTCGGCCACCGGCTCGGCGAGACGGCCGGTGCCGCCCTGGCCGAAGAACCGCTCGTCGAAGTCGTGCACCAGGTCGGAGACGTCGACGTAGTGCTCGTCGTCGACGCGTACGACCGGCTTTTCGGCGCCGGGGGCGCCGATGCGCATGAGATACACGGTGAGATCTCCGTTGTTAGAGGACGGTTTCAGTGGCGGGTCACAGCTCCGAAAATCCGGTGACGATGGCGCGGATGGCGGGCAGGTCGTCCACCAGGCGGGACAGCGGCGTGCGATAGGCGACGCAGCTGATGCTGATGGCGCCGCTGGGCATGCTCGGCGAGGTCAGATAGGCCGGGACGGCCAGGCAGTTGACGCCCGGATCGGTCTCCTGGTCGTCGACGCCGTAGCCGCGCTCGCGCACCCGGGTCAGCTCGGCGTGCAGCTGTTCGGGGGTGCACAGGGAACGCTCGGTCGGGGCGGCCAGGGGTTCGTCGCCGACCCAGTCGCGGACGTCCTGCTCGGTCTTCAGCCGCTGGGCGAGCAGCACCTTGCCGACCGCGGTGCAGTGGGCCGGGTTGCGGCCGCCGACGACCGAGCTCAGCCGGACCGCTCCGGCCGGCGGGTCGAGCTTCGACCGGTAGACCACCGACCGTCCGTCGAGCACGGCGTAGTGGCAGGTCTCTCCGTAACGGTCGCAGAGTGCGGTGAGCACGGGCAGGATGCGTACGTGATCGGGCCGTGCCTCATGGTGAGCGAAAGCGAGCCGCAGGAACTCATCGCCCAGCAGGTAGCGGCCGTGGCCGTCCTGGGCGGCGAAGCCGGCCCGGCGGAGCGCCGCGAGAGCGCGATGGACGGTCGGTTTGGGGCTGGCCATCGCGCGGGCCATGTCTTCCAGGCCGATGCCGTTGGAGTGGCGCGCCAGTTCGGCCAGGACGGCGAGCACGCGGTCGGCGCCGACGAGCCTGGGGTCGCCCTCCGCCGTCTCCGTCACGATTCCGAATGCTAGACCGGCGTTCCGGCAAAGTGAAAGACCTCTTCCCCCGCTCCCTTTTCCGGATCTACGATGCGCGCATGGCTCCTCGCAGCGCGCAGTGGTACGGCGGCGACGACCGCGACGGCTACATCCACCGGGCATGGATGCGGCGTGGGCTGCCGGCCGACGCCTTCGACGGCCGCCCCCACATCGCGATCCTCAACACGGCGTCCGACCTGACCCCGTGCAACGCCCACCTCAACGAGGTCTCCCGCAGCGTCGCCAACGGCGTCCACCAGGCCGGCGGCATCCCGCTCGACCTGCCGGTGCTGTCGCTGGGGGAGACGCTGGTCCGCCCGACCGCGATGCTGTGGCGCAACATGGCCGCGATGGCCATCGAGGAGATGATCCGGGCCAACCCGATCGACGGCGTCGTGCTGCTGGGCGGCTGCGACAAGACGATCCCGGCCCTGCTGATGGGCGCGGCCTCGGTCGACCTGCCCGCGGTGGTGGTGCCCGGCGGGCCGATGCTGACCGGGACCTTCCGGGGCGTCCCGCTCGGCTGCGGCACCGACGTCTGGCGTCTGAGCGAGGAGGTCCGGGCCGGCACGCTGAGCGCGACGGAGTTCCGCAAGTCGGAGTCCTCGATGATCCGCAGCCGGGGGCACTGCAACACCATGGGCACCGCCTCGACCATGGGTCTGCTCGCCGAGGTGCTCGGGATGACGCTGCCCGGGATCGCCGGGACGCCCGCGCCGGACAGCCGCCTGCTGTCGTCGGCCCACGAGACCGGCGTGCTGGCCGTTTCCATGGTGGCCGAAGGCCGTCGTCCGTCCACCGTCATGTCGCGGGCCTCCTTCCTGAACGCGATCGTGGCGCTGGCCGCCATCGGCGGCTCCACCAACGCGGTCGTGCACCTGCTGGCGATCGCCGGCCGGCTCGGGATCCCGCTGACCCAGGACGATTTCGACCGGGTCGGCTCGGAGGTGCCGCTGCTGGTCGACCTCCAGCCGGCCGGGCGGTTCCTGATGGAGGACCTGTTCCGGGCGGGCGGGCTGCACGCCGTACTGCGCGAGGTGGCCGACCTGCTCGACCCGTCCGCGCTGACGGTGACCGGCGAGCCGTTCGTCTCGGTCCTGGACGGCACCGAGGCCTACGACCGCGAAGTGATCCGGCCGCGTTCCGCACCCTTGCAGCCGGCGGCCGGCATCGCGGTCCTGTACGGCAACCTGGCCCCCGACGGCGCCGTGATCAAACCGGCCGCCGCGACCCCGTCCCTGCTCACCCACCGCGGCCCGGCCGTCGTCTTCGACTCGATCGAGGACCTGCACGCCCGCCTGGACGACCCCTCGTTGCCGGTCACCCCCGACTCGGTGCTGGTCCTGCGGGGGTGCGGGCCGCGCGGCTATCCGGGAATGCCGGAGGTCTCCAACCTGCCGCTGCCGGCCAAGCTTCTGGAAGCCGGCGTCCGCGACATGGTCCGCATCTGCGACGGGCGGATGAGCGGAACGGCGTACGGCACGGTGGTCCTGCACGTGACCCCGGAAGCGGCGCTCGGCGGCCCGCTGGCGAAAGTCCGCACCGGGGACATCATCGTGCTCGACGTGCCCAATCGCCGCCTCGACGTCGACATCCCGGCCGACGAGCTGAACGCGCGGGAACCCGCCGCCGAGGCCGTGAAGGCGTTCGCCGCACCGACCCGGGGCTGGGAGAAGCTCTATGTGGACACGGTCGGCCAGGCCAACACCGGCGCCGACCTCGACTTCCTCGTCGGCGGCAGCGGCGACGCGGTCTCCCGGGAATCGCACTGAGGTATAGGCTCGGGCCCAGCTACTGAACAGCTGATCCACTCAACAGCTGATCCACAAGGCGAAACGATCGAGCCGCCGGGAGTCGCTGTGCACAACGAGCTGGACGGATCGTGGAAGATCGACGTCCGCCGAGATGACCAGTCACTGGTGTGGGCGCTGTGGATACGCGCGGCGGAGCGCATCGACGTCCCCGCTGACGACGCTGTCCCGGGGCCACTCGACATCGATGTCCTGCCCGAGCCCAGCACCGGTGGTTCTTCGGGGCTGGGTCCACAGTGGTTGCGCTGGTGGCACCGACTGCTGAGCGTCCGGGACGATCCCCGCGCGGGCATCCCGGAGCCGGCCGGTGCACCCGGGCTGCAGGCGGTGGCACAACGCCGCCGGCCGGAAGCCGAGGCGTGGCGCCGGAGCGCCGTCACCTCGGAAGCAGAGCGGGATGCCGACCGGGACGCGACCTGGCAGGTGATCGACGAGGTGACCCGGTCGATCGGCCGGCGCCCGCGGCCGTTCGTCATCGAGATCTTCACCGTCCCGGTTCGAGACGACAGCGTTCGCACGGTCGGCAGCAACCGCTATCTGGTGGCGGATCGGCTCGTGGCGACGCCGGCGTGGCATGCCCATCTCGACCGAATGATTCGAGAGGTGGCCTGACTCCGTCGTCCATGAACGACCGCAGCGAGCGGAGGGCGCGGGTGGCCTGACTGGTCACGTTCCCGGCCGTGCAGCCCAGCACCGAGGCCGTCTGCCCGACGCTCAGGTCGGCCAGGTATCGCATCGTGACGATCTGCTGCTGGCTGGGCGGCAGCCGGCGGAGTGCCGCGACCAGAACGAGCCGTTCCTCGGTCTGGCTCTCCGCGTGCGGTGACTCCGGCACGGCGTCCACCAGAATCTCGCAGGAACGGCGCACCGCCCGGCGGGACGCCAGGTAGACATTGATGAGCGTGCGGCGGGCGTAGCCGTGCAGATGGGCTTGATCGTTCAGTACGGCCCAGTGGCGGAAGATGCGCCACAGCGTGGCCTGCACAAGATCCTCTGATTCGTGCCAGTCGAGGCACAGGCGGTAGGCCTGGCGCAGTAGACCCGCGCGAACATCCGTGGCAAAGGTGTCAAATCCGACATCGGCGTCAATCTCTGGCCTCATGGCCATTTCCTCCCCCGTGGTGGCACTCCGAATTTCTTTCCGGCCGTCGGTGCAGTACGGACGACCCTCGGCGGCATGTGTATAAGTGTGCCGGCAAAGAGCGAACCCGAGGAGACCTGGCCCTGTCAATAGGTATAGACCAATGTCATTGATGTGACGCCTGGGCGGACGCATCACGGGAACCGGTCTGCCAATTCCGAGGGTGCTCTTATGCCGATTTCAAAAGGGGGAAAACTCATGCGAGGAAAGAAACTGGCCGGCGTTTTCGCCGTGCTGCTGGCCACCGTGGCGGGCGGGGCGACGGTCCTCGGATCGCCGGCCGCCGCGTCGACCCCGGCCACCTACACGCTCCAGCGCGGCATGAACACCACGGGATTCGACGCCAAGGTCGCGGCCGCACACGGCTACAAGATCGTGACGTACGCGGACGGCAGCCAGCAGTCGGTGCCGGTCAACCCGAGCGACAAGAGCAAGAAGCCCAGCACGATCGTGCACCCGCAGAGCGGCGTCAACCTGTATACCGCTCAAGACACGGTGTACGGCGACTGCGGCTATTCGTTCATCGAGAGCGACATCGTCGGGACGCACAAGGTCAACATTCGCAGCGGATACAAAGTCAAAGAGACCTCCGTCTATCACGGCTGGAGCATCTATCTCTCGGACAACAATGGGGATTCGTACCAGGGGAATTCGGGTGCCAATGCTTCCGCCTCGTGGTCGAAGTGGTGGGACAACCTGACCCAGGTCGGCTCCTCGTTCGAAGAGGTCCGGACCTCCAGCTACGCGCTGCTCATCGACGGCGAGGTCTGCACCTCGGGCGGTCCGTACGTGCTCCTCTACGTCAGCTGACGAGCCCCGGCAGACCCGGTAGGGCGACCGTTCGCGGCCGCCCCACCGGCACGTCCGGCCGCACCGATTCAGACCGCGGTGTAGCCGCCGTCGGCCACCAGGATGGAGCCGGTGATGAAGGAGGCGGCGTCGCTCGCGAGGAAGACGACGCTCGGCGCGATCTCCTCCGGCCGGGCGAACCGCTCCTGCGGGCAGTCCTCCACCCAGTGCCGCCGGAACTCCGGCCGGTCCACCGGTGCCATCTCGGTCCTGACGTAGCCCGGCGCCACCGCATTGACCCGGATGCCGTAGGGCGCCCACTCGACGGCCAGCGACTTGGTCAGGTGGTGCACGGCGGCCTTCGACGCGTTGTAGGCGGGCTGCCACTGCGGCCGATTGACGATGATGCCCGACATGCTGCCGACGTTGACTATCGAACCTTGGCGGCGCTCACGCATGATCGCGCCGACGGCCAGTGACGTCTTCCAGAGCGCCCGCACGTTGAGGTCGAAGACCCCGTCCCACTGCTCGTCGGTCACGTCGAAGGAGTCGGCGTGGTAGCAGACACCGGCATTGTTGACCAGGATGTCGATGCGCCCGTCGAAGGCGTTCAGGGCCTGCTGGGTCATGGCCTCGACCTGGCGGTCGTCGGTGATGTCGGCCGTGATGGGTACGAACTCGAGCCCGGCCGCCGCCGCCTCCGCCGCCGCGGCGAGGTTCGCGTCTTCCCGCCGGCCGCAGATGGCCACCCGCGCACCAGCCTGCGCGAGGCCGGTCGCGAACGCCTTCCCGAGTCCCTGGTTGCCGCCGGTCACGAGCGCGGTCCTACCGTCCAGCCCGAATAGGTCTGTCATGCCTGATGCCCCTTTCAGAGGACCCGCCCGGTCGGCGGCCTGTTCCACTCGGCGTGCTGAGATGGTGACGTGGACGATGCCGAGATCCTCGAGATGTACACGGCGCATCTCGCGGCGTGCAACGCCCGGGACTGGGCGCGGGTCGCCGGCGACCGGTCACCGGTCGAGACCGACGAGTTCGCCATGTACCGGATCGCCGAGGGGCGCATAGCCGAACTGTGGGGCACAGCGGACAACGCCCGCCTCGCCTATGAGGACTTCTAGGCGGAATACTGCGGGTCCTCGGGGCCGTGCGGGATGTCGAAGCGCGGCTCGCCGGTCCGCAGGGCGTGGAGGATGACGCGCCCGACGTAGGCCGGGCTGTGCGGAACCATGCCCGGCCGCAACGAGGATGAGCCCGGCATGTACGCGCTGTCGCGGAACTCGGTCGCGGTGATGGAGGGCAGGACCAGAGAGACGTCGACGCCGTCGTCGGCGAACTCCTTGCGGGCCACCTCGGCCAGCATGTTGACCGCGGCCTTCGACGCCGCGTACGGGCCGACGCCGGGGATGGCCTGGCGGGTCGTGCCCGAGCTGACGGCGACGATGCGGCCCGAGCCCTGCCGGCGCATCACGGGTAGGACCGCCTGCATCGTGGTGACCACGCTGACCACGTTCAGGTCGAGGAGCGACCGGAACGCGTCCGGCTCCACGTCCTGCAGGCGGTGGTGGAAACTGGCGCCCGCGTTGACGACCAGCCCGTCGATGCGGCCGTGCCGTTCGACCGTGGCGTCGACCAGCGCGGCAAGCTGGGCCGGCTCGGTCACGTCGGTCGGCACGGCCAGCGCCCCGTCCAGGGAAGCGCCGAGCGCGGCCAGGCGGTCGGCCCGCCGGGCGGCCAGGACCGGCAGCGCACCCGCGGCGTGCAGGAGGCGGGCCGTCGCCTCCCCGATGCCGGACGAGCTTCCGGTGACGATGATGACCTTGCCGTTCAGATCCAGGAGAGTAGCCACCCGATCATGGTGGCATCAGCGGTTGTGACCAGGAAGATCGTTTTGCGGTCGGCTACCCGGGGTATTCGGGCGGTCCACGGTAATGCTGTGCGGGAGGAGGAAAGATGCCGAAAGTGCGGAATGAGCCCGATCCGGACCGTTACCCACCGCTCGACCCCGGCGCGCCGATACCCGACGACCCGGGGGAACTGGAGCCGGACACCCCGGACCCGCTACCTCCGGCGCCGGTCGAGCCGGTGCCCGATACGCAGCCCGAGCCGGCCGGGCCGCCGGAACCGGGCGGCGTGCCCGAGCCCGCCTAGGCGCGAACAACGGCCCCACCCCCGCAAGAGGGTGGGGCCGCTGGGCGAAGGTACTCAGGGAGCCCTGATCGGCACCACGTCCGGCGCACCCAGGCGGGCGGCGTCGGCGGTCTCGTCGTCCGGCTGTTCCTGTGACCGGCGTTCGGCCTCCACCCGGAGGCGGTAGTTCTCGACCTCGCGTTCGGTCTGCTCGGAGGTCCATCCGAGCACCCCGGCCATCAGCCGGGCGGCAACCGGCGCCGCGGCGACGCCGCGGTCGAAGGTCTCGATCGAGATTCTGGTACGCCGGGTCAGCACGTCCTCGAGGTGGCGCGCCCCCTCGTGGCTCGCGGCGTACAGGAGTTCCGCGCAGAGGTAGTCCTCGGCCCCTTCCACCGGGGCACCCAGTTCCGGGGAAGCGCGCACCAGGTCGAGCACCTCCTCGACCAGGGACCCGTAGCGGCCGAGCAGGTGCTCGACCCGGGCGACGTGCAGGCCGGACGAGGCGGCCAGCAACCGGCGGCGGTTCCACAGGGCCGGGAACCCGTCGGCGCCGACCAGCGGCACGTCGTGGGTGCAGGACGGCGGCACCGACCGCCCGAGCCCGTGCACGCACGCGTCGACCGCGTCCTTGGCCATCACCCGGTACGTCGTGTATTTCCCGCCGGCCACCACGACCAGGCCGGGCACCGGGCTGCCGACCGTGTGTTCCCGGGAGAGCTGCGACGTCGACTCGGACTCGCCGGAGAGCAGCGGGCGCAGGCCGGCGTAGACGCCCTGCACGTCGGTGCGCGAGAGCGGGGTCGACAGCACCGAGTTCACGTGGTCGAGCAGGTAGTCGATGTCGGTCGAGGAGGCCGCCGGGTGGGCCTTGTCGAGGTCCCAGTCGGTGTCGGTGGTGCCGATGATCCAGTGGCGGCCCCACGGGATCACGAAGAGCACGCTCTTCTCGGTCCGCAGGATCAGCCCGGTCTTCGACTGGATGCGGTCGCGCGGCACGACCAAATGGATGCCCTTGGACGCGCGTACGTGGAACTGCCCGCGCTCGCCGACCAGAGCCTGCGTGTCGTCGGTCCAGACGCCGGTCGCGTTGATCACCTGCTGGGCGCGGACGTCGAAGGTGCGGTCGCGCTCGAGGTCGTGGACGCGTACGCCGGTGACCCGCTCGCCCTCCCGGAGGAAGCCGACCACCTCGGTCCGCGAAGCGACGTGGGCGCCGTAGGCGGCCGCGGTGCGAGCGAGAAACATCGTGTGCCGGGCGTCGTCGACCTGCGCGTCGTAGTACTGCAACGCGCCGACCAGCGAGTCCTTCCTCAGCGCCGGGCATTCGCGCAGCGCGCCCCGGAGCGTGAGGTTGCGGTGCCGGGGCAGGCCGCCGCCGAGCGCCATCGTGTCGTAGAGCGTGACCCCGGTGCCGGCGTAGACGCGTTCCCAGGCGCGGTGCTGCAGCGGGTAGAGGAACCGCACCGGCCGGACCAGGTGCGGGGCGAGCCGGGTGAGCAGCAGCCCGCGTTCCCGCAGCGCCTCGCGGACCAGGCCGAAGTCGAGCATCTCGAGGTAGCGCAGGCCGCCGTGGATGAGTTTGCTGGAGCGGCTCGACGTGCCCGAGGCGAAGTCACGCGCCTCGACCAGGCCGACCGACAGGCCGCGGGTGGCGGCGTCGAGCGCACTGCCCGAGCCGACCACACCGCCGCCCACCACCAGCACGTCGAGCTCGGCGCCGGCCAGCGCGGCCAGCGCCGATTCCCGATAGTCCGGTGACAGATCCGTCATATCAGTCCACGTCCACCCAATCGAGGGTCCGTTCCACGGCCTTCTTCCACCGCCCGTACCCCTCTTCGCGCTGTTCATTCGACCAGGACGGCTGCCAGCGCTGGGATTCGTTCCAGTTCTCCCGCAGCTCGTCGGTCGACTTCCAGAAGCCGACGGCCAGGCCGGCGGCGTAGGCCGCCCCGAGGGCGGTGGTCTCGGCGACCACCGGACGGCTCACCGGTACGCCGACGATGTCGGCCTGGATCTGCATGCAGAGGTTGTTGGCCGTGATGCCGCCGTCCACCTTGAGCACGTCCAGGGTGACCCCGGAGTCCTGCGCCATCGCGTCGACCACGTCGCGGCTCTGGTAGCAGATGGCCTCGAGGGTGGCCCGCGCGATGTGCGCGTCGGTGTTGAAGCGGGACAGGCCGACGATCGCGCCCCGGGCGTCGGAACGCCAGTAGGGTGCGAACAGGCCGGAGAACGCCGGCACGAAGTAGACGCCGCCGCTGTCGGTCACCTTCGCCGCCAGCGCCTCGCTCTCGGCGGCCGAGTTGATGATGTGCAACTGGTCGCGCAGCCACTGCACGGCCGAGCCGGTGACCGCGATCGAGCCTTCCAGGGCATAGACCGGGGCGGCGTCGCCGAACTTGTAGCAGACGGTCGTGAGCAGCCCATTCTCCGAGCGGACCAGTTCGGTGCCGGTGTTCAGCAGCATGAAGTTGCCGGTGCCGTACGTGTTCTTGGCCTCGCCGGGCGCGAAGCAGACCTGGCCGCACATGGCCGCCTGCTGGTCGCCGAGGTCGCCGGTGAGCGGGACCTCGCCGCCGAGCGGTCCCGGCCAGCGGGCGACGCCGTACGTGTTGGGGTCGGACGACGGCCGGATCTCCGGCAGCATCGACCGGGGGATGTTGAAGAACCCGAGCAGTTCGTCGTCCCAGTCGAGGGTCTCGAGGTTCATCAGCATGGTGCGGCTGGCGTTGGTCACGTCGGTGATGTGGTTGCCGCCGTCGACCCCGCCGGTCATGTTCCAGAGCAGCCAGGCGTCGGTGTTGCCGAAGACGGCGTCACCGCGCTCGGCCGCCTCGCGGACCCCGTCGACGTTCTCCAGGATCCACTGGATCTTGCCGCCGGAGAAGTAGGTAGCCGGGGGCAGGCCGGCCTTGCGCCGGATCACGTCGCCGCGGCCGTCCCGGTCGAGTGCCGAGGCGATCCGGTCGGTGCGGGTGTCCTGCCAGACGATCGCGTTGTAATAGGGCCGGCCGGTGGTCCGGTCCCAGACCACCGCGGTCTCGCGCTGGTTGGTGATGCCCAGCGCGGCGAGGTCGCTCGCGCCCAGGTTGGCCTTCTGCATGGCGGTACGGATGACCGTGCCCGTGCGGTCCCAGATCTCCACCGGGTTGTGCTCGACCCAGCCCGCCTGCGGCAGGATCTGCTCGTGTTCGAGCTGGTGGCGGGCTACTTCGTTGCCACCGTGATCGAAGATCATGAAGCGGGTGCTGGTCGTGCCCTGATCTACTGCGCCGACGAAGTCAGCCACGGGTTGCCTCCAGGTTCTCGTTCGGCGTGGGAATCTCGCCCGGCTCCTGCGGGGCTTCGGAGGGCAGGAAGCGCCCCACGAGTACCTGGTAGAGCCCGGCGCCGACCACACCGCCGATGATCGGCCCGACGATCGGTATCCAGAAATAGAGATAGCCGGTCTGATCTCGGAACGCACCGCCGTAGCCGGTGAAGAATTCGGCGAGTCGCGGTCCGAGGTCACGGGCGGGGTTGATCGCGTAGCCGGCGTCGGTGCCCCACGCCATGCCGATCGCGACCACGAGCAGACCGATGACGACCGGGGCGAGGTTGGCGCCGGGTGCGGTGTTGGCCGCGTCGGTGATCGCCAAGATCAGGAAGAGCAGAATCGCGGTGCCGATGATCTGGTCGCGGAAGGCGCCCCAGTGGCCGACCGGCAGCGAGCCGTTGCCCGGCAGGGTCGAGAAGACACCCTGCGTCTTGATGGTGAGACCGGGGTCTACCTTGTGCAGGACTTCGGTGTAGTTCCAGCGCACCAGCAGGGCGGCGATGAAGGCGCCGAGCGTCTGGGCGATCGAGTAGGGCAGGACCTTGCGCCATTCGAAGCCCTTGAAGACCGCGAGGGCGATGGTCACTGCCGGGTTGAGGTGGGCGCCGCTGATGCGGGCGGCCACGTAGACGCCGAGCGTCACGCCGAGGCCCCAGGCCCAGGCGATGCTGTCATGGTCGCCGAGACCGCCGGCGACGACCTGCGCGACGACACCGACGCCGAAGAGGATGAGGATCATGGTCCCGGCGAACTCTGCGGCCAGCTCGCCCCAGAGTCCCGGGATCTTGAACCGTTCTGCCATGTGCCCTCCTTGCTCGATGCCAACCGACGCTAGGTAGCGAGGCGGCCACGAACAATGAACGGCGTTCGGCATTGTCGAACATCGACAACCGACCGGCGTCATGAGCTGGCATAGAGTCCTTAACATGCCCGGAACGGTGCAGTCGATCGAGCGTGCCGCCGCGGTCCTGCGCCTGCTGGCCGGAGGACCGGGCCGGCTGTCGCTCGGCGACATTGCCCGATCGCTCGATCTCGCCAAGGGCACCGCTCACGGCATACTGGCCACACTGCGAGAGGTCGGGTTCGTCGAGCAGGACCGGGGGTCCGGCCACTATCAGCTCGGGGCGGCCCTGCTGCGCCTCGGCACCAGCTATCTCGACATCAACGAACTGCGGTCCCGCTCCATCAACTGGGCCGACCCGCTGGCTGCGCGCAGCGGCGAGGCCGTACGCATCGGCACCGTCCTCGACGGTCAGGTGCTGGTCGTGCATCACGTGTTCCGGCCCGACGACACCTTCCAGACTCTCGACGTCGGCTCCCTGCTTCCGCTGCACGCGACAGCGATGGGCAAGGTTCTGCTGGCTTATCGCGCGACCGGGGTCGCCCCGCCGCGCGAGTTCGACCGGTTCACCCGCCGCACGATAACCACGTCCCGCGCCCTCGCCGCCGAACTCGCCCACGTCCGCGAGACCGGCTGGGGCGCCGAGATCGAGGAACGCACCCCGGGGGAGGCCGCCCTGGCCGCGCCGATCCGCGCGCACGGCGGCCTGGTGGTCGGCGCGATCGGCATCTCCGGCCCCGTCGAACGCGTCTGCGACAGCCACTACCAACCGCGTCCACGCCTCGTCACCTACGTCCGGGACGCCGCCCGCGCGGTCTCCCGCGACCTCGGAGCCGCCCGGCGTTAACCCTGGGAGACCCACATGACCGAAAGCTACGTCGTCGCCATCGATCAGGGGACGACCTCGACGCGGTGCATCGTGTTCGACCGGCGCGGTCAGCTGGTCTCCCTGGCCCAGCAGGAGCACAAGCAGCACTATCCGAAACCGGGCTGGGTCGAGCACGACGCGGCCGAGATCTGGCGCAACGTCGAGCGGCTGGGCCCGGAGGCGCTGAAGCGGGCCGGGATCGACGCCGCCCAGGTGGCCGCGGTCGGCATCGCCAACCAGCGGGAGACCACCGTCCTGTGGGACCGGGCCACCGGGCATCCGATCGGTCACGCCATCGTCTGGCAGGACATCCGGACCGACGGGCTGGTCAATCGCCTGATGGACGCGCCGGGCGCCGACGAGGTGCAGCATCGGTCGGCGTTACCGCTGGCGACGTACTTCTCGGGGCCTCGCGTCAGCTGGATGTTCGACCACACGCCGGGTCTGCGCGAGCGCGCGGAGCGCGGCGAGGTTCTGTTCGGCACGATGGAGACCTGGCTGATCTGGAACCTGACCGGCGGGCTGCACGTCACCGACGTGACCAACGCGAGCCGCACCATGCTGCTGGACGTGCACACGCTCGACTGGTCGGACGACGCGCTCAAGTTCTTCGGCATCCCCCGGGCGATGCTGCCCGAGGTGCGGCCGTCGATCGGGGTGTTCGGGTCGGCCGTTTCGGCCTTCCCCGGCGTACGCATCGGGGCCGCGCTCGGCGACCAGCAGGCGGCGCTGTTCGGGCAGACCTGCTTCACGCCCGGCGAGGCCAAATGCACGTACGGGACCGGCAGCTTCCTGCTGCTCAACACCGGTTCCGAGCTGGTCCGGTCGACTCACGGCCTGCTGTCGACGGTCGCCTACCAGATCGCGGGGGAGCCGGCCGCGTACGCGCTCGAGGGCTCGATCGCGATCACCGGCTCGCTGGTGCAGTGGTTCCGCGACCAGCTGGAGCTGATCGCCAGCGCGCCCGAGATCGAGACCCTCGCGCGCAGCGTGGCCGACAACGGCGGCTGCTACATCGTGCCCGCGTTCTCCGGCCTGTACGCCCCGTACTGGCGGTCCGAGGCCCGCGGCGTGATCGTCGGCCTGACCTCCTATGTCACGAAGGGTCACCTGGCCCGGGCGGTGCTCGAGGCGACCGGCTGGCAGACCCGCGAGGTGGTCGACGCGATGAACGCCGACTCCGGCCTCGACCTGACCACGCTGAAGGTGGACGGCGGGATGACCGCCGACAACCTGCTCATGCAGTTCATCGCCGACGTGCTCGACGTGCCGGTGGTGCGGCCCCTGGCGTCCGAGACGGTGTCGCTCGGCGCGGCGTACGCGGCCGGGCTCGCGGTCGGGTACTGGCCCGACCTCGAGGGGCTGCGGCAGAACTGGCATCGGGCCGCGCAGTGGCTGCCCAAGATGGATCCGGTGATCCGCTCCCGGGAGCACGGCAACTGGCAGCGCGCGGTGCGGCGGACCTTCGACTGGGCGGAACCGCAGTAGGGCGCCGTGCGGCGGTCCGCCGCGGGTAGGAGGATGGACCAATGCCCGTGCCGATGGAGGCCGTCCGACGGCTGCTCGACCTGCGTCATCGGGGGCGGGCCGAAGACCTGCCTGCCGTGCTGACCGACGCCGCCCCGCTGCTCGGCGCCTCGTCGGCGACCGTGCTGCTCGTCGACTACGGGCAGCTGTCGCTCTGCCCGCTGCGCGGCACCGACCCGATGGTGGCCCGGGCGGTGGCGGTGGAGGACACGCCGGCCGGGACAGCGTTCCGGACCGCCCGCGAGGTGTGGGACGACGGCTGGTTGTTCGTGCCGCTGCTGCACGGGGCCGAGCGTCTCGGCGTGGTCGAACTTCGGATGAAGGCGGCGCCGTCGCCGGCCGACCAGGACGACCTGCAGGTCATTGCGGCCCTGCTGGCCGAGCTGATCGCCAGCCGCCGCTTCTACGGCGACGCGGTCGAGCACACCCGGCGACGGCTGCCGATGCAGCTGGCGGCCGAGATCATCTGGAACCAGCTGCCACCGCTGACCTTCGCCGTCGACGGCACGGTCGTGGCCGCGGTGCTCGAACCCTGCTACGACGTGGGCGGCGACGCCTTCGACTACGCGGCCAACGGCGACGTGCTGCACCTCGCGTTGTTCGACACGGTCGGGCACGGCATCGGCGCGAGCGGGCTGACCACGCTGACGCTCAACACGTACCGCAACGCGCGGCGATGCGGGTTGTCGCTGGTCGACACCTACCGGTCGATCGACAAGTGGATCGCCGAACGCTACCCGGGCAGTTTCGTCACCGCGATCCTCGCCGAACTGGACACCCGCACCGGGATCTATCAGCGGGTCAACGCGGGGCACCCGACCGAGCTCTTCCTGCGTGAGGGGCGCGCGCTGCCTCCGCTGCCGGCTCCGAACGCGCTGCCGCTCGGGCTGGGTGGCATGCGCCTGCGCCCGCCGGAGTCGGTGTCGCAGCAGCTCATGCCCGGCGACACGCTGGTGCTCTACACCGACGGCATCATCGAGTCCCGGGACGGCGACGGCGTGCTGTTCGGGCGGGAGCGGCTGACCGACTTCGTGCTCGACGATCTGCGCCGGGGGGTGTCGGCACCGGAGATGATGCGGCATCTGATCCACGCCGTCGTCTCGTACGAGAACGGGGAACTCCGCGACGACGCCACCGCGGCCATGCTGCGGTTCTTGACCTAGGGCAGCGACCAGCGCTGGTCGTCGCCGCCGGTGCACGCGGCGACCTCGGTGGTGGCGCCGGACTTGCCGGGATCGGTCAGGCAGCGGCCGCTGGACGGGTTGACCAGCGAACCGCCGGGCCCGGCCCGCCACTGACCGTTGTCGCCGGCCCCGTCGCAACCGTCGCTGCGCACGCTGCTGTCGCCCGAAGCGACGACGCAGCGGCTCGCCACCCGCAGGGTGCCGTCGCCCGAGAGGGTGAACTTCTGCGACGTGCCGCCGCTGCACGCGGCGGTCTCGATCGGGCTGCCGTCGATGCCGAGCAGGCCACCGAGGGCCAGGCAGCGGCCGCTCGCCGCGCTGATGGGGCCGGTGCGGCCGCCGGCCGGCGGGGGAGCGAGGGTCGGCGTCCGGGTGGCCGGTGTCGTCCGTGGAGCCGACGGGGTGGCCGGGCTGGACGGCACCGGCGACGACGCGCTGGGACTGGCGCTGGTGCGGCTCGCCGACACGGACGGCTTGACCGAGGCCGGCTCGGCGCCGGCCGGCGGCACGGCCGGGCCGACCGCGGGCAGGGAGGCGCTGGGACCGCGCCGGGCGTCGTCGCGGGAGTTGGCGCCGCGGATGAAGTAGGCCACGATGGCGAGCGCGACCGCGACGCCGATGACCAGCACGAGGAGCCTCAGGGCCCAGTGCACGGTGTAGCTCTTCGGCTCCGGCGGCGGGGGTACGACGATGGCCGGCTGGACGGCGGTCGGCTGCTCGGCGGCGGGGAGTTCCGCGTCCTCGGGCCAGGTTTCTTCCTCGTCGGCCGGCGACGGAGCGTCGCTCTCGTCGGTCTTGACGTACGGCCGGACCAGTACGGGATCGTGCCGCTCCGTGACGTCGTCGGGCCTGTCAGTCATTTCTCCCCGCCTGGGTCATTCGTACCGGCCTATTCGTAGACCGACGCCAAAGGCAAGGTAGGTTACGTTACGCGCAGTTCGTTCGGCCAGAGGGAGTGCCGATTTCCGGTGCGGGCCGCGCTCCCCGCCAGGAGCGCGGCCCCGTCCCGGGCCGGCCCGTCGCCGGGCCGGCACCGTCCCCGGCTAGCGCCCGGCCTCGCGGCGCAGGGCGGAGAGGCGGCTGGCCCGCACCATGGTGCGGCGCGGGCCGACCACGCGACCGTCGGCAGAGAGTTCGACGCCGGCCACCTCGTACCACGTCTCGCCGTCCTGCTGCACCGGCGAGCTCCAGTCGACGCGGTCGACAGTCATCCGCAAGGTGCCTTCACCGAACCGGTAGTCCGCTTCTGCGAAAGTCCACACCGGCCTTCTCCGTGTGCCGTCGCTCACCTGCGTGACTCCTTGCACTGATCGCCCCTTTCGGGATCTTCGCTCCGGACTTCCGCCTCGTCCGCAGGTATCACGATCGTCCCTTGCGCTGGCATTGGCAAGGCCATCTGCACGTGCATATGCACATCGGCAACCAACCTTGTCCGAACGGTTGATGCCGTCCGACCAGCGTCTACTGATGAACGCCGATGGATCTTCCCGCTGCCTGGTATCGGCTGTCCCTGCCACGCCGCCCACCCCGAGGGCAAGGATCACCACGAGACACACGAAGGAGATGGACATGACGGACACCCGCAGAGCCCCCGGCGGCACCGGCCACCTCGGCGACCGCACGGTCGCCCGGATCGGCTTCGGCGCCATGCAGCTCGTCGAGCGGCTCGACGGCCGCCCGCCGGTCGCCGAGGACATCGCGCTGACGGTCCTCAAGGACGCGGCGGGCCACGGCGTCGATCACATCGACACCGCCGAGTTCTACGGCGAGGGGACCGCCAACCAGCGCATTCGCGCGGCGCTCTACCCGTACGCCGAAAGCCTGGCCCTGGTCACGAAGGTCGGCGCCGAGCGTGCCGGAAAGACTCTCGTCGCCGCCCAGCGCCCCGAACAGTTGCGCGCCCAGGTCGAAGCCAACCTGACCACGCTCGGCACCGACCACCTGGCCGCGGTGAACCTGCGCCGCGCCGACGCCCCGCCCGGCATCGTCGGCGAGGGCGACCAGCGCGTCGACCTGGACGCCCAGCTGGCCGAGCTGATCGCGCTGCGCGACGAGGGCAAGATCGGCGGGATCGGACTGTCCGCCGTCACCGCCGCCCAGCTACGGCGGGCCCTGCCGGCCGGCATCGTCGGCGTGCAGAACCTCTACAGCCTCGTGGACCGCACGGCCGAAGAGGTGCTCGACGTCTGCCGCGAACACGGCATCGCCTGGGTGCCGTTCTTCCCGCTCGGCTCGTCCCACCCGCAGTTCCCCAAGGTCACCGACCACCCGGCGGTGATCGCGGCCGCCGACCGGCTGGGCGCCACCCCGGCCCAGGTGGGGCTGGCCTGGCTGCTGGCACACTACGACAACACGCTGCTCATCCCGGGCACCGCCGACCCGGCCCACCTCGCCCAGAACGTCGCCGCCGGCGAGGTCCGCCTGGACGCCGAGGCGCTGGCCGCCCTCGACGCCGCAGCCGGCTGAGGGCCGGTCAGCCGGTCACGGCGTTGCTGCCGGCGGGGACGCCGCCCCGGCAGGTGACGGTCACCGTCACGCGGCCCTTGCCGTGTTTGAAGACGGCGGTGGGGGACGAGCCCGGTGCGGTGTCCAGGCTCTCGACCTTGTACGGCTCGGTGGGGTCGGCCGACAGGATCTCGGCGGTGGCCGGCTCCGGACAGGTCGCCTGCACGGCGCCGCCCGGAGAGGACAACCGGCGCACCGTCGGGGTCGCGCTCGAGGTAGCGGAAGTGGTGGTGGGAGCCCTGCTCGTCGGGTGGTCGGTTGCGCTCGGCGAGGCGGGGCCTGCCGCTGCCGGGGGCGACGGGCGGGTGGCCGGTGCGCCCGCGGACTTCGTCGCCTCGGCCGCGTCGGCCGACGACAGTGACGACGAGGGCGACGACGGCCCGGCGGCCGGTCCGGACGAGGACGCGGCCGGTCGGACTACAGCCGGGGCGCCGACCGCCGGCGAGTTGCTCGAGCTGTCGTGAACCCGGAGCAGCCAGGCGGCCAGGGCGACGACAACGATCGCGGCGACTGCGCCCCCGCCGCGTAGGAGAAGACGCCGGCCGACCGGAACGGCCGGCCGCTGGGTCTCGGCGGACCGATCCGATGCGTCGGGCACCGGCACCGAACCGGCGGATCCGGCGCTGCCCCCGGACCCGGCGGCGGCAGCAAACCCGGCCGTCGGCCGGGCGATGCCCCTGGACCCGGATGCCGCAGCCGGCCCTGTCGGCTCCGCGATGCTTTCGGACCCGGGTGCAGCAGTGGAACCGGGCGTCGGTCCGGCGATGACTCCGAGCGCGGGTGCGGTTGCGGTCTCAGCGGGCAGGCCGGGCGGGCTTGACGGGCCGGGCGGGCCGGGCGGGAAGGCGAACGGTGGCGACGGCGGGTCGAGGGAGGGGTCGGGGAGGGCGACCTTGGCCCGCGCGCCGTGAGCCAGCACCGCCGCCACCTCGCGGGCCGACGGGCGCAGCGTGGGGTCCTTGGCCAGGCAGCGGTTGCACAGGCTGACCACGTAGTCGGGGACGCCGTCGGTCGGGCCGAGCGGAACCGGGTCCACGTAGATGTGGGCGGTCAGCATCTGGGTGGTGGTCTCGTTGCTCCACGGCAGGCAGCCGGCCAGCAGCTGGTAGAGGAGGATCGCCAGCGCGTACACGTCCGAGGCCGGCTCGACCACGTCGGAGAGCAGGCGCTCCGGGGCCAGGTAGGCGGGGGTGCCCAGCACCTCGAAGTCCTCATCGGCGCGGCCCGGGGCGACCGCCGCCGCGATGCCGAAGTCGACCACCTTGGCGCCGGTCGGGGCGAGCATGACGTTGGCCGGTTTGACGTCGCGGTGCACGATGCCCTCGCTGTGGGCGGCGGCCAGCGCGGCCGCGACCTCGGCGCAGACCCGCATCGAGAACGACGGGGGCACGACGGTGCGGGAGGCGCGTTCCAGGAGGGTGTCGCCGCGGATCAGTTCCATCACGACGAACGGGAAGACGCCGTCGGGGGTGGACGTCTCGCCGTAGTCGTGGACCTGGGCGATGTTGGGGTGCGAGAGCGCGGCCGCCGCCCGGGCCTCGTGGCGGATCAGCTCGCGCGACTGCGGGTCGCCCACGTGCCTGCCCGCCAGCACCTTGACCGCCACCTCGCGGCCCAGCACTTCGTCACGGGCTTCCCAGACCACGGCCATGCCGCCCGAGCCGATCGGTCGGGTCAGGCGGTATCGACCACCCAGAACGGCGCCAGTCATTCGAGGCAGTCTGCCGAAATTGACGCCCGTTCGCATCCCCGCAGGTCGAACAAGTCCAACCGGGCATACTGGACGGACAGTGCGAACACCGGAGGATGCGCATGACGCAGGTCGACAGGGGACCGATTCGAGAGATCGAGATTCCGGGCGGCACCCGGGCCTGGCTGGTCACCGGGTACGACGAGGCCCGCCAGGCGCTCAACGACCCGCGACTGTCGAAGACCGCCCCCGGCCTGCGCGTCGGCCCGCTCGGTGACGACATCCGGGAGGCGACGTTCCGGCACATGCTGGCCGCCGACCCGCCCGACCACACGCGGCTGCGCCGGCTGGTGTCGGCCGCGTTCACCGCCCGGCGGATCGAGGCGTTGCGCCCGCGCATCCAGCAGATCAGCGACGACCTGCTCGACGGGCTGGCGGGCGAGAAGCGCGCCGACCTGATCGACTCGTACGCGTTCCCGCTGCCCATCCAGGTCATCTGCGAGCTGCTCGGGCTGCCGGACGAGGACCGGGACACCTTCCGGTCGTGGACCAACGTGATCGTCGGCGGGCCGGCTTACCGGGAGCAGCTTCCGTCGGCGATGCGCGATCTCGTCGCGTACACCCGGGAGCTGCTCGCGCAGCGGCGCGAGCGACCTGGCGAAGATCTTCTCAGCGGTTTGATCGCGGCCCGCGACGATCAGGACCGGCTGTCCGAGGACGAGCTGACCTCGATGGTGTTCCTGCTGCTGATCGCCGGGCACGAGACCACGGTCAACCTGATCGGCAACGGCGCGATGCTGCTGCTCGCCGACCGGTCCCGCTGGGAGCGGCTGGAAACTGACCGGGACCTGCTGCCGGCGGCGATCGAGGAGTTCCTGCGCTACGAGGGGCCGGTGGCCTACGCGACGTCCCGGTTCACCACCGAGCCGATGGAGATCGGCGGGCGCCCGCTGCCGGCCGGGGCCTCGGTGTTCGTGGGGCTGGCCGAGGCCAACCGCGATCCCGGGCGCTTCGCCGACGCCGCCGACGTCGACCTGACCCGCGAACAGAACCCGCACCTCGGCTTCGGGCACGGCATCCACTACTGCCTGGGGGCGCCGCTGGCCCGGCTCGAGGCGCAGATCGCGTTCACCGGTCTGCTCGACCGGTTCCCGCAGATGCGTCTCGACGGCACGGTCGACGAGCTGCAATGGCGGCCGGGCATGCTGCTGCGGGGCCTCTTCCACCTGCCGGTCACCCTATGAGAGAAGGCGGCGGCCCGTCGGGCCCGCCGCCTCCTTTCCGTACGCCGTGACTCAGCGGTTGTTCCCGTTGTGGTGGTGCTTGGTGGTGCCACCCTTGGTGCCGCCACCGGCGTTCTGGCCGTTGCCGGTGCTCGAGCTCGGAGAAGCGCTGGCACTGGCGCTGGCGCTGGCGCTGGCGCTGGCCTGGCCACCGCCGTTGCCCGCCTGGCCGTTTCCGGCCTGGCCGCCGCCGTTTCCGGCTTGACCGTTCCCGGCTTGGCCGCCGCCGTTGCCCGCCTGGCCGTTCCCGGCCTGACCACCGCCGTTTCCGGCTTGGCCGCCGCCGTTGCTTGCCTGGCCGCCGCCGGCCTGGCCGCCGCCCTGGACTGCCGTCATCGTGGCGATGAAGGCGCCCACGTTGTTGCCGTTGCCGACGTTGCCGAGGGAGTTGAAGGCGTTCTTCGACAGCTCGACGCAGACCGAGTTGGCGTCGACGCCCTGGTTGTCGTCGGCCTTGACGGCGACCTTGGCGACCTTGGCGACCTTCTGCGCGTTGGACTCGGCGGCCGAGGCGCTGGCGGTCGGCTTCGCGGCCGGCTTGGTGGTCTGGCCGCCCCGCGGCGGCTTGTGGTGGTGGTGCCTGTTACCGCCGCCGGTCCCGCCGGCGGGCGCGCTCGTCGTGGTGGCCGGCGCGCTCGTGGCCGGGGCGCTCGCCGTGGCCGACGGGTCGGCCGTGGCCGTTGCGGTCGGCTGGGCGGTGGCCGAGTCGCTCGGCGCGGGCGCGGCCGTCGTCGGGGCCGCCGCCGTGATCGGGCCGCTGACCGTGACGTCGACCTGGCGGCCGGCGCTGGTCAGGTGCAGCGCGGTGCCGACCGGGAAGTGGTCCGACAGGGCCGAGTTGGCGTCCGCGGCCGCCTTCGCGTCGGCGAGGACGATGCAGGTCACCGAGTTGCTCGTGCTGCCCTGGGTGGCCGCGAGGCTGATGCCGGTGCCGGCCGCGAGCAGCGCCGCGGTGCCCGAGATGAGGATGACCTTCCCCGATACGCGGCGCCGCCCGCCCGAGGCCGCCGGCCTTTTGTACCTTTTACGCACGGTGCCAGGTCCCTTCCTCGGGGAACTTATTCGGTGGACTGGGTTCCACGCTCGCAATTACGGAGTCCCCGCGGAGGCCGTTCAACGGTTAAAGAACATTTATGGAACGGCGTCGGCCCAGGTCACGATGCCCTTGATCGTTATAGGCATTGACCTGGTTACCTCGACAACCGTCTTTTCAACGGGCGCGGAAAATTGTCACGCGGAGCCGCGGAGCGTCAGCTCGAAAGACGCGTACCCCTCCTGGGGTGAGGCGGTCGCGCCGCCGGTGATCCGCCGCTCGAGGAAGGCCAGCGCGAGCCGGGCGATCTCGGCCCGGTCGGCGGTGATCGTGCTCAGTGACGGGGTGTGGAACTCGGCGTCCTCGATGCCGTCGAAGCCGATCAGTGCCACGTCTTCCGGGACCCGGCAGCCGTGCTCGTGCAGTGCCCGGAGCGCGCCGATGGCCAGCAGGTCGTTGAAGCAGAACGCCGCGTCGGGTCGGTCGGCCCGGTCGAGCAGGGTGCTCATCGCCTCGTATCCGTCGGCGCGGTGGTAGCTCTTCGCCGGGACGACAAGCTGCGGATCGTACGGAATGCGGGCCGTCTTCAGCGCGGCCCGGTAGCCCCGCAGCCGCAGCGCCGCGGTGCCGCCGGAGACGTGCGGCTGGCTGCCGATCGCGGCGATGCGGGTGCGGCCGAGCGAGATCAGGTGTTCGGTGGCGGCCCGGGCGCCGGCCACGTTGTCGATGCTGACGTGGTCGACCGGCGAGTGCGCGAGGCGTTCGCCGAGCAGCACGAGCGGCGTGTCGTCGCGGCGGCTCTCGATCTCCTTCGCGGTCAGCGCGAGCGGGCTGACGACCAGGCCGTCGACGAGGTGGGACTTGATGCCGTCGAGGACGAGGCGCTCGTTGTCCTTGGCGCCCTGGGTCTCGTCGATCAGCACGGTCCAGCCGTAGCCCTTGGCGTGCTGCACGAACTGGGCGGCCAGCTCGGCGAAGTAGGGCGAGCTGATCTCGGGGACGGCCAGCGCCACGATGCCGGTGCGGCCGCCGCGCAGGAGCCGGGCCGAGAGGTTGGGCCGGTAGTCGAGCTCGTCGAGCGCCGCCTGGACCTTGGCCCGGGTCTTGTCGGACACGAACTGGAATCCGTTGACCACATTGGAAACGGTCTTGACCGAGACGCCGGCGAGCCGCGCCACGTCTTTGATGCCGGCGCCCACTCCCCGCCCCTTTCTGCTGGCCCGCCCAGCATAGTAGGCCGGGTTACCAGCTCTTTACAACGATATACACAACGTTGTAAAACCGAGGGCATCGATCCAACCGGGAGGCTCCATGATCGACGCCCGCCTCACTCTCGACCCCGCGTTCCGGCTCGGACCCGTCGACCGGCGGCTCTTCGGCTCGTTCGTCGAGCACATGGGCCGCAGCGTCTACACCGGGGTCTTCGAGCCGGGTCACCCGGCGGCCGACGAGCTCGGGCTGCGCACCGACGTGCTCGACCTGGCCCGCGAGATGGGCGTCAGCGTGGTCCGCTATCCGGGCGGCAACTTCGTCTCCAACTACCGCTGGGAAGACGGCGTCGGGCCGCGCGAGTCGCGACCGACCCGGCTCGACCTGGCCTGGCGGTCGATCGAGAGCAACCAGTTCGGGCTGGGCGAATACATGGCCTGGGTGCGCCGGCTCGGCGCCGAGCCGATGCTGGCGGTCAACCTCGGTACGCGGGGCCTCACCGAGGCCGTTGAGCTGCTCGAATACTGCAACTACCCGGGCGGCACCGCACTGTCGGACCGCCGCGTCAAGAACGGCGACCACGACCCGTACGGGATCAAGCTGTGGTGCCTCGGCAACGAGATGGACGGCCCGTGGCAGATCGGCCACCAGACCGCCCACGAGTACGGCCGGATCGCCGCCGAGACCGGCCGGGCGATGCGCCGGCTCGACCCGGGCGTCGAGCTGGTGGCGTGCGGCAGCTCCGGCCGGCACATGCCGACCTTCGGCTCGTGGGAGGCGACCGTCCTCGAGCAGTGCTACGACCAGGTCGACTACATCTCCCTGCACGCCTACTACGAGGAGCGCGACGGCGACACCGCCAGCTTCCTCGGCTCGGCGGTCGACATGGACGCGTTCATCGACGAGGTGATCGCGACCGCCGACCACGTGAAGGCCCGCACCCGCTCGGGCCGGAAGCTGCGCCTGTCGTTCGACGAGTGGAACGTCTGGTATCAGCAGCGCTTCGGCGGCGAGGCCTCGCTGGAGTGGCGGCCGACGCCCCGGCTGATCGAGGACGAGTACAGCGTTCTCGACGCGGTCGTGGTCGGCAGCTATCTGATCTCTCTCCTCGGGCATGCCGACCGCGTGAGCATCGGCTGCCAGGCCCAGCTGGCCAATGTGATCGGGCCGATCCGCACCGAGCCCGGTGGCCCGGCGTGGCGGCAGACCACGTACTGGCCGTTCGCTCTCACCGCGCGGCTGGCCCGGGGGGACGCCCTGCGGGTCGAGCCGGAGTCGCCGCTGACCGACACCGCCGCGTACGGTCCGGTGCCCGTCCTGACCGCGGCCGCGAGTCTCGATCTCCAGGCCGGGGCGGCCGCGCTTTTCGCGGTCAACCGCTCGCTCGACGAGCCCCTCACGCTGACCGTCGACCTGCGGGCCCTCCCCGCGGCCCGGCTGCGCACCCACCGGGTGCTGGCCGACGACGACCTGCGCGCGACCAACACCCAGGCCGACCCCGACCGGATCGTGCCACGTCAGCTGACCGGCCGTGTCGACGACGGGCGGCTCACTGTCTCTCTTCCGCCTGCTTCCTGGAACGTTCTCGAACTATCTGTCTGAAGGAGTACCCCCATGAGTTCGCTTGACCGACGTCGATTCCTCGCGCTGGCCGGTGGCACCGGCTCGGCACTGGCCCTTGCCGCGTGCGGCGGCACCTCCAAGGCACCCCAGGCGCCGACCGGCGGCAACGGCGGCGCCAGCTACAGCGGCCCCAAGGTCACCGTCGCCTTCTGGAACGGCTGGACCGGCAGCGACGGCGCGACCGCGCAGAAGATGGTCGACGAGTTCAACGCGGCCAACCCGAACGTGCAGGTCAAGATGAACGTCTTCCAGTGGGCCGACTTCTTCCAGAAGCTGCCCGCGGCGGTGCAGAGCGGCAACGGCCCGGACGTGGCGGCCATGCACATCGACGACATGCCGACCCAGGCCGCGCAGCAGGTCATCGTGCCGCTCGACGACGTGGCGTCGGCGCTCGGCCTCAAGGCGTCCGACTACGCGCCGGCCGTCTGGAACGGCGGCGAATACCAGGGCAAGCGCTACGGCATCCCGATCGACGTCCACAACCTGGGCCTGTTCTACAACAAGACCGTCATGGAGAAGAACGGCCTCGACCCGAACAAGCCGCCGGCGACCAAGGACGAGTACATGCAGGCCCTGGACACGCTGAAGGGCAAGGGCGTGCAGGGCTCGTGGGTCTCGCCGTTCCAGTTCACCGGCGGGTTCCAGTTCGAGTCGCTGCTCTGGCAGTTCGGCGGCGACGTGTTCAGCTCCGACAACAGCAGCGCGGCCTGGAACTCGGACGCCGGCGTGCAGGCGCTGACCTGGATGGTCGACCTGGTCAAGAACGGTTACAGCCCCAAGAACGTGGGCCAGGACGCCGACTACATCGCCCTCAAGAACGGCAAGAACGTCTTCAACTGGCAGGGCATCTGGCAGGTCAACGACGTGGCCACGCTGAAGACGTACGAGATCGGCACCGCGCCGCTGCCCAAGATCGGCTCGACCGGCGGGGTCTGGGGCAACAGCCACCAGTTCGTGCTGCCCCGCAAGAAGTCGAACGACGCCGACAAGACCAACGCCAGCCGGTTCTTCATCAACTGGTTCACCCAGCACTCGGCCGACTGGGCCAAGAGCGCCAAGGTGCCGGCCCAGAACGCCCAGGCCCAGGGTGCCGACTTCAAGGCGATCGCGGGACTGCAGTCGTTCGCCGAGGACGTGCAGTTCACCCACTTCCCGCCGTCGGTCGCCGGCATCGACGACGCGCTGGCCGAGCTCTACACCGGTGTGCAGAGCGCCGTCCTGCTCAAGCAGGACCCGGCGGCGGCACTGACCGCCGCGGCCGGCCGGGCCAACAAGATCCTGGCCGACAACAAGAAGAAGTACGGGGCCTGACGGTGACCGTCGTCGAGGCTCCGAGCCGATCCGAGGCCGAAGTCGCCCGCGGGGTGCCGGTGGCCCGGCACGGGCGGCTCACGCCGTACCTGTTTCTTCTGCCCTTCGGGGTGTTGTTCCTGGGTTTCGTGCTGATCCCGGCGGTCTTCGGGCTGTGGGTCAGCTTCCACGACTACAACTACCTGCTGCCCGGCAAGCCGTGGGTCGGCCTGCAGAACTACATCGACCTGTTCACTCCGGACAGCCGGGACAGCGGCGATTTCTGGAAGAGCATGCTGGCCACCGGGATCTTCACGGTGTTCAGCGTGCCGTTCCTGATCGTCTGCCCACTCGGCGTGGCGCTGCTTCTCAACCGGGCCTTCCGCGGGCGCGGCTTCTTCCGGGCGGTGTTCTTCGCCCCGTACGTCCTCGGCGTGGCCGTCGTCGGCCTGCTGTTCCGCTTCGTGCTCGACCCCAACATCGGCCTGGTCAACTATTACCTCGGCCACGCGATCCCATGGACCACCGAGGTGCCGTGGGCCTGGGTCTCGCTGGTCGGCATGACGGTGTGGTGGACCCTCGGATTCAACGCCGTCATCTACATGGCCGGCCTGCAGGACATCTCCCCGGAGCTGTACGAGGCGGCCCGGGTCGACGGCGCGTCGCGGTGGGACGAGTTCCGCAACGTGACCCTGCCCGGCCTGCGTCCCGTGATGGCGTTCGTGACCACCGTGACGATCCTGGCCTCGGCCAACATGTTCGGGCAGTCGTTCCTGCTCACCAAGGGCGCGCCGGCCAACGAGACCCGGACGGCGATCATGTATATCGCGCAGACCGGCCTGGGCAACAACCGCCAGGGCATGGCCGCCGCGATGAGCTACATCCTCGCGCTGGCCCTGATGGCGATCAGCGTTCTCAACATGCGCCTGCTCCAGCGGCGGGAGGCCTCATGACGACTATGACCACGACCCGCAACCGGCGGCCATGGACCGTCGGCCGGGTGTTCTTCTGGCTCACGCTGGTGGTGCTCACGCTGATCTTCGTGGCGCCGCTGCTGTGGATGCTGGCCACCTCCTTCAAGACCAACAACGACGCGACCGCGCTGCCGCTGTCGTGGCTGCCGAACCCGTTCTCGTCGACCGCCTACGACACGGTGCTCACCACCAACTCGGCCACGCCGGTACTGCGCTGGTTCGTCAACAGCCTGATCGCCGCCACCGCCAACGCCGTGCTGATCGTGGCGGTCGACGCGATGGCGGCGTACGCCCTGGCGCGGCTCCGGTTCCGCGGCCGCAAGGTGGTCTTCGCGACCGTGGTCGGCACGCTCTTCGTGCCGCCGTTCCTCTTCCTGATCCCGAACTTCCTGATCGTCAGCAAGCTGGGCTGGCTCGACTCGCTCTGGGCGCTGATCGTGCCGTCGGCCGGCGGCGCGTTCGGCGTCTTCTTCCTGCGCCAGTTCTTCTCCGCGCTCCCGGTCGAACTCGAGGAGGCGGCACTCATCGAGGGCGCCAACCAGTGGCAGATCTTCACCCGGATCGTGCTGCCGCTGGCCCGTCCCGCCCTGGCCACCCTCACCGTGCTGTCGTTCCTGACCAACTGGAACGACTTCCTCTGGCCGCTCTACGTCCTGTTCAGCGCCGACCATCTGACCCTCCCGGCCGGCCTCGGCAACCTCCAGAACGCCGCCACCACCAACTACCCGATCGCCATGGCCGGCGCCGTGGTGGCCAGCGTTCCGGTGCTGATCCTGTTCATCGCCGCCCAGCGGCATGTCATCCAGAGCGTCACGCACAGTGGACTGAAGGGGTGATCCCGTGTTTCGCGCCCTGCTCCTGGCGTTGAACCTGCTCGTCAACCCGGTGTCGCACGGCTTCGCCGACACCTTCGCCGACCCTTCCCTGATCCGGGGCCAGGACGGCTACTGGTACGCCTATGCCACGTCCGATCCGTTGCGCTCGGGCGAAGGCACGCCACACCACGTGCCGATTGCCAAGTCGTCCGATCTGACCCATTGGTCATATGTCGGCGATGCGCTGAGCGGGCCCGCGGCGCCCTATGTCGCGCCCGGCTCCTCCTATTGGGCGCCCGACGTGCGCTACTTCGACGGCCACTACGTGATGTACTACGCGGTCGCGCCTCCGGACTCGTCCTTCTCCATCGGTGTCGCGACCGCTCCGACCCCGGCCGGCCCCTGGACCCAGCAACCCGACCCGGTGGTCGCACCCCGCCCCGGCGGTGGCGGCGGCTACCTCAGCACGATCGACCCGGCCGAGCTCACCGCGGCCGACGGCTCCCGGTACCTCTACTTCGGCAGCTACTACGGCGGCATATCGGTGGTCGCGCTGAGCGCGGACGGCCTGCGCTCCTCCGGTACGCCGCAGCTGGTCGCCCTCGACAACAAGTACGAGGGCGCCTACGTCGTCGGCCACGACGGCTACTACTACCTGTTCGCGTCGTCGGCCAACTGCTGCGCCGGACCGGCGACCGGTTACGCGGTCTCGGTCGGGCGCTCCCGCTCGCCGCTCGGCCCGTTCGTCGACGCGCACGGGGTGTCGCTGACCGCATCGGCCGTGGGTGGCACGCCGGTCATCACCCAGAACGGCAACCGCTGGATCGGCACCGGCCACAATGCGGTGGTCACCGATCTGTCCGGCCAGGACTACCTCGTCTACCACGCGATCGACCGCAACCAGCCCTACCTGGACGCGCCGTACGGCGTCAACCGCCGGCCGATGCTGCTCGACCGGCTCGACTGGATCGACGGCTGGCCGGTGGTCCGGGCCGGTGCGGGGGCGTCGGACACCCCGCAGCCGGCGCCGATCGGCACGGGTGCGGAGACCTTCAGCCGCTCACCGGGCGGGTACGCCGCGGTGAACGGGACGGTTCTGCGCCCGCGTCCCGCCGGTGACGTGCGGATCGAGGCCGACCTCCGTATGCCTTCCGGGTCGTCGCTGGGTCTGGTCGCCGGCTCGGCCCGCGTCTCGATCGACCGTACCGCGGGCCAGTTGGTGGCGTCGGCGGGTGCGCGCCGGTCCGCGGCACCGTTGCCGGCCGGTATCGACTTCGGTGACTGGCACAACCTGGCCGTCTCCGTGCGGGACGGCGTCCTGACCGCGTCGCTGACCGAGGCGCGCCTGGGCGGGCCGCTCGCGACCGTGACGCTGCGCGCCTCGTCCGCCGGTCCGGTCGGCTACACCGGCCGGGGCGACATCGACAACTTCAGCGCCGAGCGGCTGTACCGGCCGGTCACGCACGCGGTGCCGCCGCCCGCACTCGGTCGTCTCGTCTGGTCGGATGAGTTCTCCTCGAGTCACCTTTCGTCCACAGGCGCCCCCCACGATCTTCAAAAAACGGGGACAATCGTCAACGGGGGAGGGCCCAAGGGCCTCGGTAGTGATCCACTTACGGCGGGCTGGAGCTGGGTGCGGCCCGACGACGCGGTCACGGTCGGCGGCGGCAGCCTCAACTGGCCGGTGCAGGACGGCGACCTCAGCGGCACGGCCAACAACGCGAGCGTGCTGCTGCGCACCGCCCCGGCCGGAAACTACACCGTCGAGACCAAACTGACGCTCGACCTGGGCGTCGACGATGTGCGCAACTATCAGCAGGCCGGGCTCGTCGCCTACGTCTCGGACGACGACTTCGCCCGGTTCGACAAGGTGGCCATCTGGAACACGCGGCAGCTCGAATTCGGGCGGGAGTTCGCGTACGCCGGAGCCCTCGCCTACGGCGGCGTGACCGTCGGCACCCCCGCAACCACCACCTGGCTCCGCCTGGTCCACCGGGTCGATCCGGTGACCGGGGAGCATCGGTTCCGGTCGGAATCCAGCACCGACGGGCGCACCTGGACGCTCGGCGGTGTGTGGACCTTCCCGGCCGGCGAGGTGCCCAGGATCGGGCTGGACGCGCACGGCGGGGCGACGCCGGCCGTGACCGCGCACTTCGACTACGTCCGGATCTATCAGCCGTGATCCGTCCGTTGCTGGCGGCGGCCATGGTCCTCGGCCTGGCCGCCGCCTGCTCCTCCTCCCCGACGTCGTCGCCGCCTTCCCCGGGAGAACCCGTGACCTTCACCAATCCGGTCTACGACAGGAATTTCCCCGACCCGGGCGTGCTGCGGGCCGGCGACACCTGGTTCGCCTACGGAACCAACAACGCGGACGCCAACGTCCCGCTGCTCACCTCGAACGACCTGGTGCACTGGAGTTCGCACGGCGACGTGCTGCCGACCGTCGGCAAGTGGGCCACCGCGGGCAACACGTGGGCGCCCGAGGTGCTGAAGACCGACGCCGGCAAGTACGTGCTCTACTACACCGCCCGCTGGTCGAAGGCGGACCGCCAGTGCATCGGCACCGCGGTCGCCGACGACCCGCACGGCCCGTTCGCACCGGCCCCCGAGCCGCTGGTCTGCCAGGACGACGAGGGCGGTTCGATCGACGCCAGCCCTTACCGCCACGACGACGGGCGGCTCTACCTGTACTGGAAGAACGACGGCAACCACATCGGGCAGCCGACCCACCTCTACGCCCAGCGCCTGTCGGCCGACGGTCTCACGCTGACCGGCGACCGGACCCGCCTGCTGACCAACGACAAGCCGTGGCAGGGCGCGGTGATCGAGGCCCCGGAGATGGTCCACCACGACGGCAAGCTTTATCTCTTCTACTCGGCCAACGCCTTCGACACCGACCGGTACGCCGTGGGCTACGCGGCCTGCGACTCGCCGCTGGGCCCGTGCCACGACGCCCCGGAGAACCCGATACTCAAGTCGTCCGGAGCCGCGGCCGGTCCCGGGCACTGCTACCCGGTCACGCTGCCGGACGGAAGCACGTGGCTGCTCTACCACGCCTGGCCGGCCGACGGCATCGGCAGCGTCGCGCCGGGCCGGCAGATGTGGCTCGACCGCCTCGACTGGGTCGGCGGGCGCCCGGTCGTGCACGGCCCGACCGCCGGACCCCAGCCGATGCCGAGGGCCGGCTAAGCCCGTCGAGGGGGCACGGTGCTCGCGCGTATGACCAGTTCGGTCGGCAGTTCAGTGCGGCGGTGGGAGGGCGTGGGGTGCGGGGACAGCACCGTGCGGACGGCCAGGGCCGCCATCTCGGCCAGCGGTTGGCGGACCGTGGTCAATGGCGGCGACATCCAGGCCGCGGTCGGGATGTCGTCGAAGCCGACCACGCTCAGGTCGTCCGGGATGCGCAGGCCGAGGCGGCGGGCCGCCTCGTAGACGCCCATCGCCTGCTGGTCGCAGGCGGCGAAGATCGCCGTCGGCGGGTCGGGCAGGCGGAGCATGGCGATGGCCGAGGCGTGGGCCGACTCGTACGCGAAGTCGCCCTCCGCGATCAGCGCCGGATCGATCGGCAGGCCGGCCCGGGCGAGTGCGGCCCGATAGCCGTCGAGCCGCTGGTGGCTGCAGAGCGCGGTGAGCCGGCCGGTGATGGTGGCGATGCGGCGGTGGCCGAGGGCGATCAGATGGTCGGTCGCGGCGGCCGCGCCGGCCCAGTTGCCGGCGCCGATCGACGGCAGGTCGGCGACCGGGTCGGTCACCGGGTCGACCAGGACGATCGGCGCCTGGAGTTCGGCCAGCCGTTCGCGGTGCGAGGGGGAGAGGTCGGCCGTGACGAGGACGACGCCGTCCGTACGGCTGCGGTCGACGCTGCTCAGCCAGCGTTCGACCGCCGCCTCGTCCGGGATCACCGAGACCGCGAGCCGGGTGCGGGCGGCCAGGCTGGCCTCCTCGGCGCCGCGGACGATGGCGGTGGACCACGGGCTGAGGTCGTTGAAGATGAGGTCGATCAGGCCGACCCGGCGGGGGCGCGGCGGGCGGTGGGTGTAGCCGAGTTCCTTGAGCACGTTCTCGATGTGCCGGCGGGTCCTCGGCGCCACGTCGGGCCGGCCGTTCAGCACTTTCGAGACCGTCGGCGTGGAGACGTGCGCCGCGGCGGCGATCACGTCGAGTTTGATCCGGGTTCCCACGACCCCTCCTCAACCGGTTTCTCTAGCGCGGTGGGAGCGCTCCCGCGCGAAGTTGAACATACGTCACGCGAGCCACACATCTATGAACCGGTTAAGTAAATTTATGGCCGCAGTCGCTGCAGCGCCGGGGCCTTCAGCTCGGCTCGAAGCACCCAGGCCTCGTTGAGAACGCGGAGCGCGTAGATCAGCTGTGCCCACCGTGACGCCCCGGTGAACGCCAGCTCGTAGAGTTCGGCCTGCC
Organism: Actinoplanes sp. NPDC051343; assembly: GCF_044455125.1. Lineage (NCBI taxonomy): Bacteria > Bacillati > Actinomycetota > Actinomycetes > Micromonosporales > Micromonosporaceae > Actinoplanes > Actinoplanes sp. NPDC051343. The sequence goes on from NZ_JBITEL010000023.1 coordinate 40,520, forward strand.
ACTCCTCGTCGTAGCGGGCCCGCTCGCCCGCGGGCAGGATGCGGGCCGAGATGCGGGTCAGCCGGACGGCGCTGGTCAGCGGCGTCACCCGTCCGTCAGTGCGGGCCACGGCGGGCACCGGATCGCGCTCGGTGGCGATCAGCTCGGCCAGTTGCCTGAGGTCGTCGGCGCACCGGGCCAGGTGCAGCAGGTGTGACTCGTCGACCGACTCCTCGGCCAGCGCGACGAAGATGCTGTCGAGTTTCTTGAACAGGCGGTCGACCAGGACGTCGTCGAGAACCCGGTGGCGGCAGGCGGCGTTGTCGAGCACGCGCAGGCAGTCGATCGCCTGCAGGGTGCAGGACGGGAGGCGGATCACGTCGAGCAGGAACCGTTCCACCGGCCGGCTGCCGAGAGCCTGCGAGAGCACCGCGCGGTCGCCGGGTGACCGGCGCAGTTCCGGGATGTCGGGAAAGACCGGCCGGCTGTTCACGCGAGGCCCCCGCGCGCTTCGAGAAAGCGGCTGAGCGGGATGCGGGCCTCGTCGAGGGCGATGCGGGCCTGCTCGGCGCCGTCCGGGCTCAGCCGGTAGTAGCGGCGCCGCGGGCGGCCCTCGCGCGCCGGGTCGATGTCCTCCCAGTGCGACTCGAGCCATGCGAGCTTTTCCAGCCGGGCCAGGATCGGGTGGATCGTGCCGGAGGGCAGGCCGGAGGCGACCGACAGCTCGAGCCCGTACCGCTCGTGTGTCGGGTTCTCGAGCAGTGCCCTGAGCACCAGTTGAGTCTGCAGCGTCATGCGGGGCCGCCTCATGCTCTATCTCTACCATGCCCCTTGGTAGAGGTGAAGCTAGCCGACGGGGTAGCCGGCGATGCGGTCGTAAACGGGCTGCGGCCCCAGGTGGCTGCGCATCAACCGGATCTCGGCGACCGGCCAGGACGGACCCTCGTAGGCGGCGAGGACCGAACGGTCGGCCTCGATCAGCGCGTCGTCCAGTTTGTCGCTCGGGCGGGCGACGGTCAGGTGCGGGCGGAACGGGCGGTCGTCGTACGCGACCTTGCTCTTTCGCAGCTCGTGGCGTACCCGCCGGGCGAGGCCGTCGAGGCCGTCGCCCTCGACGCCGACCCAGAGGACGGTGAACCGGCCGCGGCCGAAGCGGCCGCCGCCGGCCAGCCGGAGGGTGACCGGCGGGCCGGGCGCGGCCCGCTCGAGCGCCTCGGCCGCGGACGGCGCCCGGGAGTCGGCGACCTCGCCGAGGAATGCCAGCGTCACGTGCCACGTTTCGCGGCGGGCCAGCCGGGTGTTGATGCCGTCGGCGTGGGCCTTGGCGACGTGCAGGCCGTCGAGCCGGGCGGAGAGGTCATCACAGGCGGCCGGGGGCGGGTAGGCCGCGACGAACAATCTCACTCAGGAACGGTAGCGCAACCGTATTACATCGATTGCCTCCAATGTCACTCGGTGTTGCCAGCGTGTTACGGACACGGTAGAGCTGGTGGTATGTGTGGAATTGTGGGATGGGTCAGTTATCGGCGCGATCTTTCGCATGAGGGTGCGGTCCTCCGGGCCATGACGGCGACGATGAGCCTGCGCGGACCGGACGCCCAAGGGGTCTGGTTGAGCACGCACGCCGGCCTCGGTCACCGGCGGCTCGCGGTGATCGACCTCGAGACCGGCGCCCAGCCGATGACGGTCGAGCACGACGGCGCCACGATCGCGGCCATCACCTACAGCGGCGAGGTCTACAACTACCGCGAGCTGCGCGACGAGTTGCGGTCCAAGGGGCACCAGTTCCGGACGGCCAGCGACACCGAGGTGGTGCTGCACGCCTACCTCGAATGGGGTGAGGACTTCGTCGACCGGCTCAACGGGATGTACGCGTTCGGCCTCTGGGACCCGCGCCAGCAGGCACTGCTGCTGGTCCGTGACCGCATGGGCATCAAGCCGCTCTACTACCGCCCGATGTCCGACGGCGTCGTCTTCGCCTCCGAGCTCAAGGGCCTGCTCGCCCATCCGCTGGTGCCGGCCGTGGTCGACAGCGACGGGTTCCGCGAGCTGCTCGCCATGGTCAAGACGCCCGGTCACGGTATCTACCAGGACGTGCACGAGGTGGAGCCGGGCGAGGTCGTGCGGGTCAGCCAGGCGGGCCTGCGGCCCCGCCGCTACTGGCGATTGGAGGCGCGCGAGCACACCGACGATCAAGCTACGACCGTACGCACGGTACGCGCGCTGCTCGACGACATCGTCCAGCGGCAGCTCATCGCCGACGTGCCGCTGTGCGTGCTGCTGTCCGGCGGCCTCGACTCGTCGGCGATCACCGCGCTGGCCGCCCGCTCGGTCGGCGGGGTGCGGTCGTTCGCGGTCGACTTCCCCGGGCAGGCGGAGAACTTCCAGCAGGACGACATGCGAGCGACCCCGGACGCGCCGTTCGTGCATGACGTCGCCCGGCACGTCGGCACCGACCACAACGACATCATCCTCGACTCGACCGAGTTGATGGATCCGCTGCATCGTCTCGGCGTGCTCGGCGCGGCCGACCTGCCGTCGGCGATGGGCGACATGTACACCTCGCTGTACCTGCTGTTCCGGGCGATCCGCGAGCGCTCCACGGTGGCCCTGTCCGGCGAGTCGGCGGACGAGGTGTTCGGCGGCTACCGCTGGTTCCACGACCCGGTCGCGGTCGCGGCCGACACGTTCCCCTGGGTCACCGCGGTGCGGTCGCGCACCGAGACCGACGCCGGCCTGTTCGCGCCCGACATCGAGGCCAAGCTCGACCTGCCCGGATATCGCGACGCGGCCTACCGTCAGGCGCTGAGCGAGGTCGACCATCTGCCGGGGGAGTCGCCGTCCGAGCACCGGATGCGGGAGATCTCCTATCTGCACCTGACCCGGTTCGTGCAGATCCTGCTCGACCGCAAGGACCGCATGAGCATGGCCCACGGCCTCGAGGTACGCGTCCCGTTCTGCGACCACCGCCTGGTCGAGTACGTGTACAACACCCCGTGGTCACTCAAGACCTTCGACGGCCACGAGAAGAGCCTGCTCCGGGCGGCCACCGCCGACGTGCTCCCGGATTCGGTGGTGCAGCGGCGGAAGAGCCCGTATCCGTCGACCCAGGACCCGGCGTACGAAAAAATGCTGCGTGACCGCATGCGCGACATGCTCTCCGACGCGAATGCGCCGCTGCGGCCGCTTCTGGACGACGGGCGGGCCCGGCGGATGACGCAGGGCGGTTTCGAGGGCAGCAGTTTCGGGGCGGCCCGGTGGGGGATGGAACTGGCGCTGTCGCTGAACGACTGGATGACGCGCTATCCCGTGAGCCTGCAACTGGACTGAATTATTCGCGGCCCTGCCAGGTCGTGATGCACGCTTCGTTGCCCTCGGCGTCGGAGAGCACCCAGAAAGCCGGCGCCCGGCTGTCCGAAACGACCAGTCCGCCGTGGTCGACGGCGGCCGCGATGCGTTCCCCGGCCTCGTCGTGCGGGACGGAGACGTCGAAGTGGATCCGGTTGCGCTGCGGGCGCGGCTCGTCCATCTGCTGGAACCAGATGGCCGGACCGTGCCCGTCCGGGTCGACGATCGGATCCTTCGGACCGTCGTTGCCGGCCTCGTCGGCGTAGCCCAGGATCGCCTTCCAGAACGGCCGGATCGCCGGGATGTCGAGCGCGTCGATGCCGACCTCGAGCAGTTGTGCCCCCGCGGGCGCCGTCCAGAGGCCGATCTCGCGGACCGCGGCCGAGATCTGCTGGGCCAGCTCGACATCCCTGGTGGTCACCGCGGCGTGCGCCGCCGACTGCAGGGTCAGGATCACCCGGTGCGGGCGCAGATCGATGCGCAGATGGCCGTCGCTGCCGTCCACCACCCGCCGGGCGACGTCGACCGCCTGGGCCATCGACTGCACGGCGACCGACGCGCGCAGCGTGCCGAGGATGAACCGCCAGCCCTGCTCAGCCACCGCGTTCGAAGCGGCGGTCCTGCCCAGCACCTCTTCCATGGGGAAGATTATGCCGATCGAACTCCGTCCAGCGCCGCTGTACGTCATCGGCGCGCTGATCGCCCTGGCCGGTGGCGGCCGGGCCGGGTTTGAATACATGGACGGCGGCACGGCTGCACCGGGATCGGCCGCGAGGGCACTTCGGCAGGGATGGAGCGCGTCATGAGTTTCGAGGTCGTCGCCGACGCCTACGGGCAGTTCATGGGTCGCTATTCCGAGCCCCTCGCTGAGTCGTTCGTCGAGTTCGCCGGTCTGCGGCCGGGCGATCGCGTTCTCGACGTCGGCTGCGGCCCGGGCGCCCTGTCCGCCCGGCTGGTGTCATCGCTGAGCGCCGCCGCGGTCGCCGCGGTCGACCCGTCGGAGACGTTCGTCGCGGCGGCCCGGCACCGGCTGCCCGGCGTCGACGTCCGCCTGGCCGTCGCCGAGAAGCTGCCGTTCGGCGACGACACCTTCGATGCCGCGCTGGCCCAGCTGGTCGTCCACTTCATGAACGACCCGGTGGCCGGGCTGAACGAGATGAGCCGCGTGACCAGGCCCGGCGGGGTGGTCGCCGGCTGCGTGTGGGACCACGCCGGCGACGGCAGCCCGCTCTCGCACTTCTGGCGGGCCGTCAACACGCTCGACCCGGACGCCCACAACGAGTCGGGCCTCGCCGGAGCGCGGGAAGGGCACCTCGCCGAGTTGCTCTCGGCGGCCGGCCTGCGGGACATCACGTCCACGGCCTTGACCGTACGCGTGAGCTTCCCCAGCTTCGACGACTGGTGGGCGCCCTTCACTCTCGGCGTCGGACCGGCCGGCGACTACGTGCAACAGCTCGACCAGCCGCGCCTCGACCTTCTGAAGCAGCGCTGCGCCTCCTACTTCCCGGCCGCGGGCCCGTTCGAGATCGCCGCCACCGCGTGGGCCGCCCTCGGCCGCGCCTGATCAGGGCCGCGGCTCGACCACGCGGCGGACGGCGGCCAGCAGTGCCGAGCGGTGCTCCCGCAGGCGGCCCTCCGACACCGGCTCCTCGCCGGCCGCCGCGTGCAGGGCGGCCGGGGCGCTGAGCCAGCTCTCGGTCATCCGCAGGACCAGGGCGAACATGTCGGCCGCCGGGATGTCGGTGCGCAGGCGGCCCGCGCGCTGCGCCTCGGTGACGCTGTCGAGGCGCGAGCGATAGGAGGCCACCTCCTCGTCGGTCGGCTCGGCGCGTTCGAAGGCGCGCCAGATCGCGATGCGGCGGGCCTGCGGGTTGGCCAGCACGTAGTCGAACCGGGTGGCGGCGAAGGCGACCAGGTCACCGTCGTCGAGCGGGACCGCCTCGAGCACCGAGGTGGCCTGGTCGTCGATGACGGCGTCGAAGAGGTGGTCCTTGTCGCCGAAGTACACGTAGATCAGCCGCTTGTTGGCGCCCGCCCGGTCGGCGATCCGGTCGATGCGGGCGCCGGCCAGGCCGTACTCGGCGAACTCGTCGGTCGCGGCGCGCAGCAGCAGCGCCTTGGTCGCCTCGGAGTCGCGGGGGCGCCGGTCCGGGGTCGTCGCGTTCACCAGGCGACCGGGCCGTGCGCCTCGAAGAAACCGCCGGTCGGTCCGTCCGGGCCGATCTGCGCCATCCGGACGAGGATTTCCGCGCCCTGCTGGACGGTCTGCGTGCCCGCGTGGTGGTTGAGGTCGGTCGCGGTGAAGCCGGGGTCGACCGCGTTGATGCGTACGGCCGGGTACGCCTTCGCGTACTGCACGGTCAGCATGTTGACGGCCGCCTTCGACGACGGGTACGCGATGTCGGGGTAGAAGTGGGTCGGCTTGGCGGGGTCGGCCAGGTCGCGGGTCAGGCCCAGCCCGCTGCTGACGTTGACCACGACCGGCGCCGCCGACTGCTCGAGCAGCGGCAGGAACTCGTGCAGCATGCGAACCTGGCCGAAGACGTTGGTCTCGAAGATCGCCCGCACCGAGTCGGCGGTGGTTTCGGCGGCCGGGATGAACCCGCCGTCCGCCTGGCGCGGCTCGATGCCGGCGTTGTTGATCAGCACGTCGAGCCCGCCGTCGGCCCCGATCGTCTTCGCCGCGGCCGCCACCGAGGCGTCGTCGGTGACGTCGACCTGCACGAACCGCCCGCCCAGTGCGTCGGCCGCCCACCGTCCGCGCTCGGCGTCGCGCGCGCCGACATAGACCGTGTGCCCGGCGGCGATCAGCTGCCGGGCCGTCTCGTAACCAATGCCCTTGTTCGCGCCGGTGATGAGTACGGTCGCCATCTCGGTCCTCCTGTAACTAACTGGATAGTGACAAGGTAGCTCGTCTTCGGGCGGTAAGTCAATAGTTAGTTACATCGGCTCGGTAGGCTCCGGCGATGCCACCCGAAGTGCACCTGCTGGCGGACCGGCCCGAGCTGATCGCGGCCGTCGGACTCCTGCGCCGGCGGGAATGGGGCCACCCGCCCGAGCCGGTCGACGCGGCCTTCTGGGTCGGGAACACCCGGCAGGAGGCGGGCCGCGACGGGCTGCCGTTCACCCTGGTCGCGGTCGGCGCCGGCGGAACGGCCGTCGGCGCGGCCGGCCTGGGTGAGTACGACCAGGAAGACCTCCGCGACCACAGCCCGTGGGTGATGGGGCTGGTGGTCGACCCGGCCTGGCGCGGGCGGGGCATCGGCCGGGCGCTGATGACCGAGCTCGAGGCCCGCGCGGCCAGGCTCGGCCACCGGCAGATCTGGGTCGCCACGACCGCTGCCGCGGAATTCTATCGACGATGCGGCTGGCGGCACGCCGGCACCTCGGTGAGTGCGGTGGAGGGGCCGATGACCGTGCTGACCACCGCGCCGCGGGCGGTCGGCCGCGGTCAGTCGCCGGGCTGGACCAGTCCGATGCGGTAGGCGAAGACGACCGCCTGGACGCGGTCCCGCAGGTCGAGCTTCATGAGGATGCGGGAGACGTACGTCTTCACGGTCTCGGCCCCGATGACCAGCGAGGCGGCGATCTCGGTGTTCGAGAGGCCGGCCGCGATCAGCCGGAGGACCTCGAGCTCGCGCGGGGTGAGCGCGCCGACCGCGGCCGTGGTCGAGGCGGCGGGACGGATGCGGGTCGCGTACCGGCCGATCAGGCGCCGGGTCACCGCCGGGGCCAGCAGCGCCTCACCGCGGGCGACCGTGCGGACGGCGTCGGCCAGCTCGGGCGGGTCGGCGTCCTTCAGCAGGAAGCCGCTCGCCCCGGCGCGCAGGGCCTCGTAGACGTATTCGTCGATGTTGAACGTCGTCACGACGAGCACCTTGGCCGGGTCGGTGACGCCGGTGCCGGCCAGGGCGCGGGTGGCCTCGATGCCGTCCATGACCGGCATGCGGACGTCCATCACGACGACGTCCGGCTTCAGGCGGCGAGCCAGGCCGACCGCCTCCCGGCCGTCCGCCGCCTCGCCGGCCACCGTCATGTCCGGCTGGGCGTCGAAGATGGTGACGAAGCCGGTGCGGATGAGGGCCTGATCGTCGCAGACCAGCACGCTGATCATGCCGACTCCCGGGCGGCCGGCAGGTGTGCGGCCACGGTGAACTCGCCGCCGTCGCCCGGGCCGGCCGACAGCGTGCCGCCGAACAGCTCGACCCGTTCCCGCAGCCCGGCCAGTCCGCGCCCCGAACCCCCGGCGGGCCCCGAGCCCCCGGCCGGCCCCGAACCCCCGGCCGAGCCCGCGGCGGTCGTGACCGAGATGTCGAGGCTGGACGGGTGGTAGCCGAGGCGGACCACCGTGGGGTGGCCGGTCGCGTACTTGAGGGCGTTGGTGAGGGACTCCTGGACCACCCGGTACGCGGTCAGCTCGCGGCCGGTGCCCAGCGCGGCCGGCGGCGAACCCTCCTCGATCAGCGAGACCGGCTGGCCGGCCGAGCGGGTGCGCTCGATCAGTTCGGTCAGCTGCGTCAGCCCGGGCAGCCGGTCCCGCGGTGCGGACGCGGCCGGGTCGAGGACGCCGAGCAGGTCGCGCAGGTCGCCGAGCGCCTTCTTGCCGGTCTCCCGGATGGCGGTCAGGCTCTCCCGCGCCGGATCCAGCGGCAGGAACTGGGCCGCGTTGGCCTGCACGACCATCGCGGTGACGTGGTGGGTGACCACGTCGTGCAGTTCGCGGGCGATGCGGGCCCGTTCGTCGGCCCGCGCCGCCTCCGCCTCGGCCCGGCGCCGCAGCGAGGCGGTCGCCCGCATCGCCCGCACGTATGCCCCGAGGAGCCAGGCCGCGGTCAGGGCCAGATAGAACGCGACGTAGTCGGCGACCCGGTCGACCGAGCCGGCCAGGTGCAGCCCGGCCGCCAGGGCGATGTAGCCCGCGCTGGCCGAACCGGCGGTCCAGCGGCGGAACCGGTTCTGATAGGCGGCCGCGCTGTAGATGGCGATGAGCAGGCCCAGGCTCGCGAACGTCGCGTACCCCCGGAGCTCCTGGACCGAGAAACCGGCCGCAACCACCGCCAGGGTGACCGCCGGCCAGAACCGGCGCAGCACCAGCGGCAACGACTGGGCCAGCGCGACGGCCACGGCCAGGGCGTCGAGAGGGCGGTGCGGCAGCTCGCCGAGCCGGGTCCCGTGGGTCGCCAGCGGCGGCACGAAGGCGACCAGCGCCAGAGCCAGGCCCAGCGCGGCATCGCGCACGAGAGGCGAACGAGGGGACACGGCAGCAGCGTAGCGGCGCGGCAAGGTGATCAGCGGCCGCGGGCCGAACGGAGCAGCCACACCGAGGCGAGCACGCCGATCAGGATCGCGAGGATGCTGGCCTCGGGCCCGAAGCCGCCGCCGCTGACCAGGGCCGGCCCGTGCGGCACACCGACCACCAGGCCGCCGTGGAAGGCCGACCCGGAGTCGGTCGCCCCGAACAGGCCGGATTCGGCGAAGTTCCAGCCCAGGTGCAGGCCGATCGGCAGCCAGAGGCTGCGGCTGACGGTGTACGCGGCGCCGAGCAGCACGCCCGCCTCGACCGCGATGGCCAGCGCACCCCACAGCGTCGCACCGGGGTTGAACAGGTGGAGGGCGCCGAACAGCAGGCCGGAGACGGTCAGCGCGATCGCGGTGCCGGCCCACTTCTGGACCAGCCGGAACACGACGCCCCGGAACAGGATCTCCTCGGTCACCGCGACGCCGCACATGATGCCGAAGGTCGCGATCGTGCCGCTCACCGAGCCCCAGCCGGCGATGCGGTAGCCGCCGAACATCGCGATCAGGCCGATCACGACCCCGAACAGCAGCAGCCCGAGCCCGAGGCCGCGCAGCACGCCGCGCCGCGCCTCGCCGAGGGCCAACTCGTCGACCGGTCGCTGTTCGAGCCATCCGACGAGCGCGCGGTAGGCCAGCACGCCGCCGGTCGCGACCACCGCGCCGACCAGGAGTCCGAGGACGGCGTGCCCGGCGGCCGCCGACTCGATCGGCCCGGCGATCACGATCAGGGCGAAAAAGGCGAGGAGCAGAAGAAAACCGCGTACGCCCGCGGGCCGCAACCAACCCGGAAAGCGTGAGAGTTCCGTCGAAGTCATGCCGAGAACGCTAGGGATCCTCAGATCGGTGGTCGTCACCGTCAGGTAAGCAATCACCGGTCCCCTACGCGGGGGATGACTGGTGATTTCGCCGATGCCCGGGCACCGGGCGGGCGCACAGACTCATCGGCATCAATGCGTTACCGTCCCGAGGGAGTCGTCCGTGAAACACCAGCTCAGACGCCGCCTGACCGCCGCCACCGCCGGTCTCGTCCTCGCGCTCACCGGCCTCGTCGCGACGCCGCAACCGGCGCTCGCCGACCAGGTCGGGCAGGCGCCGACCACCGCCAACATCGGCGGCAACGGCAGCTTCGCCACCACCAGCACGACCATCACCGGCGCATCCGGGTTCGGCGGCGGCCGGGTGTACTACCCGACGACCGCCGGACAGTACCCCGTGATCGCCGTCGTGCCCGGCTACACCGCGTACTGGTCCAGCCTGGCCTGGCTCGGACCGCGAGTGGCCTCCTGGGGTTTCGTGGTCGTCGGCATCGAGACCACCACCACCCTCGACCAGCCCGCCCAGCGCGGCCAGGAACTGCTGGCCGCCCTGCGCTGGGCCACCAGCACGTCGCCGTCCGCGGTCCGTGCCAAGGTCGACCCGGCCCGGCGGGCGGTGGCCGGGCACTCGATGGGCGGCGGCGGCACGCTCGAGGCCCTGCGCTCCGACTCCACGCTCAAGGCGGGCGTGCCGCTGGCGCCGTGGGACCTGAGCAGCAACTGGAGCGCGGTGCGGGCCCCGGTCGCGATCATCGGCGGCCAGGCCGACACGGTCGCGCCGGTGTCGACCATGTCGATCCCGTTCTACAACTCGCTCGGCGGTTCCAAGGACTACGTCGAGCTGGCGGGACAGAGCCACTTCTTCCCGCAGACCGCCGACCCGGTGGTCTCGCAGGTGCTGGTCTCCTGGATGAAGCGGTTCGTGTCGGGGGACACCCGGTTCACGCCGTTCACCTGCGGACTCGCCGGCAATCGTGAGGTGTCGAACTTCCGGTCCAACGCCTGCTGAGTCCGGCCGCTACGCCATCAGACGGGCCAGGTCCACTCTCGACCGGATGCCGAGGCGGGTGAAGATGTTGCGCAGGTGGTGTTCGACGGTTCGCGGGCTCAGGAACAACGTGGCCGCCACCTCGCGGTTGGTGGCCCCGCTCGCGACCAGCTCGGCGATCCGCGTCTGCTGGGGCGTCAGGGTGTGCCTCTCCCGGGACCGGACCGGAGTCTCACCGGCCGCCCGCAGCTCGGCGGCGACCGTCGAGGCCCACCAGGCGCAGTCGAGGCGCTGGAAGGTGTCGAGGGCCGACCGCAGGTGCTCCCGCGCGCGGATCGGCCGCCGTTTCCGCCGCAGAAGCGACCCGTAGAGCAGTTCGGTGCGGGCCCGCTCGAACTCCGACGAGCCCCGGGCGTGGGCGTCGATGGCCCGCACGAACTGCTCGTCGTCGCCGGTGACCAGGGCATGGCAGCGGGCGGACAGGGCCAGCCAGTCCGGGTTGCCGGTCTGCGGGGCCCACCGGTCGAACGCCTCGACCAGCTGCCTCGCGAAGCGGGTCTCGCCGGCCCGGACGGCCGCCTCGACGGCGAACGGAGTGGCGCCGACCCGCACGATCAGATGGCCGGTCGACATCAGCGGCATCAGCCGGGCCACCGCCGCCCGATGCCGTCCGGCCAGCAGGTCGACGGTCGCCAGGGCCCAGTCGCCGAGCGCCCAGCCACGGCTGCCCGGGGCGGCCACCGCCTCGCGCACCCGTAGACGAGCCGTGGCCGGGTCGCCGTGTACCGCCGCCAGCACCGCCAGCAGCGACAGACTGCCGCCGGCCAGGCCGGACTGGCCGCTCGCCCGGGCCAGGTCGGCGCTCTCCTGAAGGCCGGCGACGGCGTCGTCGTGGTGGCCCAGGGCGAAGCGGGCCCCGGCGGCCAGCTCCATCGCCAGCGGGACGGTGCTGACGTCGCCGCGATCGCGGGCCAGGGCGGCGGCGCGGTCGCCCAGGGACCGGGCCTCGTCGTCCTGGCCGAGCAGGAACGCGGCGGCACAGGCGCGGGTGAGGGCGGGGTGCTCGTCGAGGCGTACGGCCGAGGCCCGGACCCGGCGCAGCGGGCCGGCCGCCCTCCGGTAGTCGCCGCGGTAGATCGCGGCCGAGCCGACGAGATAGTCGGTGAGCAGCCCCATCATGGGCGGATCGCCGGGCCGGCGCAGGGCTCGGGCCTGGTCGGCGAGCGCGGGATAGCCCCGGTAGTCGCCGTTCAGGCCCATCGCGTCGCCGGCCGCGACCAGGGCGTCGAGGGCGCGGCGGCGATCCCGGTCGACCAGGGCCGCCGCCGCGGCGACCAGTCTGTGCGGTGACGGCCGGTCGCCGAGGTGCAGATCCAGCTCGCCGGTCAGGACGTCGGCCTCGGCTCCCGACGTCCGGCGGAGCAGCCGCCGGGCCCGCCACGGTTCTCCGGCGCGGAAGGCCTGTCGCGCGGCGGCGATCCGGTAGGCGGCGGGGTCGGTGGCGATGCGGGCGGCGGCCTCCAGGGCGTCGGCGGCGGCCGCCGGAGCGGCCCGGTCGGCCCGGTGGGCGAGGCTCTGCGCAAGCATGTCGTCGGTGCCGGCCGTCAGGGCGGCCCGGTGAAGATCCCGCCGCAGCGGGTCGGCGACCACGCCGGCGAGAAGCCGATGAGCTTCCCGGCGCTCGGCGGCGGTCGCCTCCTGATAGGCCACGCGCCGCAGCAGCGCCGGGCGGAACACCAGCCGCTGTCCGTCCACGTCGAGCGGGCCGGCCGGCTCGCCCGGCAGCTCGTCGACCGTCAGACCGGGGTCGGCCGCGGCGCACAGCACCGCGCGGCGGGCCGCGGCGGGAAGACGGTCCAGGCTCGCCCGCAAGCCGCGGCGCAGGCGGCTGCCCGCAGGCAGAGAATCGGGCGGGGCGGCGTGCCCGCGGCGCTGTCCGGCGTCCAGCCCGGCCGCCAGTTCGACCAGGCCGAGAGGATTGCCGCCGGCGATGGCGATCAGCGAGCCGGCCACCTCGCCCGCGAGCGGCGGTCCGGGCAGGGCGGCCAGCAGGGCCCGGGCGTCCTCGGGGGCCAGCGGGCGCAGCGTCACGGCCGGCAACCCGGCCAGCAGCTCGACCGGATCCTCCGCCGTGCACACCATTGCGACGCGTGAGCCGGTGAGCCGCCGGGCCGCGAACGCGAGGGCGCGCAACGACAGCGCGTCGATCCGGTCGGCGTCGTCGATCACGCACACGGCGGGGGAGATGCGGCACAACAGCTCGAGCAGCGCGGCCGGCAGGGCCAGCGGGTCGCGCCCGCTCGCCGACCCTCCGGTGACCGCGCGCAGGGCCTCGGCGTGATGCGGCGCCAGGTCGGGAAAGGCGTCCCGCACCGGTCGCAGCAGGCGGTGCAGGCACGCGCCCGGGATGTCGGCTTCGCCCGGGCTGCCGCCCGAGCTCAGCACGGCGAATCCGCTTGCGGCCGCGGCGGCGTGCGCGGCGATTGAGGTACGCCCGGAGCCCCGCTCACCGAGAACCACCACCGTGCCGCCGTCTCCCCGCCCGGCCGCCTCGACGAGCAGGCCCAGCGTGCGCAGCTCGTCGTCCCGTCCGTGCAAACGCGGCAATACTGCACTGGGCATGCAAATAGTGTTACGCCGGCGCCGCCGGAAAGGGAAGACCTTCGATGTCTTCTACGGCTTGCGCCACGGCTTCGGCGCCACCGGGTAGTCGGCCTGCCCGAGCGCCGCCCGCATGGTCCCCACACAGTGGTCGCGGGCCCGGTCGACCCGCGTCCGGTCGTAGTGCTCCTCGAGGTTCATCTCCGCGTCGGTGGTCCGCAGCGGCTTCTGCCACGCCTCCCGCATCTGCTCACCGACCTCGGCCTTCGCCTCGTTCGTGAGCAGGCGGTAGGCCGCCGCGACGGTGGGCGCCTCGATATCGAGCAACGCCTGGTGGAACGCCAGCTTCGAATAGATCCGGCTCACCTCCTCGGTGAGCTGCTGGCGCCCCTCCAGCGTGCCCGGGCGCCGCCGGATGCGGTACGGCATCTCGGCGTAGTCCTCCACGACGCTCAGCGCCTCACCGAACGCCCGGGCCCGGCGCTCCCGGCGCGCCGTCCGGCGGTTGAGCGCGTACGTCAGCAGCGCGGTGAGCGCCGCGCCGAAAATCGCGATGACCGGCGCGAGCACCGCCGTCGAACTCATGCCGCGGCCACCGCCCGGGGACGTCAGATCTGCTGAAGGACGTCGATGATTGTTCCAGCCGCGCTCGGCGCCCACTGATCCGGCCCCGGACCGAAGATCCGGTTGATGCCGTTCTGGCAGGGCAGGCCGTCAAGCTCGCAGCCGCGCAGCCACTCGAGCGCGCCGCGGTAGGACGCCGCCCGGTAGACGTCGTCCGGGACGTTGTAGAGCAGGCACTCCAGCAGGTACGACGGGGCGGCACCCGCGGCGATCAGCCCCGCGCGCTCGGCCTGCTTCTTGGCCCGCTTGGCCGCGCGGACGGCCTCCTTGAACCCGCCGCCGGTACGCAGATCCTTGGCGTCGCCGTTGCGCCGGTGCCGCTTGGGGAAGTTGACGATCGGCCGGCCTTCAAGATCGCGGAAGAACACACCCTGATCGCCCCCGGTGAATTCCGTGGCGACCAGAATGTCGACCATCTCACCGAACAGCGAGCCCGGGTCGTCAACGTTGAGGCACCGCCGGCCCATCCGCACGGAGTACGACTCGGCGAGCGTGGCGAGCACGTCGTCGCGGAACTCCTCCCAGCCGTAGCCGCCGGCGACCGGCGCCTTCAGCATCAGGATGAGGTCGATGTCGCTGCCGTCCTCGATGGCGGTGTTGTTGACCCGCGAACCCTGGCCGAAAATCTCGTACGGCCGGCCGCCGAGCAGGGAGGACCGGCCGAGCGCCCGGCGCAGCTCGCCCTCCGCCCACGACAAAAGGTACGGATCGGGCCGCCAGAGCTCAGGCGCCGACGGCGACTCGAGAACCAGGCCGACCATGATTCGATTATGCCTCGCCTCGCCCGCACTTCCGACCCGGCGGGCAAGCTCTTCGACATCGGCCATAGCGGATAGCGGCCACGGCCTCTCGCTTATCCGGCGGCACTGCGGCGTGGCCACGCTAGTGCCGTGGCCACGAACGTTTGAGGTGTTGGGGTCAGGCCGCTCGGGCGGCGGCTCGACCCCAGCGTTGTTGTCGTTCACTGCGGATGCGGGCTCGTTCGCGGCGCTGAGCGGCCAGGACATCGGGGTGGTGGGCGTTGGCGTTACGCCGGCGCAGGTATTTGTGCAGGTGGCGGGTCAGCGCGAGGCGGTTCGGGTGGTCGGAGCCGGCGATCACGAAGGTGCGTAGCGGCCGAACTGGGCTTCGATCGGGTTGGCCCAGGAGGCGTAGGTCGGGGTGTAGCAGAGTTCGACCTTGTTCCGGGCCGCCCACGCACGGATCGCCGTGCCTTCGGGCGCAGACAGGTTGTCGAGAATGACATAGATCGGTCCTGGTCCGTTGCGCTGCAGGATCTGCCGCAGCGTTCCCGTCCGATCTCGGTCGGGCGGGTGGCCTGCGTGCTCACATAGTCGGCGAGAGTCGCGGGTGGCGTGCGGGTGCGACGGCCAGACCGGGTCGCTTGCGGGTGCTCCACCGGGTGAAGGGCTGCCCCAGCTTCTCAGGGCGAGTATTGGCCGTCTGGACGGTGAACGCTTCGTCGTCAGGACTGCTCCGGCGGAAACGGCCACCCGCCCACCGGGGGTCCAGGCTGGCCATGCCCATCTCGTTGAACCGGTGGATGACCTGCCGGCGTAACAGCTGCTGACCTTCGTGGTCGCTAAGCCGCCTCACGCGTACGGGATCTGCACCGACATAGCCTGGCCGCTCCAACACCATCGGCGCAGCAGGCCGACGGCGTGTCAGCCGACACCGTGAACGTTCGTGATCACGGCACTTGCGCTGACCCAGGCGGCGGCATCTGACCGGCGCTCAGTGGGGGCCGCTTGAGCCGTTGCTGCCCGCTGCGCCGGTCATGGGTCGTGCGCCGAAAGGGATCAGACGGCAACTCATCGACCGGATTCCGTGGCGGATCCGGATCGGTTCTGTCTGCAGCGTGACGGCACCCGGGACACCGTCCTTGCCGCGTTGCAGACCGGCGCGGACGCGAGCGGCCGGATCGCCGGGGACCTCAGCGTCGACTCGAGGACCAGCCGCGCCCACCAGCACGCCGCAGGTGCCCGCCGCTCCGGGCACCAGCAGAAAGAACCGCCCTGTGGCGTGCATGACGAACCGGCCGACCATGCGCTGGGCCGTTCCCGCGGCGGGCTGACCGGCGCGAACGCGGGACGAAGAGCGGCCGGCTACCGAGCTCGGGCCGGACGTCGCTCTTTCGGGGGTCATCGGGGAACCCGAGCGTGCGGCTTCCTCGCGTGTCAGTAACGGTTCAGGGCCTCCCGCGCGCCCGCGGTCAGGTCGGCGATCACCGAGGCGGCGCTCTTCACCGCGTCGACCAGGCCCACGCCCTGGCCGGACAGCAGCGGCATCTCCTCGAAGTCGCCCGTGGTGGCGCCGCGCATCGGCACCAGGCTGGTGAAGCGGCGCAACTCGACGCGTTCGCCGCCCAGCACGGTCTCGCCGATCACCGGGCGGGCACCGTCGGCCGGCGCCGACGCTACGACGCGGTTGCGCAGGACCCGCATCGGGTTGAAGTCGGGGGTTTCGGGGCCGAACAGGGACGTGCGTACGGTGTCGGTGGCGGATGCGGCGACCAGCCGCGCTTTGTACTCGTCGTGGGCCGCCGACTCGTCGGTGGCGACCAGGCGGGTGCCGATCCACGCGCCGTCGGCGCCCAGCATCAGTGCGGCGGCCAGGCCGCGGCCGTCGGCGATGCCGCCGGCCGCCAGCACGAGGGCCGGCGCGACCGCGTCGACCCCGAGCGGCACCAGGGCGAACGTCGGCAGCGTCGCATAGTTGTGGCCGCCCGCCTCCAGACCCTGCGCCACCACCACGTCGATGCCGTCGTCGACCGCCCGCTTCGCCGCGTCGACCGAGCCGATCTGTTCGAAGACGCGGATGCCGGCCGCGTGCGCCGGCCTGGGCGATGGGCGAGGTGAGACCGTACGCCGTGGTGAAGTGCGTGTGGAGTTCCATCCCCCGACTGTTCCGGATTTTAACTATGAGGCCTGTCCGGGTCCGGACAGCGGAACGGACGATAATGCGGGTGTGGACCAGACGATGCGTACGTTCGCCGCGGAACTCTTCGCGCAAGGCGCGACCTACGACGCGGCGGAGCCGGACCGGCTCCGCCGCCTGCGCAACCTCGAACCGGAGACGGCCGCGCTGCTCGCGATGGTGCTGCGCATCGCCGGCGCGCGGCGGATCGTCGAGATCGGCACGTCCAACGGCTACTCGACGCTCTGGCTGGCCGACGCGGCGCGCGCCACCGGTGGCCGGGTGACCAGCGTGGACGTGCAGGAGTGGCCGGGCGTCGTCGGCAACCTGGCGCGGGCCGGGGTGCCGGCGGAGCGCGTGATCGCCGACGGCGGCGACTATCTGCGAGGGCTGCCGGACGCGAGCGTCGACCTGCTGTTCCTGGACGCGGAGCGGGTCGAGTACGAAAGCTGGTGGCCGCACCCGGTGCGCGTCCTGCGGCCGGGCGGCGTGCTCGCGATGGACAACGTGCTGTCGCACCCGGCCGAGGTGGCGCCGGTGCTGGCCCTCCTCGACGCCGACCCGGAGTTCACCGGCGAGACGGTCGCCGTCGGGAAGGGCCTGCACCTGGCGGTCAGGCGCGCTCCTTGAGGAAGCTCACCGCCTCGGCGAGGGCGAGCTCGGTCAGCACCGGGTCGTGGCGGGGGCCGACGTCGCGCATGAAGGCGTGCTCGCCGCCCCGATAGACGTGCAGTTCCAGGTCTTCCAGGCCGGCCTCGTACAGCGCCTGGATCGTCGCCGCGCGGGCCGCGGCGGGCACGTGCGGATCGCGGGAGCCGAAAATGACCATCAGCCGTCCGCGTACCGAGGAAGCGTTGGCCAGCGTGGCCGGATCGTCCGCGCCCAGCGATCCGTCGTGCAGGCCGGTCGGATAGAAGCAGACCGTGGCCTCGACCAGCGGGTCGAACGCCGCCCGGAAGGCGAGGTGCCCGCCCAGGCAGAAACCGACCGCCTGGATCCTCGTGACGTCGGCGCGCTGCGAGAGATGGTCCAGGGCGATCTGCCGGTCGGCGTCGAACTGGGCCGTGGTCGTGGCCGCGGCGGCGTCCAGGCCGGCCTGCTTGCCGGCGTCGTCGAACTCCAGCACCACCCCGTCGAGCCGGCGCGGGTAGATCTCGGGCACGCAGACCAGGAAGCCGGCCGAGGCGAGGCGCCGGGCGGTACGCAGCGTCGACTCGGTCAGCTGGAAGATGTCGGTGTAGAACAGCACGCCGGGCCAGGGACCGTCGCCGACCGGCCGGATGACGATCGAACGGATCTGCCCGGCCAGCCGGACCTCTTCCTCGGTCACCTTCATGATTCGTGACCCTAGAGGGTCGGCCGCTCCGCTCCTCCGATCGCCACGCGCGCAGCCCTCAGAGACTGATCGACCCGTGGTGGTCGCCGGCGATGATGACATTACGTTCGCCGTTGACGTGGAAGATTCGCTGGCCCTCGACGTGCGCCGGTGCCGTCGGCGAGCCGGTGGCGGGCCGGTCTTCGCCTCGGAAGGTGACGTGCTGCCCGAGGATGCTCTCCAGGCAGCGGCGCAGCTCCTCGAAGCCGGCGCGGTCGCTGTCGCCGGGGTGCCGGGTGACGTCGACGAGTTCCTCGAGCCGTTGACGTTCACGTTCCGCGAGGCTGACGTCGGCGACCACGGTACGTAACGGTGCGTCCAGCAGTTCGCTGTCGATGTTCTGAGCCTCGATCCGCCGGCGCTGCAGGATCAGCGCGAGCTGATCGCGCACGAACCCGATCGCTTCCTGCAACGTGACACCCGCGACGGCGCTGGCGGCCGCGATCACTTCCGGGTCCATGGCGACGGTGATCCCTCCGGTTGACCTCCAAAGAGTGTGGCGGTTGAAGTCAAGAACATCGACTCGTAGCATGGTCGCCTCCTGTGCGGTAAGTGACCGCATGACGGCTGGACTGCGACGCAAGGATGCGAAGTGGACGGTGGCCCGCGCGGCGAACCCTTTGCGGTGACCGGCGATCACAATCTGATCATCGCCGGGAACGCCTACGGTGATGTCTACGCGACCGGTCAGAGCTACGACCACTTCTGCGGCGGCTGGTACGAGCGCTCAAGCTTCGGCGCGGACGAACTCTTCGTCGGACGGGATTCCCTGTTCGACAGCGTCGACATGTTCCTGGCCACGCGGACGAGCGGATTCTTTCTGCTGGTGAGCAATGCGGGTCTCGGCAAGACCGCGTTCGCCACCCGGCTGGCCCACGTGCGGGGCTATCACCTGCACGTCGTCGACCCCAGCGATCGGGCGATGACGCTCCGTAAGCACCTGGCCGCCCTGCTGATCCGGCAATGGAACCTTACCGGCCTGCTCCAGGGGAATGCCCTTCCGCCGGGCGCCGGCCGGGCCGAGTGGTTTGCCGACGTCCTGTCGGCCGCGGCAGCCCGGCGTGATGCCGAACAACCTGGCCAGGACATCGTCCTGGTCGTCGACGGCCTGGACGAACTGCCCACCGGCAACCTGGACTTCCGGTTGGGCTTTCCCGGCACACTGCCGGACGGCGTCTACGTCGTGCTGACGTGCCGTACCGGATCGGAAGTGCTGGACCACTGGGCGGATGCTCGACGGGAGCTGATCCGCGCGGAGTCCGACGACAACATGTTCGACATGCGCCAGATGCTGGAGAAGGTCGTCGGCACGGGCGTCCTGGCCCCTCTTGTCGCCCGGCATCAAAAAGATCCGGAAGAAGTGATCGAGACACTGCTGAATCGCTGCGCGGGCGTCTGGATCTATCTCCGCTTCGTCCTGGCCGGGTTGGCCGCGGGCCAACTGTCGCTGGCCGAACTCGAGCGACTGCCGCCGAACCTGTGGGATTACTACGCCGAGACGATCCGTCGCTGGCGCTTGGCCGGCGAACGCTGGCATTCGGTCGGACTCCCCGTGCTGGCGGCGTTGGCCGCAAGTCGCGCCGGACTGAGTGCCGATATTCTTGCGAGCATCGTCGGCTCGGGACGGACGTCGGAGATCGAGGCCTTCCTGACCGGGCCCCTGCGCGCGTTCTGCCATGTCGAACTCTCGACCACGGGTAACGTTTATCGCCTTTACCACGGAAGCCTCAGGTATTTTATTTCGGGAGCAAAGGGCTCGAGCTACCTGCTGGGTGGGGATTTCCCGGCCCCCGCCGACGCGCTTTCCCCGCTCCGCGAGGAATTGCGCACAGAGGCGGCCCGCTCGCATCGAGGCATGGTGGAATATTATCTCGACCGATGGGGTGGTCTCCATACTGATCTGCGGAAGCTGGCCGAGCGCGACCGCTTCGACGAAATAGACAAGTACGGCCTCGAAAACCTTATCTGGCATCTCGAACACGCCACCCGTTTCGACGATATAGACCGCCTCATGTCCGGGCGTCGGCACGACGACCGGGAAGTCCTCCCGCCGGCCGCACTTCCGGTCGTCTGGTTGCGGGCCCATCAGCGCGCCGGCCTCCTGGACAGCTACGCGGAACACGTTGAATGGGCGATGAAATACGCGATGTCCCGGATGGGGCCGCCGGAGAGATTCTCCATATCGGCGGCGACACTCGCAATCCGATATGCGATTCTTCTGGCCAGCCTGAACTCGATGGCCTCGGCGATCTCGCCGACGGCGGTAGCGGCTCTGGTGCACTCGAAGTTCTGGTCGCCGAAGAACGGGATATCGCACGCGTCGCGCATCGCCGAGCCGTTGTTACGAGCCGAGACGTTTCTTCGTCTGGCACACGCAAGTTCCGGAGCGGAGCGGTCCGCCGCCGTGCAGGGCGCCTTCGAGGCGCTCAAGGAGGCCGGTGACACACCCCGGCGATGCATGGTCCTTCTCGGCCTCATCCCGCTCCTCCCGCCTCACCTCGTGGCGGCATCGATTCCGATCGCCACTCGGATCACGGTGCCCGGTCAGCGTGTCGGTGTCCTGGTAGGCCTCCTGCTGGCGTGCCCGGCGGACCGTCAGCAGCGCTCGGCCCTCGACCTCTTCAGCCGCGCCCTGGCCAGCCCCGACCCGAGGCAGATGCTCGACCTGCTGATCGCTGCGGCGCCGTTCGTGCCGCATGCCCAGGCGATGCTGGCCGGGGAGTACGCCCGAGCGCTCGGCGACCTCTACGAGTTCGCTCCGACGGCGATGGCTCTCGCTCTGGCGACCCGTCTCGACCCCGCCGAACGGCAGGAACTCACCCACGAGGCGGTACTCGGCGTCCGCTGCATCGTCGACCGCGACAAGGCCACCCAGTTCTTCGCTCAGATATCCTGCTTCCTGCCGTACGAGGCCGTGCTGGATCTCGTGCAGGGGGCCTTCCGTCTCGAGGGCGCCGAACAGTGGAATACGGTGATCGGTCAACTGGCGGCCCACGCCAAGGACAACTCCCGGGAGCTCTTCGGACTGGTTCGCCGGCGCGCCGGCTCGCACGAATGGCAGTGGGTCGTCGATGCCTACGGTCATACGCTGGGAAGAGCTGAGATCGACTATCTGCTGGCGGTTGCCCGGGCAGGTGCGCCGTCGAACCGCCCGACCGCCCTGTTGTCACTGGTTCCGTTCGTGCCGGAGTCCGAGCGCCGGCAGCTCGCCGGTGGCGCCGGCTCCGGCCCCGTCGTGGAACAGACATTGCTGCGCGGGCTGGCGAATCAGCGCGAAGGCGCGCCCGACCCTGAATCGGCGCGGGAAATCCGGGCCGTCATCCAGGTGGCGTCGTCGATCCGCGACGAGGGACGGGCGCAGCGAGCCATCCACGCGCTGCGCGCACAACACTTCACGTGGACGGCGAGCTCCCGTCCGACCGCCCACTACGTCGAAGAGATCCACAACCTGACGCGAAACGTGTCGCGAACGAGCCGTCCGCTCGCCCTGGAATACCTCACCCAAGAGGCGGAGGCGCTGGTGGCGCAGCTGGGTGTCGGTGCGGCCGCCCGGATCGGTCAGGACATCTACGAGGTGTGCTCACTGCTGGTCTGAGCGGGCGGCGAAACGGTGGTCCACGTCGGATATTTGGCGGTGCGCGCATCGCCGGACGACGCGCCCCGGAGACGGCGGCCGATCCACGGGAGGACATGTTCGCGGTAGTAGCGGGCCTCCGCCATCACCGAGCGCCGCCCGGCGGGACCGGGATCGACCACGTGGGCCTCGGTCTCGTGGCCGAGCGCGGTCAGCACCCGGCTCGCCACCCGGCGGTGGCCGTTGGCGTTGAGGTGCAGGCGGTCCGCCGACCAGTAGCCCGGCTTGCGGATCTCCACGTCGTGGAACATGTCGACGAACACGATGTCGTAGCGCTGCGCGAACTCGGCCACGGCCACGGTCAGCTGCTCACCCCGCTTACGCATCGTCTGGCCGAACGGCAGCCCACCGGACGGGTCGGCCCCGCTCAGCAGCAGCACCCGCACCCCGGCGTCGAGGCAGCGCCGGATCGCCCGCTCGGTCATCGCGATCAGCGGCGTCATGTCGCTGCCCGGCCGCAACATGTCGTTGCCGCCGCCGTTCAGCGACAGCAGCGTGGGCGGCGGGTCGAGGGCGAGGGCCGCGTCCAGCTGGTCGGTGACGATAGGTTCGAGGAGGCGGCCACGGACGGCCAGGTTCGCGTACGAGACGGGCTTGCCCTCCCCGGCCGCGAGGCCGGCGGCGACCAGGTCGGCCCAGCCCCGCTCGGTGCCGTCGGGAAGGGTGTCGCCGAGGCCTTCGGTGAAGCTGTCCCCGATGGCTACGTAGCGCGTCACGCAAAACCTCCCGAAAACCACCACCGAAGATCATCGGTGGTCCGGCCCGAGGCTATCGCAACCGCTTCTTCCCGTACGCGCTGAGCCCGCGAATAGGCTCGTCCGGTGAGCGCCGGCGTGATCGTGGTGAACGGCGGGTCCAGCTCGGGGCATCGTCCGCCTGGACGAAAGGCATCGCCGCCATGGTCTGCGCCGGCGCCCGCATCCTCGTCGACGATGTCTACCTCGACGGGCCGGACCTCCCAGGACCGCCTCCGCGGCCACCTCGAAGGCCTGGAGGTGCCTGCCCAGCCTGGCCCCGCGCCGCCTAACCCGGCCCCCCGCCGTGCCCCGCACACGAGCGAGTGGTCGCGAAGCGGGCCGCCTATCCCGATGCGCGACGGCGCCCGCGATGGGGCCCGCGCCGTCGTTCGGTGCGCGCCCACAAGATGGCCAGCCCCAGCGCGGCGACCAGCACCCCCGCCGGCACCAGGATCCAGTAGGGCGGCGACGGCTCAGACGCGGTCGGGGCCGCGGCGGCCGACGGGGCGTGCGAGGGGGCGTGCGACGGGGGCTTCGCCGGTTTGCGGGTCGGCTTCGACGGCCCGTCGCCGGCGATGATCGACTGGATCCAGGCGGCTACGACGTCGATGCGGGACGCCTGGTCCGGGCCGGAATGAGGGCAGTCCGGGCCGTGGCTGACCACCCCGACCACCGTGGCCGTCCCGTCGGCGGCCTCGGTGAAGTACGGGCCGCCCGAATCGTGCGGGCACGGGCTGGTGCGGGAGTCCGGCGACGTACCGTCCATGCCCGCCTCGGCCCCGGTCACCGACGAGATGTGGAACTTCCCGGTCCGCAGCCGTTCCGGCGACTCGTCGCCGTCCGCTGTTGTCAGGCCGAAGCCGGTCAGCCGCACGCTGTCGCCGATGTGGGGCCGGGAGTGCGGCAACCGCATCGGCCGTACCGACGTTATCGCCCGGTCGAGGCGGGCCAGTGCCACGTCGGACGTCGGGTGCTGTTTGACGCCGACTACCTTCGCCACCTGGCCGGCCGAGCTGGTCAGGTCGGTGCGGCCGACCGTCGCGGTCGACCTGGCGGCGACGACCCGGGCCACGTGGGCGCCGTTCAGGTCGTGGTAGCAGTGCCCGGCGGTGAGTACCCAGTGCGGCGATATCAGCCCGCCCGAGCACGAGCTGTCCCTCGTACCGCCGCCGGCGACCGGGATGCCGTAGTCGGTCAGCTTGACCGCGAAGCCGTACTTCCCGTCCGGCACCGCGGTGCCGTGCGCGATCGCGCGGGCCGGGCCGGTCGCCGCGAGGAGCGCGGCGGCCAGCGTCGTCGCGATGACGGCGAGGCGGGACGGTACGCGGGGTGACATCCGCCCCAGCCTCGCCGACGAGGTCAACTCGTACTGAGAGCCACGACCGGGGCACTGACCGCAGGGGCAGAACGGACAAAGGGTGACAGCCGGGGTCGCCGCCGGGCGGCCAGGTCCTCGACCCAGCCGAGCGCCAGCACCGCCACCGTGAGCATCGCCAGCGCCAGGCCGAAGTCGGCCGCGTCCTCGGCGATCTGGCCGGGGATCCGCCACAGCTTCAGCGGGTCGAACAGCGCCACCGCGAGCGTGATCGCCACGTTGTGCCACAGGTAGATCGTGACCGCCCGGTTGTTGACCATGGAGACGAAACCGGGAGCGGCCGCCAGGCGAGGGGACCAGCGCAGAAGAGCGAGGACGAAACCAATCGAGTAGATCGCGTACGCCAAAGGCCGTCCCGTCAGATCGACGCCGTTGCCGTCCTGGTGGGCGAAAGCCCACCCCAGCGAGCCGCCGACGCAGGCGGCGGCGAGGCCGAGCACCAGCGGCGGGTGGAGCCGGGCGAGGTCACCCTCGCGGTGGGCCATGCCGAGCACCCAGCACGACGCGTACGCGAACACGTTCTGCACCACCGTGCCGCCCATCGGGTGGGCGACCAGCACGGCCAGCCCGGCGAGCGGGAGCAGGACGGTCGCGAGGCGGGCCCGGCGGTACAGGAACAGCAGCACGGGCGACAGGAGCACCAGCCAGAGGTAGGTCACCAGGTACCACAGCACCCCGGCCGCCGAGTAGCCGAAGTCGCTGGCCGGCGGGTCCGCGACCGGCACGAGCCAGAGCAGCAGGTGCGGCCAGGACGGGCGGTCCGGCCACCCTCGGTGAATCATCAGCGGCACCAGGATGAGTGCCATCACCCAGAGTGCCGGCAGCAGCCGCCGGATCCGGTGCCGGACGGCCTGTCCGGCGTTGCGGTCGAGCGACTTCACCATCAGGGAGCCGCCGAGCGCGAACATCACGCCCATCGACGGGAAGATCAGCTCGAGCCAGGCGTACGGGAAGGCGTGATAGGCCACCACCCGGACGATGGCGACAGCACGGAGCGTGTCGAAATAGCGGTCGCGCCGATCCGCCATGGCCGCTCACCTGCTCATTCGTGAAAGGGACTAGACACGAAGAGTAGTGATCGATGCGGGTTTTCCGGCTCGCCGGAACGGTCAGGAGATCTCACCCTCCAGCACCTGAGCGTTCACGCGGACGTTCTCGTGCAGCTCGCCGACCAGCGCCCGGATCTGCCCGACCAGCTCGACGACCTCGCGGGCGGCCGCCGAGGTCGGCATCGCCCAGCTGCCGGGCGCGCCGTCGGCGCGGTCGAGGACGACCGCGTTGCGGCGCCCGGCGGTCAGCTGCACGCCGGCCAGATCGGCGTAGAGCAACTTCTCTCCGTTCACATGGTGCACGGCACGCTGCGTGAACAGCACCGGCGTCGGCTTCCGCAGCTTGGGCGACGACAGCACGAGCAGGAACGCCTCGTCGTCGGCGATCCGGTAGGAGCGGCGGAGTTCCTCCGCCGCCGACTCACCCAGGGCGGGATAGGCCAGGTCGAGGCGGGCAGAGCTTATTGCGTACGCGTGGAGCAGCTCGGCAACCGCACACGCCAGGGCGTCACCGACCGCGGCCTCACCCAGCCACAGCCGCCCGCGCACGGCCAGGGCCGCCACATCGTGCTCGTCGAGCGCCGACAACCAGCCGGCCAGCTTGAACACGTCCGGCGAGTCAGGGTTCCGCACCCGGAACGATTCGACGAGCGCCCGCAGATGGGCCCGCTCCCCGCGCCGGCGCAGCTCCTCGACCAGCTCGGCGACCCGCAGCACCGGCCCCCGGGCAACCACGTCGAGCAGTTCGTGGGCGGCGGCCGCCGAATCGGGCCGGGTCACGGCCGCGGCCACGGTCACGATCTCGGACACCGGGCGGGCCGCGATCGCGTCCCGCAGCGTCTGCGTGCGCCGCCCCTCATCGGCCGAGGTCACATAGGCCACGGTCTCGGCGACCGCCCGCCGGGGCAGCCCGGTAAGCAGCGCCGCGATCCGATTCTCGGCGTCCCCGGCGGCCGGGAAGCCGTCGAGCACCGCCCGCACCACCGACGGCAGTTCCCCCGGGCCGGCGACCGCGAGAAGACGCCGCACGACCTCGGCCCGCTTCGCGGCGACCGCGGCGACGGCGAGCCCCTTGACCCGGGCCTTGAGCAGGTCGTCGGCGGGTGAGAGGGCGCCCGCCTCGATGAGGTGGGCCGCCACGTCCACGATGACCCCGTCCGGCCGGCGCAGCACCTCGGCCCGGAACGAGTCCCAGCGCCCGTCCTGGGCCGACGGCGCAGCCCACTCAGACCCGGCCGCCGAGCGGGTCGCTTCAGTCGTCGAGTAGGTCGCGCCGGCCGCCGCCGAGCGGGTCGCTCCGGCCGTCGAGTAGGTCGCCCCGGCCGTGACCGTGCCTGATCCCGCCGATGCCGGGGGATCCGCAGTTGGGCGAGGAGCGTGCGGGTTCCCCACGGGGCGGCCCGCAGCGGTCTGCCGCGGGTCGGGTGGGGAAGCGCCTGCGGTTGCCTGGGCAGGGTTCGCGGAGGGGCCGCCTGCGGTCGTCTGGGGAGAGCTCGCGGAGGAGCCGCCCCCGGTTGGCTGGCGCGGGTTGGCGGGGGAGGCGTCCGCGGTTGTCTGGGCAGGGTTCGCGGAGGGGCCGCCCGCGGCTGTCTGGGGAGAGCTCGCGAAGGGCCCGCCCGAGGCTGCTGTGGGAACGCCCGCCCCGGCCGGCTGGGACCCGGACCGGCCGGCCCCGGTCGGCTGTGACCCCGGCCGGGCCGCCGGGGTCGGCTGGGAGCCGGGCCGGGCCGCCGGGGTCGGCTGGGAGCCGGGCCGGGCCGCCGGGGTGGGCTGGGAGCCGGGCCGGGCCGCCGGGGTCGGCTGGGAGCCGGATCGGGCCGCCCCGGTCGGCTGGGACGTGGGCCGGGGGGCTGCGGGCGGTGGCGGGGCGGTCAGGGCGAGGGCGAACGCGGCGACCCGGTCCGGAGACTGGGACGCCACCGAGGCGAACACGCGCCGCGCTGCCGGGCCGCCCGCCGCGGTCAGCCGGTCGAGGTCGGGGATGGAGCGCACCTCGGCCGCGTGGGTCAGCAGGTTGAGGGCGTCGACCGGGCGGCCCTGTTCGTTGAGGCTCTCGGTCAGGCGCAGGATGTCGTCGACCGGGCGGTCGGCCACCGCGGCCAGGGCCAAGCGCAGGGCGATCCCGGCCCGGTCGCGGTCGCGGAGCAGCCGGGTGACCTGATCGAGGGCCGGCCGGGCCAGGCCGCCCGACAGTGCGGCCACCGCGTCGGCGACGGCGTCGTCGAGGCCGGCGGCCTCGAACTCGGACAGCAGGGCGGCCAGGTGCTCCGGTGGCGCCTGCACGCGTACGGCGATCGCCTGCCTCGCCGCGCTCCGGCCCGCGTGGGCGGGGAGGGCGGCCACGATGCGCGCGACCGCCGCCGGGTCGCGCCGGACGACCGCGTCGGCCGCCCGGGCGTACAGGCGGTAGGCCTGCTCGTCGCGGCCGCCGTCGTGCAGCGCGTCGGCCACCGTTGCCAGGTCGGCTGCCGCCAGGATGCGTTCGGCCTCGCCCAGCGCCAGTTCGGCGGCCGCCTCCCGCCGGTCGATCAGCAGCGCGTCGAGCAGGTCGACCACGCGGGCCGGCCGCTGCCGGGCCGCCGCGACGGCCGCCCGCAGCAGCGCCGGTACCGGATCGCCGGCCGCCGGCGTGGCCGGGCCGTCGAGCACGGCCACGAACCGGGCCGTGCGCTCGGGCAGGCCGACCGCGACCACCTTGAGCAGGCCGATCGCGAGCGCCCGCTGATCGAGCTCGACCAGGATCTCGTAGATGCGCCGCAGGTCGTGGGCGTCCCGTCCGGCGGCCGCGAACGCCACCGCGGCCACGTCGGCCGGGCGCCGCAGGCCGGCCAGCGCGGCCATGATCGCGGCGACTTCCTGGTCGGGCCGCAGCCGGCCGCACGCGGCCAGGGCCGCGGCGGCCTTGTCCGGGCTTCCTTGCGCGCGGAGGTTGCTCACGCTTTCCGCGAGTACGGCCGGGGTCATCTGCAGGTAGGGCAGTTCGTCGACGTCCCCGGTGCCGTTGGTCGGTTCGGGCGGCCGCGCCCGGTTGCGGGCCAGCGTGATCAGCCGGCCGGGCCCGCGTTGCTTGGGTTCCGCGCGCTGCTTGGCGCGCAACTGGTGGCGCACCCGCAGGAACAGCGTGTCGGTGTCGATGGTGGCCGGCCCGTCCGGGATGCCCTGGGCGAGGACGGTCAGCACCTCGCCGGTGAGGGCCGAGTGGTGCGGGGCCGGGGACAGGTCGTTGCCGGGCCCGGCGGTCAGCACCCACCCGCCCGCGACGTCCACGTCGGGGGTCGGACCGGAGCAGGCGAAATCGAGGATCACGGCCTTCTTGCGGTTGGCCGCCACCTCCCGGCGTACATCGGAGAAACGCACGGACCGGAAGAGACGCTCCGGGTCGGACCCCGGCAGGGTCAAAAGAAGGTCTTCCTCGGCGAACGCGTGCCCGGCGTAATAGATCAGGAGGGTGTCGGTGGCCGCGCGGGCCGCCCGGTGCACCGCCTCCAGCATGTCGTCGGCGGTCGGCGGGTCGAGCACGACCGTGAGATGTTCGGCCGGCAGACCCCAGCCGGCCGGGTCGCGCAGCAGGCCGGCGAGCCCGTCGAGGTTGCGGGCGACGGCCGGCAGCGGCTCGAGATGGCGGTAGTTCGCGGTGCCGATCAGCACCGCACGCGAGTGATCCGGGTCAGGTAACGGCATCGCTGGGGCCGTCCGTCACGCGCATAGCCACAATGTAACCAAACCGCGCGCCCGGGCGGGGGACGTGGGCATCGCCCGTGCTCGATCGGCGAAGTCACCCGTTTAATGTCATCACCATGAACGTGCTCGCGTGGTTGATGGAGGGCACCTGGCCGGCGGTCGTCGACGCGGCGGCCCCATTCGACGAGGTGACGTTCCTGCACGTCATCGACCCGGGGGCGGCCGGCAGCGCGCACGGTGCGTTCGCCGGCCTGCTGGGTCGTGGCGCCCGCCACGCCGATCCCGGCGCCGGGATCGAGGCCGCGCTGACCGCCGCGTCGTCCCGCCTGCTGGCCGCCGCGGAGTCGCGCCGGGGCCGGTCGGTCGAGAATGTCACCCGCCGGGGGAGGCTCGAACGCGAGGTGGTCGCGGCGTGTCAGGGTTTCGACCTGCTGGTCGTGGCCCGCGACGGCGACCTCCACCGGGTCGGGCCGCACAGCCTGGCTCCGCCGACCCGCTTCGTCGTCGACCACGCCCCGTGCAACGTCCTGCTGGTCTGGCCGGCCGCGCCGGCGGTGACCGCACCGCCGCCCGCCTAAATCGGTCGCCCGGCGGCAACCCCGGTGGCCATACTCGCGGTCATGATGGGGCCGCTGCCGACGCTCTGGCTCTACGGGACGGCCGCGGTCGGGAAGACCACCGCCGCGTGGCGACTGTTCCGGGAGCTGCCGGGGCCGGTCGGTTTCGTCGACATCGATCAGATCGGCATGTGTTACGGGCCGCCGACGGCGGAGGACCGGGCGCCGGAACCCGCGTACGATCCGGGGCGCCACCGCATGAAAGCCCGCAATCTGGACGCCGTCGCGGCGAATTTCCGCGCCTCCGGCGTGGCCGGCCTGATCGTGCCGGGCGTGGCCGATCCGGTCCGGGGCCCGGCGGTCGTCGACCTGCCGAACGTCGACCTGACCGCCGTCCGCCTCCGTGCCGACGCCGTCGAGCTGCGCCGGCGCATGTCGCGCCGCGGCCGCCCGGCCGACGAACTGGCCGAACTCGTCGCCTACGCCGACGCTCTCGATCGCCTCCCCGGCCGATGCCTCGACACGACCGGCCTCGACGAGCCCACGGTTGTCGACCGCATCCGTGCCCTGATCGCCCTGTGGCCCGGCCCGCCGGTTGCCGGCGGCGCCTTCGCGACGTGCCACCTGCCCGGGACCATCATCTGGGTCTGCGGCCCCACCGCGGCCGGCAAGTCGGCCGTCGGCTGGCAGGTCTACCGGCAACTGCGCGAGGCCCTCGAGCGGGCCGCCTTCGTCGACCTCGACCAGGTCGGCTTCCGCCGACCGGCCTCGGCCGGCAACCATCGGCTCAAGGCCGCCAATCTGGCGTCGCTCTGGCGGACGTACGCCGGTGAGGGCGCCCGCCACCTCGTGGTCGTCGGCCCGGTGACGCGTGACGCCGTCGCTTTCTACCGGGCCGCGCTCCCGTCCGCGACGTTCACGATCGGCCGTCTTCGGGCCACGCCGGCCACGCTGGCGGATCGCGTCGATGCCCGGGGCCGCGACGAGTCGCCGGCCTCGGGGATGGCCGGCGACCTCCTGTCGGGAGCCGCACCGGCGGCGCTGGACCGTGTCGCGGCGGCCGCCGCCCGCGAGGCCGCCGAGCTCGAGCGGACGGGCGTGGGCGATTTCGCCGTCGGCACCGATGGCCGCACCCCGGCCGACATCGCCGCCGAGATCCTCGCCCGGGCCGCCGCCTGACCGTCCCGCGGGTCGGCCCGGCGCTCTTCCTTTCGGCCGATGCGGCGCCCGGAGGTTTCTGACCTTGGCGGGATGGCTCGACCCTCCTTGATCAGCCACCGTGATGCGGACATTCACGAGGGGCGGACTGAGCATGGGACGGATGAGTCGGCGGGGGCTGCTCCGGGGCGCGGGACTAGCGGCGGCCGGAACGGCCGCGGGGGCGTTCGGCCTGCCCGAGCTCGAGCGGCGGTTCGGGTGGGATCATCCGCCGCTCAGTGGCGGATATGCGGCCGCGGACGACAACGAGGGTGCGGTCGGGACCTCGTCGGTGCGCGTCCGGTACTTCGTGGAGACGTCGCGTGCCCAGGTGGCGCTGACGTTCGACGACGGGCCGGCGCCGCGGTACACGCCCCAGTTCCTCGACGTGCTCGACGAGGCGCGGATACCGGCGACGTTCTTCCTGGTGGGACGCAACGTCCGGGACCACGCCGGCCTGGTCGCGGATCGCCTCGGGCGGCACGAGGTGGGCAACCATTCGTGGGCTCATCGGGATCTGGCCACGCTGGACCTCCGGGCGATTCAGGACGACGTGCGGCGGACTCACGCGGTCATTCGGGAGCGGCTCGGGCGTACGCCCACGCTCCTCCGGCCGCCGTACGGGCACCTGGGCGGATCCACCGTGCTGGCGGCCGACTCGTTCGGCTACGACCTGGTGCTGTGGGATCGGCAGATGCACGAGCGGCGCTTCGCGGGGAACCCGGCCGGCCAGGCCGGGGACATCGTCGGCACGGTCCGGCCCGGCTCGATCATCCTGGCGCACGACGCGGGCGACCGGCGGCGACTGGTGGCGCTCGGGGCGCTGAGGGACATCGTCAAGGGTGTGCAGGCGCGCGGCTTCGAGTTCGTCACCGTGTCCGAACTGATCGCCGGTGCGGATGTTCCGTCCACGCCGGCCGCGCAGAGCCGCTGACATATCGACGATGCTCGAACTAGGGTGGGGCGATGCCGTACGGATTTGGCCTAGCCCTCAGCAGTGCCGTCCTGGTGGTAGCGGGCCTGGTGTCCCCGTCCCCGTCGGCGCCGATGACGTGCCCGCCCGTGTTGCCGGTCAGCGGCGCGGCCTCCGCCGTGACTCCGACCAGCGTGACGATCAGTTACTCGATCTTCCTCAGCCCGCCTTGCGGCTATGACCCGCCGATCACGATCGCCCTCTTCGCGAGCCAGGCCGACGCCCAGCAGTGGACCGATCCGGTCGGGGAGGCGCTGTCCGGCCCGGAACGCTCCGGGCAGCTGACCATCGGCGGGCTGACGCCGGACACCCAGTACTGGTTCCGCTTCGCGGCCGGCGACCACCGCGATCCGTACGTGTTCGCGTCCGTCCGGACCGCACCGGTCCCGGTCTGCAGCGCGACGATCCAGATCGGTAGCGCGTGGGGCGGCGGCTTCGTCGCCACGGTTTCGGTACGCAACGTGGGCACCGAGGCACTCGAGGCATGGCACGTCTCCTGGCAGTGGCCCGGTGACGAGCGCATCCAGGCCCTGTGGAACGCCACCGCCCAGGGCGCCGCGGCGGTCGGCAACGCCTCCTACAACGGTGAGCTGGCCCCGGGCGCCTCGACAACCTTCGGCATGCTCGTCGCGACCAGCATGCCGCCGGGAGCGATGGCGCTCTCGTGCGACCGTCCGTGAGGTAAGGGCCCGTCGTCAGCTGTTCCGGGCGGTGAAGTGGTCGACGATTGCCGCCGCTGAGGCGACCACCGCGGCCCGGCGGGCGTCGGGGGCGCTGCCGCCGGCCGTTTTGAGCCCGGGGGCCTCCCTCGACGTGAGCCTGACCGCGGAGCAACTGTCCGAACTGGACGCGTTGAGCACGCCCGACCTCAACTTCCCCTACGCCTTCCTGCTGAGCATGGGATTCCCGGCTCGGCAGGGGACGACGAGCATCAACGGGATCAGAGCGTCAGAGCGAAGCTAGCTGGCGGCCACCCAGGACGGGTTGGCGGCCACGAACTGGTCGACGGTGTCGTTCCTGGCCGATTTCAGCAGCTTCAGCGTCGTCGGGCTGAGAACCTCGACGCTGCCGATGCCGGAGACCGACCGGCTGTTGAACTTGCCGTCGTTCGTCTTGATCGTGACCAGGCTGTCCGGGTTGATGCCCTTCATCGCGAACGCCCAGTCCTCGAGCGAGATGCCACCGCTGTCGACCGTCATCGCCTTGCCGATCGCCGAGATCAGGCTGGGCAGCTTGGTCGGCGAGTCGAAGCCGGCCTTGACCGCCTGCTCGAGGATCGCCTTGAGCAGCTGCTGCTGGTGCCGCTGCCGCCCGTAGTCGGAGTCGCCGAGCGAGAGGAAGTCACGCTGCCGGGCGTAGTCGAGGGCCTCGGTCGGCGTGAAGCAGTGGTTGCCCTTCTTGTAGACGTTCGGCTTGACGCCGGACACGTGGCGCGGGTGCAGGCCGGCCGCGTCGGTCTTGTACGGCACCGCCTGCTTGCCGTCCGAGGTGTGGCCGACGTGGATCGAGGTGACGTCCTCGTCGACGTACATGCAGACCTTGCCGAGGATCTGCAGCACCTTGGTGAAGCCGCTGAAGTCGATGATCGCCCCGGCGTCCGGTGTGATGCCGGTGAGGTTCTTGATGGTCTTAGCCAGCAGTTCGAACCCGTGTGATTCGGCGGCCGCGCCGTCGAGGCCGCGGCTGCCGAACGCGAACGCCGAATTGATCTTGTTTTTGCCGCCCGGGTAGGACTGCACGCCGTTGTTGTAGGCCGGGATGCTCACGTAGCTGTCGCGGGGGAGCGAGATCAGGTAGGCCTGGGACTTGTCGGCCGGGATGTGCAAAATGATGATCGAGTCGGACCGGCTCGGCTCGTGGGACGTCGACCACGACGGCCGCGTGTCGAGGCCGACGAGCAGGATGTTCTTGGCGCCCTTGATGTCGGCGTGCTTGCGTTCCGTGGTGCCCTTGACCGCCCCGAGCAGGTTCTCCTGGTCGACGCTCTTGGTCGCCGAGCTGGCCAGCACCTTGAGGCCCACCACCGAGCCGCCGCCGGCGATCAGCAGCAGCGCGCCGAACAGAACCGTGAGACGCGCCCACAACGGTGAGCGGCGTTTGGTGCCTGCGCTCTTCGGCAAGGTCGTTCCTTTCGCCAACGGGCCCCCATCTCCGAGACGCGTCAAGATCGCATGATCGTGTCGCGGAGTGACCTATGTCGCTTCCAGGGGCCGGGAACGCCCGGGATGTCCCGTTCATACCGTCGGCCGACGGCGGCAAAGACTTCGCGCCAGGCCTTCCCTATCTCGACCGAACCTAAGCACGGACGCATGAGAATTTCCTGAAGAGTCAAGTGACCCCGCCGGGCGACCGATTACCTCGTCCATGGCGTGGATTACGGTTCTGGTGCTCGGATCGGTGGTTCTGTGGGTATTGATCCGGATGCGACGGAGAGTGTTCCGTGTGACGTTGCGGCGAGCGGTGACGCGCGGCACCACCGGGATGCTGATGATCGACCTCAACGGCTTCGAACCGGCCGACGAGTTCGCCCGCCTGCTGCGGTGCGAGGTCGGCTCGCCAGGCCTGACGGCCCGTCTCGGTGACGGCCGATTCGCGGTGGTCCTGCCCGGCATCGGGTCGCCCGAGCCCGCGTACGAGGTAGCCGGACGCCTCGCTGCCTCGGTGGCCCCGGTGATCGTCGCCGGACGACTCGTGCCGATGACGGTCAGCATCGGGGTGTCCGTGTCCGGGCCGGGCGAACTGAGCCCCGGCGAGCTCGTTCGCCGGGCCTCGGTCGCGATGGAGAAGGCCCGGGAATTCGCGCCGCAGACCCGCTGGGCGGCCTGGCGGGAATCGTACGAAAAGGGAGCCGGAGTGGCACTCGCCGCCTGATGCCTCAGGCGGCCTTTTTCGTCGCTTTCCGCGCGGTCTTCTTGGCGGTCTTCTTCGGAGTTGCTTTCTTGTCCGGCGCTTTCTTCGCCGGCTTTGATCCGCGCCGCTTCGACGCCTCGTCGACGCTCCGGCGGAGCACCTCGAGCAGGTCGCTGACCCCGGTCGGCTCGGGCGCCGGCTCGGAAACGGAGATCGCCTTGCCCTTCGCCTTTGCCTTGATCAGGTCCTGCACCCGGTCGGTGTACGTGTCGCGGTAGTCCGACGGCTTCCACGCCCCCGACATCGAGTCGATCAGCTGGTGGGCCATGGCCAGCTCGGCCTTCTTGGCCACGCCCCGCTTCGGCAGCGAGTCGATCTCATCCTTCGGCTTGCGCACCTCGTCGGCGAAGTACATCGTCTGCAACATCAGCAGGTCGTCCTCGGCCCGGATCGCGGTCAGATATTCCTTGCCGCGCATCACCAGCGTCCCGATCGCGGCCTTGTTCTCGCCCGCCATCGCGTCCCGCAGCAGCCCGTAGACCTTGGCCGTGTCGTCCGAGCCCGGCCCGAGATAGTAGGTCCGCTGGTAGTAGATCGGGTCGATGTCGTCGAGGTCGACGAAGCGGCTGATCTGAAGACTGCGGGAGCGGCCGGGCGCCACCGAGTCGAGTTCCTCGGCGTCGAGCATCACGTAGTCGCCGCCGCCCACGTCGGCGCCCTTGACGATGTCGTCGAAGTCGACCTCGCGGCCGGTGCGCTCGTTGACCCGCTTGTAGCGGATGCGGTCGGTGGTGTCCCTCTCGAACTGGTGGAAGGACACCTCGTGCTCGTGGGTGGCCGAGTACATCGCCACGGGCACCGAGACGAGCCCGAAGGTGATCGCACCGGTCCAGATCGGTCGCGCCATGTTCCACTGATTACCCCGTGACGGCGCCCGCTACCCGCCGATTTGCCTCAGCCTCCGGCCCCGCATGCCGATGCCGAGTCCGTGCGACGAGGAAGCTGGCAACTATGGGCGGCCGTCACGGCAGTGGTGGTCGCCGGATACCTCCTGATCCCCGGTGCCGGGGTGCTCGACGGCTGGCTGGTCACGGGGTACAAGACGCTGGTCGGCTGCCTGGCCGGCGTCGCGCTGGTGACCGGTGCGATCAGGCGGCGGCCGCCGGCGATGGCCGCCTGGCTGCTGTTCGGGTTCGGCATCACCGCCAACGCGCTCGGCGCCCTGGTTTCCGACGTCTACACCAAGGGATTCGGCGGGGGGAACTACCCGAACATCGCCGACGGGTTCTGGCTGATGCTCTACCCGGGCCTGTTCTTCGGCGTCGCCGTGCTGATCCGGGCCCGCGGCACCGCCCGGGACTGGGCCAGCACGGTCGACGCGATGACCGTGGCGACCGGGCTCGGCCTGCTCTCGTGGGTCTTCCTGATGGTGCCGGTGCGCTCGGACAACACCCTGACGACCGTCGGGCAGGTCATCGTCCTGGCCTACCCGGTCGGCGACCTCATGGTGCTGGCGATGCTGCTGCACCTGGTGCTCTCCGGCGGCGTCCGCAACTCGTCGTTCTGGCTGGTCTGCTCGTCGATGGCGCTCTTCCTGGCCGGCGACGGCGCCTGGGCCACGCTGTCCCAGCTCGGCGTCGCGCTGCCGGAGACACCGACCCGGCTCCTCGACATGCTCTTCCTCCTCGCGTACGCCCTGTTCGCGTTCGCCGCCTGGCAACCGTCGGTCGTCGCGCTGGGGCGGCCCGGCGAGATCAAACCGCCGCGCCTCACCCTGCTCCAGCTGACCCTGCTGACTGCCGCCACCATGATCGCCCCGGCCATCCTGGCCCTGCAGGTGTCCCGCCACCACGTCACCAACGGGATGGCCATCGCGATCGGCTCGGTCGCCCTGTTCCTGCTCGTCGTCACCCGGATGGCCCAGCTGGTGCGGCAGGTCGAACGGCAGGCCCGCCAGCTGCGCGAGCTGGCCCGCTCGGACGCCCTGACCGGCCTGCCCAACCGCCGCGCCTGGTTCGACGAGCTGCCCGGCGCGCTGGCCCGGGCCGCCCGCGACGGCACCCCGCTCACGGTGGCGATGCTCGACCTCGACCACTTCAAGGCGTTCAACGACGAGCTGGGCCACCAGGCCGGGGACCGCCTGCTCAAGGGTGCCGCCTCGGCCTGGGCGGCCGAACTGCGCATCGTCGACATGCTGGCCCGCTACGGCGGCGAGGAGTTCATCCTGCTGCTGCCGTCGGCCGGTGCCGACCTGGCCACCGACGTGCTGGCCCGCCTCCGGGCCGCGACGCCGGCCGGGCAGAGCTTCTCGGCCGGGCTGGCGGTCTGGGACGGCACCGAGTCGGCCGAGGAACTCATCGAACGGGCCGACCGGGCCCTCTACGCGGCCAAGGCGAACGGCCGCCACCGTACGGAGTGCGCCACCGACCGCGTCCTCTCAGAACCGGTTCGCACGGAGCACCTGGCGTAGGGAGTACGGGCGACCGGTTTGTGTCCCGGGCGAAGCGGGCAGGCCTTCGGGGTTGGTCTGCTCCGGGAGGTACAGCCATGACGGACATCGGTGAGGAGCCGGTTGCCCAGCCGGTCAGCGGGAACGGGGATCCCCAGACGCCGGGGCCGAACGCGGCCAGCGTGACCGAGGCGGTTCCGCCGCGGTGCCCGACGCGGACGCGGCTCTACCGGGCCGGGCACGTGCTCGCCGAGGGGTTTCCGGCCGAGGAGCTGAGCCGGCGTCTCGACGCCGACCCGGAGGCAGTGGCCTGGCTCGACCTCTACGACCCGACACCGGACGACCTGCAGATCGTGGTCAACGAGTTCGGGCTGCACCCGCTGGCGGTCGAGGACGCGATGAGCCAGCGGCAACGGGCCAAGGTCGACCGGTACCGCAGTCACCTGTTCGCCAACATGTACGCGGTGGCGGTGCGGGACGGGCACGGGGCGCTCGTGGTGGGGGAGATCAGCATGTTCGTGACCGAGCGGGCGCTGATCACCGTACGGAAGCAGGACTTCGACATCGATGCGCTGATCGCCCGGTGGGACCTCAACACCGACCTGGTCAGCACGGAGAACCAGGTGAGCCTGCTGGTCTACGGGCTGCTCGACGCGGTGGTCGACGGGCACTACGAGGCGGTCGAGCAGCTGGACGACGCGATCGACGAGCTCCAGACGCACCTGTTCACCGACGAGACCGGCTCGGATCTCCGGCGTCAGGCGTACGACCTGGGTGCCAACATCGCCTCGTTGCGGAGGATCGTCGCGCCGATGCAGGAGGTGGTCAACCGGCTGCTGCGGACCGACGCGCACCTCGTCGACGCGATCCTCACGCCGTACTACCACGACGTGCACGACCATGCCCTGCGGGCCGCGGAGACGCTGGACGCGGCGCGGGACCGGGTCGACCGGATCGCCGACACGCAGCTCAACGAGCAGAGCGCCGAGCTCAACGAGATCACGAAGCGGCTGGCCGCGTGGGCCGCGATCATTGCCGTGCCGACGGCGGTGACCGGGTTCTACGGCCAGAACGTGCCCTATCCGGGCTTCGGTCACCACGACGGCTTCCTGGTCAGCTGCGTGGTGATGATCGTTCTGGCCGGAGGCCTCTTCTTCTATCTGCGGCGACGCAACTGGCTCTAGGAGTCGAGCGTGCGCCGCAGCTTGGCGAGCGCCTTGGTGAGCAGGCGCGACACGTGCATCTGGGAGATGCCGATCTGGTCGGCGATCTCGGTCTGGGTGAGGTTGCCGTGGAAGCGCAGCGCCACGATGCGCTGCTCCCGCTCGTCGAGGGCGGCGATCGCCGGGCCGAGCGAGATCCGCAGCTCGGCCAGTTCGTACGCGTTGTCGTCGTCGCCGAGCGTGTCGGCGAGCGTGGTCGCGCCGTCGTCGGTCAGCGGCGCCGAGAGGCTGGCCGTGTTGTACGCCCGGGCGCCTTCCAGTCCTTCCAGCACCTCTTCCTCGGTGATGCCGAGGTGGGTGGCGACGTCGGCGACCGTCGGCGCGCGGCCCAGCGAGTGGGTGAGCGTGTTGTTCGCGGCGGTGATCTCCAGGCGCAGTTCCTGGAGCCGGCGCGGCACCCGGATCGCCCAGGTCCGGTCCCGGAAGTGGCGCTTGACCTCGCCCACGATGGTCGGGATCGCGAACGCGGCGAAGTCGACGCCGCGGTCGGCCTGGTAACGGTCGACCGCCTTGATCAGGCCGACCACCGCGACCTGGAACAGGTCGTCGGCCGGTTCGCCGCGGCCGCCGTAGCGGCGGGCCAGGTGCTGGGCGAGTGGCAGCCAGCTCTCGATGGCCCGCTCGCGGAGGGCGGGACGGGCGGGATCGCCGGCGTCGGCGGTGGCGTACGCCGTGATCAGCTCGGTCGCCTGATCGGCGGTGCGGGGCTCGGCTACGGCGGTGACCGGCATCGGGGGTTGCCTCCTCGGACAGCTCATTGCTTGCAGTGTGTAAACCATAGCTTCTTGGCCACGGATGGCAAGCCGAAAGTATGAGGTGCCGCAGGTGACCATGCCTGTGTTCACTCGAACGGGCGTTTGCCGTAGTGCAAAGATCGACGGTACGTCTATATCGTGCTCGGGTGATCGAGCAGACGACCCAACGCTGGTTCGGCACGGTGCTGACCGCAATGGTGGTAGTCGTGCTGGCCGGAACCGTGATCGGCGCCGAGACGCTGGCCGGCACCGCCGCGGTCTCCAACCGGCTCAGCGACAAGATCGCGCCGGCCCGCACCGAGGCCGGGCAGCTCCGCGCGGCCCTGGTCGACCAGGAGACCGGCGTGCGGGGCTACCTGCTCAGCGGCGACCGGCAGTTCCTCGACCCGTACGCCGAGGGGCAGACCGCCGAGCAGACCGCCGCCACCCAGCTACGCGACCTGCTGTCCGGCGAGACCGGGGCGCTGGGCGACCTGGCCGCCGTCGAACAGGAGGCGGCCACCTGGCGCGCGGCGGTAGCCGAACCGCTCATCAATAACCCCCGGTCCGAGGTGGTCGGGCAGAGCAAGGCCGCATTCGACCGCGTACGCCTCAAGCTCGCCACGCTCGACGCGCGACTGACCGGCCTGCGTGACCAGGCCCGGGTCGATCTGACCCGGGCCCGCCGCCGGCGCGACGCGGTGCTCCTCGCCATGGTGATCTTCCTGCTGGCGCTGATCGCGGCGATCGCGGTACTGCTCCGGCTCGCCGTGCTGCGGCCGCTGGCCCGGCTCGGCGAGGCCGCCCGGCGAGTCGCGGACGGCGACTTCTCCCACCGGCTCGAGCCGCGCGGCCCCCGCGACCTGGTGCAACTCGGCCAGGACGTGGACGGCATGCGGGAACGCCTGGTCGCTGCCCTCACCGACAGCCAGCGGTCCAACGCCGACCTCGAGCAGTTCGCCTACGTCGCCTCCCACGACCTGCAGGAACCGTTGCGCAAGGTCGCGTCGTTCTGCCAGCTGCTGCAGCGGCGGTACGCGGACGCGCTCGACGACCGCGCCCAGCAGTACATCGGGTTCGCGGTCGACGGCGCCTCCCGCATGCAGAGGCTGATCAACGACCTGCTGACGTTCTCGCGGATCGGCCGGATGTACGACAGCAGCCGGCCGGTCCCGCTCGACGACGTGCTCGACGAGGTGGAGCGAAGCCTCGCGCTGGCCCTGGAAGAATCCGGCGCGGTGATCGAACGGCCGCCGCTGCCGACCGTGGTCGGCGACGCGACCCTGCTGACCATGCTGTGGCAGAACCTGATCGGCAACGCGGTGAAGTTCCGCAAACCGGACGTCCCGCCGGTCATACGCATCGAGGTGTCCGGCACCGACGACGAGTGGACGTTCACGCTGCGCGACAACGGCATCGGCATCGAACCGGAGTTCGCCGACAAGATCTTCGTCATCTTCCAGCGCCTGCACTCCCGCGAGAAATACAGCGGAACCGGCATCGGGCTGGCGATCGGCAAGAAGGTCGTCGAGTTCCACGGCGGCAGCATCCGGCTCGACGAGGACTACCGGGACGGTGCCGGCTTCATCTTCACACTGCCCGGCGCGGGGGCGGGCGCAGGCGCGCCGGCTGCTCAGCCGGTGGCGGCGTCGGCCATCGGGTGATGATCGTGGCCGGCGAGTTCCTCGGTGTCGGCCATCGGGTGGTAGTGGTCGGCGAGCGCGGCGTCGGCCGCCCGGCGCGCGGTGAGGAAGGCGTTCCGGCACTGGGTGGAGTCGCGGTGCACGGCCGGGCAGTTGGCGATCGCCCGCCCCTGCTCGTCGAGCAGCATCCACCGGTAGTGCCGGTCGTCCGGCGAGCTGACGAGCAGGTCGCCGTCGGCGTCGCGCAGACGCTCCATCGCCTCCTGCCACCCCGGCCCGTCCCCGCGCGCCGTCTTGCTCAGCCGCCCGCTGGCCAGCACGTCAGCCCCCCGGCCGGTGCGGCCGACAAGCTTCCAGCGGCCGGTGGCCGGCACTACCGCGATCATCGTCGTCCTCCCCAGGTCACTCTGCGTCTCCCTGAAGAGATGCCCGCTGAGCCGCAGCCGAAACGACCACCCCCCGATAGCGGCGGCCGCGAACTCCTCGTGCCTCGAGTCCAGCTCGGTCGAGGACGGCGCCGGCCTTTCTCAGATTCCTGACTGTGCGCCGGAGTTCCTCTGGCCGTCTACGACGCCCACCGCGGCCTGGGCAATGCCGTCGGCGCCGCTCTGTCCGGCGTGGGCCGAGCTACCTGAGCACCCTGCTCGCCAAGGTTGCCAAAGCGCTGAGCCGGCCCGGCCTACGAGCGCTGGTCACCGGGCCTTCTCGAGGGCCGCGGGCACTGAGTGGGTCACGCCGTCCACGGTGGCCCCGGCGAAGGCGAGCCCGGGCGCGAGGAGCCGGTTGTTGTCGGCCGGGAAGTTCAGCTTCGGCGTCGACGCCTCGTCGAGCCGTGCGACCTGCGCGTCGGACAACTGGACGTCGACGGCGTCGAGGTTGGCCTTCAGCTGGTCGGGGCGGCGGGCGCCGATCAGGGTCGACGTGATCGCCGGACGGCTCCGGACCCAGGCCAGCGCGACCTGGGTCGGCGGGACTCCGGCTTCTTCGGCGATGTCGTCCAGCACCTCGAGGACGGCGTAGTCGGCCTCGGTCGCCCGTACCCAGGCGCGTTTGCTGTCGTTCTCACCGCGGCGGCCGGAGGAACTGTGGCGGCGGGAGAACTTGCCGCTCAGCAGGCCACCCCGCAGCGGACCCCACGGCAGCACGCCGATGCCGCGCTCGGCCGCCATCGGCAGCAGTTCGCCCTCCGGGGTGCGCTCGAGCAGCGAATATTCGACCTGCATGGCGATCACCGGCGACCAGCCGCGGAACCGGGCCACCAGGTCGGCCTCGGCCGCCTTCCAGGCCGGCAGATCGCTCACGCCGACGTACCGGACCTTGCCCGCGGCCACCACGTCGTCGAGCGCCCGCATGGTCTCCTCGATCGGCACAGCCGGGTCCCAGTTGTGCAGCCAGTAGATGTCGACGTAGTCGGTCCGCAGCCGCCGCAGTGAGTCCTCCAGCTGCTTGATCATCGCCTTGCGCCCGGAACTGCCGCCGTTCGGGTCGCCGGGCCACAGGTTGGCGAAGAATTTCGTGCCGAGCACGATCCGGTCGCGCAGACCGGGCCGGGCCGCGAAGTAGTCGCCGACGATCCGCTCTGCGTGCCCGAGCGTGTAGATGTTCGCCGTGTCGATCGAGTTGCCGCCCCGGGCCAGGTATTCGTCGAGCATCGCCTCGGCGTCCGCCGGCGGGGCGCCCCAGCCGTTGTCCTCGCCGAAGGTCATGGTGCCGAGGGTGAACGGGCTGACCCGCAGACCCGAGCGGCCGAGCGTCACGTAGGAGTCAAGTGCCATGTACCCAGTAAGCCTGCGCCGGGCCCGTCCGGCGTAGATCAGACCAACCAACCTCTTGCCTGATCCGACCATTAGTCTGGGAGCGTGCTGGACCTTTCCGAGCTCTGCGGGTTACTCCGGCGGCACGTCGACCAGACGCTGCTGCCCGGCGTCACGATCAAGGCGTCCACGACCGTCACCGAGCCGATGCCCGGTGTCACCCACCCGGTCATCGCGCTGGTCGCGCAGGGCGCGAAACGCACGGTTCTCGGCAACCAGGTCTTGACGTACGGCGCGGGACAGTTCCTGGTCGTCTCCACCGAACTGCCGGTGACCGCCCACGTCACCACCGCGCCGTACCTGGTCTTCGGCCTGACCCTGCAACCAGCGCTGGTCGCCGAACTGCTCCTCGACTCCGACCTCGACCGGCG
Organism: Actinoplanes sp. NPDC051343; assembly: GCF_044455125.1. NCBI lineage: Bacteria > Bacillati > Actinomycetota > Actinomycetes > Micromonosporales > Micromonosporaceae > Actinoplanes > Actinoplanes sp. NPDC051343. The sequence goes on from NZ_JBITEL010000023.1 coordinate 82,751, forward strand.
CCCGCCGGACCGGCCGGGCATCGCCGTGAGCGACGCCACCCCCGACTTGCTCGATCCGATCATCCGGCTGCTGCGCCTGCTCGACCGCCCGGCTGACCTCCCGGTGCTCGCGGGTGCGGTCGAACGCGAGATCGTCTGGCGCCTGCTGACCGGCGCGCAGGGCGCGATGGTCGGCCAGATCGGCCTGGCCGACAGCCGCCTGGCCCAGATCGGCCGCGCGATCCGCTGGATCCGCACCCACTACGCGGAGTCCTTTCCGATCGCCGAGCCGGCCCGTGTCGCGGCGATGAGCCCGACCTCGTTCCACCGCCACTTCCGCGCGCTGACGACGATGAGCCCTCTGCAGTTCCAGAAGCAGATCCGGTTGCAGGAGGCCCGGGCCCGCCTGCTGACCGACGCGGGCGACGTGGCGGGCGTGGGCTTCGCGGTCGGCTACGAGAGCGCCTCCCAGTTCAGCCGCGAGTACCGCCGCATGTTCGGCCTGCCGCCGGGCCAGGACGCCGCCCGCCTCGCCGAGGTTCCGGAAGCTGAGCGGGTGGCTGTCTAGCTGCCGGGGTCGCCGGATGGCGGCAGGGGATCGAGGGCGGCCTCGAAGGCGAGCAGCGTCGCCACGAACTTGTCGCGTTCGGGTGCGGTCAAGGGGGCCAGGGCCTGCCGCCAGGCGCGAGCGCTGGGGGAGAGCCACTCCCCGATCGCCGGTCGGCTGGCGGCCGTGATGCCGACGATGCGGCGGCGGCGGTCGGCCGGGTCCGCGCGGCGTTCCAGCACGCCTTTGCGGCTCAGTTCGCCGACCAGCAGGCTCACCGTGGTCGGGGCGACGTGCAGGGCGGCGGCCAGGTCGCTGACCGTGGCCGGGCCTTCGAGCAGGAGCAGGGCGAGAAGGGAGAGGTGGCGCGGGGCCAGGTCGAAATCGCGTAGCCGGGCCGGTGGGCGGAGCCGTTTGGCCCGGCCGACCAGGCGGGGCATCAGCAGGATGAGCTCGCGGACCGGATCGGGCGTTGACACTCCGCTGGCCTCCCCAATAGCTTTGATGTCAAAGGTAACTGAGGAGGAAGCCGTGCCGCACCTCGATGTGTACGCGCTGGAGAGCGACCTTACCGGCCACGAGGACGCGCTGATCGGTGGGCTGACGTCGGCGGTGGCCGGGGTCTACGGCGAGTGGGTCCGGCCGAGCGTCGTGGTTCGGCTGTTCGGGCTGCCCGCGGGCCGCTGGGGCATCGGCGGGCGTCCCGCGGAGGCGCCCGCGCCCAGCGTGACCTTCGGCATCCGCGCCGACGCCCTCGAACGGCCGGACGCGCCGGCGATCCTCAGCGCGCTCGCGGGCGGCGTCACCGACGCGATCGCCGGCGTTTTCGGCGAGCGGCTCGGAGGCGCGACGGTCGAGTTCGTGGCCCAGCGCGACGACCGCACCGCCGGCGGCCCGCGTTGAGAGGTTTCCTGTGGGACATAGCGGCTCCGCGGCATCCTCCGCGGACGCCCGGCGTTGCCATGACCGGGTTTGCCGATCGAGGTCGGAACCCGCCCGGCCTGCGGTTGATCCCGCATCCCGCGGTCACCGTGGCGCTGATGTCCGGGCCGTCCGAAGTCGTATTGCTCGACGAGGCGAGGCGGGAGCGCCGGGGCAGCCCTCGCCACCGGCCTCGGCTGGCACGGCACCGTCGGCATGCGGTGGGCCGTCGGCATGCAGTGCCTGCAGCTGCGGCTCTCCCCGCTGGTGGCGAAGGCGATCCTCGGGTTCGGGCTGCGGGAGCTGGTGTCGGCCGACGACCTCTGGGACCGGGAGCTGGCCGTGCTCGGCGAGCGGCTGAGCGAGCAACCGGGCTGGGAGGCGCGGTTCGGGCTGGCCGACGCCTGGCTCGGAGACAAGTGGCTCAACCAGCGACGGAAGGCGCTCGACCTCGAGGTGGGCCGGGCCTGGCGGCAGATCTGCCGCAGCGGCGGCCGGGTGCGGGTCGAGGAGGTGGCGGACGAGGTCGGGTGGAGCCGCAAGCGGCTGTGGGCGCGGTTCCACGACCAGGTCGGCCTGCCGCCGAAGCGGGCGGCCAGGCTGGTCCGGTTCGACCGGCCGTGCACCGGCTGGCGGCGGGGCACGGGCGGATCGCGTACGCCCGGAGGCCGTGCACCGCCAACCGGGACCGACCCGGTAAGATTGCTTCGCCCAGCAAATATTGCCCCCGCAAGGAGTACCCGTGAGTGAGCTCAACCTGTTGGTCGTCGTGGCGAGCACCCGGCCCGGGCGGATCGGTCTGCCCGTGTCGCAGTGGTTCGTCGAGGCAGCCAAGGAGCACGGCGGTTTTCAGGTGACCGTGGCCGATCTGGCCGAGGAAAATCTGCCGTTCCTGGACGAGCCGCACCACCCCCGGCTGCGCAATTATCTGCACGACCACACCAAGCGGTGGAGTGAGAAGGTCGCAGCGGCCGACGCCATTGTCTTCGTCATCCCCGAATACAATTACGCGATCGGGGCGGCGCTGAAGAACGCTCTCGACTACCTGCACCACGAGTGGAATTACAAGCCGGCCAGCGTGGTCAGCTACGGCGGGGTGGCGGCGGGCACCCGATCGGCGATGTCGCTGCACGACGTGGCGTACGCGCTGAAGCTTTTCATGGTGTCCGAGTCGGTGAACATCCCGTTCGTGCGCAATTTCCTCGGCGACGACGGCCAGATCCACGCGAACGACGTGATGACCACCGCCGCCAAGGCAATGCTCGACGAACTGCAGAAGGTCGCGCCCGCGCTCAAGCCCCTTCGGCAGCAGTAATCATGTAGAGGACGACCTGATCCGGGTGGACCCGGGGGCAGGCCACGCCGAAATGGGCGAGTGCCGCACCGCTGAGGATCAGGTCGTCGTCGCTCCACCAGGCCGGTCGCGGACCGGCGCCGCCGAAGAGCGGACGCACCCGATAGCGCCGCTCCGGGTCCAGTCCGCGGAACCGGAGAAGGGCCGGCGGATCGGGGTACGGGCTGTCGAGCGTCGCCATCGCGAAAATGGCGCGTGAACGGTCGGGTGCCACCACGCCGTGGACCATCACGTCGGGGCCGTAACCGTCCATTCGCACCACGTCGCCGCCGAGCAGGAGGCCGCGCTCGGTCTTGAACAGCGTGACCCATTCGGCGAGTTCGGCCAGCTGTTCGTCGCTCGCGCGGGTCAGATCCCATTCGATGCCCAGATGGCCGAAGATCGCGGTCGCGCCGCGGAAGGCCAGGTCGTGCCGGCGCCCGGTGGTGTGTGAGTGGTCCGAGGCGATGTGCGAGCCCAGGTATTCCGGCGGGACCAGCTGAGTCGTCCAGCGCAGCATGTGCTGCCGGTCGTGCGGGTCGATGTTGTCGGAAACCCATACCCGGTCGGTGCGTTCCAGCACGGCGAGGTCGACCCGGGCGCCGCCGGACGAGCACGACTCGATCTCCAGCCGGGGGCGGAAGGCCCGGATCTCGTCGAGCAGGCGGTAGAAGGCAAGTGTCTGTTCGTGGACGCCGGGCGAGCCTGCCGGCTGGGTGCCCGCCTCGATCAGATCGCGATTGTGATCCCATTTGATGTAGTCGATGTCGTATTCTTCCAGAACCGCGAAGATCTGCGCTTTGACGTGTTCATAGGCGGCCGGAATGCCGATGTTGAGCACCTGCTGGTGACGTGATTCAACGGGCCACGACGACCGCGCCGCCATGATCCACTCCGGATGGGCGCGGGCCAGATCGGAATCGGGATTCACCATTTCCGGCTCGAACCACAGCCCGAACTGCATTCCGCGCTGCTTCACCCGGTCGATCAGCGGGTGCAGTCCCTGCGGCCACACCTCGGGCGACACCACCCAGTCGCCGAGCCCGGACGTGTCGTCGCGCCGCGAGGAGAACCAGCCGTCGTCCAGCACATAACGTTCCACCCCGGCCGCCGCAGCCCGCTCGGCCAGATCGAGCAGACGCGCCAGATCGTGGTCGAAATAGACGGCCTCCCAGACGTTGAGCGTCACCGGGCGCGCGGTGCCGACCGGATTCGGCCGGCTCCGCAGGTGCCGATGGAACCGCCGCGCGACCTCGTCGAGCCCGTTCCCGAAACTGCCGAAGATCCACGGCGTGCGGTAGCTCTCGCCCGGCGCGAGCCGGATCTCGCCCGGCAGCAGCAATTCGCCGCCGCCGATGCGCTGCTCCCCGGTGGACACCCTTTCGGCGTAGTGGAGGTGATTTCCGCTCCACGCGGTGTGCACGGCCCAGGTCCGGCCGTTCGCGAAACCGAATCCCGGTTCCCCGACGTGCAGCACATAGGCGCTGTCGGCCCCGGTGCGGCCCTTCCGGTTCTCCCGCACGTGAGCGCCGGTCCGCAACTGCCCGCGCTGCGGCACCCTTTCCAGATTGTGCCGCCCGCCGAAGTCCAGGATTTCGCTCGCCTCGGCCGGCAACGGAAAGGACAGAACAAAATCATTGATTCCGTACGCCGAGGCGCCGCGATTGCCCAACGTGGCCCGCGCCCGGAGGATTCCGGTCGGCAGCAACTCCAGTTCGAGGCTCAGTGCCAGTCGCCCGGAGTCGTCGACCGCCTCCGCCTCCACCCGGTTGTCCCCGGCCCGGAAGTCGGTGAGCGTGAAGAACGGCGACCACCCCGAGCCGTCCTCGAACGCTCCGCTGAGTCCCGGCCGCCCGGTCCACCCCGTGTGGTGCTCGGGCAGCACGGCCACCCGCGGCGGCATGTCGACGTTGTTGGTGCCGGCCACCGGCTGGGCCGCGCGCACCATCGCCGCAGCCTGCTCGTCGTCGATCCCGGGCAGCTCGGGCCCCCAGTACACGACGACCGGCAGCCCCGGCCCGGTCGCATCGATCAGCACCGTGACTCCGGCAGCGGACATTGTCACGACATTCATCGGCGCTCCTCGACTCAGGTCTCCGGCTCCCACCTCGAATCGTATGGTGATCTCTTGTGAATGCGACCAGCGGCCGCAACCTGCTGACCGACATGGGCGTGCGGACCAAAATGGCGATACTGGTGGCGGTCGGGGTCGTTGTCGCCGTTGTGGCCGGTGTGCTTGCCCTGCGAGCGCTCGGCACGGCAGCCGGCCGGGCGAGCTGACCAGCTCGTGGCGACTTTCCGGTATTAGATGTCGGGGTGAGTGAACCTCAGCTGCTTTCGGCCTGGGCCGGTCATTGGACCGGCACGGGGACCGGGGTCACGGTCATCGTCCCGCCGCCCGGAACGGTCGGCGCCGGAGAGGTACGCGGTGGCGCGCCGGCCACCCGCGAGTTCGCCCTGCTCGACCCGTCCCGCACGGTCGATCGGGTCGACGCCGTCGTGCTCTCGGGCGGCTCCGCCTTCGGCCTCGCCGCCGGGGACGGCGCGGTCGGCCTGCTGCGCGAGCTCGCGGTTGGCTTCCCGACCCCGCTCGGCCCGGTGCCAATCGTCGTCGGCATGTCGATCTTCGACGGCTCGGTGTCGGGCGCCCCGCCGGACGCGGTGAGCGGCCGTCGCGCGGTCGTGGCCGCGCTGAGCGGCGAGGAGTTCACGACCGGGGCCGTCGGCGCGGGCGCCGGGGCCTCGACCGGCAAGTGGCGCGGGCGGCTCGACCCGGGTGGTGTCGGGCTCGCGGTCACCTCGGTGGGGCCGGCCTCCCTCGCCGCGGTCGCGGTGGTCAACGCCTGGGGCGACGTGATCGGCGCCGACGGGCGGCCGATCTTCGTCGGTTCGTCCGATGAGGAGGAGCCGGAGGCCGCCAACCCGTTCGAGATGGCCAACACGACGGTCGCGGTGCTGCTGACCGACGCCAGGCTGACCAAGACCGACTGCTTCCTGCTCGCTCAGAGCGGGCACACCGGCTTCGCGCGGGCACTGAACCCGGCGCACTCCCGGTTCGACGGGGACGCGGTGGTCGCGCTGGCGACCGGCGAGGTTACCGACGACCTCAACCTCGACCTGTTGCGTGCCGTGGCGGCTTCGACGATGACCGAGGCGATCCGCAACGCGGTCATCCGGTAGTCCTGGCTTATATAAGAGAGAACTGATAGCTTGTCGGCGTGCATGCGTTCGACGTGCTCGGCGACCCGGTGAGGCGCCGCATCCTGGAGCTGCTGGCCGACGGCGAGCAGACCTCGGGCGCGGTCACCGAGGTCATCCGGGCCGAGTTCGGAATCACCCAGCCGGCCGTCTCCCAGCACCTGCGGGTGCTGCGCGACAACGGCTTCGCCACCGTCCGGCCGGACGGCGCGCGCCGGCTCTACGCGGTCGACGACACCGCGCTGCGTGAGGCCGACGCCTGGCTCGACCAGTTCCGGCGCTTCTGGACGCCGCACCTCGCCGCGATGGCCACCGAGGTGGCCCGCGGCCGACGTCAGCGACGACTTGCCGAAGAGGAGAACGACCGATGACCGATGCCCGGCAGCACATCACCAGCGTGCGCCGCACGTTGGGCACGCGCACGCTTGAGGCCGGCGAGGCACGGGTGCAGACGATCAGCCAGGTCTACGACACCGGGCTCGACGACATGTGGGACGTGGTGACCAACCCGGCGCGCATCGCCCGGTGGTTCCTGCCGGTCCAGGGCGAACTCAAGCTGGGCGGCCACTACCAGCTGACGGGCAACGCGGGCGGCACGGTCACGGCCTGCGACCCGCCCCGCGGCTACGCCGCGACGTGGGAGTTCGGCGAGATGGTGAGCTGGATCGAGGTGCGGCTGACGCCCGAGGGCCCCGGCCGCACCCGCTTCGAGCTCGAGCACATCGCGCACGTCGACGACGACATGTGGGCGCAGTTCGGGCCGGGCGCGACCGGGCTCGGCTGGGATTCCGGCTTCTGGGGCCTGGCCAAGCACCTGAGCGACCCGGCCGCGGTGCCCGACAACGCCGACGTGGCATCCTGGCTCGCCTCCGACGAGGGCCGGGCGATGCTGCGGGGGAGCGCCGACGGCTGGGCCGAGGCCGAGATCGCAGCGGGCGGCGACCCCGCCGAGGCCAGGCAACACGCCGACACGTCCTACGCGGCGTACACCGGAGGCTGACGACCGGCGTTTCGGCGGGTCTCCCGACAATCGGGCGGTACTCTCGGTGCGCCGCCCGATTTGTCCGGATCTGAGGCGAGTGACGACGCTCGCCGGGAAGCCGATAACCATGAACCTTCGCCGCGCCGGCCTCGCCGTGCTCGCCGCGAGCGCCCTGACCATGACCCCGTCCACCGCCGCCTCCGCCGACGGCGCAGCAGCCCCGGCCGGCTCCGGCCCAGCGGCCCCCGCCGGTCCGGCGGAGCCGGCCTCGCTCGCCGAGCCGGGAGCAGGTGCCGGGTCGACCGCGCCGGCCGGGCCGGGATCGCTTGCCGGGCCGGGATCGCTTGCCGGGCCCAAAACGTCGGCCGCGGTCAGGACTTCGGCTGCGGCCGGAAGGCCGGCTGCGGCGGGGACGTCGGCCGTGCCCGGAGCGTCGGCCGTGCCCGGAGCGTCGGCCGTGCCCGGAGCGTCGGCCGTGCCCGGAGCGTCGGCCGCGCCCGGAGCGTCGGCTGCGGCGGGGACGTCGGCTGCGCTTGGAAGGCCGGCTGCTCCCGCAAGGCCGGCTGCGGCCGGTGCGGGCCGGGGCTGGCCGTTTCCGGTGCCGGACGTCTCCGGCCTGCTGCCCGGTCTCTTCGCGGTCAACGTCGCCAGCTTCCAGTGCCTGGCCGCCCCGGCCGGTGGCGGCCCGGCGTATCAGCGGCGCTGCGTGCTCGACGACGCGTACCGGTGGAAGCTCGTGCCGGTCTCGCTCGACGGCCGGTTCAAGGTCGAGAACGCCGGCAGCGGCCGGTGTCTGGTGCCGGCCGTCGGGTTCGACCTTGTGACCGGCACCTGCGGCGACGGGCTGAGCGCCACCTGGCGGCTGAAGGACGCGCCGGGCACCGGCATCTACGTGATCAACGCGTCGACCGGCCGCTGCCTGACCGTCGAGCGGGACGGGAGCGCCGTGCAGTACCGCTGCGACGGTGACGTCTCCCGCCGCTGGACGTTCCGCCTCAAGCCGGACGGCAAGGGCGTGGTCACCGTCAACGGCGGTACGCCCTAAGCGGACAGGACCTCCGAAAGCACTCCGGACAGCCGCCGCATCCCTTCGGTGATCTCGGACGGGGTGTGCGTGGTGAACGACAGCCGCAGCGTCGGCGGATCTGAAGGTCCGGCGAAGAACGGCGCGCCCGGCACGAAGGCCACGTCCTTCGCCAGCGCCCGGGGGAGCAGCGTTGCGCTGTCGACCGCACCCGGCAGCCGCACCCAGGTGAACATCCCGCCCTCCGGGTCGGACCAGACGCTGCCCTCCGGCGCGGTCGCCGGCATCGCGGACATCATCGCGTCCCGCCGTTCCCGGTACGCGTCGCGAAGCCGGCCGATGTGCGCGTCCAGGTCGGTCGCGGCCAGCCAGGCCGCGGCCGCCGCCTGGTCGATCGTCGAGGTGTGCAGGTCGGCCGCCTGCTTGGCCACGGTGAGTGCCGCTCGCAGCGAGGGCGGCGTCCGCACCCAGCCCAGCCGCAGCCCGGGGGCCGCGATCTTCGAGAAGCTGCCGAGGTGCAGCACCCGTTCCTCGGCGGAAGGCTGTGCCGCCAGCGGAGGGACGGGCGAGCCGCGGTAGCGCAACTCGCCGTACGGGTCGTCCTCGACCACCCAGGCGCCGTACCGCTCGGCGAGCTCGACCACCGCGGCCCGGAAGGCCGCCGGCATCGTGCGGCCGGTCGGGTTGGCGAAGTTGGGCACCAGGTAGATCAGTGTCGGGCGTTCCGACGCGAGCACCCGCTCCCAGCCCGCGAGGTCGGCTCCGGGCAGGGTCACCAGGCGGGCGCCCGCCAGCTGGAAGGACTGCAGGGCGGCCAGGTAGGTCGGTTCCTCGACCGCCACCACGGCTCCCGGGTCGAGCAGCGCGGTCGTGATGAGGGTCAGCCCCTGCTGCGAGCCGGTGGTGACGAGCAGGTCACCGGCGCTCGTCGGCAGGCCGCGCGCCGTCATCCGGGCGGCCACCTGGGCTCGTAGGTCGGGGTTGCCTTCGGTCGGGGCGTACTGCAGATGGCGGCGGGCGTCCGGCGCGGACAGCACCCGGTCGAAGGCGGCTCGCAGGCCGTCGAGATCGAACAGCTCGGGCGCGGGCAGGCCACCGGCGAACGAGATCACCTCGGGGCGGTCGATCAGGGCGAGCAGGTCGCGGACGGGCGAGCTGGCGACACCGGCCAGGCGGCGGGCGGCAGACATGGCACTCCTGAGGAACAGGCTCGAACAGGGAATCCGGCGAGGGTGGAGCCGGCGGCAGTGGTGCCTCCTGGTCGAGGGGCCGAACTCACCTTAGCGGACGTTAAGGTCCGGGCGGTAACGGCATACTCGTCGGCGTGCCGATGACCTATGACGAGAGCGAGCGCATCCGCTGGGTGGATGGCGCCGACGCGTACGCGAAGACCTTTGGCCCCCTCTGCGCCGGCGCGGCCGTGGCCCTGCTCGACGCCGCAGGCGTCGGTGCCGGCACCTCGGTGCTCGACGTGGGCACCGGCACCGGGACCGTGGCGGCCTTGGCCTTCCAGCGCGGCGCCCGGGTGACCGCGGTCGACGCCGAGCCGTCGATGGTCGCGGCGACCGCGGCCCGGCTGCCGGGGGCCGACGTCCGCCCGGCGATCCTGCCCGGCCTGCCGTTCCCGGACGCCGCCTTCGATGCGGTGGTCGCCAACTTCGTGCTGAACCACGTGGGCGACCCGGCGGCGGCCGTGGCCGCCCTGACGCGAGTCGCGAGGCCGGGCGGCCGGGTCGCGGTCACCGTCTGGCCGCACCCGGCGCCGACCGCCCAGGCGCTCTGGACGATGGTCTACCGGCACGCCGGGGTCGAGGTGTCCGGCCTGATCGGCGTCGACCCGGCGAAGAACTTCCCGCGGACCGTCGAGGGCGTCACCGGCCTGCTCGGCAAGGACCTGACGGCGGTCACCTGCGAGCGGATCGAGTGGATCCACGAGACGACCCCGGACGCCTGGTGGGGCGGCGCGGCGGCCGGGCTGAACGCGACAGGCGTCGTGCTCCGCCGCCAGACCCCGGCCGGTCAGGCCCGCATCCGGGCCTCGTTCGACGCCGTCACCGAGCCGTTCCGCACCGAGAAAGGCCTGCTCAGGCTGCCTACGGCCGCGCTCGTGGCTCAAGGTCTACGAGAGGTTGAGCAGAGCACGGCGCTAACCCTCAAGTAGAGGTCGAGGTGCTATGACTGTGGTCATGCTCGTCGACTCCGCCGCCCCGATCAGCGCGTCCCCCCTCGAGGTCGAAAGCCTCGCCGTCGAAGCCGAGAAGCTCGGCTACGACGGCTTCGGGGCGGCCGAGACCCGCCACAACGTCTTCTCGTCGCTGGCTCTGGCGGCCCGCGCGACCAGCCGCATCGAGCTGAAGTCGTCGATCGCGGTCGCCTTCGCCCGCAACCCGATGACCGTCGCGATCGACGCCAACGACGTCCAGCTGATCTCCGGCGGGCGGTTCCAGCTCGGGCTCGGTTCCCAGGTGAAGCCGCACATCGAGCGCCGGTTCTCGATGCCGTGGGGTCGGCCGGCGGCCCGCATGGAAGACTTCGTCGGCGCGGTCAGGGCGATCTGGCACGCCTGGGCGACCGGCGAGCGCCTGGTCTATCGGGGCGAGTTCTACCAGCACACGCTCATGAACGACTTCTTCAACCCGGGCCCCAACCCGCACGGCAACCCGCCGATCCTGCTCGCCGCGGTCGGCGAACGGATGACCGCGGTGGCCGGGCGGGTCGCGGACGGACTTCTGGTCCATCCCCTCACCAGTACGCCGTACCTGCGCGACAAGACCATCCCGGGGTTGACCGAGGCCCGCGGGGGGAGTCTCGACGGCTTCACGCTCGGGCTGTCGGCACTGGTTGTGCTCGGCGCCGACGAGGAGTCCCGGCGGTCGGCCGACCGGGCGGTCCGCGGGCAGATCGCGTTCTACGCCTCGACCCCGTCGTACCGGCCGGTCCTCGAGATGCACGGCTGGGGCGACCTGGCCGACCGGCTCAACACGATGTCGCGCCGGCAGGCGTGGGACGAGATGGCGGCGGCGATCGACGACGACGTGCTCGACGCGTTCGCGGTGTCGGGTGACGCGGCGACCGTGGCGGCGCGGTTGACCGAGCGGTTCGCCGGCCTGATCGACCGGATCTCGTTCTACCTGCCCTATCGGGCCGACCCGGCCGAGGTCACGGCGCTGCACGCCGAATTGCGCGGATAACTCGGTTGCGGTCGCTCCGGCGGGCGCGGCAGGATCGCCAAAATGTCTGTCCGACGGGGGCGCGCGGCTCTGCTGGCGGCGCTCGGCATCGACATGGCCGGCACCGGCCTCTTCGCGCCGATCTCGCTGCTCTACTTCCAAGCGGTCACCGACCTGTCGCTGCCCACCATCGGGCTGCTGATCAGCGTGGCGACGATCGCGTCGCTGCCGGTGCCGGTGGTGGTCGGTCACCTGGTCGACCGGTACGGGCCGCGGGGCATCGTGATCACGGCCCAGGTGCTTCAGGGTGTCGGCTTCGCGGCGTACGTCCAAGCGCACGGACCGGTCTCGGTCCTGGTTCCGTCCTTGATCGTGACCGTCGGCCAGCGGATGTTCTGGTGTTCCGTCTTCACCCTGGTCACCGAGGTGGCGCCACCCGGCCGCGGCGCCCAGGACCGCACGTTCGCCCTGTTCAGCATGGTGCAGTCGGCCGGTCTCGGCGCCGGGTCCCTGATCGCCGGCCTGGCCCTGTCCGGCGGCCCGCACGCCTACCGTCTCGTGGTTGTGATCAACGCGGCGTCCTACCTGGTGTCGGCGGCGGCGCTGTACTTCGTGCCGCGCGCGCCGCGGGTCAAAACCGACAAAGTCGCCGGAAGCTACCGTGATCTTCTCCGCGACCGCCCCTACCTGGGCTTCATCGCGGTCAACGGCATCTTCAACCTGGTCGCCGTCATGGTCGGCACGGCCGTCCCGGTCTACGTCGTCGAGGGCCTGCCGGCCCCGCAATGGCTCGCCGGCCCGCTGCTCACCTTCAACACGGTCCTGCTCGCCACCGGCCAGACCCTGGCCGTCCGCCTGGTCCGCCGCCTGCCCCGCACCCGCGCGCTCGCCCTGGCCGGCGCGTTCATGGTCGTCTGGGCGCTCGCCATGGCCCTCGCCGTGCGCATCCCGGGCGCGCTCCTGATCGCCTACCTGCCGCTCTCGATGGCCTTCTTCGCCGCCGGCGAGCTGATCATGGCACCGGTCGCGAACGCCCTCGCCTCCGCGGCCGCCCCCGACCACCTGCGCGGCCGCTACCTGGCCGTCATGCAGTACGGCTTCGCCGTCGCCCAGATCATCGCCCCGACGTTCTTCACCGTGCTCTACACCCGTGGGCGCGCGCTGCCGTTCGTCGTGCTGGCCGCGGTCACCGCGGGGGCGAGTGTGTTGATAGCCCGGAGCAGCTTGGGTGCCGGCCGCAGCGAAGGCACCCTCCCGGCCGAAGGGCAGAAAGACGGGTCGGACGACCCGCGGACGGGGGAAAACGAATGGACGAGCGCGGACTGAGCCACGACGTACCGCTGCTGCGCCGCCGGCGGATGCTCGGCCTCTCCGGTGGGACGACCGTAGCGGTCCTCGCCGGCTCCCTCTCCTGCGAGGCCGCCGCCCTGGTCCGCAGCGACATCCGCCGCAGCTTCGGCACCGCCAAGGGCGTCGCGCGCGGCGTCCCGCTCACCATCGACCTGCGCCTCGCCGGCGCCGCCACCGGCCTACCGGCGGCCGGCCTCGCCGTCTACCTGTGGCACGCCGACCGCGACGGCGCCTACTCGCTCTACTCGCCCGGCCTGACCGGCGAAAACTTCCTGCGCGGCATCCAGACCACCGACCACGACGGCCGGGTCGTCTTCAGCAGCGTCTTCCCCGGCAACGGCCTGATCCACTACGAGATCTACCCCAGCGTCGCCCAGGCGACGAAGGCCACCGGACTCCTTCTCAGCGGTCGGCTCCCGCTGCAGGCTTCCCCGGCTTACGCGTACGAGGGGGGAGCCTTCGGCGTCGTACCCAGTTCCGTCCAGGGTGGCCCGAAGGTCGCGTTGACCCTCGGCGTCTGAGGGCGTCACCCGATCGGGTACGGGCGGCCGGTTGCCGGCCGCCCGGTTGCCGGCCGCCCGGGCGCCGGCCGGCCCGGCGCGGGCCGCGATCCACGACGTACGCCTGCGGCTGCGCGCCGACCAGCCGGCGCCGGACCGCCCCATTCAGGAACGATCCCCGTCGGCCTCCACATCGATCGACTCGACGCGGTCCGGGTAGAAGGCGACATGCCCCTTGATGGCGGCCACCGACGGGTACGGGTTCCGGTACTCCCAGACGGCGTCGACGGCCGTGCTGTCATCCACCGTGATCGAGTAGTAGCTTGCCTCACCCTTGTAGGGGCAGTAGCTTTCGGTCGCGGTGCGCTGCAGAACCGACTCGTCGACGTCGTTCAACGGCACGTACTGCACCGGCGGATAGGTCGCCTCCTGCAGCGTGAGCGCGTTCCGGGTGTCCACGATCACCTTCCCGGCCACCGTCACCACCACCCGGCTGGAGCTGGGCGTGACCGTGATCGGGTGATCCGGTCCGGGCTGGAGAACGGGCTTGTCAGCCATGACGCCTTCTTCCTTGATAGTGATCCGTCAGAGATAAAGTCTGCCTCATGCCGGGACCCGCCGAATCAGCCGCAGCCGCTCTCGGATTAGCCTACAAACTCGTCCACCACGGCCCGGCCAACAGCCTCCTCGAGGCCGCGGCGGCCCAGGGCATCCCCGCGGCCGACCTGGTGAAGACCCTCGTCGTACGCCGAGGCGAAGGCGACTACCTGTTCGTCCTGGTACCCGGCGACCGGGTAATCTCGTGGCCGAAACTCCGGGCCCTCCTCGGCGTGAACCGCCTCGCCATGCCGGACGCGGCGACGGCCCTCGAAGCGACCGGCTACGAGCGGGGGACGATCACGCCGTTCGGCTCTTCGACCCCGTGGCCGGTCATCGCCGATGTCCGGACCGAAGGGCGCACCATCAGCCTGGGCGCCGGTGAGCGCGGGGTCGCCCTTCAGGTCTCCGCGTCCGAGGCGGTCGCCGCTCTCGGCGGGACGTTCGCGGACGTTACCGAGGCTGCTTGAGGCTTCCGCACTCCGGGGAATCGCGGAAGTCGGCTTCGGTGAATAGTCCTGCAGCGGCTCTGGTGGGTCTCGACTTCACCGCCACCAACATCAGGGAGATCCGTGCCGCCCTCCCGGAGGTCCGCGGCCTGGCCGTGACTCTCGCCGACCGTGCCACCCGCCCCGGCACTCGCTCGAACACCTATCTCTCCACCCGCAGAGCCCTGGAAGCCTTGATCAACTCCCGGTGAAGGGCAGGGAAGTCGAACCCGCAAAGCGCAACCGGACCGGGTAGGTTCGGGAACGTGACGACCGAAGAAGCAATCCAGCCTGACATCCCGCCCTCCGGCCCCGGCTGCGTGGAATGCCTCGACGGGAGCGGCTGGTGGTTCCACCTGCGGCGCTGTGCCCAGTGCGGCCACATCGGCTGCTGCGACAGCTCACCGTCGCAGCACGCCACGGCTCACTGGAAGGCGACCGGCCATCCCATTATTCAGTCGTTCGAACCGGGCGAGGACTGGTTCTGGGACTACTCGAGCGAGCAGGCCGGCGAGGGTCCGGCTCTGATGGCGCCCGACAGTCATCCGGCCGAGCAGGGTGTGCCCGGGCCGTCCGGTGCGGTGCCCGACGACTGGCGTACGAAGCTGCACCGGTAGAGGACCGACAGCGCCTCCTGCAGTGCTGACTCGACCGCGGCGAGGTCGTCGCGGTCGAGGGCGTCGCAGGCCTGGCTCAGCCACCCGGCGATCAGGGTGGGTGCGGGCCGGGCCGGGCGGCGGGCTGCGCCTCCGTGCACGCGGACGAGGAATCCGGTCGAGGACAGCAGGGCCAGGTCGCGGTGTGTTGTGGCCATCGACGCGCCGGTCGCGGTGCGTATCTCGGTGACGGTCGCGTACTCCTGGGTGGCCACCAGGTCGAGGATCCGCTGGTGGCGGACGGCCGCCAGGGTGGTCATGAGATCGGGTAGAGCTGGCCGTCGGTGGCGACGGCCGGTGTGAAGTCGACGGGGCGGCCGTCGATGGTGAAGCGGTAGCGGTCGAGCTGTACGACGGCGGGCCGTTCCGTGAGGAATTCGCGCAGGGCGGCCAGTTCGGCCTGGCTGAGCCAGGACGGTGGGTCGGAGACGGCCCGGAAGTCGCACAGTACGGCGAGGTCGCGCAGCCACTGCATCTGCTGGGGTGTGAGCAGGTTGAGTTTGCTGCGGAAGTAGACGACGTCGGGGTCGATGTCGATGAGCGGTGACTGCCACAGCCGGTGCACGCTGTTGACGACGGCGTTGCGCGCGGTGGCGTCCGACGGGTCGGTGGTGGCGTAGTTGTCCCACATCGGCGCCACGTCGGGCCCGCTGCGGATGCCGTCGAGCAGGCCCAGTGACGGCAGCAGCAGCGCGCCCGATCCGAGCAGATAGACGTCGTCGCCGGCCACCGACCGCACCAGTTCGAGGGCCGAGCGGTAGGTCGTCTCGGAGCCGAGCGCGGCCGCGTTGATGAAGTCGAGCTTGAGGTAGCGGAAGCCCCAATCGTGCACGATTGTCGAGATGAGCGCGGCGACGTGCGAGCGGCAGTCCGGCGACGACATGTCGAGCGCGTAGTAGGGGCCGCCCCAGTTGTAGCCGGCGATCACCGGCGAGCCCGCGGAGTTCCGCATGAGCATGGACGGGTGCGAGGTGGCGAGCGATGAGCCGGGCAGCGCGATGAACGGCGCCAGCCACAGGCCGGGCCTGAATCCGGCGTCGCTGATGCGGGTGGCCAGCGCGCGCATCCCGCTGGGGAATTTCGGGTTCGGCGTCCAGTCGCCGACCATCATCTCCCAGCCGTCGTCGATCTGCACGACGTCGAACGGCAGTCCGGAAAGGTCGGCGATGTCCTTCGCCAGCTGCGTCTCGGTGACGGTTTCGTAGTAGGCGTACCAGCTGCACCAGACGTTTCCGGCCCGGCGGCGATTGCCGCCGCCGAACCGCAGGGCCAGTTGGTCGGTGTAGGCGCGGAACACTTCCGCTTCTTTCCCGTACGCCAGGAACCAGCCGTCCTCGGAGGAACAGCCCGATCCGTACCAGCCGGCGACGGTGTCCTGATCGGCCACGAGCCGGGCGGTGCCGAGTCCGAGCGCGCCCAGCAGCAGCGTACGACCGTCGCGGCCCTGCAGGGCCGCGACCGCCGATCCGTGATGTCTCGCCGGGTCGTCGAAGGCCGGGTCGTCGGCCGTGACCAGGCGTTCCGGGTTGGGTACGCGCAGCGGTGGCTCGCTGAGCCGCCGCCAGCCGGTGGGGCTCCACGAGTTCTGCCCGTGCCGGTAGAAGGACGCGTCGCCCAGCCCGTGCAGGATCGCGACGCGGCCGCCGGGCAGCACGACGCCGCCGTCAACGGGCCGCGGTGTGCTGGGGCCGGACTGCTGCAGGGCGAAGGTCCGGCCGTCCAACCGCACGAGCTGAGCCATGGTTCTCCTATCAGGCCGAGGAACAGTTACTTGAGCAGACCGTTGACCTGGTCGTTGGCCTTCTTCAGGGCCGGCGCCGGCGCTGATCGGCCGAGCACGACCGACTGGATCGAGTCCTGGACGATCTGGCTGATCTCGTTGCCGTGGTCGGTGATCGGCAGGAAGAAGGTGCCGCCGGTCGCGGCCGCCTCGTCGGTGAAGACCCGCACGTCGCGGCCGGCCGCCTGGTGCGCGGCGAGCGCCTTGGCGGTGCTGGTCTTGATCGCCGGGAAGACCACCGCGTGCTGGGCCACGATGTCCTGGCAGGCACTCGACCCGAGGAACTTCACCCAGGCCCAGGCCTGGTCGGGGTGTTTGGTGCCGGCGTAGATGGCGTCGGACAGGCCGTTGATCGCGGTCTTGCGACCGGCCGGGCCGGTGGGCAGCGGCGCGAGGGCGTACTTCTGTTTGGTGCCGTCGCCGAGGTAGGTGCCGATCGTCCACGAGCCGGTGATCGTGAAGGCGCCCTTGCCGCTCTCCATCACCGCGTCGCGGCTGAGCGTGGACTGCTTGTCGAACGGCGGCGCGTAACCGGCGTCGATGAGGTGCTTGAACCAGGCGATGGTCTCGGCCAGCCTGGGGTCGTCGTAGTTGTAGTGGGTCCCCCACGGGTTCTTGTCGAGGAAGCTGAACCCGTCGCTGACCGCGAGGTCACCCCAGCCGTTCTGGCCCTGGGCGCCGTCGGCCCACTCGGGCAGGAAGCCGTACGTCTTGACGTGCGCCTTGTCGAAGGCCGGGTCGAGCCCGTTGTGGCCGCCGGTGTCGACGGTCGCCGTGGCGATCGCCTTTTCGAACGTGCCGCCGTCGGCCGGGTTCCACGTCAGGCCGGTCAGACCACTGGTGTCTTTGACCAGTTGCTTGTTGTAGACCAGGGCCATCGTGTCCCAGTCCTTCGGAAGGCCATATCGTTTGCCGTCCTTGACGAACAGGTCGGCGAGCCCGGCTTGATATTGCGTGAGGTCGACCTTGTCCTTGTCGACGAACGGCTGGATGTCGAGGATCTGGTTGCTGGAGACGAACTGCGGATAGTAGGACGCGTGGTCGGTCCAGACGTCGGGCGCGCTGCCGCCGGCCAGTTGCGTGGTGAGGTTCTGCCAGTACTGGGTCCACGCGGTCTGTGTGATCTTGACGGTGACGTCCGGGTTGGCCCTGGTGAACGCGTCGGCGCATTCCTGATAGGCCGGCTGCTGCTTGTCGTCCCAGAGCCAGTAGTTCAGGGTCACCTTGCCGCCGGCATCGCCGGCGGCGGACCCGTGGGAGCAGGCTGCGAGAGGAAGCGCGAGCGCCGCGGCGGCTAAAAATGCGACCGTACGGGGTGGAAGCACGGTGAATTCCCTTCGTTTATTTGATGCCGGTGAAGTTCAGGGATTGGACGAGCCGTTTACCTCCGAGCAGGAGCAGCGCGCCGACGGGCAGGACGGACAGCACCGATGCGGCCATCAGCCCGGTCCAGTCCGGCTGGGTGTTGGGGGATTGCTGGAGGAACACCCCGAGCGCCACGGTCAGCACCCGGGTCTGCTCCCCGCGGCCGACGAGCAGCGGCCACAGGAAGTCCTTCCACGCCCACACCGCGGTGGTGAGCGCGATCGTGAGCAGCGGTCCGCGGCTCATCGGCATGACGACCCGCCAGAAGATGCCCCACCGGCCGGCGCCGTCGAGCACCGCCGCCTCTTCGACCTCGCGGGGCACCGAGAGGAAGAACTGCCGCAGGAAGAAGACCGCGAACGGGGTCATCAGCAGGTTGGGCGCGACCATGCCGGCGAACGTGTCGATCAGGCCGAGGTTCTTCACCAGCGTGAAGTTGGGGAGCAGGGTGAAAATCGGCGGGACCATGAGGGCCGCGACGAGGATGCCGAAGACGAGGTCGCGGCCGGGGAAGCGGAGCCGGGCGAAGGCGTACCCGGCCATCGCGCAGCAGAAGGTCTGCACGGCCGCGATGCTCAGCGCGTAGATGCCGGAGTTCATCGTGTAGCGCAGGAAGTTGATCTGCGCGCCGGAGCCGCCGGCCTTGCGGGCGGCGTCGGCGTCGACCAGCCCGAGCACCCGCCAGAAATTGATCATCGTGGGGTGGGCCGGGAGCACGCCGGTGCTGTCGGTGTAGAGGTCGGCGGCGGGCGTGACCGCCGTACGGATCATCCAGTAGAACGGCAGGATCGTGAGGATCAGGAAGACGATCAGCGCGGTCCAGGCGCCGATGCGGCCGAGGTTGAGTCGCATCAGCGCCTCTCAGTTCAGATCGGATCGGGAGGCGCGCAGCAACCGCATCTGCACGGCGGTCAGCAGGCCGAGGATCACCACGAGGACCATCGCCGCCGACGCGGCGTAACCCATGTGGAAGTACGTGAAGGCCTGCTGATAGATGTAGAAGTAGATGACCCGGGTGGCCCCGGCCGGGTCGCCCTTGGTGGTGACCGCGACCGTGTCGAAGATCTGGAACGACCCGATCAGCGAGACGACCAGCACGAGCGCGAGCACCGGGCGCAGCAGCGGCAGCGTGATCCGGCGGAACATCCGCAGTTCGCCCGCTCCGTCGAGCGACGCGCTCTCGTAGAGGTGCTCCGGGACCTGCAGCATGCCCGCGTAGAGCAGCAGCGCGGTGTACCCGGTGTAGGCCCAGCTGTTGATCAGTGCGATCGAGGGGATGGCCCAGCCCGGCGAGGTGAGGAAGCCCTGGTTGCTCAGGCCGACGGCGGTCAGCAGGTGGTTGACGAAGCCGAGGTTGGCGTCGAGCAGCCACATCCAGAGCAGGCCGACGGTCACGTTCGGCACCAGCCAGGGCAGCAGCAGGGTCGCCCGCAGCACGACCGAGCGGGTGAGCCGGTGCATGAGTGCGGCCAGGCCGAGCGCGAGCAGCGTCTGTGAGGCGATGTTGAGCACGACGTAGTACGCCGTGACCTTCATCGAGTTCCAGAACTGGGTGTCGTGCACGAGGTCGGCGTAGTTCCGGCCGCCGACGAAGGACGGGATGTTGAGCAGGCTGTAGTCGGTGAGCGAGTACCAGGCGCCGCGGATCGTCGGGTAGAGGTAGAACACCGCGAAGCCGAGCAGCACCGGCAGCAGGAACAGCCAGGCCACGCCGCGGTCGTCGCGGCTGCGGCGGGGTCCGGCCGGCGCGGCGGGCGGGTTCGGCAGGGGTGGGGCGGGCGCCGCGACGGGGTGGGACATCGCCACGATCCGACCTCTTTTCATCAATCGAAGTTCGTCGACATCGGTGTCTTGCGGTAGAGGCCCTGCGGCCGCTAATAATGATGAAGCTCATGGAAACTTTGTCAACATCTCCTCAAAAAAGCTCGGAGGCCCCATGCGCTTCCTTCGATCCCTCGTCCCGGCCGTACTGGTCGCCGCGGTGCTGGTGGCACCGCACGCCGCCGCCGCGGCACCGGCCGGCCCACCCCCGCGACCGGCGCCACCGTCGGCGCCGGGCCCGTCCCTCACCGACCACCCGTTGACCGCCGCCCCGAGCCCGCTCGACAACCCGCTGAAGGGGTTCGCGCGCTTCTACTTCCCGGGCGACAACCAGAACTCGGGCTATCCCCGCTCGCTGGCCTGGAGCTACTTCGGCCTCTCCGAGGTCATGACCAGCGCCTCCAACTGCGGCACCTACGACTGGTCGATCGTCGACAACGCGCTCGACGAGATCGCGTCGTACGGCAACCAGGCCGCGATCCGCTTCTACCTGGAATATCCGGGCGGCACCGGCAGCCATCCCGGCAACGCGATCCCGCACTGCTTCGACGGGCACGTGACCTACCGCAACAACACGTACTGGGGCACCGTCTCGCCCGACTACGACAGCCCGTACCTGCTCGACGCGGTCACCAGATTCATCGCCGCGTTCGGCGCCCGCTACGACGGTGACCCGCGGATCGGGTTCATCAACCTCGGCATCGTCGGGCTCTGGGGCGAATGGCACACCTGGCCCTTCGACACCGACACCGCGGACGGCTATCCCAACCTGATGCCGACCGACGCCGACGCGGCGAAGATCATCAATGCGTACGACACGGCGTTCAACAAGACCAAGCTGGAGATCCGCTACCCGGACTCGGCCGGCGGGGCGGCGAACGCCCGCGACATCGGCTATCACGACGACTCGTTCTGCTATCGCGAGGGCTCGCCACTGGCCGGCGTCACGCTGCCGCAGTCACTCGGCGGCGCCGACTACGCCCAGCTGCAACGCGCGCTCAACCAGGGCGTCGAGAACAAGTGGACCACCGACTCGATGGGCGGCGAGGTGCGCCCGGAGATCCAGAGCTCGGCCTTCACGTCCTGGCCCGGCGGCTCCGGCCAGGTCGACAACATGAAGGCGTGCATCGAGCTCGAGCACACCACCTGGAAGATCAATCAGACCAGCGAGAGCTACTCGCCGTCGGATCCGAACGTCGCCGCGGCGGTCCGCCTGATGGGGTACGACTTCACGGCTACCCACGCGTACTTCCCGAACAGCGCCACCGGGAGTACGACCGTGGGCGTAACCGTCGCGAACAACGGGGTGGCGCCGTTCTACTACCCGTGGACGGTGTCGCTCGGCCTCAAGGACTCGTCGGGCAACGTGGTCAAGACCTGGGACACCTCGTGGGACCTGCGCAAGGTCATGCCCCTGAAGATCCGGGCGTTCCCGGACTGGAACGTCGGCGCCGACCCGACGTACCTGGACTACGGCTACCCGCAGTACTACCAGTCCGCGGTCGACCTGGCCGGAGTGGCCGGTGGCTCGTATCAGCTCGTCATGAAGGTGAAGAACCCGCTCGAGGCGCTCAGCCCGGCGGCCAAGAAGCTGCGCTTCGGCAACGCGACCCAGAACGCGGACGGGTGGCTCGGCCTGGGCGCGTTCTCGGTCGGCTCGGGCGGCGGGGGCGGCGACACGACCGTGCCGTCCGCGCCGACCGGGCTCACCGCGCCGAGCAGGACCTCGAACAGCGTCTCGCTCAGCTGGAACGCGTCGACCGACAACGTCGGGGTGGCCGGCTACCGGGTGCTGCGTGGCGGCACGCAGGTCGGCACGACGTCGACGACCTCGTACACCGACAGCGGGCTCGCGCCGTCGACCGCGTACACGTACTCGGTGAAGGCCTACGACGCCGCGGGCAACACGTCGGCTGCCTCCTCCGCGCTGACCGTCACCACCTCGGCCGGGAACACTACGCCGCCGGGCCTGGTCCTCGACGACTTCGACGGGACGCCGGTCTACCCGGGCGCCGCGCTGAACGACCTCGGGAAGTGGACCGGCGGGAACTGCTTCCTCAACGGCGGCGGCAACGGCGTCGAGTCGGGCGGGGCGCTGGCCCTGCAGTACAACAACTGCGGGTGGTTCGGTAGCGACGTCAACACCGACCTGTCCGCGTACAAGTACCTGGTCATGCGGATCAGGGGCGCGAGCGGCGGGGAGCAGAGCCACTTCCACCTGAGCCTCGGCGGGACGACGAAGATCTTCGGTGACTTCGTGCTCGACGGCGGCGGCCACCCCGCGATCACCACGTCCTACCAGGACATCAAGATCCCCCTGACGGCCAACGGCATCAGCCGATCGGCACCGGGCCAGCTGTCCATGGGCTTCTGGTACGGCGGAAACAGCGCGATCAGCATCGACAGCCTCTCCTTCACCACCTGATGTACCGGTTTCCCATCGCCGGGGACAGTTCGTAAACTCCATAGCGATATTGCCGGGCGGTGGGGGGTCGTGCTGTGACGGATCAGGCCACTACGGGAGCCGACCTGTCACGGTTGCGCGAGCTCAACTCGCTGACGGTGGTCCGCGCGCTGCGCGATCAGCCGCCGACCACCGTCACCGAACTCGCCGGTCTGACCGGGCTCTCGCGCCCCGGCGTCGACGTCATCGCCCAGGGGCTGGTCGCCGGCGGCTGGGCCGAGGTGGTCGAGCCGGGCGCGAGCAGCACGGTCGGCCGGCCCGCACGGCGCTACCGGTTCCGGGCCACCGCCGGCTACGTCATCGGCATCGACGTCGGCGCGCACAAAATACTGGCCCTCCTCGCCGACCTCGACGGCAACGTCACCCACACCGTGCGGCGCTCGGTCGACGCGGACGCCGACCCGTCCGCGCGCCTCGCCGCCCTCGACGAGATCGTCGCGGTCACGCTGGAGGAATCCGGCAAGAGCGCCTCCGAGATCTGGGCCGTCACCATCGGCGTCACCGGCCCGGTCGACGCCAGCGGCCGCACCACGCTGTTCACCCCGCTGCCCGGCTGGCGCACCGTCGACCTGGCGGCCCACCTCAGCGACCGGTTCACCTGCCCGATCCTGGTCGAGAACGACTGCAAGCTGGCGGCGCTGGCCGAACGCTGGCGGGGGACGGCCAGCGACGCCGACGACATCGTCTTCGTCCTCGGCGGCATGCGCACCGGCGCCGGCCTGATCATCGACGGCGTGCTGCGCCGCGGTTTCGGTGGTGCGGCCGGCGAGATCGGTGCGCTCAAGGCCGTACGCTGGCTGGCCGCCCCCGCCCACCTGCAGAAGTGCCCCGGCGTGCCGGCCACGGTCACCCCCGACGACGCGGCGGCCTGGGTCTTCAACGCGGCCCGCGACGGCAACCGCGACGCGCGTACGGCCGTGAACCGTTACGTGAAAGACCTGGCCGTGGGCACCGCGGCTCTGGTACTCGCCCTCGATCCGCAGGTCGTGGTCTTCGGCGGCGGGTTCTCGCGGTCGGCCGACCTCGTGCTGGACCCGCTCCGGCGCGAGTTGCAGAAACTGTGCCTCCGCGTGCCCGACGTCCGTGCGTCGACGCTCGGCGCCGACAGTGTGGCGCTGGGGGCGTTGCGGCTCGCGCTCAACGAGGTCGACCAGCGCCTCTTCTCGGCCGGGCTCAGCGCGCCGGTCGCTCCGCGGCGCGACGTTTGACCGTGACGCTTTCCTGGTTTCCGCCGGCCGCCCAGTGTTCGGCCGCGGCCATCAGGATCTCGGTGGCCGGCGCCTTGATCCGGCCATAGGCCAGCAGATCGGGCACGCCGGCCGCGAGGCGCTGTTTGAACGCGCCCCACGCCCGCCGGGCATCGTCGTCGGCCCGCAGATAATCGCGGAACAGCAGGGCGAATCGCGCGTTGGCGCCCTGCGCGACGCGCACGTGGACGTTCACCGCCCGGCTGCCCTTTCGCGGCGCGAACACCAGTTTGCGAAACTCCCGGCCGCCGGTCACCTCGACCCGGTTCCACGGTTCGGGGCGGACGCGGAAGCCGCCGCCCTCGAAGAGCGCGACCAGCGTCCCCTCATCGAGAGCCGCCACCTGCACCTGAACGTCGATGCAGTCCTTGGCCGCCAGCCCGGGCACCGAAGTCGACCCGACATGATCGATGGCAACCGCTCTGCCGCCGAGCAGGCCGCGCAGTTCCGCGGCGATCGCCGCGAACTCGTGCGGCCACCCCGGCCGATAGTCGACGACGGTCGCGACGAGGCTCTCGTCCGGAAAGGGCACGGCGATCAGTCGAACCGCACGAGCAGGCGCGTGATGAGCCCCTCCGCCCGCTCGATTTCCATCGTGCCGGTGCCGCCCCTCGACCACTCGAAGGCGACCAGGTCGGTGTCCCCGCGGGCGCGGACACCGCGGATGCGCATGGTGTCGTCGGGCGGGTTCGCCTCGTAGGCGGCGGCGATCGCCGCCCGACCCTCGAACGGCCCGACCGGCGGGCCGACGAACTCGAGGACCGCATCCGGGTGGAGGGTCGCGACCAGAGCCGACCAGTCACCGCTGGTCACGGCCCGGTTGAAGCGGTCGACGTGCTCGCGGGCCGCTCGCCCGTCCGGGACACCTCTAGACATCTTTCGCGGTCAGGGTCTGGTCGGTGTTGGTGGAGATAGACCTGTTCCGGTGAGGTAGCCGTCGATCAGACGGGTGCGGTATTGCAT
>NZ_JBITEL010000024.1:0-78821 GCF_044455125.1 Actinoplanes sp. NPDC051343
TCATTCCGAACCCGGAAGCTAAGCCCTCCAGCGCCGATGGTACTGCACTCGGGAGGGTGTGGGAGAGTAGGACACCGCCGGACTCAACGTGACAGGCGAGGGCCTCCCCGACAGGGGACGGCCCTCGTCTGCTTTTGTATGTCTGCTCCGCTAGTAACTTTGTGTGTCGAGGCAAGGCCCCGCTAAGCGAGGGACCGCCGTACCGGAAGGATTGACCCGTGACTACAGGACCGCAGGACGGCGGCTCCCGCGACCGCGACGACGACAACCGGGCCGGTGGTCGAGACTCGCGCGCTGGCGGCGAGCGCTCCTCGGGCGATCGGGACCGGGGCGGCTACCGAGGCGGCGACCGCGACCGGGGTGGCTCCGGCGACCGTGGCGCCAATCGCGGCGGCTCCGGTGACCGGGGTGGCTTCCGGGGTGGTGACCGCGGCGGATACGCCGACCGCGGCGGCTCCCGGGGCGGCGACCGCCCGCAGGGCGGGTTCCGGGGCGGCGACCGC
Organism: Actinoplanes sp. NPDC051343; assembly: GCF_044455125.1. Lineage (NCBI taxonomy): Bacteria > Bacillati > Actinomycetota > Actinomycetes > Micromonosporales > Micromonosporaceae > Actinoplanes > Actinoplanes sp. NPDC051343. The sequence continues at coordinate 504 of NZ_JBITEL010000024.1, forward strand.
GACCGCGGCAGCTCCCAGGGCGGCGGCGACCGGGGTGGTTTCCGGGGCGGTGACCGTCCGTCGGGCGGTGGCTTCCGTGGTGGTGACCGCGACCGTGGTGGTTACCAGGGAGGCGGCGACCGTCCGCAGGGTGGCTTCCGCGGTGGTGACCGTGACCGTGGGGGCTCGGGCGACCGCGATCGGGGCGGATACGCCGGCGGCGACCGGGGCGGTTTCCGTGGTGGTGACCGTCCGCAGGGTGGCGGTTTCCGTGGCGGTGACCGTGACCGTGGCAGCTCCCAGGGCGGCGGCGACCGGGGTGGTTTCCGCGGCGGTGACCGTCCGTCGGGCGGTGGCTTCCGTGGTGGTGACCGTGACCGTGGTGGTTACCAGGGCGGTGGGGACCGCGGTGGCTCGGGTGATCGCGACCGGGGTGGATACGCCGGCGGCGACCGGGGCGGTTTCCGCGGCGGTGACCGTCCGCAGAGCGGTGGCTTCCGTGGCGGTGACCGTCCGCAGAGCGGCGGGTTCCGTGGTGGTGACCGTGACCGTGGTGGTTACCAGGGTGGCGGCGACCGGGGTGGTTTCCGGGGCGGCGATCGTCCGCAGGGCGGTGGCTTCCGGGGCGGTGACCGTGACCGTGGCGATTCACGGGGTGGTGACCGTCCGCAGGGCGGTGGCTTCCGCGAGGGTGGCGACCGGGGCGGGTTCCGTAGCGATCGTCCGCAGGGTGGCGGCTACCGGGGTGACCGCGAGGGCGGCGACCGGGGCGGCTTCCGCGGCGGTGACCGCGGAGATCGTCCACAGAGTGGTGGCTTCCGTGGTGGTGATCGTCCGCAGGGTGGCGGTTTCCGTGGTGGTGATCGTCCGCAGGGTGGCGGTTTCCGTGGTGGCGACCGCCCGCAGGGTGGTGGCTTCCGAGGCGGTGACCGGCCCCAGGGTGGGGGCTTCCGCGAGGGCGGCGACCGGGGCGGGTTCCGTAGCGATCGTCCGCAGAGCGGCGGCTACCGCGGTGACCGCGAGGGCGGCGACCGGGGTGGCTTCCGTGGCGGCGACCGGCCCCAGGGTGACCGGCCCCAGGGCGGCGGCTTCCGCGGCGACCGTCCGCAGAGTGGTGGCTTCCGTGGTGGTGACCGTCCGCAGGGTGGTGGTTTCCGCGGTGACCGCGAGGGCGGCGACCGGGGTGGTTTCCGCGGCGGTGACCGCGGTGACCGTCCGCAGGGTGGCTTCCGCGGTGGTGACCGCGAGTCCGGCGGTGCGCGGGGCAGCTTCCAGGGTGGTTCCGGTGGGTTCCGCGGGGACCGTGACCGTGGTGGCTCCGGCGACCGGGGTGGCTTCCGCGGTGGCGACCGGGACCGCGGTGCTGACCGTGACCGTGGCGGGTTCGGCTCCGACCGGCCCGGCAACCGGTCCGGCGGCGGCTTCCGGGGTGACCGCGAGCGGCCGTACGGTGACCGGCCGCAGGGTGACCGGCCCCAGAGTGACCGGCCCCAGAGTGACCGTCCGCAGAGCGGTGGGTTCCGGGGCGACCGCGAGCAGAGTGGCGGGTACCGGGGCGACCGCGACCGGGGTGGCTACGGGCGGGACGACCGCGACCGTGGCGGCTACCGTGACGAGGCCGGCACCGAGGAGAACGCGTACCGGGCGCCGGAGATCCCCGACGACATCGCCGCGGCCGACCTCGACCCGGAGGTGCGTGCGGAGCTGATCTCGTTGGCCCGCGACACTGCCGACCAGGTCTCGCGGCACCTCGTGGCGGCCGGCCAGATCATCGACGACGACTCTGAGCTTGCTCTCCAGCACGCGATCGCCGCGCGGCGGCTCGCGTCGCGGATTGCTGTGGTGCGCGAGGCGGTCGGTCTGGCGGCCTACGCGGCCGGGGACTGGACGACCGCGATCGCCGAACTGCGCACCTACCACCGGATGACCGGCAAGCAGACGCACCTGGCCGAACTGGCCGACTGCGAGCGGGCGCTGGGCCGGCCGGAGCGGGCGATCGACCTGTACCGGGGTGCCGACATCGAGGCGCTCGACAAGGGCGGCGCGATCGAGTTGCTGATCGTGGCGGCCGGTGCCCGGGGCGACCTCGGGCAGCACGACGCCGCGGTGGCGATGCTCCAGGTGCGCGAGCTGACCTCGGACGACAACGCCGAGTGGGCGGCGCGGCTGCGTTACGCGTACGCCGATGCGCTCCTCGCCGCCGACCGGCGCGAGGAGGCGCGGGAGTGGTTCGCCCGGGCCGCGGCCGTCGACGACGACCAGCTGACGAACGCCGCCGAGCGGCTGCTCGAGCTGGACGGCGTCACGATCGAGGGCGACGAGGAAGAGGACGAGGACGACGCCGATGCCGGACTCGATCGCGAGGTCGATGACCAGGCGGACGGCGACGGGGACCGCGACGGCGATGACGTCGCTGACGACTACGACGACGAGTACGACGAGGACGAGGACGAAGAGGACGACGACCGCGCCGACGTGGCCGGCACCGACCTCAACACCGACGGGCTCGACGACGGCGACGACGAGGACCGCGAGGACGACGACGAGCGGGCCTACGACGACGCGGACGGCAACGCGGACGACGACGAGGACGACGACGACTTCGACGAGGTCGAGGACGACGAGGACGGCGACGAGGACGAGGTCGAGCAGGACGACGACCTGGCCGAGGGCCCGGACGGTGGCGTCAGCACCGACCAGCACGGGGAGTTCGACGACGCGCCGGCGACCGGACGGGCGGACGGCGACGTGAGCACCCAGCAGCACGGCGAGTTCGACGACGCCCCGGCGGCGGACAAGGTGGTCGAGGGGCCGGGCGGCGGTGTGAGCACCGATCAGCACGGGCAGTTCGACGACCGCGTCGCGGGGCCGGGCGGCGGTGTGAGCACCGACCAGCACGGGCAGTTCGACGACGGGGTCAAGGGCGACCGGGTCCGGGACGAGGACGCGAAGGCGGCCGACGACACGTTCGTGGGCGAGGCCGACCCGAAGCGCCCGCAGGAGTGAGCGGGATGCTGGCCGACGAGCACGACCTTGTCATCTTCGACCTCGACGGCGTGATCTATCTGATCGACAAGCCGATCGACGGTGCGTCGGCGGCGGTCGAGAAGCTACGTGCGGCCGGCACCCCGGTGGCGTACGCGACGAACAACGCGTCCCGTCGCGCCGCCGACGTGGCTGCGTTGTTGACCGGCATGGGCGTACCGGCAGCGCCGGACGAGGTTCTCACCTCGGCCGGCGCCGCCGCCGCGGTTCTCGCCCAGCGTCTCCCGAGCGGCTCTCCCGTGCTGGTTGTCGGGGCCGAGGCCCTCCGGGCCGAGGTCCGCGACGCCGGCCTGCAGGTGGTCGACGGCGCCGACGACAAGCCGGCCGCGGTCGTGCAGGGCTACGGCCCCGACGTCGGCTGGCGCGTGCTCGCCGAGGCCGCCCTGTCGATCCGGGCCGGCGCGACCTGGGTCGCCACCAACACCGACCGCACCCTGCCCAGTCCGCGCGGTCCGCTGCCGGGCAACGGCTCGCTGGTCGCCGTCATCCGCACCGCGCTCGACCGCGAACCCGACCTGATCGTCGGCAAGCCCGAGCCGGCCCTTTTCACCACGGCCGCCTCACTGTCGAAATCGGAGAAGCCGTTGGCGGTCGGCGACCGCCTCGACACCGACATCCAGGGCGCGGTGGGCGCCGGCATGCCGTCGCTGCTCGTGCTGACCGGCGTGAGTGGCCCGGCCGACCTGCTGGCCGCGCCGCCCGAGCAGCGTCCGACCTACGTCGCGGCCGACCTCTCCGGCCTGTTCCGCCCGGCGGCCGAGTCGGCCCTGCCGGCCGAGGGCGACGACGTCGACGGCTGGCACCTCGACCGCCACGACGGCTCGGCCATCCTCACAGGCAGCGGCGACCCGGTCGCGGCTCTGCGCCTGCTGTGCGGTGCGACCTGGAACGGCGTACGCGTGCAGGCTGCCTCCCCGGAAGCGGAAGCTTTGTTCGAGACCTGGGGTTGGAAAGCGGCCTGAACGAGATGTCCGAAAGCCGCCAGCCTGGGGGAGGCGGGGCGGCGAGCATGGAGTCATGCACATCGTTCCGGGGCTCAAGGTCCTCTACTTCGGTACGCCCGTCGTCCTGATCAGCACCGTCAACCCGGACGGGAGCGCGAACCTGGCGCCGATGTCGTCGGCCTGGTGGCTCGGTGAGTCGGCGATGCTCGGGATGGGCAACAGCAGCCAGACCGCGGCCAACCTGCAGCGGCACGGCGAGTGCGTGCTCAACCTCGCGTCGTCGGATATGGCCGACGCGGTCGACCGGATCGCCATGACCACCGGGAACCCGGAGATCAAGCCGTACCGCCGGACGCAGGGGTACGTGCACGTCAAAGACAAGTTTGCGCTCGGTGGATTCACGCGGCAGCAGTCCGATCTGGTGGAACCTCCACGGGTGAAGGAGTGCCCGATCCAGCTCGAGTGCCGGGTGGTCGAGGGGCGCGCGTTCGATGAGAGCGCGACCGGCTTCCAGGTGCGGGTGCTGCGGGCGCACATCGAGGACGAACTGGTGGTGCCGGGGACGCACTACGTCGACGCGCGGCGGTGGGACCCGTTGATCATGAAGTTCTGCGAGTTCTTCGGCGGCGGCGTGAACGTCCGGCCGTCGCGTCTGGCCGAAGGCTGGCAAATGCCGGTGCTGCAACCGCAATGAGCCGCGGGCTTGGCGGCGTCGCGGGCGGTAGATCGCATTCGAGTTTGGCGGCCGGCCCCCGCCGCGGCCTCGCCCGCCGCGGCCTCGCCCGATGCGCATCGTCCGCTGCGCATCGTCCGCAACGCCGCCGGCATCGCCGCCGTTGCAGGGGGCGAAGACGTTCAGCAGCAGGCGGCAGCCGATTTCTACACGGTGACGTCGAACCGGCTGTTGCGGCGGCGGGTGAACTCCTCCCGGTCGGAGTCCATCTGGGCGCGGTCGGCGGCCACGATCGCCGGCTCGGCGTGGGTGGCGATGTCGCTGAGGACCTGGGCCCGCTGCGCCTGCATCTGGGCCCAGGCGGCGTACGCGTTCCAGCGCGCCGATTCGGCGGCCGCGGCGATCTCCTCGACCATCATGGCGGTGACTCCTGCCGTCTGCGGGACGTTGCGGGTGACCCCATCGGCCCGGGTCCGGCAGGCATGAGCCGTTTCTTAGAGAAGTTTGCGGAGCTTCAGCAGATCAAACGGGTTAGCGCTGAGGGACACCTGCCGGGAGGCGATCGCGCGGGCCAGGTCGAGGCGGCCGGCCACCAGCGCGACCAGGTTGTCGCTCGAGGTGCTCAGCGCGATCTTGGCCTTGGGGTTGTCGCCGTCGGCGATGTCGAGCAGACGGCCGCCGCTGAGCCGGGCGCTGAACGCGGCCGCCAAGTCGGTGATGCGGCAGGCCAGGGTGCGCTCCAGGTCGAGCCGGCCCTGGGCGTCGACCGCCGAGTCGAGCTTGGCAGCAAGGTCGTGCAACGCCTGACGGCACTCGTCCACGGTCGCCATGGGACACCCTCTCTCCGCGACACCCGCTGTGCGTACCGCACGGTACCTCACGAAGTCTCATGAACCGCCCGGTAGCGTGGCACCCGACGAGTTGCCCCGAGAGGAGCGGATTCATGCCGGACGCATGGCGGGCGTATCTTGAGATGGCGCTCGGATTGACCGAAGCGCCCCGTAAACGAGCCCAGAAGGTCGCCGGAGATCTGGTCAACCGCGGTGGTGCGACGGCGGTCCAGCTGCAGGGCCTGGTCGAGGATCTGCTGCAGACCAGCATGGCCAACCGCGAGGCGCTGACCAACATCGTGCGATACGAGGTCGATCGGGCGCTCGGCGTGGTCGGCCTGGCCACCGCGGAAGAGGTTTCCGAGCTGACCACCCGGGTGCGCGACCTGGAGAAGCAGTTGCGCGAGGCCGAGTCGCGCGCCGCGACCGCCGAGGGCGGCCCGGCCCAGGTGAAGGCCGCACCCGGCAAGGCTGCACCCGGCAAGGCTGCACCCGGCAAGGCTGCACCCGGCAAGGCCGCACCCGGCAAGGCTGCACCCGGCAAGGCCGCACCGGTGAAGGCTGCGCCGAGCAAGGTGGCACCGGTGAAGGCTGCCCCGAGCGACGCGGCACCGGTGAAGGCTGCCCCCAGCAAGGCAGCACCGGTCAACGCCGACCCGCGCAAGGTCGCCAAGAAGGCGGTGGCGAAGAAGGCCGTCGCCAAGAAGGCGCCGGCGAGGAACGCGGCGGCCGAGCCGTCGGCACCCGTCGGCACGGCGGCATCGCCGGTTGCGCCGGTCAAGGCGGCGGCTGCCGCCACGGAGCTGCCGCCCACCACGTCCGCCGAGACCGCGGCGGCGGATGCTGATGTGCTGACCGAGTCGATCGGTGACGAGCTGTCGGCTTCCCAGCGCGAGGCGCTGCGGGCCGCGGCGGCACCGGCTCCGGCCAAGAATGCGGCTCCGGCCAAGAAGGCGGCGCCGGCCAAGAATGCGGCTCCGGCCAAGAAGGCGGCGCCGGGCAGGAAAGCGGCGGCCAAGAAGGCGGCCCCGGACAAGAACACGACCGCAGCGAAGAGGGCGCCGGCGAAGAAGTCCGGGCCGACGAACACGACGCCGACGGAGGCGTGACACCGTGACCTTCCCGCACAGCCCGCAACTTCCCAAGCCGGGGCCACCCCCCGGTGGGTTCCGGCCCGGGCCTCCGCTTGCGCAGCAGCAGGCGTACGCCGCCCCGGCCGCCCCCGCCGAAGACCCGGTCGTCCCGGCCGACGACGAGGCCGGGACCGAGACAGAAGCCGGGACCGGGACCGGGCACCCCGCGGTCGACGCCGTGCTGCGGTCTCTGGAGAACGCGTCCCGCCTGCCGCCGGGCGCTCAGATCGCCGAGTACGAGGCGGCTCACCAGGTGCTGCAGGAAACTCTGGCGAGCATCGACGGCTGATGTCGCGTACGGAAAAGGGGTTTGCCTGATGGCGCGCCGTGCGCGCCTGGACGCCGAGCTGGTCCGGCGCAAGCTGGCCCGGTCGCGTGAGCAGGCCGCCCAGCTGGTGGAGGCCGGCCGGGTGCAGGTGCACGGCACCGTGGCCCGCAAGGTGGCCGCGATGATCGATCCGGCCGACCCGGTGCTGGTGACCGGGGAGGATCCGGCGGACGACTATGTCTCGCGGGGTGGCCACAAGCTGGCCGGAGCGCTCGCCGCCTTCGGGCCGAGGGGTCTGACCGTGACCGGTCGGCGCTGTCTCGACGCGGGCGCTTCGACCGGCGGCTTCACCGATGTGCTGTTGCGCGCGGGCGCGGAACGGGTCGTCGCCGTCGACGTCGGCTACGGGCAGCTGGCCTGGCCGATCCGCACGAACGAGCGGGTCGACGTCTTCGAGCGGACGAACGTGCGTGCGCTGACGCCGGAACAGATCGGCGGTGTGGTCGATCTCACGGTCGCCGATCTGTCGTTCATCTCGCTGCGGCTGGTGCTGCCCGCGCTGACCGCTTGCACGGCGCCCGGCGGTGACCTCGCGCTGATGGTGAAGCCGCAGTTCGAGGTGGGCAAGGAGCGGGTCGGGGCGGGTGGCGTGGTGCGGGACTGGCCGCTGCGGGCCGAGGCGGTGTTCGACGTGGCGACCGCCGCCGCCGGGCTGGGCCTGGGCGTGGCCGGGGTGACCGCGAGCCCGTTGCCGGGGCCGAGCGGGAACGTCGAGTTCTTCGTCTGGTTCCGCCGGGATGCGCCGCCCGCCGATCGGGGGGAGATCGACCGAGTTGTCGCCGCCGGGCCGTCCGGGGAGGTAACTTCTGCCGGGCCGTCGCCGTCATCTTCTGTGGAGGACTCATGAGCCGCTCGGCGCTGCTGGTCACGCACACCGGGCGCCGGCAGAGCACGCAGCACGCCGAGGCGGTCGCCCGTGATCTGCTCGCGGCCGGCTTCGAGGTGCGGGTGATCGCCGAGGAGGTGCGCGACCTCGAACTGCCCGCCGGCGTGACCCCGGTCGACGACCCGGCCGCGGCCGAGGGCGCCGAGATCGTGCTCGCGCTGGGTGGTGACGGCACGTTCCTGCGGGCGGCCGAGCTGGCCCGGCCGGTCAAGGCGCCGCTGCTCGGCATCAACCTGGGCAAGGTCGGGTTCCTGGCCGAAGTGGAGATCGACCACCTCGACGACGTGGTCAAGGACATCATCGCCGGCACCTACCGGGTGGACGAGCGCCTGACGCTCGACGTCCGCGCCGAATACGAGGGCCGGCTGATCGCCGAGTCGTGGGCGCTCAACGAGGTCAGCGTCGAGAAGGGCCAGCGGGCCCAGATGCTCGAGCTGATGGTCGACGTCGACGGGCGGCCGCTGTCCCGCTACGGCTGCGACGGCGTGGTGTGCGCAACCCCGACCGGCTCGACCGCCTACGCGTTCTCCGGTGGCGGCCCGGTGGTCTGGCCCGAGGTGGAGGCGTTGCTGCTGGTGCCGATCAGTGCGCACGCGTTGTTCAGCCGGCCGCTGGTGACCGCGCCGACGTCCACCTTCGTGCTGACCGTCGACCCTTACACCTCGTTCGCCGTGCTCTGCTGTGACGGTCGCCGCACCTGGGATCTTCCGCCGGGTGCGAAGGTCACGGTCGAGCGGGGCCGGCTTCCCGTACGCCTGGTGCGTCTGGGCCCGCGGCCGTTCACCGACACCCTGGTGGCGAAGTTCGCTCTTCCCGTTGAGGGCTGGCGCGGGAATAGACGCTGATCAAGCCGGGCCCGTTGGGCAAATGTCAGGGGGCCCCGATACTGTCTGCCGTGTGCTGGAGGAACTGCGGATCACCGGGCTCGGTGTCATCGACGACACCACCCTGCGTCTGACCACGGGCATGAATGTGATCACCGGCGAGACCGGTGCCGGTAAGACGATGGTGGTCACCGGGCTGGGCCTGCTGTTCGGCGGCCGGGCCGACGCCGGGCGGGTGCGGGCCGACCCGGGCCGGGCGGTGGTCGAGGGCCGTCTGCGGCTCGGCGGCAAGCTCGCCGACACCGTGCTGGCCCGCATCACCGAGGCCGGCGGCGAGCCCGACGACGACGGGTCGCTGCTGCTCAGCCGCACCGTCACGATCGAGGGCCGGTCGCGCGCCCACGTCGGCGGGCGGAGCATGCCGGTGTCGATGCTGAGCGAGGTCGGCGACCAGGTTCTGGCCGTGCACGGTCAGTCCGACCAGTTGCGGTTGCTGCGCCCGTCCGAGCAGCGGGGTTCGCTCGACCGGTTCGCCGGCCCCGACCACGAGAAGCTGCTGCAGACCTACCGCGAGACCTACACCCGCTGGCGCTCGGTGGTCGACGACCTGGCCGACCGGCGGCGCAACGCGCGCGCCCGCTCTCAGGAGTCCGACCTGCTCAAGCTGGGCCTCGACGAGATCAGCCGGGTCGATCCCCAGCCGGGGGAGGACGACGAGTTGCGCACCGAGGCGCAGCGGCTCGAGCACGCCGAGGGGCTGCGGCTGGCCGCCGCCCAGGCCGCGCAGGCGCTGGCCAGCGGGGTCGAGGTGGCCGACGACGCGCCCGACGCGACCGAGCTGCTCGGGCTCGCCCGCCGCACCCTCGAGGCTGAGTCGGGCACCGATCCCAAGCTCGGTGAGCTGGCCGCCCGCCTCGAGGAGGCGGCCACCCTGATCGGTGACGTCTCGTCCGAGCTCTCGGCCTACCTGGGCGAGCTCGACGCCGACCCGGCCCGGCTGGAGCAGATCTACGAGCGCCGGGCCGCGCTGCGCGCCCTCACCCGCAAATATGCCGACGACGTCGAGGGCGTGATCGCCTGGGCGGAAAATGCGCGCACCCGCCTGGCCGCGCTCGACAGCTCCGACGAACTGCTCGACGAGCTCGACAAGGAGCGTCAGCGCCTGGCCGTGCAGGTCGGCGAGCTCGCCGGCAAGCTGACCGCGGCCCGCGCCGAGGCGGCGGTCCGGTTCTCCGAGGCGGTCAGCGTCGAGCTGGCCGGCCTCGCGATGCCGCACGCGCGGGTCGAGGTCGCGGTGCTGTCCCGGCCGGTCGGCCGCGACGAGCCGACGGTGACGGTCGACGGCGACGAGGTGGCGGCCGGCCCCGACGGGGCCGATGAGGTCGAGTTGCGGCTGGTGGCCCATCCGGGTGCACCGTCGCTGCCCCTGCAGAAGGGTGCCTCGGGCGGTGAGCTGTCCCGGGTGATGCTCGCCATCGAGGTGGTCTTCGCCGGCGCGGGCGGTCCCGAGACTCTGGTCTTCGACGAGGTCGACGCCGGTGTCGGCGGTCAGGCCGCGGTCGAGATCGGCAAGCGGCTGGCCCGGCTCGCCCGCACCCATCAGGTGCTGGTCGTGACCCATCTGCCGCAGGTGGCCGCGTTCGCCGACCGCCACCTGGTGGTGGCGAAGGACACCGGCGGCGCGATCACGACCAGCGGGGTGCGCGTCGTGGAGGAGACGGAACGGGCACGTGAGCTGGCTCGCATGCTGGCCGGCCTGCCCGACTCCGACCTGGGCATCGCGCACGCCGAGGAGCTGCTCGCGGTGGCGGCCAAGGAGAAGCGACGCTGACGCCTTCCCAGCCATCACGCTGACCTGGGAGAATTGCGGGCCACGGCGGGGGAGAGGCGGCTTTATGCCCGATTTGTGGGTGAGATCGCGCATGTCGCGTACGGGGCGCGTGATGCGTCGTGTCAGGATGGCCGTGATGCGACTTCCCACCCTACGACGAGCCCGCAGCGCCGATCCGGATGCCGTCACCGGCACCGCGCGCCTCGACCGCCGGACCAAGCGTCTGACCGGTCGGCTGCGCCCCGGCGACATCGCGGTGATCGACCACGTCGACATCGACCGGGTGGCCGCCGACTCGCTGGTTGCCGTCGGCGTCGCGGCGGTGCTCAACGCCAAGCCGTCGATCTCGGGCCGCTACCCCAATCTGGGCCCCGAGGTGCTCATCAAGAACGGCGTGGTGCTGGTCGACAACCTGGGTGAGGAACTGTTCGAGCGCCTGCACGAGGGCGACCTGGTCAGCATCGACGGCGACGCCGTGCTGCTCGGCGGCGAGCCGGTCGCGACCGGGGTCCGGCAGGACGCCGACACGGTTGCCGCCTCGATGGCCGACGCCCGCGAGGGCCTGTCGGTGCAGCTCGAGGCGTTCGCGGCCAACACCATGGAATATCTGAAGCAGGAGCGCGACCTGCTGCTGGACGGCGTCGGCGTGCCCGAGGTGCAGACCCGCATCGCCGGCCGGCACGTGCTGATCGTGGTGCGGGGTTACGACTACAAGGAAGACCTCGACGTCCTCCGGCCGTACATCCACGAATACAAGCCGGTGCTGATCGGCGTCGACGGCGGGGCCGACGCGCTGGTCGAGTCCGGCTACACGCCCGATCTGATCATCGGCGACATGGATTCGGTCACCGACGACGTGCTGCGCTGTGGTGCCGAGGTGGTCGTTCACGCCTATCCGGACGGCCGCGCTCCCGGTCTCGAGCGGGTCCGCAAGCTCGACGTCCCGGCGCTGACCTTCCCGGCCGCCGCGACCAGCGAAGACCTGGCCATGCTGCTGGCCGACGACAAGGGCGCCACGCTGATCGTCGCGGTGGGCACGCACGCCAACCTGGTCGAGTTCCTCGACAAGGGCCGCGGCGGCATGGCCTCGACCTTCCTCACGCGGCTCAAGGTCGGCGGCAAGCTGGTCGACGCCAAGGGCGTCAGCCGGCTCTATCGGCAGAACATCTCCGGGTCCGCCCTGCTGCTGCTCATCCTCTCGGCGATCGCCGCGATGGCGTCCGCGGTGGCGGTGTCGACCGTCGGAAAGGCGTACCTCACCGTGGTTTCCGAGTGGTGGGACAATCTCGTCTTCCAGCTGGGACACCTTTTCTAACAACGTCGGGGCTTTCGTCGTGATCAACTTTCGGTACCACGTGGTTTCGCTCACCGCGGTCTTCCTCGCCCTGGCCATCGGCCTGGTCGTGGGCACCGCCGCGCTCAACGGGCCGGTGTCCGACAGCTTGCGCTACCAGCTCGACGCGCTGAAGAAGGACAACAGCAACAAGCGCGATCAGGTCGACCAGTACCGCGACCAGATCAACCGCAGCCAGGACTTCGCCACCCAGATCGCCCCGACGCTGCTCAACGGCAAGCTGACCGGCCGTCGCATCGTGGTGGTGGCGCTGCCCGACACCGGCGACTACATGGCCGGCGTGGTCTCGATGCTGCAGATCGCCGGGGCGACGGTCACCGCCAAGGTGACGGTGCAGGACAAGTTCTTCGACCCCAACGTCGGCACCGAGCTGCTCGACCTGGCCAGCCAGTCGTCGCAGGGCACGATCCCGTTCGAGTGGCTGCCGGTCAACAGCGACGGCGTCGAGACGGCCAGCGCGCAGCTCGCCCTCGCCCTGATGCAGCGGATCGGCGGCGCGCAGCCGGCCGCCGACGACGTGACCGCGGTGCTGACCGCCTACACGAAGGCCGGCTACATCTCGGTCGACGAGAAGCAGGCCAAGGCGGTCGGGGGCGCCGAGGGCACGGTGATCGTCTCCGGGCCGCCCGCGGTCGACAAGGACGCGGCCAAGAAGAGCCAGTCGGCGGTCACGCTGGCCACCCAGTTCAGCAAGGGCCGGCCGGTGGGCGCGACGGCCGCGCCCGCCCGCCCCCTGGTGATCGCCGGCGACGGGGTCGGTGACGGCAACCTGATCTCGGCCGTGCGGGGCGACCCGACGCTGGTCAAGGGAATCTCCACGGTGGACAACGCGAGCACCGTGCAGGGCCAGCTCGTGGCCGGTATGGCCACGGTCGAGCGCATGGTGCAAAACAAGGTCGGCCAGTACGGGCTGGCGGCCGGCGCCTCATCGCTGGTGCCGAAGGCCGCCGGTTAGCGCGCGGTCCGTAGACTTCCCTGCCATGGCCATTGGAGTCCTCCGGGCGTTCGGCGTCGGCGCAACCGTCGCCCGCGGTGCCCTCAACTGGATCCTCAGCGACCAGAAGTCGTCCGGCCTGGTCCGGACCAACTTCCGAGGCCGCCAGGTGACGCTGGCCGGCGGCCCGGCCCTCGCCATCGGTGCGACGGCCGGCGCGGTCGTCGGGGCGCCCGGCATGCGAGCCAAGGCGGCCGCCCTGACGGCGGGCGCGGTCTCGGGCGCGGTCGGCTTCTACGACGACGTGGCCGGCAACCGGCCCGAGCAGCAGGGTGTCAGGGGCTTCGCCGGGCACCTGGGTGCGCTGCGCGACGGCCAGGTCACGACCGGCCTGGTGAAGATCGCCGGGGTCGGCGCGGCCGGGCTGGTCGCCTCGTCGCTGCTCGGCAGCGGCCACACCGGGTTCCGCCGCGGCGTCGACGTGCTGCTCGGCGCGGGCGTGATCGCCGGCATGGCCAACCTGGTCAACCTGCTCGACCTGCGGCCCGGCCGGGCGATCAAGGCCGGTCTGGTGACGGGCGTGCCGCTGGCCGTCGGCCCGGGTGGCGGCATCGCGGCGGGCACGCTCGGTGCGGCGGGCGCCCTGCTGCCGGCCGACCTGGGCGAAGACGTCATGCTCGGCGACTCGGGGGCCAACGCCCTTGGCGCCCTCCTCGGCGTGGCGCTGGCCGCCCGTACGGGCACCGCCGGCCGCCTCCTCGCGCTGACCGTGCTGGCGTCGCTCACCGCGGCCAGCGAGAAGGTCAGCTTCACCAAGGTCATCGCGGAGACGCCGTGGCTCCGCGCGGCCGACGAACTCGGCCGCCAGCCCGTCGCGTGACCGACCCCCTCGAGACCGACGCCGCGACCCCCGCTTCAGCCCCCACGGTCAAGGTCGCCGGGGCGGCGGCGCTGATCGCCGCGCTGACCGTGCTCGCGCGGATCGCCGGGTTCGCCCGGACGACCGTGTTCTCCTACGCGGTCGGCGATCGCGGGCTGGCCGACATCTACTACGCGGCCAACACCATCCCCAACATCGTGTTCGAGCTGGTCGCCGGGGGTGCGCTGGCCAGCCTGATCGTGCCGCTGCTGGCCCAGCACGTGGCGGCGGGCGACCGGGCGCGGGTCAACGCGGTCACGTCGGCCCTGCTCACCTGGGTGCTGTCGCTGACCGTGCCGCTCGCCGTCGTGATCGCGCTGGCCGCCGGCCCGATCGCCGGGCTGCTGCACAAGGTGCCGCCGGGGGAGCAGGACCTGGCCGCGAGCATGCTCCGGGTCTTCGCGCCGCAGCTGCCGCTCTACGGCGTCGGCATCGTGCTGACCGGGGTGCTGCAGGCCCATCACCGCTTCGCCTGGCCGGTGATCGCGCCGCTGCTGTCGAGCCTCACCGTGCTGTCGTCCTATCTGACCTACGCCGCGATCGACGGCGCCCGGTCGGGGTTCGAACACCTCACCAGGGCGGGTGAATACTCCCTCTCGGTCGGCACCACCCTCGGCGTCGTCGTGCTCGCCCTCTGCCTGCTGATCCCGCTGAGCCGGCTGCGCCTGCGGTTGCGGCCCAGCTATCGGTTCCCGGGCGACGAGGGGCGGCAGGCGGTGCGGCTCGGCTGGGCCGGCGCGGTCACGGTCGGCTCCCAGCAGGTGGTGATCCTGCTGATCGTCGGGCTCGGGACGCAGGTGCTGGCCCAGTACAACTACGCACAGACGATGTTCCTGCTGCCCTGGGCAGTGCTGGCGGTGCCGCTGGCCACCGCGGTCTACCCGCGGCTCTCGGCCGCCGCGGCCCGGCACGACGAGCCGGCGTACGCCGAGCAGCTGGCCGGCACGACCCGCTCGGTCATGCTGCTGGCCTGCCTCGGTGCGGGTGCGCTGGCGGCGCTGGCCGGTCCGGGCGCCCGCCTGATCGGCAGCCCCGGCTCGGCGCCCGGCATCGTCGGGTTCGCGCCCGGGCTGATCGGGTGGAGCCTGTTCGCGATCCTGTCCCGCGCGCTTTACGCCCGGGGTGCCACCGTCGCCGCGGCCGTCGCCTCGGCGGCCGGGTGGGCGGTCGCCGGCGTGGTGGTCGTCGTGATCAGCGCCACCGCCGGCGGTACGGCCCAGCTGGTCGGGCTGGGTGCGGCGAACGCGGCCGGGATGAGTGTCATCGGGGCGTTGCTGGTTCACGCCGTACGGAAAAATGCCGGACCCGACGCACTGGCCGGACTCGCCCGGGTAACCGTGGTCGGTATCGTGGCGGCGGCTGTCGCCGCGCTCGCCGGATGGGCGACGGTGGCCGGTGTCGGACATCTGATCGGCGGCACCCCGACCGTGGTCGGCAGCCTGGTTCAGGGCATGCTGGGCGGTGCCGTGGTCGTGGTGGTGTTCGTGGCGGTGGCCTTCCCGCTCGACCGGCGCGACATGGCCCCGCTGGCGATGACGCTGCGGCGCCGCATCCGCCGCTGAAAGGGAGAGTTCGTGGGCGACGACGGATGGCGCGGCTCGGTTGCGCTCGTGCTCGGCTCCGCCACCGGCGGCGTCGGCCGGCACGTCGCCTCGATCGCCCGGGGTCTGCTCGCCGCCGGGTGCGAGGTGCTGGTCTGCGGGCCGGCCGCGACCGACGAGCTGTTCGGCTTCGGCGCGCTCGGCGCCGCGTTCGTGCCGGTGGAGATCCCGGCCAACCCGGGCGCGCAGGACGCGGGCACCATCCGCCGGATGCGGGCCGCCCTGGCCAGCCGGCCGATCGACGTGGTGCACGCGCACGGCCTGCGGGCCGGTTTCGTCGTCGGGCTGGCCCGGCCGGGTGTGCCGCTGATCGTCACCCTGCACAACACCGTGCTGGCCAAGGGGTTGCGCGGGCAGGCCGGTGCGCTGGTCGAGCGGATCGTCGCACGCAACGCCTCGCTGGTGCTCGGCGCTTCCGAAGACCTGGTCGAGCGGGCCAGGCTGGTCGGTGCCCGGCACGTCCGGCTGGGTGCGGTCGCCGCGCCGGAACTGGCCGCGCCCAGGCGCAGCCGGGCCGCGGTGCGGGCCGAGTTCCGGCTGCGGCCCGAGACACCGCTGATCCTGTCGGTCGGCCGGCTGCACCCGCAGAAGCGGTACGACCTGCTCGTGACCGCGTCGGCCCGGTGGAGGTCGCTGACCCCGGCCCCGGTAGTCGTGATCGCCGGGTCCGGCCCGAGCTACATGTCGCTGGCCCAGCAGGCGTCCGAGCAGCATGCGCCGTTCCAGCTGCTCGGTCGCCGGTCCGACGTGCCCGACCTGCTGCTCGGCGCCGATCTGGCGGTGGTGACGAGCGACTGGGAGGCCCGGCAACTGTTCGCACAGGAGGCGCTGGCCGCGGGCGTACCGCTGGTGGCGACCGCGGTGGGCGGGCTGCCCGGCCTGGTCGACGACGCGGCCGTCCTGATCCCGCCGGACGATGTCGACGCGCTCGACCTGGCGGTCCGCCAGATGCTGGCCGATCCGGCGGCGCGGGCCGACTATGCGGCCCGCGGTCCCCGGCAGGCGGCGACCTGGCCGAGCGAGAAGGACACGGTCTCCGACGTACGCGCGGCATATGCCGAAGTGACAAGCCGTTGAGGCGCATGCCCTGGGGGCCGCCGGTCCTGGTGGTGCTCGCGGTGATCGCGAGCCTGGCCGGTCTGACGATCAACCCGAAGACCGTCGCGGCCCCGCCGACCGTCGACTACGTGATCGTGGCCGGGGCGGCCGGGCTGCGCTGGGAGGACATCGACCCGCAGCGCACCCCCAACCTGTGGCGCGAGGCCACCCAGGGTTCGATCGGCTGGCTGTCGGTCAAGTCGGCGCAGCGGGTGACCTGCCCGGACGACGGCTGGGTCACGGCCGGCGCGGGCAACTACGCGGCCTGGCCGCCGCTCAACCCGCTCGGGCCGTGCTCCCTCGACCCGCCCGCGATCACCCAGCCCGACCAGATCGGCGCCGACCTGACCGACCAGGCGCTGGCGGTGCGCGAAAACCAGGACCGGCTCTCGTTCGGGGCGGTGCCGGGCGCGCTGGCCGAGTCGGTGCGGTGCACGACCGCGTTCGGCCCGGGGGCGGCGCTCGCCGCGGCCCGGCCGTTCGGGCGCGTCGACAAATACCAGCCGGCGCTGACCGGCGACGTGAAGACCCTGCTCAGTTCGTGCCCGATCAGCATGGTCGACCTGGGCACGATCACCGGCTCGGGCGCCGACCGGCAGGCCGCGGTCGAGCAGGCCGACGCGGCCCTGGCCAAGGTGCTGGCGGCCCGGCCCGACCGGTCGCTGATGCTGATCGCCGGGGTCTCCGACACCGACCGCACCACCCGGCTGCACGTGGCGATCGCCGAGGGCGCCGGCTGGGACGGCGGCTGGCTGACCTCGGCCGGCACGGGCCGCGACGGCTACCTGCAACTGGTCGACCTGGCCCCGACCGTGTTGTCGGCGCTCGGCAAGGCGGCGCCGGAGAAGCTGTTCGCCGGGCGGACGGCCACTATCGTCGACGGCAAGCCGGCCGACCTGACCAAGGCGGTGCAGGGCAGCCACAACGCCGATCAGCGGGCGGGCGCCCAGCATGCGGTAGCCGAGATCTTCTTCAAGGTCCTGTCGATCGTCCAGTTGCTCTTGTTCCTGCTGATCGTGCCGGTGATGGGCCGGGCCCGGCGGCATGCCGGGCCGACCGGACCGGCGTTGCCGCCGCCGCGCCTGGTGGCGGCGTTCGAGGTGGCGCTGATCGCGGCCGCGCTGGCCATCCCGGCCGCGCTGCTGGCCGACGCGTCGCCGTGGTGGCAGGCGAAGCATCCGGCGTGGTGGTTCGGGCTGGTGACCTTCGCGCTGGTCGCCGTCGGCACGGCGGCGGTCCGGTCCGCCCCGCGCTTCCGCCGCACGCTCTGGCCGATCGGCGCGGTCGCCGTGATCGGCACCGTGGTCGTCGGCGTCGACCTGCTCACCGGCGCCCAGTTGCAGCTCAACGGCGTCGCCGGCTATTCGGCGATCCACGGTGCGCGCTACGCGGGGGTGGGCGGGGTCGGCCTCGGCGTCTTCGTCAGCGGCCTGCTCGTGGTCTCCGGCTGGGCCGCCCAGTGGGTGCGCAAACCGTGGCGGCCGCTGGTCTTCGTGCTGCTCGGCGGGGTCGGTGTGGTCATGGTCGGCAGTCCCTTCCTGGGCGCCGACCCGGTCGGCGCGATCGCGGTGACCGCCGGGGTCTGCGTGGCCGCGGCGATCAGCACCGGCGGCTGGCTGACCTTCCCGCGCATCGCGTGGGCTGCGCTGGCCGGCCTGGCCGTCACGATCGGGTTCGCGGTGGTCGACCTGCGCCGGCCCGCACTCGAGCAGGGCAGCCTCGGCCGGTTCCTCTCCGCGATCGCCGGCGGCACCGGCGGTCCGGCCGTGCAGCGGGCCGCCTCCTCCAACGGTCAGACCCTGCTGGAAAGCCCGCTGACGGTCCTGGCGGTCATCGGCGTCCTGATGCTGGCCTTCTGCCAGTTCTCCCCGTGGGGTGGACTGCAGCGGGTTTTCGGGCTGCATCCGGCGCTGCGGGCGGCCGGCGCCGGCACGACGGTGGCGACGCTGATCGCCGGGGCCCTCGGCGGGTCGGCGCTCACCGTGGCCGGTGCGGCGGCGGCCGCGACGGTGCCGACCGCGGTGCTGACCGCGCTGCGGGTGCTGCTGCACGCGGCGGACCGTACGCGTGCGTTCCCGGTTTTGTCCGAACCGGACAAAACCGGTGTGGTCTCGAAGACACGCGCTCCGAGCAGCCCGAACGCAGGTCCGGCGAGGTAGGTGTTACGGTGAACTCCCGTGGATGGGGTGTTGCCCCGGCCGCATTCCTGACAACGGCGACCACGGGAGCACGGCGTTGGCCTCATCAGTGCGCGAGACGCGGCACATTTTCGTCACCGGGGGCGTCGCCTCCTCGCTGGGCAAGGGGCTCACGGCCTCCAGCCTCGGCAATCTACTGACCGCGCGCGGACTGCGGGTCGTCATGCAGAAGCTCGACCCCTATCTCAACGTCGATCCGGGAACGATGAACCCGTTCCAGCACGGTGAGGTGTTCGTCACCGAAGACGGCGCCGAGACCGACCTGGATGTCGGGCACTACGAGCGGTTCCTCGACCGGGCGCTGTCCGGCAAGGCGAACGTCACCACCGGGCAGGTCTACTCGGCGGTCATCGCCAAGGAGCGGCGCGGCGAATACCTCGGCGACACGGTGCAGGTGATCCCGCACGTGACGAACGAGATCAAGGAACGCATCTTCGCGATGGCCGACGTGGACGAGTCCGGCCGGACCCCGGACGTCGTCATCACCGAGGTCGGCGGCACGGTCGGCGACATGGAGTCGCTGCCGTTCCTCGAGGCGATCCGCCAGGTGCGGCACGAGGTCGGCCGCGACCGGGTGTTCTACCTGCACGTCTCGCTGGTGCCCTACCTGGCGCCGTCGGGCGAGCTCAAGACCAAGCCGACCCAGCACTCGGTGGCGGCGCTGCGCAACATCGGCATCCAGCCCGACGCGCTGGTCTGCCGCAGCGACCGCGAGATCCCCGAGAAGCTCAAGCACAAGCTCGCGCTCTACTGCGACGTCGACCGCGAGGCCGTGGTGGCCTGCCCGGACGCGCCGAGCATCTACGACATCCCGAAGGTGCTGCACCGCGAGGGCCTCGACGCGTACGTGGTGCGCCGCCTCGGCCTCTCGTTCCGCGACGTCGACTGGGCCACGTGGGACGACCTGCTCCAGCGGGTGCACCACCCGAAGCGCACGATCACGATCGCGCTGGTCGGCAAATATGTTGACCTCCCCGACGCGTACCTCTCGGTGAGCGAGGCGATCCGCGCCGCCGGCTTCGGCAACAACGTCAAGGTCCAGCTGCGCTGGGTTCCCAGCGACGACTGCGAGACCATGGCGGGCGCGGCCGCCGCCCTGAAGGGCGTCGACGGCATCGTCATTCCGGGCGGGTTCGGCGTACGCGGCATCGAAGGCAAGATCAACACCTCCCGGTACGCCCGCGAGAACCAGATCCCGATCCTCGGCATCTGCCTCGGACTGCAGTGCATGACCATCGACGTGGCGCGCGACCTGGCCGGCCTGAGCGGAGCCAACTCGCTCGAGTTCGACGAGCAGGCGCCCTACCCGGTGATCTCCACGATGGCCGACCAGGAAGACATCGTGGCCGGCAAGGGCGACCTCGGCGGCACCATGCGGCTGGGCGCCTACCCGGCCGTGCTGCAGCCCGGCTCGGTGATCGCCGAGGTCTACGGCGACACCGAGATCTCCGAACGGCACCGCCACCGCTACGAGGTCAACAACGACTACCGCCGCAAGCTCGCCGACGCCGGTCTGGTCTTCTCCGGCACCTCCCCGGACGGCCGGCTGGTCGAGTTCATCGAACTCGACCGCGAGACCCACCCCTACTTCGTGGCCACCCAGGCCCACCCCGAGCTCAAGAGCCGGCCGACCCGGCCGCACCCGCTCTTCGACGGCCTGGTGCGGGCCGCGGTCGCGTACGCGGCGGCCGACGAACTCCCGGTGGTGGCCTCGTGACCGCGTTCACCCACGAGACGACCGGGCGCACCAGCCGCTACGAGGGGCCGATCTTCCAGGTCTACAGCGATCAGGTGACCATGCCCGGCGGGCACACGGTGACCCGGGACGTGGTGGAGAACCTGGGCGCGGTCGGCGTCGTCGCGCTCGACGACATGGGCCGGGTCGCGCTGATCCGGCAATACCGGCACGCGGTCGGCCAGCGGCTGTGGGAGCTGCCGGCCGGCCTGCGTGACGTCGACGGCGAGGGGCTGGTGCACGGGGCGGCCCGCGAACTGGCCGAGGAGGCCGACCTCGTCGCCGGCCGCTACGACCTGCTGATCGACCTGCACACCTCGCCCGGGTTCAGCAACGAGGTCATCCGGCTGTTCCTGGCCCGGTCGCTCTCGCCGGTCCCCGACTCCGACCGCTTCCACCGCACGGACGAGGAGGCCGAACTCGAGGTCGCCTGGGTCGACCTGGATGAGGCGGTCGCGATGGTCTTCCGCGGCGAGATCACCAACGCGGCGGCAGTCGGCGGCCTGCTGGCAACCGCCCGGGCCCGCGACGAGGGATGGGCGACGCTGCGACCGGTCGACTGACGCACGTCACGACCTGGGACGGCCCGCCGGAAGCCACGCCGGCGGTCCTGGTTCACGGGACGTTCTCGTGGGGGACGCTGACCTTTTCGGGTCAGCGTCCCCTCGCCGCTTCCCGCCGGCTGCTGGTGCCGGATCGGCGCGGGTTCGGGGCCAGCCCGGGGTCCTACAGCGACTACGCGGTCGACGCGACCGACGTGATCTCACTGGTCGGCGAGGACGACGGAGCTCATCTGGTCGGCCACTCGTACGGCGGGACCGTGGCGATGCTGGCCGCGGCGACCCGGCCCGACCTGGTGCGTTCGCTGACGTTGATCGAGCCGTGTGCGCACCAGGTGGCCGCCGATGTGCCGGTCGTCGCCCAGGCCATCGAGGACGGCCGGCGCTTCATGGAGTCGGCCCGGCGCGGGACGGCCGAGGAATACATTGCCGCGGCGTACGGGGAAAGGCCGCGGCCGTCGCCAGCCGCCTGGCTCACCCGGGCCGCCGAGACCGCGCTGGGGGAGCGGCCGTGCTGGCTGGCCTCGCTGGCGACGGCACCGATCCTCGAGGCGTCGTTCCCGAAGCTGGTGATCGTGGGCGGGTGGGAGGTCGTGCCGCCCGGCTACCTTCCGGGGATGGCCGGGCTCATGCAGGCGGTCTGCTCGCGGGTTGCGGAGCGGATCGGTGCCCGGTTGGTGCGGGTGCCGGGGGCCGCCCACGAGGTGCAACGTGAGCAGGCCGGCGTGGTCAACTCGCTGCTCGGCTCGTTGTGGACGGCCGCAGATAGGCCAGCATCGCCGCGATGAGCTCCGGGCTGCCCGCGACTGTGCCGTGGTTGCCGGGGATCTCCGCGTAGCTGCCGTGCGGCAGGGCGGCGGCCAGGTCCGGCCCAGAGGCCGCCCGCTCGTCCTCGGCGCCGATCACCACCAGGGTCGGCGTCGGTACGGCCGTCAGCGCTTCGGCCGGCGTGGCGACCAGCGAATCGAGGACGTGGATCAGCGGCGAAGGGCCCCCGGCCTGCTTGCGGAAGGCCGCACCGGCGCCGCCGCCGAGGCCTCGCACCTCCCGCAGCCCCTGCCCGCCGACGATCGCCCGCCGCGGCCGGGCGCCTTTCACCAGCATCCGTACGACGATGCGCGCACCGAGCGAATAGCCGGCCAGGTCGTAGTCGTCGAGACCGAGGTGTTCGACCAGCGCGAGCCCGTCGTCGGCCAGCACATCGGGCGGATAGAACCGCTTGTCGTCCGGATGGGCACTGCGGCCGTGGCCGCGGAAGTCGGGCCGGATCACGCGGAAGCCGGGAAACTGCTCGGGCCGCCAAAACGATCCGTCGCCCATGAAGCCGTGCAGAAGAACCAATGGGCGACCCTCGCCGGCGTCCTGATAGGAGAGACCGGGGCCGAATTCGGGCACGGAGCGGAGCGTATATGACCCCTATGAGCCGGGACTGTCCTGCCGGCTCAGGAACTCGTCGATCCGGCCGGTCCACCCGCGTACGTCCTCGGCCGTTCCCGAGACGTGCAGCGTCGCGTGCGGCATGGTGGCCGTCAGGTATTCCGCCGTCGAGACCGGATGCACCGGGTCGGTTTCCCAGGCCAGGATCAGCGTCGGGTGCTCCACCGCCGCCAGCGCCTCGGCCGGCGGCAGATCGGTGGTCGCCGCCCCGCGCAACACCCACGGCAGCAGTTCCTCGGTGACGTCCGCATCGATGCGGTAACTGTCCACCGACTCGAAGATGGCCGGCTTGGGGAACTGGGCCATCCCGGCCGCCCACGCCGCCTTGCCGTCCGCCTCGATCGTCTTGGCCCACGTCTCGTACATGCCGGCCGCCCCGGCCCGCGTCTCCCCGGTGGTCGGCGGGATCGTCAGCACCAGCCGCCGGAATTTGCCCGGCCGCCGCACCGCCGCCCACAGCAGCGTGCCCGTGCCCATCGACCCGCCGGCCCAGTCGACCGGTCCGGGCCCGGCGACCTCCGCCATCGCGAGAAGGTCGTCGGCCAGGCTCGGCCAGGTGTAGTCCTGCGCCAGCCGGCGGCCGGTGGACTGACCGTGACCGCGGGCGTCGTAGCGCAGCAGGTGCCTGGTCGCCGCCAGCGCGCCCGGGTCGAGCAGCCCGAGCGAGTCCTCGGCGGCCCGGCTCAGCAGCACCCCGTGCGAATATCCGAGCGGCGGCCCGTCTCCTTGGACCTGATAGGCAAGCTCGGCCCCGTCCCGACTCAAAATCAGATCGACCATCTGCCCAACGCTAGTCGGGGCGGGGGCGGCGCTGCTCCGCGAGGCGGCCCAGCGCGGCGGCCAGCTGGGTCAGCTCGGCGGGCGACAGGCCGGCCAGCACGGCCGGCGGTTCGTCCATGATGTCGCGGGCGATGACCACGGCGGAGCGGCCGGCCTGGGTCAGCGCGACCATCTTGCGGCGGCGGTCGTCGGGGTCCGAGGTGCGGGTGGCCAGGCCGAGCTGTTCGAGCTGGTCGACGATGGCGGTGGCGTACGGCTTGTCGATGCGCTGGGCCTCGGCGATGTCGCTCAGGGAGTGCGGGCCGTCGCCGAGCATGAGCAGCACCTGCACCTTGCTGCGCCCCTTGGCCAGGCCGTCGCCGAGGGCCTGGCGGAGCCGGTGGCGGGGGGAGTGGCGCTCGACGAAGTCGCGCATCAGCGCCCACACCTGGGCGGCGTCGTCGGTGGTCATCGTCGGGTGATCGTCCTTCAGTCGCGCCGGCCGGTCGGAGCAGACTATCGCTACTGGTCACGGCGACGGGGACTCCGGGCCGATCGGCCCGGCGCCGGGCGGCGACATCGATGGATGTTGCTCGATGAGGCGGGCGGGGCTTACCGTCTGGGAGCGCTCCCAAAGCCCGCCCGCCCCCACCTCGGAGGAAACGCCATGAAGAGATGGCTCATCGCCGCCGCCGCCGGATTCGCACTCCTGGTCATGCCGCTGCCGGCCGGCGCACAGACGACCGCCGATCCGACCACGCCGGTCACCGGCAACGCGACCTACTTCGACGGCCTCGGCTCCCCGTACGGCGGATGCGGCCTCCCCCAGGGGCAGCTGGACTCGCAGAACTTCGTGGCCCTCAACGTGTACGACACCCCGGGCGACTACTCCTTCTATCCCCGGCCGCTCGCCGGAGCCGACCTCAGCAAGATGGGCATGTGGAACAACGGCCTCAACTGCGGCCGCTGGGTGCAGGTCAGCGTCGCCGACTACTGCACCGGGGTGAACGACGGCGCGCCCGGCCAGGCCTTCTGCCGTAACGGGTCGTGGACCGCCGACCAGTACAACGGGGCCACGCTCAACATGCTGGTCGCCGACAGCTGCGGCGACTCCAACGGCTGGTGCCGCGACGATCCGTACCACCTCGACCTGTCCAAGGGGTCGCTCAACCAGTTCGTGAAGGACGGTGCCCCGGTCGGCAACATGTACCCGGACCACTGGAACAACCGGCACATCAGCTGGAAGTTCATCCCGGCGCCGGGCTACACCGGCGACATCCGGATCGGGTTCATGCAGGGTGCACAGGCCTACTGGCCGGCGATCGCGGTCAACCATCTCGCCAACGGCATCCACAGTGTCGAGTACCTGAACGGCGGCACCTGGCACACCGCCAAGATGAACAGCGACATGGGTCAGTCGTACATCATCGACGGGACGACCTCCGGGTCGACGCAATTCCAGATTCGCGTACGCGACGTCACCGACCAACTCATCAACGGCGGCCGGGTGTACTCGTTCTCGCTGCCTGCCGGGTGCTCGTCGACGTGCTCGCAGGCGTACACCGACGCCGCTTACACGACGAGCGATGGCGGAAGCGGCCCGACGACCCCGCCCACCACCCCGCCCACCACGCCACCTGCCACGCCACCCACCACCGGGCCGACGACGCCGCCCAGCGGCGGCGGCGCGTGCAGTGCCACGGTCGCGGTCGCCAGCCAGTGGAGCGGCGGCTTCCAGGACAACGTGACCGTCACCGCGGGCAGTGCGGCGATCAAAGGCTGGTCGGTGAAGTGGACCTTCGCCAACGGCGAGACGGTCGGTCAGATGTGGAGCGCCTCCTATGCGGCCAGCGGTTCCACGGTCACCGCGACCAACGTCTCGTGGAACGGGGCGCTCGCGGCCAAGGCCTCGACGACCTTCGGCTTCACCGGCTCGGGCAGCCCGGCCGCCGTCACGGCCACCTGTACCGCGTCGTAGGCCGCCGCTGATCCGGGCCGGGCGACCGTCGTCCGGCCCGACGTCGTCCCGACACTTGACAACGATGTCGTGAGGACCGAACCTGGGAGCGCTCCCACTCTCATCCCCGTCGATTGGTTACCGATGAGACTACGTACGTTATCCCTGGCCGCGGCCGGTCTGCTGGCCACCGCCGGAACGATGGCCGCGACGTTGTCCCCGGCGTCCGCGGCCGCCGCCGGATGTTCCGTCACCTACAAGGTCACCGGCAGCTGGCAGGGCGGCTTCCAGGGGGACATCGCGATCACCAACCTAGGTGACGCGGTCAGCACCTGGTCGCTCGGCTTCGACTTCCCCGACTCAGCCCAGAAGGTCACGCAGGGCTGGGGCGCCACCTTCAGCCAGTCCGGCGCGCACGTCACCGCGGCCAACTCGAGCTGGAACGGGACGCTGGCCACCGGCGCCTCCACGTCGGTCGGCTTCATCGGCTCGTGGTCGGGCAGCAACCCGGTGCCGACGGCCTTCACGGTCAACGGCGTCGCCTGCAACGGGGCCACAACGACCACCCCGCCGACGACCCCGCCGACGACCCCACCGACCACGCCGCCGACCACCGGCCCGACCACGCCTCCTCCCGCCAACGGTCCCGCCCCGGCGCTGCACGTGAGCGGCAACAAGCTGGTCGACGCCGGCGGCGCCCAGCACAAGCTGTACGGCGTGAACCGCTCCGGCGGCGAGTTCGCCTGCATCCAGGGCAACGGATTCTGGGACGGCCCGATGGACCAGGCGTCCATCACCGCGATGCGCAGCTGGAAGATCCGCGCGGTCCGCGTGCCGCTGAACGAGGAGTGCTGGCTCGGCACCGCCGACGTCCCGGCGGCCTACGGCGGCACGGCCTATCAGAACCAGGTCAAGACGTACGTGAACCTGCTGGTGCAGAACGGCATCACGCCGATCGTCGAGATGCACTGGAACTACGGCCTCTACACCGGGAACTCGGCCGGCTGCAGCGACGTCAAGGCGACCTGCCAGAAGCCGATGCCCGACGCACAGTACGGCCCGAGCTTCTGGACCGGCGTCGCGAACGCGTTCAAGGGCAACGACGCGGTCGTCTTCGACCTGTTCAACGAGCCGTACCCGGAGCGTGCCACCGGCGACGAAACGTCGGGCTGGAAGTGCTGGCGCGACGGCGGCACCTGCAACGGCATCGGCTACCAGGTGGCCGGCTTCCAGACGCTTGTCAACTCGGTCCGCGCGACCGGCGCCACCAACGTCATCTTCATCGGCGGCCTGGCCTACTCCAACGACCTGACGCAGTGGCTGACCTACAAGCCGACCGACCCGAAGAACAACATCGCGGCGTTCGCGCACATCTACAACTTCAACACCTGCTCGAACACCTCGTGCTACGACAGCCAGCTGGCACCGGTCGCCCAGCAGGTCCCGCTGACACTCACCGAGATCGGCGAGAACGACTGCGCCCACGGTTTCGTCGACACCCTGATGAATTGGGCCGACCAGCACGGCGTCGGCTATCTGGGCTGGACCTGGAACACCTGGGACTGCAGCACCGGCCCGTCGCTCATCTCCAATTTCGACGGCACCGCCACGGCGTACGGCCAGGGGCTGAAGACGCACCTGGCGTTGGTCTCCAACTGACCGCCCGGTGAGGGCGGGCTCGCCCGCCCTCACCGGTCTAGGCCCTCACGCTGGTTTCTGAACCGGTCGAGGCCGTACGCGGTGAGCACCGCGCCCGCTGCTCCGTTTGCTGTGACGGTCGTCAACGCTGGGAAAAGTGTCGGCCGGCGGCGGTAGTCTGCGCCCGAGAAGGTTCTTACTCAGCGTTGAGAAAGGACGGTGCCGGTGGTGCGCGTCGGCATTCCGAGCGAGATCAAGAACAACGAGTTCCGGGTCGCCATCACCCCGGCCGGGGTCTACGAGTTCCGGCGGGCCGGGCACGAGGTCTTCGTGCAGTCGGGCGCCGGAACGGGGTCGTCGATCACCGACGGTGACTATCAGGTGGCCGGGGCGACCATCCTGGCCGAGGCCGACGACGTGTGGGCTACCGGCGAGCTCATCCTCAAGGTCAAGGAGCCGATCGCGGAGGAATACCCGCGCATGCGGCCCGGTCAGGTTCTCTTCACCTACCTGCACCTCGCCGCGTCCAAGGAGTGCACCGACGCGCTGATCGACCGCAAGGTCACCGGCATCGCGTACGAGACGGTCGAACTCACCGACCGGTCGCTGCCGCTGCTCGCCCCGATGTCCGAGGTCGCGGGCCGGCTCGCCCCGCAGGTCGGGGCCTACCACCTGATGCGCTCGGGCGGTGGCCGCGGCGTGCTCATGGGCGGCGTCCCCGGTGTCTACGCGGCCAAGGTCGTGGTGATCGGCGCCGGTGTCTCGGGCATGAACGCGGCCGCGATCGCGCTCGGCATGCAGGGCGAGGTGCTGGTGCTCGACCGCAACATCGCCAAGCTGCGCGCGGCCGACGCCGACTACCGCGGCCACCTGCAGACGGTCGCCTCCAACGCGTACGAGATCGAGAAGGCGGTGCTCGACGCCGACCTGGTCATCGGTGCGGTCCTGGTGCCCGGCGCGAAGGCGCCCAACCTGATCTCCAACGAGCTGGTCAGCCGCATGAAACCGGGCAGCGTGCTCGTCGACATCGCGATCGACCAGGGCGGCTGCTTCGAGGACTCGCGGCCCACCACGCACGCCGACCCGGTCTACCGGGTGCACGAGTCGATGTTCTACTGCGTGGCCAACATGCCCGGCGCGGTCCCGCACACCAGCACGTACGCGCTGACCAACGTCACCCTGCCGTACGCTCTCGAGCTGGCCAACCTGGGCTGGCCGGCTGCGCTGCGGGCTGACCCGGCGCTCGCCCTCGGGCTCAACACGTTCGACGGCCACGTCGTCTACGGCCCGGTCGCCGACGCGCACGGCATGTCCACCCTGCCCTTGAGCGAGGTCCTGAGCTGATTGTCGAGCGCGCCATCGCCTCCTACCTCGACCACCTGAGCGTCGAGCGGGGGCTGTCCCGTAACACCCTCGAGTCGTACCGCCGTGACCTCGAGAGATATGCGGAGGCGCTGACCGCAGCCGGGACAACCGACCTGGCCGCGGTGCGCTCCGCCGACGTCACCGCCCACCTGGCCGGGCTGCGGGCCGGCGGCCTCGCGTCGGCGTCGGCCGCCCGGGCGATCAGCGCGGTCCGCGGCCTGCACCGGTTCGCGGCCCGGGAAGGCCTCGTCGCGGCCGACGTGGCGGCCGACGTCAAACCGCCCGCGCCGCCCAAGCGGCTGCCCAAGGCGCTCGACGTCGACCAGGTCACCCGGCTGCTCGACGTCGGCGACGACACCCCGCTCGGGCTGCGCGACAAGGCGTTGCTCGAATTCCTGTACGGCACCGGCGCGCGCATCTCGGAGGCGGTCGGCGCGGCCATCGACGACCTCGACCTGACCGGCGAACCGGCCGCGATCCTGCACGGCAAGGGCGGCCGCAGCCGTCTCGTGCCGGTGGGCGGTTACGCCAAGGCAGCGCTGGACGCGTACCTCGTACGGGGAAGGCCTGCACTGGCGGCCAAAGGCCGCGGCACCCCGGCCGTGTTCCTCAATGCCCGCGGCGGGTCTCTGTCAAGGCAGAGCGCCTGGACGATCCTGCATCGGGCGGCCGCCGCGGCCGGGCTGCCGGTCGACGGTCCGCACGCGGTCAGCCCGCACACGCTACGCCATTCCTACGCCACCCACCTGCTCGACGGAGGTGCCGACGTGCGCGTCGTCCAGGAGCTTCTCGGTCACGCCTCGGTCACGACCACGCAGGTGTACACCTTGGTCACGGTTGATCGGCTGCGCGAGGTCTACGCGACCGCGCACCCGCGCGCTCGTTGATTGCTGCGCACCCATAGATGACGACACGCCGACGGCTGACCCCGGTCGAGTGCTTGGCGTGGCGTAGAGTCGGGCATCGGCTCCGGCTTCGAGCCGGAAAGGGGGCGAGGGCCGTGTCAGACAACAATTCGCGTGCTGAGGCCTGGACCTCGACGCTGCGTGAGCAGCAGGGCTCACTCGACCTCGGCGCCGACCTCGGTCCCGCCGACCCGACGGCCTACACGATGCGCCGTCCGATCCCCGAGCCGATGCCGACCGACCGGCACGGGCCCGCCCGCATCATCGCCCTGGCCAACCAGAAGGGCGGGGTCGGCAAGACCACCACCACGATCAACCTGGGCGCCGCCCTGGCGGAATACGGGCGCAAGGTCCTCCTGGTCGACTTCGACCCGCAGGGCGCCTGCTCGGTGGGCCTCGGCGTCAACCCGCACAACCTCGACCTGAGCATCTACAACCTGCTCATGCAGGACGACGTCGTCGCCGAAGACGTGATCATCAAGACCGACGTGGCCGGCCTTCACCTGCTCCCGGCCAACATCGACCTCTCGGCGGCCGAGATCCAGCTGGTCAACGAGGTCGCCCGCGAGATGGCGCTGGCCCGGGTGCTGCGCACGGTCCGCAAGGAATACGACTTCATCCTGATCGACTGCCAGCCCTCGCTGGGCCTGCTGGCGATCAACGCACTGACCATCGCGCACGGCGTGCTCATCCCGCTGGAATGCGAATTCTTCTCGCTGCGCGGCGTCGCCCTGCTGCTCGACACCATCGACAAGGTGCGCGAACGGCTCAACTTCGACCTCGAACTCGAAGGCATCCTCGCCACCATGTACGACTCGCGCACGACGCACTGCCGTCAGGTGCTGCAGCGGGTGGTCGAGGCGTTCGGCGACAAGGTCTACCAGACCGTCATCACCAAGACCGTGAAGTTCCCCGAGTCCACCGTGGCCGGGGCGCCCATCACCTCGCTCGACCCGGCCTCCTCGGGCGCGCGCAACTATCGGCAGCTGGCCCGCGAAGTGATCGCGGCCAAGGAAGAACGCGGCTGACCCTCCGGTGCTCTACTCCCTCGGCCACCCCGTGGCCTTCGCTGCACTGGTCGTTTCCTTCGTCCTCGGACTCGTGTTGCGCGCCATCGCCGTACGCCTGTCCGCCCGCACCCTGGGCATGGCCGGCCGCAACGAGTCGATCATGCCGAGGCTGCGCGAAGACGTCGACCCGTTCGGCGCGGTCGCCGCGGCCATCGGCGGCATGGGCTGGGGCAAGGCGCTGTCGGTCGACGACATCCCCCGCTGGCGCGGCCGCGGCCGCGCCGCCATCGTGTTCGCATCCGGCCCCCTGACCTGCATCGTCATCGCTCAGCTGTTCCTCGCCGCGGCGGTCGTCTCCTACCCCGACGGCCTGCTGCAGTACGCCAACCCGTCCAGCATCCTGCTCGGCGGCTACGCCGGCACGGTGAGCTTCGGCGAGCAGATCCTGCTGTCGTTGGGTGTCGGATTGCTGACGTTCGGTCTGCTGGAGCTGATCCCGATCCCGCCGCTCGACGGCTTCGGCATCCTCTACAGCGCGCTGCCCCGGCCCGGCGCCGGCATGCAGTGGATGCGGCTCTGGTTCGAGCAGAAGAACGTCGGCGTCGTCCTGCTGCTGGCGCTGTGCCTGTTCCCGTTTGGCGCGCCCTTCCTGCTCATCATCCTGAACGTCCTGGGCCTGCCCTTCCTGCTGGCCTGGTCGTAACTTCCGATCTTGGCAACCGTTGACACCTGCGCGCGCAGAAGCCGTCGGAGGTGCCAGTGTTGAGCCCGGAGCAGCTTGTCGGACCCGTGGTCTACGGTCAGCAGGTGCCTGAAGAAGTCGTACCTGTCGTCGGCGCCGAACTCGAACCCGTCGAGGCCGGCGGATTCCAGGTGCGGCTCGCCAACTTCGAAGGCCCGTTCGACCTGCTGCTGCAGCTGATCGGCAAACACAAGCTCGACGTCACCGAAGTGGCGCTCCACCAGGTCACCGACGACTTCATCGCGTACATCCGGGCCATGGGCGACGAATGGGACCTCGGCGAGGCGAGCGAGTTCCTGCTCGTCGCGGCCACCCTGCTCGACCTCAAAGCGGCCCGGCTGCTGCCCGCCGCCGAAGTCGAAGACGAAGAAGACCTGGCCCTGCTCGAAGCCCGCGACCTGCTGTTCGCCCGGCTCCTGCAATACAAGGCGTTCAAAGAGGCGGCGGCCTTCATCGCCGACCTCGAAGGCACCGGCGCCAAACGCTGGCCGCGGTCGGTGTCGATGGAAGCCCGCTACGCCGAAGCCCTGCCCGACCTGGTGCTCGGCATCGGCCCCGAGCGGCTGTTCAAGCTGGCGCTCAAACAGTTCACGCCCAAACCCGGGCCGCCCGAAGTGTCGATCACGCACATCCACCAGATGCGGGTCAGCGTCCCCGAACACGCCAAATTGCTGCGCGAACGCCTCCGCCGGGCCGGCAGCGCCACGTTCTCGCTGCTGATCGCCGACTGCGAAAACACGCTCGAGGTGGTAGCCCGCTTCCTGGCGTTGCTCGAGCTCTACCGCCAAAACCTGATCGACTTCGAGCAGCCGGTCTCCCTCGACGAGCTGACGGTCCGCTGGATCGGCGGCGACGGCGCAGCCGACGAACTCGACATCGACGACTACGAGGGCACCCGCCCCGACCCCGACGCCCCGCCGGCCGAGTCAGTCACCGAAGCCGACCTGGCCGACGGCGAACTCGTCATCGACGACGACTTCGACGAGCTGGACGCCGGTTCGGACGGCGAGCTGAGCGCCGGGTCGGGCCGAGCGTTGTACGGCCGTTCGGACGGCGAGCTGGAGGACGAGTTTGACAACGGTCCAGACGGTGAGCTGGACGGCCGTTCGGACGGTTCGCTTGAGGCTGGCTCGGACGGTTCGCTAGACGGCGGATGGGGCGGTGAGCTGGGCGCGGGCTCGGGTGGTGAGTTTGACGGCCGCTCCGACGGCGAGTTGGACGGCCGTCGAGACGTTGGGCTGGGTGCGGGTCCGGACGGCGAGCCGGTTAGGGACGAGCCGGACGAGGACGACGATCGCGAGAGCGATGGAGAGCCGGCGGCCGTTGCCGGCTCGGACGAGATTGATGCTGTGTCGGCCGGCGAGGCCGTGGTGGAGGAACAACCGTGAGCAACGACGAGCGCCCTGATTCCCTTGCCGCGCAGGCGGCCGCCTGGGTGCCGCCGTGGGAGAGGCCGAGGGCCGAGCCCGACCGGGCCTATGAGGCTGCCCACCGCGCCGCGGACGAAGCCAACGCCTCGTCGGACGACCCTGACGCCTCGCCGGGCGATGCCGACGCCTCGCTGGACGAGGACAATTCGCCCCGCGGCGTGGACGTCTCGCCCCGCGGCGCGGACCTCTCGGCGGACGGTACCGACGTCGCGGCGGACGACGCTGACGACGATGGCGCCCCGGTGGACGGCGTGGACGACGCGGATGGCTCGGCGGTCGCAGCTCGGGTTGGGGCTTCGGTTCGGGCTGAGCAGGTTGCTGCGGTCGAGGACGCGGCTGACGAGCTCGGGGCTGAGGCTGAGCGGGAGGTTGCGCGGGAGCGGGCTTCGGAGTTGGCGCAGCTTGACGGTGTCGACGGTCGGGACGGTGGGGCGAGCAGGCCGGACGACGACGAGGACCGGTCGGATGCCGGGTTGTCGGATGACGATGATGACTTCGATACGGCGTTCGAGGGAGGAAATCCGCCGGGCTACGGGGTTTCTGAGCCGGAGGGGCCGGGACGGGCGGTCGTTGACGAGCCGCGGGAACTGCCGGCCGAAGACGAGCCGGAGCCGACCGACGTGCGGCTGGGTGAGGAGGTGCCGCTGCCTGGGCCGATCGAGGAAGCGGCCGAGGCGGGCGAGGACGAGGGCGGCTCGCCCATCGACGCACCGCTGGCGCCCGACGGCGACGACGCGGGGGACGTCTTTGACGCGGCGGCCGATGACGATGTGACCGACGACGGTGAGGTCGACCTGCCGTTCGTCGAGGTGGTGCCGGCCGGCGACGAGGACGAAGAGGCCGCCTTCGAGGCTGATGAGGCGGAGTTCCGGGCGGGGGCCGACTTCGGGGTTCCGGCTGGGGGCGCTCGGTTCGATGGCGACGGGGCCGACAACCACGGGACGGACGCTGGTGGGGCCGGCTTTGACGGTGACGACTCCGACTCGGTCGGGGTCCGCGGTCGCGCCGAGGACGGCGACTGGGACACCGCTGGACAGGATGATCGTGCTGGGGCTGACGGACGGGACGCGGCTGGGCTGGATGATCGCGCTGGGGCTGACGGCCGGGCGGGGGCTGGGCTTGACGCGGAGGCGGCGGCCTATGTGGCTGGGGCGGCTGACGTCAGTGCGGCGCTTGGGGTTGGGGGTGGGCAGCAGCCGGCGGACGATGCGGAGCTGGCTGGGGCTCGGCCGGCGGCCGGGGACGGCCCTGGGGTTCCCGTGCAGGGCCGGCGGCGGCGGGGCGGGGATGTTGCTTCTGGGGGAGAGGCCGCCCGTACGTCTGAAGCTGATGATGCCGAGAGCGTGACCGACTCGATGCCGGCCTTGGAGGATGAGGCCGAGCTGGGGGCAGCGCTCGAAGCGATCATGCTGGTGGTTGATGAGCCGGTGGCCGAGATGCAGCTGGCGCAGATTTTGGAGCAGCCGACCGAGCGGATCGCTACGGCGTTGGAGGATTTGTCGGCTCGCTATACGGCGGCGGGGCACGGGTTTGACCTGCGGCGGGCGGCCGGGGGGTGGCGGTTCTACACGAGGCCGGAATATGCGGCATATGTGGAGCGATTCGTGCTTGACGGGCAGTCGGTGCGGTTGACTCAGGCTGCGCTGGAGACGCTCGCTGTGGTTGCTTACAAGCAGCCGGTGACGCGGTCGCGGATCTCGGCTATCCGCGGTGTGAACTGTGACGGGGTCATGCGTACGCTTGCTACGCGCGGCCTCATCGAGGAGTGCGGCACGGAAGGCGAAACCGGGGCACACCTGTATCGCACGACCGCGCTCTTCCTCGAGAAGCTCGGCCTCAACTCGGTCGAACAGCTGCCGCCGCTTGCTCCGTTCCTGCCCGACGACGTGGAAGAAGTGCTCGATGCCACAGGCTGACACCGCCGAACGCCTCCAGAAAGTGCTGGCGGCCGCCGGTGTTGGATCGCGCCGTGCTTGCGAAGATCTGATCTTCCGGCGGCGCGTGACCGTGAACGGCAAGGTCGCCAAGCTCGGCGACAAGGCCGACCCCGCCACCGACGAGATCCGGGTCGACGGGGCGCGTGTGGTGACCGACACCAAGCTCGCCTACATCGCCCTCAACAAGCCGCGCGGCGTCGTGTCGTCGCTCGACGACGAGAAGGGCCGCAGCGAACTCGCCGACTTCCTCGCCCAGTTCCCGATGCGGCTGCACCACGTCGGCCGGCTCGACGCCGAGAGTGAGGGGCTGCTGCTGCTCACCAACGATGGGGAGCTGACCAACAAGCTGACCCACCCGTCGTACGGCGTGCCCAAGACCTACCTGGCCGAAGTCACCAACGGGCCGCTGCCCCGCAACGTCGGCCGCCAACTGCTCGCCGGCGTCGAACTCGAGGACGGTCCGGCCAAGGTCGACACGTTCCGGCTGGTCGACGCCATCGGCAAGACCGCCCAGATCGAGATCACCCTGCACGAGGGCCGCAAGCACATCGTGCGCCGGATGCTCGACGCCGTCGGCCACCCGGTGACCCGGCTGATCCGCACCTCGGTCGGCCCGATCAAGCTCGGAAACCTGCGCACCGGCGGGTTCCGGCACCTGTCCAACGCGGAAGTCGCCGCCCTGTTCAAGGCCGTCGGCGACTAGGTGATCACGGCCGCCCGCACGGAACGGCTCGGCGAGGACCGGGTGCGGGCGTTGCTGCGTCTGCAGCATCCCGATCTGGCGGGGCTGCCGCTGGCTTCCGTGAAAGTGGGCGGCGGTTCGAAGCTGTGGCGGCTCGGGGACGACCTCGCGGTTCGCCTGCCGCACACCCTGGACGCGGCCGACCGGCTGTGCCGGCAGGATCGCTGGTTGCCTTTGCTGGCGCCCGGTCTGCCGCTGGCCGTGCCGGAACCGGTGCGGATCGGTGCGCCGTCGGTGCTGTTCCGCTGGCATTGGTCCGTGGTGCGGTGGGTGCCGGGCGAAACCGGTCTGTCGCTGCCGACCGACGACAAGTCGATGGACGTGCTGGCGGCGTTCCTGAAGGCGTTGCATGTGGAGGCCCACATCGAGGCGCCCGGCTTCCGGATCCCGGGGGTGGCCGGCGGGCCCCGGGTGCCGCGGTGGATCCATGGGGATCTGGGGCCCTCGAACGTCGTGCAGGCCGGGGGGATGCTGGCCGGTGTCGTGGGGTTCGGGGAGTTGTGCGGGGGAGACCCGGCGGTTGATCTCGCTTCGTTGCGGTGGTGGCTGCCCTCGGGGGCGGGGGAGCGGCTGCTCGCGGCCTACGGGGGCGGCGACGACCTGGTTACGCGGGTTGAGCTGTGGGCGGCGGCGCTGTTCGCCTGAGTCGGGTCACGCCTCGTTGAGGGCGGCCAGGACCGGGGCGTACATGCGGGTCTTGATGGTTTCCAGCGTCGGGCCGGCCTTGCCGACGTTGGCGTGCGCGAGGGCGACCGCGGCCGGCACCACCTCGGCTTCGCTCACTGCCTGGTCTACGATCTGCCGCGCGTACGCCTCCTGGCCGCCGAATCGGCGGGCGGTGACCATCGCCTCGTGGGCGGTCTGCGGCGTCAGCCGCGCCTGGATGAGCGCCGACATGCCCGGCGTGAACGGGATGTTGATGTCGGCCTCGGGCAGGCACCAGAAGCCACGGTCGGCCCTCATCACGCGCAGATCGTGACAGAGGGAAAGCATCGCGCCGGCCGCGAAGGTGTGGCCCTGCAGGGCGGCCACCGTCACGATGGGCAGGCTCAGCATCCGAGCGAGCAGAGCGTGCACCTTCTTCGAGTACGCTACGTATTCGTCCGGGTGAGCGAAGAGCCACTCCAGGTCGAGGCCGTTCGACCAGAACTTCCCGGTCGCCTTGGTGACCAGCGCGCGCGGCTCGTCGTTCTTGCCGATCTCGTCGAGCAGCGCGTCGACCTGGACGAGCCAGTCGGGGTGGAAGCGGTTCTCCGTGTCGCCGAGATCGAGAAGGTAGACGTCGTCCTGCCGATCAAGACTGGGCATGGCTCTCTCCTCCGTCGCTACTGGCGGGTAACTTAGCGCAAGTCACCCGGGTTAGTCGATGGCCGATGCGGCGGGCACAATAGCAGGGTTGGTCGGCGGGGCAATGGCAGTGCAATCGAGGAGGAACGGTGGCTGAAGGCGTACGCCCGGAGAAGTGCGTGGTGGCCGTCGATGGCCCGTCCGGTTCCGGCAAATCCACCGTCTCCCGGCGCCTGGCCGCCGCGGTCGACGGTGTCTACCTCGACACCGGCGCCATGTACCGGGCCGTGACCTGGGCGGTTCTCCAGGCCGGGGCCGACCTGGCCGACCCCGATTCGATCGCGAAGATCGCGCTCGAGACCGAACTGTCGATCGGCACCGACCCGGCCGCCCCCCACTTCGCGGCCAACGGGATCAACGTCGACGCACCCATCCGGGGGGCCGAGGTCACTGCGGCCGTTTCGGCCGTCGCGGCGGTTCCTTCCGTACGCAAGCACCTCGTGGCCCTACAGCAAGCGATCATCGTCGGGCACCCCCGCATCGTCGTCGAGGGCCGCGACATCGCCTCGGTGGTCGCCCCCGACGCCGACCTGAAGATCTATCTGACCGCTTCCTCGGCCGCGCGCGCCCAGCGCCGCAGCGCCGAGAACGCCTCCGACGTCGCCGCCACCGAAGCCGACCTGACCCGCCGCGACACGCTCGACTCGTCGCGCGCCGCCGACCCGCTGCGTCAGGCCACCGACGCCGTCGAGGTCGACACGACTGGCATGGGCATCGACGAGGTCGTGGCGTACGTCTTGAGGCTTTTGAACAGCAAGGTGAGTTCGTGAGCTCGATGGTCTCTGTCTCTGATTCCGTGCCTGAGGTAGCCGAAGGGCCGGCGCCGGTCGTCGCGGTCGTCGGACGCCCCAACGTGGGCAAGTCGACCCTGGTCAACCGCATCATCGGCCGTCGCCAAGCGGTCGTCGAGGACGTCCCCGGCGTGACCCGCGACCGGGTGCCCTACGACGCCCAGTGGAACGGCCGCCGCTTCACCGTGGTCGACACCGGCGGCTGGGAACCCGACGCGAAGGACCGCGCCGCGGCGATCGCCGCCCAGGCGGAAATCGCCGTGCAGACCGCCGACGTGGTCGTGTTCGTGGTCGACGTGACCGTCGGCGCGACCGACGTCGACGAGGCCGCGGTCAAGATGCTCCGCCGGTCGCACAAGCCGGTGATCCTGGTAGCCAACAAGGCCGACAACCAGAACCTGGAACTCGAAGCCGTCTCGCTGTGGTCGCTCGGCCTCGGCGAACCGCACCCGATCTCGGCACTGCACGGGCGAGGCTCCGGCGACCTGCTCGACGACATCCTCTCCGCCCTGCCCACCCCGCCCCCGATCATCGAGGACGGCCCGCGCGGCCCCCGCCGGGTCGCGCTGGTCGGCCGGCCCAACGTCGGCAAGTCGTCGCTGCTCAACCGGGTGTCCAACGAGGAACGCGCGGTCGTCGACTCCGCCGCCGGCACCACCGTCGACCCCGTCGACAGCCTCGTGCAGATGGACGGCGAAGTCTGGCAGTTCGTCGACACGGCCGGGCTCCGCAAGCGGGTCCACCAGGCGTCGGGCACCGAATATTACGCGTCGCTGCGCACCGCCGGCGCCGTGGAAGCGGCCGAGGTCGGCGTGGTCCTGCTGGACGCCTCGGAGACGATCTCGGAGCAGGACCAGCGGGTCCTGAGCCAGGTCGTGGAGGCCGGGCGGGCACTGGTGATCGCCTTCAACAAGTGGGACCTGGTCGACGCCGACCGACGGATCTTCCTCGACAAGGAGATCGACCGCGAACTGAAGCGCATCCCGTGGGCCGTACGCGTCAACATTTCAGCCAAGACCGGCCGGGCAGTCGACAAGCTGGCGCCGGCTCTGCGTAAGGCGTTGGCTTCGTGGGAGCAGCGGGTGCCTACCGGAACCTTGAACCAGTGGCTGACCGCGTTGACGGCCGCAACGCCGCACCCGGTGCGCGGGGGACGGGCGCCGCGCGTCCTGTTCGCCACGCAGGCCGGCGTGGCGCCGCCGCGGTTCGTGCTGTTCACCACCGGGCCGCTGGACGCCGGATATCAGCGGTTCGTGGAGCGGAAGCTGCGCGAAGAGTTCGGGTTCGAGGGGTCGCCGATCGAGGTTTCGGTGAAACCGCGGAAGAAGACTGGGCCGGGGGGTCGCGGGAAGGCGCACGGGTAGGGTTGGTAGGCTGTTGAGGTTGCCGCGGTGTGGGTTTGCTGGGGCGGCGGGCTGTAGCGCAGCTTGGTAGCGCACTTGACTGGGGGTCAAGGGGTCGCAGGTTCAAATCCTGTCAGCCCGACAAAACAAGCCGGTGACCTGCGAAAACGCAGGTCACCGTTTTGCTCTTCAAGATCGCACCCCCACTTAACCCCCGCTTTTGCCGTCCACCGTGAGCCGTCGTCGCCCGCGAAAATCCCCGGCGTCCCTAACGCGCGGCTCGCGCCACCGGGTTCCCATCTACCTGGTGCTGTCGCTAGAAGACGCGTCCCGACCCGGACCGGGGGAGACGGGCGCGGCGACGAGGCGACCACGGCAGGGTCGGCAATGGAAGCTGTTGCCGCGTTCCTCGCCACGGGCGAAACCCGACCGCCCAAAACCCGGCCTGGCGACTTTCGTCAACCACGCCGACGGCGGATGCCTGACCTGCGCCCTTCGTTGCCTTCGCCGTGATCGCCGCGTTGAGCGGTCAGCGACGGCTGGTCCTGGTCGTACGGGGTCCGCAAAACGCTCTGACCAGTGACTTCGCGACGACCAGCACAAACGCCGGTGCCGTTGAGAGCCGTTGATGCGCGTTCAACGCGGTTCGACGCCGTTCAGAGCACCCCGCTGCTCCCAATCTGCTTCCACCGAACCTGGCCCAGCGGTACTACAGCCAACAGTCCCGACCCGCTGATTCATTGCCTCGTCCGCTATGGAGCCGGCCGCCAGCGTCAGATGACCTTGGCCAACGGGATGTCAGCGTGGTGGATGCCGCGCCTTATCTGCGGCAGATCCGTGCAGGCTCCTCGCAGACGTCGGCTCGGGATTTCCGCCCGGGGGTCCGCGTCGGAGATCCGTTCGACGATCAGGGCTAACATCGGCCGCTGTGACGGGCGGAGGCGGGTTACGGCTGCGGCCGGTTGTGGAGTCGGACCTGGAGATGTTTCGGCGGTTTGCGACCGAGCCGTACCTGGTAGGGCTGGATTGGTCCGGGTTCAAGGACGCGCAGCAGCCGGCCCGCCGGTTCGCCCAGGATGGATACCTCGGCGAACGGGACGGCCGGCTCATCGTCGATGTGCGAGGGCAGGCGTGTGGGCTGGTGAGCTACAGGCAGGGCGTCTACAGCGGCATGGCACCGTACTGGGAGATCGGCATCGCGCTGTTGCCGCAATGGCGTGGCATGGGCATCGGCTGGCGAGCCCAGGCGTTGCTTGCCGACTACCTGTTCAGCCACAGCCCGGCGCAGCGTATCCAGGCCGGGACGCACTCCGAGAACGCCGCCGAGCAGAAGTCCCTGGTGAAGGCCGGCTTTCAGCTCGAGGGCGTGGTCCGGGCGTGTGAGTTCCGTGACGGGGCATGGCGCGACGGATACCTGTACAGCCGGCTGCGTGACGACCCGGAGCCCACGATCACGCCCGTGCCTCATCCGCCGGCAACCTGACCGGGGCGAAACGTCCTACCGGCGACGCCAGGCCCACCCGGACACCGAACGAACGAATGACGGTTCCGGTGACAGCCATTGGTGGCCTGGGCCGCTTCCAACGAGGAGTGACTTCACGGGACGCCAGTCGCCAGGCCTATGACGGTCATCGTCCGTCACGAAGGAGGGACCGCCGTCCGCTCATCGGCAAATCCGTGCACCTGCGATGGCTGATGTCGCCCACAGATTCGCGCATGTCGCTCGTCGAGCCCGTCGCTAACTTGCCTCACCGCGCAGCGGCTTGGCCGAGGCGCGTCCGTATCGTGCACTGAATACCGTGCCCGAAGGGGTGTCGTCGGCCGGGCTGGGCAAGTGCTGCGGTCGTGTCCGCAGCGTCTGCCGGCCGCCGGCTCGTCTGCTCGCTGATGTGTTGATGGGTTCCTCGGTCCGGTGTCAGCCGGGCGGTCGCGGCCGTGGCCGGTCGCTCGCGTGCCGGGAACCCGAGCAGAACCGTTGGTGCGTGCCGGGCGGCGCTACGTCGGGGGCGCCAGCTGGCGGCTCTGGCCCGACAGCCGATTGGACCAACCTGGACGCGCAGACATCGGCCGGTACGGAACCGGATCTGACGCCGCGGAATCGGAAGAGCACCATCGGAGCACCCCGCTCCTACCATCCGGGAAATCGCGGGCCGAAATGGGATACGAAAAGGCCGTGATCAACGTTTCCGCTAGCCACGGCCTTGATCCCGTTGTGCGCCCGAAGGGACTCGAACCCCTAACCTTCTGATCCGTAGATCGGCCTCCGGATGGGCGGCGCCGGCTCGCGGTCTGAAGTACCGCTTCGGACCCCGTCCGCTGGCCGCCAGGGTGGACCTGGTCGGTCAGGCCAGGGATGAGGCTGCATCTGGCCCGGCGGATCGTCCGCGCATCTGCTTGACCTCGCGTCGGCGGGCGGCCGTGGCCCGTTTGGTGGTGTCGAGGCTGGCCGAGTTCGCCATCACCAATCTGGCGGGAAGGTTGGCTTGTGGAGAGATGTCGGCCGATGATTCACAAGCGAGGGCTGCGTCGGGGTCAGGGGAGTCACTCGTGGGGGGCTTGTGATCACCTGTTTTGGTGGGTGAGAGTGCTTGCGGGGTGAGTCGACCTCTTTAGACGT
Source organism: Actinoplanes sp. NPDC051343 (assembly GCF_044455125.1). NCBI lineage: Bacteria > Bacillati > Actinomycetota > Actinomycetes > Micromonosporales > Micromonosporaceae > Actinoplanes > Actinoplanes sp. NPDC051343. The sequence goes on from NZ_JBITEL010000024.1 coordinate 41,396, forward strand.
TGTAGGGCAGCGAGCCCGAACCCGACAGCTAACCTGGTAGGCGCCGCAGGATTCGTGTCCTGGCCGAAACGGCGCCGAGTCGTTTTTTGAGCCGGGGACCCACGAACGGGGGTCCCCGGCTTGCTTATCTTCAGTTCCGCATGCTGGCTGCCTCAGGCGTGGGTTCAGCGAGGATCCGTTGCGGTCGGGATGTCCTCGCCGACGGCTTTTTTAGAGCGCGACTGTTTTGTGCGGGCCATTGTCGGCGGTTTTCCATCGGTGGGGCGGCCGGCGCTGCTGCCGAGGGCGCCGCGAGCGCTGGCCCCGCCGACCGGTGCGCTGGGCGCCTTTGCTTACCTCGGGCTGATATGTCTGCGCGGCGTGCCGAATGCGCCTTTCGGTTCGGTCTGCCCGGCGTATGGCCTCTCTCGTCGATCATGTTGCCGTCACGAGTCTGCCGTGGATCCGAACGTGTGGTCAGCACTCACAGTGAGGTCTGTCAATTGATCAGCACTGTGCAGTCTGCACTGACCCTGTTTGCGATAATCTGCACAAGCGCACCGCCGTGCGCTTCGCTCCTGCTAAACGCCACCCTATGTGACTCGAGTCACAGACATGCACCGACCGGAATGCACAGTGCAGTCAGCACTGTTCGGGATGGCATAGTGCAGCAGGTGCGTCAGTGACCTTATGTGAGGGGTAGTCCATGGTCGACATCGACCCCGTCGTCGGACGACGGCACCTCCGCCTGCGGCTGAAGCAACTTCGCCTCGACAAAGGCGACAGCCTGTTGCAGGTGGCAACCGTACTCGACTGGTCGCATTCCAAACTGGTTCGCATCGAGCAGGGCAAGGTGGGCATCTCGCAGACCGATCTGCGGGCGCTGCTGGCCTACTACGGAGTGACCGATCCGGAAGAGATCAAGACTGCTGTCGAACAGGCCCGGGCCAGTAGCAGCAGGCGCCAGCCTTACAGCAAGTACGCGTCCGTGCTGAACGAGGAGTCCCGCAACTTCTTCCTCCTGCAGGAACGTTCGATCTCGTTCATGCAGTTCGATCCTCTACTCATCCCGGGCCTGTTCCAGACGCCCGAGTACGCCGGCGAGGTGGTCCGGGCGCTACGAGCTCAGGACGAGTTAGCCGACGATCCGGAGATCACTCAGATCGTGGAGGCCCGTATCGAACGTCAGGAGCGGCTCCTGGAACGCGCGGACGGGCCGATCATGAGCGTCATTCTCGACGAGTCGGCGTTGCGCCGGTGGGTGGGATCATCGCCTGGCAAGAACGACATCATGATCGGCCAGCTCGAACGGCTCAAGGAACTGACTGGCCACCCGCAGGTCCACATGCAGATCGCCCCGTTCCGGGCCGGGATCTACGCGGGCATCCGAGATCCGTTCGTCGTTCTCGAGCTCCCCGGGGCCTCGCCAGGGCAAACCGAGAGCGCCTTGTATTTGGAGACCAGAGGAGACCTGGTGTTGCGCGAGGAGAACGACGAGGTCGTCGAGCGGACCTCCTACTTCTACGGCCTGCAGAAGCTGTCGCTGCCCGAGAGCGAGACCGACAGGTTCATCGACGGCGTCATCGAAGACCTACGCGCCGTCGATTGACCGACGCCGCGTAGCCGCCTTCCGCGGGGCCCGGCCCGGCGGACGGTGTAGAGCCCGAACACGGGATCCGAGCAGTCGCCGAGGGGGTGCACAGGTGGCGAAGGAGCCATGGCCCAAGCGCAACACAGTAGAGGCTCCACCGCGCGGATCACGTCCGACCGATCTTGTCGCGCAGCTCATGTGGTACCTGGCACGCAGCGCCGCCACCGACACCGCAACCGCGGTCCGGACCGTGTTCGTCTTCACGGCCGTCTTCGTTGCAGTGACAGTGCTCTGCTGTATAGGAGGCTGGGCCGTGCACCTGCTCGCGAACGATCACCTCAACCTGAAACCCATTGTGGGCTGGGCCGTCTCGGTCTTTGGCAGCGGCCTCGGTGTCATCGGCACTGGCTTCGCCTACCGGCGCGTGAAGGGCCGGATGATTCGCCGCAAACAGGCCAAACAACTCGAGGTCAAACGACTCGAGGCCGCCGCAGCTAGACAGGCCCGGCGCGAGGCCGCCAAGCAGACCCGGCCGCAAGTGGGCTCAAGAGCCCGGCCGCAGGCGAAATCGAGGGCCCAGCCGGGATCGGGGAAGAAGAAAACGACAGCTGACAAGAAGGGTCGCAGAAAGAAGTCTTAGATGGACGGCGGCGCGGGAGGTGTGTTAGCCACGCCCGCGCCGCAGCTTGCCGAGTACGTATCCGGAGGCGCAGCCCGCGATAATCGTCAGCAGGATCGCCGTCGAGATCCCAGTGGCAACACCCCAGCGCGAAGACACGTCCGCCGACGAAGCGAGCTTCGCCGCGCCCCTGGCCGCCGCCGTGATCAGAATCCCGGCGACCATGGCGTAAACCGCGCCGCGGATGGGTGGCTGGCCGGTGTCGACGTCCACATCAGCGCCGGCGTCCGCTTCGGGCGGATCTTCGTCGACGCCTTGCACGCGATCATCCAAAGCACTCTGGCTCATGCAACCCCCTCAGGGACCTTGGTTCGCGTCACCTCTGGCGCGGCGCAAATGTCATGCCGACTCTAAGGCCGACACCCGGCTGCCGGTATCGCCCTCCGAGCTCTTCACCCGGTCTGACCATTCATGCTCAACGCACGAACAGGCGACAAGGTTCAACCTCACCGTGGGGTGACAGCCCCTTCGCGCAGGGTGACATCGACCGCTATCATACGTCTGACTGCACGCGTCGTGCAGCCCTCAATGCTTCGAAATGCCCCGCATTCATGCTGGCGCCGCCACGCCTCACATAGCGCGGGGTCACGGACCAGTGGTACGCCGCCGGGCGACTTCAGCGGCCTGACCGAGGAGACGTATGGCGAGGCCAGAGCAGCCCCTGAACTGGCGAAAGAGCTCGTATTGCAGTGACAACGGATGCGTCGAGGTTGCTCACACCACCAGCCACATACTTATGCGTGACTCCACCGACCCCGCCGGCACCACCCTGGCGTTCGACCCGCAGGCGTGGCAGCACTTCATCACCGCGATCAAAGGCGACGAACTCGCCGGTAACTCCGAGGCGTAGGCTCGCTGGGCAAACGCTCGCCATCGGCGACTTCGTTTAAAAACGGTCGACTGAGTACAGGCCCTCAGACCCGGGCGGGGATTCATGTCATCTTCAGTCACGAACGAGGGTCCTACTGCTGCCTCGCAGGGTGACATCAGGGCGAAGATGGTCTGCGGACCCGTCCAGAGCGGTCCCAGGCACAACAATCGCCAAGGGTCCGATGCGACTGTCGTAAGGTCTGGCTGTGTCGGTCGCCTGTGGGCCGCGAATCATCTGCCGGCATATGGGCTGCGGTGGATGCGTGCCATGCCGTAAAGGAAGCAGGTACCTGGTTCTCTTCGACAGAGAGACGCCGGTGACCGGCCGGCGATGATCGGGCTCGTTGGTGGCCGTGCAACCCGCGACGGGGGCCGGCAATTGCCGACTTTGTGCGCGTGAGCCCCAGTCGGCGGCCAGCTGAACGGCTGGGGCGATTCCACTGTGTCCTCTGGCAGGATCGGCGGGCATGGAGAGTGCTGGGCGTGGTCGCCTGCTGGCCGGTATCGGGTTTTGTTGGTGATGTTTGTCCTGGCTGGGATTTCGATTGCTGCTCATCATCATTGGCGGGCAGTCATCGCAACTGAGGATATTCCGATCATCACGGGCTGGTTCTCGGTAGCTTCGACCACGCTCGCCTACCTGTCAGCGAAGGCGTCGAAGGCCGCGGCGGACGACAGCCGGCGGGCGCTGCTGCTGCACTTCCGGCCCGAGAGTGTGCGGGCCGCGTTCAGTGTGCGAGATCCGCGGAGCCCGGAGGCGCAGATGCCGTACATGAAGGTGTCGTCGCCGGCACCATTATGGCTGACCCTTACGCCTCGAGGTCAGAATCCTGCAGAGACGTACACGGTGGTGTGGGTGGGCGACGACAACGTGCCGTCGGCGCGGCGGGAGGTTGTTCTCGAGCCGGGACGGGACGAGTACCTCCAGCTTGTTGGTGTGGCGGCGGAGGAGGACACGAGCGGGGCGATTCGTCAGACGGTGGCTGCGTTGTCGCGGTTGACGATTGAGTGCCGGGACAACCAGATGAAGGCCAAGTGGGTGAAGACGAGGCGTTGGCCGGAGCGTGGGGCGCTCGGCTCTTACCTGTTCGAGTCCGAGCTGGACGAGTAGCCGACCTGGCGCTCCCACGGGGGTGTCGGTTTCCTGACCGTCTTCTATCTGTAGGAGTCGTGAGCTTTTTCATGCGGAAGAGCGCCGTGCGTCGGCGCGCCCGCGTGAAAGTCACCAGCGCGCGCCCGGAGGTCATTAGGCCTCCCTTGCCGTGCGCTTTTCCGAGTTCTATGAGGTCGAGAAGACCGAGGTCGACGACTGGTTCGACCCGTTCCTGCCGGCCGACACTCCGCTGTGTGTCGACCCGTTCCTGATCTACCCCGACGCGAAGGCGCCGTGGGCGGGCGCGCACGACCACATCCTCGACTTCTTCGCGATGGTCTTCGACCTGGTGCGGGCCTCCGGCGGTAACACGGCCTCCCTGGCTTGGAAAAAGGCCGAGGCGCTGCTGATGTTTCCCGAGCCGTCCGAGTTCTGCCTCGGCGTCGCCAATGGCTCCCCGCACGGCTCGGGCTCTGGCCGGGGCTTGCAGGCCGGCATGCTGGAAGGCGTGCGGACCGCCTAGGGGCTCGGCATCGACAACGTCGAGCACATGGAGATGCTCGTGTTGTTCCAGGGCGGCATGGGTCTGGACCGGATGAGCGACGCGGTCTGCAACATCGCCAAGAGCTACTTCATCCGCTACACCCAGGAGGTCGCACGCCGACACGGGATCGCGATGCGGCCCTTCCGGGTTCGCAACGCCGCCTGGAGTGCTGAGCTGGCGATGTGGCAGGACCAGACCGTCGAGCTGCCGCTCAACCCGTTCGTCAAGCGGCCCGCCCCGGTCTTGCTCGTGCCGGACCGGTTCCTCAAGGACATGCCGGTCGTCACCCAGGACGGCTTCTGGGACTGGGCGTGGACCAACCACGCCGAGACCTGCGCATGCACTTCAACTGGGCCGTCGCCCGGCGCCTCTCCAGCGTCGAGAAGGCCCGGCTCGCCCGACAGAATCCCGACATCGTCGCCGAGTACCTGGGCGACCTGGAGCAGAAGGACCACCGTCTGTACCACCTGGCGGACGATCCCAAGCTCCGCTCCCGCACGTGGGAGCTGGGCGGCGAGATCGCGGCGATGGCCAAGCGCATCTTCGTGCCCGACGAGCCGGAGCAGTTCCCCGAATTCGTCGCCGGCCTCATCGACAACTTCCGCCACGCCGTCGAGCGCCAGGGGACTGGCAGCTGTTCTGGAACGGCGGCGTCTCGGTGGCCGAGAAGAAGGTTCAGGCGATCTTTCGCAGCTGCGTGCGCCACTACTGCCAGGCCAACAACGTGTCGTTCGCCGGCGAAGCGGACTCCGGCCGCGGCCCGGTCGACCTCGAGTTCGCCCAGGGTTGGACGGCCCGTGCGCAGATCGAGCTGAAGTTGGTCTCGAGCTCGAAGTTCTGGGACGGCGTCCTCTCCCAGGCGCCTCATTATGCCGTCGCCGCGGACGCCCGCGTCGTCTACTACGTCGGGATCGCCTACACCGACGACGAGATGGCCGAGAGCATCACCAACAAGGTCAAGCTGGGCGCCGAGATCGCGTCGAAGGCGTACGGCGTCGAGGTCCGTGCGGTGATCATCGATACCCGGCAGCAGAAGTCCGCTTCGCACACCAAGCCGGAGCAGGAGTTGCGCGACCAGCTGCACCGAGGGGGATCGTCGTCGGTGACGCCCATCGACGGCGAAGCCTGTGAACCCGGTGGGGAGGATCCGGCCGCGCCGGAGGACGGCACCGCCGCCTAGCTCGACATGGCGGACCAACGTGATGCCGGGAGCCGACCCGGTTCTCGGCATCATGCTAGGCGCCGCCAAGCCTGCTGCGTGCGACAGCGCGCGATATCTGACTCGCCGACCGTCACACCTCCAGTTCGCGGCGGATGTGCGCGGCTCTGGCTCGGGCGCTGTCGGCGCCGGCGTTGTCGCCGCGCGCGGCGCGCAGCGATGCGATCTTCTCGAGAATCATCGCCTCGTTGGGGCGATCACCGGCTCGCTGACACAGCGTGGCCGACTCCTCGAGGTTCTGCAGCGCCTCATCGTGGTCGCCTAGCTTTTCCTGCGCGAGGCCGAGGGTGTGCCGCGCGGCGGCTTCGCCGTGCGGGAATCCTGCGGCGCGGTGCAACGCGATGGCCTGCTCGCAGCACGGAAGGGCCTCGGAGTAGCGCTCGAGGCGCACCAGACACCAGGCCATGCCGCCGAGGGCGTTCGCCTTTTCCTGGGTGATGCCGTGGGTGTCCGCCAGGTCGCAGCATCGAGTGGCCTCGCCCAGCGCAGCTTCGATCCGGCCCTGTTGGTCGTAGAGATAGCCGAGGTCGTGGTGAAGACGAAGCTGGCCGTCGACATCGGCCATGGCTTGATAGCGAGCCAGGGCCGCTTGAAGGTGCTCCTCGGCTTCCTCGAACCGGCTGACCTGCACCAGCGCGCGGCCGAGACTGCGCAGGCAGCGCGGCATGCCAGCCTTGTCGTTGATTTCCTCGCAGGCCCGCAGTGCGGCTTCGCTCAGCTCGATCCAGTCGCTCCAGTGACCGCGCCAGTCCAGGTAGTCGATCATGGTGGTGAGCAGTTGCCAGCCGCGCTTGGGCTGCCCGAGCTGCGCGCAGCGCAGCACCAGCCGGCGCAGCACCGGAAGCTCGACGTCGAACCAGGCGATTGCCGCCGCCTCCGAAGCGACGGTGATCGGCTCGGCGCCGTCCACGGGTGGGTCAAGAGGGAGCGGCTGACGATGCGGGCGCATCCGCGTCGCGCACCGATCGGCCGTGTGCAGATAGTGGTCGAACACGCGAGCTACGCCCGCGATCCGTTGCTCCGCGTCGTCGTCGCGCGCGAGGTCGATGGCGAGCTTCCGGATCAGATCCAGGAAGGTGTATCGCCCGGCGGTTGCCTCCTCGAGCAGGCGCATCTCGCTCAGCTCGGCGAGCGACCGCTCGGCGTCGGAGACCTGCCGGCCGGCCGCGGCGGCGACCGCACCGATGGTCAGCTCGGGGCCCGGGTGCCGGTTTAGGGCGCGGAAGAGGTCCTGGCTGATCGGCGACAACCGCGCGTATGACCAGCGCAGCACCACCGGCAGGCTGGTCGTCTCGTCGCCGGTGTCGAACCCTTCGAGCTCGGCGAGGCTGCGGACGGTCGAGTCGATGTCGCGGCCGGACCGTCTGATCCGCGCGCCGGCGATGGCCAGCGCGAGCGGAAGCCGGCCACAGGCGGCCACGATCGTGTCGGCGACGCTCGCATCGAGCTCCACGCCGCCGAGATGGCCCCGCAGCATGTCGGCCGCCCCGTCCGAATCCGGCCGCTCGACCGGCACGAACCGGGCGCCGCGCAGGACCGCCAGCCCGTCCAGCCGGCGCCGGCTGGTGACCACTGCCAGCGAGGTCGACGAGACCTGGACAAGCGCCTTGACCTGCTCAAGGTTGGCGGCGTTGTCGAGCACCAGCAGCACGCTGCGCCCGGCGAGCTCGGCGCGGTATCTATCCAGCAGGTCTTCCGGGTCCGGCGTAAGACCGCGCTCGTCCACGCCCAGCTTGACCAGCAGCCGCCGTGCGATGGTCTCCGGTTTGAGCGGGGTGCCGGTCGGGTCGAAGCCGCGAAGGTTCAGTGAGATCTGACCATCGGGGTAGTTGCCCGCGACACGAGCACCCCACTGCAGAGCCAGGGCGGTCTTGCCCACTCCGGCCTGGCCGTCGATGACGATGACGCGGGTCGCGCCGCCTGGGCCGGCGGGGTCGACGTGGCGGTCGAGTTCGGCCAGTTCCCGCGTCCGGCCGGCAAAGTTGGGTGGCGGCTCGTCGAGCCGCGGAACGGATCGCGGGCTCTGACCGGGCGCGTTCCCGGCCTCCGCCTCGAGCCGATCGACTAACTCCTGGGCTGCCCTGCGGTCTGCCCGCGGGTCCCAGTTCGTCAACAGGTCGACGGGCGGATCGCCGGTCCAGAGCTCGAGGGCCTCTCGTAGCAACTCCAGCGCACGCCGTGGCTCTCGATCGGCGAGGGCCCGGCCATCCTTCACGAGCCGGGCGAACCGGAACAGGTCGACGGTGTCGCGGTCAACCTCGATGCGGTAGCCCGAGCCGCGGCGGTGCTCGAGGAGATGACCGTCCGGGCGGAGGTCCTTGCGCAGGTCGCTGACGTACTCCTGCAAGGTCGACATCAGCGGCGGGTTGTCCTTCCACAGCCGCTCGAGCAGTTCCTCGACGGTGATGAACCGGCGCTCCAACAACAGGAGCAACAACACTCGGCGTGCTTTGGGCTTGCTCCTCATCTCGATTGGGACGCCGTTGCGTCGTATCTCGAAGGGCCCGAGCAGCCGGAACGTGAGCTCGGAAGGGACGCCGGCCTCATCCATCGAAATTCCCAGTGATCGGCCCAGCGGACGGCCCAGTGATCGGCCCAGCGCGCCGCGGAGGGTCGAAGGTGACGCCCAGATCAGTTGTCGTCACGGATCAACCGTATCCAGGCGCGGTTGACGCCAAACCCCGGCGTCATCTGTCCGACAAGGAGAACCGGCATGAAGGCAAGCATGTCGAGCAAGACACTGAGGTGGACCGTCGTCGGGTCCATTGGCACCGTGCTCGCGATCGTGGTGAGCGTGGTGCTGTGGGCCGTCTCGGCCAGCAGTAGCCGCCCGGGCCAGAACCCGAGCGGACAGACAGTCAACCAGGGCGGCCAGAACAACAACCAGTACGTCAACAACGGCAGCGGCAGCATCACCGTCACGGCCAGCCAGTTCACACAGCAGACGACCGGCAAGACCCGGGCCGAGGCCGAGGCGCTCGCACAGAAGTATGCGGACGTTCCGCCGCCGGTCCACGGCCCGGCCCCGTTCACCATCGTCGATGCCCCCCACGGCGTCTTCATCCGCTCCTCCGGCCGCGCCGACGGCTGGCACGTCGGAGCCGTCACGAACAACGTGACGGTCTGGGCGGACTGCCGGGCGAAGACGGACTTCGACCCCGATCCGACGGACGACACCGGGCCGGAATGGCTCCGCATCCGCTGGCACACCAACAAGACCAACGACTCCCTCGCCGCGCCCCAGCCGTCCGGCCCGTACGCCGCCTGGGTCTACGCCGGCCTGACGGTGCCCGCCGGTCACAACGGCCAGATCCCCACCTGCGATCGAATGGAGTAACAATGCGTCCACGTCTCATCGGCGCCCTGACAGCAGTCCTGACCACCGCTGCTGTCGGCGCGCTCGCCGTGACACCCGCGTCGGCGGACTCGTCCGACTTCACGGACTGTGCCTACCCGTACGTCTGCCTTTACAAGGTTGGCGACGACTCGCTGTGGCACAAGACGGGCCAGTTCCGCGACGTCACTGCCGAATGGCAGAACCTGACCGTCAGCCGGGGCGCCCAGACCCTGGTCAACACCCGACACGACGACGTCGTCTACGTCAAGCACGTTGACGGCTCGGTCGGCTGCTTCCCGCCCGAGAACGACCGCGGTGGTGAGATCGCACCGATCATCGCGATCCGAATCAGCTGGTCCGGAAACTGCTGGTCATAGCGGGACGCTGGTGCGCGAGCCCTGGAAGGATCGCCCATCCGCTCAAGCGGCCTGAAGGGCCGACCGGTCGGAGGTGTACCGCACGCCATGGCCCGGGGCGGCGAAGGATCACCGCAAGGTCCGGGATCGGAAACGCTGCCGCAGAACGGAAGCGCGCACCGGAGCGTTGCTCCCACCATGCGGGAACGCGGGAAAGACATGGGGAACGAGAAGCCGTGACCAAAGCTTCTGCTGGTCACGGCTTGTTCACCCTCCGCGCTCGAAGGGAGTCGCACCCCTAACGTTCTGATCGGTAACTAGTGTCCGGTTCCGATCGCGCAGAGCCCTGCCCAGTCAAACGGGCCTAGATCGGGCTGCGCATCACGTAGCCCACACTGCGCCAGACGCAGCGCGGCTGCCGGCGGCAGCCCGTCCCGAACGAGGTTCACGAAGTCGGTGCCTACCCTCGCGGACGGCTCGCTTCCGACCTGGCCGATACCCGCGATCACCGTGTCGGCGCCTCCCAGCAGCGCGCCGACCGCGAGGCTCAATGGATCCTGACCGAACCTGCTGGCCGCCGTACCGCTCCAGCAGCCGTTGAGAACGACCAGCCGCGGAAGGCCACCGGCGGAAAGGGCGTCGAGGGAGACGGTCGCCACCCCGAATTGCGACGTCGCACCGGCTCCGGTTCCGTGACCGGATACGTACAGGAGGGCGCCGCGCGGGTCGGCTGCGGCGGGATTCGCCAGGTCGTGATGGCCCCCTGGCCACGCGTCGAGAGCCGTCCGCTCAGCGAGAAAGCCGGGCAACGTGGCGTCGAGGTGGCTGAAGGCCGGATGTTCTGCGGCTCGCGCCGCTTCGGCCGTTGCACGGCGCAACAGTAGTTGCAGCGTCCGCAGGCTGGGCGTGAGAACTACCTCGGCCACGTCGGCCAGATGGACACCCGCTCGGATGAATGCCCCGTAGGGGATCTGCCAGAGCCGTGAGTCCGGCACGATCACCACGGACTGGGGCGATTGCGGTGTGCCCGCCCAGATCTGCGGGTCTGGCAGAAGGAACGCGCCCAGTTTCTCCTGCAGGTTCACGGTGACGCCCCGGGGCGGTAGCTGACTGCCCGAAGCCAGCTGTCCCGCCAGCATCGAGGATGGACTTGTCGGCGTCGACATTGCCGACCTCACCGGACTTCTGCAGCACCATGGACTCACTGACCGTGCCGAAGTGAATCATCTGGTCGAAGCCGCGCAGTACGGCCTGGCCAGCACCCTCGCCGAGACTTACGCCTCGGCGCTATCGCCGCCCTTCGGCGAATTCCTGGCGCATGAGGAGGCAGCCCGGGTTATCCGTCAGTACGAACCACAACTGATCCCCGGTCCCCTGCAAACCGAGAACTATGCCCGCGCTGTACTGCAGGCATACGCTGGCGCGACCTGCTCCGCCGAGATCATCGAGCAGCGCGTCGCCGCCCGCCAAGCCCGCCGTGACCTGATTCTTTAGCCGGACGGCCCCGAAGCCCTGTTCGTGATCGACGAGGCGGCGCTGTGCCGGCCGGCCGTGGCGGAGTCCACGAACGGGTCGCTTATGGCGCGACAGCTCGAGGAACTGCTGGCGCAGGCGGCTGAACTGCCTAACGTCACTATCCAGATCATGCCGCTGCGTTCCGGGTTTTACCCCGCCATGAGAGGGCCTTTCGTGATCCTGGAGTTCGAGGATGCCGCCGACGGGCATGTGGTCTATCAGGAGAACCCCGAGGGGAGTGTCTTCTACAAGTACGACATTCAACGGTCCCTCTACTTCTGCCAAGCCTTCACAGCGCTGGAGATCACCGCCATCGCACTGGATCAATTACCGCCTCGATGACCCACGCCTCGATGACCCACCGCAACACCCGCGGGCAAGTACGTCCTCCGGCATCAGTTCCCGGCAAGGACATTTGCGGGGACAACGCCGAGCTGTAGCGCCGCTCGCACTGAGACGGCCCTGCGCTTGAGTGCCGCGCCGTCTCGTGTCGTCCCTCAGCTGCCAGCCCTGGGGCTGCTTAGCCTGCAGCAGCCACTGCCTGTATGCCGTCTGAAGGCACGCAGGCACGGCTTTTCGACTCGCCGAGGCGTCATCGGCGGAGGACCGCATCGTTGAGTGTATTCGGCCGAGGATGTGCCGTCAGCCAGCAGGTTGCCTTGCGTGCCTGCGTGATTACGCAAGCATGGACTGTGTAGAACATCTGTACTAGAGTATCGCTAGGTGGTCAGTCGGGTCATCGACGAAGTGAATGTTTGGGATCAGATCCCATAGACCCGACGGCAGCGTCGTAGGCTGGCACGAAGTTGGGGCTGGGAGGCACCGAGCGTGAACGCCGGCAGACCGGGGGATCAATGGCACGCCGCTCTGAGTAGTGCCTTGTCCTCGGCGCGGTGGACCAGCGAGTCGTTAAAGGCCCGAGCTGTAGACGCCTTAGGGGAGTCCCCAGGCTGGCTGATGAATGCACTCGAGGGCGAGAAGGCGCCGTCGGCCGCGCAGTACCTGGTGATCTCAACGCTCACGCAGGTGCCTGTTCCCGTCCTGGTGGGTGCCGTCGATCCTGCCACCAGTGTCGGGGTTGCGTTACGAGCTGGCATTCTGGCCGATCCGGCGACCGATGCGGGCGTAGTCCAGCAGCGGGGAGTGCAACTGGTGGAGGCCGCTCGCTTAGTGACGTCGTGGCTCGGCGCGGATGCGCTGGGCAGGGCCGATCTGCTGGCACGGCTTCGGAGAATGGTCTCGCGGCATGCCTATGCTCCACGGGCGGGACAGCGCACGGCGGAGCAGGTCCGCGCGATGATGGCCAGACTCGGTCTCGGCGATCCCGACGCGCCGATCGAAGACATCGCGGGGCTTATCGAGTCCTTAGGGGTCCCAGTGGAACTCAGTGATCGCCTGCCCGAGGGCTTGCACGGTGTCACCGTGCACGATCAGTCCCGGGGCAGCTGGGAAGCCGCCGTGGTGATCCGGGTTCACGACCGGTGGGCCCGTCAGCGTTACACCCTGGCGCACGAGCTGTGCCACGTGTTGTACCAGGACTCGGCGATGGTGTTCATCAACGACCGCGACACTGAGCAGAGCCAGGTCGACGTCGAGCGGCGCGCTGAACACTTCGCCCGGCACTTCCTGGTTCCGTCCAGCCAAGCCCGCCGCATCTGGAACTCGTACCGGGGGCGCGGTGAGAGCCGGGCGCTGTGTGAGTTCATGCTCTATTTCGGGATCAGCCGCCAAGCAGCGGTGATCACGCTGCGCGATCTCGGCTTGGTGGACCAGGAGCAGGCAGAACGTCTGCATGCGGCAAACGTCGCCGCCATGATGAACGAGGCCGGGCTAGGGCATATCTGGAGCGAACTGAACGAAGCGCAGCATGAGCCGAGCGCCTCGGTATGGCTTCTGCAGGCTTCACTAGAGTTGTTCGAACAGGGCCTTGTCCCGGTAGCGGCGGTGGCCTCGATTCTTGACGCCGACGAGGCAGAGACCGCCGCTAGTCTGGCCGACCGGGGCTGGCTCGCGACGCAGCACGCCAGCGCGGCTCAGGCGCAGCGCGAGCAGACAGAGCCAGGCTCGCCGCTCTGACCGCAGGCGAAGAACGTGGCAGGGTCGCGCGGCTTCGCGGTGGCCGTGATGTTGGAGATGGTGCACGCGTGCTCGAATGTGACCGTGGCGGTGGCCGCATCGATCTCGCCGGCAGAGGCGCAGGTCAACTCCATAAGGACGTCGGCGAAGTTCAGGGCGCGAATCGCTGGGTGCTGGCTGGCGGCGACCACACTGGCCCCGGCGTCGTTGGTCAGCAACGTACCGATGTGCTCGGTTTGTGCCAGGACGATCAGTTCGGCTTCACCGGAATGTTTCTCCATGCTGCCGATGTCGCTGGTCCCGTGCTGGGCCCGGTCGAGCTGGACGAGCTGCTGATGCACGCTTTCCAGCAAGGCCGCCGACGCGTACGGGTCCAGCTCTTTCCTCTGCACGCGGCCGCCGGCCAATAGGTACCGCTGGGAACTGCGGGCCGCGGTCATGATCGGCCGCTGGCTGACGTCGGTCGAGTTGGCCTTACGGGTGACCTCATCCCACACCACCTCCGATGTAGCCGCCCGCCCCCGGTAGTGGTCGCCGAAACGCACGACACCGTTGATGTTCTGCGCCGATCCAACGGCGAAGAAGATGCCAGCGTCGACCGCGATGTGCTCGGAGGGGTCGTCGCCGCTCGGCTTCTTGTTGCCGCCGAAGGAGTGGCGCGGGCCGATGGAGGTGACTGCCGACCGGTCCGGCACGGCGCGCACGCGCCGGCCGAGGAACATCTGGGGGCTCGGTACCGGAGGCCGGGTCATCAGAACGGCGTTCCGGCCGCGGCCACGCGGGTGGCGTATTGGTCGCGGTCGGGGCACCAGACCGCTACCGGGCACCTGGTGCACAATGGGTTCGACCGGCTCGCCCAGGTCGTGTCCGCGTGCCAGTCGGCGACCAGGTGACGCACCCGGGTTTCGGCGATGATCTCCAGATCTTCGTCGTCGGTGGGGTAGCTGTGGCAGATCGACTCGTCGGGCCCGAGGATCTCCAATTCGACCCGGCCGCTTGTTGCCCCGAAATGTTGCAGGTAGCCAGCCTGCATCATCCTCAGCCACCAATACACGATGCCATCGAAGCCGTCCCGGGCGTCGTCCGGATCTTTCGCGACCGGTCCTTCGGTGGACTTGGTCTCCCGTAGCACAAGGATCCCGTCGCGCCGGTACAGCAGGTCGGGGCGGCCGGCGATCACCGTGTCGGCGGTGGCGTCCCAGCCGTAGAGGGTTTCGTCGGCGACCAGAACCTCCCCGCCGCCGGCGAGCGGGCACTGCTCCAGGTGGGTCAGCAGGAACGGGAACGCCGCTGCGTACTGCTGATCATCGAGAGCGGTGAAACCGACATGCTGCGGGCTCCGATCGGCCGGCAGCGGGAGGTCGTCTGCGGTGCAGGGCCGGCCGCGGCGGTGCGCCACCTTCAACCAGTCGTGCACGCCGCGGCCCCGGCTGGTGGCGGCGTTGTCCGCCCGATCGGTCACCAACGGCAGTCGGGTCTTCTTCTCCAGAAACCATTGCGCGGGGCACCGTTCGTAGACGAACAGTTCGTTCGCGGAGATCGACCGCAGGTAGGGGCCGGGCCCGGTTTGCATCAATGCCCTGTCCATCGGGATCAGAGCGTCGCAGACACCGGCTACCAGGCAATCCCCGCAACCGTGTCCGGTCGACGGCGGGCCGCCTTGAACGGTCGCCATGACGTGAGGCCGGACATCGGCCAGATAGATCGCCTCGGCCTCGCCGGCCGAGATCCGGTCCACCAGCACGGACTCGTGCCGGGCCACAGCGGGATCGTGATAAAGGCTGACGTCCACGACGGACACCGACGCCGCCCCGTGCGCCTGACTCACGGCGTAGGCCGCCAGCTGCGCCCACCCGGTGAGCTCCGGGTGGGTTCTTCTGATCCGCAGCCGGTGGACCTCGACGTGCCCCGGGCCGATCTCGTAGACCGGCGCCCACACTGCCAGAGCGCCACCTCTCGCGACTCGGAACTCGGTGTCGAACCCGAGATAGCGGGCACGGATCCCCGGCCGCTCCCGGCTGCCCAGGAAGTCCAGGTAGTTGTCCAGCGCGTGATCCAGGAACGTCCGCACTCCAGGATGAGCTCGGGCATAGGTGCGGCGACTGCGTGACATCCGATCCCGCTCGGGAAGAGAGCCGCTGTACAGGTAGGCACCGAGGGCGGTGAGGAAGTGCTTCAGCGGGATCGGATCGGCGTCCCACCTCTTCTCCCAGGCGAGCGGACCGACGATCCGAGAGGGCTTGCGGGATTTCACGTACCCCTGCTGCGGGCATCGCTCGGCGCTGTCGACATCTGACGCGGTGATCTTCACGAGGGTGCAGGGTGCGAGGCCGAACGTTTTTGGACGCCAAGAATCCATGCTCGCCTCCGATCCACAGTCGACCATGCCATATTTGGCCGCTGCGGGTAAGTCGCCGAAGGGCGGATGCGTTCCGGCTATTGGGCCCTTGGCACATGCCGTCCGGGGCGCTGGCCACGGAGGAGAATCGTCCCGACACAGGCAGGTGCGGAAATTGGGCACGTGTCAGTGGCCAGGCCGTAACACGCGGGAGGACCGGCCCGGGAGTTTCTCTGGCGTACGTGTTCAGGATGGCTCTTGGCCTGCTGGATTGGTTCGCCAGATACCAGCCTCGCTGGCTCCTCCCGGGCGACGCGGTAATGGCCGCCGAGTCACGACGGCCGCCGCTATTAGCGTGGCCACAGCGCTCGCGCAGATGGCGCCGAGCGCGCAGAGGGTCACGGGGTCGCTGAGCCGGTATTGCCCGCGAAGCCGAGGATGGTTGCGACGGTCGTCGCGAACCCGCCGCCGGCGGTCAGGACGGCTTTCACCTGCTGCCCGCTGACATCGTTTCGATGGCGTTCAGCGTGTCTTGGAGGGTGGCGGGTGTGTCGGCCGGGGGTTTGGCCGCCAAGGCGAGGGTGGTCATCACCTCCAGGTAGCGGTCGGCGCGTTTGGGATCGTCCAGGAAGTAGGCGTCGCCGAACTGTTCTAGGTAGACAACGCCGGGCAGGTGCTCCCCGCGTAGGCGCAGCAGGAGAACGAGTTGCCGATGCCGAGCCGGGCGCCGGCGCCGGGTGGCAAGACTTGGACGGTGACGTTGGTTCGGCTCGCCACGTCGATGAGTAACTGGATCTGTTCGCGCATTACGTCAGGGCCTGCGACGCCGTCGGGGAGTGCCGCTTCGTCACCCGGACCGGGCGCCGCCTCGACCGGCCCGCCGTGTTCCGCCTTGTGCCGCGCGTCGGCAAGGTTGGCGGCATCCCCGGCGCAGAGCACCGGGGCGTGCACAGCCTGCGCCACTCCGTGGCTACCGCGGGCTTGGAAAAGGCCCCGCTGCACGCGGTGCAAGACCTCCTCGGGCATGCAGACCCGCGCACCACCCGCCGCTATGACAACTCTCAGGAATTGCATCAGACGGGCGAGTTTTCGCAGGTCGCCTGATCAGCGCTGCTCCGCAATGGGTCCGTGGCGGCGTTGCGGTACCGCCTGTGAGCTGCTCTGCTTGCGTGATGATCCCGTTTAATGCATGATCCCGCCGTCGAACGGTCGCAGTTCTTGGGGCTTGGAGGACGGGTTGGGGCGGGGTGATTTGGCGGGTGCGGCGCGCCTGCAGCTCATCTCTGGTGTGGTGCAGCTGCGTCCGGAGGATGCGATGGTCGAGGCGATGTTCAAGGGCTGGCGGGCCCAACAGGCCGCTCGTGGTCTGCTGGAGGACACGATCGCGCCGCGGGAACGGCTGGTACGCCGGTTCCTGGAGTTCACCAACGAGTACCCGTGGAACTGGGGACCGGGCGATGTGGACGAGTGGACCCAGTCACTGACCAGCGAGCGTCAGCTGGCCCCGTCGACGATCCGCGGCTACCAGACCGATCTGCGGTTGTTCAGCGAGTATCTGACCGACGGCCGGTATGGCTGGACGGTGGAGTGCGAGAAGGCGTTCGGCACGTTCCCGGTGCCGATCTGCCATGAGTGGAACACGATCGCGCACCTCAACGACTACGAGGGCCGGCCGGAAGCGCGCCCGTTCACGCGGCCGGAGTTGCAGCGGTTCCTGGATTACGCCGACGAGCAGGTCGACCGGGCGGTCCGGGTGAAACGCAAAGGCGCGCTGGCCGCCTACAGGGACGCGACGCTATTCAAGGTCGTCTACGCGTGGGGGCTGCGCCGCACCGAGACCTCGAAGCTGGATGTGGCCGACTGGGGACGTAATGCGGCGGCACCGGAGTTCGGCCGGTACGGGATGCTGCACGTCCGCTACGGCAAAGCGGTGCGCGGTCAGCCGCCGCGGCGGCGCAACGTGCCGTCGGTGATGGGTTGGGCGGTGGAGGCGGTCGCCGACTACGTGGACAACATCCGGCCCCGGTTCGGCTGCGCGGATCATCCAGCGTTGTGGGTGACCGAACGCGGCGGGCGGGTGAACCCGGCCGAGATCAACGCCCGGTTCGTCGCCTACCGGGATGCGCTCGGCCTGCCGAAGATCCTCAGCCCGCATAGTTTGCGGCACTCGTGGGTGACCCATCTGACCGAAGACGGCGTGGACCGCCGGTTCATCCAGGAGGCGGTCGGGCATCGCTGCGACACCTCGACGGCGATCTACACCCACGTGTCCGGAGACTTCATGAACACGGCCCTACGCAGGGCCCTCACGCCGGCGTTCGACACGCCGGGCGGGCAAGAGAAGGAGCGGTAGATGGCGGCCAAGCTCGACTATCGATGGAATCTGCGGCAGGTGATGGCCCGCCGGGAAATGTTCCAGACGACCGATCTGCTCGAACCGCTGGCCCAGCGCGAGATCCGGTTGTCATCCAGTCAGGTCTACCGGCTGGTGGTCGACCGGCCGGAACGGCTGAGCCTGAAGATCCTGATGGCTCTGTTGGACATCCTCGACTGCTCGATGGAGGACCTGATCGAGCCGGTCGCTGCTGCCCAGTCCGCCCGCCGGCGCGAGGCGGTCGGCGGCAGCGAGAGCGGAGTCGGCGAGCTGCGCCCGAAACGGGCCCGTATCACTGGCGCCGACCGGTAACCGCAGTGCCCGTCACGACGCCGACGGCGGAAAACGCGCCCGCGGTCGCGCCGGTCCTCGCCGACCCGATCGGCGTCACCGTGGCCCTGGTCGCCGCGACCGAGCCGGGTCTGACCCCGGCGATGATCGCGGACATCGTGGCTGGCGTCGCCGGCGGCCGGGTCAAGCAACGCCGTCTCGCCCAGGCCCTGACGGACCGGCCCGACATGTTGCGCGATGGCCGCTCGCCCGCACCGCGGGTCGTGGCGGACCTGCTGATCGAGCTGCGCCGTGCCGGCGCTGCCGCGATCTCGGACCCGGTCTGCGCCGGCTGCGCCAAGCCGCTACGCAGCCTGCAACGCCGCGGCCAGGACTGGTACTGCGCGCCCTGCGACCGCCGCCCCGAACCGTGCTGCATGTGTGGCCAGTCTCGGCCGGTGGCCTTTCGCGACCGACACGGCCGTCCGCAGTGCGTCCAGTGCCCGGTCGACGAACGCGATCCGGTCGACACCATCATCACCATTGTGACCGGTCTCGAAGCGGGCCTGACCGCGGAATCGGTGGCTGGCGCGGTGCACGCGGCGGCGACCCGACGAGGTCAGCGACATCAACTGGCATGGGAGTTACAGGAACGGCCCGATCTCCTCACCGGGGCCGGCGCCGACGCGACCGCCCCCTGCGTATTGAGGATGATCGACCTACTCATCGCCGCAGGCGCCCAGGCGATCACCCCACCGGCCTGCCCGCACTGCCAGCGCCGCATCCATCTGCACCGGCGGATCGACAGGCAGTGGCTCTGCCGCAACTGCGTAGCCAAGACCCGGGCCCGGCCCTGCGCCGAGTGCGGAGCGGTCCGCGAACCCGGTAGCCGCGACGAACACGGCCGGCCGTTGTGTCCTACCTGCCTCCTGCGGCAACCCGCGAACCAGGAAACCTGCACCACCTGCCAACGGCGGCGCCCGGTCAGCGTCCGCACCCCGGACGGACCGCTCTGCCAGAGCTGCCGGCCATGGCCGACCGGGACCTGCGCGATCTGCGGCCAGACCGGCCCGTGCCTGATCTCCAAGACCACCGGGCAGCCGTGGTGCCGCGCCTGCAAGCGGCGGTGGGCCCGCTGCACCGGCTGCGGACAGGACCGGCCCATCCGCGGCGGCACCCTTGCGGGGCCGCTCTGCGCGACCTGCACCCGGCCCGACCCCGGCTTCTGGCAGGCCTGCCCTGGCTGCGGCGAACCGGGCCGCATCCACGCTGGCGGCAACGCCCGCTGCGCGCGTTGCACCATCCACCGCCGGCTACGTCAGGTCCTCGGCGACGACAGCGACACCATCCGGCCCGAACTGCAAGCCCTGCACGACGCGCTCGCGACGACGAACCGGACGGCCACCGTCGAAGGCTGGCTCAACCGCAGCGCCGCCCCCGCCATCCTGCAAGTCCTCGCCGATCAGCCGCTGACCCACGACACGCTCGACGCCCTGCCGCCGGGCAAGCCCGTCGAGCACCTGCGCAGCGTGCTGGTCGCGATCGGCACCCTGCCCGCCCGCGACGAACAACTCGCCCGGCTGCACCGGTGGATCACCGACACCATCGCCGCACGGGCCAACCCTGACGAGCAGCATCTGCTGCGCCGCTACGCGATCTGGCACGCGCTGCGCCGCCTCCGCGGCAGGCTCAACGGCGCCGACACCACCCATCACCAGTTTCTCGCGGCCAAACGCAACATCAACGCCGCTGTCGCCCTGTTCGACCGGCTCGCCGACCACGGCCGCACCCTCGCCACCGCCCGGCAGGCCGACCTCGACCAGTGGCTCGCCGACGACAACGCCCGCCGGGAGGCCGGCAACTTCATCCGCTGGGCCCACCGCAACAAACTCACGACGCTCGAGCTCCCCGCCACCCGCTGGGCCGGACCCGCGGCACCGATCGACACCGAAGCCCGCTGGGAACGCGCCCGTCGACTGCTGCACGACCACACCATCGACACCGAAATACGCGTCGCGGGCCTACTCGTCCTGCTCTACGCCCAGCAACCCGCCACAATCAGCCGGCTCACCCTCGACCACCTCCAGACCACCCCGGACACAATCCGCTTGCGCCTGGGCCGAGAACCGATCGTCCTTCCCGAACCACTCGCAAGCCTCGTCCGCGACCTGGCCAGCACCCGCCGCGGACATGCCGTCATCGGCGCCCCAGGCACCAGCCCATGGCTGTTCCCCGGTGGCCAGCCCGCCCGGCCCATCAGCGCCTTCCAACTCACCAAACGCCTGCGCGACCTAGGCCTCAACCCCGCACAGTCCCGCTCCACCGCACTGTTCGACCTCGCCACCGAACTGCCCGCCGCGATCCTCGCCCGGATGCTCGGCATCCACATCAGCGTCGCTGCCGCCTGGCAACGCGCCAGTGCCGGCGACTGGACGACCTACGCCGCCGACATCAGCCGCCGCGAGGAACGACGACTTCAAGAACGGATGAGACCATGACCAAAGGCGCAGTCCCAACACCGCGAGTTCGTGCTGCGGGAGCAGCACTTTGGCGCAGAGGTCGGGAACTTGCGATGTGGATTCGCGCTCGCCCGCCGCTGATAGTCTTATTGGTGGTCGTTGTTGCAGCCGGATTTCTCATTTTCTTACTAGGTCCAGCGGCTTGGTGGGCCACTCCCTCTAAGCACCTCCACGACAAAGACAAGACCGACGCACTCAACGGCACCCGCCAAGTGCTCCTTGCAGCAATTGGCGGCCTCGGTTTACTCGCGGGAGCCGGCTTCACAGCCCGCACCTACTTCCTCGCGCGTCGCGGCCAGATCACCGATCGATACACGAAAGCCATCACACAACTGTCTTCGGAAAAGATCACGGAACGCCTTGGCGGCATCTACGCGCTCGAGCATCTAATGGTCGAGTCCCAACGCGACCACGGCACGGTGGTAGAGGTCCTCGCCGCTTTTATTCGCGAGCGAACAGGCGCAGTGCAGCACGCATTTCCTGAGAAGTCAGAACATATACACCAAGGCCCTCGGCCTACATATAGAACTCTCGCCACGGACGTGCAAACAGCCCTCACTGTCCTGGGTCGACGGCCGCAACGCCAGGAGCCCAACCAGCTCGATCTGAGAATATCCGATATCTGCGGCGCCGTTCTTCGCGGCCTTCGGTTCGATCACGCCGACCTTTGGGGCATCAATCTGCGAGATGCGATCATGCATCATGTCCGGCTGGAAAGCGCGAATCTCAGTTGGGCACAAATGCAGGATTCGCGGCTAGGAGGTGCATATCTACACGGTGCATATCTAATCGGGGCACGACTGCAGAAGGTAACATTCGATGACGCTGACCTAAGCGACGCTGAATTAGAGGACGCCCAGCTGCAGGACAGTAACCTCAGGAATGCGAATCTGCAAAGGGCCAAGCTGGGCGGAGCCAGCCTCCATGGCGCCGACCTTCGCGAAGCAGACCTGGCTGGTGCGGACTTCACTGCCGGCTACAACGGAACCCCGAAGCCCGTTCAAGGCCTAACCGCCGACCAACTCCTGAGCGCCACCCTTGACGAGGAGACGCGGCTGCCACCAGAACTCTCGAGCGAACTAATCCGTCGTCAGCGCCAACGGCTCTACGACGCCATAACCCTCCATCAAAGCCGTCTCTCTCGCTGACTTGGCTTCGTGCTCGCCACCGGTTGTCCCGGCTTCCTCGGCACACGGCGTCGTGGCCGGACGACCAGCGGGTGGGTGGCATTCCGATAGTTGTGATATCCGACGTCGCCAGAGCGGGCGCGCAACAGCTTGGACCGCTCGGCGGCGTGCGCCATCAGCGAGCTAATCGCTGAAGATTGAGTCGTCGGGTGTCGAGGGTGTGGTGCCTGAGCGCTGAATCAGGCGCGGCCGCAATCTCGGTCGACTATCGAAGGCGCCCTTCTTGCTTGTGATTCGTTGGGGCCGGAGAGTGGCCTCATCTCCCACCATGCGAGCCCGCTCGGCGGCAGCGGCGGACGTCGTGAGCCTCGCTACATCGATGAAGACGTGTAGTTCGCGCTTCTGGGCAATGTATGCCTCAGCTGCGGCGGACCTCTTCAGCTCGGCCCTCTTCCTGGAGAGTCGATGTCCGAATCCCGTGATGAGCAACCAGAGAGCAGTGCCGAACTTTAGGAACTGATCGGGACGTTCTTCGATGAGCGTGACCCATTCCTCCGCACGCACTTTTCCTCGTCTGGTGTGCCCGTAGCGCAGGTAGGCGGCTGTACGCGCCAGTTTCTTTGCTGCCCAGGCGAGGTAATCGCACAGCTCAGCTGCGCCGATTGCCAGGAGTGCGGCGACGATGATCTCCTTGGTGGTCACCGGATTGCCTCCGGGGTGATGCCGAGGATGCGAGCGAATGTCGCCCAGCCGGGTTTGATCGGTTGCCGGGTCGGCGCGGGGCGCCGCTCGGCCAGTAGCTGACGCGCTTCGATGGTGCCGTTTGGTGTCAGCTCGTAGAGCCTTCGCCTGGGCCGGCCCGCCTCGGGGTTCTCCTCCCAGTAGGAGGCAATGAAGCCA
The DNA here is from genome assembly GCF_044455125.1 of Actinoplanes sp. NPDC051343. Taxonomy (NCBI): domain Bacteria; kingdom Bacillati; phylum Actinomycetota; class Actinomycetes; order Micromonosporales; family Micromonosporaceae; genus Actinoplanes; species Actinoplanes sp. NPDC051343. Next base: position 64,183 of record NZ_JBITEL010000024.1, read on the forward strand.
GCGTCCTCCAGGCGGTCAAGGACGCCGTACACGGTTGGGCCTGAGCGCTTGAGGTCGCGCATGAGGGCCCAGCCGTATACAGGGGTATTGCCGTTGTCGAAGGCTGCCAGGAAGTAGGCCAGGACATCGAGCAGCGGTGCGGTAACGCGCGTGATGCCGTGCATGCCCTCTAGCTTAACCACCATATATCAAGATAAGCAAAGCCGCGGGCTCCCGCGCTGGCCAGGGCTGCCGAGCGGACACTAACGACACTCGTTTGTCGAGTACTGGACCGAGGCCCTGGCTAGCGTTCACGGTTCGCTCAGTTGGGACGGTATGTTCGTGCAGTCGGTCCATGCCCCTTGCGCGGAGGAACCGTGACCACGAGCAGCGCCCAGGACAAGCGGGCTGTCGCCCTGAGCAAGCTCGACGCCGGCAGCTGGCTGCTGCCGCGCAGTTGTCGCGGAAACGGATGGCTCAAGCCGTGTGGACGTCGCTGGTGGATCGGACGACGGTTCTGACGCTGGGCCGGAAGCCGTGACCGTCTCTGAGGGACCTTGAACCATGACGAAGATTGGTCGGTCATATCTCACGTCTCGCGCTGCCTCATGCGGCTGACCTTACTGAGAATCGCTGGACAGCACGGTGGCGATGGGTGCTTGAACGGCCGGGCAGAGCGCCAGGGCGCTTCTCAAGGTTGTCTGGGCGCAGCTGTTGGCGACTCACGATGGCATCGCCTCAGTCCGGATTACCAACTCGTGAGCCTTCGAACTTTGCCAGGAACTCGGACGCCGCTTCCCGGAGATGCGTGGAGGCGTGGTCATGGTCGGCGTGGCCTGTCATAGGTATTGCGACGAGAAACTGCAGTCGGGTTTGGCTTTGCGATCGAGCGTCGTGGTCGTTGGCGGTTAGCTGCCGAACGATGCCTTCGGCGAGTTCGCCAATCGGTATCCCCTGGGCCGGCTTGCGGGTTTGGTTCGGTGCGCGGGTGGCGGTGGTGCAGCATTTAGCCTCCACCACGGTCCAGTGGTCGCCAGATAGCCAGCGCCAATCCGTTCCGGCAGGCCGCGGCTGCGCGCCGGGGAAGTCTTCCTGGGCGAGCGCGACGGCATAGATCCAGCCCGTGTCGCTATCAGTGACCGCCTGCGGCCCGGGTCCGCCGAGTGCTTGCAGCTGCGATTGGCGGCGGCGCGCGCGTACCTGATCGAGTTCGGCACGGTGAAAGTCGTGGCGTTCCCGGAGCTGGGCGACCGCGGTATCGGTTTCGGCGAGTTCCGCGAGACCGCGATCCAGTGTGGCCAAGAGCATCTGGTGACGTCTCTGGGCGTCTTCGTGCTGCTCGGTAATCTGTCGTAGCGTCGCGGCCAGTGACGCGACCCGCTGAACGGCTTCATCCCGATCGCCGGCGAGCTTCTCGACCTGACCGCGTGCTGCAGCCTGGCGCTCGATCAACCGCGTTAGCTCTTCCTCGACAGCGAGGCTGCGCTCGCGTAGTTGTTCCTCGCGCACGCGCAACTCGTCGGCTTCTTCCTGGCGAGTTGCAAACGGCATCAGGAGCTCGGTGCCGGTGATGTCGAATTCATTGGCGAGCGCGGCGGCCTCGTTCAGGCCGATAGGGCGCTGGCCGGCCTCGATCTTTGCGATCGTGGTCTGGTGCCAGCGCAGGCCGTACTGCTCGCTCATATGCTGGGCCAACTCAGCTTGCGACCACCCCCGCTGCGTCCTCAGCGGGCGGAGCCGCTGTGCAAGCTCCGTCTCGGGAAGTGAATCCGACTCGTGAACGACCATATGACCACGATACCGGAACGGAATAATCTCGGTAGAGGTCGGAGAACCCCCAATCGGGTGACCTTCAACCCGAATCGGGTTGCCCGGTCGATTGGTGTCGTGAGAAGGTGCTTTCCGGCAAACGCGACTTCGATGGTCGAAACCTGAGCGGCTCCCCCATCGGACCCGACATGAGGACCTAGGGGGGCGGGAAATGCGGCGTTACCTGTTCTCCGACGAGAGCGGCAATCTTGACTTCGCCCGACACGTCGGTGCCAGCCGCTACTTCTCGGTCGCGACGATTTTGATCGAGGAGCACCATCTGGCCGAGCTGCGAGCCCGGCTTACAGTGCTTCGAGACAAGTTGGCCTGGGCCGATCACGGGCTCGACTCGTACTTTCACGCCACCCAGAACGACCCGCAGACCCGCCGGGACGTCCTTGAGGTGCTCGCGGGCCTCGACTTTACGGTCGACGTCACTCTGCTCGACAAGCCGAAAGCCCAGCCGCAAACCCGGCTTGATCATCCCACGTTCTACCGATACGCCTGGTACTACCACCTTCGCCACCTAGCGCCCCGCGATCTGGCCGCGGGCGACGAGCTGATGGTCGTGGCCGCCGAACTGGGTACCCGGCGCACGAGAAAGTCGTTCCGGGACGCGATCGAAGGCGTGATGACCGAGGTCGTTCCCTACCGGGTGAAGCGCACGCTGGCGTTCTGGCCGTGCTCCAGTGACTTCGCCCTGCAAGCCGTGGACTACTGCCTCTGGGCTGTCGCCCGCAAGTGGGAGACCGGTGACGACACCTACTACGAGCTGATCGCGCCGAAGGTGCGCACCGAGTTTGACCTGTTCAAGGCTGGCACGCACACCTACTACTAGCCAGACGAGAGCACGAACCCCCGCCCAGCTAGGCGAAAGACCAGAGCCCAGGGGCTCTTTCGCCGGACGGGGTCGCGCTTCCTCAACGATAGAGCACGAAACGAGGATGCGTTAGCGCCTTATTTGAAGACGCTTACCACACCAATGGGCGATTTCGTGGGCCGGTTACAGCTGATCAGGCCCATAAACCATCACTTGCAGCGAAGCCCGCCGCCCCCCGATCGAGGCCTAGTACTGCAACGGCACTTGGCTTGATCGTCGTCGCCAGTGGCTTTGCCGTGATTGCCATTGGCGGCGGCGTCGGAAGCTTGACCAGGCGATGGTGTGGTCGTTGTCTGGGTGGCGGTCGTTGAGCAGTGCGGCGATCAGGCGGCGGGCTTCGGGACGCTGATCGGGATGAGCTGTTCGATGTTGTTGGTGGTTCCCCTTTTTGCTGTTCGGCGGCGCGGATCGCGGCGAGCCAGGCCAGGGCGAGCATCGACAAGGTGATGTGGGCGTACCAGCCGCACCAGGTGCGGACCCGGTAGTCGTTCAGGCCGGTTTCTTGTTGGCCTGTTTGAAGCATTCCTCGACCGGCCAGCGGCGTCCGGCGACCCAGATCAGTGTCGTGAGGGTGGTGCGGCGGGTGCGTAGCAGATGTAGTAGGCGATCTCGGTCGGGTCGCTGATGCTGCGCCGGGCGAGTAGCCAGTGCCCGCGGCCGGGCGCCCACCACGGGCGGATCGGCACCCGCGTCCAGTCGTAAACTCGGGGCCCCTGCGCGCCGTCACCGCACGACAGCCGCCGCCAAGCCCGGGCCGGCAGGCTCGCGACGATCTCATCGACGCGGCCGTACCCCCGCCCGCGGGCGGACACATCGTCGTTGCATCTGGTGGCCACGACGTGGAAGACGTCGCGTTCTTCGAGCCAGACCCGCAGGTATTTGACTTGCCCGAACGCTTCGTCGGCGGTCAACCAGGTGAACGGCACCTGCGCGTCGATCGCGCGTTGCAGCATGTCGATCGCGATCCGCGGCTTGGTCAGCAGTTCAGCGTCAGCCGGAATGCCGGCCTCGTGGCAGCGGTCGGGGTCGGCCAGCCAGGACTCGGGCAGATACAGGTGCCGGTCGATCAGGACGTGTCCGGCCGGGGCGGCATAGGCCAGGAAGGTGCCGATCTGACAGTTGTCGGTCTTACCGCTGGTGCCGGTGTATTGCCGTTGCACCCGGCGGACTTGTCGCCCTTCTTCACAAAGCCGGTGTCGTCGGCGACCAGCACCGCCCCGGTATGCCCGAGCCGGTCGACGACGTAGTGGCAGATGTCATCGCGGACCCCGTCGACGTCCCAGTCCGCCCGACGCAGCAGCCGCTGCATCCCATCCGGGCTCAGCTCACCCGCGTGCTCGGCGAGGGTCCAGCCGTTCTTGCGTTCCAACCCCGCAACCAGCCCACCCACATATCGGCTCGCTCGCTGGCGCGGCTCTGACCTGCCGAAACGCGGACTCACCAACCCGAGAAGATCCACAAGCTCAGCCTGACCGGGCGACGACCTTGGCTGGGCCGGGCGGCAGAGCATGGTCGCCACGCAGGTAGGTCTCGAACATGGTGAACAGGTCGGCGCCGGCGATGTGGTTTCCCGCCAGCCCGGCCGGGGCGTCCTGCATCCGGCGGGCGATGCGGCGTAACAGGTCGAGTTTGTCTTCGCGGTCCAGTTCGGGCAGGCCGGGGTCGGTGGCGGTGAGGTGCTTGCTGACTTCCCAGTGCTCGACCAGCACGGTGACGGCGTGCTTGTAGACGTTGCTGGGTCCCACCAGCGTTCGTCGACGGGCGGGGGTCCCCACCACGCGAGCACCGTCGCGCTGCGGCCGGCGGCTTCCGGTCGGGCCGGCGTGTCGGGAGGGCGTCTGTGGACTCGGGCACCACTGCCCGTCATCTCGGCTGGGCGGTACGCCAGACGGTCGCGGTGGCGTCTACGGCGAAATGATCACCGAATGGCTATGTCGCTGACGTGACCGCCGCGACCGCCCTCGGGGGCGTTCCCTATAGCGATGTTCGGCGCGGACGGGCGCGGCTGCAGGGTGTGCTGGCGAGTCTGTGCCGTCCGGATGGTTGGGGCCGAGCTTGTCGAGGACCTCGGTGACGTCGGGAGCGACGGTCGCTTTGACGATGTAGTACTCCTTGGTGACATCCTCGTTGGAGTGGCCGAGTTGCAGGGTTGCGGCACCGCCCTTGCCTTCACGGTCCAGGAGCGTGGCGACGGTCTTGCGGAAGCTGTGCGGCGTGACCCATTCGAGTCCAGTGTCTGCGCGTGCTTGCCGCCATTGCCGGCGAACGTTGTTAGGGGAAAGCCACGTGCCGTTGCGGGTCGTGAAGACGGCATCAAGGTCGTTGACGACTGCGCCCTGGAGACGTCGCGCCAGCATGCGGGTGGCGAACTGAGGCAGGACGACGACGCGGAATCCGGCGTCAGTCTTGGTCCAGTCCTGCCGGAACAGGCCTTTGCCTTTGACGTAGACCAGGGTGCCGCTGATGGTCAGGGTCGTTGGGCGGCTATCCAGGTCGAGGTCTTGCCAGCGGATGGCGAGGATCTCGCCGATGCGGGCTCCGGTGGCCAGCAGTAGGTCGATGATGTCGGCGAGGTCGCTGGTGTGGTGCGGACCGGATTTGCCGGGTACCGGTTCTTGCCAGCGCAGGATCGCGGCGCGGACAGATTCGAGGTCGTCGGTGGCGAGGGCTACTACGGTACGGCGGCGGCTGGGCAGGCTGGCGATGTCGCGGATCGGGTTGGTGCTGATGGCGCCGTGCCGGACGGCCATGGCCAGCATCTGTTTGAGGACAACTTTGGCGTTGTGGGCTTGGGCACGTTGGGCCTTGGCGAGGGTCTTGAAGAACTTGTCGAGCCGGCCGACGGTGGTCTCGCGGATGCGGAGCTTACCGAGTGGTTTGCGGATGGCTTGGTCGTAGCAGGATCGGTACCGGTCGCGGGTTTGGGCTGAGAGGCCTTCCTGGCCGGTGATTTCGTCGAACCACAGGTCGAACAGGGCGTTGATGAGGGTGTTCGCGGTGATGTCGCTGCTGTTGGGGGTGGCTCGGTCCCGCAGCATTTCGCGGAGTTTGTTCTCGGCTTTCGCGCCGGTGGTGCCGTGGGCTTCGACCTCGCGGGTTTCGCCGTCGTAGTCGCGGAATTTAGCGCGGGCTCGCCACTGGTTCGGGCCGAGCTGGTCGCGGCGGATTTTGCCCCAAGTCCCGATGGGCAGTGGGGGCCTACCCATAAGCGGGACCGTTCATGACCGATCGGTGTGGTTCTCGAGCCACTGCTCGACGTCGCTGCGTCGGTAGCGCAGCACGTTGCCGACCCGGATCGCTGGGGGTCCCTGCCCTCGACTGTGCCAGCTGTAGAGGGTGGCTTTGGGCTTGCGGATCCAGGCGACGACCTCGTCGATGGTCAGCAACGGATCGGGAACCCATCTTTCCGGCGCCCGGGTCATCGTGCACCCAAATCAGGGAGGTGGAGCGGGCCATCATCCTGGTCTCCTTCTCTTGGCGGATTCGTGAGTGGGGTGTTGGCCGCAGCACCGTAACCTGGCTCATTTGCCTGGTGGCTCGGCTGTTCATCTCTGTCGCCCGGCGACAGGTTTCTGTCGCCGGGTCGCGGTTGCCTGTCGGGGGTGACAGGAACGGGCCGCTGTTCTTGTCGCCCCAGTGCCGATTTCCTATCGCTGTTGTCGCGGGATGTCACGGTCGCCGTCCCGGGTGACCGAAGACCATCAAGGTCGTGACGCGGTTCTGTCGCGGTACGCCGGAGTCGGCCCACTCGGCGGTCTGCTGGTCCGTCGCGTAGGTGAAGGCGTCACGGCCGTCGACGGCGTCGATGGGGACGATGTCGTGCAGGTGGCGTAGCCCGGCGGTTCGCGCGGCCGGCAGCAGGACCTGCTCGTGGTCGCGGTAGCTCGCCCCGCTGGCGCCTGGTGAGGTGGCCGTGACGACGACGATGGTGCTGCCGTGGTTCGCGAGCTGCCGTTGGCAGCGGCTGAGAAGGCTGTTGGGGTCCGATCCCGGCTCCTCGGTAACTGGGCGGGGCCAGCGCAGCAGGATCAGCGCGGCCGGGTCGGACGGTTGGGGTTCCAGGGCCGCCTCGCCGAGGTCGTTGACCGTTGAGTAGGTACGTCCGGTTGCCCCGGCCGCGCGCTGAAGGTTCGGGTCGGCGTCGAAGTCGACGACCGTGGCGTGCACGTCGCTGTAAATCGCGACGAGGTGGCGCGCCAGCCGTTCGTTCAGAGGGCCGTCACCGGCGTCAGGATTTCCGGTCGTGTCCGCGTCGGCGGCGCTGTCCAGGCTGATCCGCCAGACGATGACGGCGGCCGTGTCGTGACTGGCGCGGGTGACGGCAATGTCAGGCCGGGCGTCCGGGGCGACGGAAATGTTCTTGTCATGGGCAGTCATGGGCGGGTCGCTCCCGCGCCGACGAGCCGTGTTCGCATTTCACTAAGGCGCCGCGGAACCGGGATTCGCCGGTACGGACGCATCGGAGCACTCAACGCGCACCCAACAGCCCGATCGCGTGCCCGGCGGGCCAACCCAACAGGACTCCGGTCGAGCTGCCGGGCTCACTCAACAAGCCGGCTGGCTGGACCCAACGGCTGCCGTTCGCCCGTCTGTGGACACGCAAGCTATCGCCGATGGCGGAGCTGAAGCAGCCGTGCCGGCGCCCGTTGTTGGGTGGCGTCACCACACGGTTAGACGTGGGCGAGGAGTCCCATCAAGATCAGAACCTCGAGCGATCGTGGTCGACGCCAAGGGCGGGCTCTCGGGGGCCAACCATCGGGTGACGGGTGTGCGGCCCGCGACCAAGGTCTCTGACGTGCGCCGGGCCCCGCCGTGACCGGCCTCGTCGCGTCGCGGGCGCAAGACGTGTTGCCTGACGCACCTGGACGCCGGAACGCTCCCGCTGCGTAATGCCCGCCAGCCAGTCGCGGCCCCGCATCGTGGCGGCCCGCCCAACTGCATCCAACTGAGCGCCTGACCTGCGCTGTTGTCGCGACCCCGTCGATCGGCGGTGAGGCGCGGCCTGCGCGTCGTGGCCTGTTGGGGGCGTCGTGACTTGCGCCAACAGCCGAACGCATCCGACAGCGATGCGGCTCGATGTTGGCTTGACCTGCCTGAATGGCGGCTCACGCGCCCGAGGTGACCGGGGCGCACTCCACCATTCGGGAGTTCTGAAATGTCTATCTCAGCGTCTTCTTCTTGGCCGTCGACGCCGCTGGGCGCGGCCGAGAAGGCGTTCACTCTCTTGGCCGAGGCGCCGACGCATGTGCCGTTCGATGCTCGCGGCTTCGCCGGTCTGCCCGACCGGATCGTGCCGCTGGATGAGCTGCGCCGGCTGGTGCTCGCGGCGGGCACCAGCGCGCAGGTCCGCGACGCGGTGTGGCGGGAACTGGTCGTTCGGGCTCGCCGGGACGGGCCGGCGTGGCGGGTCGCCGCCGTCGGGATGGCGATGCCCGGACTGCGCCGGCAAGCGGGCATGCTGGCCGCCGGCTGGCGCGGCGACACTCACGACCTCGATTCCGAGCTGCTGGTCGGGTTCATGGAGTGCCTCGCCCGGGTCGACCTCGACGAGCCGCGGATCTGCGGCCGGCTGCTCGAGGCGGGGGTCCGGGCCGCCCGCAAGATCCGCGAGGCCGAGTCCGACACGATGCTGATCCGCTCCGGTGGGCCCGGGGCGGTGTTGCCGATCCGGCCGTGGGATCACCCGGACCTGGTGCTGGCCCGCGCGGTCGCGGTCGCGGTCCTCGACCGCGACGAGGCCACACTGATCGCCGCGACCCGCCTGGATGACCAGACCCTCGCACGCGTGGCCGCGCAGATCGGGATCTCCCCGCAGCTCGCGTCGGACTGGCGGGCGAAAGCGGAGAAGCGGCTGGCGGACGCGATCGGGGCAGGCGAGTTGTCGTTCGTGCCGCTGCGCTCGCGCCGCAACCGGCCCAACAAAAGCCGCCCAGCGGCCGGTGTCGGGCCGGCGTTGGGTAGCGGCGCGGCGGCATAGGCCGCGTTGGGCACCCAACGCGGGGCCTTGGTGGGCAAGACATCGGACCGCACGAGGCGGCCGGTGTCGGCGCCCCGGGATCACGAAGGGGTGGCGCCGGCCTGACCGGGCCGTGTTCGCACCCGATCCCGCAACGGCTGGAAGGAGCACCGCTCCTGCGGCCCCACCCCGGTGATCCCGGTGGCGCACCCCAAATCCCAGTTCGCCCCGGACGCCCGGGGCGGGAGGTGCCCGCCATGTTGCGACGCAACATTTCCCGACTGCTGTTCCTCCTGACGGCCACCGCTGCGGCGGTGGCCGTTTCCGTTCCGGCCTACGCCGCCGACTCACAGATGATCGAGGCCGTCAACAGCCTGCCGGTGATCGTCAGCAACATCACGAAGTGGATCATCGGGCTGCTGTTCGGGCTGGCGACCTTGTTCCTGACCATCGGGGGACTACGCCGGCTTGCGGCTGGCGGCGATCCGGGCGAGGTCGAGAAGTCCAATTCCGCTTTCAAGTCCGCTCTCATCGGCTACGCCCTGGCCATCTTGGCGCCGGTGCTGCTCGCCGTCGTAAGGGGCTGGATCGGTGGGTAGCTGGGTCATCGGCCCGATGATCGACGCGGTCATCAAGTGGTTCGCCGGGGTGATCGTCGGTGCCCTGAACATCCTGTGGGGCCTGTTGACGGCCACGGCGTTCACCACCCCGGACGTCACCGTACTGACCGAGGTGAAATCCATCGCCAGCGCCTCGCTGGCGATGGTCAACACCGTCTATGTGCTGGCCATCCTGTGGATGGCGATCCTGATTCTGGGCCGCGACACGATCCAGTCCCGGTACGGGCTGAGCGAGCTGATTCCGCGCCTGATCATCGGGCTGATCGCCGCGAACCTGGCCATGCCGCTGTGTTCGCAGCTGATCGGCCTGGCCAACGCGGTCACGGCGGCCTTGACGTCGCAGGACATCACCTCGCCCGGGTCGATGAAGCAGATGCAACAGCTGGTCGCCGCGTCGCTGGGCGACCCCAGCGGTAGCGACCCGGCCGGTTTCCTGCTCCTGCTGATCGGCCTGGTCATCGCGGTCATGGTCGGGATGCTGCTGATGCAGTGGATCGTCCGGATAGGGATCCTCATCGTGGCCGTCGGCGTCGCCCCGATCGCGCTGGCGTTGCACGGCACCCCGCACACCGAGCCGGCCGCGAAGCTGTGGTGGCGCACCATGCTCGGCGCCCTGGCCACCGTCCTCATCCAGGCTATCGCGCTGCACACCACCCTGACGGTGTTCCTGAGCCCGAACGCCGACCTTCCGCTGCTCGGGCTACCCGGCAGCCCCGGCGCCGCCATGAAGTTGATGGTCGTCATGTGCCTGTTGTGGTCGATCCTCAAGGTGCCGGCCATGATGCGCCGCTACGTGTCGAAGTCGTCGCCGAGTTCGGTCGGGACGATCGTGCGGGTCATGTTCGTGCAGCAGCTGACTCGAGGGCTCAGCCGGGCGGCCGGCGGAGGCCGCGCGGCGCGGACCGCGGCCGCCGCCGGCCGAGGGCCCGGTGGCGGCCCAGCGGCCACTCGCGCGGAGCGGCCCTGGCCGACCGGGCCGTCCCGCGGCCCGACACGGGGCGGCGCAGGCCGGCCATTGCCCCGGCCCGCGACCACTCCGCTACCTGCGGCCGAGCGGACGCCCCGAACCACCTCGGGCCGGCCGGCGGCACCGCCGCCGTCAAGCCGCCCCGCCCGCGTGCCGGCCCGACCCCCCGCGGGCGCGGGACCGGGTGTGGTCGGTACGGCCTACCCGAGTGGACGCCCGGTGAGGCCCTACACCCGGGATGAGATCGCCGGCGGCGTCGATGTCTACACCCAATCCCTGCGCCGTCGCGCCGCCGCGCCTGCGGGCCGCGGCACCCCGGCGAGCCGGAGCACGACAACGAGCCGCGGCAGCGCCGCGCCCACCGGAAGGAACCGGTCATGAGCACCAACACCACCAGTTCGCCTGCCGCCGGGCAGGTCCGCGACCGCCGTACGGTCGTCGCGATCGCCTGGCCGACCGGTCGGCCGATCTACCCCTACACCGTTGAGGAACTCGCTAACGGCGTCGACCTTTACACCCGCTACCTCAAGGCCCGCCGCGAGCGGTGTCAGCGGGGTGAGCGGGATGCGTAACGACGACGTCGGCCCGTGCGCCCGGATCCCCGCGGACGTGGACCAGCCCGACAAGATCGTCTACGGGCTCACCGCGAGGCAGCTGGCGATCTTGGCGGTTGCCGCCGCGGTCGCGTACGCCGTCTTCGGTGGGCTCGGACATCTGCTGCCACCGCCGGTTTTGATCGCAGCGCTGGTGCCGGTCGCCGGGGTCGCGGTCACGCTCGCGCTGGGCCGCCGGGACGGACGCAGCCTCGACGCGTGGCTGCTCTCCGCTGTGCAGCAGTCCCGCAGCCCGAAGCAGCACACCGCCGCCGCGGCCCAGCCGGCCCCGAGCTGGGCGCCCGGGCCGGGCATGGCGGTACCGCAGCTGCGGCTACCCGCCCGGGCGATCGCCGAATCCGGGGTCATCGACGCCGGCGATCAGGCGGTCGCCTTAATCGCGGCGACGACCGTCCACATCGGGCTACGGTCCGGCGACGAGCAGGTCGCGCTGGTCGACGCGTACGGCCGCTGGCTCAACAGCCTGACCGGGCCGGTGCAGCTGGTCATCTCGGCCCAGCGGGTGGACCTGTCGAGTCACGCCCAACGGGTCGCCGACGGCGCGGCCGGCATCGCTAACCCGGCGCTCGCGGACGCGGCGTACGACTACGCCGAATTCCTGGACCAGCTGGCCGAAAGCAGGGATCCGCTGTGGCGCACCGTCACCATCGCCGTCACGGCGCAGGCCGACCGGGGCCGCGACACCGAGGTCCTGCGCCGCGCCGATCACGCCGCGTCGGCGCTCGCCGCGCTCGGCGCGCAGACCGTCGTGCTCGACGGGGCGACCGCGACCGCCGTGCTCACCTGCGCCACCGATCCGTACGCCCCGGTCGACGTCACCTGGCCGCGAGCGCGGCCCGGCGCGGCGGTGACCGGACAAGGAGCCGGCAGATGAAACTCCCGACCCGCCGCCGACAAGTCGATACCGAAACCCTGGAGAGCCCGGCCGATGCGGTCGGGCTCTCGTCCGTTCTGGGCCCGGCCAGCCTCGTCAACCTGCCCCGCCATCTGCAGGTCGGTGACGGCTACGCCTGCACGCTGATCGTCACCGGGTATCCGGCCGAGGTCGGCGCAGCCTGGCTCGACCCGCTGCTCGTCTGGCCCGGCCGGCTCGACGTCGTCGTCTACATCGACCCGCTCACCCCGCAAGCCGCCGCGGGACGGCTACGCCGGCAGCGCGCCCGCCTCGAATCCAACCGGCGGGCCGACACCGAGAAGGGCCGGCTGCTCGACCCGGCCGCCGAGGCCGCCGCCGACGACGCCGCGGAACTGGCCGGCCGGATCGCCCGCGGCGAGTCGAAGCTGTTCCGTGTCGGCCTGTACCTGTGCGTGCACGCGCCGAGCCTGGAGGAGTTGCAGGAGTCAGTTGCGCACGTCCGGGCGGTCGCCGCGTCGGTGCTGCTCGACGTGCAGCCGGCCACCTTCCGGCAGCTGCAGGGCTGGCTGTCGACACTGCCGCTGGCCACCGACACCATCGGGCAGCGGCGCATTATGGACACCGAGGCGATCGCCACGATGTTCCCTCTCGCCAGCCCCGACCTGCCCGCGCCGCTGCCCGGGGAACCCGCCCCCGAGGGCGGGATGCTGTACGGGCTCAACCCGGATAGCAATGGCATCGTCTGGTGGGACCGCTGGAACCAGCACAACGCCAACAGCGTCGTGCTCGCCAGAAGCGGCAGCGGGAAAAGCTACTTCATCAAGCTCGAAGTCCTGCGTTCGTTGGCCTCCGGGGTGCACGTGTCGATCATCGACCCCGACAACGAATACCATCGCCTGGCCGACGCGGTCGGCGGCACCACCATCCACCTCGGAGCCGGCGGCGTCCGGCTCAACCCCCTGGACATCCCGGCCGGGGACCGCCGCGACGACGCGCTGACCCGCCGCGCCCTGTTCCTGCACACGCTGGTCGCGGTACTGCTGGGTGAACAGCCGCCACCGGTCGAGCGAGCAGCCTTGGACAAGGCGATCATCGCCGCGTACGCGACGGCCGGGATCTCCAACGACCCGAGCACCTGGCAGCGGCAGGCGCCGCTGCTGCGTGACGTGTCCGCGGCCCTCGAGGCGGACGGTTCCGACCCGGCGCTCACCCTGGCCGCCCGGCTCACCCCCTGGGTGTCCGGCTCGTTTAGGGACTTGTTCGACGGGCCGACCACCCACGTCCCGCAAGGGCAACTGGTGGTGTGGTCGACCCGGCAACTGGCCGACGAGCTGCGAGCGCCGGGCATGCTGATCGCCCTCGACGCGATCTGGCGCGACGTCGACGCCCCACCGGCCGGCGGGATGCCGCCGCGCCGGCTGGTCATCGTCGACGAGGCATGGGTGCTGCTCAAAGACGGCGAAGGCGCAAAATTCCTCTACCGCCTCAGTAAGTCGGCCCGTAAACGGCGGGCCGGGGTATCGGTCATCACCCAGGACGTCGGTGACCTGCTCGGCTCGGATCTCGGGCAGGCCGTCATCGCCAACGCCGCCACCCAAGTCCTGCTGCGGCAGGCGGCCCAGTCAGTCGACGTCGTCGCCGACTCCTTCGGCCTCACCGCCGGCGAGGCCCGGCTCCTGCTGTCGGCCCGCCGCGGCGAGGGCTTGTTGATCTCCGGCACCCACCGGGTCAGCTTCCAGGCCGTCGCGTCCCGCAAAGAGCACCGCCTCTGCATCGATGGCCTGGAGTTCGCGGCAACTTTGCGAGATTCCGAGCCGAACTCTGGAGCGGAGGGTCTGTAAGAGGTGAGCGGGTGGCGCAGTTCCGCGAACTGCTGATCTCGATTGGCTCCTGGCCGGGGCGGACCAGGCTGGCTGTCCCCGGCAAAGTGAGTTTCGAGGGAGCAGTGGCCTGTTGTCGACGTACGCCCCCTTGGTGCCGAGCCCACGTATTGCCGGTTCAGCCGCCTGACGTTTGTAGCGTGACGATCTTGTCAGTGACCGGGAACAGGCAAGTTGTTGCGCTGCAGGCCGCGTAGCCAATGACTGCTTCGAAGGGCGCGCGGGAGACCCCGACCGGGAGAGTGAGCGTGATGGGTCCGTCAGGATAGACGGGCAGATCGACATCGAGCTCGACCTCATGGAGCGTGATGGGCTCGCGGTCTGCGACGGCGCGGCCGGTGGCAGTGAGCCCGTGACCGGGTGCCAGCACTGTCGGCCGGCCGAGCCCGTCGATCCCGCCAGGTGGCAACGCGGTGCTGTAGAGGTGAAAACCCGCCTGAGCTGGCCGGTAGGTCGCGGTCAGGCTCCCGCTGTGCAGTAGCAGCGTCACCGTCACACCAGCCTCATGGTATTCCCCGGTCAGATCGGCGGCCGGTGGGTGCGGTCCGCATCCTGCCGCGGCGGCGAGCAATGCTGCGCTGGCCGCCGCGAATCCTCGTCTCACGCCCATTTCTTGAGGAAGGCGGCGACGTCTTCGGCGCTCATTTTGCGAGCGTTGGCGAAAGACCCGTCGTTGGTGACGGTGCGCACCTTGCCGTTGCGGTCGAGCACCACCAGTGCGGGGATTCCACTGGTCTGGAGGTCGACCGTCAGCTCTTTGGCGACATTGAGGTTGTGGTCGAACTGGCCGACATCGACGCTGACCACGTGGAACTTGGCGAGCAGCGATGCGACCGACGGCTTCGCGGCAAGCTTGCCGAGCACGACACAGTCAGGACACCAGTCGGCGCCGAAGTCCACCAGCACGGGCTTGCCGTCCTTCGCGGCCGCGGTCAGCGCCCGTTTGACATCTGTGTCGGCGTCGGTCGAGGCGTCGTAGTCGCCTAGTACGGCAGCCGCCGTTCGTGAGGTGACCTCGGATCCCGCAGGAACGAGGACGGCCACCGCATGATCGTCTGTGCGTTGTGGACACAACATC
>NZ_JBITEL010000025.1:0-71089 GCF_044455125.1 Actinoplanes sp. NPDC051343
GCCGGGGTGTGGGTGAGCGCCAGCCCGCAGATCATCGAGCGCATCGCGGTGGACTTGCCGCTCAGCGTCGAGCCGACGATCGCCACGTGCCCGGCGGCGCCGGCCAGCTGCAGCCACATCACGTCGCGCAGCTGTTCGCGGGGTTTGTCGACCAGCGCGATCGGCACCTGCAGCGAGCCGTGCAGCTCCGGGTTGGCGAAGGCGAGGCCGCGGTCCGCGTCGGCGACCACGGGCCCGAGCAGCTCGTCGAGCGTGGGCGACTGGCTCAGCGGGGGCAGCCACACCGGACGGGCCGGGGCGTCGACACCGCTCAGAAGCTCCGCGACCGTCTCGGCGATCGACCGGGTCTCCGCGCCGTCCTCCGCCGGTGCCGGCTGGAACGTGGTGGCGGCCAGCAGCCGGCGCAGGGGCTCGACGCCGGTCTTCAGATAGGCGTGACCGGGCGACCTCGGCAGCTCGTAGGCATCGGGGACGCCGAGGACCGCCCGCGACTCGAGCGCCGAGAACGTCCGCAGGCCGACCCGGTAGGAGAGGTGCGTGTCGAGGCCGCGCAGCCGGCCCTCCTCGAGCCGCTGGCTGGCCAGCAGCAGGTGCACGCCGAGCGACCGGCCGAGGCGTCCGATCTGGACGAACAGGTCGATGAAGTCGGGCTTGGCCGACAGCAGCTCGGAGAACTCGTCGCAGATGACCAGCAGCGACGGCAGCGGCGGAAGGGCCGCCCCGCCCAGCCGGGCCCGCTCGTATTCCCGTCGGCTGGGGTAGTTGCCGGCCCTGCGCAGCAGCTCCTGCCGCCGGATCAGCTCACCCTCGATGGCGTCCACCATGCGGTCGACCAGGCCGAGATCGCCGGCCAGGTTGGTGATCAGGGCCGTCACGTGGGGCAACGAGCTCAGCGCGGAGAAGGCGGCCCCGCCCTTGAAGTCGATCAGGATGAAGTTGAGCGTCGCGGAGTCGTGCATGAGCGCCAGCGAGGTCACCACGCTGCGCAGAAGCTCGGACTTCCCGGAGCCGGTCGCCCCCACGATCAGGCCGTGCGGACCCATGCCGTCCAGGGCCGACTCGTTCAGGTCGAGCACGACCGGCTGATCGCGAGGATCCATCCCGATCGGCACGCGCAGCCGTTCACCGGCCGGCACACCGGAGCGGTATCGCGCGACCACGTCGGCCGACAGCGTCCCCAGCCCGAGCAGGTCGAGAACCGACCGGGCGACGGTCAACGGCGCGGTCACGCGCGTGACCGCCGTTTCGGGCCGGGTCACCTCCGGCCAGGTGGGCCGGATCCGTTCGACCAGCTCGAGCGCCCCGTCGTCGAACTGCCCACCGGACAGGCCGTCGGCCTCCGGAGCACCGTTGTCCGGGCCGAGGTGCGGCAGCGCGACCAGGAACCGGCTGCCCCGGCGGATGGCCCAGCCGGGCAGATCATTCAGGGAGCGCTCCGCCAGGCGGGGGTCGACCCGGGACTCCTCGGCCGAGTCGAGGTTCAGCTCGATCTTGCAATGGATCAGCTCGGCCAGTTCGTTCGGCACCTCCCGCCAGCTGCGGGCCGTGACCACGACATGCACGGCATATTCGAGTCCCCGGCTCGCCAGCGACCGGATCCGCTGCAGATAGGGCTGGAAGTCGGGCAGCCGGTCGACGAAGAGGAAGATGTCGGGGTGCCGCTCGTCGGGACGCGTCTCGCGGAAGACCCGGAACCGCCCGGCCGAGTCGATGAAGTGCTCGGCGAAAATCCTCTTACGAGCCGTGACGATCTGGTCGATCTCGTCGAGGATGTCGCCGATCTGCTGTCCCTGATCGTCGCGCGCCATGCTGATCTCGAACGGCAGGCGGCGCAGCGAGCCGAGCTTGTTGCCGCCCGACTCCAGGAAGTAGAACCGGACCCCGGCGGGCGGGTTGGTCAGCGCCAGGCCGGCCACCAGCGTACGCAGCAGCGTGCTCTTGCCGCTGCCGATCTTTCCGACGACGAGGACATGGCCGTCCTGGTGGGCGAGATCGATCCACACCATGCCGGCCGCCTCGGTGCCCCGGAAGGCCTGCCCGATCGGCACGACCAGGCGCCCGGTGCCCCACCACTCGTCGGCGCGCAGGCCCTGCTCGACCGGCTGGCTGAGCCGGCCCAAAAGATCGCCCAGATAGACCCGCTGACCGGAACCGGCCGCCGCCTGCGCGTAGCCCTGCCGGACGTGGGCCAGGTGCACCTCGTCCTCGACGTAGCCGAACTGGGTCGGGGTCTGCGAGGGCGTCCGCCGGGGCACCTCCATGCGTACGTATTCCCAGAGGTCATGCGGCGTGATCCGGCCGATGCCACGCAGGTCGGCGGCGCCGGTGGCGAGCCCGCGCACCACGGCGTCGGTGAACGCCGACAGCTTCCGCGCCTGATCCTCGACCGGGCGTTCGCCGTCGTCGGCGCGCTCGACCGAGCTGGCCGCGGTGATCACGTACGTGCCGCGCCCCGCCCGCAACTCGTTACCGACGTCGACCTGCAGGTCGGCCTTGACCCGGCCGTCCGAGAAGGCGCCGCTGTAGCAGCAGTCGAGCAGGATCACCGTGCTCGACGCGTCCGACTCGTCGATCAGCTCCTTGACGAACGAGGCCGAGATCGAGGTGGCGGCCAGCAGTTCGAGGTCGGTGTTGCTGACCGCGAGATGCAACCGCCCGTTACGGTTGCGCACCCCGTGCCCGGAGAAGTAGAGCAGGACCAGGTCGCCGGGCTGGGCCGAACGGAAGACGCGTTCCATCGCGCGCTCGACCTCGGCCTTGGACTCGTTGAGGAGGATCTCGGCCGGGTCGAAGTTTCCGGTCTCCGGGTCACGCAGCAGCTCGCGCAGGATCTGAGCCTCGTGGCGCGGGGCGAACAGGCGCGTCAGCCGCGGATCCTGATATTGATCGTTGGCGACGATCAGGGCGAGCCGCCGGCTCATCGGTCGTCGTCCGGCCGGGCCAGCAGTTTGTCGATGTTGCGCACCACCTCGGCGACGTCGGCCGCGGCCGCACCGCTGACGATGACCTCGCGGTCGCCGTCGCGAAGCGTGATCTGCCGGGCCCCGCTGCGGGCCAGATAGGCGACGATGACGTCGCTGATCGCTTTGAGCCCGGCCGCCGACAACACCCCGGAGACGACCAGCGCTCCAATGTGCTGCACGGTGCCCGACTTGCCGCCGGCCGCCGGCGCCGTCTCGAGTGGAGTGACCGACAGGCCGCCGACCTGGCGCAGATCCCGTGCCAGCTGCCTGGTCGACTCGTCCTGCCGGCGGGCGTCCCCCGGGCCGTCGACGACAACGTCCATCCGGACCGACCGCATGTGACGCTCCCCTCCGTCGGCTTCGCACTCTAGCCAACGCGGTCGATGTGCGGGCCGATAGGCTGCCGCCATGGACAAGCGGGAATGGACCCTCGTCATGTGGTGCGGCGGCGACCGCACCACCACCCGCATCCGGCGGACCTGGGACGTTTGACTGCTCGGCTGGGGCATCGACTACGACCCGTTCGTCACCGGCGAGGTCCGTATCGACCACTTCCGAGTTGCCAAGCCGGACGGCACCGGCGGCTGCCAATGGGCCTGGTACGTCAAGACCTCAGCCCTGGCCCGACTCGGCATCGCCCCACCGGACGACCCGGCCTTCTGATCAAGAGGCAGTGGAGTTCCCCGATCCCGCCCTCGCCGACCTGACCCCGCACATGGTGGTGAACTGTTCCCTGTACGCCGTCACCGGTGAGGTGTGCTGGGCATGCGATGTCGGTCGGGGAATCGAACCCCTGCGCCTGCCCCCGGCGCGCCAGGAGTGCGCCGGATTGCCCGCCGGCGCTCGGGTCTGTGCACGCTGTCATGTCGGTTACCCGCTCCACTGTGTCCGTTGATCCGCGTCCCTTAATCCGCCAGGTCGGCCTCCCAGTTGGTGCGCTGGATCAGCGTGTCGACCTCGCGTAGCTGCCGGGCCAGGTCGTCGGCCTGGCGGCGCAGGTCGGCGACCGGCAGGGCCGGGATCATCCTCAGCTCGGAGCGCAGCTGGCGATAGCCGCGCTGGCCCTCGCCGGCCGCGGCATCGGCGGCCGCGGTCACGATGCTGTGCCGCAGGCGCAACACGTCCCGCCGCGCCAGGGCATCGGTCAGCGTGCCGCCGTCGACCGGGGTGGCGGCGTTGGTGCGGTTGATGCGGCGGATCAGCGACTCGAGCTCGCCGAGCACCTCACCCGCCTCGGCGAGCAGGGCGGCCGCGTCCTCGGCCGGCGTCTCGCCCTCCTGGTAACGCGCGCTGCCGGTGACCCGGGCGCGCAACTGCTCGGCCCGGCGGGAAGCATCCGCCCGCAGTGCGAGCGCCTCGGCAAGTTTCATGGCCCCGATTGTCGTCTGCCATGATCGGTCGCGCCGCTGATTTATCGGGCGGCGACGCCGTCGAGCGCAACGACCCCGGCCGGCGCCGCTCGACAGTCGCGGCGAGGCGCTGGATCAGCTTGCGCTGTTCTGAAGAGCCTGGCTTCGAAGGGCCCGGCGGTGGGCCCACGCGACGATCGGCAGCAGCAGGCCGAGCAGCTCATCGCCGTCCGGCGTCAGCGCGTAGCGGATCTGGACCGGGGTGCTCGGGATGACCGTCCGCTCGATCAGGCCCTGCGACTCCAGATCCCTGAGACGCTGGGCCAGGACCTTGTCGGAGATGCCGGCGACCGCCGCGCGGTACTCGGTGAAGCGGCGGGCGCCGTGCCGGGCCGCGTTCAGGATGGCGGCCGCCCACCGCTGGCCGACCAGGTCGGCGGCGTGCTGGACCGCGTTGCACGTGCCGGCGTCCTCGGTCGGCGGAATCTCGGAGAACCTCACTTACCCAAGGTTAGCGACTTTCTCGCGGTTTGCGTTTCGGGACCGTACGGCCGGAGAGTGGGACCCATGACCGACTACGGACACGACCTGCTCTTCGGCAGCTTCATCACCCCGGCGGCCGGGCAGGCCGAGGCGGTCGTGGCGCTCAGCCAGATCTCCGAGCGCGAGGGGCTCGACCTGGTCACCTTCCAGGACCACCCCTACCAGGCCGGCTTCCTCGACACGTGGACGCTCATGTCGTACGTGGCGGCGGCGACCGAGACGATCCGGATCAGCGCCAACGTGATCAACCTCCCGCTGCGGCCGCCGGTCGTGCTCGCCCGGAGCGCGGCCAGCCTCGACCTGCTCAGCGGCGGCCGGGTCGAGCTGGGGCTGGGCGCGGGCGCGTTCTGGGATGCCATCGAGGCGGTCGGCGGTCCGCGGCGCACCCGGGCCGAGTCGGTCGAGGCGCTCGACGAGGCGATCACGATCATCCGTGCGGTGTGGGACGACTCGGAGCGCGGGGGAGTGCGGGTCGCCGGGAAGCACTACCGGGTGGCCGGCGCGAAGCGCGGGCCGGCGCCGGCGCACGACATCGGGATCTGGCTCGGCGCCTACAAGCCGCGCATGCTGCGGCTGGTCGGGCGGGCCGCGGACGGCTGGCTGCCCAGCCTGCCCGGACTGAAGGGCGGCCGCGCCGAACTCGCCGCCGGCAACAAGATCATCGACGAGGCGGCGGAAGAGGCCGGCCGGTCGCCGGGGGCCGTGCGGCGGCTGCTCAACATCGGGGCCGACACCGAGCCGGAGGCGCTGGCCGAACTCGCCCTCGAACACGGGATCTCGGCGTTCATCCTGATGGCCGACGACTCCGCGACCATCCAGCGGCTCGGGTCGGAGATCGCGCCGGCGGTGCGGGAACTGGTGTCGAAAGAGCGCTCGGGGACGCGTACGCCGAAAGCGGAGGCTCCCCCGGAGCCGCAGCCGTCCGTCGATCTGGCGAAGCCGACGCCGAAGACCCGGGCGAGCAGGCTGTGGGACGAGGAGGCGAGGCCGGTCGCGCCGCCGGCGCCGACCGGTTTCCGGTACGCGCCGCACGGCCCCGAGATCGGCCGGCACCTGATCGACGTGCACGGCATGCTGCGCGACGAACTGCAACGCATCCACGACGTGATCGCGCAGGTGAAGAGCGGTGCGCTGTCGGTGGCGGGCGCCCGCTCGGCGCTCAACGAGACCGCGTTGCGGCAGAACAACTGGGAGCTGGGCGCGTTCTGCGCCAACTACTGCACCCGGATCACCCAGCACCACGGCCTCGAGGACGGCCAGATCTTCCCGCACCTGCGGCGCTCCGACCCCGGCCTGGTCCCGGTCATCGACCGGCTCCAGGAGGAGCACGTGATCATCCACGAGGTGGTCGAGGGCGTCGACCGGGCACTGATCGAACTGGTCCGCTCGGACGGCGACTTCACCGCCCTGCAGCAGGCGATGGACCTGCTCAGCGACACGTTGCTCTCGCACCTGTCGTACGAGGAGGAGCAGCTGGTCGAGCCGCTGGCCCGCTTCGGCTTCTATCCGGGCCAGGTCTGAGAGCGTTACCTGATGCGGCGGTGGCTGCGGGCGATCATCGCGTCGTACTCGTGGTGCTCCTCCAGCCAGCCGCTGAGGAACGGGCAGATCGGCACGACGGTGCGACCCTTGCTCCGGGCGTCGTCCATGGCGGCCCGGGCCAGCGTCGACCCGACGCCGTGATGCTCGAATTCGGGCTCCACCTTCGTGTGCGTGTACGCGATGATCGGCCCGGTCAGCTGATAGGTCAGCACCCCGGCCGGCGTCCCGTCCTCCGTCCGCGCCTCGAACCGCTCCCGCTCCGGCACGTCGACAACCGTGATCTCCACCCGGCTATCCAACCACTCCCGCGACCGGGCGATCGGGGCCGCCGTCGGAGGATATGTCGTACCGGCGGCATAGGGTCGTTCCGTGCTGGTGCGGATTATCGGAACCGACCTGCCGGGGCGCGGCCCGGGCCCCGAGGCGGGCCGGCTGCGCCTCGGCAACGTCCACGTCGGGGTGCAGCGCAAGGCCGAGGTGGTGTCCCGGGTGCCGGCGACCGCTGACGGTGCCCGCTGGGAGTTCGAGGTCACCAGCCGCGAGGTCGACGGGCTGCTCGACGTGGGCGGGCCGTGGGTGCACGGGCGGCCGGGGGCCCGCTTCCTCTACCTGAGCTGGGGCTCGGTCGACGGCGAGGCGTTCGCGATGTTCCGCCGGGCCAAGCTGCTGTTCGGCGACATCCCGACGGCGCTGCTCCGCCAGGCCCACGAGGGCGCGGGGGTGCTTGTCGCGTCGCTCGGCCTGACCGACCAGGACGGCGGGCCGATCTCTGCCCGCGTCCGCCCGCCCGCCGTCACGTGGACACTGCGGTGACGGCCGGTGCCGAGCTGGTCCGGGCGGGCACCCGGGTGCTGCACGGCTTCGTCGCCCGGGACGGGTCGATCAACCTGTGGGGCGAGACCGACACGGGCAGCGGTGCCAAGAGTCCGGCCCACCCGTTCGCGGTCGAGGCGTCCCGGTTGCCGGGCGGTGAGTCGCGCCGCCCGGCCACCCTCGTGCTGCCCTCGACCGGGGCCGGGCCGCTCCCGTCGCCGCTGCTCGGGCTGCCGCCGCGGCGGGGCAGGCCGCGGCTGCGGGCGTGGGAGGTGCCGGCGGTCACGGTGCCGTTCGTCGACGACGAGGTGGCCGACGAGTTCGACGGGCGGGTGGCGCCCTCGGTGGCCTGGCTGATCGAGCTGTGCGGCTTCGCGGCCGACCTGGTGCGGCGGGGGCGGGTGCTGCCGTCGGTCCGGCCGGGCGGGCCCTGGACCGGGCCGCGGCCGGGCGTCCCCGAAGGAGAGGCGCGGTCGGACGTCTCTGAAAGGGAGGCGCGGCCGGGCGTCCCCGAAGGAGAGGCGCGGTCGGACGTCTCTGAAAGGGAGGCGCGGCTGGGCGTCTCCGAAAGAGAGGCGCGGGCGGGCGTCGCCGAAAGATCTGCGCGGCCGGGTGGTGGGGGGAGAGGTGCCCGGTGGTCGGAGGCCCGATGGCGGCCGGTGGTCACCGGGCTGGACGCGGCGCATCACGGCGAGCTGCTCAAACGGCTGCCGGCCGCGGTGCGGGCCGAGCGGGCGCGGCCCGGTGACGTGGCGCTGCTGCCGCCGGAGGACGTTCTGCACGTGGCGCTGGAGCGGCTGGTCGACACGCTCGTGCGGATGCGGCTGGCCGAGACCGGCGCCGGGATCGGCGACGGGTGGCTTGCGGCGCTCGCCGGGGAGCCCGGCTTCGCGGCGGCGCCGGGGCTGGTCGAGGAGCTGACGGCGCGGCTCGACGCCTGGCACACCGACGCGGTGAGCGGGTCGGCGGTGCGGCTCTGCTTCCGGCTCAGCCACGTCGACGACCAGGGCGACGAGGAGCTGCCGGACGCCATCGACCCCGACCCCGACCCGGCGCGGATCGCGCCCCGCGATGCCTGGCTGCTCGAGTTCCTGCTGCAGGCGGTCGACGAGCCGAGCGCGCTGGTCACGGCCGCGGACATCTGGCAGGACCAGTACGCCCCGCTGCGCCGCTGGACCCGGCACCCGCAGGAGCGGCTGCTCGGGGGGCTCGGGCGGGCGGCCCGGCTGCACCCGGATCTCGACGCCGCTCTGAACGTGCCGCGGCCGGTCGACATGGTGCTCGACACCGAGGAGGCGCACCGGTTCCTCGCGCATGCGGCGGCGCTGGAGGAGGCGGGCTACGGCGTGCTGCTTCCGCGCTGGTGGCGGGAGCGGCGGGGGCTCGGGCTGTCGTTCGAGGTGCGCACCCGTGACCCGATCACCCCGGTGCTGCGCGACCAGACCGCCGATCTGCGATCGCTCGTCGACTACCGCTGGGGGCTCGCGCTGGGCGGCGACCCGCTCACCGAGTCCGAGCTGACCGACCTGGCCAAGGCCAAGGTGCCGCTGGTCCGGCTGCGGGGGCGGTGGGTCTACCTCGACGAGCAGCACCTCGAGGCCGGGCTGCGGTTCCTGGGCCGGGGCGGCGGGTCGATGACCGCGGGCGAGGCGCTGCGGACGGTCCGGCTGCTGCCGCCCGACAGCCTGCCGCTGCCGGTGACCGCCGCGGGCGGGGAGGGCTGGGTCGCCGACCTGCTGACCGGCGAGCTGGAGCAGCGGCTCGAGCTCCTCGATCAGCCGGAGGGCCTGGCCGGTGAGCTCCGCGCGTACCAGAAACGGGGTTTTTCGTGGTTGGCCTTCCTGGACGGGCTCGGGGTGGGTGCCTGTCTCGCCGACGACATGGGGCTCGGCAAGACGGTGCAGCTGCTGGCGCTGCTGCTGCATCGGCGTTCGGGGCCGGCGCTGCTGATCTGCCCGCTGTCGGTGCTCGGCAACTGGCAGCGGGAGGCGGCCCGGTTCGCGCCGTCGCTGAACGTCACCGTGCTGCACGGCTCCGACCGCCCGGCCCCGGCGTCGCTGGCCGGTGCCGACGTCGTCCTCACCACCTACACGACCGCGACGCTCGATGCCGACGAACTGGCCGCGGTCGACTGGGACCGGATCGTGCTCGACGAGGCCCAGCACGTCAAGAACGCCGCCTCGGCGGTGGCCAAGGCCGTCCGGCGCCTTCCGGCCCGCAGTCGCATCGCCTTGACGGGTACGCCTGTGGAAAATCGCCTGGCCGAACTGTGGTCGATCATGGACTTCCTCAATCCGGGGGTGCTGGCCGACGCGCACACGTTCCGGGCCCGGTTCGCGGTGCCGGTCGAGCGGTACGCCGACGAGGACGCGGCGGCCCGTCTGCGCCAGGCGACCCGGCCGTTCCTGCTGCGGCGGGTCAAGTCGGACCCGGCGGTGATCTCCGACCTGCCCGAGAAGCGCCTGGTCCGGCACCTGTGCGGGCTCACCGCCGAGCAGGCCAGCCTCTACCGGGCGGTGCTCGACGAGATGACGACCCGGCTCGGGGAGGGGCACGACAAGTGGTCGAAGGGCATCGTGCTGGCCGCGATGACCAAGCTGAAACAGGCGTGCGTGCATCCGGCGCTGCTGCTCGGCGACGGCTCGCCGCTGCCGGGGCGCTCGGGCAAGCTCGAACGCCTGGAGGAGATCGTCGACGGGGCGCTGGCGGCGGGGGAGAGCATCCTGTGTTTCACGCAGTTCGCGCGGTTCGGGACGATGCTCACCCCGCACCTGGCGGGGCGGTTCGGGGTGCCCGTGCGCTACCTGCACGGCGGCACGTCGCGGGCGGCGCGCGACGAGATGGTGGCCTCGTTCCAGGCCGACGACCGGCCGGGCATCTTCGTGCTGTCGTTGAAAGCCGGCGGGACCGGCATAAATCTGACCGCGGCCAACCACGTGGTGCACGTCGACCGCTGGTGGAACCCGGCCACCGAGGCCCAGGCGACCGACCGGGCCTACCGCATCGGCCAGCGTCGTGACGTGCAGGTGCATACGCTGGTCTGCCTCGGCACGCTCGAGGAACGCATCGACCGGCTCCTGCTCGACAAGGGTGTGCTCGCCGAGCGGGTGGTCGGCAACGGCGAGGGCTGGCTGACGACGCTCTCCACCACCGAACTGCACGACCTGCTCGTGCTGGAACCGGAGGCGATCGGTGACTGATCGTCTCGCCCTGGCCTTCCTGGGCACCTTCGAATCGCTGCGGATGGGGCCGACGTTCGCCCGCGGGCGCCGCGACGAGCGGGCCGGGCACGTCCGCAACCTGATGATCTCGGGCAGTCTGGTCGTCGCCCAGGTGCGCGGGCCGGACGATCCGGCGGCGTTCCGGGCGCGGATCGCGGTGCGGGCGTTCGGGGCGTCCGAATGGGCGCGGGTCGAGCAGGACCTGGCGGGGCAGGCGCGCTTCGCGGCCGACCTGCTGGCCGGGCGCATGCCGCCCGGAATCGGCGAGATCTTCGCCGAGGCACGACTGAGCCTGGTGCCGTTGTCGCTGGACGAGGTGGCGATGGACTGCACGTGCGAGCGGTGGCCGATGCCGTGCGTGCATCTCGCGGCGGCCTGTTACGCGCTGGCCCGGGCCTTCGAGGAGGATCCGTTCGCGGTTTTCGCCTGGCGGGGGCGCCCGCGGGACGAACTGTTGATGCACTTGCGGGAGTTGCGGAGTGCCTCGGCGCTGGAGTCCGCCGGCGCGGCCGTTCCCGGGGGCGCTCCGGCAGGCGGCCCCGATGAGGCGGCGGCCGGGGCTGATGAGCTTGACGTGGCGGCCTTCTGGGGGCTCGGCGGGCCCCCGGCGCTGGTGCCGACCGGGGCGCGGCCGGGGGCGGTCTCGCGGCCCGACGCGCTGCTCGATCAACTCGACCCTCCGCCGCTGGCGCACGACGGGCGCCCGATAGTCGACGTGCTTCGCCCCGCCTACCGGGCCCTGCCCGAAAGATGAGGAAGTCTGTTTTTCCACGATCGTGTTAGACGCCCGGGTACTGGCCAGTCACATAGAGTCACCATGTTTTCCTTCACGAGGCATTAACGCTTTGTCAAGAGAAGGTGTGACATGAACCGAATTACCCGGATGCTTACGATTACTGGCCTCGGCCTGGTCACGGGTGTCACGATCGGTGCCGGCCCCGCAATGGCGGCCACCAACACCGGACAGGGTGCGGTGAAGTCCTCGACCGCCGACGCGACGGCGAAGCCGGGCGACCGGGTGGCTGGCTACTACGACAGCCGCGACGAATGCCGCATGGCCGGCCGGATCGGCGACCGCCTCGGTCGCTGGGACGACTGGAACTGTTACCCGGCGGGCGGTGGCTGGCACCACGGCGACTGGGTGCTGGTCGTCGACTACAGCTGGCACCACGGTGGCTTCCCGTTCGACGACCACCACCACGGCGGTTCCCCGTTCGACGACCATCACCATCATCACGGCGGCGGAGGCCCCTTCCACAGTCAGCACCAGGGGATGAACGGCGCCGACAAGGTGGGCGCCGGCAACAACGTCGGCATGCCGTCGGCGAAGCCGTGATCCGTCCCGGCCGCTGACGTACAGCGCCTCGGCGGCCTCGACCGATCGAACGGGCCATACCCGCGAGGGGTGGCCCGTTCCGGCATGTTGACTTTCCGGAGGTGACTTTCCGTCGGTAAATGGGCAATGCAGGACGGTGCACGTCTCCGTGGTGGACCAGCCCGATGACTCCGTCGTCGTGGTGGTCCGCGGCAACCTCGACATCGACAGCGCGCCGGTTCTCACCACCGCGCTCGACCAGGTGCTGAACGCGCCCGCTCCGCGGGTGGTGGTCGACCTGTCCGGCGTCGAGTTCTGCGACTCGACCGGGCTGAGCGCGTTCGTGGTCGGGCACAACCGGGCGGTCGCGCTCGGTGGATGGCTGAGGCTGGCCGCGCCGGGCGAGTTCCTCTCCCGGCTGCTCGACACAGTCGGGCTGACGCCGGCGGTGCCGGTCTACGGTGACGTCGCCGATGCGCTGGTCGACCGGGGCCCGTACTAATCTTCCCGGCGTGCTCATCCTGCTGCCGCCGTCCGAGGGCAAGACGCCCGCCGTCACCGGTGACCCGGTCGACCCCGCCGCTCTGTGGCTGCCCGAACTGGCCACCGCGCGCAAGCGTGTGCTCACCCGGCTCGTGACGCTCTGCAAGCGGACCAGCGCGCGGTCGGTGGCCGAGTCGCTGCGTACGCTCGGGCTGACCGAGGGGCAGCGGTCGGAGATCACCCGAAACGGTGGCCTGGGCTCGGCGCCGGCGGCGCCGGCCTGGAAGATCTACACCGGAGTTCTGTACGAGGCGTTGGACGCAGCCGGCCTTTCCCCGGCGGCGCGCGCGTGGCTCGGCGACCGGGCGGTCGTGTTCTCGGGGCTGTGGGGCGTCCTGCGCCTGGACGATCGCATTCCCGCCTACCGGTGCGCGATCGGCTCGACGCTCGCTGCACCGGTCGGCGGGCTCACCGCGTACTGGAAAAGGGCGCTGAAAGCGCCCCTCGATCGCGCCGCCGGTGACCAGCCGGTTCTTGATTTTCGCTCGGGTTCCTACGCGGCGATGTGGACGCCGCCCGCCGCGACCTCGGCGAGCGTGCGGGTGCTGCACGAGCGAACGGTCGGTGGCCGCACCCGGCGTTCGGTGGTCAGCCACTTCAACAAAGCGACGAAGGGCCGCATCGTGCGGTCCCTGGCCGAGGCCCGGGCGACGCCCGCGACCGTCGATGAGCTGGTCATGGCCCTGCGAGATCTGAAACTGACAGTCGAAGAGCAGCCCGCGGTGCCCGGACGGCCCCGGCAGCTCGACGTGGTGGTGACCGAGCTCTGACCGAACTGCCGAGGGGCCTCCTCGGCCGTCCGGATCGTCACGCAATCCGCTCTTCTCCGTCACTGTTTGAGGTGAGATCGTTTATCCCTCACGCACAGCTGCGGAGTTGCTTCAAGCTGTACGCCCCCTGTAAACAACACATCCGCCAGGGCTATGTTCTTCCGCCAGAGAACGACCGGGGAGGGTCGGTTGTCCACGACCGGCAATGGTCGCCTGCCCATCCGCAAACGCATCACCGGGCACCGTGCGGCCCCGCGCACCACCGGCACCCGCCGGCGCGACGACGACGGTCTCCCGCCGCCCGACGAGGGTCGCCGGTGGAACGAGACGCTGTCGTCGGCCGCCGTGATCCTGGCCGGTGTGCTGGTCGTGGTCGGGTTCGGCTTCGCGGCCAGCCGGGCGATGAGCACGCACAGCGACGCGCCCAACGTCGCGGTGCCCGAGGCGCCCGCGCTCGGCGAGGTGACGCTGCCCTCGTCCTCGGTCAGCCAGGGCCTGATCCCGCTGACCAGCCCGTCGCCGTCGCCGTCGACCTCCTCGCCGTCGCCCACGCCGACCACCAGGGCGCCCGACCCCGGCGCGCTCACGATCACCACCGGCGCGGTGCCGGGCACGGTCAACCTGTCGGCCGAGGGCGGCCGTGACTGGGTGCACTGGGGTGAGCAGAGCACGTTCTCGCTCGAGCGCGACAAGAAGGGCGGCTTCGCCATCCTCGAGGGCGCGCCGACCGCGCCCCGGTTCCGGCACGCGCTGAGCCCGCAACAGTTCACCTGGACCGGCGGCGACCCGGTCGACCACACCGAGGGCACCACGACCGGCATCCGCACCTGCGGCAAGGGCAACGGCTTCAGCATCACCGCACCGGCCGGTGACACCACACGCACCTTGAAGCTGTACGTCGGCATCATCTCGGGCAAGGGCCGCCTGTCGGCTCAGCTCACCACCGGCAGCGCGACCAGGTCGGCAACGCTGGAGCAGAAGGACGGCACATTCCACACCGCCGTTTTCACGCTGCGCTACCGGGCACCCAAGGACGGCAAAATCACGCTGCGCTGGAACACCGACGCCGCGTTCGGGACGGGATGCGGCGGGGTGGCGCTTCAGGCGGCCACCCTGCGGTGAAAGGGGATCGAGTGTTCGCGGGCTGGGGTTCGTGGGTTGCCCGCTTCCGGTGGCCGGTGCTGATCGTCGCGCTTGTCGCGGTGCTGTCGGCCGGCCTCTGGGGGCTCGGCGTTTTCGGGCAGCTCACTGAGGGCGGATACAACGACCCGCACAGCGAGTCGAGCCGCGCCGCGGCGATCGTGCAACAGGCACTCGGCACCCAGAGCGGCGACGTGGTCGCGATCTACACCCCGACCCAGGGCAAGATGGGTGACGCGGCGCTGACCAAGGCGGTCAAGGCCCGGCTGGCCGCGCTGCCCAAGGCCGACGTCAAAGCGGTCTCCTCCTACTGGCAGGCCAGGTCGGTGTCGTTCGCCGCGAAGGACAAGAAGAGCGCGGTCGCCGTGATCACGCTCGCCGGGCCGGACGACGGGGCCAAGCTCGACCAGTTCCGCGACATCAAGGACGCGTTCACGGTGCCCGGCGCGACGGTGCAACTGGCCGGCGGCGTGCCGCTCAACGACGCCTCGTCCACCCGCTCCACGTCCGACCTGGGCAAGGCCGAGCTGATCTCGCTGCCGATCACGCTGATCCTGCTGCTGTTCATCTTCGGCTCACTCGTCGCGGCCGCGCTGCCGGTGCTGGTCGGCGGCCTGGCGGTGCTCGGCTCGTTCGGCATCCTGCACCTGATCGCCGGCGGCACCCAGGTCAACTCGTTCGCGGTCAACGTGGCCAGCCTGCTCGGCCTGGGCATGGCGATCGACTACGGCCTGTTCATGGTCGGCCGGTTCCGCGAGGAACTGTCGTCCGGCCGCTCACCGGCCGAAGCGGTGAGCCGCACCATGGGAACGGCCGGCCGCACCGTGCTGTTCTCGGCGACGCTGCTGATGATCGCGCTGGCGGGTCTGCTGCTCTTCCCGCAGAGCTTCCTGAAGTCGCTGGCCTACGGCGGTCTGTCGGCGGTCGGGCTCGCCCTCGTGCTCTCGCTGACGCTGCTCCCGGCGCTGCTGGCGATCATCGGGCGCGGCGTCGACAAACTGCCGATCCGCCTGCCCCTGTTCCGCGGCGAGAATTTCTGGGGGCGCGCCGGCGCCGCGGTGCTTCGCAAGCCGCTGCTGGTCGCCCTGCCGATCCTCGCCGTGCTGGTCCTGCTCGCCTCGCCCGCGCTGGGCGTGCACTTCGGCGACAACGACGAGCGGATCCTGCCCCCCGACGACCCCTCGCGCGTCGCGGTCGAGACGCTCAAGACCTCGTACCCGCAGTTCACCAACAACGGCATCCAGATCGTGCTGCAGGACACCCAGGACGTGGGGCCGTTCGCCGCCGCGGTCCGCTCGATCGACGGCATCGACCAGCTCAGCCCGACCATCAGGACGGCTTCCGGCGCGATCATGACCGCCACGCTGAAGGACACCGACCCCTACAGCGCGTCGGCCCGCGACGCGGTCGAGACGATCCGCGACCTGCCGGTGCCGCCCGGCGCCACCCTTCTGATCGGCGGCACGACGGCCCGCAACCAGGACAGCCTGCAGGCCACCGCGGCCAAACTGCCCCTGATGATCGGCCTGCTCGCCGGGGCCACGCTGATCCTGATGTTCCTCGCCTTCGGCTCGATCCTGCTGCCGATCAAAGCGGTGCTGATGAGCGGCATCAGCCTCAGCGCCACCTTCGGCATCCTCGTGTGGATCTTCGTCGACGGCCACCTGTCCGGCCTCCTGAACATCACGCCCGCACCCTTGGAAGTCGGCACGGTCATCCTCATGGCGGCGGTCGTCTTCGGCCTCTCCACCGACTACGAGGTGTTCCTGCTCAGCCGCATGGTCGAGGCCCGAACCCGGGGCGCGTCCACGGCCGAGGCGGTCACCACCGGCCTGGCCCGCACCGGCCGCGTGATCAGCGCGGCCGCCCTGCTGCTGATCGTGGTGACCGGTGCGTTCGCGCTGTCCGCGGTCACCAGCATGCGGTTCGTCGGCATCGGCATGATCGTCGCCCTGCTCCTGGACGCCACGATCGTCCGCATGCTGCTCGTACCAGCCGTCCTCGGCCTCCTCGGCGACGCGGCCTGGTGGGCACCCGGGCCGCTGCGGCGGCTCCAGCAGCGAGCCGGGCTCGCCGAGTACGCGGGTGAAGAAGCACCCGCCCCCACCGGCCGCCACGCGGCACCGGACGACACGGTGGTCTTCGCCCTGCCGGCGGCACCCGCGCGGCGTCCGCTGCCGGTGCCGGAACTGCTGCACCGCGACGACGACATCCAGGAATGGCCCGGGCTGCTGGCGGCCCTCCCACTCCCGGCCGACACGGTGATCTTCCCCCGCTATTCCGACGGCACCGACAAGCAGAGCACCGTACGGATCGAGCTGGAGGCGGCGGGGGTCTCGGCCGAGGACGCGGCGGCAGCCGAAACGGTCGACGCCGAACTCGTCGATGACGGGCCGGCGCCTGAAGACCTCGAGGCCACGGGCATCCTGACGCTCGAGTCGGCCCAGGCCGACGACACCGCCGACGACATGGCTGACGATATCGCCGAGGCTGAGCTGCTGCCGGAGCCGGCGGGTGGAAATGCCTCGGGTGACGACGTGGCGGCGGGAGCGGCTGATCCCCTCGATGTTTCTGCAACCGCTGCGGCTGAGGAGCCGGTCGGCATTCCGGGGACGGTCCCGGTGGACGAGCCGGTCGAGCTTTCCGGAGCGGGTGCTGTGAGGGAGCGGACCCTCGTCGCGGAATTTGTTGACGGGGCGTCCGGGGCGTCCGGATCCGGCGTTGCCGGCGAGGCGGGTCCGGTTTCCGAACCTGAGGCCGTTGGGGTCTCCGTAGCGACCCCCGTCGACGAGCCGGTCGGGGTTTCGGGGACGGCCGCCGACGACGAGCCGCTTGGGGTTTCCGGAGCGGGCGTTTTTGAGGAGCCGGTTCGGGTCGCAGCAACTGGCGTGATGGACGAGCCGGTTGGGGACTCGGGCGCCGGCGCTGTTGGTGAGCCCGTCGGGGTGTTCGGAGCGGGCGCCGTCGAGGAGCCGGTTGGGGGCTCGACCGGCGCGGCGGACGAGGCGGTCGGGGCTTCCGGAACGGATGCCGATGGCGCGCGGGTTGAGGTCGGAGCCGGGGCCGATGGCGAGCCGGCTGGGGCTTTCGGAACGGACGTTTTTGAGGAGGAGTCGGTCGGGGCTTCTGGGGCCGACTCGGTCGGCGAGGTGGTTGGAGCCTCGGGGGCGGACGCCGTTGGGGCGGTCGATCGTGGCGAACTGCTGGAGGCGGCTGGGGTCGGCGGGGTCCTGGGGGAGGCTGCGGGCGACGAGGCTGCATCGGAACGGGACGCCGAGGCTGGTGTTGGCGCCGAGGCCGAGCCGGAAGGCTCGTCCGATACGCCGCTGTTTGCGGGGGCCGGGAACGAGTCCTATGCGGCGCTGTTCCCGGAGCTGTTCAACCCGGCGCCGGAGCCGGCGGCCAACCGCCTTCCCGACTGGTCGTCGACGTCAGACGAGGCGTTTTTCGCGCCGGCCGCGCCTGATCCGTTCCTCTACCGGACGGAGGTGCCGGCGGAGGAGGACGAACGCTACGTGACCGTGGTCCCGGCTGAGGAGGCGCCTGCCGTTCCCAGCCTGGGCGAGCGTCTGGCGGCCGAAGGGTTCGGCACCCTGTCCGCGGGCGTGGCCCCGGCCGAGGAGCCGTCGTCCCGGCCGTTCTCCTCGTTTGCTGCGGAAGCCGGGCCGCTCGCGGAAGCCGGGCCGCTCGCGGAAGCCGGGCCGCTCGCGTCGTCGACCGAACCGCTGCCGCCGACTGCCTCCGAGTCGGTGTTGCCCGCTAGCTCGGGCCTGCCGGCGACGCCGGCCGTGGAGCCGGCCGTGGAGCCGGCCGTGGAGCCGGAGTCAGTGCTGGCGGAGACTGCGGCCGAGTCGCCGGCATATTCGGTATCCGTGCCGTCCGTCCGGCCGGTGGCGGCAGGTTCGATCGAGTCGGCTCCCGGGCCGATCGTGGAGCCGGCGCCGTTGCCGCGGCGCACGCCCGCGGTCGCCCAGGCGGCCGACGAGCCGGCGGCCCCGCCGTTCGCCCCGCCGACTCCGGCGCCGTCGACTCCGGCGCCGTTCGGTGAGACGCTGCCGCGGCGTACCCCGGCCGCCGCCTCGCAGGACCGGTCGCCGGAGCCCGTGGCCAGGCGTGACTCGCCCGCTGCCGATTCGCCGACAATCGAGCCGGAGGCCCGGAGGCCGGTATTCGAGGCGCCCGCATTCGAGCCGTCACTGGTCCCGGTGTTCGATCCGGCCTCGGTGACGAACGCCGCACCCGCGCCGGTGAGCGAGGAGCGCCGGCGGCCGGCCGATCTGAGTGAGGTCGCCGCGGCCTGGCGTGAGGTCATCGAGCAACGCTCGGCGCCCGACCGCCCGTCGGATCTGGCCGGCTACGTCGGGCAGTCGCCGCGCCGTGCCGGCGAGCCCGGGCAGCCGCCGAAGCCGGGCGCCCGGCCGACCGATCTCGGTAGCTACACCGCGGAGGGGCGGCAGGCGGAGGGGTACGGGCAGACCTGGCAGCAGGAGACCTGGCGCCGGCCCGAGCATCTCGGTGACGAGCCGCCGGAGCCGCCCCGCCGGCCGGCGACGCTGGCCGACCACGTGCCGGCTCAGCGTCGCCCGGAGGACGCGCCGACGCGGGACCTTTCCGGGTACGGCGAGCAGGTCGAAAGTTAGTGACGGAACGCGGCCGGATCGACGTCGGCGATGGTCTCGGTGAACGTCCAGAGATGGCCTGCCAGGTCCCTCGCCTCGTATTGGCGCTCGCCGTACTCGAAGTCGGTCGGCTCCATCACGATCGAAGCGCCCGCCGCCCGGGCGCGCGCGAAGTGCGCCCGGGCGTCCTCGACCCGCACCATGACCGACGCGACGACCTGATCCGGTACCGGTGGTGACCGGTGGCTGCCCGTGTCGGCGACGATCAGGTCGCCGTCGCCGAACCGCATCTGGGACCGGTGGTTCTCGCCGACGCGTACCCGCTCCTCGAAGCCGAACGCGGCAGTGAGCCACGCCACCGCGGCCCGCACGTCGGGGTAGGTCAGAACCGGGATGACCGTGGCGATGGGTGCCGAACGATTAATCCGCATGGCAGACCATGTAACCAGCCCAAGTACAGTCTTGGGGCGATGGAGAACCGAATCGACCCCGACAAGCTCGCCGAGTGCCTGGCCGTCATCCGAGCGGCCGAGGCCCTCCCGCCCGAGCATCCCGACGCCGTTGCGGTGCGGCGGGCCACCGCGGGCCTGTTCAAGACGGTCAAGTTGCAGCGGCGGCGGGACCGCCGCGACGCGATCCTGGCCGCCGACAACGAGGTCACCGCGGCCACCGCGACCGGCGCTCCCGGCCGCATCGACGACGAGACGGCCGGCATCCCGTTGAGCAGCAGCACCGCCGGAGCGAGTGCCGGTGTGCTGCGGCAGCCGCGCGGCTGTTACGTCTGCAAACAGCGCTACACGCAGGTCGACGCGTTCTATCACCAGCTGTGCCCGGCGTGCGCGGCCGAGAACCACCAGCGCCGCGACGCCCGCACCGACCTGACCGGGCGGCGGGCCCTGCTCACCGGCGGCCGTGCCAAAATCGGTATGTACATCGCGTTGCGTCTGCTCCGCGACGGCGCCGACCTGACCATCACGACCCGGTTCCCGCACGACGCCGTCCGCCGGTTCACCGCGATGCCGGACAGCGCCGACTGGCTGCACCGGCTGCGGGTGGTCGGCCTCGATCTGCGCGATCCCGCGCAGGTCAGCGGCCTCGCCGACGCGGTCGCGGCCCGGGGCCCGCTCGACATCCTGATCAACAATGCGGCCCAGACCGTACGCCGCTCGCCCGGCTCGTACGCCGCGATCGCGGCCGCCGAGAAGGAGGCGCTGCCCGGCGGCCCGCTGCCCGAGCTGGAATACTTCGGCACCGCCGGTGCGTCGCCGGCCGCCGCCCTGACGACCGGGGCGCCGCACCTCACCCCGCAGCAGATCACCGAGATGGCTCTGACCGCCCGGTCGATCGCGATCGACGCCGGCGGCCTGGTGCCGGACACCGCGCCCACCAACAGCTGGAGCGACCGGGTGCACGAGGTCGACCCGCTCGAGCTGCTCGAGGTGCAGCTCTGCAACGTGACCGCGCCGTTCATCCTGGTCAGCCGCCTGCGCGACGCGATGCGCCGGTCGACGTTCGCCCGGCGCTACGTCGTCAACGTCTCGGCCATGGAGGGCATCTTCAAGCGTGGCTACAAGGGCGCCGGCCACCCGCACACCAACATGGCCAAGGCCGCGCTCAACATGCTGACCCGCACCAGCGCGGTCGACATGTTCGCCGACGGCATCCTGATGACCAGCGTCGACACCGGCTGGATCACCGACGAGCGCCCGCATCCGACCAAGATGCGCCTGCACGAGGAGGGCTTCCACGCCCCGCTCGACCTGGTCGACGGCGCGGCCCGGGTCTACGACCCGATCGTCCGGGGCGAGCAGGGCGAGGACGTGTACGGCTGCTTCCTGAAGGACTACCGGCCCGTCGACTGGTGACCGGGCGGGGCATGATGGACCGATGATCGGGACCTTGCGTGCGGTGGCGCTCGACGCGCCCGACCCCCGGCGGCTCGCCGCGTTCTACACGGCGCTCGGCGGCTGGACCGAGCGGTCGGCCGAGGACGAGTGGGTGGTCGTCGAGGCGCCGGAGGGCTGGCGCATCGCCTTCCAGCTCAGCCCCGACCACGTCGCGCCGCGCTGGCCTGATCCGGCCTATCCGCAGCAGGCACACCTCGACCTGCGGGTGCCCGACCTGGAGGCCGGGTGGGAACGCGCCGCCGGACTGGGCGCCACGCTGCTGCGAAAGAACGAGGCGTGGTACACGGTGGCCGACCCGGCCGGCCACCCGTTCGACCTGTGCCGGTTCCCGGGGCAGCAGCAGACGACGTTGATGGGCGTGATGCTCGACTGCCCGGACGCCCGGCAGCTCAGCGCCTTCTACGCCGAACTGCTCGGCAAGCCCGTCACCTTCGAAGGCGACGGCGTGGCGATGATCGGCGAGGACGGGGCCCAGCCGATCATGTTTCAGCAGATCGCCGACTACCGGGCGCCGCGCTGGCCCGACCCGGCCTACCCGCAGCAGATCCACATCGACGTCACGGTCGGCGACGTCGACGCCGCCGGGACGGCGGTGCTCGAGCTGGGCGCGACCTCGCTCAACTCCAGCGGGGACAACTGGCGGGTCTACGCCGACCCGGCCGGCAAACCGTTCTGCCTCTGCTGGGACTGAAGCATCTCGGTGAGGGTCTCATAGTCCCGGTCGGGTGCGGTCGGCCGCCAGCGCAGCACGACCACGATCAGCATCGCGAACATGATCACCTCGCTCAGGGCCAGGGCGAGATAAGCCCCGAGGCGCTGGTCGGCGGCCAGGCTGTGCACCCACGGAAGGGCCAGGGCGGAGTAGAGGTTCGCGCTCGCCGGCCCGTCGCCGATCCGGTGCCCGCTGCCCGCGATCGCCGCCGCCAGCACCACGTCGAACGGCATCGCGACCAGCAGAAGTCCGAGACGGATCAGGCTCGGTGCGGGCTCCGGGGTCGGGTCGGCGCCCACGACCGTCCACGCGAACAGGTAGCCGATGACCAGGAACACCAGGTCCATCCCCAGGTGGGCCCAGTGGAAGCGCACGGTCAGGTCGTAGGCGTCGGTGAAGTAGAGCAGGAACGGTGCCGCCACGAACAGCAGCGTCACCACGACCGGTCTCGTGAACGCCCGCCGGCCGGCCGCCCACCGCAGCCACTCGCGTGGCCCGGGCGGATCACCCGGTTTCAGCGCCTCCGCGGCCAGCGTCAGCGGCGCGCCGAGTGCCAGCAGCATCGGCGCGAGCATGCCGACCAGCATGTGGTCCACCGCCTCGAGGCTGAACATCGCGGGCGCATATCGCCCCAGGCCGGATGACGTCGCCGCCAGAAGAACCGCACAACCGGCGAGCCAGGCGACGGTCCGGCTCCGCGGCCACGGCCGCCTGCGCCGGCGCAGGCCGATGACGTACGCCGCGGCGAGCGCGAGACCCAGCGGCACGAACAGCGGCTCGAACCGCCAGTCGACGAGCAGCCGCACCACGGTCGGCGGCCCGGCCAGGTCATAGCCGAGCAGCGACTGCTCCCCGGTCACGGCGTCGATCAGGAACTTCGGCGCCGGCAGATCGGTCAGCCCCACCGACAACCCGAAGGCGGCGGCCAGGGCCGCC
Source organism: Actinoplanes sp. NPDC051343 (assembly GCF_044455125.1). Lineage (NCBI taxonomy): Bacteria > Bacillati > Actinomycetota > Actinomycetes > Micromonosporales > Micromonosporaceae > Actinoplanes > Actinoplanes sp. NPDC051343. The sequence continues at coordinate 22,374 of NZ_JBITEL010000025.1, forward strand.
GCCTCGACGATCAGCAGCCGGCCGGGCGTCGCCAGCTTTTTCCGTACGCCGTACAGCACGACCATGACGCCCACCTTGACCAGCAGCAGCGCGCCGAACCAGGTGGTGAACCAGCTCGTGCCCGGGGCCAGCACAGCCGCGTCGACCACGCCCGAGAACACGACGACGGCCCAGCAGACCGTCGACAGCCGGGCGTAGCGGCGGAACGCGGCCGGCCGGTCGTCGCCGAGCCCGCGGGCCCGGATCAGCGCGATCAACGTGCCCAGCCAGATCACGGCGGCCGGGATGTGCAGGGCGATCGCGGCGGTGGCGATGTCATGCCCGGTGTCCGACGCGGAGTGACCGGCGGTGATCACCGGCAGCAGGGCGAGGACCGCCGTCGCGCTGAGGACCGGGGTGGTGCGCCAGTGCAGTGTGCGCCGGGCGGCGACGGCCAGGAACGCCGCGAGCACGGCCGTGATCAGCCAGGCCTTCGGGCCGGGCAGCGTCCAGGTCGCCACGGCCAGGCCGTGCACGTCGAGCATCCGGCGCAGCGGGAGCCCGGCGGTGGCCGCGATGTCGAACGGCCAGAGCACCAGCGCGGCGACCGCCCAGACGAGCGCGGCCCGCCCGGCCGTCCGCAGAGCCGCGAACGCCGACGGCGAGATCAGGCCCCGCTCCTGCCGCCGGGTGAAGAACGCGGCGAACACCAGCGCGCCCGTGCACACGGTGGCGGCGGCGTCCACGACCAGCCGCAGCAGCGGGGCGCCGATCCGGACCACGGCACCCGGGTCCTCGATGCTGAGCGACGCGTACGGGAACTTCCCGGCCACGACGCTCACCGTGAGGACGATCAGGGCGCTGCCCACGGCGTACGCGAAAAGCCGCCGTTGTTCGGAGATCACCCGGCGGATGGTACGTCGGCCGATGATTTACGCACCGCCCGGCGGTCTCTACTGTGAACGCTCGCGTTGGGGAGGACTCGTGATCGGACCCGAATCGCTGCGGTGGGTGCTGACGGTGGCCTTCGTGCTGGCCTCGGCTTACCACCTGGCCCGCATGCCGCGCACCGCCGGCGCCGGCCGCGTCTCCGAGGCGGCCCACCTCACGATGGGCGTCGCCATGGTCGCGATGATCTGGCCGTGGGGTGCCGTGGTCCCGCCCGCGGCGTGGGTGGGGGTGTTCACGGCGTCGACCGGCTGGTTCGTCGTGCGGGCACTCCGCTCGGCGGGCCGGCGGCTGGTGCTCGGCCTGTTCGCGAGTTCGATGGCGGCGTGCGCGTGGATGGGCGCGACGACGCCGGCCCAGGCGTCCACCGCCCACGGCATGCCGATGCCGGTGGAGGGCGCCCACCTGACCACGGCCGGGCTGGTCAGCGGGCTGCTCGGTGGCTACCTGGTGGTCGCGGCGCTCTGGTGGTTCGGTCGCGGCCTGCGCCTCGGCGGCCTGGCGACGACCCCGGCGGCGGGCCCGCGGCCACCGAGCTGGTCGGCCCTGTGTCACGGCCTGATGAGCGCCGGCATGGGCCTCGCGCTGCTGGCCATGGCCTGATCGTTCCGGCCCTGATCCGGCGGCTTCGGGCGGCGCGGGCTTGGCCTGGCGGCTTCGGGCGGCGCTGGTTTGGCCTGGCGGCTTCGGGCGGCGCTGGTTTGGTCTGGATGCTTGGTGGGGCTGTCCTGGTCGGCGCCCTGTCGGATCAGCCCGCGGTCGGGTCTTTGTCCCGCGCGGCAACGGCCTCGTGCAGCAGGCGGCGGAGCTTCGCCGCGCGCGAGGGGTGGCGGTGGCCGACCCACGCGACGCGGCCGGCCAGGTGGGCCGCGAAGTCGGGGTGGCCGTCGCGGTTCGCCTCGGCGAGGCCGTGGGTGGCAGCGTCGTGGAGGATCGCGCGGAGACGGTCGTACTCGTCGCGGGGCGCCGCCGGGCGCGAGTTGACCACCAGGCCGGCCAGCCGCTGCCGCCCGGATCGGCGGCTGACGTGGGTCTTGTCGGGCCGGACCCGGAAGCCCTCCTCGGCGGCGATCTGCCCGACCCGGGCGGTCAGCCGGGCGGGTGCGCGTTCGCCGGAGAAGGCGAGATCGTCGGCGTAGCGGCCGTAGACCATGCCGTAGCCGCGGGCCAGGCCGTCCAGCCGCCGGTCGAGCCGGAAGGCACACAGGTTGGCCAGGGCCGGAGAGGTCGGCGCTCCCTGCGGAAGGTGCGGCGCGCGAAGCAGGGCGGCGAGGGCCGGATCCGGCGCGGCGCGCAGGACGTGAGCCGGGGTCCGGGTGGTGGTCAGGGCGGTCAGCGTGTGTGCGACCGGCTCGGGAAAGCCGGCGCCGCGGAACAGCCCGTAGATCCGGGCCGCGCTGATGCTGGAGAAGAACGCCCGCAGGTCCATGCTGACCACGACAGCCTTCCCGGCGTGCTCGGCGGCGAAGGTGTGCGCCCCGCGGCCGGTCACGAAGCCGTGCGCCCGATCGTGCACCGGCACCATCGCCAGGATCTGATCGAGCAGCCGCCGCTGGATCGCCCGCAGGCGGGGTTTCGGGGCTTCGATCAGCCGGTGCGGGCGCCAGTCGTAGCGGTAGTGCCGCAGCGCCTCGTCCCGCGCGTATCGGTTGATCTCCCGCCGGTCGGCGAACCAGTCCAGCGCGTCACCGTCCAGCCCGAGGAACTCGGCCAGCTCGGCGAGGTCTCCGATGGCCGGCGCGGACCACCGCATCCGTACGGCCCGCGTCGGAACCACGAGCCGCCGCCGGATGACGGCCCGCTCCACGAGCGCCGCCCTCCGCAGCCGGCCGTCCGCGTCGATCCAGTCCCCACCCGCCGGTTCGCCGGGCCGGGCATCGCGGCGGGCCGGCTCCGGCGGGCGGCGGGGCAGGCCCAGCAGGAACCGGCCCAGCTCGCGCGGCCGATCGGCCGGCCGGCGCGGATAGGCCCGCAGCACCTCGGAGACCAGCCGCCGCCGCCACCGCAGATTGCCGCCGGCCACCGCCCGGACGGCGTCGAGCATCGCCGGCCGGCGCCAGTCGGTAGTGAGCAGAGCGTCGGCCAGGGCGCCCGCGACCCGGGCCGCCGGTTGCCGGCGGGAGGCGAAGGCAGCGTGCCCCGACGATTCCCGGTCGTGCCTGCGCCGGACTGCGCGAAGCGCGGAAGCGCGCCGGCGATGCGCTGCGGTGGTCAATCGCTTGCCCTCGGGGGTACCCCGAAGAGACCCTCGACACGTCGGTGACGCGCGACGGTCAGCTCGGGACACGCTGCCATCCGAGCAGCATAGAGATTTCGGAGTGCTACTGGTGACCTTGCTGGCGCTGGCCTCGGCGGGTGCGGTGCCGTTCGCGGTCGCCGGCGGCCTGCTGCTCGCGCACGCGCCGCTCGGTGCACTCCAGCGTCTGCTCGGTGCGCTCCTGATCGGGGTCGTGGTCTGGCGGCGGCGCAACCCGCATCCCCGCAAGCCGTCCGACCCCAGCTTCGCCGGGCTCGGGGCGGCCTCCGGCCCGGGCTCGGCGCTTCTGGGCTCGGTCGGCCGCTGACCGGGCCGTTCTTACTGGCGTACGGCCTGACGCGCGCCGCCTGCATCGGCACCGAAGCGGCCGGCGCGCTCACGATGCACCTGTCGAAGATCGTGGCGTACGGCGCCGGCGACCTGCTCACCGGTCAGGTCCTGCGGTACGGTGCCGCACTGACACCGGCCACCCTGGCCGGGGTTCTGACCGGGCGGGAACTTTTCCGCCGCGCCCGGCGACTACTCGAAAACCTCTCTGATCAAGGAGCTCGACGGTATGGCGTTCTGGGCCCGTGCGGTGACGGCCATGGCGGTCGGGGTGCTCGCGGCCGGGCTGGCCGGCGGACCGGCGTTCGCCCACGTCGAGGTGGAGGCCGACAAGGCGCAGGCGGGGGCCCGCGACGTCACGCTGACCTTTCACGGCGAGGCCGAGTCGGGCAGCGCGGGCATCCGGTCCGAGCGGGTCGTGCTGCCGGCGGGCGTCGCCCCGGCCGGCGTACGGCTGGTGAAGGCGCCCCAAGGCTGGAAGTTCACGTCGGCCGCGGACGGGTTCACGGTGGCCGGGCCGGCGTTGAAGGTCGGCCAGGACGCCGAGTTCGCCGTCCGCCTGGCCCAGCTGCCGTCCGACGCGACCACGCTGTCCTTCAAGACGCTCGAGACCTACGGCGACGGCGAGGTCGACCGCTGGATCGAAATCCCGCAGGACGGCCAGCCCGAGCCCGACCACCCGGCCCCGACCATCAAGCTGAAGGCCGCCGCCAAGCCGGCCACGACGAGCCCGAGCGCGGCCGCGCCGACCAGTGCCGCCGCGTCGCCGGCCGCCTCGGTCCCGGCCGCGGCAAACACGGCCGAGGCCGCTGACTCCGACAAATCGGGTGTTGGGTGGTGGATCGCCCTGGCCGTCGTCGTGATCGCCGCCGTCACCGGCCTGCTGCTCTGGCGCCGCCGCTCGACGTCCGCACCCTGACGCCGTTCCTGCAATCCGCGCGGCACCAGAAGCAGCGACGGCTCCCGCCGGGCGAAAGGCAGCGACGGCTCGCGCCGGGCGAAAGGCAGCGACGGCTCCCGCCGGGCGAAAGGCTGCGACGGCTTGCGCCGGCCGGGAGGCGCTGACAGCGTGGGTGGGACGGGGACCGCCGCCGGCTTGTGCCGGATCGGGGGCGTCGCCGGCGCCCGGACGTGGAAAAGTAGGGCCCATCCGTGGCCGGGCGGGCGCCGAATCCCTCGCCGAACGACGTGACGGCGAAAGGCGGACCCCATGGCGGAGCGCGGCGCGAGCCGCCGGCCGGAGCACCTGAGGTCGGTGCCCGCACCGGACCCGGATGGCCCGGCCGACCCCGGTGACCTGCTGCGGGCCGTCGCCCGCGGCGACGAGAAATCGTTCGGCCACCTCTACGATCTGGTCGCGCCACGGGTGTACGGCCTGATCCGCCGGGTCCTGCGCGACCCGGCCCAGGCCGAAGAGGTGGCGCAGGAGGTGCTGGTGGAGGTGTGGCGTACGGCCGCCCGCTTCGATCCCGCGCGCGGTTCGGCGACGGCCTGGGTGTTCACGATCGCCCATCGCCGGGCGGTCGATCGGGTGCGGTCCGAGCAGGCGGCGGCCGAGCGGGTGCTGCGAGTCGGTGCGGCCTCGGTCGATACCCCGTACGACGCGGTGGCCGACGAGGTCTCCGGTCGCCTCGAGCGCCAGCAGGTGCGCAACTGTCTTGACGAGCTGACCGAGTTGCAGCGCCAGGCGGTCACTCTCGCCTACTACCAGGGCCACAGCTATCCGCAGGTCGCGGAGTTGCTCAACGCGCCGCTTCCGACGATCAAGACGAGGATGCGCGACGGTCTGATCCGCCTGCGCGACTGCCTGGGGGTGCCGGCATGAGCGACGACATTCACGCGCTGGTCGGCGCCTACGCCCTCGATGCGGTCGACGACCTCGAGCGGGCCGCCTTCGACAGGCATCTGCGCGGCTGCGGTGCCTGCCAGGTCGAGGTCACCGAGCTTCAGGAGACGGCCGCCCGTCTCGCCGACGGCACCTGGTCGGTTCCGCCGCCCGCGCTCCGCGACAACGTGCTGGCCGAGATCGCCACGACCCGCCAGGTGGCGCCGGTCGGGCCGGCCCGGCTCCGGCGGCCGGGTTCGCTGCGGCTTCGCCTGACGGCCGCGGCCGCCGCGGTGGTTGCGGCGGCGACGGCGGGCACGGCGGTGTTCGTGGTTCAGGAGGACCGCGTACGCCATGAGCGGGCGCTCGCCGAGGCCGCACGGTCCGGCAGTCCCCGGGTGGAGGCCATCCTCGCCTCGCCCGACCTGGTCGTACGCCAGGAGGAGCTGACCACCGGCGGCAAGGTGACCGTCGCGTCCTCGCGTCTGCAGGACGCCGGCGTGATCCTGCTGGCCGCCACCGGCGCGCCGGCCGACAACCGCGTCTTCGAGCTGTGGACGGTTCGCGGCGGGGCGGCGGTGCAGGCCGGCACCCTCGATGTCGGCCAGCGGCACATCGTCCAGGTCGTGGAGGGGCTGACCGGCTCGTCCGACGTCGGCGTCACCGTCGAGCGTGCCGGTGGTTCGGCCACGCCCACGCTGCCGATGGTCGGCGACGTGAAATTAACTTGAGGTCCGACCCATCCGCTCGACGGTTCGTCCCGAATCAAGGGTGAAAGTACCCAATGAGGAGGAACGAACCATGCGTGCAACCAAGCTCACCGCCGTGGCCGCCGCGACCATCTTTTCGATCTCGCTGGCGGCCTGCGGCAGCAACGACGACTCCTCGAGTTCGTCGGCCCCGAGCATGATGCCGACGACGATGGCGCCGTCCTCGATGGCGCCGTCGTCCGACGCGATGATGGCCAACTTCGGCGCCGGGTGTGCCGCGGTGCCGACCGACCCGTCCGACAAGGGCAGCTTCCAGTCGATGGCCCAGGTGCCGGTGGCCACGGCCGCGTCCGGCAACCCGCTGCTGTCGACCCTGGTCTCGGCGGTCAAGAAGGCCGGCCTGGTCGACTCTCTCAACTCGGCCCAGGGCATCACCGTCTTCGCGCCGACCAACGACGCGTTCAAGGCGATCCCGAAGGCGACGCTGGACAAGGTGCTGGCCGACAAGAAGACGCTGACGAGCATCCTGACCTACCACGTCGTACCGGAGAAGCTGACGCCGACCGACCTGGCCGGAACCCACAAGACCCTGCAGGGTGGCGAGCTGACGGTCAGCGGCAGCGGCCAGGACTTCAAGGTCGACGGCAAGGCGTCGGTGATCTGCGGCAACGTGCAGACCGCGAACGCCAACGTCTACATCATCGACTCCGTCCTGATGCCGAAGAGCTGATGGCTCACCTGCTGAAAGCCGCCGCCGCGGGCGTGCTGGCGGCGGCCTGCGGTGTCGCGGCGGCGGAACTCTTCGCCGCCGCGACCCGGCCCGGCGCCGCCCCGCTGATCGCGGTCGGCGGGGCGATCATCGACGCGACGCCGACCCCGGTCAAGGAGTTCGCCGTACGCGAGCTGGGCACCAACGACAAACCCGCCCTCCTGACCGGCATCGGCGTGGCTCTGGTCCTGTTCGCCGCGGCGGTCGGCGTCGGGGCGGCGTGGCGCCGGCTGGTGCTCCCGGCCGGCGTGGCCGCGCTGGGCGCCGCCGGGGCCGGGGCGGCCCTGTCCCGCCCGGCGGCAACCTGGTTCGACGCCGTCCCGGCGGTGCTCGCGGCGCTGATCGCGGGCGTCGTCCTGCACTGGCTGCTCCGCCGCCTGCCGAGGCAGGCCGCAGCCGGTCGGCGCCCGAAATCCTCTCCGCGGCCGGCGGTCGTGGATCACGGGCTTCTAGCGCAGGCAGCTGAAGACCAGCGGCCCTTGCTGATGGCAGCGGAACCGCGCCGGTCCGCCCCGAAGGCAACGGGAAAAACGCAGCGACCCGCGCAGCCGCCGGACGACACGCGGCCGGGTGAGACGCGGGCGGGCGGCGAGATGTCGCCGGTGAATGCGGCGTCGCCGGCGGTGGCCGACGGAGGGTCTTCTCCGATGAAAGGGCCGGATCGGCGGGCGTTTCTGCGGGCGGCGGCCCTCGTGGCCGCCGGGGCGGTCGTGGCCGAGGCCGGCGCCCAAGCTGTCACCCGGGCGCGGAGCGGCGCGGCCGGGCGGAACCGGGCCGCGATCAAGCTGCCGGCCCCGAAGGACCCGGCCCGGCCGCTGCCCGGCGGGATCGGGCCCGGCTTCACCACTCCCGCGAACACCTTCTACCGGGTCGACACGGCGCTGACCGTCCCGCGGATCGATCCCTCGAGCTGGCGGCTCAAGATCCACGGCATGGTCGGCAAGGAGGCGACCCTGTCGCTCGACGACCTGCTCAAGCGGCCCCTGATCGAACGCGACATCACCCTCAACTGTGTCTCCAACGAGGTCGGCGGCCCCTACATCGGTACCGCCCGCTGGCTCGGCGTGCCGCTCGGTCCGCTGCTGCGCGAACTCGCTATCGACCCCCGCGCCGACCAGATCGTGGCCCGCTCGACCGAGGGCATGACGATCGGTACGCCGGTCACCACCGCTCTCGACGGCCGCGACACCATGCTGGTCGTCGGCATGAACGGCGCCCCTCTGCCGCTCGAGCACGGCTTCCCGGTGCGGATGCTGACCCCGGGACTCTACGGATATGCCGGTGCCTGCAAGTGGCTCGACGAGATCGAGGTGACCCGGTTCGACCGGTTCGACGCCTACTGGGTGAAGCGGGGCTGGGCCCGCGTCGGCACGGTGCGGACCGCCTCGCGCATCGACCGGCCGAAGCCGTTCGCCCGCCTGTCCGCGGGAGAGACCACGGTCGCCGGTGTCGCCTGGGCCCAGCGGCGGGGCATCAAGCAGGTCGAGGTCAGCATCGATGACGGTCCCTGGCAGCGCGCCGACCTGCTGCCCGTACCGTCCGTGGACACCTGGGTGCAGTGGCGTTACACCTGGCGGCCGGGCAAGGGCCCGCACTCGATCAGGGTCCGCGCGACCGACGGCACCGGGGCGGTGCAGACCGAGGCCCGGGCCACCCCGTTCCCCAGCGGCTCCACCGGCTGGCACACGATCACGGTGACGGCACTCTGATGGTCGTGGTGACGGTGTCCTCGTCGATGTCGGTGGTGCGGACGGTGAACTTGACCTGGTAGGTGCCGGGGAACGGGAACGTGATCGCCCCGGCCGCGTGGTTCCTGGGCACGAGCCCGAGCATCGGCTGGCTGACCGGCTGCAGATCCTCGTCGCCGAGCAGCTGCGAGGTGATCGTCCACTCCTCGGCCGGCAGCGGGGCGCCGGCCGCCGTGTAGAGGAAGGCGTGCACCGAGTTGTTGTCGCCCAGTTCGACCGGGAAGATGTTGAACTGCAGCGTGTACAGCCGGCCGGCGAGGGTCCCCGACACGCCCTGGTTGCGCACCGCGCCCTGCTCGACGGGCGTGGTCCGCGCCGGGTTGACCTGCACCAGCACCGCGCTCAGCCCGATCACCACCGCCGTGGCGAGCACCTCGGCGCCGACCGTCCAGCGCATCCGGCGGGCACCCGCCGACGGCACCTGGGCGCGCCGCACCATCCGCCGCGCATAGGAGGCGACCAGCAGCGTCCCGCCCAGCAGCACGATCTTGGCGATCAGCAGCTTGCCGTACTCCGTACGCCAGAGCAGGTCGAGCTTGCCGACCTGGACCACGGCCTGCACGGTTCCGCCCGCGATCAGCCAGACCACCGACAGCGCCGCCCAGCGCGACCACGCGGGCAGGAGCACGCCCAGCACCCGCGGGTGGGTGCCCCGCAACAGGAAGAGGGAGAGCGTCGCCAGCCCGCCGAGCCAGACCGACATGGCCGCGATGTGCACGACGTCCGACGCGACGATCGCCGGGGCCAGCGGTGCGACGCTCGGGTGCCCGGTCAGCGGCCACGTGACCAGCCCGCCCACCGCCAGCGCGAGCACGGTGAAACCGGCGAGGCGTGACGCGCTGCCCCGCAGCACCGGCGTGATCAGCCCGGCCACCAGAAGCAGCACCACAAGCCGGGCCATCAGGACAGCACCGAAGGAACTGGCCGCGACCTGCTGCAGCTCGACCGGGCTGACGTCCCAGAGGGCGGCCCCGCTGCTCGCCGGCGCCTGGGTCCAGAACGCCCCCAGCGTCGCGACCGCGATCAGCCCGAGGCCGCCGCGGGCCAGCACGATCGCCCCGCGGCGGGATCTCGACCGGGGCCACAGCAGGGCGAGGAACAACGCCGGGCCGACCGAGAGCACCAGACCGGCGTACCCCAGGAAATGCCAGACCGGCGTGGCCAGCGTGACCGACCGATGGGTCCTGGCGTCGGAGGCCTGCGGCGGCGTCGCCGAAGGCGCGCCGACCGAGAAGGTGACGGCGCCGCCGACCGGATGAGTGTCGGCCGAGATGACCCGGTAGCTGACCAGGTAGGTGCCGAGCGGCTTGGCCGCCTTGCGGACCGGGATGTGCAGTACGTCGCCGGTCACGCTCGGGGTGCCGGAGATCTTCTTGCCGTCCGGCGCCAATACGATGATCTTGCCCTCGACCACGCTCACGTGCTCGCTGAACGTAATGGTGATCTCGGTGGGGGAGTCGCCGATGGTGCTGCCCGGCGCCGGGTTGGAGCCGATCAACGCGGCGTGGGCGCTGGCCGGGCTCGCCGGGGCGAGCAGAGCTCCGAGCGCGATCAGCAAAAACAGCAGTACGCGCCCCTCTTGATGCCATTTCAGGCTTGGACGGGCTCGGGTCACACGGGGTAGTTCGGATAAGGAACGGGAAAGGTTCAAGTGCCGGCCGGATGCTGCGGGCATCCGGTATCTATACGCTCCACAGAGATCGTCGCCCCGAGGAGGTCCCCATGCCCGATCCCCGTGCCGGCCAGCCGGCCGAGCCCCGTGATCTGATCGACGTGCCCCGGGTCGTCTCGCGTTACTACACCGGGCACCCCGATCCGTCGGAGGTCGCCCAGCGCGTCGCCTTCGGCACGTCCGGCCATCGCGGGTCGAGCCTGCGCAACGCGTTCAACGAGGACCACATCGCGGCGACCAGCCAGGCGATCGTGGAATACCGGCGCGCGCAGGGCACCGACGGGCCGCTGTTCATGGGCCGGGACACGCACGCGCTGAGCGAGCCCGCGATGATCACCGCGCTGGAGGTGTTCGCGGCCAACGAGGTGACCACGCTGATCGACAGCCGGGACGGCTACACGCCTACGCCCGCGGTGTCGCACGCGATCCTCACGTACAACCGCGGCCGCGACAAAGGCCTCGCCGACGGCGTGGTCGTGACGCCCTCGCACAATCCGCCCGACGACGGCGGTTTCAAGTACAACCCGCCGGACGGCGGCCCGGCCGGGACGGACGCCACCAAATGGATCCAGGACCGGGCGAATCAGCTTATCGCTGACAAACTGCGAGGCGTGAAGCGCGCTCCGACGCGATCGTCGGAGCACATCAGCGGCTACGACTTCCTCGCCAACTACGTCGACGACCTCCCGGCCGTGATCGACGTCGACGCGATCCGTAACGCCGGGGTCCGGATCGGCGCCGACCCGCTCGGCGGGGCCAGCGTCGCCTACTGGGGCGCGATTGCCGAGCGGCACGGCCTCGACCTGACCGTGGTGAACCCGAACGTGGATCCGACCTGGCGGTTCATGACGCTCGACTGGGACGGCAAGATCCGCATGGACTGCAGCTCGCCGTACGCGATGGCGTCGCTGATCGCCCAGAAGGACCGTTTCCAGCTCGCCACCGGCAACGACGCCGACGCCGACCGGCACGGCATCGTCACCCCCGATGCCGGCCTGATGAACCCCAACCACTACCTGGCCGTCGCCATCCGATATCTGTTCGCCAACCGCCAGGACTGGCCGGGCGGCGCCGCGATCGGCAAGACCCTGGTCTCCTCCTCGATGATCGACCGGGTGGCGGCCGACCTGGGACGCGAGCTGCTCGAGGTGCCTGTGGGTTTCAAGTGGTTCGTGCCCGGCCTGCGCGACGGCTCGGTCGGCTTCGGCGGCGAGGAGAGCGCCGGAGCCTCGTTCCTGCGGCGCGACGGCGCCCCGTGGAGCACCGACAAGGACGGCATCCTGCTCGACCTGCTCGCCTCCGAGATCCTCGCGGTCACCGGCCGGTCACCGAGCGAGCACTACCGCGACCTCACGGCCAAGTTCGGCGAGCCCGCGTACGCCCGGATCGACGCGCCCGCCACCCGCGAGGAGAAGGCGATCCTGGGCAAACTGTCGCCCGAGCAGGTCACGGCCAAGGAACTGGACGGCGAGCCGATCACCCAGGTGCTGACCACCGCCCCGGGCAACGGCGCGGCGATCGGCGGCCTCAAGGTGACGACCGACTCCGGGTGGTTCGCCGCGCGGCCGTCCGGCACCGAGGACGTCTACAAGATCTACGCCGAGTCCTTCCGGGGCCCCGACCACCTCGCCAGGATCCAGGAGGAGGCGCGGGCCGTGGTGTCGGCCGCCCTGAAGGGCTGATCTTCTCAGCTCTCCCGGCTTCCGGCCGACAGGTATGCCGCAGACATACCGACTAGCCGGGAGCCGTAGGACGCCGATGAGTGAACGCGTGGTGGCCGGCGGCCGGACGGCGGGGCTGATCCCGCTGCTTGCCGCGGCGGTCACGACCCTGGCGGTCGTCGCCTGGCTGGCCGGCGGCCGGCCCGGCGGCACCCTGGTCGGCCTGCTCGGCGGACCGATCGCGCTGCTCGCCGGCACGGTCGCCTGCCAGCGGATCGGCTCGATGGTCATGCTCCCACGGCCGGTCCGAGGCTTCTGGCGGCGCTACTCCCACGCCGGCATCGTGCTGGTCATCGCCGCGGTCGTCGCGGTCGTGCGCCACAACGCCGACCCCGGCCTCTCGGTGTACGTGGCCGGCCCGGCCGTGCTCGGCGTGCTGATGGCGATGTCGGCCTACGGCTACCTTCCGTTCGGCCGGCGCGGCGTGGTCGCCTGGACCCGGCTGCTGATCGACGGGGCCACGGTCGCGGTCTGCGGTGCCCTGGTCTTCTGGTACGTCGTGCTGGATCTCGCCCCCGCGAACGTCGAGCTGGCGACCCGGATCGGCGCGGCCGCGGTCGCGGTCGCCGGGCTGCTCGCCCTGGTCGTGACCGGCGCCGCCGCGACCAGCGCCGAACGCGCGGTCGACCCGATCTCGCTGCGTATCCTGGCTGCCGGTCCGGCGATCGGGATCGCCGCCGCCACCGCGCTGGTCGCCGGGGGTGAGGCCGGCCGGATGTGGTTCTCCCCGCTCGCCCTTCCGCTCTCCGCACTGTCGATGGCCGCCGCCGCGTACCGCCAGCGGCGCATGCTCGGCCGCCCGGCGGCCGTCCGGTCCCGGCGCAGCCGCGCCACCCATTCGATGCCGTTCCTGGCGGTCGCCGCCACGATCGGCCTGGTCGTCACCGTCTCGCTCGAACAGATGACCGGCCGCCAGCGCGGCGTGATCATCGGCGCGGTGCTGATCGCCTTCCTGGTCGTCGCCCGCCAGCTGCTCGGCCTGCGCGAGAACAAGCGCCTGGTCGAAAGCATGCGCACGCAGCAGACCGAGCTCGAGCGGCTCGCGATGACCGACCCGCTGACCGGGCTGGCCAACCGCACCCGGTTCGGCAACGTGCTGGCCGAGCGGCTCGACGCACACCAGCCGGTGACCGTGCTCCTGATCGACATCGACGACTTCAAGACGATCAACGACACGATGGGCCCGGCCCTCGGCGACCAGCTGCTCTACCAGGTCGCCCAGCGGCTGCGGAACAACAGCGCGGTCCGCGAGCTGCCGGCCCGCCTGGGCGGCGACGAGTTCGCGGTGCTGCTCTCGGTCGACGAGATCGCCGCCGCCGAGGGCGCGGCCTCGCGGCTGCAGCAGGCGCTGGCCGAGCCGTTCACCGTCGGCGAGCACCACCTGCTCGCCAACGCCAGCGTCGGCGTCGCGATCGCCGGCCAGGGCGACGGCGCCGACGAGGTGCTCCGCAACGCCGACATCGCCATGTACGCGGCCAAGGAGGCCGGCAAGGCGGCCTGGGTCCGGTTCGAGCCCCGCATGCGCCAGGAGGTCGTCAACCACGCCCGCCTCGGCAGCGAACTCCACAACGCGATCATCCGGCACGAGCTGTTCCTGCTCTACCAACCGGTCTTCGACATCGTCACCGGCCGTCTGCACGGCGTGGAGGCACTGGTCCGCTGGAAGCACCCGGTCCGCGGCCTCGTCTCGCCGGGCGACTTCATCCCGGTCGCCGAACGCTCCGGGCTGATCGTGCCGCTCGGCGCCTGGGTGCTCCGCGAGGCGTGCTCGCAGCTGGCCGCCTGGCAGGCCGAACACGGCGACGGCGCGATCGCCGCGATCAACGTGAACGTGGCGGTACGCCAGCTGCGTGAGCCCGGTTTCGTCGACGAGGTGGCGGCGGTGCTGTCGGAGACCGGCCTGCTGCCCCGCAACATCGTCCTCGAGGTCACCGAGTCGTCGGTCGCCGACGGTCGCCAGGTCCGCGAGACGCTGCAGGCGTTGCACGAGATGGGCGTACGGCTGGCGCTGGACGACTTCGGCACCGGGCACTCGTCGCTCAGCCTGCTGCGGGCGTTCCCGGTCGACGTGCTGAAGCTCGACAAGTCGTTCGTCGACGGCATCGCCGACGGCGAGGACCGCGGCCGCCTGGCGGTGGCGGCGGCGGTGGCCCAGCTGGCCGAGTACCTCCAGCTGTCGGCGGTCGCCGAGGGCATCGAGAGCGAGGCCCAGCTGGAGCGCCTGCGCGACATGGGCTACCGGCTCGGCCAGGGCTTCTTCATGGCCAGGCCGCTCCCGGCCGAGGAGGCCGGCGCCCTGATGGCAGCGCCGACCCCCGTCCGCAGCTAGGTCAGGCGTCTACTTCGTTGCGCTCGTCGGTGGCCCACATCGTGTGGAAGGCGCCTTCCTTGTCCACCCGGTGGTAGGTGTGCGCTCCGAAGAAGTCGCGCTGGCCCTGGATCAGCGCGGCCGGCAGGCGCTTGGCCCGCAGACCGTCGTAGTACGCCAGCGCCGATGCGAACCCCGGCGCCGGGATGCCCTGCGCCGCCGCGGTCGCCACGACCCGGCGCCACGCGTCCTGGGCACCGCTCACCGCGTCCAGGAAGTAGTCGTCGACCAGCAGCGTGGCCAGCGACGGCGACTTGTCGTACGCCTGCTTGATGTAGTCGAGGAACTTGGCCCGGATGATGCAGCCGGCCCGCCAGATCTTGGCCATCGCACCCGGGTCGATCTCCCAGCCGTACTCCGCCGAGGCGGCCTGGATCTGCTGGAAGCCCTGCGCGTACGCCACGATCTTGGAAGCGAACAGCGCCTGCTCGACGTCGTCCTGCAGGTTGCCCTCGTGCGAACCGGCCCCCGCCGACGGGCCCGGGAGTCCGGCGTCGGCCGCCGCCTTGCGCACGTCCGCCCCGCCCGATAGCGCGCGGGCGAAGACCGACTCGGCGATGCCGCTGACCGGGACTCCGAGGTCGAGGGCGGCCTGCACGGTCCACCGGCCGGTGCCCTTCTGCTCGGCCTGGTCGAGCACGATGTCGACGAACGGCTGGCCGGTCGCGGCGTCGGTCTGCTTGAGCACCTCGGCCGTGATCTCGATCAGGTACGACCCGAGGCGGCCTTCGTTCCACCCCCGGAACACGTCGGCGATCTCGGCCGGTGAGTGGCCGCCGACCTGGCGCAGCAGGTCGTACGCCTCGGCGATGAGCTGCATGTCGGCGTACTCGATGCCGTTGTGCACCATCTTGACGAAGTGGCCGGCCCCGTCCGGGCCGACGTGCACGCAGCACGTCTCGCCGTCGTCGGCCTTGGCCGCGATGTCCTCCAGGAGCGGTCCCAGCGCCTGGTACGACTCCTTCGACCCGCCCGGCATGATCGACGGGCCGTGCAGCGCGCCCTCCTCGCCGCCCGACACGCCGGTGCCGACGAAGTGCAGGCCGCGCTCGCGCAGGGCCGCCTCCCGCCGCCGGGTGTCCAGGTAGTGGGCGTTGCCGGCGTCGATGAGCATGTCGCCCTCTTCGAGCAGGGGCGCGAACTCGTCGATCACCGCGTCGGTGGGGCCGCCCGCCTTGACCATGATGATCACGCGGCGTGGCCGCTCGAGGCTGGCCACGAAGTCCTCGGCCGTCTCGGCCGGCAGGAAGGTTCCCTCGTGCCCGTAGGAGTCCACCAGCTCCTTGGTCCGGCCGTACGAGCGGTTGTGCACGGCGACCGTGTGACCGTGCCGGGCGAAGTTGCGCGCGAGGTTGCGCCCCATCACCGCAAGACCGGTGACTCCGATCTGCGCCTTCTCGGACATGAGAGTGACGTCCTTCCTGACTCTGCGGACCTGTGTCCGGTCGAACTGTGCCTTTCATTCTTACGGGATCCTGATGATCACGGTTCGATCTCTCAACCCGCGGACCAATCAGCCGATGTGCGTCGGAGTGAAGAACGGACGGAGATGGTTCGTGGCCGTGACCGGCCTCGCCACCGTCGCGCACCCGTTTCTCTCCTCGGACGCCCGGGCTCTGACCTATTTCGTCTCGGCCGCGCTCAATCTCCCGCCCATCTTCCTCGTGCTGCGCCGGGCGCCGCGCGGGGCCCGGGCCCCGTGGGCGCTCCTGCTCGCCGCCATGACGGTCCTTTCGGCAGGTAACGCGGTCAACGTGGTCGGCGGGACGGCCCTGTCGGGGACGGCCGAGATGTGCGTCACGATCGGCCAC
Source organism: Actinoplanes sp. NPDC051343 (assembly GCF_044455125.1). Lineage (NCBI taxonomy): Bacteria > Bacillati > Actinomycetota > Actinomycetes > Micromonosporales > Micromonosporaceae > Actinoplanes > Actinoplanes sp. NPDC051343. The sequence continues at coordinate 38,509 of NZ_JBITEL010000025.1, forward strand.
GGCTGCCTGCTCGCGGCCGCGATCGCCCTGGTGCTGCTGCGCGGCCGCAACGACATCGGCGGCATCCTCGACCTCTCGGTGGCCGCGGTCGCGGTCGGCGGCCTCGCCTGGACCACGCTGCTCTACCCGAGGCTGCGGGAGCTCGGCGCGGCCACCGGCGACCAGACGGCGATCCTGGTCAGCATCCTGGTGCTGGCCGGCGTGCTCGGGGCCCTGCTGCGGCTCTGGCTGACCGACCGGCGTCAGCCGACCATCGGCTGGTTCCTGACCGCGCTGGTGCTCGCCCTGATCGCCAACACCCTCCTCGCCCGCCTTCAGGGCAACATCGTCACCGGTCGCGGCGGCGCCATCGAAGTGATCTTCATGGTCGCGTACGCCGGCGTCGGCCTGGCCGTGCTGTCGCCGAAGGTCGACGAGCTCATGCGTCCCGGCCCGGCCCCGGCCGACCAGCTCACCATCGGCCGCCTGATCTTCCTCGGGCTGGCCCTGCTCGCCGACCCGGTGGCGGGCGGCGTCCGGCAGATGCTCGGCCTGCCGGCCGACGGCCCGCTGCTGACCATCGGCAGCCTGCTCGTCACACCGCTGGTGATGATCCGGGTCGGCCGGCTGGCCCGGCAGCGCCAGCAGGCCGAGCACCGGCTGCGCCACCAGGCCACCCACGACCAGCTCACCGGCCTGCCCAACCGGGCGGAACTGCTGGTCCGCCTCACCTCGGCGCTGCGGGCCGAGCGCGGCGGCGAACCCGCCGTGGTCCTGCTCTTCTGCGACCTCAACGGCTTCAAACAGGTGAACGACCGGCTCGGCCACGAGGCCGGCGACCAGCTGCTGGCCGAGGTCTCGGCCCGGCTGGGTGCCGGCCTGCGGTCCGGCGACACCGTGGCCCGGTACGGCGGGGACGAGTTCCTGGTCCTCGCGTCCGCACCGGGCGAGCAGGCCGAGACCGCCGACCGCCTCACCCGGCACGTCGGGAACGCTCTGGCCGCGCCGTTCCTGCTGGCCGGCGAGCGGGTCACGGTCGGCGCCAGCATCGGTGCCGTGGTCTCCGACGGCCGGCTCGGACCGGACGAACTGATCTCCCACGCCGACCGCGCCATGTATGGGGCAAAGCAGCAACATCGGTCGGGGGTGCGCACCGGTTAAGATCCGGGCGGCGTACTCTTCCAGCCATGCCGAAAGGACCCGGGCCGAGATGAGGCGCGGCGAGATCTGGACCATCGGCAACCGCACCGACCTTCGCTACCGCGTGCTCGTGCTCTCCGGCGACATGTTCAACGATCGCAAGAACGCGGCACCCTTCTGCGCACCGATCGTCCGCCAGCGCGGCGCCACCGAGTTGCCGCCGTTCGCGGTGGCCCTCAGCGAGCAGGATCCGATAACCGGCGTCGTCGTGGTCAACCGCATGCGCCGCCTGCCCGCCGGGATCGGCGCCGAGCGGCTCGGCATGGTGACCGGCGCCAGCATGGTCCGTCTCACCGAGGCCATGCGCGACCTGTTCGAGATCTGAGAGATCGCAAAACCCTCGACGCACTCCATCGGCTGACGCCCTGCCGGGTGACCTGTGTGGCACGTCACCGCAGGTCCGGGACCGGCCCGGATGATCGGCTGATGCGGCTCCGCCGGTCCGCGGCGTAAGCAGGAACCGCATCCGGCTTGGGGAGGAACGAACGGTGAACGGCGTCTACGCGGAGGCGGTCGGCTATCTACGCCCGGCCGCCGGTGAAGCCGGCCGCAGCACGATCGACCGGGCGGTCGGTCTGCTGGCCGGCCGGGCCCGCTGCCGGGTTTCCGAGGCCCACCGCCACCTGCTGCGAACGGCGGCCGACCGGCGCCAGGAGGTGGTCGACGTCGCCGCGTCGGTGCTCCGGCTGCTCGACACCGCCGACCCGGCCGGCCGGCCCGAATCCCTGCCGCGGCTGGTCGATTCCGCGCTCGACGGCACGCCCCCGGTCCCGCCGATCGCCCCGATCCGGCGGTTCGAGCCGTGGGTGGCCATGGTGCAGCGGGTCGTCGACGTCGTGCCCGGCATGACGGCCTTCTTCGTGCCCGAACGTGACGACCGCGGCGCCCTGTCCGACCTGATCTGGGCCGCCGCCAGCCCGGAGGCGATCGCGGTCAACGGCCTGCCTGCCAGCCGGCTGCTCGGCACCCGGGTCAGCGGCCTGCCCGGCGTCGTCGGCAGCGAGCGCTGGACCGCCTACCAGTCCGTCCTCGACTCGGGCAGCCCGGCCGAGGTCGCCCCGTTCCGGGCCGGCGACGCCGTGTTCTCGGTGCGGGCGCACCGGCTCGGCCAGGGCCTGGTCGTCAACTGGACCCGGCGCGACACCGAACCGTCCGGGGCGTCCGAGCGGCTCGCCCGCACCGAACGCCTCGGCAACCTCGGCTGGGGTGAGTGGGACCTGGTCAGCGGCGAGATCTACTGGTCGCCGCAGCTCTACCGGATCTACCAGCGCGACCCGGTGCTCGGCCCGCACTCCCGCGAGGAGGCCGACGCGATCGCGGTGGCCGACGACGAGTCGCTGCGAACGGCCGCGTTGCAGGCCTTCGAGCGTCACGAGACGATCGACATCACGACGCGGGTGCGGGTCGGCGGGCGGATCAAGCACCTGCGTACGGTGGCCGACGCCGTCCGCGACGCGGCCGGCCATCCGCTGCGGGTTTATGGCATCGTCCAGGACGTCACCGATTCGGAGGCCGGCGCCCAGCGCCTGGCCGAGGTCGAGCGTCAGCTCGACGAGCAGCGCCGCACCCTCGACGCCGAGCACAAGATGGCAGGCGAGCTGCAACGCATCATCCTGCCGCTGCCCGACGGCCCGATCGAACTGCCGGGTATCAAGGTCGCGGTCCGCTACCTGCCGGCCGGCCAGGAGGGCCTGGTCGGCGGCGACTGGTACCACGCGGCCGAACTGCGCGACGGCTCGGTGCTGCTGGCGATCGGCGACGTGGCCGGCCACGGCACGCCCGCGGCCACGACGATGGCCCAGCTCAGGCACGCGGTGCGGGCCCTCTCGGTGACGACCGGCGATCCGGGCGCGCTGCTCGGCCACCTCAACCACCTGGTCTGCGACCTCGAGCGGGAAACCCCGGAACTGTCGGCCACGGCGGTCATCGCCCGCTTCGATCCGGTACGCCGTGAGCTGCTCTGGGCCCAGGCCGGCCACCCGCCTCCGCTGCTCAGCCGGCGGGGCCGCACCGCGCCGTTGCACCGGCCCGCGGGCCCGCTGCTCGGCGTGGTCGAGAACGCGGTCTACCCGACCGCCCGCCTCGACTTCCACCCCGGCGACCTGCTCCTGCTCTACACCGACGGCCTGGTCGAACACCGCCGCCGAGGCCTCGACGACGGCCTGGCGAGCGTGATCGCCGCGGTCGACGACGCCGTCCGGGCGTCGCCCGAGCAGCCCCTCGGCCAGGTGGTGGCCCGCCTCCGCCAGGCCAACCCGGACGACGACACGTGCATCCTGGCCGTCCGCCCGACCACCGGCGAGACCCGCGACCTGCGCACCCACCTGAGGCGCCGCTGACCGCTCCGGACGTCCGCGTCCCGGCGCCGGTGATCGCTCCGGGCGTCCACCTCCCGGCGCCGGTGATCGCTCCGGGCGTCCACCTCCCGGCGCCGCTGACCGAAAAGGACGATCCGCCGGCGCGGCCGGATCGCCGGCCGCCTCTCCGCGCCATCGTCGGCATGACGGAGCGTCAGCGAGCAGTGACATAAAGCCAGCTCGTCGCGGGAGGCGAGGCGGCCGTCGGTGCGAATTCCCGCCTTCCGCGACAAGCGCGTTTCCCGCGGTTTTCCGATCAGCCGACCGGTCCGCCCACGGTTTCATCATTTCGAGGTTCGCCGAAGTACGGCTTCGCTCGTCCGGAGTTTCCCGAGCTGACAACGCTGTCGAGCGGTGCCAGTAGTAGTTCGCAGCTGCGTCCTTGTTCTGGCCTGGCGGCCGAACAAAGCTCAGCGGTGGCCGGGACTTCCGGCCCATGGAGGCCAGTCACAGCGAGGCGAGGGTTGATGACCGCCGCAACGATGCAGACGGTGCCGCCGGATCCCACCGGCGCCGCCACGCCGACCGAGTTCGCCCATCGCCTGAAGGCGCTGATGGCAGCTCGCCGACGCTCACTCGACAGCGTCGCACGCCGCAGTCGCGATGCGGGCACACCGATATCGCGGGCGACCGTCCACAACCTCATCAGCGCGGCCGGGGGCGTCCCCCGCCGCGACACGCTGGTCGGATTCCTACGGGGGTGCGGGGTCCCACCCCGCGAGCAGATCCGCTGGCTGACCAAGTTCGACGAGGTCTACCCCGACGGCCGCCGCGGCCGAGCGGCCTCACCCGCCCGCAGCTGCCCGGCCTAGGTCCGGTCCGGCCGATCACGAGGGAGCCAGGCACCAGATGGCCCCCCGCCGCAGCCCCCCGTGATCGGCATGACCGGCCCTTGTGGACCGACCAGCCCGCTGTCGGCGGCCGGCTCGTCCCTTGTGTTCAGTCGTGGTCAGGCCCGATGCTCGGGAAGAACCTTGCTCAACATCGCAAGGTAGCTGTCATGAGCCAGGGACAGTTCGCCGAGCGCATCTACGGTGAACCACGCGATGGCATCGTGTTCGTCTGGCGCAACGTTGACCGGAGACCCGTTCCACGCTTCAATCAGCCAGATCTGCATGTCGAACGTGGCGCCACGAACTTCTCGCAGGGGCGGACCCGATGGCGCCGCGACGTCGACGCCCAGCTCCTCGCGGAGCTCGCGAGCAAGTGCCGCGGCGGGCAGTTCCCCGGGCTCGACGTGCCCACCGGGCAGGTCCCAGACGTCCGGATACCAACGGCGCCCGGGAGATCGGTGACATAGCAGCACCCGGTCGCCGTCCCGCAACAGGCCCGTGACGATGCGGGCCCTGGGAGAGCCTTCCGCAAAGATCGACACAGGCGCATTATGCACCGGCCGTAGGCCGACACCGTGCCGTGCCGGACGGGCGGCCGCTGTCCGTCGTGACCATGGCGTTGTGCCGTCAACCGGCCTGCGGCGACATAGGTTCGGTTTGTGTCACTGACCTGATTCGATTCGTGGAACGGACCGGGCCGGGGCTGCGGCGTCCGGGGGCCGGGCCGTCAACGCGGTCGCAGGGGTCGCCTTCGGCTCGCTAACCTCAGGCGGTGATCACGCTGACGCCGGTGCTGGAGCGATGGGCCGCCGACTGCCCGTTCTGGCCGGCGGAGCAGACCGACTTCCATATCGCGGTTCCGGGTAGGCCGACGTCGCAGCAGGTGGGGACGGTGATCTGGGCGTTGATCGGGCGCAGCGCGACCGCCGATGACCTGTCGATCATCGCGACGAACGCCGCAGAGGCGATCGAAAGGTTTTTGACCTGCGACGACGAGGACTTCGCGCCGGGCGGGTTGCGGTTAGGCGACGACGACGTCGTCATCGACCCCGGATGCTGCGTCGGCCTCGACGAATGGCGCGACTGGCTGCGCGTGATCGGCGGTGAGGTGATCGATCTGGGCCATGACCCCGACCCGCTGGTCGAGCACCGAGGGTCGGTGGTCCGTGTGTGGAAGAACGGCGGTCAACTTCCTGCAGGGTCAATCCCCGACCCGGACGAACCACACATCGACATCCCGCCCCACGCCCTGCCGCAGCTTCTGGGTGCGGTTCAGCAGGATCTCCTTGGTTTCTTGAGCGCCCTGCATCCATGGGTGCAGGGCATCCGCGCCGATCTGGCGTATCCCCTGGCCACGGCCGTGGACCGGCGCCTGCAGATCAGAGCGCCTCTGGGCATCTGACGGGACTGGACCGACCGGCAATGACAGAGAACCCGGTCCAGCCAGATGTCGTAGCCGGTGGGCCCGAAGTCGCGAACATCCAGAGCGGCGGCAAGGGTTCGGAGCAAGCGCGCCAGGTACTGCGGCCTGGCCGCCGGCCAGGTGGATGGCGGCCATCGCCGCACCAGGGCCCAGACGGCCGGTCAAGTGTCGGTCTGCATGACCGGCACGATTCAGGCCGCTCGTGATGCGGTGATCGCTTCCGCGATCGCCGCGTCGAACCCGGTGCTCCAGGAGGCGCTGTTCTCCGCCTCCCAGAGCGCGTTCTGCAGGATCCGGGCCAGCGTCCAGCCGGCGGCGCGCTGTCGGTCGAGGCCGAGGATCCCGGTCATCAGGTCGAACCGGCGACGCACGGCGCGCGGTACGTTACCGGTGGCGACCACGTCGTCCCAGCGGTTGTGCAGGGCGGCGAGCAGGTCGAACCCAGGATCGCCGACCAGGGGCTTGGGGTCGATGGCCAGCCAGCGACCGGGGTCGTCGACGGTGGCCAGGACGTTGTAGAAGTGCAGGTCCCAGTGCAGCAGGCAGTCGCCGGGCTCGTCGACGACATCTCTGACGGCGGCGGCGCAGGAGCCGATGAGGCGCCGCTGGTCTTCGCCCGGGACAAGCGCGAGCGCCTGCGGGACACGGTCGAGCATCGCCGTGGCGATGTCGCCGAGGTGGCGGATTCCGGGTGGGGGCGGCACCGCGTGCAGGCCGGCCATCAGTTCGGTGAGGATCCGCAGAGCTTCCATGTCGTCCGGGATCGCCGACAGGTCGCGGTCGGCGTCGAGGCGGGCGAGCAGCATCGAACCGGTGGCGGGGTCGTATTCGAGCAGGGGAACGGCGCCGTGGCCGTGCCAGGCGGCCAGGGCGGCCGGCTCACCAACAGTTTCGTCGTTGACCGGTTGCAGCTTCAGCACCGCGGGCGTGTCGTCGGCGCGCCGTACCGGGAGCACGAGTGCGACCGCGCCGAACCGTGCCGGCCCGTCGGGGCTGAGGTTCCATCGGTGCAGGCCGGCCGCGGCGAGGTCGGGCAGGGCGGCGATCCAGGCGCGGCCGGCCGCGCCGAAGAACCGTTCGTGCCACTCGGCCAGCTCCCGGGGAACGTCCATACGGAGTTCGTAGCACAGGGCCGCTGGCCCAGGGGTTCGCGGGCGGCCGGATGCGGTCGGCGGTATATGCTGCCGGGCCTCGGGCGCCGCGGGAGCAACCCGTGATGAAACGGGGAGTTCATGTCGTCATACCGAAGCGGGTTGCTGCCGGTCGTCCTCACTGCCACCGCACTCCTCTCGGCGGGCTGCCAGGGCGACCAGCGGACCGCGGGCGGCGCCGCGGGCGCGACGCCTGCCGCGGGCGCGACACCTGCCGCGGGCGCGACGCCTGCCGCCGGCGGGAATTGCCGGTTCGTTTCGGCCGCGGAGATGGCACAGGCGGTCGGCGTGGCCGCCGTGAAGCCGGTGGAAACCGCGGGCGGCTGTTCCTATCTGCTCGATCCGGCCGACGTCATGCCGTCTCTGGATCCCGCCGCCGCGACCTTCCCGCCGCTGCCTCCGTCGATCGATTTCTCCTTCTACACCGACCAGGTGGCGATCAATGCCTTCGCCGAGGATCTCAAGAACCCCGGAGAACAGCCGGTCTCCGATCTGGACGCGCCCGCGCGCTGGCTCGACGACGACGGCGAGCAGTTGCACCAGTTGACGGTGCGGACTTCTCGTGGAGTGGTACGCATCAACGTCATGCCGCCCGGCCCGCCGCAGCACCTGCGCACCGATGACCGTGTAGCGCTGGCCAAACAGATCTACACGATCGCGCGGCCGAGGCTCACCTGAGAACCGGCGACGTAGACGCGGAGCGGGCGCTGCAGGGTGGTGATGTCGGTCGTCGGGTCGCCGGGGACCAGCAGGAGGTCGGCGTCGTGGCCGGGGCGGATGCGGCCCTTGCGGCCGTCGGCCCGGCACGCCTCGGCTGCCCGGGCGGTGGCCGCGGTCAGGGCGTCGGTCGGGGTCAGCCCGCTCACCGCGTACTCCTCAAGCGTGCGCGGCAGGATGCCGTGCGGCTTCGCCGGGCCGAGACCGGCGTCGGAGCCGGCGATGATTTTGACCCCGGCTCGATGCAACCGGGTGACGCCGTCCTGGAGGATAGCCTGGGTGAGGCCGGCGCGTTCGGCCATGGCGAGCACCTCCGGCGGCACGACGACTGCCGGGTCGGAGCCGAGCGTCGGGCAGACCGCGATGCCGGAGGCGGCCAGGGCGTCGGCCAGTTCGTCGTCGATGTGTGCACCGGTCGGGGTGACCGACGTGCAGTGCTCGATGGCGTCCACGCCGGCCCGCAGTGCCTGCCGGACCGCGGCGTGGGCGTGCGCGTGCGCGGTGATCGGCAGGCCGTGGGCGTGCGCCTCCTCGACCGCCGCGGCCAGTTCCTCGTCGGTGAACTGGGTGCCCGCCGTGTCGGTGCCGGGCGTGAAGACGCCGCCACTCGCCATGATCTTCACGACGTCGGCGCCCTGGGCGGCCCGCTCGCGGACCGCCCCGCGGATCTGTGCCGGGCCGCGCACCTCGCCGCCGAGGAACCACGTGTGCCCGCCGGGGCTGGTCAGGGGCGCGCCGGCGGCGAGGACGTTCGGCCCGCGCCGGGACAGCACGGCGCCTCGCATGTCGCCCAGGTCGCGTACGGTCGTGACCCCGGCCTGTTGATGCCGGCGCAGCGAGGCCGTGATCGTCGGGCCCAGCTCGTCGGGCTTGGCCTCGGCGAGCCGGTCGAGCGCGCCCGGCCCGGCGTCCGAGCACAGGTGCACGTGGCAGTCGATGAGCCCGGGCAGCAGGGTCCCGTCGATCAGTTCCAGGTCGGCGGGGTGATCGCCGAGCCGCACCTCGCTGATGCGGCTGCCGTCGGCGACCACGACGCCGCCGTCGCGGTGCAGCCGTTCCCCGTCGAAGATCCGCGCCACCCGGAACGTCGCCACGTGTCCTCCTCGGTCGGTTGTCAACCCAGCGTGAGATCGCGGAGGGCCCGGTCCAGGGTCGTGAACACGGCGTCCGAGCCTCCCTGCCAGTGCGGCGCCGGGTCGGGCTGACCGGGCGCGGGCGCGTAGAGCCACCAGATGTTCTGCCAGGGGTCGATCATCCGGCCGAGGGTCACCTCGCCGTAGAACGGGGTCGGCGACGTGACCGTACGCGCACCCCGGTCGCCGGCCCGTCCCAGCACGGTGGCCACGTCCCGCACCCACACCTGCAGCAGCGCCGGCCGCGCCGGCCAGCCGTCCTGCCGGTCGGCGACCATCAGATCGACCGTGCCGAGGCGCAGCTGGGCGTGGATCAGCTTGCCGTCCGGCATCGGCGCCCGCGCCGACGCGTTCTCCACGACGTCGAACACGCCGGCCACGAAGTCGACGAAGCCGGCCGCGTCGTCGACGATCACGAACGGGTTGACGGCCGCGCTGCCGGTGGGCACGTCCTGGTCCGGAAGAAGAATCATGGTCCAAGCGTCGCAACCTATCCGGTCAGTTTCCGGCCGTTGTCGAGTCTTCGTTTGCACCTCCGCGTCGCCGCAGGAGGCACAGTGGATCTCGAGTGACCAGGCGACGCGGTCGCCGACGACGGTCTGCCCGGCCGAGGCCGTCGCCGGGGCGCCGCAACGCTCGCAGAGGTGCGCCCGATCGGGGTCGCGCTGCTGCGACAGAATCAACGAGAACGCCGGCGGTGAGGAGGGCCACGCCCGATGATAAGAAAAATCGACTGTGTCATGGTGCCCGTGGGTGACCTCGAAGAAGCGGCCGCCTTCTATTCGCGGGTTTTCGATCTGCGCCGGCTCTGGCAGGACGAATCGTCGGTCGCTCTGTGCCTGCCGGAGACCGACGCCGAGATCGTGCTGCACACGATGGAGCTACCCTCCGACGTCAACGTGCATTACCTGGTCGATGATGTGCCCACGGCCGTCGCTACGTACAGCGCTCGCGGTGCGGTCGTCCGGACGGCGCCGTTCGATATTGGCGTGGGACGATGTGCGGTGCTCGAGGACCCGTACGGAAATCCGGTGTGCCTGCTGGATCTGTCGAAGAAACCGAGGGGGTAGCGTGCCCGTCGACGAGGGCCCGACGCTGCGGCGCCGGCGACTGGGCGCGGAGCTCCGCCGCTGCCGGGAGGCGGCCGGCATGACGCAGGAGCAGGTGTCGCGCCGGTTCGAGTGGCACTCGGCCAAGGTCAACCGCATCGAGACGGCCCGGGTCTCGGTCACGCCCCGCGACGTACGCGATCTGCTCGATCTGTACGAGGTCGGCGACGACCACTACCGCGAGGAATTGCTCAATCTGGCCCGGGCGTCGCGCGAGAAGGCGTGGTGGTCGGAATACCGCGATGTGGTCCGGCCGGGCAGCTACATCGCGATGGAATCCGAGGCATCGGCGGTGCTCAATTGGGAACCCGATGTCGTCCCGGGCCTGCTGCAGACCGAGGCCTACATGCGGGCGCTGTTCTCGGTTCATCCCGAGGGGGACGCGGAACGCTCGGTCGCCATTCGCCGGGAACGGCAGCGGCGCCTCACCGGCGACGATCCGGTCGAGTTGTCGGCGCTCATCGACGAGTCGGTGATCCACCGGTCGATCGGTGGCCCGCACGTCATGTCCGAACAGCTCCGCCATTTGATCACGGTGGCCGAGCTGCCGGCGGTCAGCTTGCGCCTTCTTCCGTACGCGGCGGGCGAGCACCCTCTGCTGGGCGCGTCGATGGCCATTCTCTGCTTTCGCGACGCCCCCGAACTGGATGTCGTCTACGCGGAGGACTTCGGCCAGCAGCACTACATCAAGAACCCGGACGAGGTGCGCCATTGGCACGAGGGATTCGACCGCCTGAGCGGGTCCTGCCTCGACGAGTGCGAGACGACCGCCCTGATCAAGTCGCAGCTGTCAGGCTAGGCGCGTCGCGGTCAGGGCGGCGGCCAGCAGCAGGCCGAGCCCGTTGGTCGCCCAGTGGAGTGCGGCCGCCGCGAGCAGGCTTCCGCTCCGCCGCCGCAGCTCGCACAGCAGCAGCCCGGCCAGCGCGGTGAACGCCACCGCCCCGAGCACCGGCCAGATCGGCGACGCCCCGAGCACCGTGCCGACGGCCTGATTGGCCTGCCCGAGCCGCAGCGACGGCAGAATGTGCCACATCCCGAACAGCACCGACGACGTGATGCTGGCCCAGGCCGCCCCGCGATGCTTGCGCACCAGACCGAGCAGCACGCCGCGGAACGCGACCTCTTCCAGCAGCACGGTCCCGATCGGCACGATGATGAAGGCGGTCAGCAGCGCCGCCCCGAGGTGCAGGTGGTAACGCACGTCGTGGAAGGCCGGCCGGGTCAACGGCAACGCGATGCCGATCCCGTAGATGACTGCGACGGCGAGCACGGCCCCCACCGCGTACTTCAGGCCGGGGAGCAGCGTGCGGCGCGACAGGCCGAGGTCGTGCCAGCTGAGCCCGGCGTGCCGGGCGAGGAGCACCAGAGCGAGAGCCACCAACGGCCCGGCGACCAGGCCGGTGTGCCGGGGCCCGTATTTGTCGGCCACGTTCACCGCGGCCAGGACCACCAGCACAGCGCCGAAAACGAGGAAGAGGCGTCGTCGCGAGATAGGCATCGCCGGGCAACGCTACCCGTCGGCCGCTGGGGGAGTCCGCCGAAGTGCGACACAACACCCACCGGGCGAGGAATCCGGAATCGCCTCAAAGCCTGGCGAATGGGCCGCCATCCCGCCGACGAACGCCCTTGCGATCCCGCAGATTAGTGATCCGTGCCGGGCGGCCAGCGCATGGAACGGGCAGTTGCGCAGGCGGATGAGGCTGTCCGAAGTGTCGGGATCGAACCCGAGCGCCGCGAGATCGTCGACCGTTTGCGTGCCGCCCTGCCGGTAGGCCACCTCGTCCGGCGGCCGATGGGACAGGTAGGCGGATGCCAGCACGTCGGCGATCAGATCGTCCCGGCGGGCCGGGATGGTGATCGCCACATCCGCGGACGCCTCGTAGACCTTGGGCGTGCGCCCGCGCCCGCGGGGACCGGCCGGCGCCTCGTAACGCGCACCCAGCAGCCCTGCCTCGACCAGCTTCTCCAGGTGGAACGCCGCCAGCCCGCGGGACAGTCCGGTCGCCGACGCCGCCTCCTCGCGGCCGACCGGATGGTCCTGCCGCCGCACGTACTCGAACAGGGCGCGCCGGGACGGATCGACAAGCGTCGCGACGACATCCCAGCGGTCCGGCATCCGTCGACATTATCACCAACGGACGCTATTGAAATTAGAACTATCGCCGGGGCAGGATGACGGGGTCGGAGCCGACCGGAGGAGCCCAGATGACCATCCAGGCCGAGCGCATCACCCACGAGCAGGCCGTTCGCGATCCCGGCGCGGCCGAGCGCGCGGCCGCGGCATTCCTCACCGCGCTGGGGCTGGACATCACGTCCGCGTCCCTCGCCGAGACGCCGGCCCGCATGGCGCGGGCCTACGCCGAACTGCTCACCCCGCGTGACTTCGCGCTGACCACGTTCGACAACGACGAGGGTTACGACGAACTGGTCCTCGCCCGCTCGATCCCGATCCGTTCGGTCTGCGAGCACCACCTGCTGCCGTTCGTCGGCGTCGCCCACATCGGCTACCTGCCCGGCGAGCGCATCCTCGGGCTCTCCAAGCTGGCCCGGGTCGTCGAGCTGTTCGCTCACCGGGCGCAGGTGCAGGAGCGGCTGACCAAGCAGATCGCCGACTGGCTCGAGAAGCACCTGGCCCCGCGTGGCGTCGGCGTGGTGATCGAGGCGGAGCACATGTGCATGACGTTGCGCGGCGTGCAAGCCGTCGGTTCCCGCACGGTGACCAGCACGATGCTGGGCACTCTGCGCCACGACGCCCGTTCTCGCGCCGAGTTCCTGGCCGCCGCCGCGGTCGGGCCGAAATGAGAGAGAGGATTTCTCCGATGTCAGCCGACCGCACGTTCGTCATCGTCGGCGCCGGCCTGGCCGGCGCCAAGGCCGCGGAAACCCTGCGAAGCGAGGGCTTCGAGGGCAAGGTCCTGCTCATCGGGTCGGAGACCGAGCGACCGTACGAGCGTCCGCCGCTCTCCAAGGGCCTGCTGCTCGGCACGGCGAGCCGGGACGACCCGTTCGTCCACGAGGAGTCCTGGTACGCCGGCCACGACGTCGACCTGCGTACCGGCGTGACGGTCACCGAGATCGACCCGGCTGCACACACTCTGCGCACCGGCGACGGCGAGACCATCGGCTACGACAAGCTGCTGCTGACGACCGGTGCCACCCCGCGCACGATCGCGGTGCAGGGCGTCGAGCGGGCGCTCACCTTGCGGACGTACGCCGACTCCGACCGCATCTCCCAGCAGGTGCGCGAGGGCACCAGGCTGGCCGTGATCGGCGCCGGCTGGATCGGCCTCGAGGTCGCCGCGGCCGCCCGCGAGCGCGGCGCCCAGGTCACGATCGTCGAGTCGGCCTCCCTGCCGTTGCAGCGCGTGCTCGGCGACCGGATGGCGTCCGTCTTCGCGAAGATCCATCAGGAGCACGGCGTGAACTTCCGCTTCGACGCCCGGATCGAGGAGATCACGGCCGACTCCGTACGCCTGGCCGGCGGCGAACAGGTCGAGGCCGACGAGGTGATCCTGGCCGTCGGCGTCGCGCCGAACGTCGGCCTCGCCGCCGACGCCGGGCTCGCGGTCGACAACGGGGTGCTCGTCGACTCGCACCTGCGCACCAGCGACCCCGACATCTTCGCGGCCGGCGACATCGCCGCGGTCGACCACCCGCTGCTGCACACCCGCGTACGCGTCGAGCACTGGGCCAACGCGCTCAACGGCGGCCCGGTCGCCGCCCGGTCGATGCTCGGCCAGGACGCGGCGCAGGACTTCCTGCCCTACTTCTTCACCGACCAGTACGACCTGGGCATGGAGTACGCGGGCTGGGTCGCCCCGGACGCCAAGCCCGAGGTGGTCGTCCGCGGCGACCTGGACCGGCGCGAGTTCATCGCGTTCTGGACCCAGGACGGCAAGGTGCTGGCCGGCATGAACGTCAACGTCTGGGACGTCAACGACCAGATCCAGGACCTGATCCGGGCCGGCCTGGCCGGCCGGACCGTCGACGCGGCCCGGCTGGCCGACCCCGACGTCCCGCTGGCCGACCTGCGGTGAGCGACGCACTCGATCGCCTGCGGCGGTGGGAGGACTCCGGCGCGACCTGGCGGATCGTCGTCCGCCGGCCGGACGACGTCGAGATCGCCCTGCTCACCTGCGACGCCGGTGAGCAGGTCGACCGCATCGTCACCGCCGACCGCGAGGTCCTCGACTACGTCGACCGCGCGGCCGGCGACGACTGACCGACGAAGGTCGCGCCGATCACGGCTTTGGCAACGGCGGGCGGCTCCGAGGTGCCCATGTGGAGCGGGTTCACCGAGTAGACGAGCCGCCGGGACAGGTCGCGGGTCGACGCCATCGCATTGTTGTAGCCCGGGCGGTCGCCGCTCTTCGCCCAGATCGTGACTCCGTTGAACACCGTCCTCGTGAACGGCGCCCCGATCGACGCGCGGTCCTTCGTCGACCCGAACAGCGGCACGTCCGGAACCGTGAACATCTCCTCCAACTGCGCGGCCGGCAGCAGCCGCCCGCCGAACAACGCCACCAGCAGCCGGTCGAGATCCGGCGCGGTCGAGATCATCGACGCGGCCGACCACTGCAGCGACGGATTCGCCGCGCTGATATCGACCCAGCCGTCGTCGGTCGCCTCGTAACCGTGCACATGCGGCCCCGGAATGCGCGGGTCGTCGGCCGGCGTGCTGGTGCCGGTCAAATGCAGCGGGTCGATGATGCGCCGATGCACCTCGGACGCCCAGCTGTGCCCGGTCACGCGCTCCACCAGCAGCCCGAGCATCAGGTAGTCGATGTCGGCGTATCGCTGGGCGGTTCCGGGCGGGAAGCTCGGCAACTGCGACGTGTCGAGGTGGTCGCGGTGCCCGACAAGATCGAACCGGTGCTCCAGGAACCATTCCGGATCCTTGGTGTCGACATCGAACTTACTGTTCAGGCCGCTGGTGAAGTCGAGCAGATCGCGCACCGGAATGTCCGGGTAGCGCGGCGGGAAATCGTGCGGCAGATAGCGCTCGATCGGCCGGTCGAGGTCGATCCGCTTTTCGGCCATCAGCTGCAGCACCACGACCGCTGTAAATACTTTGGTGATCGAGCCGATGCGGAACCGGCTGTCCGGCCGGGGCGGCGCGGCATTGCGGAGCGAGGTGGTGCCCGACGTGCCGGCCCATTCGCCGGCCGGACCTCTGATCTGCACCAGTGCGGCGCTGACCTGGTCATCCGGAAGTCCCGTGATGATGCCGGCGAGCTTGTCGCCGTCGAGCGCGGGAAGGCCCTCCGCGGCCTCGGCGCGGGCCGGGCCCGGCGAGGCGGCCACCGCAATCGCGGCGGCCAGAGCAACAGCAATCGTACGGGTAGAGACCGTCATCAAATCAGTCTGCGTCCACTGTGTCCGCTCCCGCCACCCCGCTCCGCCCGCTTGCGCGACCCGGCAACAATGACCTCCTTCGTCAGGAGGTCACCTTTCGTGGACAGTCAGGCCGAGGACATCCGGGCGGTTTACCACCTCACGATGGCGTTCAACGGCACCCAGGCGGTGCGGGCGATCGCCATGATGTCGGTCGCGGAGCATCTCGCCGACGGCCCGTTGCCGGCCGGGGAGATCGCCCGGCGGGAGCAGTGCGACCCGCGCGCCACCCGTCGGCTGCTGCGGGCCGGGGTCGCGCTCGGGCTGCTCGGCTACGACGCGGACACGACCGAGTTCCGGTCGACGCCCGCCCTGCAGGTGCTGCACAAGGACAACGACAGCTCGCTGAAGTACTACGCGCAGTCCGCCGGCATCCCCGCGCTCTGGTACCCGGCGGCGCGGCTGCCCGAGGCGGTGCGCACCGGCAAGCCGCAGGCCGAGGAGGCGGTCGGCATGTCGCTGTTCGAATACCTCCGGCGGCACCCCGACCAGGCTCGCGAGTTCGGCATGGGCATGAGCGGCGTCTCCGCACCGGTGATCCGGCTGGCCGCCGACCACATCGAGCCGGGCGCCGCCCGTACGGTCGTGGACGTGGGCGGCGCCGAGGGTGCGTTCGCCGCCGAACTGCTCGCCCGCCACGCCCGGCTGACGGGCACCGTGCTCGAACTTGCTCCGATGGCCCCGCGAGTCGCCGCCGAGGCGGAGCGGCGCGGCCTCGCGGGGCGGCTCGGCGCCGAGGTGGGTGACTTCTTCACCGCCGTGCCGCCGGGCGACCTCTATCTGCTCAAGTTCGTCCTGCACAACTGGGACGACGAGGAGTGCGTCCGCATCCTGTCGACCATCCGGGCCGCCATGCCGGCCGGCGCGCGGCTGTTCGTCGTCGAGATGGTGGCGGATGACGACCGCATTCCGGTCGGGCTGGCCTACATGGACCTCGCGATGCTGGCCGGGCTCGGCGGCGAGGAGCGCACGCTCACCGAGTACGACCGGCTCTTCGAACGCGCTGGCCTGGAACGTACCGGCACCCGGGAGCTCCTCGAGCCCTACGCCTGCCTGGAGGTGCAGGCTCGGTCTACTGATCCGGATCCCACTCGATGAGCTGCTCGAAGATGCGGCGGTCGCCGTCGAGCTTCAAGGAATCCAGCGGAACGCGACCGTAGAGGAGCAGGACCAGCTCACTGGCCGTGCCCCAGACGGAAGCGTCGGCCGGGCCGGGCTCGGTGAGGCGGGTGACCCGGCCGCCGCCGGCGGAGAGGCGGAGGCGCCAGGAGTGGCCCTCGGTGGCGTGGTAGTCCAGGCAGGGTCTCCACCAGCTCCCGGGTCGAGGCGGCCATCCGGGCCAGCAGGGCCTCCCGCTCCGGGGGCGCAGCCGGACCGTCCGATGCGGAACTGGCCCGGGCGTCCGGCCCGGCGGTGACGGTGGCCGTCCAGGCGCGGCCTCCCTCGCCGAGGTGCTGCATCAGGTCGAACAGCGTCCAGCCCGGGCAACTGGGCACCGGCGCGTCAAGGCTGGGTGCGGAGGCGACCACGGCCGAAGGCGACCGATCGTTCGTCGATCAGGCGCAACAGATCGGTGAAGTCCATCGCGGTTGTCTATCACGATGCGCCGGATAAATTGGATGCCGGGCGTGCCTCGGGGCTGGGAAGATGCCGCCGTGCCGAGAAAACCCGACGTCTCCTGCGTGTTCGTCTGCCACGACCGCGACGGCCGCATCCTGCTGGCCCGCCGCTCGCCCGGCGCCCGCGACGAACCGGGCGCCTGGGACTGCGGCGCCGGCGCGATCGAGTTCGGCGAGACCTTCGAGGAGGCGGTGACCCGCGAGGTAACCGAGGAATACTCGGCCGTCCCGCTCTCGATCGACCTCCGCGGCGTCCGCAACGTGCTGCGCGACGACCCGCCGTCGCACTGGGTCGCGGTGGTCTTCTCGGTACGTGTCGACCCCGCGGCCGTACGCATCGGCGAGCCCCACAAGTTCGACGACCTGGGCTGGTTCACCCCGTCCGACCTGCCGTCGCCGCTCCATTCGCAGCTACCGGCCACGCTTGCCCTGGCCCGCCCGTCGTGACCCGGTCCGCGCGTCGTGACCGTTGACCTGGTGGTCCGCTTCCCGGTCGACGACGCCGTGCTGAGCGCCCTGCACGCCCGCGGCTTCGGCGGCGATCCGGCCTCGGCCGACCCGTGGGCCGAGCGCCTCGAGCGGCACGCGCTGACCTGGGTCGGCGCCTTCGACCGGGGAGCGCTGACCGGTTTCGTCCAGGTCGTGTGGGACGGCGGCGCCCACGCCTTCCTCCTCGACACGGTGGTCGACCCGGACGCCCAGGGCCGGGGCATCGGCAGCGCCCTGGTCGCGGCCGCCGTCGCCGAGGCCCGCGCCGCCGGCTGCGAGTGGCTGCACGTCGACTTCGAAGACCATCTGACCGGCTTCTACCTCGACCGCAACGGCTTCCGCCCGACCCGCGCCGGACTGATCAATCTGACCGCAGGCCGTCGAAGTCCCAGCGCGGGACCGTGAGCCCCACCGGGATCACCGCGTCCGGCGGTGCGAAGGCGAGCACGTCCCGCGTGGCCCACGTCATGTACGCCGTCAGGGCCGACCGCAGCTCCGGGTCCCGCGGCAGGCCGGCCGCGTCGATCGCGGCGACGAAACAGGCCACGAAGCGGTGGCCGTAGTCGGCGCCGGCACCCTGGTGGGCGTGCAGGCGGATCATCGCCTCCTGACCGCCGAACCGCGCCGAATAGACCGCCGGGCCGCCCAGCACCTCGCCCCAGTAGTCGGCCAGCCGCTGCACGTGCTGCGGGTTGACCCCGTGCGAGAACGGGTGCTCCAGCACCGGATCGGCCAGGCAGCGGGCGTGGAATTCGGCCGCCAGCGCCCGCATGGCGGGAGCGCCCCCGACGGCGTCGTAGAGGCTGGGTCGGCTCATGCGGACACCATCGCAGAAATTGATGGTTGCCGCCGTCACTATTGCAGGCGCAATCTCCGAGGCTAGGGTGTAATTAAAGATCCACTGGTGGGAGGCGCATCGATGGCCGAGAGTGTCGTGATTACCGGCGTCGGGGCGGTGACGCCGCTCGGGCTCGACCGTGAGAGCACCTGGGCCTCGCTGGTGGCCGGCCGGTCCGGCGTCGGCCCGATCACCGCCTTCGACACGTCCCGGCTGCCGACGAAGATCGCGGCCGAGGTGAAGGGCTTCGATCCGGCGACCGTTCTCGAGGGCAAGCGGCTGCGCCGTTCCGCCCGTTTCACCCAGTTCGCGATCGCCGCGGCCCGGGAGGCGGTCGCGGACGCCGGCCTGGCCGCCACGGCGGACGCCGGCGGAGCCGTGCCCAGCCCGCCCCGGCAGGACGAGACCGGCCTCATGCTCGACCCCGACCGGACCGGTGTCGTCATCAACGCCGGGGTCGCCGGCTTCGACACCATCGAAGCGGCCTCGCTGATCATGCACGAGCGCCGGCTCGGCGCCTATTTCGTGGCCTCCTCGCTGACCAACATGCCGGCCTGCGAGGTCGCCATCGACCTCGGCGTGCACGGCCCGGTCACCGCCTCCGCGCTGGCCTGCGCGAGCGGCAACTACGCCATGGTCGAGGCGGCCCGGCTGATCCGCTCCGGCGAGGCCGACGTGGTGGTCTGCGGCGGCACCGACGCCGGGGTCACCGAGAGCCTCCTGACCGGGCTGTCGGTGATGGGCGCGCTGTCGAAGCGCAACGACGACCCGGCCGCCGCCAGCCGCCCGTTCGATGCCGACCGGGACGGGTTCGTCTTCGGTGAGGGCTCGGTGGTCATGGTGCTGGAGTCGCGCAGTCACGCCGAGCGGCGCAACGCCCGGGTGTACGCCGCGATGGCCGGCGGCGCGCTGACCTCCGACGCCTTCCACGTCAGTGCCCCCTCGCCCGGGGGTTCGCACGCCGCCCGGGCGATCACGCGGGCGCTCTCCAACGCCGGTGTCGACCCGTCCGAGGTCGACTACGTGTGCGCGCACGGGACGAGCACGAAGGCCAACGACCGCACCGAGACGATGGCGATCCACCAGGCGTACGGGAAAAGCGCGGCGAATCTAGCCGTGAGCAGCCCGAAGTCGATGGCCGGGCATCTCATCGGGGCCGCCGGCGCGCTCGGCGCGCTGGCGGCCGTGCTCGCGATCCGCGACGGCAATGTGCCGCCGACGATCAACCTGACGACCCCGGACCCGGAGTGCGATCTCGACTACGTGCCGAACGTGGCCCGCGAGATGCCGGTGCGGGCCGCGACGGCCAACGCGTTCGGGTTCGGCGGTCAGAACTGCGTCGCCGTTTTCACCCGGTCATGAAGCAAGCCTCGGCAAACCCCATAAGTCGGACGTATGGGTCGCAAGTCACCGGGTAGGCCTATGTCATGAACGACATCGCGGCGATCGCGCGGCCGCTGCGGGACGACGGAGATCTCGACGTCCTGCTCGACCGGGCCGGCGACGTCCGCGTGGTGCTGATCGGCGAGGCCAGCCACGGGACGCACGAGTTCTACACGTGGCGCGATCACCTGACCCGGCGGTTGATCGCCGAGCGCGGGTTCGGCCTGGTCGCGGTCGAGGGGGACTGGCCGGACTGCGCCCGGGTGGACGCCGCCGTACTCCAGGAGGCCGGCGACCCGCGGGCCGCACTCCGGGCCTACGAGCGCTGGCCGACCTGGATGTGGGCCAACGAGGAGGTCGTCGACTTCGCGCGGTGGCTGCGTGACTTCAATGTCGCCACCGGGCGAGCGGTCGGCTTTCACGGTCTGGACCTGTACTCCCTCTGGGAATCGCTGCACGAGGTTCTGCTGTGGCTGCGCGAGAACGACCCCGAGGGTGTCCCCGCCGCACTGCAGGCCTACCGCTGCTTCGAACGCTTCCACGAAGACCCCAACGCGTACGCCTACGCCACCCGCTTCGCCGGCCACAGCTGCGAGGAAGCGGTCGTTCGCATGCTGGTCGAGTCGCGCGGGAGATCGTTCACCGCGTGGCAGAACGCCGAGGTCGTGGCCGGCGCCGAGCACTACTACCGCACGATGATCCAGGGCGGCCCGAAGTCGTGGAACGTCCGCGACCGCCACTTCGACGAGACCCTCGACCGCCTGCTCAGGCACTACGACGAGCGGGACGGAAAGCCGGCCCGGGCGGTCGTCTGGGCCCACAACACCCACGTCGGCGACGCGCGGGCCACCGATCAGACCCGCCACGGCGAGGTCACCCTGGGCGAGTTGGCGCGCGAGCGGTACGGCCTGGAGAACGTGGTCCTGGTCGGTTTCGGCTCGCACCACGGCACCGTGGTGGCCGGGCGCGACTGGGGTTCGCCGATGGAGACGATGGCCGTACCCGCGGCCCGGCGCGGCTCGATCGAGGACGTTCTCCACGCGTGCCTGCCGCCGCAGGCGCTCTTCGTCTTCCCGCCCGTCGCCGAGCGCCCCGATCTGCTGGTCGAAGAGGTCGGTCACCGCGCGATCGGCGTCGTCTACCGCCCCGACCGTGACAGCTGGGGCAACTACGTCCCGACCGTCCTGGGCGACCGCTACGACGCGTTCGTCTGGCTCGACGAAACCCATGCGGTGCGCCCGCTGCACACCCTCAAGGTCGACCGCCGCGAGCCCGAGACCTACCCGAGCGGCGTCTGATCGATGATTCCGTGCCGGGCCAGGATCGCCGCCCGCCGCTCGGCGTTGACCGCGCGCACCCGCCGGGCGAGGAACAGCCCGTCGACCAGCGTCCACATTCCGAGGCCGCCGAGCGTGAACAGCATCGCGATCGACCGCCCGGTGTCGCCGAGGTAGAAGCGGTGGCCGCCGAAGATGCCGGCCACCGCCCAGAGCCCGTAGGCAACGCGGGCATCCTTCTTGACGAACCCGTACTCGAACTCGACCAGCGTCAGCTTCCTCCGCACCGCCGCAATCTACGCCGTAGAAGTCCCGCTCTACATGATTTCCATCCACTGGTTGAGGTTGTTGCTGACCGGCTCGGAGACCACCGCGGCGCCGTACGCGTTGCTGGCTGCCTGGCCGGCGGTGCCGGGGTGGATGTAGCTGCGGAACGACCACACGTCGGCGCCGTTGTAGCTGCCGTGGGTGACCCGCCAGAACTGCTCGAGATTGCTCGGGGTGCACGGCAGCATGAGGAGCGGCGCGCCGGCGACGCCGTTGCTGGACATGCACTTGTCGCTACCCGCCCCCTGGTTGGTCAGCCAGTAGAGGTTGCCGTCGGAGACGCTGCCGACGTACGCCTTGCACCAGGTGAACGCGTTCACCTGGTCGGGCGCGGGGCTGTACTGGGCCTGGACGACGGTGTTGCCGTTCACGGTGATGTACCACTTGCTTCCCAGGAAGCGGTACTTGTCGCACGAGTTGCCGGTGTCGGCGTGGGCCGGGGCGGCGGTGGCGACGATGCCGGTGGCGGCGGCGAGAGCCACGAGGGCGGTGGCCAGGCGGCCCAGCCGGGGCAGTGCTCGAGTCATGGGAACGGTTCCTCTCGGGATCGGCCAGCCCGCAGTGGCTGACAGATCGAGACTGCGGCTAAGCCGGCGCGGGTTCGTAGGGCGCCTGACCTAGGCTCGCGTCCGGTGCGCGACACCGACGACGATGAGGGTTCCTTAGACCGCGGCGAAGGCGACGACTTCCGCCGGGGCGAAGCCGCTGGTCGTGTCCACCGTGAGGGTGGGCAGGTCGAGCGTGATGGGTGCCCAGGCGTCGGCCGCGACGGGGTTGCCCCGGTGGGCGGCCCGGCCTTGCGCGGGTCGCGCCGCGATCCGGGTGCGGGCCACCGCGGCCGGTACCGTGCAGCGGATGACGCGCATCGGCACCTGGGGGAGCAGCGGTTCGAGGATCGGCCGCCACAGGTGGTCCTGGAAGGCCGCCTCGGCGATCGTGGTCACGCCGGCCCGGGCCAGCGCCGTCACGGTGCCGGTGAAGACGCGGTAGGTGTGGCGCATGTCCGGGTCCGGTGTGCCCGCCCGGACGATGCCCTCATGGATCTCGTCGCGGCTGATCAGCGGGCAGCCGAGGATGCTGTTCAGGGTGGACGCCAGGGTGCTTTTTCCCGAGCCGGGCGGGCCGCTGACGACGATCAGTGTCATGCGGCGAGCACGATGCGGAGCCGGGTGTGGAAGGTGATCGGTGCGCCCATGACGCCGGCCAGTTCGGCTGTTGCGGACGGGCGCCGGGAAACGGGGATGTGCTGCACCAATTGCCGGCCGGCGTGCGATCCGACCCAGTCGAAGAGTTGTCCCGCGTCCTCAAAGCTGCTGTCGACGGTGACGTCGCGTACGGAAATCGTCTCGAAGCCCGCCGCCCGGGTGGCTTCCGTGACCGATGAGGCCGTTGAGAAAAGGTCGTCGTTGTGGCGCGGCGGCGGCGCGCCTTCGGCGTGCCGCGCCAAAATCTTCATCGTTTCCGGATAGCGCGGGTCATGCGCCGCGAAGCACGTGAAAGCGAGGCGGCCGGAAGGCCTCAGAAGCTTCTGGTACGCGGTGAGCGCCGCCCGCGGATCGGGCAGGAAAAAGAGCACGAGCCCGGCCGTGACGACGTCGAACGAACCGTCGGGGAACGGCGGCGCCTGCGCATCGCCGATCTGCACCGAAACCCAGGGGACCGGGGCCACCTGGTCCGCCGTGCGTGAGACCATTCCCGGCGCGAGATCGATGCCCGTCACCGATCCGGCCGGCCCGACCGCCGCCGCGGCCGGAAAGAGAACGGCGCCTCGCCCGCATCCCACGTCGAGCACTGTTTCGCCGGGCTGCAAGGCGGCCGCCTCGGCCAGCGCGGCACCCATCGGCGTGAAGAAATCGACCCCGACCTGGTCGTAGCTGCCGGAAACCCGGTCGAAGACGTCCACGATCGATTCGCTCATCAGCCCAGCATCTCAACCGGGTGGATCTCGCGATAGGTCGGCGCGGTCCAGGGACTTCCGCGGGCCGCCGAGTCGGCGAAACCACCCAGATATCCGTTGGTGATGGTGAGCACCCGCCGCCCGTCGATGCTGCCCAGCGGGAGTAGCAGGCGCAGCGGAGCGGCCAGGTAGTAGGCGGCGTAATCGGTGAAGTCGAAGTGCCGCGCGTCGGGAATCGTATAGGCGTGCGACGATCCGGTGCTGGCGTGGAACAGCAACCGGGTCGACGTGTCGGTGGCCGCCCCGTCGGGGCCGGAACTGAGCAGCAGCAACGGTTTGTTAAGCCCACGATTGACGACCGGCCCGTACGGCGTGCCGTCCAGGTCGGCCGCCCCGGCACAGGAGGCGTCCTGCCGGCAGGCTTCCAGTGAGGCCGCGCCGCCGAAGGAATGGCCGACATAGAGAACGTGCCGGGCGTCGACGTGGTCCTGATAGGCCGCGGTCACCTGGCGGGCCGCGAAAAGCGCGTCACCGGCCCAGACCGCTACCAATTGATTGGCTTTCTCCGTGGTGAGTGTCTGCGGATCGTCCTGTGCCCTGGCCGTCACCACATGGTCGTCGAGCACTGTCACATTGGCGCTGTAGGTGGGGGTGACGCCCGCGACGACATATCCGCGAGCGGCCAGAGAAGCGGCGATCGTCGCGTATTGGGGTGCGGAGAAGCCGAGACCGGGCAGAAGGACGACGATCGGGAACCGGCCGTCCGCGATCGGCGCCTCGAGCAATGTGCCGGTCCTGATGCGGCCGAAGGCGGTCTGTCCGATGCCGAACTTGTGCAGCCGGGACCAGCCGCCCGGCGCGTAGGGAGCGGCGGTGCCCGCAACACCCGGCTGGACCGGGTACCACAGCCAGACCGACAGCGGCCGGGACGCCCGGGCGAGGTCGCGCCACTCCGAGACCGTCCGCCCGACCGCGAAGGGTCCGCTCGGTGCCAGGCTGACCGATCGATGCGACCGCACGGCGGTGTAGCCGGCATAACCGCCGCCCACAGCGATCAGCCCGGCCAGCGCCAGGGTCAGGACCCGCCGGATCCGCACGCCCTCATTCTGGTCTCAGGCGTTCGCCGGTGCCAGATCTGCCTCAAGTTCGGCCGATACGCGGGTGCTTGTCCCGCGGGCCCACCGACCGGTGGTGACCAGGCTGAGCACCAGCACCGCCAGCCCCAGGCCCACCATGATCCACCAGCCGGCGTGGGTGGCCGCGGCCAGCGCGGGCCCGCTCGCGGCGCTCGTCGCGCCGGCCACTGCCGCCCCGATCACCGCGATGCCGAGCGTGCCGCCGACCTGCCGGCTGGTCGACGCGATCGCCGCCGCGACGCCGGCCTGGGCCCGCGGCATGCCGGAGACCGCGGCGTTGGTGATCGGCGGGTTGACCATCGCGAACCCGGCCCCGAACACCAGGTAGGCGATCATGAGCCGCCAGAACGGCGTCGACGGGTCGATGCCGGTCAGCAGTAGCGCGCCGGCGGTGAAGCCGATGCCGGCCAGCGTGAGCGGCAGCCGCGGTCCCTTGGCGGCGAGCAGCCGGCCGGAGAGCGGCGAGATCAACGCCATCATCGCGGCGGCGGGCAGCGTGTAGAGGCCGGCGTGCAGCGGCGACAGCCCGCGCCCTTCCTGCAGGTAGAGCGCGGTCAGGAACAGGAAACCGGCCAGCGCGCCGAACGCGCACACCGCGATCAGGGTCGCTCCGCTGAACGGCACGCTCCGGAAGAACCGCAGTTCGAGCAGCGGCTCCGGCCGCCTCGGTTCCCAGATCAGCAGTGTGACCAGGGCGAGCACGCCGACCACGAAACAACCGACGATCTCGAACGATCCCCATCCCTTGCCCGGGCCCTCGATGATCCCGAAGGTCACCGACGCCAGGGTCAGAAGAACCAGGACCTGGCCGAGCGGGTCGATGCGCCGCGGGTGCGGCGCGCGGCTTTCCGGTACGAACCTGGCGGCCAGCAGAAACGCGGCGATCCCGACCGGCACGTTGATCCAGAAGATCGAGCGCCAGCCCAGCGAGTCGACAAGCACGCCACCGACCAGCGGCCCGAGCGCCATGCTGAACCCGACCACCGCGCCCCACACGCCGATCGCCCGGGCCCGCTCGCGCGGCTCGGTGAACGTGTTCGTGATGATCGACATCGCGACCGGGTTGAGCATCGAGCCGCCGACCGCCTGCACCATCCGGAATGCGATCAGCCAGCCCAGCGAGGGGGCCACGCTGCACAGCAGCGAGCCGGCGCTGAACAGGGCCAGACCGGTCTGGAAGGTGCGCCGCCGCCCGACCCGGTCGGCGGTCGACCCGGAGAGCACGAGCAGGCTGGCCAGGACCAGCGTGTACGCGTCGATGGTCCACTGCAGCCCGGACACGGAGGCGTGCAGGTCGGTCCGGAGCGAGGGCAGCGCGATGTTCACGATCGTGTTGTCGAGGCTCACGATCAGCAGGCTCATGCAGCAGATGGCCAGGATGAGGTAGCGATGACGCATGATTTAGTTATAACACTATAACTATTGTATAGTGCAGCTTGTGGATGGGTAGCCATCGTCACATGGAAGCCGTACGCACCAACGTTCCTGCCCGGCTGGACCGTTTGCCCTGGTCCCGCTGGCATTGGATGATCGTCATCGGGCTGGGCACCGTCTGGATCCTCGACGGCCTCGAGGTCACCATCGTCGGCAACCTCTCCGGCCGGCTGGCCGAGAAGGGCAGCGGGCTGCCGATCACCCAGTCCCAGATCACCGGATTCGGCGCCGCAACGTACGTGCTCGGCGCGTGCGTCGGCGCCCTGTTCTTCGGCTGGCTGACCGACCGGTTCGGCCGCAAGAAACTGTTCATGCTGACCCTCGGCGTCTACCTGGTCGGCACCGCGATGACCGCGCTGTCGTTCCACGCCTGGTGGTTCTTCCTGTTCCGGTTCGTCACCGGCGCCGGCATCGGCGGCGAGTACGCGGCCATCAACTCGGCCATCGACGAGCTGATCCCGGCCCGGCACCGCGGCCGCATCGACATCGTGATCAACGGGACGTACTGGGCGGGCGCCGCGTTCGGGGCGCTGCTGACCGTACCGATCCTCACCCAGCTGCCGGTGTCGTGGGGCTGGCGGCTCGCGTTCGGGCTCGGCGTCGTCCTCGGCCTGGTGATCCTGCTGGTCCGGCGGCACGTGCCGGAGTCGCCGCGCTGGCTGTTCATCCACGGGCGCGGCGACGAGGCCGAGGCGCTCGTCAACGGTGTGGAGGACGAGGTCGGCGAGGGCCTGGAGCCGGCCGAGAAGTACATCGAGATCCACCAGCGCAAGCAGATCGGCTTCGGCCAGATCGCCGGCACCCTGATCCGCAACTACCCGAAGCGGGCCGGCCTGGGCCTCGCGCTCTTCATCGGCCAGGCGTTCCTCTACAACGCCATCACCTTCGGGTACGCCCAGATCCTCCAGACCTTCTTCCAGGTCCCGTCCGGCAGCACCGGCTACTACTTCGCGGTCATCGCGGTCGGCAACCTGGCCGGACCCCTCCTGCTCGCCCATCTCTTCGACTCCCTGGGCCGCAAGATCATGATCACTTCGACCTACGTCGGTTCGGGCGTGCTCCTGCTGGTCACCGCGTGGCTGTTCCACGCCGGCGCGCTCAACGCGGTCACCATGACAGTCTGCTGGTGCGTGGTGCTGTTCTTCGCCTCGGCCGGGGCCAGTTCGGC
This sequence comes from Actinoplanes sp. NPDC051343, assembly GCF_044455125.1. Classification (NCBI taxonomy): domain Bacteria; kingdom Bacillati; phylum Actinomycetota; class Actinomycetes; order Micromonosporales; family Micromonosporaceae; genus Actinoplanes; species Actinoplanes sp. NPDC051343. Next base: position 65,373 of record NZ_JBITEL010000025.1, read on the forward strand.
GTACCTGACCGTCTCCGAGATCTTCCCGATGGAGACCCGGGCGCTGGCCATCGCCTTCTTCTACGCGATCGGCACCGCGGCCGGCGGCATCACCGGCCCGCTGCTCTTCGCCCACCTGGTCGGCACCGGCAAGGTCGGCGACACCGTGGTCGCGTTCGTCATCGGTGCCATTCTGATGATCCTCGCGGGCCTCGTCGAGCTGGTCCTGGGCGTACGCGCCGAACGCCAGAGTCTCGAAGACCTGGCGACCCCGTTGACCGCCGCATCCCCGTCGGCCACTTGACGGTTGGTCTATATGGCAACTGGGTAAGGCGCAGCCACGCCTGATTTGGAGGAAGTCAAAATGGTCGATCCCGCCACGAACCCCGCTCCCTCCCGTGCGGGGAACGCCGCCCGCATCTGCACCATCCTGGCGTTCGCCTTCGCGGTCATCGCGCTCTTTCTCGTCCCGCTCCTGTTCGGCCTGATAGCCATCGTCCTCGGCGTGATCGCCGCAACGCAGGGCGACAAGCCCCTCGGCTGGTACGCCGCCGGCGCCGGCGCCGCGGGCGCCATCATCGGCATGATCCTCGGCGCGATCGTCTACAGCGCCGCCTCCTGACCCACCCTCCTCGGTGGTCACGGGCCGGCCCGGGTTGCGCACTTCCGTCAGCAACCCAGGCCGGCCCGCGTTCATCCGACCCCCCGCCGCTGCGCCGGCCGCGGTCCGGGACGAGCTGGCCGGTCCCGGTCGCGGCCTCGACGCGGCCCGGCTGACGGGCGTCCGGGAGCGCAGTCCGGCCGGCGTCGCCCAGCTGAACGCCTTCGACCCGGGCCTGCGCGCCGCCGATCTGCTCGACGGCCGGGCCTTCATTCTCTGGTGAAGACGGCCTTTCCGTCGACCAATGTCATATCGACCCGCGCCTCTCCGATTTCCTCCGGGGGACCGGCGAAGGGATCGCGGTCGAGCACGGCGAGATCGGCCCGGAATCCCGGCTCGATGCACCCGGTGTCGTCGAGGTGATTCACGAACGCCGACCCGGCCGTGTACGCCTCGAGCGCCACCTCCAGCGACAGCCGCTGCTCGGGAAGGAACGGCTCGCGACCGGTACCCCGTAGCACCCGGTTGACCGCCACATGCATGCCTTGGATCGGATCGGGGCTGCTCACCGGCCAGTCGCTGCCCGCCGCCAGCCGCGCTCCCGCCCGGTGCAGATCGCCGAACGGATATTGCCGCCGGCCCAGTTCGGGATCCAGGAACGGCAATGTCAGGTCGTCCATCTGCGGCTCGTGCGTCGCCCACAGCGCCTGGATGTTGGCCACCGCGCCCAGCGCGGCAAAGCGCGGCACATCGTCCGGATGCACCACTTGGAGATGCGCCAGATGCGGCCGGGTATCCCGGACGCCGTTCTCCCGCCGCGCCCGCTCGACCGCGTTCAGCCCGTCCCGCACCGCGCGATCCCCGAGCGCGTGGAAATGCGGCTGGAAACCCAGCCGGTCGAGCGCGGCCACATATTCCGGCAGCCTGTCCGGATCGATGAACGACAGCCCGGCATTGCCGGTCGCATGCCCGCACGAATCCCGATAGGGCGCGGTCATCGCCGCCGTGAAGTTCTCGGCGATCCCGTCCAGCATCAGCTTCACCGAATCGCAGCGCAGCCGCCCGATCGTCATCGCGTCGCGCTTCGCCACCAATTCGGGAATCTGCTCCGCGCCCCGGTCGCGATCCCACCACAGGGCCCCGACGACGGTCGCGGTGAGCGCGCCGGTGCGCGCCATTTCGAGGTACGCGTCGGAGACGTCCGCATAACCGTTCGTCGCACACAGCATCGCGTCCTGCCAGGCCGTGATGCCCAGCGAATGCAGGAGTTCCTGCGCCCGCATCAGCCCGCTCAGCCGTACGGCCGCTGTGATCGGCGGAACGACGGCCGCGACCAGGCTCATCGCGCCCTCCTGCAGCCCGCCGACCGGCTCGCCGCGGGCATCCCGGTCGATGCGTCCGTCGGCCGGATCGGAGGTTTCCGCGGTGATGCCCGCCCATTCCAGCGCGCGGCTGTTGGCCCAGCCCGCGTGATGGTCCCGATTCATCAGATAGACCGGCCGATCCGGCACCAGTTCGTCGAGAATGCGGCGGTCCGGCACGCCGTTCTCGAAGCTCTCCATCGACCACCCGCCGCCGGTGATCCACTCCGCTTCCGGATGCGCATCGGCATAGGCCCTGATCCGTCGCCGGTATTCATCCCGGTCGACGGTTCCGGTCAGGTCGCACTGCCCGAGTTCGACCCCGGCCATGACCGCGTGGATGTGCGCGTCCTGGAACCCCGGGATCAGCAGCCGCCCGGCCAGATCGATGCGCTCGGTGGCGGGCCCGGCCAGGCCGGCCAGGTCCGGCCCGACGGCCACGACGCGGCCGTCGCGGACGGCCACCTGCGCCCCGGTGGTCCGGCCGGCGGTGAAAACCGGGCCGCTGGTGAAGAGCTTCTCCGCGTACGCCGTAGCCATCGTCGCGCCTCGACCCTCAGTCGTAATGCTGCAGCTCGGGCCACAGATCCTGCCACGAGCGGGGCATCTGGCGGCAGACGTAGACCGAGGCGCCCGACTCCTCGTTCTCGATGCCGGCGCGGTTGCGCAGCCGGGCGCGGGCCTCGCACGGACCGAACCGCGCCTGCACCTGGGCCGGTTCCGCCTCGGAGACGACGATGGCCACGGTCTTGGCGTCCGGCGGGGGCCCGTAGTTCCACAACTCGTTGTGCCCGCTGTACACCGCGGGCAGCCCGAGCGGCTTGCCGTACCGGTCGAGCGCACCCGCCTCGCCGTAGTTGCCGGTGAACAGCACCGCCCGCTGCCGGTCGGCGGGGGAGAGGCTGTCGTAGACACCCTTGACCTGCTCGACGTAGTCGGGCCAGCCGATCTGGTCGGCGACGGTCGAGTTGGCGGTGGCGATAAAGCCGGCCCGGTCGGCGGGCAGCAGCGGCAGCGCGAACATCGCCGACACGGGCGTGTTGACGACGACCGCGGCGATCAAGAGGTTCCGTCTCGTCCGGTTGCCGGCCAGCCACCGCTCGGTGGCGACCGCGCCGATCGCGAACAGCCCGGCGACCAGCCCGAACGTGTAATAGGGCTGCCCCGCGGAGATGAACACCAGGACGAGCAGGATCGGGTACGCCACGGCGAATGCCCGGATGGGCCGCAGCTCGCGGTTCCTCAGCAGCCTGACGATCCCGGCCACCCACACCGGCACGAACACCACCCCGAGCAGGATCAGCTGGAACGGCACCAGCTGCACCCGGTCGTCCGGCCCCTTGGTCTCGGCGATCGCGGATGCCATGTGAGCCTGCGGGAAGTCGTTGAGCACCTGGTAGAGCAAGTTGGGCAGGCCGATCAGCACGGCCAGCCCCGCCCCGAGCCACGGCCACCGGGTCAGAAGCACCCGTCGCGGCCCGACGATCAGCAGCCCGGCCACCAGGCTCACCAGCAGCAGCACCACCAGGTTCTTGTTGTACAGCCCGACACCGGTCACCACCCCGGCGGCGACCCACGCGCGGGGCCGGTCGTGCAGCAGCGCCCGCGCGATGAAGATCAGCACCCCGACCCAGACCAGCAGATCACCAGTCGCAGTGGTCTCGACGTGCCCGCCGACCAGCGCGAAGGTGCCCGTCGCCCCGGCCGCCGCCAGCATCTGCGCCGTCCGCCCGCCGCCCACCTCCCGCGCGAGCAGCGCCATCAGCACCCCGAACACGCCGATCATCAGCGCGAACGGCACCCGGATCGCCCACAGCGAGTCTCCGAACACGAGAATGCTCAGCCGGTTGAGCAACGGCGTCAGCGGCGGCTGATCGACATAACCCCACTGCAGGTGCCGCCCGAGTATCCGGAAATACATCTCGTCGCGGTGGTAGCCGTACCCGTTCGAGGTGGCCAGCAGCAGCACAGTGACCAGGCCCGCAATGACAGTTACGGGTCGCCGGGCAAACGGGGGGCGGGTGGTCATGCGTTCAAAATAGAGCAAGATCCGTTCCCGCCGCGGCCCCGTCGCTCACGGCCAGCGGGGCGCCCGGCGCTCGACGAACGCGCGTACGCCCTCCCGGCGGTCATCGGAGAAGACCGCCGCCCGCCAGGCGGCGTCCTCAACGTCCAGACCCGCCGCGAGATCCACGTCGAGCGCCCGCCGAACCGCGTTCCGGGCGTTACGCACTGCAACCGGCGAGTTCCCGGCGATCTGCTCCGCAACCTCCCGAGCCACCCGCCCGTCGTCCCCCGCCTCGACCAGCCGATCGACAAGCCCCAGCCGCGCCGCCTCCCCGGCCTGCACATGCCGCCCGGTCAGGATGAGATCGGCCGCAACACCCGGTCCCACCCGCCGGGGCAGCAGCTGCGTACCCCCGCCGCCCGGCACGATCCCGCGCGTCACCTCGGGCAGCCCGACCACCGCGGTCCGGTCGGCCACGATCAGGTCGCAACAGAGCGCCAGCTCGTAGCCACCCCCGAGCGCAAACCCGTGCACCGCGGCGACCACCGGAATCGGAAGCTCCCGCACCGCGCCGAACGCCCGCCGGAACACGTGCCGTTGAGCCAGAAACTCGCGGTCGCTGAGCCCGTTCCGCTCCTTGAGGTCGGCACCCACACAGAACGCCCCCGCAACCGCCGAACTCAGCACCACGGCCCGAGCGTCGCCAGCACTGACCTGCCGGGCCGCGTCCACCAGCCGCTCGGCCATCCTGGTCGAGAGCGCGTTGCGAGCGCCCACCCGAGCCAGCCGGATCTCCGCGACGCGCCCGTGCTGAGCCACCTGCACGAAGCCTTCAGCGTCATCCATAGCGATTCTCCCGTCCCGCCACGCGCCCGTTCAGGTTCCAGCATTCCCCGCCCGCGGCCGGCCGTGCTGGGTGTCCCGGTCGCACTGGGTTCCGTTCCCCGCCCCGGGTTCCGTCCTCCGACCTGGTGTGCGACTCCGCCCTGGTGTCCGACCGTGCGCTTGTGTCCGACCGTGCGCTTGTGTCCGACCGTGCGCTTGTGTCCGACCGTGCGCTTGCGTCCGACCGTGCGCTTGTGTCCGACTCCGCGCTGGTGTCCGACCAGGCGCTGGCGTGCGGCCGTGCTGGCGTGCGGCCGTGCTGGCGTGCGGCTTTGCGTTGGCGTTCCGGTCCGGCCAGCAATGGCGTCCGCCCGTACTGGCGTTCCGTCCCCGCGCTGCGGTTGTCGCTGCGCTGCTGTCGTCCGTGCGCTGCCGTCCGCCCGTACTGGCGTTCCGTCTCTGCGCTGCTGTTGTCCCTGCGCTGTTGTCGTCCGTGCGCTGCCGTCCGCCCGTACTGGCGTTCCGTCCCCCGCCCTCAATGGGTGGGGGGAGCCAAGCACACGGGTCTGACGGTTTCGGGGCGTTGTCCACACGGAGTCAGCGTTCGGACGCGTTCCCGGAGGGGTGAGGGCCGATTTGGCGGTCGCGGAGAAGCGTTGTAATGTTTTCCGAGCCGCCAGGGAGACGGGCGAGCGAGCGGGGCCCCTCGGGCCCGCGGCGGCCGTCCTGGAGGAACCCACGAAATGAGCACGGCTTAGCGCCGTGTAGTGTTCCGTGGTGCCTTCGCAATTGTTCTGTGTCGGCAAATTCGGGTCGGATCCCGGATTTGACGACAGGAAATAGCGAAGGTAAAGTTGAACGAGTGCCCCGGGGGCCGGAACGCTGAGATGGCGGTCTGTTCTGCGGTGTGTGGTTGTTCTTTGAGAACTCAACAGGGTGCTTG
>NZ_JBITEL010000026.1:0-64541 GCF_044455125.1 Actinoplanes sp. NPDC051343
TCGTCGCTGAGCACCAACTCGGCCCGCGGCCGGCCACGACCAGACATGACCACAGCCTACATTTAGATTAGGGACTTCCGGCGCACCACACTAGGGCGATGGTGGCACTGTCCTGGGCATTCAGTTGCAGGAACCGATCGACCAGGTGACCGATCCTGTGGCCGTTGCGCTCGTCTCGGGTGGCCACGCTGAGATCACCGTAGATTTGAACAGCCCGGGTGATGTAGGTGGCAGCCTCCTGACCAGGGTCGTGCTCCAACAAGATCAGAGAGGCCAGGTACAGCCCACGTGCAAGATCAGGCTTCCATTGAGCCAAGTCCCGGCCGTGGAGTTCCTCGAAGATGCCGACGTCTTCGGCGCTGTGCGGCAATGCCTGTTCGTAGCGACCACTTGTGTAGAGGACGTCGGCGAGGTTGTGCAGTGCGCGGCCCAGGTCGGCTCGATCCTGGTCAATCTGGCAGCCGGCCCCGTCGCCGGCGGTGTCGTGCTCTGGCGCACTGAGGATTGCGCGCCGAATGACGAGGGCCCTGGTCGCGCAGTCCAATGCCCTATCGAAACTCTCGGTGGGGTATCGGGCGCTGATGTTGGTCAGGACGTTGGCCAGGTGCCGTTCAAGGCCTGTCTGGCCGTCGTTGACACATTGCTGGAGCAGCTCGGCCGATCTCTCGCCGACGAACAGCGCCTTGTCCCTGTGACCCATTGCGGCCAGGATGACACCCTCCAGGTCGAGTGCGCTGGCAAGGAACGCATCGGACCGCGGGTCATCGGCCAGTCCCTGCACAATGGTCACGACCTGCTCGGCCGCCTCCAGAGACTTTTCGTACTGTCCGGCGTATAGCAGACGCGACGCAACCTCGTAGAAAAGACTTGCGCGCCTCCGGTCGTCCGTCTCTGTTGTGAGGTCGTGCTCGACCAGCCGGACGGTGATGGCTGCGTGAGCAGTGTCCAATTGGATGTGCGGTCCCGCTGGCAGCTGTGACTCCACCTGTCGCAAGGCCTCGAAATCCATGTGCTCGATCCCGGCGAGCCGGATCAACGTCGCACTGCCCGCGGCGACGGCGACCTGCGGGTGCAACCGCAGTAGCGGATACAGGTGATTCTCGGCGATGTGGCGCCAACGCCGGGCGACCTCGACGAGCACGGTGATCGTGGCCTGGGCGTACGGCGATACCCCCTCGCCCGGCCCTGGCTCGAGCAGGTGAGCCAGTACATCGGGCGCCCAGAGGCCCAGCTCGACGGACCGGTTGTCGTGCCCCGGCGTGCTCAAAGCGATGAAATCCTCCCCGAGCCGGTCGGGGTACAACGGCTCGAGCACCTCATCGCCGGTCACCTGTGGGCCTGCGTCCTGCTCCGGAGCTGAACCCGCTGGTGGGTAGCACACCCGGTGTTCGACGACCGCCAAATCGGCCGAGGCGACCCCGGCGCGTTCTAGTGCAGCCACGGCGGCGGCGTAACCGAGTGGGCCGATCAAGGTGGCGACGAACACCGTCCGCGCCAGCCGGTCCACCGAGGTTGAGATCCGCCCGCTGGCGTGCAGTTCCTGCCAGTGGGCGAACTCCCGGCCCAGTAGATAGGCGGAGAAGTCCTCCCACTTCGGCAGTGCACCCCGCGGGTACGGCTCGCGGTTGTGCAGGTATGCGTCGACGCAGACCAGCGCAGCCATGTGGATGGTAAGCACGAGGCGCCTGTCCTCGTCGGCCAACGGTGGCATTTCCAGCCGGCCGATGTCGCCCGCGCCGAGCGCCCCGGCGAACGCCGTCACCGCCGCGTCGAACAAAGCCTCAGGGCTAATCGAATCGGCCAGCGGTAGCAGCGGCAACGTGTCGACGAGGACACCGCCGCCCAGGCGGTAGCTGTCCCCCTGCCACCAGGCACCCCCGGGGCGTGCCAGCAGCAGTACCCGCACTCGACCCCCGGCGTCTTTCACCGACGGGTCGTTCAGGACGGTGACCAGGTGCCCGTCGGGCCAACGCTCGGCGTAGTCCACGATGAGCAGCACGCCCTGCTCGACGGACCACCGGCTGGTCTGTACGGCACCGGCCGCGCCAGCCTCCAGTGTCCGTCGGGCGGCGACCACCCGCCAGCCAGCGCGTTGGCTGGCGGCGGCGAACTGGGCCACCAGGCGCGTCTTGCCCTGCCCGCCGGGGCCGTGCACAAGCTTGACCGTCATCGCGGGCGTAGGCGCGTCGCGCCAGTCGCCGAGCTCCCTCAGCTCGGTGTCTCGCCCAGCGAATCCGACTACCTCGTACTGCGCGGCGAGCAGCCAGCTCGGGGACAGCCCTGCCGGCAGCGGAGTCGCCTCCTCACGGAAGTTCTCGAGCAGGTAACGACTACCGGCGACGCTGATGTCAGCGAACACCTTCGCGGTGCCCGGCCCGACCGGCCGGCCCAATCGCGCGGGCTGCGGTGCTGGAACGGTACGGGCCCGATCCCACAGCCGGCGCACCTGCGCCGCAAGAGAGGCCAGGTCACGGCGGGCATGCTGATCCGGCAGCCGGCCCGACATGCGGGCCAGCGCCACGGCGACGGCTACCGTGTCGGCGCGGCCCGGCGGCAGCACCTCGCTGGCAATGATCCGCTTGATCGTGTCCCGCCGCGGCACGGCACCCTCGAGCACGTCGACCTGCTTCTCGGCCGCGTCCTCGTCGACCCCGGTGTCCTGCATGGCCTTGACCAGGCCCGTGCTGAGCTTGCCGACTTCGCCCTCGATCTCGTCCAATGTCGGGGTATCAGCGTCCAGGTACAGCTGGTAAATCGCCGATTTGAGGTCGTTCAGCGGCCCGGCAGGTAGCCGGGGCCGCTCCAGCGGCCGCGGCGATGACCTGCCTCGCTGGCTCCCGTCGCTACTCATCGCCACCAGCATCCCCCAACCCCCGCTTGCAGGCCATCGGACGCATAGTCCAGCGCAACTGAGTGGATCTTCCCGGATCCCCCTGAAGGTGTAGGGACAGCCGGCGCCGGCACCGCGGTTCACCTCAGACACCCACGGAGCATTCGATGACCCGACCTCAGCACGATCACAGCGGCCCGGACAAGCGCCGTACCCGAATCGCCCTCGCCGCGATCACCGGCCTGGTCGCCGGCGCCACCCGCGCCCTAACCGGCTGGCTGCTCGAGCACCTAACCTCGGGCTGCTAGCTGCCCAGAGGCGGGGATCTCCACAAGACAACACTGAGGCCCCGCCCCGGCCCCACCCGCGTGTGCATGAGGACTACGGGCATCCGTGCACACGACCACGCCCAGCCGTGGTACTCCGTCGACCAGCAGATGGTCGCATTGGTGGCCAGGATTCCGTACATGCCCGCACGTGACGATCACCAGACGTTCGGCCTCGGCGACGTCGCGGCCGGCTCTGCCGTAGCCACGGAACCGGTAAGACAGCAGGCGGCCGCGGCGAGCCGCGGCGGCCACCTGGGCGGCGGCCCGCGCAGCGCGTCCGCGTACCGATGCGCCGAGCACCACCCCGACCACGCCGCCAGCACCGCTGACTCCTTGGGCGGCGCGACCACCGCGCCGTACGGCCATTGATGCCCCCTGACCTGCTGCGCGGTGACGCTGCGCGGCCTGTGGGTGCAGCAGGAGGCTCGCCGTGGCCAGTTCCGCAGGACGAACCTCCACCAGGTCGTTGTTGGACTTACGCCGGCTTGCCGGATCCGCGCTGGCCCACAGCGACCCGCTGGTCTGGCAAACCGCGCTGCGCCGGATCGCCAGGACATCGGCAGACGGCCAGCTGGTCGCGGCACCTGCGAACTCGGCACGCGTTCTGATCATCACGCGGGGGCTGCCCGCCTCCGGCAAGACCGGCAAGGCGAGCCGCTGGGTCGCCGAGGCGCCCACGCAGCGGGCCCGGGTCAACTGCGACAGCCTGCGCGCCATGATGCACGGCCGCCGACTCGGCACCCGGAACAGGAGGACATGGTCACCATCGCCCAGCACAACGAGCATCCGGGAACTGCTGGCCGCCGGCCTCGACGTCGTCGCCGACACCAACCTGGCCGCCGAGGCGGTCGACGCGTTCCGGCAGATCGCCGCCGAAGCGGGCGCGCAGTTCGAGATCTGGGACCTTACCGCCACCGTGTCACTGGAGGAGTGCCTGCGCCGCGACGCGCGGCGCACCGGCGCGGACCAGGTCGGCGAGGCGGCGATCCGACGGCTGTATCGGCATCGGCAGCATCTGGCGCCGGGCGGGGCGTTGGTTCGGGGTTGCGAGCGGCCGTCGCGGCTGCCAGTACTTCGGTTGTCTAACTCGCGCCCGCTCGGGACTCTTCGAGGGGACGCCCGCGAGCCTCGGCCCCGGCCGACACGATCGGCTCCAGCAGACCAGCACCCCACGAATTCAAAACAGTGGGTTTTCGGTGGCTGATCTTTATCCAACGAAAACGGTGACCTGCGTTTCCGCAGGTCACCGACGACTTTTTGTCGGGCTGACAGGATTTGAACCTGCGACCCCTTGCTCTAAATCGCGGCTTTGCAAGACTTCGCAATGCTTGTCGAAAACGTGCTCTGACCAGCTCAAACGCGGCCGAACGGCCTCTGCGGCTTGTCATCGCTTGCCATGACTTCACGCTGTTTTCGGTGGGTAAAGCGGGGGCGGATCAGAACTGCTCTCGTGGACTCCCTCCGCCGAGTCACCAGCTCGACCACGCCTACAGACCTTCCGAGCTCTTCTCACGACGACACCCAACGAGGCCACCGGCATCCCCACCCGAGTGACATGCCAGTGCGGGCAACCGGCCTCCCAACCCGAACTATGGATAACTGATGTCACCGCCTGGACTTTCACCGCTCGCTCGTACTTTGAGAACCGCAGTGGTCAAGCAGGATTCGTCCCCCGGGTTCCCTCAAAGGAGTTCTCTCAAGCGTCTTACGTGCGTTCCAGCGAAGCCAGGGCAGCCGATTCGGGCTAACGAGCGGCATGCTAACCCGAGATCGAAGCGATCCTTTGACTGGCACTACGCCCCCGGCTCGGCCAGCTCCTCGACGAGACTCCATTTCGCCGACTCCCGCCGGATCCTTAACACAGAACAGACCATTCTCCGCTAGCAATTTGCAGCAGCGGGCGATCCGGCATCTGTTACCGCATCGGCGATCGCGTGGACTCTGATACCCGCTTTCCGTGCCTCCGCGTACGCGTGACTTGGCAGATCCTGCGGACTTCAGGGACGACGGGCGGCGACGTCGGATCCGGCCGGTTCCGCAGCGGCCCTGCTTGGCCTTTGGGTAACGTCATCAATGCGGCTATCCGATCCGTGGCCTGCAGGCGCCTGGCCGCGTTGACCCGGGTGTAGTAGCGAGCGCATCAACGTGGCCGGATCATGGCCGAGCCGCTCCGCGACCTCATGAACGCCGTAACCGGCGTCGAGCAGACTCGGCGCGATCAAATGCCGATCTGATGCGGGCCGAGCGGCCGGACCTTCGCCGCCACGGCCAGCTGGTTGAATCGGTCCGTAACGTTGTATGGCCGCGTCGGCCGACCCGTGCGCCCGGTGATTAGGTACCGCGACACCGGCCCGCCGCAGCCGCCGTCAGCAGATCGCGGGTCACCGCGTCGAGCACCAGCGCGCACACCCCGTTGTGCGACTCAGCGGTTTCACCTGAAGCCGGCTCCGGGGATCCCCGCGAACGCCGACCCGGGAGGCGCACAGCGACGAGACCGAACGACAGACTTCACCCGTCAAGCCTGCCTTGATCCAGCGATCAGCGACGCAACAGAGCGCATGTCCCATCGGCTCAGCGCGTCTGCCGATCCCGCAACGCAACGGACCCTCATGCGCATACCGACATCGCCTCCGTGCGTCAGCGATCAAGTCGTCCCCAACGCCATCGCCTGGTGCCCAGCGATGGCTCGGTCTGCCCGGCCGGAGTCGACTCCAGCAGCCTTTGTCCGATCTCCGGTGAGCTGACCTGTTTCAGCATGTTGCTGAGCTCGGTCACCTCTTGTCGAGTGCGGGTGACCCGAATTCGGTCGACCACGTGGTGAAGTTCCTCGTTCAGACCGCCAGCCTCCAGGGCGAGGATCAGTTCGAGCAGCTCGTACGCCGATCGGCCGAAGTCGTAGTCATAGAACTTCCGCCGGTCGACAGCCTCCCGCATCAGCGCTTCGGCATCCTGTTCCTGACCGTTTCGGCGCAGATCGTCCAAGGCGATGGCCAGCGACTCGGGAGAAGCCGACCATGCCGCTTCGGACAACGCCATGTCGGCATACATATCGAAGCCGGATCGGCGCAGGCCGGCCACGAGCACACTGAGCTGACGAGTTGGATCGACTCTGAGGATCTGGGTCGAGAGCCGGCTCCACGTGAGGTTCCGAATAACCGTTGACAGGGTCGGGCCACCTACCCTCACCACCTGGAAGAACAACTTCACAGCGTCTCGCTCAGGCAGGATCTCGATAAGTTTGCGGATCCTCAGATTGGTGTTTCCCGCGTTCAGGTGTCGAAGAATCGCCGACATCGCCCCAGCGCCCCGGACCATCTCCAGCTCGGAAATGATCTTCGTCAAATCTTCGTCGGTGGGATTGCCGATCAACGCGCCGACCTGAGCAGGCGAAAGGTCGGCACCAGTAGCCACCACTGCCTGCAACAATCGCGCGGATTCGCTGGCCGACCGGCCGCCCACGGCGGAGAGCACAGTCTCGTAATCCTGCCCGTTGCCTCGATCACCCAGACCGCGGAGAAGATTCGCGACTTCCTCGGGCGGCAGACGTCTGGCGGCAATCTTGAGTATGTCGATCGCGTCCACCGGCCGGCCTGCATCCCGAAGCGCATTCACCAAGCTCATCGTGCTTGACGCGGGCCGGGCGGCGACGGCCGCGGAGAGGAGGTGGAAGGCGGCGTCCTCCTGATCCGCGTCGCGCAGCGCGCGGGCCAGATCGGCGACGTCCGCATCGCCCAGCGTCTGGGCGCCGCGGTCCAAAGCCGCGTACGCATAGCCCTTCTGGCCAGTCGTGATGTACTCGGTGGCAAGCTCCATCATCGAGGAGGCGTCTTTGCGGGCGAGAGCGGCGTCGTACGCCACGCGCTGGCTCTCCTCGACATACCCCGACTCCGTCATCGACTGGGTCAGATGGGCAATGGATCGGGGTGGTCGTCCACTCAGCGGCGCGGTCGCCATCCCGTAGAGCTGGAACGAGACGCCCTCCCGACCGGCGGTCCGAAGCTCATCGGCCAGCGCGAGCACGTCCTGAGCCGGCAGGCCGGTCGCCACCTGCTGGACGAGCTGGTCCACCTCGTCACGGAGGCCCGCCACCCACAGCTCGCCAATCAGGGCGGTGCGCGAGGGGATGTCCGAGGCGCCAGTGAGGGCGGCATCGACCAGCCGATTCAAGCGCTCGCCGCGCCCATCGTCCCGCAATAGTTTGGCGAGTTGGGAGGTCTTCTTGGGCGGCCCGGCGGCGACGACGTCCAGAAAGCCGTCTGCCACCTCCGACGAGCCGATGATTTCGAAGATGCGGATCAGTTCCAACAGATCACCGGCCGACCGGCGGGTGACGAACCGCGCCAGCGTTCGGAAGTCGTCGGTCAACCCGTCGTCAAGAAGCACCCTGGCGAGCGCGGCCAATTCCTGGTTGCGGTGGGATGCTTCGGCAGTGGCGAGCAACTCGTCAGCTGCGGCATCCTGCCCGTCGCCGCGCAGCGACCGCAGCTCGGTAACCGTCGCGGCCGGCGGTGTGCTGACTACCCGGCGCACGGCGGGTTCGAACCCGGATTCGCGTCTCGGTTCGGGCATCGGATGGACCGCGACTGCCCCATCGGCGTCCGGCGGCCGGTAGGCGCGGTTCCGCACCAATCCGATGGCGCTTCCGTCGTTGCGCGATCGCTGCTGCGGCATGGGGAGACGGCGTTCGGCCAGCTCGGCACGGAGATGATAAAACAGCGTCTCAAGGTCGAGCAGCTCAGGACCGTCGATGACACCGGCGGAAAGCTTCCGGATCAAGGCACCGGTGAACGCGGTGAACTCGGCGCCGAGCGGCGCGAGCGCCTTACTAGTCTCGGCAGTGGCGGTCATTAGGTACGTTCCCGCGATCCGCGCCTGCTCAGCCACGTCGGAGCTGCCCATCGCGCCCTGCATGGCCCGCCCGCTATAGCAGCAGTCGAGTATGACGACCTTGCTATGGCACTTCCGCGCCGTCTCCACCACTTCACGGCGCACATCGTCGTAGCGGACCGTGCGGTAGAGCTTCTTGCGGCTGCCCTGCGTCAGGGCGAGGTGCAGCTCATCACGTTGGTCGAGCAGGCCGTGACCGGCGAAGTAGACGATCAGGGCGTCGGTGGCTTGCCCGGCTGCGGTGTTGATCGCGTCGAGGACGTCGTCGGGGCGCTGCGGGCTGAGCAGCGTGTGACAGTCCTCCGTGCGCAGTCCCCACAGGTCCGGAGAGGTCAGCAACCTGCTCAGCTCCTGCAGGTTGCGCTCGACCGCCGGGAGGGGCTCCAGGTCGGCATAATCGGAGACCCCGATGAGGACGGCGCGGGACGCCCGCGGGTCCGGCAGCCACGTGTCCGGCTGGGACGGCCGGACCATGTCTTTATTGTCCTTCCGCTTCAGAGTTGGGCGATGGGGACAACTGTGCGATGATCCGGTCGATGGTCTCCGGCGAGCCGTCCTTGACCGTGATCGACCCGCCGTCTACAGAGAAGGTCACTTCCGTCTCGTCGTCGTCGCAGGACTGTCGCCAGGTCGCGTACGCGATGGCCAGGTTCGCCAGCGCCATACCTTGCGTCAGGACGAGCTCGATAATCTCGGCGGCACCCATCGTGCCCTGTGGCGTGTCGTCGGCGTCGAGCATTTCGACGGAGGAGTCGGCGGCGAGGTTCTCGTCGTCCCGGAGCCATCGGTAGAGCCTTAGCGTCGCTTGCACGTCGTCGGCGGCCGCAATAGTAATTCTCATTCGACCACCTTGTCGCGGATCCATGCCGCACCCGTACGGCTGCCCGTCCAGTCTGGACCAGCCCAACGGACAGAACCAACCAACCGACGCGAAATGGAGAGTCGCCTCCACGACACGGTTGTCGGCGGAGTCACCGGCGAAGGCGACGAAGAAGCCGAGCAGCTGCTCGGCACACCACGCCGGATGCCTCCACCTGCAGCTGCTTGATCCGCTGCGAACCACCTCTCCCGGCAGATCTCAGCCGGGGTTCGCTCCAACAACCACTTCAGGCAGTCATGCTCCTCCAGGAACACTCGCGTGTCCTCGGGGAAGACCGGCGCGGCACGGGCGAGCGCCCGGAGCAGGTCGAAGCCGAGCCCCGGATCGCCGCCGGTGCCGATCACCCGGGACCAGAGCAGCCCCAGTTCGGCGCTCAGGCGCTCGAAGCTCGGATGCCGCGTCGACGGTAGTAGGCGCAGATAGTGACGGACCGTTCCGGCGTCGCAGGAGGCGAGGATTTCGGCGGCCCGCGCGCGGACCTGCGGCGCCGGGTGGGACAGCCGGGCGTACGAGCGGAGCGCCAACAGCTGCAGGTGAGCATCGCCGTTGAACCAGGTCAGCAGCGCGTCGCGGGCGAACGAACCGGGTAGCCGGGGGTCGCGACCGGCCAGTAGTACTACCTGCGCGGCCACCTCGCCGACGAACAAGTCATGCGAGTCGGCGACGGCGTGGCCAACCAACTGCTCCGCCGGGCCACGGCCGAGCCCCACCACGCCGCGCGCCGCCGCGTACTCGAAGAAGGTCTGGTGGAAGAACCGGTACAGCCGGCTGTCGCGTGGCGCCAGCATCACGCCGCGCGCCCGCAGCTGGTCGATCGCCCGATCGTGATCGGGCGGGCGGCCTGCGAACAGAGGTAGTCGGTGAGCTTGCGGATGCTCCATCGGGTGAACGGGCGCCCCAAGGATTCGGGGCGGGTGTTGGCCGTCGTGACGACGAACTGCTCGTCATCGCTACTGATCTGGCGGGGACGGCCACCCGCCCACCGAGGGTCCAGGCTGGCCATCCCCAACTCGTTGAACCGGTGGATGACCTGCCGGATCGTGTCCTCGTCGGCCTGGACCAGCCGGGCGATGGCCGGCACGGTGTTGCCGCCGGCCGAGGCGAGCACGACCATCGCCCGCCGTAATCGGATCGGTGAACCGGTGCCTCTGCGAGTGATACGCAGCAGCTGCTGACCTTCCTGGTCACTGAGCCGCCGCACGCGTACAGGATCTGCCACCTTCACAGCCTGAACGGCGTCACGCCGCCGGGCCGTCAGGCCGGGCGGCGTGTCATCCAACACCGTGAACGTTCGTGGTCACGGCACTAGCAGCGCGGGTGCTGGTGGGCTGCGACTCCGGCTTCGTGGCCGCGATCGACCCGGACGCCGCCCGTATCGTGCAGCGCAACCACCTGCCGCCGCCGATCGCCGCACTGGCGGTCGCCGGTCACCGGGTGATCGCCGGCGACGCACCGCTCAAGACGGCCGCCGCCGAGGCGACGGGTGCCCTGTGGCCACTCGATCCGGACACTCTGGTCCCGGTCGGCAAACCGGTGGCCACGCACGGCCGGGCGATCACCGCCAGTGCCGTACGCCCGGACGGCGGCCTGGTCACGAGCGGGCCGACAGCCGATTGCAGACCTGGACCGCCGACTGGCGCCGGAGCAGGACGTCTCCATCGGTTCCGATCTGATCCCCGTGGAGGTGTGGACCGCGCCGGTTCGCAGTTGCCGTTCGATTGCCTCGGTGACCTCCGGGATTGCGTAGCCGAGCATGTTCGTGAGGATGCCGCCGAAGAAATCCAGATACGTGGTACCTGCTGCATCAGTTACACGCCGTCCCGCTCCGGCAACGATCTCCAGCGGCCGTTCGCCATAATAGAGGGGCATCCATGCCGGCTGAGCGGCTCGGCGCCGTGCCAGCAACTCGTCATCCATGAGAACCTCCCGATTTTCGCTGCCCGCGAAGAAGCGCCCCCGCCCACTCGGAGCCCAATCCGCTACGAATACCTCCTCCATGCGTAACGGGAAAACATAGAAGAGGTTCAGCGGAACACACGAAATTTTAGAAGTCCTAGAAACGGCGGGCCGCGTCCACCGAAGTCATGTATCACCCGGTCTTTTAGGTCGATGAGAGGCGGCCATCGCAGATCCTTCGGATTACTTGAAGATCACGAAGGACAAGACGCGAGGCACCCACCACCCCTGAGCCGTGGCTGCTGGCCTACAGCGCCCACGGCGCGGAACTAGACCAGCGGACTACCTGCGTGCATGACCGGGCCGGCCGCGCGAGTTCTGGCGTTAGCCCGACTGGAGGTTACCGAGCCACCCCGGCCGCTCACAGCGCTGGTGCCCTCGTCACCGCCGGGTGGCCAATACCTTACCGACGCACAGTGGGCACGGCTCGCGCCGTTGCTGCCTACTATGCCGGTACGGGGTTCTGCCTTGCACGCCGTCGCGTCGACGTCCTGTTCGCCATGCTCCGCGACAACACGCCCTACCGGGCTCGGCCCAGCCAACACGCCCTCGCCGCTTGACGAAACCCATGGGGACCACCCCCCGGCGGCCAGCGCCCCGACCCAGGCGCGGCGGCACGTTAGGCCGCCGATCAGGCCCAGAACCGGCCCGAAAATCACGCTCGCAGCCAGCCAATACCCAGTGATCGGGGACCCAAGTTCGCGACGCCAGCCATAGAAGATGAGCGTGCCCACGATCAGGGCCCAACTGCCCGAAATCGACGCCGCCCACAACCGTCCACCAAGGCGAGTGCAGGGTTACGCCGATCTCTCCGCGGCGCCATTTTCTCGACGACGGCCCTCTGCTTGATGTCGAGCACGACCACGACGTACTTGAGCTCGACGACGTCGTGCTTGAACTCGACCAGAGCCGGCGAGAAGTTCGCGTCGACGAGCAACGCGACGCCATACACCAAAGCCCGCCAACCCTGCTCTGGGTTGGCGGGCTTCTCGACATCCGTCACCATGTCTGTGATCCCGGGACTTGATACCGATCGGCCTGGGACTCACGCTGCCGAAGCGGCCAGCTGCTTACCGGTCGGGAAGTACTGGCAATGCGACTCCCCGGCGAGCGATCTGACAGATCCATCCGCAGATGCTCGACCAGCACGGCGAAGCCGTGGTCGATGTCGAAGATCCGTCGCTGCTTTGGGACGGGTTCACCGGGTGCCGCGCCTGCACACCAGTAGCTTTGATAGCGCGCCGGCGCGGTTGTCGAAACGGGTCAGTCGACCGCACCGACCCGACACCGGTTACCGGGGCGCGCCCAGATCGTCCAGCGCCTTCGCCGAGCCACGCTGCAGCGGAACCGGCCCCGTCTTACGGGCGGTCGCGAGCGTGATATCGCTGGCCGCTGCGTTCGCCTCCACCAGTTGTGCCTTTCGCTCGAACAGGGTTCGCGTCAGGACACACGCGACGTTCGGATCAAGGTCCGCCCGGACCACCAGGTCATTGGGCACGACGATGGTCGGAATATCCGCCGGCTGCTTGTAGGTGGCCGCCGGTATGGGCGCCTCTTCGTACGCCGAATTGATTTTCTGCAGTGCCGGAAGCGACCCGCTGATGTCCAGGAACCGCACCTTGTCGCTGGAGGTCGTCAGCAGGTCGGTGACGCCCGGCGTGTAAAGGCCGCCGACCCAGACCAGCGCGTCGATCGTGCCGTCCTTCATGCCGTCCACGGTCTTGGTGAGGTCGAGCTTCTCCGCCTTGACATCGGTGGCCGGGTTCAGGCCGGCGGCGTTCAGAAGGCGGTTGGCGATGAGTTCGGTGCCGGACTTCGGCGACCCGGTCGAGACCCGCTTATTCCTCATGTCGGCGACGCTCTTGATACCGGCCGCTTTCCGGACGAGCACCTGGGTGTAATTGTTGTAGATCCGGCCCAGCGTCGCGATCGGCTGCTTGTTGGTGAAGCTGCCGGTACCGGTGACCGCCTCGGTGGCGGCGTCGGCCTGCGAGAACCCGACCTGGTAGGTGCCGGCCATCACCTGCTGAATGTTCTGCACGGAGGCCCCGGTCTCGGCGGCCGTGGCTTTCAGTTTGCCCCCGGTAGCGTCGACCTGTTCGGCGAACACGTTGCCGAGCGCGAAGTAGACGCCGGTGGCGTTGCCGGTCGCGATTCCGACCCGAGTGTCCTTCTGAACCTGGCAGGTAATCGCGGCGCCGGTGTCCACCGAGGCCGCGTTCTGCTGACCACCGCAGGCACCGGCGGCACCGGCGACGCTGAGGGTGAGGGCGGCAGTGGCGAGTCGTCTCATCTCATTCACTTTCCTGGGTTTCCATGGTGCTTTTTCGATCGGTTCCGCCGGCGATCGGCGGCCGAGAGACAACGGCATTCCCCGCCACGCCCGTGGGCGTCTCGACCTCCGCCACGGGTCCCGCCGGAGCGACTCGAGGAACGGTTCCGCGCATGCGTTTATCGACGGCGGCCCACACGACGACCAGTACGAGAGCTCCGATGCCTGCCGCGACCGTCACCGGCTCCAGGTAGAGCAGCAACAACCCGGCGACTCCGCCGAGCACGCGACTTCCGACGCCGGCCGGACCGACGCCCAGGACCCATCCGCCCGTGGCAGTGGCAAGTCCCGCCACGCCGAGCCCGGTCAGCACCGCCGCGGCTGCGACGTCGACGACCGACCCCTGGCCCATCAGGTGCGTCCCGTTGCCGGTGATGACGAACGCGATCGGCGCCACGAACGCGGGAAGCGCGTACTTCAGCGCATGCCACATCGTCGGCAGCACCCGGCCGCCGGTGATGGCGCTGGCCCCCACCGCGGCGAGCGACGTGGGCGGCGTGACCTCGGACAGCACCGAGTAGTAGAAGACGAACATCGCCGTGGCAGACGCGGGCACGTGCAGGGCCAGCAGAGCCGGACCGATGATGACCCAGCCGATAACGAAGCTGGCCGTGACCGGCACCGCCAGCCCCAGCACGGCCAGCGCCACCGCGGCCAGCATCACCGTCAGGGCGAGCACCACTGTCGGATTCGAGCTCACCGCTTGCGCGCCCCGCACCAGCAGCGACGCGAGCTGGGCACCCAATCCGGTCTTCGTCGTGATCGCGGTGATGATCCCGGCTCCCGCACACACCGAGACCACCGGAAGCACGCCCCGCACGCCGACCGAGAGCGCCTCGAACACCCGGCGCGGGGTCAGCCAGGCACTGCGATCCAGAAAGGAGAGTACGAAGGTGACCGCGGTGGCGTACACAACCGATCGTTGCGCGCTCTGCCCCGCCGCGAGGAGAACGACGATGAGGGCGAGCGAAGAGAAGTGATAGCCGAAGCGGGCGAGCAGCCGCCACACGCTGGTCGCCGGCTTGTCGAGTGCCCGCATCCCGTAACGCCGCACGTCGATCTCCACGGCCAGCAGAATGCCCAGGTAATAGACGAGGGTGGGGATCGTGGCCCAACCCAGCACCGTCAAGTAGGAGACATCGAGGTACTGGGCGACGATGAACGCCGCGGCGCCGAGGGTGGGCGGCGACAGGATCGCACCGACCCCGGCCGCCGCGAGCATGCCGCCCGCCTGTTCGGGCGGGTAACCGGCGCGCCGCAGCATCGGCCAGGTCACCGCGCCGACACTCACCGCCGTCGCGGTACCCGAACCGGACACGGTGCCCAGCAGCAAGCCGGCCGCCACCGCTGTGCGCCCGGCCGCGCTGCGCGACTTGTGAAAAGCCGCCACAGACAGGTCGACGAAGAACCGGCTGGCACCCGAGAGCTCCAGGACGGCGCCGTAGATGGTGAACAGCACGATGTACGACGCCGCCACGTCCAGCGGAGTGCCGTAGAACCCGCTGCCCGAGTTGAACAGGGCATCCACTATCTGCCCGAAGTCCATCCCGGCATGCGCGATCGGCCAGTCCTGCGGCAGCAGACCGCCGTAGTAGCCGTACGCCAGAAAGAGCACACAGACCAACGGCAGGATCCAACCCGTCGTACGCCGGCAGGCCTCCACCACCAGCACGAGAAGGACGGCCCCGACCACCACGTCGGACGGTGCGAGCAGTCCCTGCCGGTCGAGAAAGCCGTCGTAGCCGCCTCCGAACGGATTCAACGGATACAGGCAGGTGACCAGGGCCACCGCGGCAAGAATCCAGTCCGCCACGGTGGGCCGATCGCCACCACGCCGCTCGAACCTGGACCGGTACGCCAGAAACACCAGCGGCAACGTCCCGGCCAGAAAAATGATGAGGTAGTACTGGCTACCTCGCGCCAACGGCTGGAAAACTTGCCACAGCACGAGAATCGCGACCGCAACGGCAATGATTGCGACGACGACACCGATCACGCCTTGGAGAGGGCGGGCAGGAAGCTCTTCGTCGTCGTACTGCATTCCGGCTGTCGGTTCATCCACAGTGGGCGGCTGCACATCTATGTAACGACCTTTCCGCCCCGAAGATCAGCGCAGTGATGACCGTCACCGTAATAGCTTGCCCCACCAGGACACTCGCCGTTCCGCGAGACCGCTTGCGCGACTGCCCAGGCGCTGGCCGGGGGTCGTATCGAGCGAGGCTCTTACGGGCGGGCGGCGGCGAGATGGACGCCGTACATCGCCGCTCTCCCTGCGCCGCGACCCCGGCTCGCCGCGTGCCGACCGGACCCAGCCGTCAACCCTGCGGCTCGCGACTGAGGACCCCGGCCCATTGCACCCCGCCGTCGGTGCTGCGGTACAGGACACCCGCCGTGGGCTGACCTCAGCCTGGGCGGGACGGAGATGTGGCGACTGGCGGACAGATGACGCACCCGCCGTCGCGGTACCTTCAGGCCGCGATCGTCGCCGCGGCCGAGCCTCGTGCGCGTCGGCTCGGTCGGTTGAAGTTAAGTCCGTATCGACTGCATGCCAGCCTGCAACGAACCTGGCCCCAGGGTTTCGCTGGCCCAAGTCGCTTATGTCCTGGTGACCTGGCTGCAGGTTCCCCGATAGTGTCTGAATCGCTAGGTATCGGTTGACACTGCCGGGCGCTGACTCTCAATCCGCGGGCTCGCTCAGCCAAAATTCGCCCAAGGCGACGGCCGAGACTGCGAGCCATGGCTACGAGGACGAGTCATACGTTGGCTCTCCCTTGTCCCCGGAGCCTGCTGCACCGATAGGTGACATCTGAGATGGCTTGCCGTGAAGGCAGGCTGGGAGGATGTTGCTGTGCCCAAGCCTTATCCCCGGGAGTTCGGCGAGGTGACTGCGAATACGGGTCTTAAGGCACTGCGAGCTGAGCATCCGGAAGACGCCTGGTACGCAGGGTGCGGGCACATGAGCGACGCGAAGGGATTCTGGACGGCGGTCGGTGACGGTGTTCCCGGCGCATATCTTCCTCGGGACCTGTGCCGGTATGTCGCTCGCCACGGAGGCCTGCTACCTCGACGGCAGTGGGGCAGCCTAGATCAACGCTGACTCTAAGCGGGGTGGCCGCGAAGTCAGGATTTGTGCCTAGAATTGCGTCGGCGCCGGGCGGCGGTTTCAACCTTCGTTTGGTTCTCCCCAGGCGACGGCCGCTGCCCGGCCACCGAGTTTGCCACAGTCACGGACCACCATCGACCGTTCGCGGGCATTCCGCGGCTCCTAGACCCAGCGGACACGTACCCGGCAGCATATGTGATTATCCATTCGAGGCGTGATCGCGCTGGTCATCCGCGTTCACTGCTCCTCGCGTCCGGCGGCACGATGCCGCCCTTCCTCCGGGCCGCAACATTGAAGGTGGAAAGGCATGGCTTTGCAAGAACTCCAGGCGATGCAGATTGCATACGAGCTGCTTTCCCCGCTCGACCCGAGTGCGCAACAGCGCGTCCTGGCCTGGTTATCCGCGGCGCTTATGGACACCAACCTCGATCCGTCAGAGGGTATTGATCCCTCGGTAGGGCTTTCGGCTTGACCGTTTTTGTCCCCTTGCGGTGTGGGGTTGGTGCGTCGTCTGTCACGACAGTGTTGCCGGGTCTCCGATTCCCGGGAACGGCCCTCTCCGGCTCGCTGAGACGGTTATTGCTGGTCAGGTAGGTGCGGGTAGAGCGGTGAGGCGTTGCCAGCAGAGGATGAACGCGTCGCTCCAGGGCCAGGTTTCGGCGATTTTCAGGGTGCGTTGCCGGGCGTGGCTGCTCAGGGTCGCGGGTAGATGCAGCAGTCGGTAGCGCAGGGTTTCGGGTTCGGCGTGGGCGAGGTCGCTCTGGTCGTGCAGCCCGAGCAGGCGGGTCCAGGCGGTGATGTCCGCGGCGATGTTCGCGGCCAGGACCCAGCCTCGGTTCACGGTCCAGGATTTGGAGGGCAGGTTACGCAGCCCCATGGCCTTGTTGGTGCGCACCCGGTCTTCGACCGTGGCGTGGCTTCGATGCAGCGCGTCGGGCCATTGCGGATGATGCGAGCCGGTAATGCCCCACATTCGGGTGATATTCGTGGCGACGACAGCGTAGCGCCACCCGGTGGCGCGTTCCAGAGCGGTCAGGTTCTTCTGATGCCGGGCGGCGGGCCGGGTCCGGCGGGCGATCAGCCGCAACCCGGGCAACCACTTCTCGGCGCGGGCGTCAAGCCCGGTCAGTTCAGCGACCCCGGCGGTCGCGGTCGCTTCGCCGTCCTGGCGCAGAGAGTCGGTCCAGGCGTCGACGGGTAGTGCCGCGATCGCGGTCTCGTCGGCCGCGGTGATGGTCCACCCGACGGTGAACCGGACCGTGCGGAACGCGGTGTTCATCTCGTGCAGGTGCTCGATGAAGTCGTGGGTGGCGCCGGCGCCGTCGACCCGTACCAGGATTTTCCGGCGGTACTTCGCCGGGATCTGATCGATCGCATCGGCAAGGACCCGGATGTGGTCACTGGTCGTGTTGGATCCGGCGTTGCCCTCGCGGAGCAGCATGGACAGGGACTCGGCGGTGTTCGCGCACCACGCCCCCAGCGGATGAAAGCCAAAACCCTTCTTGAACGTCACCGCCGCGCCCTGTTTATCCGAGTGCGCGGTGATAAGCGAGGCGTCCAGGTCGATCACGATCCACCCGTGCAGGAGTTTATCCGCGACCAGCAGCCAGGAGAACCCGCAGGGCCGGCCGGCGATCAGCTCCCATACCCGCCGGCGGGCTTTCGCCCGAGCCTTACCGATCTTACCCAGCGTCACCGGGTCGAGGCCGGTCAGGCACCGGCGGACCGTGCTGTCCGACGGCGGGTCACCGAACACCGAGGCCTGATGCGCCAGCAGGTCGATATCGGACACGCTGGTCGCGCCGAGCGCGATCGACACCGCCAGGGATGTCAGCACGGTGCCCCGATCCCACCACCCCGGGCCCTCGCCCCGGGGTATCACGGTGTTCAACCCGCTGGTCAGACCAGCCTTGTCGGCGCATTTACGCAGCAGGACCGCACCAGCGTGACCGACGAGGTTCTTATCCGTGGCCGTCACGGACAGCCGGTCATCCCACCCGATAGACTTGCTCACCAAAAGGTGCATCCGTTTCTACATAGGACACGGTCTCAGCAACCACATCCTTGCAGGTTGGGTGCACCTTTCCTTCATCGCCCTCAATGAACCCGATCCCCCTCTGAACGGGGGAGGCCAAGCTGCGCTGCAGCACACACCGCGCCACCCCGATCGTGCAAGCCATCCTCGTTCTCCATCACGTCGAGAACCCGACCTACCGAGGATGAAAGGTTCACTGTCGCACGGCGGTCCTGATTGCTCAGGGCGGACCTGCAACCGGATCGGGTCGGGATCTCGTCGATGGTTCGTGACATGCCGACGGGAGACACCATGAGTGAGGACTTCCACGCCTATGTACGAGGTCGAGCGGCGGCCCTGCGCCGATCGGCTTACCTCCTCTGCGGCGACCTGCATCAGGCAGACGACCTCGTCCAGGAAACCTTGACGACCGCGTATACGCGATGGTTCCGCGTATCGCGGGCGGACAACGTGGACGCCTACGTGCAACGGATCCTGGTGCACACCTTCATCAACGAGCGCCGCCGCGGCTGGTGGAAGGTGTTGCCGTTGGGTGCTTCCGCACCGGAAGCGTCCACAGCGACCACCGGCTTGGAAGAACGCGAAGTCTTGCGAGCGGCGCTGTCCAAGCTCACCCCAAGCCAGCAAGCCGTGCTCGTGCTGCGGTTCCTCTGCGATCAGAGCGTTGCCGACGTCGCGAAGCACCTCGGCTACTCCGAGGGGGCGGTCAAGTCGCAGACCCATCACGCCCTGAATGCCATGCGCAAGAAACTCGGCTCCGACCAGTCCACCCTGGGCCGGACGACCGCCGTCGCCCGGCTGACCTCGAGAGGAACCCGATGACTCCGATGAGCGACGAAGAGGCCCGCGAGTTCCTCGGCCCGCTGGCGGGAGAGCCGGACGGACCACAGCGACTCGACCTGGCCGAGATCGAGCGCGTGGGCGGGCGACGCCGCCGCAACCGCAGACTAGCGGCCGGTGGGCTCACCACGCTCGCTGTGGCAGCCGGATGCGGCGCCTTCTTCGCCCTCCAGGCCAACAGCCAACCCGGCACCCCGGCCGCGGGTTACGAGCCGCCCTTACCCGGCTCGAGTGCCGCCGTATCGCCCGCCGCAGCCGGCGCGAAATGCCTAGCGGCGCCGCTCGCAGGGCCGACCGGTCGGGTGTACGACGTCGACCACACGGGCCGTTACGCGGTGGAAGTCCGGGGCGGCCGGCAGAAATCCGCGGTGGTCTGGAAGGACGGGCACCAGACAGCAACCGTTGCCCTGCCGCACTCCGACCGCGTTGAGATCGCCGTCAACGCCACGGGAGACCTTGCGCTGAGCCTCGCCGACGGACAGAAGAATCCGACCCCTTATGCGTACGCCGGCGGCAAGCTCACCCCGCTCAAGGGCGGCGGCGTCATAGCGGACATCGCCGACGACGGCCGGATCGGCGGCACCTCCGCCGCGGGTAAGCCAGTCGTCTGGGCGAGCCCGGACGCGGAACCGACCCAACTGCCCCTGCCGTCGGGCACTATCCATGGCGTAGTGATCGGCTTCGACACCGACGGCACGATCCTCAGCGCGGCCTTGAACAACGACAACACGCGTACGGTCTTCCTGCTCTGGCGCAACGGCACCTCCCACCCGGAAACACTGACGTTTCCCGACCAGTACGGCGGCGGCAACCCCACCATCCGCGGCATCCGCGGCGGCAAGATCTTCTATTCCAACCCGCCGACTGCCGTCTTCAGCTACGACATCATCACCCGCCAGGTCACGAAACTGCCGCAACAGGCGGCCTTTACCCAAGGCATCGGCGGGGAAGGCACAGTCGTCGGCGCACCCACTGACGCCGTTCCGCTGTGGGCGGTAATCGACGGGAAGGCCTACGAGTTCAGCACGCTGGAGGGCCTCGCCCAGTACTCACTCGTGACCGTCGCCGACGATGGGCACACCATGTTCGGCAACTCATGGCAGGACAGCACGGCGCACCCCACCAAGTGGACCTGCGGGCTAGCCTCCCTGCCGCGTGCCAGGTGAGCTGCGCATAAGTCAGCAGCGCGAAGCCCACGCCACGTAGTCAGGGTGTGGCGCGGTTCCCGTACTGCGGCAGCGTTGACGGGACTGCCCGAAAGACGGCTCTGGCTCCCATTCGGTGGTAATGCTGGGTGGACAGACGAATCGGCGTGCTGCGATGCCCCGTCGGACGCAGCAGGACCGCACCAGCGTGACCGACGAGGTTCTTATCCGTGACTGTCACGGACAGCCGGTCATCCCACCCGAAAGACTTATTCACCAGAAAGGTGCACCCGATTCTACATGGGACATGGTCTCAGCAACCACATCCTTGCAGGCCGGGTGCACCTTTCCTTGACCATCATCGATAGCCGCTATTTGCTCTGAATAGCGGAGGCCAACGGCGTCGCCATGGCCGCAGACGAGCCGGCCGCGCCGGTGAAACCGGTCGCCGAGGTGCCAGCGGACATCGCCTCGCCGGATAACGTGGCCGACGCGGCGACGGAGCACGCGGCGGCCGTGCCGGCCGGCAGACCGCAGCGTCGGTGACACCCGCTGGAGAGCGTGGGGCTGCGGCGGTACCTCAGGCCGCCGTCGAGCCGGGCTCAAGCTTGGTGGCCGAACCAGCGTCGCGGCCGAAGCGCGGCTGGCCGGCGAAGACGATCGGTCGGAGCGCCGCCAAGGCAGCTAAACCCTCGGTTGCCGCCACGCCGGCGCAGGCGGAACAGCGACGCCGGGGCGAACGGCGGAGCGGTGAGCAGTTCCTTGCCGACCTCACCGCCGTCGGCTCGTCCAAGGCACTCGCCGAGAAATATGGCAAGTCGATCGGCACGATCGGGAACTGGGCGAACCAACTACGGGAGCATGGGTTCGACATCCCGGTCGGCCGGCTGAAGAAGAGCTGAACACGAGCCGTGGGCGACCAGCCCGCCCGGGATCATCGCTACCCACCTCCGACCCTTAACCGCGGCTGCTCTGGGTATCGGCGATACACGGTCAGCGCTTGCCTCGAGGCCAGATCCGGATAACTGCTGGCCTGTCGTCGACCGTGCGCGTCAAGGCGACTCATGGTCGCCATCCAGCGCGTGCGGACGCGCCGAGCGCGGCAGCAGCGACCCGCCGCAGGCAGACGCTCGCCGTGGCCTGTGCCGTCCGGCGGTTCTTCCGCCGTCGTTACGCGACCGAAACCGTGGTCGTCCACGACGTGCTCGCCGATGAGGCGGCCGAATACACGCATCAGGACAGCATTATCAGCGGCGGCCCGGATACCGGCGCGCGAGCCCTACGGCTGTCGGCGGACGAATCGGCGCTGGTCGTGGAGGACCTGGCGGTCGGGCTGTGAGTTCCGGGCGAAGCGGCCCCGCCGGGCCTTTGACGCTCATGCCGGGCGACATCGGCCGGTGCCGCGCGAACCTCCGCCATACCTTCACGACCTGTCCCTGCGATCCAACACCGGGCACGCTTGCGTACCAGCCCATGGAGGCATCCCGCACCTCCGGCTCGTTGTACCTCGTCCACCGTAAAACTGAGTAGGCATGACGTGCCGGGTCCGCGGTGTCGTGCGTCGGACAGAAACTGTCATATGGACGTTGCCATACAGTGAGGCGGTGAACATCCCCAGTCAGATCTCCAGGCAGAGGGGCGCGCGAGCTCCGTTCTAGAGGAGAGCTTCGCGGTCCTGAGCGCACCGAGAATCGAGCTCATACGCATGCCGGTACGGACCATGACGGGGTAACCACGTGTACGGCGTCGGCAGCGGGCCACCGGTCGTGTTGCCGCGGCAGCAACTGCCTCGCCGTCAGCTGTCATCACCTACGGCTGCCGCGCGGCTCGGGTAAGGCTGCGGCCGGCTGTTGGCTATGTGGACAGCCGCGAGCCGGCGACGAATCGGGCGACGGGAGGCAACCCGGCTGTAGCACAGCCGGCATGCCGGTGCGGCAGGTTCATTTCAGCGGACATCTGCGGCATTGTCCACACTTTGACCGCTGGTAGTGCACTTCAGAGACGCGACGGGTTTATTGAGGACGTGAAGAACAAACTGATCACCGGGTGCTCGGCTGCTGCACTGATCGCTGCCGGCCTTTACGCCACCGTCGTGAGCGACCCATCCGAGGCCGCGACCATCCGCACCACTGCGTGGACCGGGACATGGGCTGTCGCTCCGCAAAGTGGCGGTTCCTCATACTCCGACCAGACGCTGCGTGAGGTGCTGCATACAAGCATTGGTGGTTCTGCGGCTCGCATTCACATCTCAAATCTGTTCGGCTCGGCACCTCTGAGGGTCAATGACGTACACCTAGCGGTGTCAGCCGGTAGCGGAACAATCGTATCCGGCTCCGACCACACGGTGGCCTTCGGAGGAGTGAGCTCTGTGACGGTCCCAGCAGGGAAGTCCGCGATCAGCGATGCCATCTCGATGACGGTCGCCGCCGAGTCGGATTTGGCAGTGAGCTTTTATTTGCCGGCCCCTACTGGAGCCGCTACCTACCATCAGCTGGCCAAGCAGAATAATTACGTCGCGTCAGGTGATGACTCCGCAGACACAACCTTGCCGTCGCCCTCAACGATCCAGTCGTACGATTTCCTGACTAACGTGGACGTTCAGAATTCCGCCGCGCAGGGGTCCGTGGTGGCTTTCGGTGCGTCGCTGACTGACGGTTTTGCCTCCACGGACGGCGCTAACCGCCGCTGGCCCAACGATTTAGCTAACCGGCTCACCGCGGCCGACCGTACGGTCGGTGTCATCAATGAAGGCATCAGCGGCAACAACCTCCTGACGGGTGTGAACGAAAATCCGAGCGGAGTCAGCCGGTTCTCCAGGGATGTGCTGCAGCAGCCGGGCGTCAGGTGGGTGGTAATTTCCGACGACCCCATCAACGACCTGGGTAACGCCGACCCGCCAGCAGAGCAGTTGATCGCAGGACTTCAGCAGATCATCGGGCTGGCACATGCGGCTGGTGTCCAGGTCGTCTGCTCAACCCTGACGCCGTTCAAGGACGCCTACTATTGGTCGGCCGCCGGTGAGAACGGTCGCGAAGCAGTGAACTCATGGATCCGCGGTTCGAACAGCGGATGTGATCACATCCTGGACCAGGACATGGTCACCCATGATCCCTCCAACATTCAGAGGTACCTTCCGGCCTACGACTCCGGCGACCACTTGCACCCGAACGACGCGGGGTATCAGGCCATCGCCGACGCTGTGGACATCGCGGGTATCTTCGGCTGACAAACCGCCGGGACGGCCGAGGCTTTCACTCGCTCCCGTGCTCTACCCCATCTGACGGATGGCGGAAAGAAATCGATCGTCTCGGCACTAAATCCCCACGGATGACACAGTTTTACCAGCGGATCATGTGAATAAATGGAATCCGGAATCAGCACGGGCAAATGTCATACCCCAAGCCGTAGCTGAAAGGCCGCATGTGCTACCACGCACCCAACATACGGCACCTCATTCGTCCGCCGGCGCAAACACTCCCGCCCCCGTAGCCGCCTAACGAGTACGACTCGATCGTTGCTGTGCTTCGACATCAGCCATCGTGAGATCCGCCAGATGCGCGCGCGTCCGGCCTGGAAGGGAAGGGACACATTGAGTATTCCCTCTGGCTCCCGCCCCGTCACATCGTGTGAACCGTGTTGGCCGTCCGAGCTCTTGAGCTCTAGCCAACACCGGTTCAGATGGCGGCAAGATCGATGATCAAGTGGCGGAGGTGGGCATGTCGGTCGAAGAGTGCGCTCACCCGTCCGTTCAGACCTGATACATGGCCTAAAAGCCCCTATCACGATCTCTGATCGGTCCATTTGATCAAGCGGCGCCAGCAGATCAAGGCGCAGGCGAGGCTGACGAGGCCGTCGTGGATGTCCAGGCAGCGTTCCCAACGCACGGCGAGCCGGCGGAACTGGTGCAGGAGCGCGAAGGTCTGTTCGACGACGTAGCGCAGCTTGCCCAGGCCCTTGATGCCGGGCGTCTTCGGTTTCGGGATGATCGGTTCGGTGCCACGCTCGCGGCAGGCCTGACGAAACGCTTCGCTGCTGTAGCCCTTGTCGGCGAGCAGGACCTCGAAGCCCCGCCGGGGCCGGCCCGGTCGGCCGGCGATCGGCGGGTAGCCGTCGAGCAAATCGACCGCCCGGCTGATGTCGGGCACGTTCGCACCGCTGGTCAGCACGTAGATCGGCGTGCCGTTACCATCGCAGAGCAGGTGGTGCTTGGAGCCGGGCTTGGCCCGGTTGACCGGCGACGGGCCGGTTCCAGCGCCCCCTTTTTCGCGTCGATGTGACTACCGTCCATCGCCGCCCTGGTCCAGTCGATGCGGTTCGCCGCGTTCAACTTCGCAAGCAGGATCTGGTGTATCTGGTCGAAGACTCCCGCCTCGGTCCAGCGGTGCAGCCGCCGCCAGCAGGTCATCCCGGAACCGAACCCAAGTTCCTGCGGCAGGTCTTCCCAGCCGATCCCGGTGTGCACCACGAACAAGATGCCCTGCAAACACTGCCGGTCCGGTACGGGCCTCGGACCCGGAGACTTGTCCGGCCACGGCGGCAACAGCGGCTCGATCAGCTCCCACAACGAGTCATCAACGTCCCACGGCCTGCCCACGACGAGCGAAACGAGACTGATCTTCACCTCGCAATGCTGATCATCGTCGATTCAGCAGATCGTGTTAGGAGCTTTAATACATGACCAAACCAACCGGGACCTTGATGTCTTCGCCGGTGACCAACCCGGCCCAATGGCTGGCTAAGAAGTCACGAGTTCGGCCGCATCCTCGGCTGCGTCGAAGTCATGCAGGTCGGTCACCTGCTCGTACTGCACATGAAACCACCTGGCTGTGCATTCACGCGTTGGGAGCCCTCGGTGCAGGCGGGTAGGCACGTGCGGGGACTGCTCAGTGACGGTCCCCGCAAGAACTGCTGGGCGTTGGGCGGGTCTGGCGGGAGCGCGACCCTGGACCGGGTGCAGTGGCTGCTGGAGCCCGTCTCGTGGGACACCCTCGCGGTGATGGGAAGGGTCCGTCACTTCGTCGCCGATTACCTCGGCGAACGGTGGACCGGCGATGCTGGTACTCGACGAAGCGTCCACGTTGCCAGCCTGTTGCGAAACTGAAAGTCCGCTTGGTGCAAGCTAAGGAGCCGGTCGCGCGCGATGCCGCCGGCCTCTGGAGTTCCGCAGGCGGGCACCTTCCCTGTGCTAGTGACCGACATTCCCGCTTACCGCAGCTCGAGGTTGGCGATCCGTAACGAGCACATGGCTGAGTCGCCCCGTTCCTGGGGCGGCCGGTGTCCAGCGTGCAGCCGGTGCGAACACGGGGAACGCACCGGCGAAGTCTCGTGCAATCGGAACTTCAGAGATTGACCATTCCGGCGTCGACGGACATAGCGATACCGGTCACATAGCGGGACTCGTCGGACGCGAGATACAGCACGGCGTTGCTGACGTCCAGCGGCGAAATGAGTTCGACTTGCATCGCATTCAGCCATGCCGTTTTGAGTCGTTCGTTGGAGTCGATCAGGGTCGGGTCGAGGTCCTTCGCCAGGCCGGTGCCCGATACACCGGTCGGGCAGATTGCATTTACGCGGACGTTCTCGTCGGCCAACTCGTTGGAGAGCGCTCGCACGAGCCCGACGATAGCGTGCTTCGAAGCGACGTAGGGGAGCAGGTATGGCAGCCCTACGAGGCCGGCGGCGGAACTGGTTACGATCACCGATCCACCGCCGCGTTTGATCAGATGCGGTACGGCGACGGTCACCGTGTTCCAGGTACCGGTCAGGTTGACGCTGACGACTGCGTCCCATTGCTGTTCAGTGAAGCTGTCCCATTTCCCAAGCGCCGCGACACCTGCGTTCGCAACTACGATATCCAGGCCGCCCAGTCGTTGCACGGCGTCGTCGATTCCGCTTTTCAGCTTCTGCCGGTCTCGGATGTCGGTAGTGACGGTTATGATTTCGCTGCCGAGATCACGCACCAGTTGCTCGGTTTCCCGCAGGTCTTCAAGAGTCGCCATCGGATAGGCGATGCTGTCGATCGGTGCGCAAATATCGATAGCGACGACGGAGGCGCCTTGCTCGGCAAGTCGGATCGCGTGGCTGCGTCCTTGCCCGCGGCCCGCCCCAGTAACCAGCGCTACTTTCCCTGAAACCCGTCCCATGGTGACCTCCTGCTGGGAACTGATACATCTCTTCGACGGATCTGAGCCGGCCCGGTTCATTCGTGCGCTGGTGTACGAGTATGTCGAAAGTCATCGGCCTCAAGGGCTTATCTTTATTGAACCCCGTCGGCAAGAGGCCGGGACGGCTGTGCCCAAGTCGGCTTGCCGGGTACCGGGCCGTTGGGTGCGGTAACTGCAGGAGCTGTACCGAAACCTGCGTTCCTAGCCGGTTGATTTTTCGAGCATCAAACACATTCATTGGTACCGATGATTGAACCTCGGGGTACAAGTTCATTGCTATGAAGGTCGAGAGTGAGCGCTGATGACGCTTAGTTTGGGACCTAGCTGTCCCTTGCGCCGGGACCGTGCACCGAGGCACTGCGGTCCCAATTATGTAGGTGTCGGGCAAGCGTCTCTTAAACGTTCAGCATCAGTCGTGTCGGGCCTAGGTCGGATTGGAATCGTGCAGGAATGCTGCGTCGCCGCGGTGAACATTCCTTGAACCAGCGGAACTCATCGAGCGAGGCGCGCGCAGGTTGACCTTCTGCGGACGGTATGCGCATAGGTCGGCCACTCTGTCACGGCACCACGAACGGCCCGGCTAATCCCACAGGTCGGTGGACAGGTATTTTAGGCCCGAGTCGGGAATGATCACCGCTATGCTGGCGCCAGGCAGGTCAGTTCTGAGCAGGTGCAAGGCCGCGGCGACATTTGCTCCGGCCGAGAAGCCGGCGAAGATGCCCTCCCGAATGGCCAGGAGGCGCGCTGTCTCCCGAGCCTGGTCACCGCTGACCTGCAGGTGGCCGTCGAGCGGGATGCCTCGCAAGTGAGTCAGGTTGGCGCGTGCGAACCCGCCGCCTTGAATCGGGTGGTTGGGCTGTGTTACGTGCTGACCAGCGAGAACGGCGGCACCCTCGGGTTCGACGGCGAAACACCGGATGGATGGCCGCCGCTCCTTCAGCGCGCGCGTGACGCCCCCGAGGCAGCCTCCGGTGCCGACGTAGTCCACGTAAGCGTCGATGGCGCCGCCGGTCTGCTTCCAGATCTCTGGTCCGGTTTCGGTGTAGTGCGCGTCGAAATTGCTGTAGTTCTCGAATTGATCAGATCGGAAAGCTCCACGCTCCTCGGTCACTAGCCGGGCCCGCGCTTCGACCAACTCCATGTCGCCTCCCGACACCCGCCCGAGAACCGAGCCTGGCAGCTGGTCAACCAGGACCACTTCAGCACCTAGCGCGGCAATCATGCGCGCCCGTTCGGCGGAGCTGCCGCGAGAGAGGACCGCGATGAACGGGTGACCGGTGACCGCGCACGCGATGGCGAGGCCTGCGCCGGTGTTGCCGCTCGTCAGCTCAACGACTGCCTGGCCAGGCTTCAATCGGCCGCTCCGTTCGGCGTCATCGATGATGCGCTTGGCGACACGATCTTTCTTGGAGCCTCCAGGGTTGAAGTATTCAAGCTTCGCCAGGATGGAGCCGGGGGCGCCTGCAGTGAGACGGTCCAGCCTCACCATCGGCGTGGCCCCGATGGTGTCCACAATAGAATTCAACACTGATACTGATGATCGGTTAGTAGCGCTACCCTGCTCTCTCATACAGAAGAATAGCAGCTTGCGCGCGGCGAGACATAGCACGCGACCTTCATCACTATTCGCCTTCGGTTGACTCATGCGAACAAGCACCAATCGCTTCGGCGAGCTTGCCGACCGGCGCAAAGCCTAATCAGCGACCCGCACCACGCCCGGCAACATGAGGACGCGGTCTCAGCAGGACCGACGTCGCTGGATTAACAGCCCTTCGAGTCCAGCAGACGCGACATGAGTAAGCCGGGCAGCGGGCGCTGTAGTTGGTTCGTTAGAAGCCGCTTGGGCCAGTGTTGGTCATCGCGGCGCTGCGCTCCCACAGAAGGCGGGCGAGCTCCCGGTCCCCGGCTTGGCGGGGCGGACGGCTGGCCGGCCGTTTGCGCTCGTAGTAGACGCCGGATCGCCAGTCGGGGCCTGCCCTCGTGGAGGCCAGCCAGACCAATTGCTCCGCGCCCTTGTTCGGTGCTCTCAGAAACAGTCGACCCACAGCGGTGTGGTACACCAACCGCATGTCGCCGGTCGTCTCCGAGGCGAAATTCGTCGCAATCGCGCCGGGATGAAAGGCGGCGGTCGAAAGTCCCCGCGTGTGGAACCGGGCGTGCAATTCCTGAGTGAACAGAATGTTCATCAGCTTGGCATCGCCGTAAGCCTTGCGGGGCGAGAATTTTCGATCGTTGTTCATGTCCTGGAGGTCGAGATGCCCGAACAGTCGTGCGCCGACGCTCGTCGTCTGAATGACCGAGCCACCGCTGCTGATCAACGCGGGGAGCAGCAGGTTAGTGAGCAGAAACGGCGACAGATGGTTGATCTGCAGCGTTTTCTCGAAGCCGTCGACAGTTAGTTTGCGGTCGCCGAAAACTCCACCAGCGTTGTTGGCCAGGACGTCGATTCGCGGATAATTGGAGAGCAGCGTCGATGCCAAATGTCGCACGTCACTGAACCGGCTGAAGTCGGCGACGAAATAGTCGCAGTCAAGTTCCGTTCCCACGGACATTGTTTTTTCCGGTGAACGCCCGACAATGGCGATGGTGTGGCCATGGGCGTGTAGGAGTCGGGCGGCCGCGGCTCCGATTCCGTCGCTGGCTCCGGTGATGACGATCGTTTTAGGCACCCGGCGCTCCCATCTTCCGGGTTCCCGGTCCTACGTTCGGCTGGATGAGCGGGCTGTCCGGGGTTACGTCAGCCGCTGAGCTGGCCGTCTCCGTGACGTTCTTGGTACGGATGACGACGGCCGCGATGACGGCGCTGACGGCGAGGAACATCGCGCCGGCGAGGAAGCCGCGCCGAGCGCCGGGTATGAAGCCGTCGGCGTCGGCGGAGCCGTAGACAGTGATCAGCACCGCGAGGCCAAGCGCTCCGCCGAGCTGCTGCATAACGTTGACCAGGCCGGAAGCCGCACCCGCCTCATGGGGATCGACGCCGGAAACGGAGACGTTGGTGAGGACGACGGAGGCGGCACCGATGCCGACACCGAACAGCACTAGGGGCCCGAAGACATCGAGATAGCCGGAGGACTCGCTGATCGTCGTCAGCCAGAGCATTCCGCCCGTACATAGGAGCAGGCCGACCGCAATGACGATCTGGTCAGCGATCCGGCCGACGATCCATCGCGAGCTCACCGTCACTGAAATGACCAAGAACAGGGTCAACGGGACGAAGGCGATGCCGGCCCGGATCGGGCTGTAATGCTGCACGTCCTGCAAGAATTGGGTAAGGAAGAAGAACACACCGGTCATGCCGGCGAACTGGCAGATCCGGGCGACATACGAGCTGACGCGGTTACGGTCTGCGAACAGACGCAGCGGCGCGATCGGTGCAGCCGCACGCCTTTCAACGAAGACAAAGAAGCACAGCAACAGAACGCCTGCCACGAACGAATAGATCGCCGGCAGGTCCTTCCATCCGTCGGAGGCGACACGGACGAAGCCGTACACCAACGCGGTCATGCCTATCGTCGAGGAGAACGCCCCGGCAAGGTCGAAACGGCCCAGCCTGCGCGGGGTTTCACCAATCGCGATCTTGCCCGCGATGGCGGCGGCCAACCCGATCGGCACGTTGACGAACATCACCCACCGCCAGGAGGCCCACTGAGTGAGCATGCCGCCGGCAAGCAGGCCGACTGCACCGCCACCAATTGACATCGTGGTGTAGAGCGCAATCGCCCGGACGCGACGGGGCCCCTCCGGGAAGGTGGTCATCAGCAGCGCGAGAGCGGAGGGTGAGGCCAAAGCGGCGCCGCCGCCCTGAACGGCACGCGCCGTCAGCATCGTGCCGGCGTTGCTCGCTAGTCCACCGACCAGCGACCCGACGGTGAACAGCACCAGTCCCGCCAGCAACGTCCGCCGCCGCCCGAAGACGTCGCCGGAACGGGCACCGAGAAGGAGCAAGCCACCGAACGTCAGCGTGTAGGCGTTGATCACCCAAGACAGGTTGGTGGGGGAAAAGCCGAGTGCGTTCTGCATGCTTGGCAGCGCGATGTTCACGATCGTGGCATCGAGAGTGACCATCAGCTGGCAGGACAGAATTACGACAAGGGCCAGGCCGGCGCTTCGGGAGGCCGGTGCGCCGCGGGCGGCGATTAAGTCAGGCATGTGAGTGCTCCGGATGCGGGCAGAAGTCGAGACGAAGCCAGTTGCCGCCGAAATGCGGAAAACTGAACTGCATACTCGGGCGAGCTGTCGTTCATGCCGGGCACGCGAGGGCCCTGGGGCACGACGCACGTCGCCTGGAAAGGTGGAACGAGGACGCGTACACGAGGTTTTGGAGGCTCTCCTACACGCCTCAGGCGGTGCTTACTGGTGTGTACCTCCACGACGGCTTCGGTCCCAGTAGGTTCACCGCGCAGCAGCACTATTCGTTGCCGGTGTTGCCGGTGTTGCCGGTGTTGCCGGTGTTGCCGGTGTTGCCGGTGTTGCCGGTGTTGCACGCCTCCGGGACGGCCTCGCCGATCATGACGGCGTTTTAGTCTGGCAGCGCGTGTCAGGCCGCCGTGAGGCCGAACCTTCGTGATCTTCATACGAGCTAAAAGACCGGCGTTTGCCGCCTCTGCGTCGGCCATAGGCCGCTTAAGGGACGTACCCGCCCTGCCTGCCCTGAGTACCCTCCGACGCTTGTCTGGCTCCCGCACCCGGCTTCTCACGTCGCGACGGTTGCGCCCTCGGCAACTGACCGAGTGCTTGTCACCGATCTCCTCCCAGAACCGGCATACCCTACGACGTCGTGTGAGCAGTCCGAGCCGCACACTGGAACAGCATTGCTGGCCGAATCGCCGAGGTAGAGCGCACTGCTCTGGGTATATCGAGCCGCTGAACCGGCGCACGTCCGCCGGTACGTCCAGCAATGTCCCTGAATCTGGCACGAGCACTTCAGCGAATACTTCGTCCGCAATACTACAGCCGGGAGTGGCAGTACCGGGAGCACGGTCGGATGCTGTGCCCCCGATTCATGCGACGGGATTCTTCTCGAGGAATTCCCGCACGACACTGTTGAATAGTGGGGCATTCTCCCAGAACATGAGGTGGCTGCCCTTTTCCTCGGAGGTGAATATGCGCAGCTCGGCGCTAGGGATTTCCGCGGCCAGCCATTGCGCGACGGTCGGCGAGAAGAAGCTTCCTGCGCCACCAAGCACCAGGGTAGGCACGGTAATGCGCCGGGGAACATCACGCCAGTCGTTGCCGTAGTGGTCGTTGAAGAGGGTAACCGTGTGCTCGGGCAGAAGGAGCGCGTTCTCGTCCGCTATCCAGTCGAGATCCTTGGCGCTCATCTCGAGTGTGTGCATCATGTTCAACACGGGCTGCCAGGCGGCGACTGGGTCTGGCCCGCGCAGGCCTTCCCTGATGCCCCGTGCCATATCACGGCTGAAGATGGCCCCGAGCTCTTCAGCGCGTCCAGGCGGAGCAGCATCGGAGGCTGCGATCGGAGCCTGGTCGACCAGAACGAGTCGGCCGATCCGGTCGCCGGCGAATAGATCCCAATAGGCCCACGCAACGGTGACGCCTAGAGAATGCGCGACGACAGAGACGTCGTGCAGGTCGAGCTGCTCCAGAAGGTCACGCAGATCGGCGGCTAGTCGAGCAACCCGGTAGCCGTGATCGGTGTTCTCGGACAGGCCGTGCCCGCGAAGGTCCATAGCGATGACGCGATGATCACTGCGGAAATCGTCAATCTGCTTAAGGAACTCGGCAGCGCTTTGCCGGAAGCCCGGGATCAGCACGATCGGTGGACCATCGCCGGCGGTCAAGTAGTGCATGCGCACGTTGTCGTTAGTGGTAAAAAACTTGGCCCATTCTTCTGTCACACTCTCTCTACGGGGGCCGCGGCCCGACGTTCAATGCGGGTACCGTGATCAACAACGCATCTCTAGGATGGCCGCTTTGCCGGCTCGAGCAAAAGCAACACCGCCCAGGCTGAGCACCGCCTGGCGGTAGTTCGCCACGCCGACGAAGTCACCGATCACGTCGCCCGGACCTCCGCCACTACGGCACCAACCGACAGACGTTCCTACAAGTGGCTACCACACCACCAAAGACGAAGGCCTCAGCGGCCTGCACGACCGCTCGATCGCGCCGCATCACTGCTCGAACGCTACTCACGCTGCGGCTACCGCGGCTACCGCGGCTACCGCGAAGCAGCGCTGCACCGCCTCGGAGAAACGCTGCAAGCGGTACGAGAACATTTCCCGACAACCACCTACAGATTGATGTCAAATGCATCAACGATCGCCCCGTTACCTTTTTGATCGTCCCCGTCGGGGACTGCTCGGTCGCCCGGCCCGGTATGACTTACCGCCCCTGTCGTACGCATGATCCGGGGGGTGTTGTCGCCGGGTCGGGTGGCGTCGATGGACCGCTGATAGGGACACGACCACTCGCAATATTGGGGTAGGTCTCCTCGTAACGTGGCTGCCGGGTGTCGATGCCGGATCGGTGATCGGGCAGGCAGGGCGTAGCCGGGGAGGCGATGCGGTGCACGGCGATTACCAGGTGTTCCTCGGGCTCGATGTGGGCAAGGAGGGCCACCACGCGGTCGCGCTCGACCGAGCCGGTAAACGGCTGCACGATGCCGCGCTGGTCAACACCGAGGCCCGGCTACGGCAAGTGTTCGACAAACTCGCCCGGCACGGAGCCGTGTTGGTCGTGGTCGACCAGCCGGCCTCGATCGGTGCGCTACCGGTCGCTGTTGCCCGGGCCTGCGGGCATCAGGTGGCCTATCTGCCCGGCCTGGCGATGCGCAGGCTCGCGGACCTGCACCCCGGATCGGCGAAGACCGACGCCCGTGACGCCTTCGTGATTGCGGACGCCGCCCGGACGCTGCCGCACACACTGCGCCGCGTCGATGCCGGTGACGAAGCCCTCGCCGAGCTGCACATGCTGGTCGGTTTCGATGACGACCTGGCCGGCGAATCGACCCGGCTGACCAACCGGCTCCGCGGCCTGCTCGTCCAGATCCATCCCGCCCTGGAACGCGCATTCGGTGACAACATCAGCCACAAAGCCGTCCTGGACCTGCTGTCACGCTGCGGCGGCCCGGCCGGGCTACGCAAAGCGGGCCGTCGCAAGCTGCTGGCGATCGCGGCCAAACACGCCCCGCGCATGGGAGAACGCCTTGTCGACCGGATCATGACCGCCCTGGATGAGCAAACCGTCGTCGTCCCGGGCACTAGCGTCGCCGAGACGATCCTGCCTCGCCTGGCCGACAGCCTGCGTGAGGTCCTGCATCAACGCGACCAGGTCGCTGCTCAGGTCGAGGAGATGCTCGATGCGCACCCTCTTGCCCGGGTCCTGACCTCGATGCCCGGCATCGGAGTCAGGACCGGCGCCCGGATCCTGCTCGAAGTCGGCGACGGCACCGCCTTCGCCACCCCCGGTCATCTCGCTGCCTACGCCGGTCTGGCCCCGGTCACCCGCCGATCCGGCCTGTCGATCCGCGGCGAGCATCCACCCAAAGGCGGCAACAAACAGCTCAAACGCGCCTTCTTCCTCGCCGCGTTCGCTTCACTGGCTCACCCGCCGTCGCGGGTTTACTACGACCGAAAACGAGCCCAGGGCAAGAAACACAACGCCGCCCTCATCTGCCTGGCCCGCCGCCGCGTCGACGTCCTGTTCGCCATGCTCCGAGACAACGTTCCCTACGAAACCCGGTCCCTCACCGCTTGACGAAACCCATAGGGACACCCCCCCAACTCGCCGTCTGGCAAGGCGCCCGGTGGCCGGGCAGCTACTCAAGCAACGTCGCCGCACCGTACACCTACATCGAGTCGCCCTTACCCACCTAAACGGCGGACTCCAGTCAGGCCCACGACGATGAGCCGGGCAGTGAGATCGGCGATGACGGGCGTCCAACGCACCCGTCGAGGGCAGCCGGGTGGGGAACCCGACCGCACCCGGGCAGTCGGTCTCACCGGAAGCGACAAAGCCGCACAGTGGGCATGGTGAATCACACGGGCGGTCGCCATCCCGCCGGCCTCAACCGGTCGAACGCATACCTACATACGGCTGAGCAGGCCCAGCTTCGCGGCCGCCGGCGACCGGGCCGCGGCGGTGAACACGACCAGAACCTGACCGACCGCGACCTGGTCGAGAATCTGCACGTCGAGGTCAATCGGGCCAGTGCGAGGGTTCAGGAAGGTCTTGGTGCCGGAGCGGCAGATGGCGACTTTGCGCTCGAGCCAGAACCGTTCGAACTCGGCGCTGCGCCTGCGTAACAACCCGATCAGGCGGTCGGCCCTCGGGCCGTCGACCTTGACCGCCCGGGCGCGCAGGTTGGCGACCCGGGAGCGGCCCTCCTCCTCGTGCTCCTCGACCGGGTGCATGGCGCGGGACGATGGATCGGTGAACCAGCGGTACGTGGTGTTGCGTTCCTCACCGACCAACCCTGCTGTATCGCCCAGTAACGCTGTGGCGGCCGGATTTTGCAGCAGGCTGTCGCCGAACATGGTCATCACGGCGGCCGGGGAGTCGCCCAGGCTCTCGACGACCTGGCGCAGTGCGGGAGCTACGACGTCGCTGGGCGCGCAGCCGACCGGGGGCTCCCGCTCGGTCAGTCGGTAGAGGTAGTCGCGCTCGTCCGAAGTCAGCTGCAACGCGCGCACCAACGAGGCCATGACCTGGAGCGACGGCGGTCCGACGCGCGCCTGCTCGAGCCGCCGGTAGTAGTCGGCCGAGACCGCGGCCCTGGCGGCTACCTCTTCGCGCCGCAAGCCGGCCGTGCGACGCCGACCTCGGGGCTCGTCGGGTTGCAGGGCGGCCCGCCGAGCGCGCAGGAAGGACGCCAGTTCACGCGAATTCACTGAGCCATTCTGACTGTTCACTCGCAGCGGGGGCGAGGCGCTCCCCTGGTAACGGCGGCCACGGCGAGTGAGGGTGGGCCGCATGACCAAGATTTTCCGACCCGGCGACGCCGGCTATAACGATGCCCGTACGACATGGGCGCTCGTGGCTGACCTGCGGCCGGCTGCGGTTGCGTTTCCTTCCAGCGTGGCCGAGGCGGCGGAGGTCGTTAAGCAGGCAACCTCGGAGGGTATGCGGGTGGCGCCGCTCGGCACCGGGCACAACGCTCATCCGTTGGGCGATCTGAGTAACTCGATGCTGGTTCGGACTTCTTGTTTGTCCGATATGTCGATTGATAAGCGCGCGAGAGTTGCCGCCGGTGCCGTCTGGGGCCCGATCGCCGAACAAGCCAGCGCCCTCGGCCTCGCCGCCCTGCACGGCTCCTCACCGGACGCGGGCGTGGTCGGCTACACGCTCGGTGGCGGCATCAATTGGTATGGCCGATCCAAGGGACTCGCGGTCAACACCGTGACCGCCGTCGAGTTGATCACGGCCGACGGCACACTGGTGCGAACCGACGCCGACCACGACGCCGACCTCTTCTGGGCGTTGCGCGGCGGCGGCGCCGCGAACTTCGGCCTGGTCACCGCACTGGAGTTCGACCTGTTTCCGCTGAAGAGGGTCTACGCCGGCATGATGCGCTGGGACATCCGGGATGCCCCCGAGGTGCTCAGCCGATGGACGGAGATGGTGGCCTCAGCGCCCGAGGATCTGACGCTTGCCTATCGGCACATGAACTTCCCTCCGATTCCCGAGGTGCCGAAGCCGCTCCGCGGGCGGAGCCTGGTAATCGTCGACGGCGTGGCGCTGGGCACTTCTCAAGGTCACCTGAAGGCCCTGAGGGACCTCTCCCCCGAGGTCGACACCTTCGCCGAAGTTCCACCTTCGGCGGTCGTACGCATCCACATGGATCCCGAACACCCCACGCCCGGCTGGGGCCGGAGCACCCTGCTCGACGCCTTCCCGCCCGCCGCGGCCAACCGCGTGATCGAGGTCGCCGGCATCGACTCCGGCAACGATCTGGCCCTCGCGGTCGAGGTCCGGCACCTGGGTGGCGCGATGGGCCGCCCGGTCGCCGGCGGTGGCGCCCTGAGCGCGATCGACGGCCAGTTCCAGCTGGTCTCGGGCGGCATGATGGTCGCCGGCCTGGCCGAACAGACCCTGTCCCTTACCGAGCGAGTGATCACTTCTCTTGGCGAATGGTCGCGCGGCCGCGAATACCTGAACTTCCAGGAGGAGAAGGTGGCCCCAGCACGGGCTTTCGATGCGTCCACCTTGCACAAGCTGCGGGCGATCCGGGACCAGATTGACCCGGACCACGTATTCCAGGCCAACCACGAACTCTAGAAAACAAACCCCGGTCGGCGCGGGCGACGAGCCACTCGAGGCTCTCGTCCACGCCGGCCGACCAATGAAACCTCTTGCCGGCCCGCGATTACGGCCGTCACCTCCTTTGGCCGCCCATCGCGCCAACGCGATGCTCACCGGGTGCCGCTACCCGTGCCTGCGCTGCCTGGATCACCGCCCGACGGCGGATCCCCCAAATTTCCTGCCGGTCTGGCGCAGTTAGACAGTCGCGCGGGCGGCACGCTCGATGAGTGCGGCCGTCGCGTCCGGATGCGAGATCATCACTAGGTGCGAGGCACCCTTCACGGTAACGACCTTCGCGTGGGCCCGTCCAGCCATCCAGCGCTGCACGGCCGGCGGGATGTTTCGGTCCGCCTCAGTGATCAGGTCATAGCTGGGAATCGTCTTCCAGGCCGGCCACCCGGTCTCTGTCTCGTCCAAGGAAGCCGCGTCGACCGGTCGTTGGCTCACCGCGAGCAGCTTTGCATCCCGGAGCGGGATGTCAGCCGCGAACTGCTTCGGGAACTTCGCCTGATCGATGTAGAGGTCGGTGCCGCTTCCCGGAGCCGCCACCGGGTGCAACGCCGCCGGCAACGTGCTACCCGGAAACTTACTTACCAACTCACCGATCGACTCTCCGCTGTCTGGCAGGAAGGCAGCCACATAGACCAGGGCTTTAACTTCCTGGTGCCCTCTGGCCGCTTCAGTGATCACGGCACCGCCGTAGGAGTGGCCGACAAGGATGACCGGCCCGTCGACGTCGTTCAGAACGGATCGCAGGGCTTGGGCGTCCGAGGCCACACCACGTAGGGGTGTTGCTGCTGCGACTACGGGATAGCCGTCGCTTTGAAGCCGCCGAACCACGTCGCTCCAGCCGCTCGAGTCGGCGAAGGCCCCATGGACCAGAACGACCGTAGGCTTAGCCACCTTCCGTCCCCCGCCGTGGGCATCGGCCCCAGCAGGGCCAAGCGCAGTAAGCGCCAGCGCACCGAGCGCTCCTGCCATGGCCACGGAACGGATCTTTTTAAGGCGAGGCAT
This sequence comes from Actinoplanes sp. NPDC051343, assembly GCF_044455125.1. NCBI lineage: Bacteria > Bacillati > Actinomycetota > Actinomycetes > Micromonosporales > Micromonosporaceae > Actinoplanes > Actinoplanes sp. NPDC051343. The sequence continues at coordinate 37,773 of NZ_JBITEL010000026.1, forward strand.
CAAAATTCCTCTCTGCTTTTCGCGTGTTCGCCAACCATCACCGCGCAGAGATGCCGTTCGCCCCAGGGCATGTGCCTGGTCAGACCCGCTGCATACCCTGGCCGTAGGCTGGCAAGTAAGACCGAGCATTCGCGCCGCAGGTAGTATCGGACATCGGTACGGCCTCCTCGCGAAGAACGCCTCACGTGGTCAGCGAGGGCGACGGTCGGGAGACCTGTCTGCACCGCAGACCGTCGGCCCGGCCGACGACGCCGTGGTGGTGCCGCCATGAGCGCGGACGATAGACCCAGCGATCACCAGGCCGAGTCCGGCGCCTCCGTTGTGTCATCGATGTGAGCGCTCCCGCGCCGGGTGAGCGGATCAAACTACAACCGACACTTCCTTCTGCGGCACGTCGTCACCGACGTTGTTCCCGATCGGGCCTGGGTATAACCGACTCGACGTCCGCGGCCTTTTGGTGAGTGTTTTGAGGGGTGTCGGGCGGCGCGTCCAGGTGATCTTAAGGGTTGCGGGATGGTCGTGGGTGTGCGCCAACGCGTGTACCCGTCGGATTCTGATCGATGAGCATTGGGAGATCGGGGGTCAAGCCGCCGACCCCGTCAGCCGCGACACTCCCGACTACGACGCTGCGTTCGCCTCTATTGGCCTCTGTCTTTCATTAGGCGCGCTGCGGGGGCTCACGGTTGATGGCGATAGGTTGGTCCTGGTGGCTGCGGGCGTGCCGAAATGAGAGTTCTGCCGTGGATAGAAGATCTTGTTGACGATGTCGGCGTGAGTAGCGTTCGGGGCAGTGATGCCGTGCTCTCGAGCCGCCACTCGGGCCGGCCAGGCCTTCGTTCTGGTAGCGGCGTAGCCACTTGTAGAAGGTCTGCCGGCTGATCCGTGGTAGCGGCAGGGCCGGGTGACGTTATCGGTGACTTCCTCGCCGTGGCGCAGGACCGCCAGGCGGTGCGGCACCTTGGCGGTCCTGCTTCTGTTCGAGCGACGGTGGCAAGCTGTCTCCTACTGACGGGTAGGAGACCCGAGTGTTAACAACCTCCAGCAGTTTCAGACCCAGGGTCCCCCATGCGGTCCGCAGACCGGGAGAGGCTGCGGACCTACGACGGTCGGGTCGGGCAGGTGGCCGACGACAGCGATGCGTGTGCGGCATTGGGTGTCTGCGGGCGGCGAACCGCGGCGCCGATACGGTGGCCGCGCCCGGAATAGAGATGCCGGACTCAGTTACCGACACGATGTGATGTGGCGGGACTGCACATGCCGCCCGCGTATCCGGCTGCTCAGGTCTTCTCGGCCAGAAGGGCGAACGCCTCCGCGCGCAGACGTTCCTGGTCGGCGCCCGGTGTGTCCGGATGAGTTTGCCAATGACTAAGGGTTACCGAGGTGTCCACGACGTACCTGCAGCGTTCGTAACGCCGCTGGGTGTACGCGTCCAACGCTTTCGAGATGTCGCTGGTGGAGGTCAGCGCTTCGCCGAGAACGATCGCGTCTTCCAGGCACATGGCTGCGCCCGCGGCAATGTGCGCAGTCGTACAGTGTGCGGAGTCACCGACCAGCACGGTGCGACCACGATTCCATGGCGGCGGTACGAGAATCGTCTCGAAGCAGCTGTAGTTGATCAGGTTCGGGTCGCTGATTTGCTCCCTCGCCCAAGCGCCCATGCCCCCGAAGGGTTCGAGATATCCGCGCAGGATGGCAGGAAGTTGGTGCTGCAGCGGCCGGTGGGTGTCGGCCGCCGGAACAACGCAGTACATGTACATGCTGTCGGCGCGAGTCGGCGTGAACCCGATGTGGGTAGTGGGGTGACCGACGAAGCCCAGCTCGGTGTCGACCTCGGCCGGTCTAGGCAGCACAGCACGAATGCAGGCCTGCTGCTGAAACTGGGGCTGCATCACGCCGTAAACCAGATTTCGGACCTCCGATCGCAGTCCGTCCGCCCCGACCACAAGGTCGTACTCCTCCCAAGTGCCGTCGGAGAATTCGGCTATGACATGGTCGCCATGGTCCACGAGTGCGGTAGGTGAGAGGTCTGTACGTACAGCGACCTGACTAGTGGCGAGCTGCTCGATCAGAGCCCAGTGCAGGTCGGGCCGCGTCATCCCGAGGACCCCAGGCAGCTTGGTCCCGAGATCCATGTGGGGCGACGGCGTCGGAATTCGCTGTACGACCTCCCCGCCCAGGTCGCACATCACCCACTCGTTGCAGCTATACCCCCGCCTCAGGCACTCATCCAACAGGCCTAGCCGATCCAACGCCCGCAGCGCCGGGCCGATCAGCGTGATACCGCTACCGAGCGTTCGCAATACGGTATCTCGCTCGACAAGATCCACTACGAAGCCGGCACGGGAAAGTACGAGGGCCGTCGCGGTCCCGCTAATACCCCCGCCCACGACAAGCACTTTCGTCATACAAGTTTCCTTTCTCGAAATGGCTTGGTGCTCGGTTCGCCGTCGCGAAGACGATTGGTGAACCAACGGAGTTGGTGTCGGGCCGGACTACCCGCGCCCGGAATCTGCGAGACCTTCGACACGTGGCTTCTATCGTTCCAACGTCGTTGATCGGGCACCTCAGCGCGCACGGCGAAGGCCGATTGCATGCCTCCGGATGCGGCTACTCTGCACGGATAGCAGGCCATTCGAGCCAGGGATTCTCCCTGGTGTCTGCAGCGACCCTCGAGTAGGCCTCATGACATGACAGTCTGTACGCGGGCAATGACGTAACTGTTGCGACGCCACCGCTGACGGGGCAAGTCGCGCTGCACATCTGCGGATTGATGTCCAATGTCAAGTGAAAGGGGTGCCATCCCCGCGTCGAGAACATTACGGATTGGTTAACGAAGGTCAGGAGACTGAACTGGGACATCAACGAGCCGTCAAGCCTGCGAGGGCGTTGCGCCTTCCTTCGTTACCCCCCCGCGGCAGAAAGAAGGCCTGACAATGGGGAAGCTCCGGCTCGCCACTGCACCTGCTCAGGCGGAGAGATCGGGCCGTACTCCACGCCAACAGCCGAAAGAACTGGCAGCAATCGCTAGCCTGGTCCGGTTGTCCTTCGGTAAGTCACCCACGCACCGATCCGACAGCCACAGGCCGGTGGACAACGCAGCCGGGCCCAGCGAGCCCAGGGATACAGTCGGGCACCGCCCGCGCCGGCGCGGGCGAGGATACGCCTACAAGGTCTTCTACCGGCTGCCGCCACGAATCAGACGTCTCCTCGCACGCTGTGTCGCACCCACATACCTTGTAGGCGCCGTGGTGGTCATCCTCGACTCCGAGGCCGCCTGCATCGGGGCGGTCGACAGACTACTTCTCCTGCGTCAGCCACCGGGCCATGGCTGGGGACTTCCGGCCGGCCTACTCAAGAAGAACGAACGCGCCGTCGAAGGCGCTGTCCGAGAACTGTTCGAGGAGACCGGGGTGCGAGTTGCCTCTTCCGATTTGTTGGCTGGTTGCCCCAACGCGATCATTCATCCCGCCGGCGGGGTAGACACCGTCTGGTTCGGATCGGTCCCGGCCTCCACCACCTCGCTGCGTGTCGACGGCGGGGAGGTCCTCGAGGCGCGATGGTTTGCCGTCGACAACCTGCCGGTGCTGACTCCAGGTAGTGCCGACCTGCTCGCCGGATACGGATTCGGTTCGATCGCCGGGCTGCGCTGGGATCCATCGCTGGCGCATGAAGACCACGGAGTCCGGTCGTAGCCGCTGGCATCGCAGTGTCAGTGCGTCGCCGACAGTCGCTGGCTGCCTCTATTTCGCGTAGAGGCAAGCACGGACATGACCTCGCCGGCCCGATCGAGGCCGACATCGTGCCCCGATGTGGCGCTGACGTGGAGCGTGGCGACCGGCAGCTCGCGCGCGAGGCTGCGGGCGAAGGCGATCGGCGCGTTACGGTCAAGCGCGCCGTGCCACAGGTGCACCGGCAACTTGATCTCGCTGAGCGGGAACGTCCACTGCCGTTTGATCAGGGCGAGTTCCTGCACGGTGGCGCGCGAACCTGGCCGGAGCGCGTCGGCGATGGCTTCGAACTCGATGCGCAGGGCGGCCGCGTGCGTGGCATCGGGCGCTTCCGCCGTCGCGCGGTGCAGGGCACGCTCCCGGCTGTCCGCGCTGACAAGCTCCCGCCGCAGCGCCGCGACCCGGATGGTGTTGAGCTTCGGCGCGTTCCGGGCCAGCCAGTTCATCACCCGGGCGTTCACCGTCATGCCCACTCGGTCGGCCCGGTTCATCGGCCCGCCCGCCGCGATCAGCCCGACAACACTGACCCGATCGGCGAGACGACGTGCGGCGGCCAGCGTGAACGGGGCACCGCCGGACTCCCCCGCCAGCGCGAACCGGTCCAGGCCGAGGTGACCAGCCAGCATGGCGAGATCGTCGCCCCAGCTGGCCAGGCTGCGCCTAGGCTGGTAATCGGAGGCGCCGTAGCCGGGTTTGTCCGGCGAGATCAAGCGCAGGCCGGCTGCCCGGGCCGCCTGGTCGTAGCCGGCTGCGCCCAGCCCGGACACCGGTGTCCCTGCCGTGTAGACGACCGGCGACCCATTCGGGCCTCCGAACTCGTGCCAGCACAACCGTCTCCATCAGCGCGAGTGATCACATCAGATGGCACCCGCACATGCTGACACTGTTAGGAAGCGCCCGCCGTACCGACGGTCTTCCGCGCTCAGTAAGTGGATGCGGCCCACTGGTGGCGGTCGCGCCGGTCATTGTGACAAACGCTCAACAGAGCAAGTCCAGCAAGACACCAGACGAGATCATGGCCGGCGAACCAGCTTCACCGAGACACGATGGGCGAGGACGCCTCGTCCAATCTGTTCTTTCCAACTCATGAGCATTCGCGAACGATTTCCGATGAGACGGGACATCACTGGACCACGAGCCGCATCGTGGTGGGTCCCGAACTGCCGAACACACGATCCGGTAGCCGAGAAGCGGAACCGGAGCTCACCAACAAACGGGTCCCGTTCTCACCGACAGAGCCGGCGCCGGGAACCAGGCGCCGGCATGGCCATCGCTGACCCCGGCGGTGTGCTGGGGAGCACGAGCGTAGGGGCAGTCCGGTCCAGCGCTCGGATCCACGATTTCTCTTCCCCGCACACCACGGCGCCCCGTTCGGGCGGGGTGGCGATACAACCCGATGACGTGACGGACCTTGTGGAGGAACTGCGGATCCTTCGACGACTTTCACGGCACGGTCTCCGGCGTGTGGTGATGTCCGCGTCCGCGTCCGCGACCGTGCCGGGCCGACCCGGGCGGGGGCTCGTCGAGCAAACCTTCGAGCCGCCGACCGCGAAGCGCCTGCGCCACTACTTCTAGTGGTGCGGATTCAACGGCCATGACACTAGGTGCCGCCTGCTTGACGAACGCCCTGGATGACGAAACACCGTAGGCACCTGTGCCCGTGGGGGCGCACGTCGGATAGGCCGGAAGTCCGGTTGGTTCTATTGACTGGAAAATGGAGCAGGTGCCGTTGAACGCTCTCGGTTTTGATCCGTTGTTCCTATTGCGGACCGAAAGCAAAAGCGACGAGAACGATGACGTTCCGCAGCTCGACGTTTTTCGGATCTGGCGGCAGCAACCCGACATGTTGACATGTCGCCCGCCTGACACGGGACGCCGCCATGCCCGTCCGGTGAGGTGTGTCTCCTCCGTGGTTCACCGGACGGGATCCGCGCTATCGGCTGATCCCGAGAAAGCCCATCATGTCGCCGCCCTGCGGGCATTTTTGCTCGACTACAACCCGCCACCGGCCAAAAGGCCATACGCGCAGGGTCATGCCCATCAGCCGGTTGGCCAATCTGGCTGGACTTATGTTAGGACAGCGACATCGCGGTGCTGACGAGTGCGGGCTGGCAGAGCAGCTCCCCCAAGACCGCGCGGGCTTCGTCGCTCCAAGGTGCCGGGCGTTGTGTACTGGGATCGACTTTGATCAGGACTCGTTTACCGTGTGCGTACTGTTTCGTGCCGTCTGGTGACAACAGCCTAAATCCGTGGGTGTAGCTCGTCGTGCCCACACTTTCGACCCACACGTGGGCCCAAACCCGGCCGTCGCGGCGGATCGGTCGCTCGTAGGTGATAGTGACCTCGCGGACCAGCTGGAACGAGTCCGGGCCGTTTTCTTCGTCGGCAGCGTGGAGGCCTTTGCTGTTCCAATGGGCATGCATGGCGCGGTCGATCAGCGTGAGGTAGTGAGTGTGGTAGACGACGTGGTATGGGTCAAGCTGATCGAAGTGGATATCGATCGGCACGAGAAGCCCATAGTCTACTGAAGGAATGTTCGCCATACTCCTATGACGTAGACGCCGCCGCAGGGCTCACGATCGTGACCTGAAACCCATGTGATCACCTCGACACGGTCGGGCGGCCGCAATGAGCTTCCGCCCTCGTATCGCCGCGCTGTTTCCATCTGGTCATTAACTACACAGGGTAATCTCCTGCTGACCGGGTAGGAGCGCCACGCATGGGCGATCAACTCCAGCTCCCGCCGCCGTCCCGGTATTCTCCAAGCTCATGAACCGCGGCAGCAGCTCCATGGCAATCGCCGAGACGCTCCGGCGCGAGCTGGACCAGTACTCGCCCGGCGAGAAGCTGCCGTCCAGCCGCGCTTTAGTGGAACGGTTCGGCGTTAGCCCGGTCACTGTCTCGCAGGCTATTGCCGCCCTCGCCGGCGAGGGCCTGGTGACCACACGACCGGGTGCCGGCGCGTTTCGCGCCGCCCAGGGAGTCCGAGCGCCCGCGGTGGACACGTCGTGGCAGCAGATCGCTCTGAACGCCGAGGAACAGCAGTACGGCGAGCGGGCTCCTCGAGTCGTTGACGCTACCGGGGTCATCGCCAATCTCGCTGCCCCGGTGCCGGGCGTGATCCCGTTTAACGGTGGGTATCTGCACCCCTCGTTGCAACCAGATCAGGCCCTTGCCGCCGCGCTAGGCCGTGCCGCCCGCCGTCCTGGCGCCTGGGAGAGGCCACCCGTGGAAGGACTGCCAGATCTGCGTTCCTGGTTCGCCCGCGACGTCGGCGCGGCTGGCCTAGCTACCGCAAACGTGCTCATCTCTGGAGGTGGGCAGGCTGCGCTCACCACCGCCTTGCATGCACTCGTCCCGCCCGGGTCCGCTGTGCTTGTGGAGTCGCCAACGTACCCCGGAGCGTTAGCGATCGCCCGTGCCGCCGGACTGCGCCCGATCCCCGTACCGATGGACGATGACGGGGTACGCCTCGATCTGTTAGCCGACGCGTTCGCAGCGACAGGTGCGCGCGCTTTCTACAGTCAGCCCCTGTTTCACAATCCGACCGGTGTCACGCTCAGTACTGACCGACGGCATAGGTTAGTGCAAGTGGCGCAGAGTGCAGGTGCCTTCGTCCTCGAGGACGACTACGCCCGCCGGCTCGGCCACGGCGGCCCAGCAGACGACCGGCACCTTCCGGCGCCATTAGTCGCCGATGACCCGTACGGCGTCGTGGTGCACATCCGGTCGCTGACCAAACCGACCTCACCCAGCCTGCGAGTGGCGGGGCTCATCGGGCGGGGGCCAGTGATGGAACGGATCCGCGCCATCCAAGTCGTGAGTGGCTTTTTCGTTCCTCGCCCACTGCAGGAGGCCGCTCTCGAACTTGTGAGCGCTCCCGCCTGGCTTCGTCACTTGCGCTCCGCATCCGCCGCGCTACGCGAACGCCGGGAGGCGATGATCACTTCGTTGCGTCGCCGACTGCCGGATCTGGCCGCGACAGTGCGGGCTCCGGTCGGCGGTTATCACTTGTGGGTCCGCCTGCCTGACGGTATGGAAGAGACGGCATTGACCGCAGTTGCCCTTCACGCCGGCGTCGCCGTCTCCCCGGGCCGCCCATATTTCGCTGGAGAGCCATTGGCTCCCCATCTGCGGCTCAGTTTCGCCGACACGTCGGACCCAGGCGAGATCGACGAAGGGGTTCGTCGTCTCGCCAACGCAGTTGCGAGTCTGCAGCCGGTGGATTAGATCGACCACAATCGCCAGGCCGGCGTCACCTGATGGGTGTACGGGCCTCGCAACGAGGTCATGTCCATGGTCGGCCACCCCAGCGTGTCGTCTTTGTTCGATGAAATCCGCGGTGTTCTGCCTGCGGGCCTCCACGGATCACCGCAGCGAAAACCGTGAAGGTTGCTGCCTGGGCCCACCTGCTATTTGCAAGCCAGCCACCTACGGCGCGGCCCCACCAGCGTGAGATTGGTGCCGCAGGCGGCGAAAACAGATCGGTAGCCCTAGCCGAGATACCTTGCGTGTAGCCGAGGCGCCTCTGCGTCGACATCACGCTCGCCCGAGGGAACCTGATCTCTACAGGGTCCGGCCATGTGACGGCAGCCGTCGGCAGGCACATTTCTCGCCGTGGCATCACCGGGGCAACATCTCTCATGCTTCCGACGACGGTGAAGTCAATCGGACCGTTCAGGCCTGCCTCTGTGATCCTCGCCCTAAAAGGGGCGTCGCCTCGGCCGTCACTTTCGGGCTTTTGTGTGCAATAGACCGCGGCTGACCTTTGCCATCGCTGGTCACGTCGTATCTGCCTTGGCTGCGACGCTACAGCGCGCCGGCCTGCGTGGGTGCCAATCGGCTTCTTCTGCCAGCGTTTCGACCCTCCTTGCGGCCGATGCCACGCGGAATAATGAGCCCTTTTCAACGTGATCTTGCAGGTCAGCGGTGGTCGGCAGGGGGTGCTGATCGATGAGGGCGAGGCTCCAGGTAGGACAGCAAATCTGTGAGTGGTCCTTGTCAAGTGGTTGCGTGTGGGGTGGTCTGCATGATCCGGAAGAGTTGGCGGGCTGTGTAGCGCTTGAGGCAGCGCAGGATCTCCTTCGGGGTGAGTCCCTCGGCGGTGCGTCGGGCGATGTAGGTGCTGGTGGCAGTGTGTTTCATGCGTCGTCTGGTGGTGACGATCGTGTGGAGGGCGGCGTTGAGGGTTCGGTCGCCGCCGCGGTTCAGGCGGTGGCGTTGATGGCGTCCTGAGCTTGCGGGTAGCGGTGCTGCGCCGGCGAGAGCGGCGAAGGCCGCTTCGTCGCGCAGCCGGCTGTGATGCGACCAGGCGGTCAGCGCGACGGCGGCGCTGTGCGGGCCGACCCCGGGCAGTTCGAGCAGGGCTGGGCAGAGCTGCCGGACAAGGTTTTCGAGTTGCTGGTAGTTGGCGGCCAGAACGGCGTCCAGGTCGGCGATGGTCTGCGCGAGGATCTTCAGCTGTTGCAGACGGACGCGTTCCTCGACGTCGGCGGTGTCGGGCTCGGGCAGGGTGAGCACGGTGCGGACCTGGGCCGTAGTGGGCAGACGGCGTAGCTGTTCGCGCAGTTCAGTGGCGCCGAGGATGACCGATTTGAAGACGTTGATCGTGGCGGTGCGGGTCGTGGAGTAGTGCTGGCGGGTCGTGACCAGCAGACGCAGCGCTTCGCGGGGGCCGTCCGCGCGAGGTGTGGAGGGATGGTCGTTGACCAGTGCTGTGCGGGCGGCGTGGATCGCATCGAGGCGGTCGGACTTACCGCCTCGGCGGCGGCTGCCCCGCACGGGTGGCACGGCTTCGATGACCTGGTGGCCTGCCGCTTGCAGCATGCGGGTCAGGCCGTGTCCGTGCGCGCGGGTGCCTTCGACGGCCCAGAACATCCGCTGCCCGGCGGGAAGGTGTTCGCCGGCCCAGGCCAACAGCCGGGCGTAGCCGTCCGGATCGGCGCTGACCTCGATCTGGGCGTGGACATCGCCGAGGGCGTCGACCAGGGCGGCGGCATGGGTGTCGGTGTGGGTATCCACTCCGACGACCCAGCGGCGCCGATCATGGCGAGAATCGGCGGGCTGGCCTGCCTTGATTGGCATAACGAGAGGTGTCCCTTCCTGCAAGGCGATGCCGGTCAACGGCGTCGGCCCGGGAAGGTCCACCCGACGGCAGATCTGTGATGGGTCACGCCGACGTGGCCGGCGGACAGGCTTCTGATCAGGCCAGCAGGGGTGGTGGCCGGCGCCGGCCGCGACGGTGGACAGGTCGACTACACGACACACGTCGATGGTCAGTTTGCTGTGGGGTCACACCGTCACGGCCGGCGCCGAGCCTAGTGGATCACGAATCCCCGGACTCGATCACCACGCATATAGAAGCGTCGACCAAAACCCGATGCCCCGACCGGGAGCCTCGCCATGCTGTCCTACCCGTCCACGATCTCGTTGTCCAGCCGGACCCTGAACCATCTCGCCGATCGCATCCGCGGCCGCCGCCAGCAGCGCAAGTCCCGATGGAGGCGGCTGAACCCCGGCCGGCAGGCCCTGCTCGCCCTGGCTCACCTGCGCAACGGCGACACCTACACCCGCCTGGCCGCCGGCTCGAGATCGGAACCGCCACCGCATGGCGCTACGTCCAAGAGGCAATCGCCCTACTCAGCGCCGCCGCCGATGAGCTCGACAGCGCGATGCGGCGCATCCGGCACCTGGCATACGCGATCCTGGACGGCACACTGAGCCCGATCGACCGGGTCGCCGACCAGAAGCCTTACTACTGCGGCAAACACAAGCGGCACGGCGTGAACGTCCAGGTCATTGCCGACGCGGTCGGGCGCCTCGTCTGGGCATCCGCGGCGCTGCCCGGGTCGACCCACAACCTGACCGCTGCCCACACCCACCGCATCAACGACGCCCTGACCAGAGCCGACGTGATGACCTTCGCGGACAAGGGTTACCAAGGTGCCCCCGGCAGGGTGCGCACCCCGTTCAAGCGGCGGCGGTTCCGGCCGAAACTGTCACGCCGGCAGAAGGCAGTCAACCGCGCCCACGCGAAGATCCGCGCCCGCGGCGAACGCGCGATCGCCACCCTCAAGACCTGGAAAGTCCTGGTCAAGCCGACCTGCTGCCCGCGCCGAGCGACCGCAATCGTGCAAGCGATCCTCGCCCTCCACCACGTCGAAGCTAACCGCTACGCAGGATGAAAAAGGCTCAATCAATGACAGATCCAGGCTCTGCTGAACCTTCAGGGTTTCCATCCGTTGCGGGAGTAGCAGAAAAGGTGCGCGGCCATAACGAGGGCAGGAGCAGCCACAGCTAGGTCGGGCTTAGATCAGCGGGAACACGGCCGTCGATGCTGTCGCACTGACATGCCGCCACAGTCTGGTATGCCCCAATAGCGGTCCGATTCGGGCTTTGCGGTGGCGCCGTGTCCCATCGGCGGAACGGCGGCAGCCGTCACCGGGTCGGCCCACGCGTCGGCCTGTGGTTCATGCAGCGCACGAACATAGGACGTCGCACTCAGAACGCCTTCTGGTGACCGGCGTCGCACTGGCACTGACCGGCAGGAACCTCAGGACGACGGGAAGTTACCGGCTATTTACCGAGCGCAGTCAACTTGGCGGCAAAGCTGCCTTGGACAGCTACTTTGGACATCAGATCCGACTCGGGCGTGATGAGTCTCCGGCCAGTGACAACTCGGATTCCATTCGTATTCCACTCTCGCGTCCCTACTCTCCAGCAGGCGGACGCAAACGCGTTGGCCCGCAATCGGATAGGCGGTCCGCACATGTTGTGCATTCGCCCCCGAATACCTCTTGTCTGATGCGGATGTCCGGGTAGCTGTGAATACGAGGGAACAATCACGGTGACTACTATGCTTTTCACCAAGGACCGCGTTCGTTCGGCGGCGGAGGCGGCGGAGCAACGGATCAATCGCGTGCACGCTGAACATTCGGGGGCGGTTCTCCATTTCTTGATGTCCCTAACCGGCGAACGTCACACCGCGGAGGACCTGCTGCAGGAGACGATGATTCGGGCCTGGCAGCATCTCGACACCATCCCCGACGATTACGAGACCACTCGGCGCTGGCTGTTCGTCGTGGCCCGCCGGGTGACGATCGACGCCATACGCATGCGTCAAGCGCGACCGACCGAGACCGCTCTGCTTGACCTGATTTTCGTGCTGGCGACCCCGGACACCACCGAGACGGTGATCGCTAGAGAGTCACTCAAGCGGGCAGCGTCAAGGCTGAGTGAAGCTCACCGAGTGATACTGGCCGATCTGTACCTGCAGGGCCGCTCCGTCCAGGAGACGGCACGCAGGCATGGTTTGCCCGTTGGCACGGTCAAATCGCGTGCCCACTACGCGCTGCGCATGCTGCGGCAAAACCTCAGTTTAGCCAGCTGATCCGGAGCCCAGCCCAGGCACGCGCCGGATGACCCGGCACGGCCTGGGCGAGTAGGACGCATCGGGTCGACCGGGGGTGCGGCCTTGGGCGCGGAGCCGGCCTGCCTACCAGGTGATCGATTCGCCCGACACCTGCCGGGCGTATCGGCCGTTGTCGGCGGTTCGTCGCACGACAATGCCTAGAACCGTTCGCGCAGCGTCCTTTGCCATCGAGGTGCGTCCCCCGTGTCAGCGAAAGTTGTCTCGGTGAGGGTCTGCGCCACTCGAGTTCGTGCGCGGCTGGACTCTCAGGGTGGCGAGTACCGAACCAAGTAGTCGTGTACGTGGGAGAGAGCCGTGCCAGTGCTGAGTGGGCATACGGCAGTGGTCCTGCGTGCGGAAGCCAGCGAGAATGGCCGCGATCGTGACCCGTTCGAGAAAGTGATCCTCGAAGTCCTGATTGACCATGAATAGCTGTGTGGCTCGAGATTCCATCCCTAGTGGTCGGATGCCCAGCCGGTTCCACGTTGCGCAGACGGGGGAGACGTGTAGCTCGGCGGCCGGCCGTAGCCCGGTGATTCCGATTCAATTGTCAGGGTGCGGCTCTCTGCAGACCCCCGGCCAGGATGAGGCATGCTTCAGGTGGGAAGAATGCCCAGTGAGGCCGTTCCCACGAGATTCGCTGATCGGCGCGTTCGAGCGGGGTCCGGCGATACTTTCCTGCCGCAGTCGCCTCCACGGAACAATGGTCACGGTAACGATCGGTCGATCTCGCACTCAGCTGGCAGTCGCTGCAGCAGGCGAGTGCCGACGCTGTCACAGCCCTTCGCTCGGGCTGGCGCGGGATGTGATTCCAGCTCAGGTGCGAGGTCGGCAAGCCAGCGGTGGTCGTATCCGGGTTAAGTGATCACTGCTTTGCCGCCTTGCACCGAAGTGACATGGGGTTCTCAATTGGCGGTTCAGCCGTGCAGAATCAGCTCGGCTGTTCGTTCGGCGATGGCGCAGACCGTAGCGGTCGGGTCGGCGGAGGGGATCGCCGGGATTATTGAGCCGTCGGCGACACGGACACCGCGCAGACTGTGCACTCGAAGGTGCCGGTCGACCACACCGCTGGGCCCCTCCCCCATGGCAAGCGTTCCGACGGGGTACGTAGGCACTGTCACGGCCCTGCGTGCGTAGTCGCGTAGCTCACGTTCTTCGCCGATCGCCGGCCCGGGGATCACCTCGGCGCCGTATATGCCGGCAAGCGCGTCAGACCCGGCAATCCGCCGGGCCATGCGGATCCCGACCGTTACGGCGGCGAGGTCGCGTTCGTCGTAGGAAGCCGGGTCGACCAGCGGCGCGGTGCTGGGCATGGGGGATGCCAGACGCACACTGCCACGGCTGTGAGGCACAGCGATCGCGACACCGCATCGGCGTAGGCGGCCAGCGAAAGACCCGCCGTCTCGGGGGCGCCACAAGTCGCCGAAGCGTAGCTGCAGGTCAGGCCCGGGCATGTCTGGATCACTACGGGCCAGGCCGATTACGCCGCCCGGCTCGTCGAATGTCGCCGCCGACCGGTAGATGATCTCGGAGACCAGATGACCATGCAGATTCGTGCCGACACCGGCGAGGTCGGCAACCACGTCGATGCCGTGCCGCCGCAGGTGGATCGCCGGACCTATGCCGGAGAGCATCAGCAGGTGCGCTGATGCGACCGCTCCTGCGGTGATCACGACCTCCTGAGCCGACACCTGGGTCAGCTGTGTGCCAACGCTGAAGTCGACGCCGGTCACCGTGTCTTTTGCGATGTTCAGCCGATGAAGTAACGCACCTGATACCACGGTAAGGTTCGTGCGTCCGGCTACCGGGGCGAGGTATGCGTCGCTGACGGGCTGCGGGCGTCCGTCGGCCATGGACACGTCAACCGGACCGAACCCTTCTTCAAGTCCGGCGCCGATGTCGCCGGCAGCCCGTTCGCCGATCTCGACGGCCGCCGCGAGCAGTGCTGTGGCTCGCGAGCCGAAACCGGGCGATGCGACGTGGATTGGTCCGCCGCGGCCACGGAGGGTGAGCGACCGGCCGGTCACGTGCTCGCTGCGTTTGAAGTACGGCAGCAGGTCGTAGAAACTCCACTCGCCGGCGCCCGCGGCATTCCACGCTTCGTAGCTGCTGTGATGCCCCCGCATGAAGGGAACTACGGACGCGAGATGTTCGGGCTGCGCCGCACGCGGTTTGATCAGCAGCACTTTCAGGTCGATGCGTTCAGAAAGTCGTGAGGCCACGACATAGGCCGCAGTATCGTCGCCGACCACGACGACGTCGTAGGCATTCTTGCCAGCTCCCGACATGTGACCCTCCGCAGAAGGAAGTCAGCCGTAGGCCTACCGGCCTCAGACCACTACGACCGGACTCCCACGTCTAGCAAAATATGACTTGTGTAGGTGCTGCGATCCGAGCACCGCCCCCTACAACGCGGCCGGGTGAGTCGAAGTTCTTTCCTGCCGCCAATGTCTCAAAAGCGGCCGAACAGCTGGCTTGCGCGCTAACTTTTGGATGGTAGTGGGTAGCCAGCTTGATTCCTCTGAGGCCGCACCAGCAACCGGAATGCGGTTCGCGGTGCTCGGCCCGGTACGCGCGTGGCGTGAAGGGCAGGAGCTGAGCCTGGGTACCCGCCAGCAGCGGCAGGTCCTCGGTATGCTCTTGGTGGCCGGCGGCGCGGAGGTGCCTACGCATCAATTCATCGACATGTTGTGGGGGCATCGCGCACCGGCCAGCGCCGTGAACAGTCTGCACCGATTCGTCGGTGCTCTCCGCCGGATTCTCGAGCCTGACTTGCCCAAGCGGTCGACCGGGCAGTTTCTGCACCGCCGCGGCACGGGCTATCGGCTACTCACTCACGATGCTGCTGTCGACTTGGCCGACTTCCGCAGCCTTACCGCAGAGGCGCGCGACGCGGACAGCAAGGGCCTTACAGAGCTGGCGCTCAAGCTTTACCTGCAAGCCCTGAACCTGTGCCACGGCCGGTGTGCCGAGGATGGTTCCGCCGGAGCGAGAATCTCAGCGTTCGCCGCTGTCGACGAAGAGTACGCAGCGGTAGCCCGTGCAGGCGGCCGGACGGCCGTGGCCGCCGGCCGGGTTGGTGATCTGTTGCCAGCGGTGCGCCGGGTGGCTGAGATGAGTCCGCTGGACGAGGCGCTGCAAGCACAGCTGATGCGCATGCTGGCTGCCGAGGGACGACAGAGCGACGCATTTACTCTGTTCCAGACGGTTCGCGACAGTCTGTCCCGAGACCTGGGCACCGACCCTGGCTCAGAACTCAAGGCCGCGTACGCCGACGTTCTGCGACCGGCTCCGCAGACCCGCTCCGGCCCTGCGTCGGCGGTGGCGGTCAGACCGGCGCAGATTCCACGCGATCTGCCGGTGTTCGTCGGTCGCGGCGATGACACCAAGCGGGCGAACCAGCTTCTCGGAGCCGCGGAGGAACTCGGCACTATGCCGATCGTAGCGATCGACGGCATGCCGGGGGTTGGCAAGTCGACCTTCGCCGTGCACTGGGCGCACGCGATCGCCAGCCGGTTCCCCGGAGGCCACCTATACCTCGACCTACGCGGCCCCGGTGTGGACGCCACCGCGCTGACGGCTGATGAGGCCCTGCATCGCCTGCTGACGTCTCTGGGTATCAGAAGCGAGGCGATTCCCCAGGCCGGCAGCGCACGAGAAGCACTTTTCCGAAGTCACGTCGCCGGACGGCGGCTTCTGGTGCTACTCGACAACGCCGACAACGCGGAACAGGTACGGCCGCTGCTGCCGGGTGCCAGCGATTGTCTAGTGATCCTGACCAGCCGCGCCCGTCTGACGTCGCTCGAGGTCACCCACGGCGCTCAACCGTTCACCCTCGGATTGCCCAGTGCCGAAGACGCCCGTGAGCTGCTTGCCCGGCGCCTGTCGAAACTGCCAGGTTTCGACGAACGGGCAGTTCGGCATCACCTCGACGCCATCGTGTCCAACTGTGGTCAACTCCCGGGCGCACTAGCCACCGTCGCTGTGCAAACCATCGCTTATCCGCATCTCGACCTCGCCAGTTTCGCCGACCGTCAGCAGTTCTTCGACGGCCGGCTCTGCGCCTTCGCCGAGCCCGGGCAGGCCGACCTGTGGACGATCGTGGGCTGGTCCTACCGGAAGCTAAGCGGGCCGGCCGCCCGACTGCTACGTCTGCTGAGCTTGCATCCGGCAATGGATATCTCGGTCGCGGCCGCGGCAAGCCTCGCCGGGCAGCCGATCACAGCAATCCAGCCGTCGATCGCTGAACTCAGCCGAGGCAGCCTTGTTGTCGCCTCGGCGGGGCGCCTCGGCCTTCATCCGATCATCCGCGCGTTCGCGCGCGCCCTGACGGACAGGGTCGACGACCCGGCCACGACGCGGCAAGCCCGTGCGCGGCTGTTCCAGCATTACCTGCTCATGGCGCAGGTCGGGACCCAGGTGATGACATCGCGGCAGGATTCCGACATTGAACACGCTGTTCCTGCTGGTGTAACCATCACGCCCTTCGCTGACTTTCGGGCCGCCATGGAGTGGTTTCGGGCCCGGATAGACACCCTAAATACCATGCTGCAGGAGGCGGACGAAGCTAGCCCTGACCTCAAGCCATGGCAATTTGCGATGGCGCTGCTGCCGTACTTTCAATACTCGGGTCTGGTTCAGCAGTGGCGTGAAACCATGACCAGCGCCCTACATATGGCGGAACGCCGCGGTGACCTGACCGGGCAGGCACACATGCACCGCTGCGTGGCAGGTGCCTTCTATTACCTCGGTGATCACGGTCGTGCCCGTGATCATCTGCGCCACGCCCAACAAATGTTCGCAGGGCAGGGATCGCTGATCGACCAGGCCCACGTGCACGTCAACATCGGTCTTACTCTGGTTGGCGAGGCGAACTACGGCTTACCGGGCGGCAATAACCCCACGAACGCGCAGAAGGAGTTCCGGACGGCCCAACGCCTGTACGCCGAAGCACGTCATCCGAAGGGCATCGCCAGTGCACTGCAGGGCCTGGCCCGGTGCCAGGCCGCGCTGGGAGACCAACGGGCCGCTGTTGATCTGTTTGAGCAAGCCTTGGCTAAGTATCTGAGCATCAATGACGTCAACAGCGTGGCTGGCTGCCTGAACGGGCTTGGCAACTTGTGGCAACGCTGCGGCGACCATGGGCTCGCCGCTGACTATTTCCGCGAAGCGATCGACATCTACCGGAAACACGGCAACCGGCCCGACGAAGCTTTTACTCTGGTCTCGCTGGGCGAAGCCATGGCCGGCAACGGCGACGCCTCAGCGGCTGCGCGGGCGTGGCGGGCAGCCTTGCAAATTCTGGAAGAGCTGCGGCTCCCGGCCGTCACCGGCCTTCGCGACCGGCTGCGCTCCATCGCCTCAGCTGCCATCACCTGATAACTCGACCGCAGGACCGTGGTAACTGCTGAATTGTCGCACTCTTACCCGGGGGCCCGGTAGGGCGATTGGGCGATCCGCGAGACGAGGCGAGCGCATCGCGGACCGCCCAACCTCTCAGGTGACCGGTGGCAGCGTCGGGCCCGTCGTGCCCAGCTGCTCGGTCGCGACAATGGCTGGTACGGGCCACTGCAAGCCAGCAGGTGGAAAGCTCTGTCCGGTCGCGGCGAGGAAATCCGGCGGGGGTTGATAGATCGGCGGCTGTTGACCGTCAGGTATCAAGCTCTTCCAGGTGAGTACGGATTTGCGATCGGCAAACTCCTGGCGCATGCCGTCGAGCAAGGCCGGCTGTTCGATCAGGTCGACGGCGGCGGCGGCCAGGTAGCGTGCCGCGGACAGCATCGCCTGATGGCCGATGTTGGTCGCAGCGGTTGCGGTGAGACCCCAATTGTGGTTTGGCAGACCGGGGGGAAAGGCCGCCGCCAGCAGGACTGCAGTCGGCGCCTGCCAGCTGACGTCTGCGCTGTCAGTAGACAGGCCGCCGGTGTAGCTCGCCGCAGGCGGGGTCAGTGGAACCAGCTCGGTAGGCATGCCAGTCTGGGGCTTGCCAAGTGATTTCTGGATTGCCCGGGCCAGCGCCTGGTCGGCGTCTGTGAATCTCGGGGCGCCGATCTGGAGCATGTTGTCGTTGAGCAGCTCGGAACCCGCCTTGCTGGCCAGCAAGTTCCACGTGCCGGCGTGAAACTTGTGCACCAGTCGAGTCTGGCTGGCCTGCGCAGCTGCCTTGGCGCATTCGACGATCTTGTCGTAGAGCACCTGTGCCCGTTCAGGGCTGCCTTCTCGGATGAAGAACCAGATCGAGCACATGTCGGGTGTCACGTTCGGGGCTGCGCCACCATTGATGATCGCATAGTGGAATCGACCGGAGGGCGCGACGTTTTTTTCACGTAGATACTCCGACATGGTGGCCGTAAGCAGCGCACCGTCCAGCCCGCTCTTGTTACCCAGTGGAGTACCACCGTGCCCCGAAGCACCGAGGAACGTGAACGTCGCCGACATCAATGCGCTGGTGGTGTTCCAGAACGACAGGGTCGCGTTGAACGGATGCCAGTCGAGGAACGCGTCCAGTCCGTCGTAGACACCAGCCTTCACCGCGTACGCCTTACCGACCAGTTGTTCTTCTCCGGTGGAGCCAAACAACTTCACGGTTGCCTTCAAACCGGTCGCTTGGAGAGCTCGCGCCACTGCCACAGCCGCACCAGCACCGCCGACGCCGAGCAAATTGTGACCATCACCGTGGCCAGGGCCGTACTGTGGCCCGTACGCGTCGTAATTGTAGACAAGGGGGTCATGAACCGAGGCGCCGGGCTTCTGCGACAGGCCTGGCAACGCGTCGTATTCAGCGTTGAACCCCAACACGGGTCCTTCGTTGCCATAGGAAGCAACGAACGCAGCCGGAAGACCTGCCGCACCCCAATTTATCGTGAACCCGTTGCTTCGGAGCAGCTCAGCCACGGCCCGCGACGAGTTCCACTCTCGCAACGACAGTTCAGCATAGCGCCAAATCTGATCACTCAGTCCGGCCAGCGCCGTCTCGTTGGCGGTGATCCATGACAATGCGGCAGCTTTGGCCGCCGACGGCCGGGCTAATCCCGGTGGCGGCCGATACGAATCCGGGCTGATCCCGGCAGCTTCGTCGTAGCCCAGGGTGGCGGCCAGCACCGGATCTCCCCCCAGGATCGCTGATGTGGAGACGCCGGCGCCAAGGCCGAACATTGTCAGAAGCCGTCGCCGACCGAGATGGTGCTGAAGGTAAGGAAGCTTCTCTGCTGCTGGTCCGGTCACATTCACACGACGGCCCGAGGACGGCGTCGTTCAATTCCCAGCGTGGAAATCACCGGATCGCCGCTGGCCAACGCTGCCCCCCCTTCCAGAGCATGCGGTGGCCGGACGACTTCCTTCACTGGCATACAACCTCAGGCCGCCTCCTGTGAATAGGCGAGCCACTCAAGCGTTAGCCGAGGAAGGCATGGCCTTCGCCCCGGTAGGTCGGGGCCGGCGCCGCTGACTCGCCGTCGACCAGCTGCAACTCGTTGACGTGTTCGCACAGTTCGCCGGCCTTGGCATGACGGAACCAGACCCGGTCGCCGGGCCGCAAGGTGTCGGCGACCGGTCCCAGCAGGGGCGTCTGCACCTCGCCGGCGCCCTCGTCGGGCTTGAACCGCAGCCCGGCCGGCAGGTAGGGGCTCGGTTGCCGAGACTTCTCGGCCGGCCCGGAAGCGATCCAGCCGCCACCGAGCACGGTGGCGATCCGCGGCGCCGGGCGCCGCACGACGGAGAGCGCGAAGAACGCCGCCGGCGTCGGCCGCCAGGCCCGGTAGACGTCGAAGAGCGTCGGACCGTAGAGCCCGGAACCGGCGGTGACCTCGGTGACCGCCGGATCCGCGCTGGTAGCGGCCACGCTGCCGGTGCCGCCGCCGTTCACGAACTCGAGGTCGGCGTACTGCCGCACCGCGGCCACCGCGTCGGCCCGCCGCCCGATCAGCTCGGTGAACGAGTTCTGCTGCATCACCTGGATGACCCGGCTGCGCACGGCGTTCGGCAACAGGTCGCCCACCCCGGCGATCTGCGCCTCATAGGACATCATGCCGACCAGGCGAAAACCGGGCCGGGCCACGAGACGCCGGGCCAGGACGGCCGCCTGCGCGGCCGAATGCACCGGCGATCGGCGTACGCCCACGTGCAGCGGCCCTGGTTTCCACGAGGAATCGAGGTCGAGGCAGAGGCGTACATCCGGCCGCTTACCCGGCGACGTGACCTGGTCGACCAGGTCGAGGTGAGCCGGGTGATCCACCATGATCGAAATGGCCTCGGTCAGCTTCGGGTCCGAGGCCAGCTCCCGGATCGCGGTGCGATCGACTGTCGGGTACGCGACGAGGACGTCGTCAGTCACCCCTTCGCGGACTAGCCACACCGCCTCGCGCAGGGTGTAGGCCATCACTCCGTGCCATCCGGGGCGGGCCAGCACGCGCTCCAGCAGGGCCCGGCAGCGTACCGACTTGCTGGCCACCCGCAGCGGCTTGCCGGCAGCCCGTTTGACCAGCTCCGCCGCATTGTCGTCGAAGGCGGCGAGGTCAACCGCGGCGATCGGCGTCTCGAGGTGGCCGGTGGCCCGGTCAAGACGCCGCTGCAAGAGCCTCCGGTCGATGATCACGGGCATATCGCTAGGTCCGGACTGATGAAGCTTAGGGCTGCGATCGGATTGGTGCGCTGGTAGCAGGCTTTGGTTTCCTCCTGATGGTCCCATATGTTCTCGACGATCGGTCGACGGCAAATGTTCATCGATCACCGAAGACAAATCACTCATTGGCGGCGCATGCGAGGACGCGATGGCGACCGCTGGCCACGCGGCAGGATCGACAGCGCCACGGATGTGAGTGGTCAGACTGGCGAGGCCCGAGGCAGTTACCGAGGATCGCGATCAGACGATCGGTGTCGCGTTGATGAGGTTGCCGGGGCTTCGGCAACCAGCCGATGACCTTTCCGACCGATAGGAGCTTCGGGGTGACTCGAAGGTCGGGTCTCGTCTGGCGCCGCTCGACAAGGTCACGGACGACGCAGTAGCCGCCGGCGAGTTCCTGCACGCTGACCTCTTGCTGCCGGCATCCGGCTCTGTGCGAGCACTTCGTGGGCCCAGGCGTAGCAGGCCTGGGGTGCGCCGAAGCCCCATGCGGCTCCTCGACAACGTCCGTCCCTTCGCGACCCGAGCGGCTGTCCCTCGTTCCCAGCAGCTCTGTGATTGGCGCCCAGACGTTGGACGCGCGGTGACCAAATCACAGAAGACGCGTTATGAGAATTCGCGAGGACAAACGCCAGCGATAGGCGCTTCGATCTTGCCGCACTGCCAAAGAGCCACCGGAACGTCTTGATGCTCACAGCGATGTTACCGGCTAGTAACTTGACTCTCACACGGTGTCAGGGCATTCCCTAGTGTCATGCCCCGGCCCCAATACCGACACTGCGCCGCCACCGACCACTCGCGGGCAGGCCGCACTGGCGTGCCCTGGCAAAGCCGCGCATACAGGCCAGCGCGACAACGATGCTCGCCTCAGACCGAGCTTCATTCCGCCCGCGGAACACTCCTGTGCCCTGCACCGCATCGAGCATCTGTCCACCCCAAGCCGATCTCGGTTTGCGGCACTCCGTTTCAGAAGAAGGGAACGCGGTGAGCGAGGCCGTCCTTCAGCTGCTGCGCGAGCGTATGCGGCACGCAAGTACCCCGGGAAATCGCAGCGATAACGCCCGACTAGTTCTACTCATCGAAGGCGGCAGCTCCCGCGGCGCCTACTCCAGCGGCATGACAATCGTCATCGAGCAACTCCGGCTGCTGCCGCTGTTCGATGCGGTCTACGGCAGTTCCGCTGGTGCTCTCAACGCGGCATGGCTGCTGTGCGGCCGAGTCGAGAGCACCCAGCACGCATGGTGGGACAAGGCCATCATGGGCGGCACTATTGCCCCTCGACGGATCCTGCGCCGCAAGCCGGTTGTCGACACACAGTTCCTCGTGCACACCGTATACACAGAGCTGATGCCCATGGGATTCCAGGAAGTGCTCGACAACCCGGTCGAATTCCATCCGATCGCCACCGACGCCCTCACCGGGCTCGCCGTGGATTTGCACGATCAGATTCATGACCAGGCGAGCCTGCAGGCCGCACTGCGGGCGTCGACCGCCATGCCGTTCCTCGCCGGAGAACCCGTCGAAATCAACGGAAGGCGTTACATCGACGCGGGTATCGCCGAGACGGTTCCGATTCGCACCGCATTGGCGCAGCGCGCCACCCACGTCGTCGCACTTCGCACCAGACGCGTCGCCGAGACCACCGCAGCCCCGACCGGTATCGAACGGATGGTACTGACCCGCTGGTTCGCCCGGCACGCTCCAGGCGCAGCCGAGCCGTGGCTCCAGAGGATGGCGTGCCGCGCCGACGAGGAATTGCAGCTCGCCATGCACCCGGCGACCCTGCAGGTCCGGCCGCCGGCGGGCAGCGTACGAATCGGCCGTACCGAGCGCCGGCCCCATCTCATGCGCTCCGCCGTCGACATCGGCAGGCAAGCAGCCTGGGACGCCCTGGCTACCTGCGCTGAAACGCCCCTGTGACCCGGCATCCCGCAAATCCCCCTCGGTCGCAGCGCAATCCACGTGAGGAGTGGCACGATGGATCAGACAGACACACGAACGCAAGCGGAGCCCGGCGCGCGCGTGCGCGTGGTTTCCTGGGCAGAGCAAAGCGCTTTTTCGAGCACCCATACTGCGAGCGGACTCGAGTTTCTGCAGGCGATGGCTCGCGGCGAGGTCCCCCCAGCGCCGATGATGGCCTTACTCGGGATGAGTCTGATTTCTGCCACCGAAGGCGAAACCGTGTTCCGGCTCACCCCTGGCGAGTTCCATTACAACCCGATGTGGTCGGTTCACGGCGGCGTATACGCCACCATGCTGGACTCGGCGGCCGCCTGCGCGGTGCACACCACACTCCCCGCTAAGGCCACGTTCAGCACTTTGGATTTATCGGTCCGGCTCGTTAGACCTATCGACGCCAGCACCGGACTTGTAACGGCGACCGGCACCGTAATCCACGTAGGACGACAGGTCGCCCTTGCTGAAGCATGTCTGCAAGATTCCGCGGGCACCCTGCTGGCCACGGCGACCGCCAGCTGTTACGTCAGCCGACCGTAAACAGGCGACACAGGCGCAGAAATGGAGACACCGATGTCTGCAACAGCAGCTCCCGCGCCCCAACTCGAGCGCATCGAACTGCCGCAGGGAACTATCACATACCGCGTCGCCGGGCCGGCGGACAGCCCGTACACGCCAGTCGTCTTCGTGCACGGTTTGCTCGTCGACAACCAACTCTGGACCGCCGTCGCTGACCTGCTCGCACTGCGCGGCATCCGCAGCTACGCGCCGGTCTGGCCGCTGGGCTCACACGTTGTCGCGATGAACGCCGACGCCGATCTCAGCCCACAGGGTATCGCCAACCTCATTAACACCTTGCTCGCAGCGCTCGACCTGAACGAAGTCACCCTCGTCGGCAGCGACACCGGCGGTGCGCTGTGCCAATTCACCATTGACGCCGACCACGGCCGCATCGGCCGCTTAGCCCTGACCAATTGTGACGCTTTCGACGTATTTCCGCCGCAAGAGTTCGCCGGCCTGATCAAGGTCGGCAGCCACCCGTTGCTCCTCAAACCCCTTCTGGCCTCGCTTACGCCGGTCGCTGTTCGGCACAGTCAGCATGGCTACGGCCTCATGTTCGTAGGCGAGCCCGATCCGGAGCTCACTTCCAGCTGGATACACCCCGGGCTCAACGACCATGCCATCCGCCGCGATGCGGCCAAGCTGATGAGCTCCATGCGCCCCGCCGACCTACTCGAAGTCTCCACCCGATTTCATACATTTCCAAAGCCGGTGGACATCATCTGGGGTGACGCCGATCGCTGCTTTCCGCTGAGCATGGCGCAGCGGCTGGCAGACGCCTTTCCGGACGCGGTCCTGACTCGGGTCCGGGGGGGCCGCACCTTCATCTCCCTGGACTTCCCAGAACAAGTCGCGGACGTGATCAGCGATGCCCGTGGCTGACGAGCGGACCACAACGCGGGCCGTCCTAGATGGACTTACGATCCTGCTCCGCCCGATCCGCGCCGATGACGCCACCGCCATGCTGCAGTTCCACGCGCGGATGAGTGAACGCACACGCTATCTGCGGTTCTTTTCGAACTATGCCCAGGTCCCTCCGAGCCATCTGCAACGATTCGTCAATGTCGACCACCACGATCGGGAAGCGCTCGTTGCCTGGGCGGGTGGCGCAATCGTGGGCGTCGGCCGGTACGACCGGCTATCCCCCGATGCGCCCAACGCCGAGGTATCCCTGGTCGTCGAGGACGGGTACCAACGACGCGGCATCGGTTCAACGCTGCTACGACAATTGGCCCAGGCCGCGCGCAGCAACGACATCACTGAATTCGTAGCCACGATCCTTCCCGAGAACATCGCCATCCTTCACTTGGTCCGCAGTTTCGACCATCACGTCGAGCGGAAATTCGCCGGTGGCCTCGTACAGCTGTCCTTCGCCCTTGCGCCGGCTGAGGCCGAGCGCAGAAGAGTCGCCGCGCTCACTTAAAGGCCGAAGAGCGAGCTACAGGAAGTCCGCAGAGCTTGAAAATGACAGCCAAAACCGCATCATGTGTTCCGTGGGAGGGCGCTATGAGTGCCGCAAACACCCGAGGCCGTCACCGTGACGATTGAACTGCATGCCCGTCACGAGCAGACAGAACCGGCCCCGGACGAGCGCATCGCGTCCCTGAAGGCCCGCCATGGCCGCCCCCTGTTCGACTTCTTGGTGCGTCTAACGTACGGGCAACGCCATCTTGCCGAGGACCTGTTGCAGGAGACCATGATCCGTGCGTGGTGCAACCTCGATCGGATGCCAGCAGACGACGACGGCACGCGACGCTGGCTGTTCGTCGTGGCACGGCGGATCGCCATCGACGCGGCTCGGATGCGGCAGGTTCGTCCCACCGAAGTGGACTTGATGGACTTCGATGTCGTGTCGTCGGCCAATCCCACCACCGACACGGTGCTCGCCACGGATGCACTCAGGTGCGCGATCCGCGGGTTAACCCCCGAACAACGCATGATCCTGAACGAGCTCTACGTTCATGGCTCCTCGACGCAGGAGACGGCGGACCGCCTGGGTATGCCGCTCGGAACTGTCAAGTCGCGTACCTTTCACGCTCTTCGCCATCTGCGCGAGGCCATGTCAGGACCAGGTTAGTTGTTGCGCCCCGCGCCCGTCGGCGTGCTGCAAGACGCTCGCCACTCCTTATCCTCCCCCGCCCTAAGCCGTCCGGTCGCTTAGCCCCGTCGGCCCTTGAGGCCGTTCGAATTGACACGGTAATGACTGGCAGTGCCGACCTCATCATCAGCGTCGATAATCACCAAGACGCCCGCATCGCTGCGGTCGTCGAGTCACGCAGCGGTGCCGTGCTCGACCGGGTCACCGCTACGCGGATCCGGGCCGCTATACCGCCCTGGCCGCCTTCGCCGAGCGACACTCGGGTTCATCAGCCTGGGCGGTGGAAGGCGTGGATGCCGACCCGGCAGGACATCCGGTCAATAGCGACAAGCTGGTCGTCGGACTCGACCGGCCACGACACCCAGCTCGCCAAGGCGGGCCAAGGCGGGCCAAGTCGAGCGGGGAACGCGCCGCTCGGGACGCCCTGGCGCGAATCCGCCTGGTGCAACCGAGATCGGCGTTTTATGCGCGGCGCCACAGACAAAGGCTGACGAGCCACTGGGCCGGAGTGCAGGCCGGCGCGGTCGGGCAATCGCGGGGATGGACCCGTTGGAACCTGTGGGGTGTCAGGCAGATAGTCACCGCCGCTGCCGGTGACCACCTTGGTCATGCCGGATCGGCGCGCATCAACGTCGAGTTCGCATCACCGCCCGCATCGGCGCCGACCCCCGACTCGTCGGCATGGCCGTCCGTTGCCGGCTCATCCGGCCCGCGATGGGCAACGCGTTGGAAACGATCGTGTTGAGCCGTCTCAGGAGGACGAGGCGCAGAGTCGTACAACGGACGCCGCACCCCGGCGAACCCCGGCACCGAGGTGACGAAAGTGAGGCCGGGTCAGACCGCCTCGACGACCGCCGCGATCGCGTCGAAGGGCTGGTACTCGCCGAACTCCTTACGCAATGCCTGCGCCCGCATCCGGTAACCGTTACTGCCGAAGATCTTCTGGACCCCCTCGCGTACGTCGGCAGGCTTCGGTGTGCCGGTCCGAAGGTTCACGCCGGTACCTGTCCACTCGACCCGGGCAGCGACCTCCGGCTTGTCCTCACTGGCACCGGCAACCACGATCGGGACGCCATGCTGCAGGGCTACGTGGACCCCGCCGTATCCGCCGTTCGTGACCAGCACATCGGCCAATGGCAGCAGGCGGTCGAACGGCACGAAGCCTGTCAGGCGAACGTTATCCGGCACCGCTCCGAGCGCTTGCTGCATCATCTCTGGACCGTCGTCACGTGCCGTCGCCGCCACCACCAGTACATCGAGATCTGCGAGACCTCGCACCGCCGGTACCAACAGTTCACCTAAGTGAGTGTTTGAGAGTGGTGTCGCACGGCGTGTCCCTGCGATGGGCACGATCACCGGGAAGCTCTCGGGGTGGAGCGTGAACGGCGGTATCCCT
>NZ_JBITEL010000027.1:0-60445 GCF_044455125.1 Actinoplanes sp. NPDC051343
CTCGTCGCTGAGCACCAACTCGGCCCGCGGCCGGCCACGACCAGACATGACCACAGCCTACATTTAGATTAGGGACTTCCGGCGCACCACACTAGCCGGGGGCTGGCTGTCCGGGGCCCGGAGCACACACCGGTCAACCATCCTGCCCGACCGCTTCGACCCGTCGAAAAACCCGGCCCGCGTGGCGGCGGTCGAGCAACTGACCAAGCTAGCCGACCAGGCCGGCCGCACGCTGATCCAGCTCGCGCTCGGCTTCGTCACCGCCCACCCGGGCGTCACCAGCGCGATCATCGGCCCCCGCACCATCGACCACCTGCACTCGCAGCTGGCGGCGGCCGACACCGTCCTCAGCGCCGACGTGCTCGACGCCATCGACGCCATCGTCCCGCCCGGCGTCGACCTGGCCCCGGACGAGAAGCTCGACACCCCGCCCGCCCTGCTCGACCACTCCCTGCGCCGGCGGTGACCGCGATGACCACGCCGAGCTTCGGCATCGCCACTGCCCAGATGCAGGTCGGCTACCAGGACATCCAGCGGGTCTGGCACGAGGCCGACGCGATCGGGGAGATCGAGCACGCCTGGCTCTTCGATCACCTGATGCCGATCGGCGGCGACCCCGACGGCCCGATTCTGGAAGGCTGGACCCTGCTCGCCGCCCTCGCCGCCCAGACCAGCCGCCTGCAACTCGGCCTGCTGGTCACCAGCAATCGCTTCCGCCCGCCGGCGATGCTCGCCAAGATCGCGACCACGGTCGACGTCGTCTCAGGCGGTCGCCTCGCCTTCGGCATCGGCGTCGGATCACGGCCCGGGCACCCCCTCGCGCTGAGGGAATACGCCGCGCACGGCCTTCCCTTCCAGGAGACCGCGTACGCCGTGGGCAGCCTCGCCGAAGCCTGCACCGTGATCAAGCGGCTGTGGACCGAGCACCGACCGTTCGACTTCGATGGCACATATGTGCGGCTCACCGGCGCCTTCGGCAACCCGAAGCCGGCCTCAAGCCCGCCGTTCCTGATCGCCGGCCGGTCGGCGGCCGTGCTCCGCATCGCCGCCGAGCACGCCGACATCTGGAACATCCCGGGCGGCGATCTGGCCGACTGCGTGAGCCGCAGCGCCCTGCTCGACCGCTACTGCACCGGGATCGGCCGCGACCCGGCCGCGATCGTCCGCTCGATCCACCTGGCCGCCGACTTCGCCCGGCCCGGCAACACCCGGCAGGCGATCGAGGAGGCGCTCGACGCCGGCTTCCGTCACATCGTGCTCGGCCTGCCCCTCCCGTACCCGCCCGGCGCCGCCCGATGGGTGGCCGACGAACTCATCGCGCCCTTCCGCCGCTGAGACCCGCCTGCAAACCGCAGGCTCGACCTCGGAGGACAAGTGGCGAACATTGAAACTTCCCTGAAGGAAGCCATGACCATCGAGGGCGCCGTCGGCGTGGCACTGGTGGACTACACCAGCGACCTCACCCTCGGTGTCATGGGTGGCGGCGCAACCATGGACATGAACGTGGCCCCGCCGGCAACACCGACGTGGTCCGCGCCAAGGTGCGCACCCTCGAGATGCTGGGCTTCACCGACAACATCGAGGACATCCTGATCACCCTCGACAGCCAGTACCACCTGATCCGGCTCGTCCAGGGCCGGCGCGGCGGCGACGCGCTCTTCCTCTACCTGGCACTGAGCAAGAGCCGGGCCAACCTCGGTCTGGCGCGGCACCAGCTCCGCAAGATCGAAGCCGAACTCGAAATATGACGGCGGTCGAGGAGTCGAACGTCCGGAGCACGTCCCAGCTCGTCAGCGATGCGGTGCGGCAGTTCCGCAGCCAGGTGCCGGACTGCATCGCGAGCGGCCTCGTCGACATGTCGACCGGGATGCTGCTCGCCGCGGACACGCTCGACGACCACCCGAGCGAGGTGCTGGACCTGCTGGCGGCGGCCACGTTCGACCTGTTCCAGGGCCGCAACGTGGTGATGATCGAAGACATCTTCAAGGCCGCCGCGGCGTGCAGAATGCCCGGCACTACTTCCAGGAGATCCTGGTGCACAACGACAACATGGTGCACGTCTTCCTACGCAGCGCCGGCAACCAGGACACCGTCGCGGTGGTGGTATGCCGCAGAATCACGAACTCCGGGAGCAAAGACCGGACCAACCAAGGCCCGCTTCGGCGCTGCCTGCTGGCCTTGAAGCGGCTCGGTCGGAGCGGGCGCTACCCCTGGTCGGGCCCGGCCAGGCTGCCGGAACCCGGCCGGCTCGGCCCGTGCTGGTCCGGCCGGTGCCGCCCGGGACGCCCGAGAAAGCCGCCGGCACTTCCGCGCCGCTAGCGCAGCGATCCGCCGGCGCGACCCAGGACGTCACCGACCTGGCGGCCGACTGGTTCGCGTCGCTGATTCAGACGCCCTTCGCCAACGACGAAGCGGTCCTCGACCGCATTGTCGTCACCCTACGGACCCTCTGACCTCGCCGAGACGCCATGGAGCATGCCGTGCAAGCCGCCAGCTCAGATCCTTTCCAAACCGTCCGCGGCGAACTGGCCGCCCTGCGTCATCAGGTGACCGGGGTCCGCGGCCGCGTCATCGCCGGCGTCGACGGCCTGGTGATTCTGCACGACACGATGGCCGGCGCCGAACCCCACGACATCGCCGCCCTTGCGGCCGGCGCGCACGGCATCAGCCGTACGTGCGGCGCCGCCCTCGGGCAGGGGACGTTCAGTGAGGTGACGATCCGTAACTCGGGTGGCTATCTCGCCGTCTACGCGGGCGGTGATCTGGCGCTGCTCGCCGTCATCGGGGACAGCGGCCTCAACATCGCCCGCCTGCATCTGGAGGCCCCGTCCGGTCACCGCCCGGCTCTCGGCCGTCCTGACGATCAACGCGATAGACAACCGCCTGTAGGGAACCTCAACGCCGCGACGACGCCCGGGCCACGAGTTCGGGCGTGAACGACAGCTGCTGATGCCGGTGGTCGGGGTTGGTCGCCTCGTCGAGGACCAGCTGGGCGGCCGCCCGGCCCAATTCTTGACGCGGTTGGCGTACGGAAGTGAGCGGAACCGCCGCCGCGGCGGCGAATTCGATGTCGTCGAAACCGACGATCGCCAGATCGTCGGGGATGTGCCGGCCGGAGCCGATGCTCTGCTGCAGCAGGCCGAGCGCCAGCAGATCGTTGGCGCAGAAGGCCCCGGTGGGGCGCCGGCGCGCCGGGAGGCCGGCCAGCCGCTCGCCGGCCGAGCGGCCCTCGGCGACCGTCATCGCCTCGGTCGGCAGGTAGACGAAGTCGTCGGGCGAGCGGCCGAGCTCGGCCCAGATCTGCCGTGCGCCTTCGAGGCGTTCCCTGACCTGGCCGAGCGACTCCGGCCCGCCGATGACCGCGACGCGTTCGTGGCCCTGCTCGGCGAGGTGCTCGATGGCGATGCGGCCGCCGAGCACGTCGTCGACGGACACCGAGCAGCAGTCGGCGCCACCCCGCACCCGGTCGACGATGACCATGGGGACGCCGCGACGCGACAGCTCGTCGAGGTGCGGGGCGTCCGGGTTGACCGGGGTGATCAGGATGCCCTGGACGCGCTGCTGGAGCAGGCGGTCGAGGTGCACCTCTTCGCGTTCGGGCCGGCTGTTGCTGTTGCAGATGAACAGTGAGAGGTCGGCGTCCTCGGCCGCGTATTCGATGCCCTGCGCAACGTCGTGGAAGAACGGGTTGCTGCCGTCGAGCATCACGTAGGCCAGTGTGCGGCTGGTGCCGGCGCGCAGCTGGCGGGCCGATTCGTTGCGGACGAAGCCGAGGTCGGCCATCGCCCGCTCGACCCGTTCGCGGGTGCGGGCGCTGACCACTTCGGGCCGGTTCATGACGTTGGAGACCGTGCCCAGGGAGACTCCGGCGGCCGCGGCCACGTCCTTCACCGACGGTGTCCTGCCGTTGAGCACCGCAAACCCCCTGGTTTGAAACGTTGAAGCGCCATCTTACGGCATCGAGGAGCGGGACAACGGCGTCGTTTCCGCAGTGTTTCCATTCCGTGCTTGACACCTGTGACCGGGGCCACCTACGTTCTCCCTACGCCTAATGAAACATTTCAACTCGTCCAGGCTGGAGGTGGCCGGTGGCAGAGGCAGAGGCCCTGCTCGAGGTCCACGACGTGTCCAAATCCTTCGGCGCGGTCGCGGCCGTCCAGGGCGTCAGCTTCCCGCTGTACGGCGGGGAGGCGCACGCCCTCGTCGGTGAGAACGGTGCCGGCAAGTCGACGATCGTCAAGATGCTGGCCGGGGTGCATCGGCCCGACACCGGCACCCTGAAGGTGAACGGGGCCGACGTCGAGTTCGCCGGGCCGGCCGACGCCAAGGCGGCCGGCATCGCGGTCATCTATCAGGAGCCGACACTCTTCCCCGACCTGAACGTCGCGGAGAACATCGCGATGGGCAATCAGCCGCTGACCCGGCTGCGCCAGATCGACCGCAAGGCCATGCACGCCAACGCCGAGGCGCTGTTCCGCCGGCTGGGTGTCCACATCGACCCGACCCGCCCGGCCCGCGGCCTGTCGATCGCCGACCAGCAGCTGGTCGAGATCGCCAAGGCGCTGTCCAGCCAGGCCCGCATCCTGATCATGGATGAGCCGACCGCGGCCCTCTCCGGCGTCGAGGTCGAGCGGCTCTTCGCGGTCGTGCGGTCGCTGCGCGACGAGGGCGCCGCGATCATGTTCATCTCGCACCGGTTCGAGGAGATCACCGAGCTGTGCGAGCGGATCACGATCATGCGCGACGGCAAGCACGTCGCGACGGAGATGGTCGCCGACCTGACCGTCGACGACATGATCCGCCGGATGGTCGGCCGCGACCTCAGCGCGCTCTTCCCCAAGCAGGAGGTCACCCCGGGCGAGGTCGTGCTCGAGGTCGACGGCCTGTCTCGCGAGGGCCTCTTCCGCGACATCAGCTTCGACGTGCGGGCGGGCGAGATCGTTGCGCTGGCCGGCCTGGTCGGCGCCGGCCGGTCCGAGGTGATGCAGGCCGTCTTCGGGGTGGATCCCTATGACAAAGGGACGGTCAAGGTGTCGGGCAAGCGGCTCAAGGCCGGCTCCCCGCGGGCCGCGATGGCCGCCGGGATGGCCCTGGTGCCGGAGGACCGCCGCCAGCAGGGCCTGATCATGGAGCTGTCGATCGAGCGCAACGTGACCCTGCCCCGGGCCCGCAAACTGGCCCGGCTCGGCCTGCTCTTCGGCGGCGAGGAGCGGCGGGCCGCCGCGACCTGGACCCAGAAGCTGCAGACCAAGCTGGGCCACCTGTCCGACGCGGTCGGCACGCTCTCCGGCGGCAACCAGCAGAAGATCGTGCTGGCCAAGTGGCTGTCGACCGGGCCGAAGCTGCTGATCGTCGACGAGCCGACCCGCGGCATCGACGTCGGCACCAAGGCCGAGGTGCACCGGCTGATGTCGTCGCTGGCCGCCGACGGCCTCGCGGTCGTCATGGTCTCGTCCGAACTGCCCGAGGTGCTCGGCATGGCCGACCGGGTGGTGGTGCTGCGCGAGGGCCGGGTGGCCACGGTTCTGAGTCGCGACGAGGCGACCGAGGAGTCCGTTATGTACGCCGCGATGGGACAGCAGGTGACGGCATGACCCCGGCCGCCTTGGCAAAGCCCGGCAAGTCGTTGTTGAGGACGCGCGAGCTCGGCATCGTGCTGGCTCTGGCCCTTCTGATCATCTACACGACGGCCAACAACCACCGCTTCCTCTCCGGGCAGAGCATCCGCGACAACCTGCTCAACACCGCCATCCTCGCCGTGATGGCGGCCGGCGAGGCGGTCGTCGTGATCACCCGCAACATCGACCTGTCGGTCGGCTCGGTGCTCGGCGTCAGCGCGTGGGCCACGGCCACCATGGTCAGCGACCATCAGGGCCTGCCGATGATCGTCCCGATCGCGGTCGGCCTGCTGGTCGGCGCGCTCTGCGGCCTGATCAACGGCATCCTGGTCCGCTACGGCAGGGTGCCGGCCCTGGTCGTCACGCTGGGCACGCTCTACATGTACCGCGGCATCACGTACTCGTGGGCCGGCGGCAGGCAGGTGAACGCCGACAAGCTGCCGCAGCACTTCCTGGGCTTCGCCAACGCGAGCGTCCTCGGCGTCCCGTGGCTGGTGCTGATCGCGGTCGTCGTGGTCGGCGGCATCTCGGTGCTGATGCGCAATTACCGGGCCGGCCGCGAGCTGTACGCGATGGGCTCGAGCCCGCAGGCCGCCGAACTGGCCGGCATCAAGGTCGCCCGCAACCTGCTCGGCGCGTTCATCCTCAGTGGAGCGCTCGCCGGCCTGGCCGGGGTGCTGTTCGCGGCCCGGTTCGGCACGGTCGACGCGTCCGCCGGCACCAGCTACGAGCTCAACGTCGTGGCCGCGGTCGTGGTCGGCGGGGTGGCCGTCTTCGGTGGCAGCGGCACGGTCTGGGGAGCCGGTCTCGGCGCGCTGCTGCTGACCGTGATCGGGAGCGCCCTCGCGGTGCTCGAAATCAACCAGTTCTGGCAGCAGGCCATCGTCGGGTTCCTGATCATCCTGGCGATCTGCGCCGACCGGCTGGTCGCGGTACGCATCGCCCGCTCGCTGCGGAGGAGAGACGCCCATGTCTAAGCGCCTGGCGAGCTGGGACAGCATCATCATCCTGCTGACGGTCGTCGTCCTGATCGTCGCGTCGTTCGCGGTCGACAACTTCGGCACCAGCCGCAACTTCACGTTCCTCGTCCTCGACCTGATGCCGATCATCCTGGTCGCACTCCCGATGACGATGATCATCGTGACCGGCGAGATCGACCTGTCGGTGGCCAGCACGCTGGGCCTGACCAGCTCGCTCATGGGCTGGATGTGGAACAACGGAATGTCGATCCAGACGATCATTCCGCTCTGCATCGTGTTCGGCGCGGTGGCCGGCGCGCTCAACGGCTTCCTGGTCACCGGGCTCGGCCTGCCCTCGCTCGCGGTCACCATCGGCACCCTGGCGCTCTACCGGGGCCTGGCGTTCGTGGTGCTCGGCGACAGCGCGGTGGCCGACTTCCCCTACAACTACAGCAGCTGGGTCACCGGCACCTTCGGCGCCAGCTCGATCCCCCACGTCCTGCTGCCGATCGCGATACTCGCCGTGATCTTCGGCATCGTGCAGCACGCCACCCCGGTCGGTCGCGCGCTCTACGCGATCGGCGCCAACGCGCAGGCCTCACACTTCTCCGGCATTCGGGTCGCCCACACCAAATTCTGGCTCTACGTGGTCAGCGGCGCGGTCTGCGGCCTGGTCGGCGTGCTGTGGACCCTGCGCTACTCCAGCGCCCGCGCCGACAACGGCTCGGGCCTCGAACTCGCCGTGGTCGCGGCCGTCCTCCTCGGCGGCGTCTCGATCTTCGGTGGGAAAGGCAGCCTTCCCGGGGTCCTCGCCGGGGTCGTGCTGCTTGCCGCGTTGCAGAACGCGCTGCGCCTGAAGGACGTCTCCGGGCAGGCGCTGAACATCGTCACGGGCGCACTGCTCGTGCTGTCGGTTCTTCTTCCCAACATCGTCACCGCGATCCGCGGGTCCTGGCAGCGGCGCAAGCTCCGCCAGGCCGCGGCGTCATGAAGGAGTCCACCATGCTCCGATCTCGCATCCCCGTGCTGGCCTTCACCACGGCCGTCCTCGTCCTCGGATCCGCCGCGTGCGGTGGCACCACCAAGAACAACTCCTCGGACACCGGCTCGGCCGGCGGCGCGGCACCGGCCAGTGCCAACCCGAACGCCCAGCTCAAGACCGGTCTGAAGATCGCCTACCTGCCGAAGCAGCTGAACAACCCCTACTCCGATGTGGAGACGAGCGGCGGCGAGGCGGCGGTCAAGGAACTCCAGGGCGAATACAAGAAGGTCGGCCCGAACGACGCCAGCGCCTCCTCGCAGGTCAGCTACATCAACACGCTGATCCAGCAGCAGGAAGACGTGATCGTGGTGGCGGCCAACGACCCGAACGCGGTCTGCCCGTCGCTCAACCAGGCTCGACAGGCCAAGATCCACGTGGTGACGTTCGACTCGGACGCCAGCAAGGCCTGCCGCGACATCTTCATCAACCAGGCCACCACCGAGGGCATCGGCCAGTCGCTGGCCAAGATGGCGCTCGAGCAGGCCGGCGGCTCGGGCCAGATCGCGGTCCTCTCGGCGACGCCGAACGCGACCAACCAGAACGCCTGGATCGACGTGATGAAGACCGAGCTGAAGAAGCCGGAGTACAGCAAGCTTCAGCTCGTCAAGATCGCGTACGGCAACGACGACGACCAGAAGTCGTTCCAGGAGGCACAGGGCCTGCTGCAGTCGTACCCGAAGCTGAAGGTGATCGTCTCGCCGACCACCGTCGGCATCGCGGCCGCCTCCCGGTACGTGAGCTCGTCCAGCTACAAGGGCAAGGTGCAGATCACCGGGCTCGGCCTGCCCAACCAGATGCGCAAGTACGTCAAGGACGGCACGGTCAAGAAGTTCGCGCTGTGGAACCCGGCCGACATCGGCTACCTCGCCGCGTACGCCGGTGCCGCGCTCGCCTCCGGGCAGATCACCGGCCAGCAGGGCGACAAGTTCAAGGCCGGCAAGCTCGGCGACTACACGGTCGGCGCGGACGGTGAGGTCGTGCTCGGCCCGCCGACGGAGTTCACCCCGGCCAACATCGACCAGTTCAACTTCTGAGGACGACGATGCGCTACTGCTTCCACCTGCAGGTCCGGCCGGACCGGCTGGAGGAGTACGTGGCGCGGCACCAGGCCGTGTGGCCCGAGATGCAGGACGCACTTCGGGCCGCCGGCTGGCGCAACTACTCACTGTTCCTCCGCCCCGACGGCCTGCTCATCGGCTACGTCGAGGCGGACGATCTCGCAGCATCTCAGGCGGCGATGGAGACGACTGAGGTAAACACCCGCTGGCAGGCATCGATGACGGAGTTCTTCGAAGGCGCCACGCCGACCGACGGGTTTCCGCTGCTCACCGAGGTTTTCCACCTAGAAGGTAAGTGATCACATGACTGACCTCGCCGCAGTCAAGCGGGCGTTGGCCGCTCAGCGCATCGAGACACCGTCCTGGGCGTTCGCCAACTCGGGCACCCGGTTCAAGGTCTTCGCGCAGGCCGGCGTGCCGCGCAATCCGGAAGAGAAGATCGCTGACGCGGCGGTCGTGCACCGCCTGACCGGCGTCGCGCCGACCGTCGCGCTGCACATCCCGTGGGACAAGGTCGACGACTACGCCGCCCTCACCCGCTACGCGGCCGACCAGGGCGTCGACATCGGTGCGATCAACACCAACGTCTTCCAGGACGACGACTACAAGCTGGGCTCGGTCACCAACCCCGACCCGGGCGTCCGCCGCAAGGCCACCGATCACCTGCTCGAGGCGATCGACATCATGGACCGGACCGGGTCGCGCGATCTCAAGCTGTGGTTCTCCGACGGCCTCAACTACCCGGGCCAGGACGATCTGCGGACCCGGCAGGACCGCCTGGCGGCGGCGTTGCGGGAGGCGTACGACCGGCTCGGCGCCCACCAGCGGATGCTGCTCGAATACAAGCTTTTCGAGCCGGCCTTCTACGCCACCGACGTGCCGGACTGGGGCACGGCGTACGCCCACTGCGTCGAACTCGGCGAGCGGGCCGTCGTCTGCATCGACACCGGCCACCACGCGCCGGGCACCAACATCGAGTTCATCGTGGCGTTCCTGCTGCGGCAGAAGAAGCTCGGCGCGTTCGACTTCAACAGCCGCTTCTACGCCGACGACGACCTGATGGCCGGTGCGGCCGACCCGTTCCAGCTGTTCCGCATCATGAACGAGATCGTCCGCGGCGACGCGCTGGACCCGGCGTACGGCATCAACTTCATGCTCGACCAGTGCCACAACATCGAGGCGAAGATCCCGGCGATCATCCGCTCGGTGATGAACGTCCAGGAGGCGTCGGCCAAGGCGCTGCTGATCGACCGCGACGCCCTGGCCACGGCCCAGAACAACGGTGAGGTGCTCGAGGCCAACGCGGTGCTCATGGACGCGTACAACACCGACGTACGTCCGCTGCTCGCCGAGGTGCGCGCCGACGCCGGCCTCGACCCCGACCCGATCGCCGCCTACCGTCGCTCCGGCTACCAGGAGAAGATCGTCGCCGAGCGGGTCGGCGGCACCCAGGCCGGCTGGGGAGCCTAAGCGTTCCTGGTCGATCGCAGCGCGGTCGACCAGGACACCACCTGGTCGAGCATCATGGTGAGCACGCCCTCGTTCTGCGGGTCGGGCTTGAAGGTCGTGTAGTTGGCCAGCTTCTCGACCCACTGGGCCGCCTGCTCGCGCCCGACCCGGTCGTGGTCGAACCGCTTGACCGAGCAGTGCAGGGCCGAAACAACGTGTTCGTCCCACTTGGCGGAGAAGTCGGCGCTGGCGTGACGCAACGCCTCGACCAGCTCGACCGCCCGCCGGTCGTTGCCCCGACGGGCGACGACCGTACGCAGGTCGGCGACGAACGCCAGCGCGGTCTCCTCGTGCTGCTCGGCCAGCCGGTAGAGGTGTTTACGCTGGTCATCGGTGAGCCGCAAGGCCCGCGCGAGGCCCGCGAGCATGGTCGCCGACGGCATCGGGCCGCGCCCGCGCTCGAGCCGCTCGTAGTAGACGATCGACATGTGCGCCCGCTCGGCCACCTCCTCGCGGCGCAGGCCCGGGGTGCGGCGCCGCTCACCGGTCGTGATCCCGGCGCCGTCGGTGTCAGGGCGTCGCGGCGGCGGCGGAGGAAGTCACCGAGCTCGCCACGCTGTCCGATCGTCA
This sequence comes from Actinoplanes sp. NPDC051343, assembly GCF_044455125.1. Classification (NCBI taxonomy): domain Bacteria; kingdom Bacillati; phylum Actinomycetota; class Actinomycetes; order Micromonosporales; family Micromonosporaceae; genus Actinoplanes; species Actinoplanes sp. NPDC051343. The sequence goes on from NZ_JBITEL010000027.1 coordinate 10,757, forward strand.
CCCGAAAACACTAAGCCGGTCCGGCCGCGGAGCCGATTCTGGGGCCATCTCGATCCCCTAGGAGAAATCATGCCCCCGGTGATGGACCAGTACATCGACACCGCCTACGACATCACGACCCAGCTGTTCGGGCCGGAATCGGGCATCCCCTGGTGGGCCTGGGGCCTGGTGCTGGTCGCCCTGTTCTGGAAGGTCCTGCTGCCCGCCCGCAAGACCGCCGCCGACCGCGACGCCGCGCTGGTCGCCGCCATGACCGGCGACGCCGACGGCGGCGGCAAGAAGGGCAAGAAAAAGAAGTAGTCCTAGCCCGGCCGTCGGGGCAGCCCGCCGTGCAGCCCACTGGCCTCGACCGCGGCGACGATGCGCGGGTCGAGCAGCAGGGCTATCCCGTCGTTGCCGCTGTTGACGAGTGAGAACAGCCGCTCGGTCGCCCCGACCTCGGCGAGCAGGTCGTTGAGCACGGCCAGCGGGCGGAGGGTCGCCGTCTCCCAGGCGCGGTAGCCCTCCCAGTCCCCGGGCGACCACATCACGCAGGGCCGGCCGTTGATCGAAATCACGTGGTCACCGTCCTCGACGTGCACCGGCCGCGCCACGACGTCAACCTGCAGCTCGATCCCGTACGCCCGGAGAGCCGGCGCCAATGCAGCCAGCTCTCGCGGCGCGAAGCCCTCCGCCATCTCCTCGCTGTCGATGAAGAACCAGGTCTCGCCCGGCTCGTCGCCCTGGAGCTTGAACGGCCACCCGCCCGCCGCGACCCGCTTCTGCTCGGCGGCTGCCTCAGCAGGCGTCAAACCCCGCCACAGACCGAGGTCCTTCAACGTCCGCGCGAGCTCGATGTGACGGCGATCCACCGGGTCATCATGCCTGACCACTGTTGCTGCAACGGCGATCGCGAGCATCAGCACGGCGAAGGCCAGCACGGTCGCCGCACCGCCGACGTGTTCGGTCAGGAGGCCGCCGATCCACGGGGCGAGCGGCACCGGAGCCCAGCCGAGCAGGGCGACCGCGGACTGGACCCGCCCCATCAGCGCGTCCGGGACCTGGGCCATCCAGCGGGCGGTCACCACCGCGTTGTAGAGCGGCCAGACCGACAGCACCAGGCCCAGCAGCGCGCCGAGCAGGACCGGCCGGGTGGTCAGCGATGCCAGGGCGATCAGCGGGACGCCGACCCAGACCGCACCTGCGACGACCAGCCGGGTCGAGGTGACGCGACGGGCCAGGGCGGGTGCGGCCAGGGCACCGAGCATGCCGCCGGCGCCACCCAGAGCCAGCATCAGACCGACCTCGGCCGGCGAGGCGCCGTGCCCGGCGGCGACCACGACGAAGACCAGGAACAAGCCGTTGATCACGAAGTCGCTGCCGGTCGTCAGCAGTGCGGTGGTGCGCAGGAAGCGGTTGTGCCAGGCGGCCCGCAGCCCGTCGGCGATCTCGCGGGCCAGGTGGCGACCGGCGACCGGCGGCGGCGCGGGCAGCGGGGTCCGGATCGAGGCGACGGTCGCCAGCGAGGCCAGGTAGGAGACGGCGTCGGCGGCGAACGGCAGCATCGAGCCCACGCCGAACAGCCAGCCGCCCAACGGTTGCCCGGCCAGCGAGGCGCCGTAGCCGCGGGCCTGGTTGAGGGCGATCGCCGACGGCAGCCGGGCCTCGTCGACGACCTGACGCAGGGCCGCGCCCTCGGCCAGCCGGAACAGGACGAACAGCGAACCCTCGACGGCCGCCACGACCAGGAGCCCGGCGAACGGCAGGTGCCCGAATGCGACGGCACCCAGGGCCACGGCTCGGCCCAGGTCGGCGGCGAGCATCACCGCACGGCGGTTCCAGCGGTCGACGTACGCCCCGGCGGGCAGTTGCAGAAGCACGAACGGCGCGCCGGCGACGAGCGCGACCAGCCCGGCCTTCGCGGCCGAGCCGGTGGTGGCCAGCACCAGCAACGGATAGGCGACCGAGGACACCTCCGCGCCGAGACCGGACAGGGCCTGGCCGATCCACAGCAGACGGAAGTCGCGGTTCACCGCCGGCGGGGAAACGCGTGCAGGAGAACCGTGACCGTCTCCGCGTCCGGCCCGTCGACCGAGTGCCGGGCGATGACCGCACGCAGCTCGTCCAGCAGTGCGGTCAGACCCTCGGGCGTGGTGCGGATCGGATAGTCGCCCGAGCTTGCCGCGCGCGCCCACTCGGGACTCCACTGTTCGGCGCGGTACTGCGCCAGCATCTGGGCCCAGACCTGGTGGGCCGCGTCCTGCAGAGCGTTTACGGCCTCGGGGTCGGCCAGGTCGTCCCACGAGGTCGTCTCGTGGGCGGCTCGCCACCAGCGCTCGCGGCCACCCCGGTGCAGCTCCGGCGCCTCGGTAACAAACCCATGTTTGGCCAGTTGACGCAGGTGGTGGCTGGTCTGACCGGAGTCGGTCTGCAGCCGCCGGGCCAGGATCGCCGAGGTCGCCGGCCCGTCGATGCGCAGCGAACCCAGGATCTTCATGCGCAGCGGGTGTGCCATCGCGCGCATGGCACCGACGTCGGACAGCCTCAGCTCGTTCACGCCGTGCAGGATATCCTCTGCATAGAGTATCTGCATAGGGTCTCTGCAAGGGCGAACGGCCCCCGGTCGGGGGCCGTTCCTGGTCTGCGGGTTCGGTGGGAATTGAGGTGAGGTGGGCCGGGTACGCGCCGTCCGTACCTCCGAAAGCGCGGCCTGAGGATCAGGCCGTGGCCGGTGGGGGTTCGGCGGCACCGGTCATGATGGCGACGGCTTCGGACATGGAGTGGGACTTCGGGGAGATGACCGTTGCTCGGCGGCCCAGGCGCTGGATGTGGATGCGATCGGCGACCTCGAAGACGTGGGGCATGTTGTGGCTGATCAGGATCACCGGGAGGCCGCGGTCGCGGACGTCGCGGATCAGTTGCAGGACGCGGTTTCCCTCCTTGACGCCGAGGGCGGCCGTCGGCTCGTCGAGGATGACGACCTTGCTGCCGAAGGCGGCCGAGCGGGCTACCGCGACCGCCTGGCGCTGGCCGCCGGACAGCGATTCGACGGCCTGGCCGATGTTCTGCAGGGTTGCCACGCCGAGTTCGTTCATGTGGCGGCGCGCCTCGGAACGCATGTGTTTGCGGTCGAGCATGCGGAACACGGTGCCGAGCGGGCCGGCTCGGCGTTCCTCGCGGCCCAGGAAAACGTTGTCGGCGATGTCGAGGCCGGGGGCGACGGCCAGGGTCTGATAGACGGTTTCGATGCCGGCCGACCGGGCGTCCATGGGCGAGCGGAAGTGGACCGGGCGCCCGTCCAGGAGGATCTCGCCGCTGTCCGGGATCAGGGCGCCGGAGAGGGCCTTGATCAGGCTGGATTTGCCGGCCCCGTTGTCGCCGATGACAGCCAGGATCTCACCCGGCATCAGCGACAGGTCACTCCCGTCGATCGCGACCACCCGGCCGTAACGCTTGGTGAGCCCGCGCGCCTCGAGGACCGGTGTGGTCATGTCTTCACCTTCCTGATCCACTGGTCCAGCGAGACCGCGACCAGCACGAGCAGGCCGATCGCGAAGCCCTGCCAGACCACTTCGATGCCGGCCAGTTGCAGGCCGTTGCGGAACACGCCGACGATCAGCGCACCGATGAGGGTGCCGAGCACGCTGCCGCGGCCACCGAAGAGGCTGGTACCGCCGAGCACCACCGCGGTGATCGAGTCGAGGTTGTAGTCGGTGCCGACGTTCGGGCTGGCCGAGGCGAGCCGTCCGATGAGGATCCAGCCGCCGACGGCGTAGAGCAGACCGGCCACGGTGTAGACCGAGAAAAGCACCCGCGAGGTCCGGATGCCGGCGAGCCGGGCGGCCTCGATGTCGTCGCCGGTGGCGTACACGTGCTTGCCCCAGGCGGTGGAGCGTAGCGCGTAGAAGAAGTACCCGAAGAGCAGCAGCATGATGATCGACCCGTAGGTGAGCCGGAACCCGCCGATCGGGATCGCATTGCCGGTCCAGCTCATGAGGTTGGGCATGTCGGTTCCGCGTACGGTCTGGCTGCTGCTGATCACCGAGTTGAGCGAGAAGAAGATCGTGAGCGTGCCCAGCGTGACGATGAACGGTGGCAGTTTGATGCGGGTGACCAGGATGCCGTTGAACGCGCCCATGGCCGTGCCGCAGGCGAAGCCGAGCAGCAGCGCGATGATGCCCGGGATCCCCGCCTTGACGCAGAAGTTCGCCATCAGGATCGAGGAGAAGACCGCGACGGCGCCGGCCGACAGGTCGATGCCGGCGGTCAGGATGATCAGGGTCTGTCCGAGCGCGAGCGTGGCGATCACGGTGACCTGCTCGAGCACGAGCGAGAGGTTGACGGCCGAGAAGAACCGGGTGTTGACGATCGAGAACGCGATGATCGCCACGATCAGTACGGCCAGCGGCCCGAGCACCGGGTTGGCGTGCAGCATGTGCTGAACGCGCAGGCCGAGCGAATCGCGTTGGCGCACCTCGAATTCGGCGGAAGCGGTTGTCATGGTTTGTCACCCCCAGCAGTTCTGCTTGCCCCACGTGGCGTCCTTGGACTCCACGCCGGTCTGCGGATCGTTGGTGATCAGTTGGGCGCCGGTGTCCACGAAGTTCTTGCCCGGGGTGTCCTGCGGGCGGGTGCCGTCCTTCGCGTACGCGGCGATGGCGTCGATGCCCATCTGCGCCATCTTCAGCGGGAACTGCATCGAGGTGGCCCCGATGACGCCCTTGGCGACGTTGTCGACGCCGGGACAGCCGCCGTCGATCGAGACGATGGTGACGGCCTTGTCCTTGCCGGCCACCTTCAGTGCCTGATATGCCCCGGCCGCCGCGGGCTCGTTGATGGTGTAGACGAGGTTGATCGACGGATCCTTCTGCAGCAGGTTTTCCATGGCGGTGCGGCCGCCGTCCTCGTTGCCGTCGGTCACGTCGTGGCCCGAGATCCGCTGATCGTGCTCGTCGCCGATCTTGTTGGCGTCGCCGATCGGGATGCCGAAGCCCTGCATGAACCCCTGGTCGCGCTGCACGTCCACCGAGACCTGGTTGGCGTTGAGGTCGAGGAAGGCGATCTTGGCCGGCTTGGTGCCGAACTTCGTCTTGGCCCACTCGCCGATCAGCTTGCCGGCCGCGAAGTTGTCGGTGGCGAACGTCGCGTCGGCCGCGTTCGCCGGATCGGTCGGCGTGTCCAGGGCGATGACGAGCATGTGCTGCTTGTGGGCCCGGTCGATGCTGGGCACGATCGCCTTGGAGTCGTTCGGGGTGAGCAGCAAGCCCTTCGCCCCGTACGACATGAGGGTCTCGATCGCCTGCACCTGGGACTCGTTGTCGCCGTCGACCTTGCCGGCGAAGGTCTGCAGGTCGACGCTCTCGGCCTTCGCTTCCTTCTGGGCGCCCTTCTTCATCGTCACGAAGTACGGATTGGTGTCGGTCTTGGTGATGAGGCCGACCACGTCCTCGCCGTTGCCGCGGTTGCATGCGGCAGCGGTTCCGAGAGCGAGTGACGTGAGGCAACCGGCCGCGATCCACTTGACTAGCGCACGCATACCCCCTCCAAATCGATCAAAATCGATTTAGAAGTCAATCTAAACCTTGGCCCAGCAAAAAAGGAGAGGCCGCCGGCTCGTGCCGGCGGCCTCCTGTTTCGTACGGGTGTGGTTTACGGGAAGTTGGTGACATTCTGCGGTGTCACCGAACTGGCCTGAGCGGCCGTGCCGGTGCTGTTCACCACGTGGTCGATCGTGCCGGAGGCCAGCGAGATCGTGAAGATGTCGTGCAGCTTCACCCCGCCGTTGACCGGCACCTGGAACCCGTTCGCCGAGTGCACGGCCGGGTTGGTCTGGAAGAAGCAGTAGCTGCCCAGACCCCAGCCCTCGAAGCTGGTGACGCTGTCGGCCACCTTGAGCGCCGGGTAGCCGGTGCCGTTCGGGTTCCAGGTCGCGTTGTTCGGCGGGTCGTACGGCTGCTCGTTCTGCAGGAAGTACATCCGGCCGCCGTTACCGTTCCACTGGATCTCGTTCTTCTGGTAGTGCTCGACGAACAGGCCGTACGCGGTCACGTTCTGGCCGTTCACGGTCAGGCCGGTGTCGGCCGTGTTGGTCGTCCAGCCGACGCCCGAGCCGTGGTCGGCCCGCCACGCCCAGATGTGGTCGATGATCGCGTTGCTGCTGTTGACCAGCAGGCTGTTGGTGGCCTTGCCGGCGCCCGCGCCGCCGATCCGGAAGAACACGTCCTGGATCGTGGTCGGGTTGCCGGCGTGGCTCGCCGACGACCCGTTCGGGCCGACGACCAGCAGGTTCGCCGAGTTGGTGGTGCCGGCGTCGAAGAGAATGCCGGCGATCTTCACGCCGTCCACGTCGGACACCTGCATTCCAGTGACGCCGTTGTCCGGGATGATCGTCGCGTAGCCGAGGCCCAGCACGACGGTGTTGGCCCGGGTCACGTTGATCGTCTGGTTCACGTGGTAGATGCCCGGCTGGAAGATCAGGTTCAGGCCCTGCGCGAGCGCCTGGTTGATCGTGGCCGCGCTGTCGCCGGGCTTGGCGACGTAGAACTGCGAGAGCGGGATGCTGGTGCCCGGCGTGTTGCCGTTCGCCCAGGTCACGCCCGACGCGTTGGTCTGCAGGTTGGGCACGAAGACCGCGTAGTTGCCGCCGGTCTGGTAGAGGTAGGGCTTCTCCCGGATGACCGGGGTCGAGCCGATCGTGGTGTACGGCGGGTTCGGGAAGCTCTGCGCGGGAGCACCCTGCACGCCGACGAACTCCTGGTTCCAGACCGCGTTGGTGTTCGAGCCGATCTGGCTGTTGCGGGTGAACCACTGCTGCTGGGAGTACTGCCCCTCGGCACCGGTCATCCGCGAGTCGGCGATGTAGCCACCGGACGCCCAGCCGTAGCCGTTCGGGGCCAGGTTGACGCCACCGTGGACGTCGATCCGGCGGAACGGCGCGGCCTGCGAGACGGCCCAGCGGTCGTCACCGGAGACCGGGTAGAGCGACAGGTTCTCCACCGACCGCCAGAAGTTCTGGGTCGCATTGCCCTGCATCCAGCCCGCGTCGACGGTGATGTCGCCGTGGATCTGCACGTCGTCCGGGTTCTGGCCGAGGCCGAGCACCGAGGTGTAGAAGCCGACCTGGATGTTCAGGCCGCTGTACGAACCCGGCTTGAACGCCAGCACGTACCGCTGGGTGCCGAACTGGTTCGACTCCTGCTGGTGGAAGATCGTGTCGGCCTGGCTCTGGATCGACGCCGCCGACATGCTCGGGTCGAAGACGATCACGTTGGAGCCGAGGCTGCCACCACCGGGCTGAGTCGGGCCGGTCGGCTGGGTGGTCGGCGGCGTGGTCGTGCCGCCACCGCCGGCCGTGCCGAAGACCTTGAACTCCCACAGCGAGTAGCCGTAGCCGGAGGTGCGCGCGGTGCCGTACATCCGCACGTACCGGCCGCTGCCGCTGACGTTCAGGTTCTGCGTGCCGCCGGTGCTGGTGGTCGTCGAGTAGATCGACGTCCAGTTGGTGGCGTCGTTCGACGTCTGGATCTGGAACGCCTTGCCGGCGGCCGTCTCCCAGTCGAGTTCGACCGAGGTGATCGTGGACGTCTGGCCGAGGTCGACCTGCAGCCACTGCGGGTCGGAGAACGCGCTCGACCAGCGGGTGCCGGCGTTACCGTCGACGGCTTCCGACGCCAGGTAGGCGCCGGCGGCCTCGGTCGACGACGCGGTCGCGGGCTTGCCCTGCGAGAGCAGGGTGTCGGCCGCGCTCGCACCGAGCGAGGTGGTCACGGCGTACCCGGCGACGACGGCGGCCACGAGGCCACCGATCGCGCCGAGGCGCCAGGGGGAGCGTCTCCGCGGGGGTGCGGAGTTAGCGGGGATGGTCATTGCTTCTCCTTGGGCGGGGAACTGCAAGGGGGACTTCTTGCACCCTGGGGGGAAGCTGATCTCCACATTGACGGGGAGAGCGCTCCCCCGAGAACGACGCTAAGGACGGTCCGGTGAACTGTCCAGAGTTCGGCCGAGTTCCGGAACCGATCGATAACGCGGACGTGCTTGTGGATGTCACATCGATGCGCAATGGGCCGATGTACGTTCGGGCATCGGTGCAGGTAGATGACTTGCCCTGGTTTCCCTTTTGCTCCCGGCGACGGCATCCGCGACCCTCGATAACACAACCGCCGCAACCGGTTCCGACGCGGACCGGAAAGACTCGCATCAACGCCTGGAACACGCATAACCGGGCAAAGGTTCGGGAAGCGCTTTCTGACCGGTCATCTACTACGCTGAACCCATGCGGCTGGTCCTGACCACCGACACCCACCTGCCCAAGCGCGCCCGTGACCTGCCGGCCCCGCTGTGGGACGCCATCGACGAGGCCGACGTCGTGCTCCACGCCGGCGACTGGGTCGACGAGGCCACGCTCGACGCGATCGAGGCGCGCGCCGACCGGCTGATCGCCTGCTTCGGCAACAACGACGGTCCGGGCCTGCGGGCCCGGCTCCCGGAGATCGCGTACGCGTCGCCGGCCGGCCTGAAGATCGCGGTGCTGCACGACTCCGGGCCGTCGACCGGACGCACCGAGCGGATGGCCGCCCGCTTCCCCGACGTCGACCTCCTGGTCTTCGGCCACTCGCACATCCCCTGGGACACGACCGCCCCCTCGGGGCTGCGCCTGCTCAACCCGGGCTCGCCGACCGACCGCCGGCGCCAGCCGTACGCGACGTACATGACCGCCGTGGTCACCGACGGTGCTCTGGTCGACGTGCGGCTCCACGAGCTTCCTAGGTAGGGACAGCCCTACTCCGAATCCGGATGCTGGCCGGGCTGATTCGGCGGCCGCGAATTTCTAGCGTCGGTCCTATGAGGAAAACGCTGAGTTCGGGGATCGCGGCGACGCTGGTGGCGGGGTCGTTCGCGGTGACGGGGGCACCGGCGCAGGCGGCGCCTCCGCTCGGCGGGCTGGTCTCGGCGACCAGCCTGCACGAGTACGCCACACGCGCCGACGTCGACGCGTACCTGACTTCCGACGGCTTCAGTCCCGAGACCGACCGCTACGGGGTGCACACCTATCGGCTGGTCTATCGCACCACCAGCGCAACCGGGAAGCCGACCACCGCGAGCGGGCTGGTCGCCCTGCCGGTCAGCGGTTCCCGACGGCTGTCGACGGTCGAATTCGGGCACGGCACCGAGATCTACAAGGATGACGCGCCGTCCACTTCGGACGACGTGTTCGTGGACGGGCCGGCGGTCACGTTCGCGTCGGCCGGGTTCGCCGCGGTCGCGCCCGACTATCTCGGGCTGGGTCTCGGCCCGGGCCCGCACCCGTGGATGGACGTGCCGTCGGAGACCACCGCCTCACTCGACCTGCTGCGGGCGGCCCGCACCTTCGTCGCCCAGCAGGGGCGTTCGCTGAGCCGGGACGTCTACCTGTCCGGGTTCTCGCAGGGCGCCTCGGCTGCTCTCAGCCTGGCCCGCACGCTGCAGCGCGGAGGCGACCCGTGGTTCCGGGCCGCCGCGGTGGCTCCGATCAGCGGCGCCTACGACTTCCGGCACGCGGCGATCCCGTCGCTGTTCACGCCCGCCGTACAACCGCTGCTGGCCAGCGCGTACACGACCTATCTGCTGGTTGCCTTCGACCGGCTGCACGACATCTACCGGGAGCCGGCCGACGTGTTCCAGCCCGACTACGTGCCGCTGGCCGGACTGTTCGACGGCACACACACCGGCCAGGAGGTGCTCGGCGCGCTGCCCGCCTCGATCGACGACCTGCTGACCGTCCGGGGCAAGCAGATGCTGCTGCACCCGACCGGCCGGTTCGCCGACGCGCTGGCCGTGCTCGACAGCGTCTGCACCGACTGGACGCCGCGGATGCCGGTGCGGCTCTACTACAGCCCGGGCGACGAGGAGGCTGTCAACGCCAACACCGAGCACTGCCAGGCCGCGCTCGACGCGCCGACCGTGAACCTCGGCGTCGACCGGGACTACAACGGGTTCGTACACGAGGGCTCCGAAGTCCTCGGCGTACCGGAAGTAACCCGGTGGTTCGCCCTCCTGGCCGGTTGAGAGCCGGATGCCCGGCCGCTTCGGCGGCCGGGCATCTCACCGTCAGAGCGTGACGCTCGGGTAGAGCGGGAACGGCGCCAGCAGTTCGGTGGCCTGCTTGCTGACGCGGTCGGCGAGGGCCGGGTCGAGGGAGTACTTCGCCTTGGAACCCTCGGCCGGGCTGGTGCCGGCGAGCACGGTGTGGATGAGCTCGGCGATCTGGTCCATCTCGGCGGTGCCGAGGCCCCGCGAGGTGAGGGCCGGGGTGCCGATGCGGATGCCCGAGGTGTACCAGGCGCCGTTCGGGTCCTGCGGGATCGCGTTGCGGTTGGTGACCACGCCGGAGTCGAGCAGGGCCTGCTCGGCCTGGCGGCCGGTGAGACCGAACGGATGCACGTCGATCAGCACGAGGTGGTTGTCGGTGCCGCCGGAGACCAGCTCGACGCCGCGGGAGAGCAGGCCCTCGGCGAGCGCCTGGCTGTTGGTGACGATCTGCTGGGCGTAGCCCGCGAACTCCGGCCGGCGGGCCTCCGCGAACGCGATCGCCTTGGCCGCCATCACGTGGCTGAGCGGGCCACCGAGGACCATCGGGCAGCCGCGGTCGACCTGGTCGGCCAGCTCGGGCTGGGCCAGAACCGCGCCGCCGCGCGGGCCGCGCAGGCTCTTGTGGGTGGTCGTGGTGACGATGTGGGCGTGCTCGACCGGGTTGAAGTCGCCGGTGAAGACCTTGCCCGCGACCAGGCCCGCGAAGTGCGCCATGTCGACCATGAACGTCGCGCCGACCTCGTCGGCGATCTCGCGCATCTTCGCGAAGTTGACCTTGCGCGGGTACGCCGAGTAGCCGCCCACGATGATCAGCGGCTTGAACTCCCTGGCCGTCTCGCGCAGGGCCGCATAGTCGATCTGGCCGGTCGACGCGTCGACCCCGTAGCTGCGCTGGTCGAACATCTTGCCCGAGATGTTGGGCCGGAAGCCGTGGGTGAGGTGGCCGCCCGCGTCGAGGCTCATGCCGAGCATGCGCTGGTTACCGAACGCCTGCCGCAGCTCGGCCCACTCGGCGTCGTTGAGGTCGTTGACCTGCCGCTTCTCGAACTTCTTGAGCGCCGGCACCTCGACCCGGTCGGCCAGGATCGCCCAGTAGGCGACCAGGTTGGCGTCGATGCCGGAGTGCGGCTGAACATAGGCGTAAGGGGCGTTGAACAGCGCCTTGGCGTGCTCGACCGCGACCGCCTCGACGGTGTCGACGTTCTGGCAGCCGGCATAGAAGCGGCGGCCGATGGTGCCCTCGGCGTATTTGTCGGACAGCCAGTTGCCCATGGCGAGCAGAACGGCCGGGGACGCGTAGTTTTCACTCGCAATCAGTTTCAGCGATTCCCGCTGGTCGTGGAGCTCCTTGACGATCGCGTCGGCGATCCGGGGCTCGACACTGCGCACGACCTCGATGGCCGCCTGAAAAGCAGTGGATTCGGGACTCAAGTCAGACATGGGACCTCCTTAGCACGATGCTGAGGCCCAGGCGCACGGCAGGTCGTCATGTCGACGGGGCCGCTCCCCGATGGTGACCCATCCCAACGCGCCAGTCACGGCCCGCCGCCGAGCATACCGGCGCCCGAGCTCACCGGGAGTACCCGTCCGGACATCCGGGGCCGCCTTCTCGGCGGAGAACGCCCGGGCGTGTTCCCGCTGCCGAAACCGACGATCACTAGCCTGACCCGGGTGAACGGCGTTCAGCTTCTTCTCATCGTCGGTGCCGGCATCGCGGTGTCGGCCATCGCCCGGCGGCGCGGACTCGAGTCCGGGCTGGTCATCGTCGTGCTCGCGGCCGGGGCCTCGTTCATCCCGCAGATGCCCCGGCTCGAGCTGGAGCCGGAGCTGATCCTGGCCATCGTGATCCCGCCACTGCTCTACTCGGCGACCCGCGGGGCCTCGTTCTCGGCGTTCGGCGCCAACCTGAGCTCGATCACCACGCTCGGCATCACGCTGGTGCTGCTCACCACGGGCGCGCTCGGGGTGATCTCGACCTGGATCCTGCCGTCGATCGGGGCGGCGGCCTGCTTCGTGCTCGGCGCGGTGCTCGCCCCGCCGGACACCATCACGATCGTGTCGCACGGTGATGAGCTGGGGCTGCCCAAACGCATCACGTCGACGCTCACCGGCGAGAGCCTGGTCAACGACGCGACGGCGCTGACGCTGTTCGCGATCGCGGTCGCCGCGGTCAACGGCAACCACACCGGCTGGGCCGCGGGCACCCTCGAGTTCTTCAAGAACGCGCTGCTCGGCATCCTGATCGGTGCCGTCATGGCGGTGATCGTGCTGTGGATCCGCCCGCGGCTGGGCAACGCGACCCTCGAGACCTCGCTGGTGCTGCTGCTGCCGTTCACCGCGTTCCTGGCCGCCGAGCAGGCGCACGTGTCGGGCATCCTGGCCGTCGTCACGGCCGCGTTCTCGGTCAGCGTCAACCTCAGCCTCGACCCCAAGCACCAATATCCGGGCGCCTACCGCACCCGCCTGCAGGAGGACGCGTTCTGGCCGGTCCTCGACTTCCTGCTGGAGACGTTCGTGTTCGCGTACATCGGTCTGCAGTTGAAGTTCGTGCTCGAGGAGGTCTTCCGGGAGGAGCACCTCACCCGCACGCTGGTCGCCTCGGGGGTGCTGCTGGTCGCCGCCATCCTGATCCGGATGGCCGGGGTCTACGTGCTCTTCGGCCGGCGCGTGCTGCAGTGGCGGCTGGTCGGCTGGCGGCTGACCCGCAACCCGCAGCTGCGGGAGCAGTGGGAGAAACAGATGGCGAACGCGGGCAAGCGCGCCCGGAACTACTCGCCTCCGACCCACAAGGAGATCGTGCTGGTCGGCTGGACCGGCATGCGGGGCATCCTGACCCTGGCCGCCGCGGCCGCCGTCCCCGAGTTCACCGACGATCACCGGCCCTTCCCCGGCCGACCGGAGATCCAGGCGATCGCGCTCTTCGTCACGCTGGGCACCCTGCTGATCCAGGGCACAACGGTGAAGGCGCTGGCCCGGCGGCTCCGGTTCGACCTGACCGCGGACCGGGCCGAGGAGGAGGCGATGCGGGAGGACGCCGCCCGGACCATCGCCGACGCCGCGGCCGAGCCGGCCGCCGACGTCGACGACGGGTTCGAGAAGCAGCGGCTCGCCCTCGGCGTCGCGGTGCGTGACCGGCGGCTGACCGAGGCGATCGCCCGGGAGCTGATCGAGGACATCGACCTGCGCCAGGCCGCCCGGCATACGGGGGATTCGTGATCCCTTCCTCCGCCCTCGAAAGCCCGGCACGCTGGGTGGTGTGACTGTGACGATGGACCGGGCGCAACTGGCGGATTTCCTCCGCACCCGCCGCGAGGCGCTCCAGCCGGAGGACGTCGGTCTCCCCCGCGGGCACCGGCGTCGCACCGGCGGCCTCCGCCGCGAGGAGGTGGCCGCGCTCAGCGGGATGTCGACCGACTACTACACCCGCATCGAGCAGCAACGCGGTCCGCAGCCGTCCGAGCAGATGCTCGCCGCGATAGCCCGCGGCCTGCACCTCAGCCTCGACGACCGCGATCATCTGTTCCGGATCGGCGGCCACGCCGTCCCGCGGCGGTTGATCCGCGACGACCACCTGAGCCCCGGCATGCTGCGCGTCGTCGACCGACTGCAGGACACCCCGGCGATGGTCGTCAACCGCTACGGCGAGACGATCCTGCAGACGCCGCCGGCGGTGGCTCTGCTCGGTGACGAGTCCCGCTTCACCGGCCTGAACCGCAGCACGGTCTATCGCTGGTTCGCCGACCCGTCCAGCCGCGACCGGTACGTGGCCGAGGACCACCCGCTGCACACCCGGGTCTTCACCGCCCAGCTGCGCATGCGGTACGCCACCGACCCCGGCGGCCGGGCCGGCGAGATCGTACGGGCGCTGCTCGCGATCAGCCCGGAGTTCGCCGAGGTGTGGGCCGATCACGAGGTCGGGCTTTCACACGTCGACCGCAAGCGCATCGTGGTGCCCGATCTGGGCGTGCTCGAGTTGTGGTGCCAGAACCTGTTCGACCCCGAGCAGGAGCAGACCCTGGTGGTCTTCACCGCGGCGCCCGGATCGCCTAGTTATGAGAAGCTTCAGCTCCTCGCCGCGGTTGCTTAAGACCGGTTCCGGAACCGGTTTTACTTGCCTAGGACGACCGGCATCGATGAGACTCGCCAAGAGAGCGCTCTCTGCCGTTGATCCCTACGCCGGTTCCCCGACCGGCGGACGACTCGGGCGCACCACCGCCATTCCCCTGGAGAGTCCATGGAACACGCCATCCCCAGGCGTCGCCCCCGGCTGCTCACCGCAGTGCTCGGCGCCGTCATCGTCGTCCTCGTCGCCGCCTATGCGGCTCTCACCTCGGTGCAGGCCCACGCCGCCTCAACCCTCATCTCCCAAGGCAAGCCCGCGACCGCGTCGAGCTCCGAGAACGCTTCGTTCCCGGCCAGTGCCGCGGTCGACGGCAACACCGGCACCCGGTGGTCGAGTGCGTTCAGCGACCCGCAGTGGCTCCAGGTCGACCTCGGCTCCACCGCCACGATCACCTCGGTCACCCTGAACTGGGAAGCGGCGTACGCGAAGTCCTTCCAGATCCAGACCTCGGCCAACGGCAGCACCTGGACCACGATCTACAGCACCACGACCGGCCCGGGCGGCGTGCAGAACCTGACGGTCAACGGCACCGGCCGCTACGTGCGGATGAACGGCACGGTGCGGGCCCTCCCGTACGGCTACTCGCTCTTCGAATTCCAGGTCTTCGGCTCGGTCAGCGGCGGCACCACGACGCCGCCGACCACCCCGCCCACCGGCGGCTCCGGCAACACCATGCCGGCCTCCTTCTGGGGTGACACCGGCAGCATCCCGGCGGCCAAGAACGTCGTCGAGGTGCAGGTCCTCAACCGGACCAACGGCAAATACCCCGACAGCCAGGTCTACTGGAGCTTCAACGGCCAGACCCACTCGATTGCCGAGCAGCAGTTCCTCGACATGCCCGCCAACTCGGCCGGCCGGATGTACTTCTACCTCGGCTCGCCGAACAGCCAGTACTTCGACTTCATCGAGTTCACGGTCG
The DNA here is from genome assembly GCF_044455125.1 of Actinoplanes sp. NPDC051343. Classification (NCBI taxonomy): domain Bacteria; kingdom Bacillati; phylum Actinomycetota; class Actinomycetes; order Micromonosporales; family Micromonosporaceae; genus Actinoplanes; species Actinoplanes sp. NPDC051343. The sequence continues at coordinate 25,846 of NZ_JBITEL010000027.1, forward strand.
GCGCCGGCGTCTTCAACGGCAACACCACCCGGGTCGACGCGTTCGGCCTGAAGATCGCCATGCGGCTGCACTCGAAGGACGGCACCGACCAGCAGGTCGGCGAGAACTACAACACCTTCACCGAGGACCGTACGGCCACGTTCTCCCGCTTCGCCGCCGCGGTGCCGGCCGAGTTCCAGCACGAGGCCACCGCGACCGCGCCGTACCGCATCCTGTCGCCGGGCAGCGACTCCAACTTCCTGCCGGGCGGCCCCAACCAGAACTACATGTCCTCGTACGCGGCCGCCAACGGCATCAGCGCCACCACCCAGCAGATCTTCGGGTGCAGCGGGCCAGAAGCCGCCAACGCGGCCCAGTGCGCGGCGCTCAACCGGCACACCGCCGACCTGCCCGCCTCCCAGCAGCAGACGGTGAGCAACTACTACCGGGCCGCACCGGCCAACTACTACGCCAAGTTCTGGCACGACAACGCCCTCGGCGGGCTGGCCTACGGCTTCCCGTACGACGACGTCGCCGGCCAGAGCTCGTTCATCACCCACGCGAACCCGCAATTCCTGCAGGTTGCCGTCGGCTGGTGAGCTCTTCTCGGACGGCCCGGGCTTTCGCCCGGGCCGTCTTGCTATGCGGTGCGACGACGCCGCCGGAACTTCTCCGACAGAGCCGGCGGCACGTAGCCGCGGTCGCCCGGGTTCACGTTGACGCCCGGCGGGACGATCTCGTCGATGCGGTCGAGGACGTCGGTGGTCAGCTTTACGTCGGCGGCGCCGATCTGTGACTCCAGGTGGGCCATCGTCCGCGGGCCGATGATCGGCGAGGTGACCGCCGGGTGCTGCAGCACGAAGGCCAGCGCCAGGTGGATCAGCGGCATCCCGGCCTCGTCGGCCAGCTTGCCGAGCGCGTCGGCCGCCTCGAGCTTGCGCTGGTTGCCGGGCTGCGACAGGTCGTAGCGGGCCGGCAGCCGTTCGCTGCGCTTCGACTTCGGCAGGTCGGCGCCGACCCGATAGCGCCCGCTAAGCCAGCCGCCGGCCAGCGGACTCCACGGGAGCACACCCATGCCGTAGCGCTCGGCGGTCGGCAGCACGTCGGCCTCGATGCCGCGGACCAGGATCGAGTACGGCGGCTGCTCGGTCATGAACCGGCTCAGCCCGCGCCGCTCGGCCGTCCACTGCGCCTCGACGATCTCCTCGGCCGGGTAGGTCGACGAGCCGAACGCCCGGATCTTGCCCTGCCGCTGGAGGTCGGTAAGCGCGCCCAGCGTCTCCTCGTGGTCGGCGTCGGTGTCGGGCCGGTGGATCTGGTAGAGGTCGATCCAGTCGGTGCCGAGCCGGCGCAGGCTGTCCTCGACCTCCCGGATGATCCAGCGGCGGGAGTTGCCCTGGCGGTTGGGGTCGCCCGGGGTGCCGGCCGGCGCCTCGACCGGTACGCCCATCTGCCCGTGCACCTTGGTGGCCAGGATGACGTCGTCCCGCCGCCCCTTCAGCGCCTTGCCGACGATCGTCTCCGACTCGCCCTGCGAATAGACGTCGGCGGTGTCGATGAAGTTGATCCCGGCGTCGAGGGCGCGATGGATGATCTGGATGGACTTGTCGTGGTCGGGCTCGCCCCAGGCGCCGAACATCATGGCGCCGAGGCAGAGCGGACTCACCTGCATTCCGGTACGACCGAGGCTGCGATATTCCATGACCCCGACGGTATGACGGGTCCGGGCGGCCCGCTTGGTTTCGTAACTCAGATTGCTTGCTTGTTACGGATTACATCGACGAGACTGACTGCGTTGCGCTCCCCCGCCGCCGGCCCCCACCCGGATCACCCGGCCCCTTCCCCGGGGCCCGAAGTCCGTCCCCCGCGACGATCCGGGGCGGCGGGGAGAGCGCTTTTCTAGACGACCAGCCACAGCGCCAGAACGCCGGCGCACAGGGCGAGCGGCACGGTCAGCAGGCCCAGCTTCAGGAATTCGCGGGCGTCCGGTGCCGCGTCCCGGCTGTGCAGGATCTGCCGCCACAGCAGGGTGGCCAGCGATCCCACATAGGTCAGGTTCGGGCCGACGTTGACGCCCAGCAGGACGGCCAGGAGCAGGCCGCGCGACCCGGCCACGGCCGGGACCAGAACCAGCGTCGCGGGCAGGTTGTTCAGCACGTTGGCCAGGAGGGCGGCCAGGCCGGCCACCGCGAGCAACTGCGGCAGCCCGGCATGGGACGGGACGACCGCGTCGACGAGACGGTCCAGGCCGTGCTCGCGTACGGCGAGCACGACCAGACCCAGGGCGAACACGAACGCGCAGAACGGCAGGTTGGCCTCGCGGACCAGGGTCGGCAGCGGGGTGCGGCGGGGCACGGCCAGTGCGACGGCGCCGGCCGCGGCGACAAACCCCGGGTGTACGCCGAGCGGACCGGCCACCGCGAAACCGGCCAGGGTCAGCCCCAGGACGATCAATGCGTAACGGGGTGCGGGGACGCGGTCCTCGTCTTCGACGGGTTCGGCGCGGGCGTTCAGGTCGGCGCGGAAGAACCACGAGAAGACGGCGAACTCGGCGGCGATCACGGCGGCCCAGGGCAGCGCCATCATCGCCGCGAAGCTGACGAACGTCAGGCCGCTGGCCGAGAAGGCGAGCAGGTTGGTGAGGTTCGAAACGGGCAGCAGCAGTGAGGCGGAGTTGGCGAGGTGGGCCGACGCGTACACGTGCGGTTTGGGCCGGGCCCCGATCCGGGCCGCCGTGGCGAAGACCACGGGGGTCAGCAGGACCACGGTCGCGTCCAGGCTGAGGGTGGCGGTGATCAGCGAGGCCGCGGCGAAGACGGCCACGAGCAGGCGTCGGGCCCGGTGCCGGCTCAGATCGGCGGCCACCCCACCCGCGTACCGGAAAACGCCGTGCTCCCCCGCGAGATGCGCGAGAAGCAGGACCGCCGCGAGGAACCCGACCGTCGGGCCGAGGGCCTTCAGTTCCGACCAGGCATGCCGGACCGGCAGCAGGCCGGTGACCACCGTCAGGGCCGCCGCGGGCACCGCGGCGACCGCTTCCGGCAGCCCGCGGGGCCGTGCCACGGCGAAGGCCAGCACGGCGACGAGCAGCGCCACCGCGGCGATCATCGGCACCGCGTCAGGTTAGGAGTCGAACAGATCCTTCGCACCCGACACCGTGAGCACACGATCAACCACGTTACGGGAGTTGCGGACCCGGAAACCGGCGCCCTGGACCCGGCTCGCGTTGAACCCGTCGATCAGGGCGCCCAGCGCCTCCGAGTCGAGGAACGACACCTCCTGAAGATCGACCACGACGTCGCCGTCGCCGAGCGCGAGCAACAGAGCGTCGCGCAGGTCGTCGCGCGCGTTGATGTCGAGCTCGCCGGAGATGCGCAGGATCGTGGTCGCACCGTCGGCCGTCCGTTCCCCACCGATCCTGTAGGAGTCCGCCACGCTGACTTTTTACCAGCAGTGGGGGCGATCAGCTCGGAAAGCCGGCCCAGACGTGTTTGGTGTTGTCGGCGATGTACCACCCGACGTCGACCGCGAACTCGCGGGTGAGCTGCAGTCCGAGGCCTCCGGCGCCGAGCGGGCGGTCCTCGTCGAGCACCGGCTTCGCATCCAGATCATGATCGGCGACGTCGATGATCAGGCGGTTGTGGTCGCGCAGCAGCCGCACCTCGGTCGGTGGCAGGCCGTGCCGCAGCGCGTTGGTGGCCAGTTCGGTGGCCACCACGGCCATGCGTTCGGCGAGGTCGCCGGGCGGGCGATGGGCGCAGCCGGCCATCGCGTCGCGCAGGCCGGCCCGCAGTCGGCGCAGCTCGCGGAAGTTGTCGAGACGCCAGCAGCGCAGCTCGACGGCCGCCGGATGCGGGACCGAGGCAGGCAGCGAGGGCATGACGTCCATCTTGCCCGGATCGGGGATGTCGAAGCACTGGCCGTCCGGCCTAATCCATCCGGCGTCTCTCGCGTCCGGCCGTCACAATCAGGGCATGTATGTGATCCGCGAGCGGTTCTTCCACATCGGCGACGACTTCGACGTACTCGACGAGCACGGCACCAAGCTGCTGCACGTCGACGGCAAGGTGTTCAGCCTGCGCAACCGGGTGGTGATCGAGGATCCGTCCGGCCAGGAGGTGGCCAGCGTTCACCGGCACCTGGTCGCGCTCCGGCCGACGTACGAGATCAAGATCGGCGGCGAGACGGCGGCCGAGATCCGCAAGCACCTGTTCACGCCGTTCCGCGACAAGTTCACCATTGACGTCCCCGGGTCCGACGATTTGGAGATGAAGGGCAACTTCACCGACCACGAGTACGTCATCGAGCAGGGTGGCGACGAGGTGGCCGCGGTCTCCAAGCGCTGGCTGACCATTCGCGACACCTACGCCGTGCAGGTCGCCGCCGGCATCGAACCGCTGCTCATCATCGGTGCCGTGCTCGCGCTTGACCTCGCGATGGACCGCGAGGAAGAGAAGGAGGACAAGAAGCAGAGGGACAAAGATACAGATGAGTGAGTAGATGACAACCGAAAGTCACTCATACTTTCGGCTAGTTTTCTCTCGTCCCCTCGGTTAAGGTTTGCACATCCGAACGGCCTAGTGCCTGGTCGACGGCGATCGTCCTGGTCGCCGTCGACCATTAAATAGGGACACCCGACCAACCGGGTCCGAAATGGACCGGCTCTCCGGGACGGTGCCAGGGGAGGACCGAGAGCATGACCGTTTCCACGGCGACTGCCGCAACCACTTCCGTTGCCACGCCGGCTTCCGCCGAGGCTCCGGCCGACAGCGCGGCCGAGCTGCTCAACGCGATGGCCGCGATGCCGGCCGGGCACCCGTCCCGCGCCGGTCTGCGCGACCGGGCGATCGAGGCCTGGCTGCCGCTGGCCCGCCACCTCGCCAACCGCTACTCCGGCCGCGGCGAACCCACCGACGACCTGATCCAGACCGCCACCGTCGGCCTGATCAAGGCGGTCGACAAGTTCGACCCGGACCGCGGCGTCGACTTCGCCGGCTACGCCATCCCCACGATCATCGGCGAGATCAAGCGGCACTTCCGCGACCGCACCTGGTCGGTTCGCGTGCCCCGCCGTCTGCAGGAACTGCGCCTGGCGATCACCGAGGCCAACAGCACCCTGACCCACACGCTGGGCCGCTCCCCGACGGTGACCGACATCGCGACCCACCTCGGCGTGACCGAGGAAGAGGTGCTGGAAGGTCTCGAAGGCGCCCGCGCCTACAACGCGACCTCCCTGTCGACGCCGATCTCGGCCGACGGCTCCACCGAGCTGGGCGACACCCTCGGCGGCGAGGATTCCGAATACGAGGTGGCCGAAACCCGGGTGTCCCTCGGCCCGGCGCTGGCGACCCTCGACGAGCGCGAGCAGAAGATCCTCACGCTGCGCTTCTACGGCAACCTGACCCAGTCGCAGATCGCCGACCACATCGGCATCTCCCAGATGCACGTCTCGCGCCTGCTCACCAAGGCCCTCACCAAGCTGCGTGGCCAGCTGGCCGCCGACACCCTCTGACCGAACGCAGCACCCCGACGCCGGCCCCTCAACGGGCCGGCGTCGCCGTATTTGGCGCTTCGACCCGACGTGGACCAGCGACAACCTGGCCCCCGACCATCCACGACCTGACCTACTATTCGGCCGGCAAGGTGCCCGGACGCGTGCACGGCCTCACCCAGCTCAACGCCCCGCTGAGCGCACACACCCGCACCTTCCCGGTCGCGGGCGACAACACCGGCCCGACCATCGCCTGGGCCACGCCGGCCAACGGCGCGCTACTGCCCGGCTCCCGGATCAGCGGAACGATCAAGGCCACCGACCCGTCCGGCGTCACAATTGCCCTGCTCAACCACTACGACGCCCCGAAGTTCGCGGCGTCGATCCCGGCGGGCACGGACGGCAAGCACATGATCACCTGGTGGGTGGCCGACGGCGTCGGCCACTCCCGCTACCTGACCCGCACGGTCACGGTCGACAACACCGGGACGAGCCTGACCACGTCCGCCCGCACCTGGCACCGGTAGCAAGGGCCAGCGCTTGATGACCTCCCGCTCGTAAACGACGAAAGACCCGCGCGACCGCGAGCGATGTGCCGGTGAATCGCTGCCCGGTGCAACGGCGGATGCCCGGCGTACGGCCTTGTGGATCTGTTCGTCGTCGGCGCTGCCGGGGCCGGCGATGTTCTCCCGGACGCGAAGCGGTCAGCGCGGGCTGCAACGCGCAGATCGCCGCTGCTCAGGCAGAAGATCTGCCCGTCGTCTTCAGCGAGCAGCTGAAGGGCCTCGACCTGGGTGCGGATTCGCTTGTCGTGGGTCAGCAACGCCCAGCCCGCGTTCAGCCCGAAACTCATCCAGTCCGGATCGCTGACGTCCTGGGCGTCGTTCGCGAAGTGGTCGGTGATGTCGTGGACGATCCAGCCTTGCTCGTGCAGCAACCGAGAGGCGCCGCGTCCCGGGCACCGGTCGGCGAAGAACTCAGGCTGCGACGCGGATGAGCGCGTTGACCTGGTCAAGGCTCAAGCCGCATTCGTCGGCGACGACGTCCGCGGGTTCACCCGCTCGCCACATGCTCAGAACCGCGTCGACCGGCACCCTCGCGGGCTCCACGATCGGCGCTCCCCAGGCGAAGCGCGGGTCGATGACGACCTCAGCGACCGCCGGATCATATCGGCGAAGCGTCAGGCGCTTGGGGAAGTCGTCGTCCTCGTCCCAGACGATGTATTTGAGGTGGTCATCGATCACCGCACGGATGGGCATCTGGAGGTCTCCGGCGCGGGCCACCTCGTCGGAGTCGAGGTGGTGGATGAAGACGTCGATGCCGTCGCTCGCCTCAGCATGTCACAACGAACCGGCGGCGGATGGGGCCTGTGGACAGCGCGCGACGGCTTAGATGACCACCGGAACGGTTGCGGGCAGCGGCAGCAGTCGGCGGCCGGGACACCGACCGCCACTCGGGTAAACGCGGTGTCTCACACGGTCGCGTCAGGATGAGTGCGGGCCGGGGACTTTGCTGCTGTGGTTGGGGAGAGACGAGCCCGTACATCTGAAAGCCGGTAAAGCGCAACGCCGCGGTGACCCTCGTTGGTCACCGCGGCGTCAGCGTCTGAAGAATGGATTAATACCAATAACGCCGTCCGCCGATGGGGCGGCCGACCGAGCCGAGAATCCAGAAGACCGCACCGACGACCAGGATAATAATGCCGATCGTGGTGAGGATCGAGATGTGGGCGAAGATGCCGATCAGCAGCAGGATCAGGCCCAGGATCAACATGGTGTGTGCTCCATTCGGCGGGGGAACGGGGTCCGCCGCACCGAGTCATACCCGCATCGAAGAATTGCCAATCATCGTCAGTTGGCGGCGGGTCACGTAAATCAGCGTCACGGCGATCGCCAATGCGCCGGCTTCCATCGCGGCGCCCACCAGAGGGGTCGAGTCGTAGCCCCAGCCGTGGGTGATGGCGCGGCCGCCCAGGTAGGCGCCGAGGGCGTTGCCGAGGTTGAACGCCGAGACGGCCGAGGACGACGCCAGAAGGTTCTGGGCGTCGCCGTCGGCGGCGGTGATGACCCGGGTCGTCAGGCCGGGAACGGTCGCGTAGGCAACGACACCGAGGACAAACAGGGTGACCAGGGCCGGTAGGCGGGAGTGTGACGTCCAGCCGAAGGCGGTCAGCACGATCAGCATGGCGATCGACGCGCTGACGATCGTCCCCATGAGACGGCGGTCGGCCGAGCGGGCGCCGGCGATGTTGCCGAGGACCAGGCCGAGTCCGAAGAGGGCGAGCAGCCACGGGAGGGCGCCGGAGGAGAAGCCGGCGACGTCGGTCATCAGCGGCGCGATGTAGGTGAAGGGTGCGTAGACGGCGCCGAAGACGAGCGCGGTCATCGCGAGCGCCAGCCAGACCTGCGGGTTCCGGAAGGCGGCGAGCTGGGCGCGGGCCTCACCGGTGGAGGCCATGGCGGGGACGAACGCGACGGTGGCGCCGGCCGCGAGCACGCCCAGGACGGCCATCGCCCAGAACGTGGCGCGCCAGCCCAGCTGCTGGCCGAGCAGGGTGCCCAGCGGCACGCCGGCCACGCTGGCGAAGGTCAGGCCGCTGAGCATGGCGCCGATCGCGCTGCTGCGGCGCTCGGGGCGCACAAGGTCGCCGGCGACGATCGTGGCGATGCCGATGAAGGCGCCGTGGCAGAGCGCGGTGAGGATGCGGCCGGCCAGCATGGTGGCGTAGGTCGGGGCGAGCGCGGAGAGCATGTTGCCGGCCACGAAGAAGCTGAGCAGGAACAGCAGGACCGGCTTGCGCGGCCGGTGCGCGACGAGTGCGGTGAGGAGCGGGCCGCCGACGACGACACTCAGGGCGTAGCCGGATATGAGCAGACCCGCGGTGGGAATGCTGACCGTGAGGTCGGAGGCGATCGCGGGCAGCAGCCCGGTGATGACGAACTCGGTCATGCCGAGGGCGAAGGTGCCGACGGCCAGAGCGACGAGCGCGAGTTTCATCATGAACTCAGCCAAACAAACTGGAACCGGTTTCGCCAAGGCCCTTACTACAAGCCGTGAAAGAAGGAGACGCCGTGGCTCGTCCGGCCTTTGTCCTGCACGACCATCGGAAGCCGCGGCCGCATTTCGACCTCCGGCTGGAGGAGGACGGCGTGCTGCGGTCGTGGGCGGTGCCGCGCGGGCTGCCGACCGATCCGCGTGGCAACCGGCTGGCGGTCGCGGTGCCCGATCATGCGATGGACCACCTCGCGTACACCGACTCCGACAAATCGATCGCGGATACCGGCTGGTGGGAGCAAGAGGACCGCAACGACAAGCGGATCGTCTTCACGTTGCACGGCCTCCGGGGCGCACACCGGTACGCCCTCATTCACACCGACGGGTCGAACTGGCTCCTCCATCGGACCAAGGATCAGCCTCAGTACTGACTCTGCACGTTTCGAAACCCGCGCTCCGGCTACCGTGTTAGCCGATGCCTCCTCCAGCCGACCTTCCCGGATTCCTGCACGGCGTGACACCCATCCTCGACCGATGGGGTTACCTAGCCGTCGCGGGCATGATCGGCGTGGAGAGCTTCGGCATCCCCGCGCCTGGTCAGACCATCATGGTGGCTGCCGCGATCTACGCCGGCGCCGGCCGGCTCAACATCGTCGGGGTGGCCGCGATCGCCTTCGTCGCCGCGGTTATGGGCGACAACATCGGCTACTGGATCGGCGTGCGTGGGGGCCGGAAGGTTGCCCACAAATACGGCAAATACGTGTTTTTGACCCCAGAGCGACTGGAACGCGCCGAGCGATTCTTCGCCCGGCGCGGCAACCGCATCGTGCTGGTGGCCCGGTTCATCGACGGCATCCGCCAGTTCAACGGCGTGATCGCCGGCATCACCGCGATGCCATGGCGCGCGTTCCTGCTCTACAACGCTCTCGGCGCCTTTCTGTGGGTCGGCTGGTGGACGACGATCGCCTACGTTCTCGGCACCCATCTGGTCGAAATCTTCGATCAGGCACACCGATACAAATGGTGGGCGATTGCGGTAGTCGTGGTGGCTATCGGGCTTTATGCCTGGCTACATATCCGACATATCCGTCGTCGGCGGGCGCGGGGAGCAGCACAATCCGAGGTCGCCGACTCCCGACCGTGAAGATTCCTCCGGTACCTTTTGAACGGTCCGTGAACGGAGGGAGAAACCGTGTCAGACACACAGCTCGAGCGCCGTCGCGACCAGGCCGCGTCCGCCCACGCCGCGGTGGCGAAGGCCAGCGCGACCGTCACCGAGTTGGAGAACCGGCTGCGGACCAACGCCGACATGACCGTGCAGCAGAGCCAGGCGCTGCGCAACGCCGAGGCCGAGGCCAAGCGCCTCAAGCGGTCGCTGAAGACCCAGGCCCGTGACCGCGACCGCCTCCGCAAGGCTCACAAGAAGGCCGTCTCACAGGCCGCGAAGGCCAAGGACCGCGCCGATTCGGCCGAGTCGAAGTACAGCAAGTCCGTCCTCGCCGGCCTCGTCAGCCAGGCCAAGGAGCAGGACCGCCGCGCCAATCAGCCGGCGACTCCGGCCGCAGCACCCGAGCCGACCAACGCCGCCGCCGAGCAGCCGACCACCGCCCCCGCCGAGCAGCCGGCGCCCGTCGCGAAGCAGCCGACCCCCGCCGCCGAGCAGCCCGCCACGCCGGCTCGCGCTCGTCCGGCACGATCCACCGCCACCCGCACGGCCGCCCGCACCACCGCGGCCAAGGCCGCGTCAGCCGCTTCCACTCCCACCCGCGCCCGCAAGACCGCCGCAACCCCGGCGACCCCCACGGCCGCGAAACAGACTCCGGCTCGCCGGGCCCGATAAAAACCCCGAAGATCTCGTACGCGGGTCCGCCTCCCCCAACCACTGGAGGCGGCCCCGGCCACCCGCGCCGAAAGCACCTCGTCCCCGGTATCTCCCACTACTGACCGGGTGGTTGCCCGTTACCGAACCCGCCGCCCGGGTTCTGACCCCCAGCGAGATCGGTGTCGGTGATCGCGGTCGCGCTCGCCTTCGCATCCGCCACGATCCGCACGGTGTGCCCGGCGACGACCGAACCGATCTGATCCGACCCGTTGTCCACCGACGTCGAGTTCGTGATCGCGTACGTCTTGCTGTACCCGTCTTCGCTCTTGACCGTGATCGCGCTGGTGCTGACCGCCGACACCGTCCCGGTCTGGGTCAGTTCGGTGGAGTAGCCGCCGTTCCCGTCCGACACGACGGCCGTGCCGTGCAGGGCGGCGGCCATCACGTCCTGGTTTCGCCCGCCGATTCGCTGCTGGCCGGAACCGTTCGGCGTACCGGTCACGCTGTTGCCGTTGCCCCGGCCGACCGCGGCCATGATCCCGGCCGTCACGCCGCCGCTGGCGATCGCCACCGCGACCAGCGCCCCGGCGATCGCCAGCTTCGGATTTCTCTTCTTCCCGGCCGGCGCCGGAGGCGAGTTCGGCGGGGTCCACTGCGTCACAGGCTCGGCGGACGAACGGGTCGAATGGTCATGAATGGTCATCGTCTTCCGGTCTCCTCGGCTAGCGCGCGCTGGTGATGCGCTACGAAGGAGACTGGCGTCGGCCGCTATGCGAGGCCTGTGGAGGTTTTGGGTGCTGGATATCAACCTGCGGGACGCCGTCCGGGCGGTGCTGTTCGACATGGACGGCACGCTGGTGACGTCGGACGCGGCGGTCGAGCGGGCCTGGCTGGCGTGGGCCGCCGAGTACGGCGTCGACGGCGCGCGGGCCTTCGAGATCGCGCACGGCCGTCCGAGTGAGCCGACCGTACGCACCCTGCTCCCCCACCTCGACGAGGCCGAGACGGCGGCCGCGATCGCCCGCCAGCTCGAGCTGCAGTACGACGATCTCACCGACGTGGCCGCGATGCCGGGCGCGTACGACCTGCTCGCCCTGCTCGACCGCCGCGGCCTGCCCTGGGCGGTCGTGACCAGTGCCGACGACCGGCTGGCCAAGGCCCGGCTGGGCGCCGCCGGCATCGTCGCCCCGACGCTGGTGACCTCCGATGACGTGCCGGTCGGCAAGCCCGATCCGGCCGGCTACCGGCGCGCGGCCGAGTTGCTCGGCGTGAAGCCCGGCGACTGCCTGGTCGTCGAGGACGCCGATGCGGGCCTGGAGGCGGCCCGCGCAGCCGGTTCCTACACCGCGGCGCTGCGTGGCCTGGACGGTGACGTGCGCCTGGGCAGCCTGGCCGGCCTGGTCACTCTTCTGAGTTAGGAACGGTCGGCAGGTCGTCCAGGAACTCGGCGGTCGGCACGAAGAACAGGCCGCCGGTCAGCGCGGTCGAGAAGTCGAGGATGCGGTCGTAGTTGCCCCACGGGTCGCCGAGGAACATCCGCCGCAGCATCTGCTCGGGCACGTCCGGGGTCGCGGCGTACGCGATGTAGTAGGTGCCGAACTCGCCGTCCTTGATCGACCCGAACGGCATGTTGTCGCGCAGGATCTTGAGCTCGTTGCCGTCCGGGTCGTCGATCGTGTTGAGCGCGACGTGCGAGTTCGAGGCCTTGTCGCGGATCTCGATGTTGTCGAGTTTGCTCCGTCCGATCGCCGACTCCTGGTCCTCGACCTTGAGCGCGTTCCAGGCCGTCAGGTCGTGCACGTACTTCTGGATCAGCACGTAGCTGCCGCCGGCGTACGACGGGTCCTCGTCGCCGATCAGCACCGCCCGGGCCGCCTCGTGGCCGGTCGGGTTCTCCGTGCCGTCGACGAAGCCGAGCAGGTCGCGCTCGTCGAAGTACTTGAAGCCGTGGGTCTCGTCCTCGACGTCGGCCACCTCGCGCAGCCGCTCGACGATCTTGGCGGCCAGCTCGAAGCACAGGTCCATCTGCCCGGCCCGCAGGTGGAACAGCAGGTCGCCGGGGGTCGACGGCGCGGTGTGGCGGGTGCCCTTCCACGTGCGGAAATTGTGCAGCCCGGCCGGACGGTCGACGTGGGGGAACAGCCGGTCCCACAGCTCGGCGCCGATCCCGGTCACGCAGGACAGCTGGCCGGCCGGCAACCGGAACCCGACCGACCGTTGCAGGCTGCTCACGTCCTCCAACAGGTCACGCACAGTGTCCTCGCCGCCCGGCCGCACGGTCAGGACCAGGAAGATCGCGGCGTCGGTCAGCGGGGCGAGCACGGCCTGTGATGCGACGATCGGGCCGGGTGTACGAGGCGCGGTCATGACGGGCAGCCTACGGTGGCCCGCGGCCATAATGAACGCATGAGTGAGCGGGTCGACGTGCTGGTCATCGGGGCCGGGCTGTCCGGCATAGACGCGGCGTACCGGCTGTCGACCGAGTGCCCCGGCCGGACGTTCCTGATCCTCGAGGCGCGGCAGACGATCGGCGGCACCTGGGACCTGTTCCGTTACCCGGGGATCCGCTCCGACTCCGACATGTTCACGCTCAGTTACCCGTTCCGTCCGTGGCGCAACCCGCAGGCGATCGCGTCCGGCGAGACGATCCGCGACTACATCCGCGACACGGCGGCCCGCTACGGCCTCGACCGGAAGATCCGGTTCGGACGCCGGGTCGTGCGCGCGCACTGGTCGAGCCCCGGCGCGACCTGGACGGTCGAGACCGACACCGGCGAGACGTACGCGTCGAACTTCCTCTACCTGTGCACGGGCTACTACCGCTACTCGTCCGGCCACGAGGTCGACTTCGCCGGCCGGGAAGCCTTCCGCGGCCGCATCGTGCATCCGCAGCACTGGCCGGACGACCTCGACTACGCCGGCCAACGGGTCGTCGTGATCGGCAGCGGCGCGACCGCGGCAACGCTGGTGCCGTCGATGGCGTCGTCGGCCGCCCATGTGACGATGCTCCAGCGTTCCCCGGCGTACTTCATCTCGCTCGGCGGCCCCGGCCCCGGCAGCGAGCCGGCCGCCGAGCTCACCGGGCCGAAGGCCCGCCTGGTCCGCAGCCGCAACGTCCTCGGCACCGCCCTGCTCTACCAGGCTGCCCGCCGCTGGCCCGACCGCGTCGCGCGGCTTCTTCAGCGCCGGGTCGCCCGCGAACTGCCGGACGACGTGCCGATCGACCCGCACTTCACACCCCGTTACCGACCCTGGGACCAGCGCCCCTGCGTGGTCCCGGACGGCGACTTCTTCGCGGCCCTGCGGGCCGGCAAGGCGTCGGTTGTCACCGGCACCGTCGAACGGTTCCACGCTTGCGGTGTACGCCTCACCGACGGCACCGACATCGACGCCGACGTGATCGTGACCGCGACCGGCCTGACCATGGTCGCCTTCGGCGAGATCGCGCTGGACGTCGACGGCGACCGGGTCGACTCCGGGCGGTTGCAGGTCTACAAGGGCATGATGTTCTCCGGCGTGCCCAACCTGGCCTGGTGCGTCGGCTACATCAACGCCACGTGGACGCTGCGGGCCGACCTCACCTCGCGCTACGTCTGCCGCCTGCTCAACTACATGGACCGCCACCACATCGACGTGACCACGCCGACCGTCCCGCCCGGCACGGCCGAGGCGGACGAGCCGTTGATGGCGCTCAGTTCCGGCTATGTGCAACGGGCCGCGGCCCTGCTCCCCCGGCAGGGCGCCCGCCGGCCGTGGCGGGTCCGCAACAACTACCTGACCGACCTGCCGGGCATGCTGCTGAGCCGGATCAACGACGGCAACGTCCGGTTCGCCCGGCGGCGCTAGCAGGTCGACACGGGGGGCTTTCCGTCCAGGCGGTCGCGACTCCACCCGATCAGGTCCGGGGAGTCGCCGCTGAGCACGCCGACGTGGTCCAGCGCGGGGAAGGTCCGGTAGTCGACCTTCGTGCCGGTCGCGCACTCCTGCCGGACGTAGTCGTTCTGGGTGGTCACCGGCACGGTCGTGTCGGCCTGACCCTGACCGATCAGCACCGGCACGCTGATCGCCCGGTCGGGGACGTTCTCGCGGAGCCGCCGGCCGAAGGCACCGCTGTCCGGGTCGGCCGCCCAAATGTCCGGTCCGCGCAGCAGCGACAGCACGGCCAGGTCGATCTTCGGGTCGGCGAGACAGCGGGCGGCCTGCTCGTGCACCGCGACGCGGGATCCCCTGTGGACGTACGCGTCGAACCGCACGTCGGGGTAGGCCGCGCTGTACGCCTCGACCAGGTAGGCGGAGAGGGCCTCGCCCCGCCAGTGGTCGGCCAGTTGAGGCACCTCGGTGCCGGGCGCGAGCGCGGCCACCCCTTCCAGGTCGACCGTCGGGGCGTAGGCCGGCGCGATGATCCCGGCCCAGAGCGCGGCGTTGCCTCCCTGTGAGTGGCCCCAGACCAGCGTTTGCGGCGAGGCTTCGAGGGCGCCCAGGTGGCGGGTCGCCAGGGCCGCGTCGAGCAGCGAGCGGGCTTCACCCTGGCCGATCAGAAAGGGGTGCGGGCCGCTCGTGCCCAGCCCCGGATAGTCCGGGGCGATCACGATCCAGCCGGCGGCGAGCGCCGCGGCCTCGTCCGGAACCGCGCCTCCGCCGACCGGATCGGGCTGGAGCGAGGGTGCGCAGTCGGGCGCGATGCCGGTGGCCCCGTGCGCCCAGACGACGACCGGGCGGGGCGTCGCCGGAGCCTGGGCCGCGGCGACGACGATCGCACTGGCGACGATCTCCGCGCCGTCGCCGCGGGTGGTCGTGTAGAGAATCCGCCAGGCCTGGGCGCCGCCGGGAACGTTGCGGGTGAACGGTTCGCTGCGCACGAGCACGCCGTGTCCGCCCGGCGGGTGGGCGGGAGCGGTGTAGAAGGCGTCCGGCCGGGGGTGGCTCGCCTGCATGACCAGGGCCCCGGCGAGGATCAGCACACCGGCCGCCGCGGTGGTCGCCCGCAGCCAGTTCCGCCGGAGCACGAGCACTCCGCCGAACAGCACGGCCAGCCCCGCGATCACCGCGGCACCCCCGGGCCGCACGAGCGCGACGACGACGGCGACCAGGGCCGCCACTCCCGCGGCCGGCACCAGGGTCAGAAGCAGCAGCACCGCCCCGGCCGCAACCAGCACACCGGTCGCGGTCGCCGTGGCCCACCCGCCGAGCATCAACACGGCGCCCACCGCCGTGGCGAGCAGGCCAAAGGTCGTCACCGGCCAGCGGTGCCGCCCGACTGGGACGAGCCATCGCACGCCCCGCAGTCTGTCACGCCACGGGTGCGGTCAGGGCCGGGGGAACTGCACGCTCGGCTTGTCCTTCATGTAGTCGCCGACCGTGCTCCAGACCGCCGGGTTGACCACCGCGTGGTTCATGTGCTGGGTGGTGCCGGGCCAGTCGGGGTCGGCGAGGTAGCCGGCCACCACGATCGAGGTGGTGCCGAGGATCAGGGCGGCGGTCTTCTCGCTGTCGGTGGTGCCGGTCTTGCCGAAGACCGGATGACCCACGACGCCGTGCGACTGGGGTGCGGTGCCGCCACCGCCGCAACTGCCGGTCTGGGCCGAGTCGCCGACCGGGCAGCGCGCCGCGTCGACGGCCTGGCGGGCCACCTCGGTCGAAACCACCTGCTGGCAGCTCGGCCGGCCGACGTCGATCTTCGCGCCCTTCAGGTCGTAGATCTGCTTGATCGGCGTCGGTGAGCAGTATTTTCCGTCGGCGGCCAGGGTGGCGTACGCGTTGGCCAGGTCGAGCGGGGTGGACTCGGAGACGCCCAGGGTGAACGCGCCCCACTGCTCGGCGTTGCCCGGTTTGGCCAGCGCCGCGTCGTTGGAGGCGCGGAACTGGATGCCGAAGTCCTCGGCGGTCTGCACGACGTTCTGCGCACCGACCTGCTCCTCGAGCGGCACGAAGTACGTGTTCACCGAGTGCCCGAACGCCGACCACATGTTGTAGGTGCCGGCCTCGCTCTCGCCCGCGTTGCTCGGACAGTAGAAGTGCGTGCCCGGGCAGGCGGCCGGGCTGCCCGGCTCGACGATGTAGTGCGTCTTCGCCACGACACCCGCGTTGATCGTCTTGGTCAGCGGGATGCCCTGCTTGAGCGCGGTGACCATGGTGAACATCTTGAAGGTCGAGCCGGCCTGGTAGCCGTCGACGTCGCCGCCGCCGCTGATGATCGGGTTGGTGGTGTTCGGGTACGTGCCTTTGAGGTGATGGCGGGCCTTCTGCGGATCCGACGAGATGTGGTTCTTCGACTGGTCGAGGCTGTAGGTGCGGTTCGCCGCAAGGGCCATCACCTGGCCGGTGCCCGGCTGCACCGCGGCCAGCATGAGGGCATCCTTGTCGTTCTTACTGATCTGCTGGCCGATCCGCTTGTACGCGGCCGTGGTGGCCTTGAGGTCCAGGCTCGTGACGATGCGGTAACCAGCGGTGTTCAACAGTTCCTGGCGGTCGTAGGCCGACACTCCGAACGCCTGCTGCTGCAGCCACCACCGGGTGAAGTAGTCGCAGAAGAAGCCCCACTGCTTGTTGTTCACCGAGACGCAGCCGTTGCCGACCTTCCGCACCTGCTGCGGAATCTTCTCCTTCAGCGCGGCCTGCTCCTGCGCCGGGGTGATCGCGCCGGTGGTCACCATGCCGTCGAGAACGTACTGCCGTCGCGTGACCGCCTGCGGGTAGCCGGTCTTGGTGGTCGGGTCGAAGCCGCTGGGCGCCTTGACCATCCCGGCGAGCAGCGCCGCCTGCGCGACGTCCAGGTCCTTCGGGTTCTTGTTGAAGTAGATCCGGCTGGCCGCGTAGATGCCGTAGGCGCCGTTGCCGAAGGGCGCGATGTTGAGATAGCCCTCCAGGATCTGCTTCTTGGTCATCTTCTTCTCGAGCTGGAGGGCGTCCTTCATCTCAGTGATCTTGCGGGTCGGGGTGTCCTGCGCCGCGGCGACGACGTCCTTGGGGTCGGTCGACGAGTACTCCAACTCCATGCGCACGAACTGCATCGTGAGGGTGGAGGCACCCTGCTTGCTGCCACCGCTCGAGTCGCTGACGAAGGCTCGGACGGTGCCCTTGAGGTCGACGCCGTTGTGGTGATAAAAATCGCGGTCCTCGGCGGCGACGATGGCGTTCTGCATGTTGACGGAGATCTGCGCCAACGGCACCTCACTGCGGTACTCGTCGTACATCACGGCGATCTGCGTCTTGCCGTCGGACGCGTAGATGCGGCTGATCTGCGGCTCATGGAAATCGGTCAGCTTGGTCGGCAGCGCGGCGTACGCACTCCCGCCGGCCTTGGCCGTCAGGCCGGACAACGCCGCGGCCGGGAAGGCCGCGGCCGCCACCACCAATCCGGCTAGTAGCCCGCAAACCAGCAAGGCTGCTGAGTTGGTGAGGATGTTGTGATCGCGCCGACGGAACCAGGAAGCCACCCGCGGCAGGTTACGGGACGGAAACGCGAAGTTCCTGTGGGGTTCCCTGATTCGAAGGCCGGCGAATCAGCCGCCCGCAGGGGCCCGCCGATAGCTGGTGACGACGACCTGGCCATCGACCAGGCGGGAGTCCTGGGTCTGAAGATTGAGGAGCTGCGTGGACCCGGCGAAGAGCTTGCGGCCGCCGCCGAGGGCGACCGGGTGGACGGCGACGTGGTATTCGTCGATCAGGCCGAGGTCGGTCAGCGCGGCGGCCAGGTTGGCCCCGCCGGTCAGCAGCAGATCGGCTCCGGGCTCCGCCTTGAGGGCGGCCACCTCGCTCTGCAGGTCGTCGCGAATCACGCGGGACGCCCATTCGTCGCCCTGGTAGCTACGCGAGAACACGATTTTCCGGCTCGCCCGCCAGAACGGCGCGAAGCGCAGGACGTGCGGGTCCTGGGACATGGTCTCGGCGGTGGGCCAGAAGCCGACCATCATCTGCCACACCGGCCGGCCGAAGAGCAGGGTGTCGACCCGCTCGTCGAGGGCGTCGGAGTAGGCCGACAGTTCGGGGCCCATGACCGGCCAGTCGAACTCGCCGTTGGGGCCGTCGACGAAGCCGTCGACCGACGTGTGCACCCAGTAGATAATTTTTCGCATGGCCCGATCCTCCTGGTGACGGTGTCACCGAGTCGGACCGGGCCGGACGGCGAAACTAATCGCGGTCAGCAGGCGCCGTTGTCGGTCCACACGTCGTGGTTACCGGGCGTCTCGTTCTGCGTCCACCACTTGGCCGTGTACTTGTGGCCGTTGTAGGAGACGGTGCTGCCACCGCCGTACGCGGTCGAAGCGTTCCACGCCGCCGGGCAGCCGCCGGCCGGCGGTGTCGTGGTGCCGCCGCCGCAGGCACCCTGGTCGGCCCAGACGTCGGCCGATCCGGGGGTTTCGCCCTGAGTCCACCACTTGGCCTGCCAGGTGTGGCCGTTGTAGGAGACCTGGTTGCCGCCGACGTAGACGGCCCCGGCGCTCCAGGCCGGAGCGCTGCACGCGCCACCGGTCGGCGGCGTGGTCGGCGGCGTCGTGGGCGGGGTCGTGGGCGGAGTGGTCGGCGGGGTCGTCGGACCGGTGGTCGGCGGGGTGGTTCCGCCGCCGCAGGACGACGGGGCCGCGCCGTTCACGTCGTCGACCGTGGCGTTGAACAACGTTGCGCCCGGATCCAGGTCGAGCAGGGAGAACATCATCGCCCCGCCGAGGCCCTTGCAGTGCGCGTAGTCGATCTTCGCCTTGATCGACTGGGCGTTCTCGCCGGTGAAGAACTCGGAGCCGTTGTAGAAGTACGCGCTCTGCGACGCCGAATCCCAGTAGGTCGTGGACGGGTTGTCGACGATCCCGGTGAGTTCCTTGTAGTACGCCACGCCGGGCACCTGACTCAGGCCGCGCGCCGACGACGGGCCCGACGCCGACGAGTACAGCCCGTGGTTGGCGCCCGCCGGCACGCCGCTCCAGCCGCGGTAATAGAACGGTATGCCCATCGTCAGCTTGTTGGCCGGGAAGCCACCGGCGATGCCGTATTCGGGCAGCCCGGTGGTCCACGCCTTGATCGCGGTGTCGATCGAGTACTTCGAGGAGCCCGGCGGCACGTTCGCCGACGGATCCGACGGGCTCTGGTAGATCGGCGACTGGTTGTTGGTCTGGCTGGGCTCGAACGCGCCGTGCATGTCGTACGTCATGACGTTGGCGAAGTCGAGGATCTGCCCGACCTTGTTGGTCTCGATCTGCGCGATCTTGTCCTGGCCGGCCGGCACGGCGGCGGTCAGGTACTTTTTCGCGCCGCCGAGAGCGTCCAGCTCGCTGCGGAACTCCTGCAGGAGCGCCGTGTAGTTGGCCTTGTCGTTGGGGCTGTAGTGGTTGCCGGTGTGGCCGAGAACGCCCGGGTACTCCCAGTCGATGTCGAAGCCGTCGAAGATGCCGGCCGCCGATGCGGCGCCG
Source organism: Actinoplanes sp. NPDC051343 (assembly GCF_044455125.1). Classification (NCBI taxonomy): domain Bacteria; kingdom Bacillati; phylum Actinomycetota; class Actinomycetes; order Micromonosporales; family Micromonosporaceae; genus Actinoplanes; species Actinoplanes sp. NPDC051343. Next base: position 45,536 of record NZ_JBITEL010000027.1, read on the forward strand.
CCGAAGCCGTTCTGCACCGGCAGGTTGCCCTTGATGAACATGTCGATGCAGGAGGAGACGAACTTCTGCCGGCTGGCGCTGGTGGCGGCCACGTCGGAGAAGTACTTGGAGTAGGTCCAGCCGCCGATCGAGGCCACGATCTTGAGGTTGGGGTGCTTCGCCTTCAGCTTCTTGAGCTGATTGAACGTGCCGACCAGGGGCTGGTTCCAGGTGTCGGCCACGCCGTCGACGCTGGTCGAGGCGTCGTACGTCTTCTGGTAGTCGGCGTACGCGTCACCGGCGCCGTCGCCCGCGTTGGGGTTCGACTCGTTGGTCGAGTCGGACGCCTTGGTCGCCTCGAAGCAGGTCAGGTTGGCCGGGTCGATGTTCTCGAAGTCGTAGATCAGATAGTCGAGTTTCCCGGCCATGCCCGAGGTGTCGAGGTTCTTGGGGTAGAACGCGTTGCCGTAGATGCTCCACTGGTCGTAGTAGGCGAACTTCACGCCGCCCGACGTTGCCGCGCCGGCCGAGCCGGCCGAGGCGACCACGGCGATCGTGCCGACGACCCCGAGCAGGACCGCGGTCAGTGACCCGAGTTTTCTCCTTCTGCCCATAGAAATAGACACTAATCACTAAAGTTTGTTTTCCGTAAGGTGCTGAAGGGGCAATCAGAAGCTGGCAAAACGACGCAGGTCCAGGCCGCCGACGGTGGTGAAGTCACCGCCCACCTCCAGGCGGCCCGAGGTGCGGTTGACGCTGAGCACCCGCACGCCGATCACGCCGTTGGCCTGCGGCGCCCACGGCGCGAGCGCACCCGTCGAGGTCACCGCGGCCAGCTTGACCCGCGACACCGAGCCGTCGGTGCAGCCGCCGCGGGTGCCGTTCCGCTCGGTCAGGCACGCGTTGTCGAAGTGGCCACCCACATAGACCAGACCGCCGTCGAGGGCGATCGCCGCCGCGTCGCCGTCGAAGACGCGCTGCCAGCGGGGCACCCCGGCCGCCGTGTAGGCGATCGCCCGGCCGCCGACGCCACCGGTGGCCACGTAGACCCCGGCCGCGTCGACGGCCAGCGCGTGCACCTCGGCGGGCGGGCGGGGAACGAAAAGTGGGTTCGGCCGCCCGGTCGCGCCGTCCAGGGCGGCCAGACGCAGGGTGCCGCGCACCTCGTCGACGGTGTGGAAACTGCCCCCGACATAGACCGTGGCGCCACCGGCCGCGACCGCGTGCACGGCGTCGTCCGCGCCCGGGTGCCAGCGGCCGTCCAACCGGTCGTCGAGCAGGGAGAACGCGGCCAGATTCTGCCGCCTGCTGCCGTCCACTTCGGAGAACCGGCCGCCCAGATAGAGGCGGTCGTGGGCGATCGTCAGGGCGTAGGGGGTGCCGGAGAGCGTGTGCCGGAACGGGCCGACCCCGCCGGTGAACGGGCTGAGCCGGGCCAGCGAGTCCCGCTTCTTGCCGCCGATCTGATGGAAGTCGCCGGCCGCGAAGACGCTGTCGGGAATGGCGGCCAGGGCGCGCACCGTCCCGTCGGCCGCCGGCGCCCAGTCGAGAAGCTCGCCGGTGAGCGCGTCGAAGGCGGCCAGCCGCAGCCGGGCGAAGCTGCGTCCGCCCCAGGTCGCGCTGGTGAACGAACCCCCGACATAGACCGTGCGCCCCCGGTGGGCGATCGCGTACACGCCGCCGTTGAAGGTCGGCGCGACCAGCGGGTGGGCGCCGACCGCGATCGCCGCCGGGGTGGCGATCAGGAGCGTGGCGATCATCAGGACAGCGAGGGCCGTACGTCGGAGGAGTAATGACACAAACCGACTAACCGTCGCGCGAGCGGGAAAGTCTCGGGTGACCGAGGTCAGGGATCGGTTCCGCCGCCTCGAGGATCTCGGAAGCGTCGGCCGGATCGGTGCGCAGCCCGAGCATGGCCAGCCATTCGATCAGCTGCCGGTGCACGGCGTCGGCACCGTCGAATTCGGGCTGGGTGACCGGCCAGCGGGCCGGGTGGACCAGCACCGCCTCGGTCTGCCACCCACCGAGGCCGCCGTGCGAACCGACCAGTTCCTCGAACGCGGCCACCTCGTCGGTCACCGGGTCGACGCAGCTGATCAGCACCAGGTCGGCGATGTGGGCCGACTCCTGGTGGCGCAGCACGTCGTGCCGGGCGTGCGGCCCGTACGGCAGAAGCGGGTCGACGCCCTGCACCACGCCGTCGCGCAGCCGGTGGCTCCCGGCCGCCCCGATCGCCACCGGGCCGTCCTCGTCGCGCACCACGACCAGGCCGACCCCGGGATGGGCGGCCAGCCCGCTGATCAGTCTCGGGTAGACGCTGTCGACCTCGGCCCGGTCGAGCCGGTGGTGATAGCTGGTGAGGTAGAGCAGCGACAGGTTGCCGGAGTTGACCACAAGCAGCGGCGGCACCGCGTCGTCGTAGCGGGGCGAGACACCGGTGAGCCGCGAAACGACGTCCTCCAACGTCTCCCCGTAGCGCTGACGGAAGGTCGCGCCCTGGCTCTGCCCGTGGTCGGAGAGAACGACCAGGTGGTAGTGCCGGGCCGCCTCCGGCGCGAGCCTCTCCAGCACCCCGAGCATCCGGTCGAGGCTCTCCAGCTGCCGCATCGACTCGGGGCGCGCGGGCCCGGCGTGATGGGCCACCTCGTCGTAGTCGACCAGATCGCAGTAGATGGCCGCGGCGCCCCGGGCCATCTGCTCGGCGACCAGCGAGATGTTCACGTCGCGGAGCAGCATCGAGGCCGGCCGCAGGGCCAGGAACATGCCCGACCGGCTGACCCGGGGCTGCAGGTTGCGCCGGCGCTGCAGGCGGGCCTGGTGCAGTTCGGTGATGACCTCGCCGATGCCGAGCACGATCGCGCGGGTGAATCCGTACGGCGAAGCCATGAACGCGGCCCAGCCGCGCGCCGACCGACCGGGTAGTGCGGCATGGCTGACCGTCAGAAGGTTGATGGCGGCATCGCCGCCGAACGCGTTGCCGATCGAGACTCCGCCGTCGCGCAGCAGCCCGCGGCCGTCGCTGAGCCGCGGCTCGATCACCGCCGCGTCGCGGGGCCGGTTGGAGACCATCAGCTTGCCGGTCTCCTTCTCGAACCAGCGGAAGCCGGGGATCTGCCGGCTCGCGCCGTGCAGGATGCCGGCCTGCGAGGCCGGCGTGGTCGACGGCAGCCCGGTGTGCCAGCTGCGCATGCTGTGGCTGCCGGACCGCAGCCAGTAGCCGAGGGTGGGCAGGTTGCCGGCCCGGATCGACCAGCGCAGCACCGGCTCGGACACCCCGTCGAGCTGCACCATGATCAGGCCGGGCTCGGTGCCCGCGCGGGGCCGGCGCAGGGTGACCAGCGGGCCGCCGGCTTGCCGGGCCTGCCGCCGGCGGACGCTGCGCATGAGGCGCTTCGCCTCGCGGACGAACGTGTCGTCGCTGCCGCTGTCGGCCATCCAGTCGAGGATCGCGGCGAAGATGACGGCCAGGACCGCGGCGAAGAACAGCGACGGCAGGCCGCTGATGCGGTTGGCCGGGTCGAGTTCGAGCGCGACCACGATGACGATGACCTGGGCGGTCACGCCGAGCAGCATCGCGCCCCAGCCGCCGAGCGCGCCGATGCCGACCAGGAGCAGCGGCCGCAGCACGGCGCCGACGACGGCGACCAGCACGACCAGGCCCAGCGTGTTGAAGACGTCGGTGCTCTTCACGCCCGGCATCAGCCAGAGCGTGACGGTCAGGACGACGAACGTGACGAGGGCGCTGCGGAGCACCGCGCGGGTGCGTTTGCGGATGCGCGGCCACCGCAGCAGCGCGCGCACGTCGGCCCGCCAGCCCCGCGTCTGCGGCGCCGGAGGCGGCTCGTGCGGGCGGATGGCCACGTCCAAACGATCGCACAGGCCCCAATGCGCGGCGCCAGGACGTCAGGTACGTCTCACCCGCATGGAACCGCCCGGCACACGAACAGCGGATGACACCCGTTCGTGGGACGGCGCGGCCGGTCGGCCGGGTTAACTTCGGGTCGGTGCGCCTTCGTGCTGTGCTCGCCGCCCTTCTGTTGCTGTCCGTCGCCGCCTGCACGGCCCCGGCGAAGCCGGCGCCGGCTCCCACGCCGACGCGCACTCCGGCGAAGAGGACGGCCCGGGTCGTCGGCTACTTCACCGACTGGGGCGTCTACGCCCGCGACTACCAGGTCAAAGAGGTCGAGACGAGCGGCTCGGCGGCCGAACTGACCGATCTCGTGTACGCGTTCGGCCGGGTCAAGGGCGGTGCCTGCGCGCCCGGCGACACCTGGGCCGACTACCAGAAGCCGATGTCGGCGGCCGACAGCGTCGACGGCGTGGCCGACGACCCGAAGGCGGCCGTGAAGGGCGACTTCGGTCAGCTGATCAAGCTCAAGGCCCGGCATCCCGACCTGCGACTGATCTGGTCGTTCGGCGGCTGGAACGACTCCGACGGCTTCGACGACGCCGCCGGCGACCCGGCCGCGTTCGCCTCTTCGTGCCGCACGCTGCTCCAGGATCCACGCTGGCGGGGGCTCTTCGACGGCGTCGACATCGACTGGGAGTACCCCAACGCCTGTGGCATGGTCTGCGACAAGAGCGGGCCGGGCGCGCTCGGCCGGGTGCTCGCCGCACTGCGCACCGCGCTCGGGCCGGATGCCCTGATCACCGCGGCGGTTCCGGCCGACATCGGCAAGCTGAAGCGTACGGACTACGCGGCGGCCGCCCGCTCGGCGAACTGGCTGAGCGCGATGACCTACGACTACTTCGGGACCGGCTCCGACGACGGGGGCGGCGACGACCCGACCGATCTGCACCGCACCGAACCGCACTCGCCGCTGACCACCTATCCGGGCGCTCCCAAGGCCAAGGCGAACGCCGAGGCGACCGTCGACAGTCTGCTGTCGCTCGGGGTTCCGGCCGGCAAGCTGCTGCTCGGCCTCGGCTTCTACGGCCGGGGCTGGAACGGCGTGACCGGGGCCGGGGTCGGTTCGGCCGCGAGCGGCCCGGCGGCCGGCAAGTACGAGCAGGGGCTGGAGGAGTACGAACTGCTGGTCAAGCGCTGCCCGCCGACCGGCACGGCCGGCGGCACCGCGATCGCGCACTGCGGTTCGCAATGGTGGTCCTACGACACCCCGCAGACGATCAAAAGCAAGATGACGTACGCGCGGAGCAAGGCTCTCGGCGGAGCATTCGCCTGGGAGTTGTCGGGCGACACTCCGGACGCCGTACTCCTGAAGGCCGTGGCGTCCGGCCTGAACCCGGACTCCTAGCTTTCAGCCGATCTGCACCCAGACGTTGTCCAGGGCGCCGTTGAACTGGTCGTTGTCGGCGAAGGCGCCCTTGCCGCCGATACTCAGCGGGCGCTGGTTGGTGACCGAGAGCTTGGACGGCACCGCGATGCTGCCCCGGGCCGTGCCGTCCACGAAGATCGACAGCGTGGTGCCGGCCCGGCGGCACTGCAGTGCGTGCCAGTGGCCGTCGGCGATCGACACCGAACTGTACGCGATGCGGATGGTCGGCCGTTTGTCGTCCACGAGCACGCAGCTGGGCCGCCCGGCGACCCCGTCGACCTGCAGTTTCCACTGGCTGCTGGTGCGCGAGTAGCCCTTCTGCACGATGTTCTCGCCCTTGCTCGTCTGCCCGGGCGGCAGCAGCACCTCGGCCCCGTAGGCGATGTTCCGGGTGCCCGGGTTGAGGTCGGCCGAGGTCGGGCTCCGCAGTGCGACGTGGGGGCAGACCCCGGCCGTGCATTCGGGTGGGAAGGCGAGCGCCGCTCCCTGCCCGTGCACGACCTGCCGGACCGAGCCGCCGTGCGCGGCCACCGCCCGCAGTGTGTGGCCGTGCCCGGACTCGTCGGCGACCGTCCCGGACCGCCGGCTGTCGAAGTTGTACCGCGCGATCATCACCGCCGAGCCGGTCGCGAGAGCCGGCCGGACCGGCCGGATCGCCACCAGCGCCGGACGCTGGTGGCGATGGTGGCCGTCGGCCGGCGAGCCGGCAGCCGCGGACGGCGCGGGGATGGCGACGACCGCGGCAAGCAACAGGGCAGTCGACCAGGATCGCATGCCCGAATTATGACGCTACGGGGTAATCGGCCTTACGCCATTGGCACAGATTCAGCCGCCGGAAGATCGTCCTTGTTCACCTTGATCAGCACGGCGGCGACCACCGTAGCGAGCAGAATGAGAACGGCCGCCCAGGTGAACGCGGCCGAGTAGCCGTCGACCTGGGCCAGCAGGCCGGCCCGTGGGGCGTCCTGCGGGCTCTTCGGCAGGTGGCTCGTCGCGTACGCCGCGATCGCGCTCGTCGCGATCGTGTTGAGCAGCGCCGTGCCGAGCGAACCGCCGACCTGCTGGGTGGCGTTGAGCGCGGCGCTCGCGGCGCCCGCGTCGTGCTGCGGCACCCCGATCAGGGCCAGGCTGGACAGCGGGACGAAAGTGAACCCGAGACCGAGGCCGAGCAGCACCTGGGCCGGCATCAGGTGCAGCCAGAACGAGGTGTCCAGGCCGACGAAGCGGAGGATGAACATGCCGACCGCGGCCAGGATCGGTCCGGCGACCATCATCGGCTTGGGGCCGATCCGGGGCATCAGGTTGCTGGCCACCGTGGCCGAGACCAGCACGCCGACGGTGACCGGCAGTGACGCGAAGCCCGCCTCGAGCGGCTTGTAGCCGAGCACGTTCTGCAGGTAGAGCGTCAGGAACAGGAACGAGCCGAACAGGCCCGCGCCGACCAGCATCGAGGTCAGGTAGGCGCCGCCGCGGTTGCGGTCGAGCACGATACGCAGGGGCAGCAGCGGGTTGCGCACCCGGCGCTGGATCACCACGAAGACCACCAGCAGCACCAGGCCGGCGCCGATGAAGGCCCACGTGGTGCCCGAACCCCAGCCCTCGTCCGGCTTGGCCGCCTCGGTGAAGCCGTAGACCAGCGAGGCCAGGCCCAGCGTCACCACCAGCGCCCCCGGTACGTCGTACCGGGTGTTGCCCGCCGCCTTGCTCTCCGGCACCAGCGGAATGGCCAGGGCCAGGGCGACGATCGCGACCGGGATGTTGACCAGCAGGCACCAGCGCCAGTTGGCGTACTCGGTCAGCACGCCGCCGAGCAGCAGGCCGACCGCCGAGCCGCCACCGGCGATCGCGCCGTAGACAGCGAACGCCTTGGCCCGCTCGCGGGCCTCGGTGAACAGCACCGTGAGCAGGGCCAGCGACGCCGGCGCGAGCAGCGCACCGAAGACGCCCTGCAACGCCCGGGCGGCGAACAGCATCTCGCCGTTCTGTGCGAAGCCACCGACCGCCGAGGCGACGGCGAAGCCGACCGCGCCGACCATGAAGGTCCGCTTGCGCCCCCAGTAGTCGGCGATCCGGCCGCCCAGCAGCAGGAACCCGCCGAAGGCGAGCGTGTAGGCGGTCACCACCCACTGCCGGTTGGCATCGGTGATGTCCAGCGCCCGCTGGGCGCTGGGCAGCGCGATGTTCACGATGGTGGCGTCGAGCACGACCATGAGCTGCGCGATCGCGATCACGGCCAGGGCCACCCACCGGCGCGGGTCGGGTGGTGCCGCGCCGTCGTGGACGACCGGCACCTGCTCAGCGGTTGCTGACATGTCATTCCCCCCAGATGTCTTCGGCCCCAAAGCTAGGAGGGAATGAGGTCAGATCATGACCTCTGAGCTGGTAATGAGACGGGCGTCTCTACGACGTCTGCTTCTCCTGGGTCATCCCGGTGTTCGGCATCGCCTCGGGCGCCGAGCTGTCGAGCGGCACCGCTTCGCCCGGCACCAGTCCGAGCTGGACGCCCTGGCGCGGCAGCACCGCGTCGAGCGCCCAGTCGGCGGCCACGCGCACCCGGTTGCCGGGCATCGACAGCAGGTGGTAACCGCGGGTAACCGCCTTGGCGACGATGCCGCTCAGCGGCACACCGAGCGGGTTGGCGGCCGAGTCGAGGCCGCCCAGGTCGACGACGAACCCCAGGTCGTGGTGCTTGTAGGGCCGCCGGCGCCCATGCCCGTAGGAGGCCGCGATGTTCTTCGCCGCGGTCGTGCCCTGCCGGGTCGCGTGCTGGGCGGTCATCCCGGTGATCTGGCCCGGCATGGTCAGGTCGGGCACCGCCGCCGCGTCGCCGATCGCGTAGACGTCGGGGTGGCCGGGCACGGTCAGGTATTCGTCGACCACCAGGCGGCCCTGCTCGGTCGGCAGGCCGATGCCCTCGACCAGCGGATCGGGCCGTACCCCCACGCACCAGATCAGCGAGCAGGTCGGCACGTATTCGCCGGTCGACAGCTCCACACCGTGCTTGGACGCCTGCTTGACGCTGGTCTGAGTGAGGATTTCCACCCCGCGCTCGCGCAGCACCCGGTCGGACGCGGCGCCCAGCCGCTCGTCGAGCGACGGCACGATCCGGTCGGCGGTGTCGACCAGCAGCCATCGGGGCAGGCCGGTCAGCTCGGGCCGGTTGCGCACCAGGGCCTCGGTGTAGAGCACCCCCTGGGCCGCCACCTCGGTGCCGGTGTAGCCCGCGCCGACCACCACGAACGTGCACCGGGCCCGGCGCTCCTTCTCGTCGTCGGTGGTGGCCGCCATCTCGATCTGCCGGGTCATGTGGTCGCGCAGGAACAGCGCCTCCGGGATGCCACGGAAGCCGTGCGCGTATTCCGTCACGCCGGGCACCGGGAGCAGCTTGTTGACACTGCCCGCGGCGATCACCAGCCGGTGGTAGCCCAGCGTGCCGGTGCCGCCGTCCGGGTCGCGCCAGCTCACGGTGCGTGCGTCGAGGTCGAACTGGTCGACGTGACCGAGGATCATCCGTACGCCCGGAAGCGTCGCGGTCAGCGACACCGTGACCCGGCGGGGCTCGAGGATGCCGGCCGAGACCTCGGGCAGCAGCGGGAGGTAGAGAAAGTAGTCGGTCGGGTTGATCACGACGATCTCGGCGCTCCCGCGGGAGAGCTTGGACAGCTTGCGGGCCGCGGTGAAACCGGCGAAGCCGGCGCCGACGACGACGATTCGTGGCCGTGCCATGGAAAGGTCCTTCCGTCGTGAAACCGACCGGATGCCCTGCTCACCGTAGCGAAAACTGAGGGCGGCGGAAGTGACGCGTAAAACACTGGCCGGCCCGGCCGTAAACCGCGCGCGGCGGCGAGCGCGGAGTGCAACGATCGATGGGATGGCCGCCGTGCAGGAAACCGTCCGGCCCCCGACCGGCCACCCGCCGTGGTGGCGCCGGGGTCCGGTCGTGGTCGGCATCGTCGTCCTGATCCTTTCCGCCGAGCTGATCCTGGGCTGGCACGCGCTGGCGGGCGCGCTCACCCAGCTGCGGGCGCCACGCTGGGGTTGGGTGCTGGGAGCGGTGGCGGCCGAGATCGCCTCGATGGGCACCTACGCTCGCATGCAGCGGGCCCTGCTGCGCGGCGCCGGCACCAAGGTCAGCGTCCGCAAGCACGTGGCCACGGCGTACGCGGCCCACTCGCTGAGCGCGACCCTGCCCGGCGGCCCGGTCTTCTCGACCAGCTTCAACTTTCAGCAGTTGCGGCGGTTCGGCGCCTCGGCCGCAGTGGCCTCCTGGTGCATCGCGTTGAGCGGCGTCCTGTCGACCGGCGCCCTGATCGTGATCGGCGCGGCCGGGGGCATCCTGACCCGCAACTCGGGCGGCTGGCACTCGCTGGTCGGCTACGGCGTGGCCGCGCTCGTGATCGCGTTCGGCGTCCGCCTCCTGGCCGAGCACCCGCATTGGCTGGACAAACCGGTCCGTCTGCTGCTCGGCGGGGTCAACCGGGTGCGCCGGCGCCCGCGCGGGCACGGCCAGGACGCGCTGCTCAGCTTCGTCGAGCAACTGCGGGCGATCCGGGTGCACCCGGCCAGCTTCGGCACCGCCGTGGTGCTCGCCCTGCTCAACTGGCTGTTCGATGCGCTCTGCCTGTGGATGTGCTGCGTCGCGGTCGGGGCGCCCGGCATCAACGCCACCAAACTCGTGATCGCCTACTGCGCCGGCATGGCCGCGGCCAGCCTGCCCATCGTGCCGGGCGGCCTCGGCGTGGTCGACGGCGCGCTGATCCTGGGCCTGGTCGCGGGCGGCCTGCCGAGCTCGTTCGCGGTCGCCGCCGTGGTGCTCTACCGGCTGGTCAGCTTCGGCTTCATCATCGGCGCGGGCTGGCTCGTCTGGCTGGTCATCCGCGCTCGTTCGAGGGCCGTGGCTAGTCCTTCTTCCGCCTGAACAGGCTCCACCTCTTCTTCGCCGGCGGTGGCGCGTCGTCGCGGGTCGGCCCGTCCAGCATGGCCAGCCGGTGCTGGGCGACGGGGTTCTCCGGCTCCATCCGCAGCGAGATCAGCAGCGCCTGCCGCGCCTGGTCGGTGTGGCCGAGCGCGTCCAGCGCGACGCCGTGCGTGAAGTAGTAGTGAGCCTCGTTCGGGTCGAGTCCGACCGCGGTCCGCGCGGCCTGCTCGGCGTCGGCCAGATGCCGGTCGGCGGCGAGCAGCGCCCAGGCCACCCGGTCGTGCCAGAACGGGTTCTCCGGCTCGTTGATCACCGCCCGGTAGGCCATCGTGATCGCCTCGTCGTGGCGTCCCAGCATGGTCAGCGCCCGGCTGGCGGTGGCGAGCGGGCGCGGGTCCTCGGGCAGCAGTTCGATCACCCGTTTGGCCGCGTCGAGCGCCGCCTCGGGCTGGTCCAGAGTCAGCCGGACGCGGGCGAGCAGCAGCCAGCCCGCCGCCGAGCGCGGATCGGCCGACAGCACCGGTTCGAGGGTGGATGCCGCCTTGTCCGGCTCGAATCGCTCGAAGTAGGCCGCCGCCCGCGCGATGCCCAACTCGGTCGGGTCGGTCGGCAAGGGGACGGGCTGGGAGGTCACAGGCCCATCTTCGGCAAACCCCTCCGCACCATGAGGTGATTTGTCGGAAAGACCCCCTATTTGGCGCGCCGACGGGCCCGCAACCGCCGGACGATCACAAACAGGCAGACCACGATCACGAGCGCCAGACCGACCACGACCAGCGAGAGCCACCACCGGTCCTCAGTCGCGGCAATCTCGAACCCGATCGCGGCGACCAGGCAGAGCACCACGACCCACCAGAGGATCACGCTCAGCCGGTCGCGCGGCACGGCCAGCCCGACCGAGCGGACATGCGCGTTCGACGCCGACACGGTCAGCAGCCGCACCGCGAAGCCGCCCACCGCGGCCGAGCCGAGCAGCCACGGCAGCCAGGCGGCCGGCGCGGCGGTCGCGGTCAGCAGAAGAACCAGGCAGAGTGCGGCACCGATCGCGGCGACCCGCTGCCGGCCCTGCGTCACCACCTCTTTCAGGTACGCGCGGAGCGAGCGGTCCAGCCGGGCCACGAAGTAGGTCGCGAACGCGATCGGAGCCAGCGCCGCCACACCGGCCACCACCCGCGCCCCGACGATCGAGAAGCCGCTCACCCGCCACCCCACGTACGCCAGCACGGCCAGCAGGATCGCGGTGTAGACCAGGAACCGGCGCAGCGCCACGTCGAGCATGAACCGGCTCGCCTGCTGCCGCGGGTCGGTGCGCAGCGCACCCGCCAGCCCACTCACCCCTCGCGCCAGCCGGTCCAGCGCGAACGGGTTGCGCCCGCTCACGTCGAGGGTGGCCAGCTCGTGCTGAGCCACCGCGTTGCCGGGTTCCAGGGCGAGCGCGTCGCGCAGCGCCTGCCGGGCCCGGTCGGTCATGTCGAGCTGCTTCATCACCATCGCGTACGTGATGCGGAAGTCGGCCTCCTCCGGGTCGAGCTGCACCGCCGTCCGCGCCGCCTGCTCGGCCTCGGGACCGCGCCGGCCGTGCCCGAGCAGCGCCCAGGCCAGCCGGTTGTGCCGGTAGGCGTTCTCGGGTTCGCGCTGCAGCGCTGCCGCCGCCACGCCGATCGCCTCGTCGTGCCGGTCGAGCGCGGTGAGCACCCGGCTGAGCGCGCCGAGCGCCTCGGCCGACTCGGGCGCCACCCGCACCGCGTGGTCGGCCGCCGCCATGGCCAGGTCGGTGCGCTTGAGGGCGAGCTGGGCGTGTGTCATCAGCACCAGCGCGCGCAGGTGGTCGGGTTCGGCGGCGAGCACCGGTCCGAGCAGCTCGGCCGCCGCGCCCGGCTCACCGCGCTGGAACTGCGCGGTGGCGAGCGCGATGGCCGTGCCGGTCTCGCTCATGCGGTGGGCTGCCAACCAGCGGACCGCGTGTGGTCGTGGGGCTCGAAATAGGGCATCGTCGCGTACGCCCGGACCGGGAACGTGCCGAACCCGCTGATCCGGGGCGGCGCGGCGGTGAACCGGGCCCCGGTCGGCGGCACCTCGGCCAGGTTGGTCAGGTTTTCCACGATCGGGATGCCGGCCGCCAGCAGGATCGTGTGGGCCGGGCGCTCGCCGCCGCTCGCCTCCGACGGGTCGTCGATGTTGATCGAGTCGATGCCGACCAGGGCCGCGCCGTGCTCGACCAGCCAACCGGCGGCGTCCGCGGTCAGGAACGGGTTGCCGACGGCGTATTCCGGCGTGCCCCAGTGCCGGTCGCCGCCGGTGTGCAGCAGAACCGCCTGGCCGGCCACGGTGAGGCCGTCGAGGTCACCTTCCCCGACCGCCCGGCGGCCGTTGCCGACCTGGCGTACGACGACCGCGGGCAGGTCGGCCAGGCGTTCCAGCTCCATCCCGGACAGGTCGGTGCCGCCGACGTATCGGTGCCGGGGACTGTCGAGGTACGTGCCGGTCTGCCCGAGCATGCTCACCCGGTCGAAGCTGAACTCGGTGCCCTCGGCGTACCGCTCGCGGGACTCTTCCCAGGTCAGGTGCGAGGAGATCGCGGGGGCGGGCAGACCCGGGTACGTCGTCATGCCGTTGGTGATCACGTGGCTGAGCTCGACGTAGCGCCGCCGCTCGGAGGGCCCGGCGTAGGTGCCCAGGTGCGGCTCGGCGAAGATCCGGACGTTGGCCAGCTCGACCCGGCCCGCCCGGAGCAGGTTGAGCGAGGCCACGAACAGCTCACCGATCTCGGCCTCGGTCACGTCGGCGTGCGGCACGTCGACCCGGAAGCCCTGGGTCTGCAGGGCCCCGCCGTTGGTGAACGTGACGACCGCGTCGAACTCGGCCCGGTACTGCAGCACGGCGTGCCTCCCCTAGGACAGGTCGATGATCGCTCCCACGATCACCAACTGCCGAAGATAGCCGCCCCCCGCGCCACCGGGCGCGAGGGGCGGTCATCAGGGAGATCAGCTCGCGACGAGAGCGTTCTGCAGGGCTGAACGCGCCCCGGGCACCGCCCGCTTCGCGGCCGGCTTGGACGGGTCGGGCTGGGGAAGCGGGGTGCAGCGCTTGTCGGAACGGTCACCCTTCACGCGTTTCGGGAGTACGCCCGTAGCCAGGTAATCCGCGACCGTGTCGTCCACACACTTGTTGCCGAACAGCGAGCCGGCATGGGTCGTCCCGCCGACCCCCTCGACCAGCGATGCCCGGGGGAACCGCTTGCGCACCTCGAGGCTGCCGCTGAACGGGGTCGCCGCGTCGAGCGACTCGCTGAGCAGCAGGATCGGGGGCACGCTGGCGCCGTTCACGGTGACCGGCACGCCCGGCGCGGCCGGCCACTGACGGCACGGCGCGTTGTACCAGGCGTTGGCCCAGGTCTCGAACGGCGCCCGGCGGTGCATGGCCCAGTTGTCGGCCTTCCACCTGCTCCACGCGGCCGGCCACTTCGCGTCGGTGCACTGCACGGCCAGGTAGATCGCGTAGTTGTTGTCGGCGCCCGGCTTCTGCGGGTTGTTGGTGTCGTAGAGCTTCTTCAGCGGCGCCGGGTCGTGCTTGTTGACCCAGGCACTGAACGCGTTCGCCACGTCCTGCCAGCCGAAGATGTAGTAGCCGGGCTGCAGGAACACGTCGGTCAGCTCGTCCGGGCCGATCACCCCGCCGGCCGGCTTGGCGATCAGCTTGGCCTGCTCGGCGTAGAACAGCCTCTCGACCGCCCGCTCGGTCCGGCCCAGGTGGTAGACCTTGTCGTACTTCGCGATCCAGCCGAAGTAAATCTTGATGTTGCGGTTGAACGCCGAGTCCTGGTCGAGGTTGGATTCGTACCAGACCCGCGTCGGGTCGACGTTGCCGTCGAGCACCATCCGGCGCACCCGCTGGGGATACATCGTGGCGTAGACCTGGCCGAGGTAGGTGCCGTACGAGAAGCCGTAGTAGTTGATCTTGTCGGCGCCGAGGGCCTTCCGGAGGCGGTCCATGTCGCGGACGGTGTCGACGGTCTTCAGGTGGCCGAGCAGCGAGCCGCCCGCCTTGGCGCACGCGGCGGCGTACCCCCGGGCCTTGTTCAGCCAGGCGGTTTCCCGCTGGGCGCTGGTCGGCACGTAGGGCGGCCGGTCGTACCCGGCGTAGTCGCTGTCGCAGCTCAGCGACGGCTTGCTGGCCCCGACCCCGCGCGGGTCGAAGCCGATCCAGTCGTACGCTGCCCCGGCACCGCCGGGCACCAGCGACCCGATCACCGAAAGGCCCAGTCCGGCCCCGCCGGGACCACCGGGGTTGGCCAGCACGACGCCCTGGTACTGCTTCTCTCCAACGGTGTGCCGGATCCGAGAGACCGCCACCTGAAGGGTGCCGGCGCTCGGCCGGCGGTAGTCGATCGGCACGGTCAGGAAGCCGCATTCGGCCTTGTGCATCTTCAGGTTGGAGTCGGTGCAGGGCTCCCACTTGATCGGGGTGGAAGTTGTGGTCGGCGTGGAACCGGCCTGGGCGGTGCCCGCCACCGCGCCGATCGCCACCAGGGCAATCGCGGTAGTCGTCGCCAGAATTCTCTTCATACCAGCCTCTCGTGTCCGATTCGCCCCAATATGCTGAGGCGTGGGGGGGCCCCCCGGGGGCCCCCCCCCCCCGGGGCCCCCCAAAAAATGCCGGTAAGACGCCCGAAACACCCCCCGCGCCCCCCCCCCCCCCCGCCCCCCCAAAAACCCCCCCCCCCCCAACACAAAACCG
>NZ_JBITEL010000028.1:0-59204 GCF_044455125.1 Actinoplanes sp. NPDC051343
GGCTACAACATGTCCGGGTACGGGCGGGAGAACGGCCGCGACAGCTACGACCAGTACCTGCAGACCAAGGCCGTCTGGATCCGAAGGAAGTAGCGAACGCAGGTCACACGAGCCGTCCCCTGACGAGCCCCATTATGCAGTAGGTTTTTAGTGAACGGTAAGAAACTACGACCAAAGCAAAGGGGCTCGTCATGGGTCAGCTTGAGGGCAAGACCGCGATCGTCACCGGCGGCACCACCGGAATCGGCCAGGCGACCGCGCAGCGCTCGCGGCCGAGGGCGCGCACGTCTACATCACCGGCCGCCGCCAGGACGTCCTCGACGCCGCCGTCGCCACGATCGGCACGGCGCGACCGGTGTACGCGGTGACATAACCGACCTCGCCGACCTGGACCACCTCTACGCCACGGTGGCCGGCGACAACCGGCGCATCGATAGATTGTGCAGTGCCCGACCGTGAGTGGACGGACCCTGACTTCTCTACTCTATCCCGCCATGGGGAGAATCGGCGGGCTGGTGCGCCCCTCTAGTCGTTCGTGCACACCCAGGGGCGACGTCGTCTATCAGCAGTCGGCTTGACTGGCATATTCAGTACCTCACCAGTAATGGCTTCGCTATAGCCGAGGTTGACTATCGAGGCAGCTCCGGCTACGGCCGGAAGTTGCGGCGCGAGTTGTATGGGCATTGGGGCACTGCCGATGTTGAGGACTGCATCGCTGTTGCCGCACATTTACTCGATGCTGGCCGTACCAGCTCGGGTCGAGTATTCATCACCGGTGCCAGCGCAGGCGGCTATACCGCGCTTCAAGCGGTCTCGCAACCGTCGCCGTTCTCGGGCGCCGTAGCGCGTTCGGCAATTACCGACGCTGATCGATGGAGATCGACTGCACCGCGCTGGCAGCGACCTCACGCCGCCGCCTTGGCTGGTCCGGCCGGCCCGGTATCTCCAGAGCGAATTCAGCAGCCAGTCCTGTTGATCCACGGCAGCGATGACCACGTCGCACCGGTGGCTGAGGTACGCCGGCTCAGTCGCGGCCTCGAGGCTAGGGGGCTGCCTCATAGGCTGCTCATCCTCGATGCCCGCCACCAGGTTTCTGCGCAGCAGGCGGCGGCTCAGGCACTGGAAGCGGAACTCGATTTCTACCGCGGCCTGCTTGGGACCTAACCCCGAAACGTCATGCCGCAGCGGGCAGCACCTCGTTGATGTAGTCGATCAGGTCCCGGACCGTCTGCACATCCTCGTACGGGATCAGGTCGGCCCTGACCTGGGCGACACACGCTGAACGGCGCGCAGAGGCGGTGCAAGTTGCAAGATCGACAGCGTCACGGGCCGCCGCAAGCACATTGTTAGGCGTGATCACGGCATCGCTTCTGCGCGGCATCGGCACCTTCCCTGGTCGCCACTCGTCCCCACTCTGCAACCGAGGCGCGTGCCCCGGGTAGGAAGGATTCTCCGGCATCCTCGACGACGATGACAACCACGCTGCACCGCCACGACCGGCGCCATCCCGAGTATCTCGATGCCGCCCAAGGCAACCCGGTCCCCGAGGCGGCGTCGGCTATGCCGTGGCGCTGATCCGATCGAGCTTCACCAGCAACCCGTGAGACCAACTCGAGAGCTCGCTGATCTCGAACGTTGGCCAAGCGGCGGAAATCGACGGTGCGAAGCCTAGGCCTTCACTCGATCGCGGGACGGCAAGGACCAGCCGATCCACTGCGTGAAGAGATAGAAGCGCTTCCGCTGCACGTCCTTGGCCGCACAGTAGAACCGTACGGACACCTGCCTTCTGCGCGTCGGCAAGCCACGTGGCTAAGTGCTGCCGTGGCGGCTGAAGATCGCGCAGGTCAAGGTGTCGAGTGCTGTGACCGCCCGCAACGCCTTCCTCGATCCGATCATCCGTGACAACGATGTCCGCGCTCGAACGCAGCTGGTCCAGCAGCGCTTCCCCCCGTTCGTCCTCGGCCTCCACCACGTACGCCAGCGTTAAGTGGGGCGTTTTCCGGGTCGTTGCCAGCAGCCAGGGGCCCAGCACGCTCATGACTTCGGCGGCGAGCACGCCGGTTTCAACGTCAATGCCCATTGCGGCCAAGACCGCGGCTCCTCCGTCACCTCGGGAGGTGGGATCCATGACGCCGATGACGACGCGGGCTATGCCTGCGTCAATCAAGGCTTGGCGGCACGCAGGCGTCACGCCGACATGGTTGCAAGGCTCCAAGGTCACCACTGCGGTACCACCTCGGGCTGCTGAACCTGCAGCGCCAAGGGCGTTGACCTCAGCGTGGGCTTCTCCTTTGCGGCGATGAAACCCGGTGCCCACAATATGCCCCTGCCGGTCAAGGATGATGCAGCCCACCGGCGGATTCGGACTTGTCGTTCCCAAGCCGAGTGCCGACAGGATGATCGCTTGCCGCATCGCGGCGCATTCGACTTCAGATGCCATCAGGCTGTCCCCGCGAGGTCCTCAAGGTAGGCCGACACCTCGGCCAAGTTGCGGTGCGGTTCCAGGCTAGCGCCGAGATCATTGAGGCCCTGCAGAAGGCGCCGTGCCCCGGCACGCCGTGCGATCGGCAAGGCGGAATGCGCGGTGGTGGCGGCTGCCTCGGGCTCGTCCGCGTCGTGGTGCGCGGCGGCCTTGGTCAGCAGGGCAGAGGCGTAATCTTGCCGGTGCAGCCGCGGTATCGCAGGGACGGCGGCCTCCAGGACCGCGATGGCCTCCGTCGGCCGGCGGGCGAGCCGCAAGCACGCGCCGCGATACACCTCGATGTACCCGCTCGTGCAGTACGAGCCGTGGTCACCGTCTGGCGGGCCGTGGTGTCGATCGGCGGCCCAGCGGTGGGCCTCGTCGATCAACGTGAGTGCTTCGTCGACGGCTCCCCCCGCTGCCAGCGCATGAGCCTGCTGAACGCGGATCGCCGCGCGCATCGGTGCCGGCAGATTGAACTCGTGGCGCGCGGCGATATTGGCGTGCTCCGCCGCACGCCCCGGGACGCGCCGGGAAAGCCAGTGCTGGCTGCTGCGATACCGCGCCCATGCGGTCATAACCTTGTCATCGGTTCGCGAAGCCAACGTGAGCGAGTGTCGAGCCCAGCGCTCCGCGGCGGCATCATCGTCAAGCGACTGTGAGAGCCACGCGGCGGACTCCGAGTAAAGGGCGGCGAGCCGGTTGAGCTCACGATGGAAAGTCTTTGGGGACTGGCCAAGATGCGTATCCAGCAGATCGAGTTGCCGGGTGACGCCAACCAATGCATATCCCGGGCCGAAGAGCTTGTCGTTGTCCACGAGCAACCGCCATTCGGCCCGGAAGTCCTCGAGGGTCGCCTCCCAATCGTCCGCGCCGACGCGCACCGTGGCGCCGTGATCGGACTGCGCACTCTCGGTGCGGCGAGGACTGAATAGGTCGAGTTCGATGTCGGTAGCAACGCCGAAGACGTACCGCAGGGCGGCGCGGCGTTCCTCAGACGGCCACCGAGTCTCGCCGCGTTCCAGTTTGCCCACCCAACGGGCATCGACGTAGAGGGCACTCAGCGCGCGGCGGGGGTACAGCCGGTAGAGTGCGCGGTTGACGGCGTCGGCGAATTCGGGGCGGGACATCTTCTGTCCGGGCCTATACGGCGACCGGAGCCCCTCGCGCAAATCAAGGAGCACCTTATTGGGGGTGACGATCGCTTCAGGATGCCGTGGCAAAACGTCTCCCCTTCCCAGCGCCGACGTCGCCGTGCTCCCGGCCTGCTCCGCGCCGGTGGTGTTAGAAGCATCCGGCATGTCGTGCGGAGACAGCAAGGCATGGCCTCTAGCCCGTCGTCGTGCTGCCTCACTACTCGGCGTACCAGAGTCCGCCAGCTAACGGCATCGACGTAGCGTGAGCGTCGTCAATCTCGCTATTAACTGGAGGGGCACCATTTCAAGGCGACGACAGAATCTTCGGGTGCCTACAGATCGAAACGACCGGCGCGAACTTCTTCAATGAATCTTTTCCACGAATTTAGGTCGAATTCCAGGATCGACCCACCCCGGTCTTTGGTGTCTCGTACTCCGACGTGCCTTCCGCTGTCGGACGGGGATACCTCCACACAGTTACCCTCGTCGCTTCGCGTGGACTTTCGCCACGCACTGTAGGTCTCAGAGGTCACGCTGCTACTCCTTCGATGACATTGAATTGATCGACTACAGCGGTGAGCATCCCAATGCTTTCCTGAGGGCTCAGAGAAGCTGCCTTGAGTCGACTATGCAGGTGGCGGTAGGCGTCGACTTCGGCCGGCTCGGTGAAGATTAGATCCGTCGTCAGTGTGTCCACGGCCACCGCTACGGTCTCATGTCGGTCCCGATATCGGTATATTGAGTACGCCGACCGGGGAGCACTGTGTCCCTTCATCGTGGCCGACATTGGCAGAATGCGAACCCTGAGCGAGTCGTGCGCCCGGCACAAGGCGACGATGTGGCGCAGTTGCTCAGCGACGATATGCCGCTCAGCCGCACACCGACGAATGGCGGATTCGTCAATCACCACGTCATAGATTGGACCGCAGGCAGCAAGCAACAAACTTTGACGACGCGCCCGAGCCGCCACCGCCACAATTGGGTCAACCTGTTCAGACTGCCGGGCGGGGTCGCTACGGATCCGCGCGTCCGCGAACTCCGCCGTTTGCAGAAGGCCAGGTATCAGCGCTAGCGCGTACTCGGCAATGGCCGCTGTTCCGCTTTCCAGATCCGCATAGCAAGCCTGCCGCTTACCCATCTGATCGGTTTGCTCATCCCACCAGCCGCGAGCCCAGCCGTCGGTAGCTGCGCTGATGATGTCATCGCGCCGTTTTGGCCCGACTTGCAGGTAGTCACAGATTCCCGAGACGAGGTCGATATCGGGTCCACGATGAGCGTTCTCGAGGGCACTGAGTTGCTGCGCGGAAAAACCGACAGCTCGGGCAAGGTCCGCCGCCTTACAGCCGTGCTCGCGACGAAGACTACGGATCTCCTCAGCAAGCCATCTGCGGCGAACGTAGGGACTGGGGCCAGTCACCGGCAGCCTCCAACAGGGATCCACGTCGGCGCGGCCAGGGCATAGCGCTAGCCGAGTGCGACCACTGTAACCCCTGTAGCGGCTGAAATGATCTTCACGAATCGGATCGTCCGGACGATTCTCCAGGTCAGAGCCCGGTCGAACCGAAAGTCGGTACAAGAAGTCGGACACAAGGTGGGTATTCCCGCCCACCGCACAATTCGTGATCGTTGGATGCGACGAACTCATCGCGACGGCGTCCACAGGCTCCTGTCAGCTCCAGAGAACCACACATCGACGTCAAACGCCCTAAGCGTTCAGGTCACTTCAGCTCCAGGAACCACCGACCAGTGTCAAACGATTACGGAGAGGAGTCGAGATGGTCTGCACGGTCGCATCGGGCCATCTCGCGGCCGGTGATGTCGTGCAACAGCTCAAGAACGTCAGAAACTGCACTGCCGGCGAACGGACGCATTCGAGTCGGTCAGCGATGAACTTCTCCGGGGCGGGCGCGCTTCTAATCGCCGCCCGCCTCGGAGAGAGCCGCGAAAGTTTCTGCACGTCGACCCGGTAGACGTCGCCTTAATGCGGCCGGAGCCGAAGGAGGAGAAGCCGATGCATCCGCCCCAACGAGCCGATCGGCTTCGCCAGCGAGACGTGCAGTCCCCTGGTGGTATGCCGGCCCTAAACGCCCCCCGAACTGGTCGGCACACCACCCCAGGTTGGCGCCGTCTCCCTCCTTCTCATCCCAACGAGAGACCTCCGTCCATGGCCTTTGGCAAGTCCGCGAGCGTCCTCTCAGATCCGGTCGGCGTCCACAGCCAGCCGCTGCGGAACGCTGCATCGCGGGCCACGCAAGCAGCGGAAGCGGATTATGCGGTCCGCTCAACCGGGGCGAGGTGAGAAGTGGTTCAGCGAACGCTGTGGACGCTCTCGCCACGAGGGCCAGCGGTCAACCGCGGGCTGGCTCTATACCGGTTGCGGAAGGTGGAGGGGTGATGGCCGTGGAGTTGTTCAGGCCGGACGCGAACACTCACTTGGTTTGTCTCCTGGGTGCGCCGATGTCGGGAGTGTCCGAGGTCGCCGGCGAACTCGGTAGGCGTTATGAGCCGTCGGAGCCTGCCGTCGGAGCCGACCTGGGTGCTTGGAGGTGGGTGGCGTCTCGCCCGATGATCTCGTTTGAGGCCGGTCCGCTGCCCTCCACGGTGGTCGTGATGCCTGACGTTCCGGCAACCGAGCGTGACGTGCGGCTTCTCGCGGTGGTCGCCCGCACGTGCGGCTTGCCGCTGACCGTGTTGGAGCTGACGGCCGATGACCTCGACTTGGCGCGCCGCGCCTACCAGCGCAGCTGGCCGAACTGTACCTCGAGACCATCAACCGAGCCGGCTGCGGGATGTGGCTCGCGAGGTTGCATGACCTGCGGAGGCGTCGATGCCACGTCGTCGGTTTTCGAGCCGTCGGCTTTCCTGCGGGACTTGGACGGCTATCGCCGGCGCGTCATCGGGTTGCGGCAGGAAGCGGCCCGTCTTGACCTGGCATGGATCAGGTTCCCCGGCCCCGACGACCTACATGAACGCGTTGCCGTAGTGCGGGAGGCCATCGAACACTTGATTGTTCCAGCGGCCTCGGGCCGGACTGCCGCAGCTATGCCGGGACGGCTGAACACGGCAGCCGCGTTCCTCGAGCCAGCTCCCAGGGTTTCCGCCTCGGATTCCTGTGGTTCCGGTGCGCACCGGCCGTCGCTCGCACGAGGGCGGTTCTCGTGATCAGCAGGCAGAAGGACTTGAGGGAGTGTTCGTGGTGAAGGATGGCCGTGACGGTGTGGGATACCCCGAGGTTGGGCCGCTGGGAGTCAATATCAACGTGCCGCACTCGGCGCGGATCTACGACTACTGGCTCGGCGGTAAGGACAACTTTGCCGTCGACCGCGCGGTCGGTGAAGCGATGATCCAGGCCATTCCCGGGATGCGATTTATGGCCGCAGAGAACCGCAAGTTCGTGCACCGGGCGGCCCGTGAACTGGTCGTGCAGCAGGGCATTCGGCAGTTCCTGGATGTCGGGACGGGTATACCGACGCGCCCGAACTTGCACGAGGTCGCGCAGGGCATCTCCCCGCAGGCCCGGGTCGTCTACGTCGACAACGACCCGATCGTTCTCGTGCACGCCCGCGCGCTCATGCTCAGCACGCCTGAGGGGCGCAGTGAGTACGTCTCCGCTGACCTAAGGCAGCCGGAGTCGATCCTTTCCGATCCGACGGTCAAGGACACTCTGGATCTGAGCGAACCGGTCGGGTTGACCCTGATCGCGATCTTGATGCTGCTCGGCGACGACGATGACCCGTGGGGCAAGGTGACCGAGCTGCGTGATGCGTTGCCGTCGGGCAGCTGCCTTGCGATTACGCACCCGACCGCTGACTTCGCTCCGGCCGAGGTGGAGCAGGCGGTGGCTGCCGCCACGGGCGCCGGAATGACCCTGGTCGCCCGTTCCGAGCATGACGTGCTCCGGTTCTTCGGTGATTGGGACCTGCTGGAGCCCGGGCTTGTGCCGGTATCGGCGTGGCGGCCTGACGAGCCGGTCGGGGAGCCGCGGGCCGCGTACTACTGGGCCGGCGTGGCCCGCAAACCGTAGGGGCGAGGCGGTCCGGCTAGTCGGCGCCATCACAGAACTTGCGCCCGCTCTCTTGGTTCGAGGCCTCGCTCGTGCGCAGCGCGCAAGGCCTCCTACCGGACGGGCACCTTCATTGTCATCGACCTTCTGTTGGTGAAGCCGCGCCCGGCTTCATCAACAGCACGAGACGGGGATAGCCATGCCAGGTCATACCCAGACCACCGATCGGCCGAAGGTAGCTAGCGGCGCCGCTGATCGGCCGGGCAAGGGCACGGTCACGCCGAACCAGAAACTGGTCGGCCGTCTGTTGCGTAAGCCGTCGGCGGAGCAGACGCTTCCGGATGGCAGGCCGGCGCGTATGCCGCGGCCGGAGGCGGTGGCAGCGATCAACGCGATCATGACGGAGCTGTTCCCCGACGTCGACCTCGCGGTGATCACCGGCGGTTGGCTCGACGAGGCGGAACTTCGCCGCTATGAACGCGGCGAAGTGCACTGGCCGTCGCGATACCGGCGTGCCGCGATACGCGCGTTCCTCGGCGCCACCTCCGATCAGGACCTCGGGTTCTACCGGTCGCAGAAGCTCGAGCCGGTGCTCGACGACGACGCCCTGGTGGAACAGTCGGACAGCCTCAGCGGCGCCCCCGGCCAAGGCCCCGCGGCCACGGCGCCATTCGTATCGGGCGCCGGCGCCGACCTAGCCACGCAGGCCTCTACAGCCGACACCGGGATCGCTAAGGTGAAGGCTGGCGGTACGCCGCCGGCCCGGCGACCCGGGAGGAGGTCAGGCATCGTGAACACCAGCGAAGCGCATCCCGCCCGGGTGTACGACTACTGGCTGGGCGGCAAGGACAACTTCGCCGCCGACCGGGCGTTCGCTGATGCCATCACACAGAAGTTTCCCTGGGTGCCGGTAGCCGCTCGGGCGAACCGTGACTTCCGGGCCCGAGCGGTGCGCGTAGTGGCGCAGACCGGAGTACGGCAGTTCCTGGACATCGGGACCGGGTTCCCGGCTCCCGGCAACACCCACGAAGTCGTTCAAGAGGTCGACCCGGCCGCCCGTGTGCTCTATGTCGACAACGATCCCCTCGTGATGTCACACGCGCGAGCCCTACTGACCCCCACGCCGCAAGGCCGCACCGACTACATCGAGGCTGACCTGCGCGACCCGGATGACATCCTGGCCAACCCTGCTCTGGCGGACACCCTCGATCTGGGCGAGCCGGTATGCCTGGTGCTGGCGGCGGTCCTGCATTTCATCCGCGATCTCACTGAGGCGCGGCAGGTGGTGCGGACGCTGCTGGGTGCGCTGCCGTCGGGTAGCTATCTGATCGTCTCGCACGGCACCCCGGATTTTGTGTCACCCGAGGAGGCCGCGGAGTACGAGCGGATGTACGCGGCCGGTGAAGCCGCTGCCCGCACCCGGTCCAAGCAGGAAATCGCGTCGTTCTTCACCGGCCTAGAGGTGCTGAATCCCGGGTACGTCGCGGTCAGCCAATGGCGCCCGGACGACGACCCCACTAAGCGGCCGGAACCCCGCCACGTGAGCCTCTACGGCGTCGTTGGCCGCGTCCGATAAACCCGCCGCCAGCTGCTGCCCGGCGGTTCCGCGCGGAGCCAACAGCGGCTACTGAGGAGGACCGCCGCCCTCGGCGAAACGCAGGCGGCCCGAATCGTGTACGGCGTCGTGGCTGCCGTATGGCCTGGCGCCGAACGGGCCGGGCGGTCCACAGCCGGCGGCCTCCGCCGGTTCTCGCGAGCTGAGGACTGCCAGATCCTGCAAAGCGACGGTGTGACCGCACCCGGTAGGTGGTGCTGGCGGGATCCCTTGCGGTGTTTTGCCCACCGTCCTGCGCGTCCAACCAGCTGCGGGCAAATCTACTGCGCAACAGGGTGTTGCCGATCGCTATATCGCATGCTCATGCAATCGCAGCACCAAAGAGTGTGCGTGACAATTCCGGCCGCCCTTCACGCCCCGGCCCTTGAGCGGGCGATGGATGCACCCTTTTAACAAGGTCACACGGCGACCGAGGGAGCCAGACCGCCGCCGTTAGCGGCTGGGGCCCCTCTGACGGTGGATCCGCTCGGTGTAACCGGAGGGCGCGACGAGCCTCCAGTGTGCTCACAATCGGTAAATCCGCTGGCAATGGCGTTATGAACGTCGATCTGATTGCGTGCATGCGTGTCGATTTGCTATTTCCTACGGCCAATGTTTATGCCATTGTTGACGGCGCGTGGAGATGTATCGGTCCGTTGCGTTGTGGGCAGCTTCGTTGAAGCCGCCTCGAACACGTACTCGCGGCTGGATGGGTTTCTCGGAACGAGAAAGGGTCGCTCGGAGGTGCTCCGCCGGCGTGTTACACACCCGGAGCGCGCATGCCGGCGCGCCTCCTTTCCGCGGATATTTTGCTCTCACTTTTCAAGGGGTGTTTCCTGTGATGTCGTTTCGCCGCGAACTGCGCGGCGGCGTCGCCCCGCAGCCGGCCCAGGTGGTGACACGAGCGGTCGCCGGCGCGGAACTGACGATCGCTGCCTGCGTCGCCATTGCCCGGGATGCGGTCCGCAGCCGGTCGGGCCGGTGCGCCCGGCAGCAGGGCAGGCAGGCCAGCCTCCGTTGGCAGCAGCGGCCTCGCAGGGGGGCACTCCACGGCGGTGCGCGGTTAGGAGCGGATCGCCGTAGCGACAGCGCCGCTGGTGCACCGGACTATCACTCGGTTGCACCTCGTGGCGGCCCATCACCTACCGCTCTGTGCCTATCGGGACCGCCGGGCAGAAATGTCGTCCGAGACATCGTCTCTACCCGGTAGCCGCTCATGGGCGCCAGCGCGGCAAACGTGCCGGCCGCTTACGCGTACACCGCACCCGCTGACAGCACGCGGCGGCTTCGGTGCTCAGCCGCTTACTCGATGAACCAGCGAATAGGCACACCAGGCGACAGAACCTTGCTCGACGCCGAACCTATTGAAAGGAGCGGGCCCGTGGTCACCCATCAGAGCCCGCCCGGGCAGACGGAATGGGCGACGGGCGCGCCGTCACCTCGTCGTCCCGGGCATCTCGAACCACTGCGCGCTGCCGACCCTATGGTCGACGAGACGACGATGCTGCCGGCGTACCAGGTGCCGATAGTCCCGGACCTTCCGTCGTCGTCATTGATGACGAGTCCGATGTCGTCGGCCGGAGATCGGCGGGCTCGCCATGCCGCGCAACCTGGGCCCGAACGGTATGACTGGTCGCAGTTTCTGAAGGTCTCACCATGGTCGGATTACAAAGCGGATCTGAAGTGGTCGCCGCAGAAGTGGCCGCTGGTCGCCGATGATCTGTGGCGGATCGCGCACGAGGACCGCAAAGGCGCCCGCCGAGCGGATTCCCGGGTCATCGGGTTGGGGCTGGCCGGGGCGTTGCTCAGCGAGCTGATTCTGACCGGGCAGGTCGACCTCACCACCGGGCGAGTCTGTCTTCCCGAACAGGTCCTGGCCGCGCTGAGCCGTCCGGCCGCGGTCAGCGCCCGGCAGCAGTTCGGGTCCGCGTCGATCGTGCCGGACCGGATCGCCGACGAACTGCTGACCCTGATCTTCGACGAGCCTGAGCCTCTTCCCGTTGAAAAGTGGCTGGAGTACCTCACGCCGCGGGCGGCAGGGCACGTGGCGAGGCGGCTGCTGGACGCCCGGCACGTGACCAAGGAATCGACATGGCGAGGGCTGCATCGGGAAGCGGTCTACCGGCCGGTCGACGACAACGCGGCGGCCTGGCCTGCTGCGCGGTTGCTGACACCGCTGCAAGGCGCGGTACCCGACGCGGTGGATGCCGTACTACTCGGGCTGTGCCGGTGGACGGGCCTGCACCGGTGGCTGTTCGCCGGCAAGTCAGCTGAGGCCGTGGCGCCCCTGATGGAGGTCCCCGACCAGTTGAAGGATCCGTTCCCGCTGTTGTGGGACCGCCTTGACACTCTCGCCTCCGCGTCGGCCAGCCGATTGCGCTGACCTGCGGATTCTCCTAGCCCCGCAATCTCGTCCCGCGTCGTGATCCTACGAGGAGACAGCTGGTGACAACACCGAAGCGGCCACACCCATCGGGCCGCAAGCCGAAACAGACCGGCCGCCAACTCGCCTCGGACGGGCTCAGGGTGTGGGACATGGTCACCCTCACCGCCCCGCTGATCGCCCGCTGATCGTCTTCACCGCCGACGCGACCGGCTTCCCGGCCGGAACGAGCGGCACGTGGGTTGTTGTCAGCGTCCTCGTGTTTCTTTGCTGGCTTCCTGTCCTCCTGCGGTCCGTACGAGATCGCGTTCGTCCCCTCATCAAGGAGATTCGTGGTGACCAGACCAATACCACAGCAGCGTCCACCAGGCCGGACAGCGAGCCGGGTCAGCCAGGCGCTGGCGGCTGACCGGCTCGGGGTGTGGACGGTCGTAGCCATCGTCGGCGGGGCGATCGCCCCGATGACCGTGGTCGCGGGCGGCGCGACCACCGGGTGGGCGGTCTCTCACGTCATCGCAATCCCCCTCGCTTATCTCGTGGTGGCGGTGCTGCTGATGGTGTTCTCCGGCGGCTACACCGCGATGATCGGCCGCGGCAGCGTCTCCGCCGGCCCGCTCTACACCGTCGCCGCTCGAGGACTCGGCCGGCCCATCGGCGTGGCTGCCGGATTGGTGGCCCTGGTCGCCTACATCCAGATGCAGGCCGGCCTGTTCGGCGGGTTCGGCGCCGTCGGCGCCCCTTTGCTGCAGCAGCAGTTCGGCTGGAACGCGCCGTGGTGGGCGTGGAGCTGCGCGGCCTGGGCGATCGTCGGGCTGCTAGCAGTGCTGTTCATCGACCGGGTCGGCCAGGTTCTCGCCGTCCTGCTGTTCGCCGAGGTCGTGGTCACGCTCGTCTACACGGCGGTGATGTTCGCGCACCCTGCGGGTCGCCGCGTCGACTTGACCGCCGTCTCGCCGGGCCAGCTGGTCGTTGCCGGGTTCGGCGCTGCCTGCGCGATCGCGATCGCCGGGTACGTCGGGTTCGAGGGCACCGGCAACCTGTCCGAAGAATCCAAGAACCCGCGCCGTACCGTTCCGACCGCCACCATCGTGGCCATCGGCGTCGCGTTCCTGCTCTACGGTGGAGCGGCACTCGCGATGGTCGTCACCGCCGGCCCCGGCAAGATCGTCGAAGCGGCCACCAACGGCGGCAGCGACACCATGTTCAACCTCGCCGCCCCGTATGTGCCTGACTGGCTGATCGTCGTCGGGCGCTTCCTGTTCCTGTCCAGCCTGTTCGCCAGCGCTCTGGCGTTCCACAGTGTCATCGCCCGCTACCTGTTCACCCTGGGCCGCGAAGGGGTCCTGTTCCGGTCGCTGGCCCGCACCAGCGCCCGTTCCAACGCCCCGATCGCCGCATCGATCACACAGACCGTCATCGGGCTGCTGATCATCGGCCTGTACGTCGTCAACGGCTGGAAACCGCTGACCCAGATGTTCTACCAGCTCACGATTGTCGGCGGTCTCGGTGTCCTGATTCTGATGATCATCGCGAGCGCCGCGACCACGGTCTTCTTCGCCCGCCGCCAGAACCGGGCCGGCATCAGTGTCGTGCGCGGAGTGATCGCCCCCGCATTGTCGACCCTCGCGCTAGCGTGGGTCCTGGTCGAGACGTTCCAGCAGTTCACCATCTTGATCGGCGTCGACGCTGGCAGCCCGTTGCGCTGGTTCTTCCCCGGTCTGTTCGGCGTCGCGTTCGTCGTCGGCATCGGCTGGGCGCTGAACCTGCGCCGCCGACCGGACGTCTATGCGGCGATCGGCACCAGCAAGCCACCGCAGCCGGTCACCGCCCAGCCGGCGCCGGCCGTTGCCCCCGCGGGCTGGTGACCCGGCCATGACCGATATCGCGACATCCGCGTCGGCGCCCTTCGCCAGGCCGGTAAAGATCGACCGGGCCACCCGCGCGGACCTGCCCACCATGGTGGAAATCCTGGCGACCGGGTTCCTCGACGGCGACTTCGCCGACTGGCTCGTCCCGGACCCCACCGAACGGGCCGAGATTTACCCCGACTACTTCCAGATCCTCGCCGAGCACGCGATCGACACCGGCTGGGTCGACATCACCGCTGACCGCGACGCGGTCGCCGTCTGGCACGACATCCCGGGCCACCCCGCCACACCCGCCCCGATCCCCGACTACGCGCGGCGCCTCGCTCAGGCCGTCGGGACAGCGCTACCTCGCTTCCAGGCGCTGGACACCGTGATGGAGGCGCACCACCCCGCCGGGCCTCACCACTACCTTGGTCACCTCGCCGTGCGGCCGCACCGCCGCCGGCAAGGACTCGGCAGCGCCCTGCTGTTGCACCACCACCACCACCACCTCGACCAACACGGAATATCGGCGTACCTGGAAGCCACCGGCCCGGACAACCAACGCCTCTACCAGCGCCACGGCTACAAACCACACCCGCCCTACCCGATCGCCGACGGCGCCCCGCCCGCGCGACCGATGTGGCGCAAACCGTCCGCCGATACCACCGGGTAAACGGCGGCATCTGCGACCGGTCCGCGGTAGCCCCCCGCACGCGGCCCGGCCCTCCGAGGTGGCGTGCCACCCCTGCCCCGTCACATCACGTATGTGGGGCGGCACGCCACCTCATCCCCATAGAGCCGGTTCCTTCGACCCCATTGCTTCCACCATTCCGAGGGCGACGAGAGCGTGACCACGATGACGACTAGACCGGACGGCCGCTGCGAGCACCCGGCGACAATCCTCCGGCGACCGCGGTCGTCACCCGGTTGTCCACCCGGCGCCTCCCGGCGCCACACCCGTCCCGCCCAACGGCGCCTCCCCAACTTCCAGGCAGTCCCGGCCGGGTGCGCGACCCTCACCGGGCGAGCAGCCGATCGCACACCTGCAAGCCCGACGTCGGCCGTCCAGCACGGCGTGACCGGCGATGATCCATCAGGCCGTCGCTGCGGCACCCGCTTCGGGCACCGGCGCGGCCCGCACGCGGCGCATCGGGCACTGATCGAAGGGTCTCACCATGACCGGTGAGCCGATCGGCGCCAACGACGCCAGCGTGAACCGGGTCCGTGCACTGGCGCGCCACGACCCGCAGCAGGCGATCGACGCGGTCGCCCACGACACAACCGCCGATCCGGTTGTGCTGGCCGTGCTGGGCGCCGAGCTGCTGCTCCGCCTCGGTCAGCGGGTCGGCGCGGCCGAGGAGGCGGCGCGGGCCGTCCGCCTGGCCGAAGGCGGTTCGCTGCAGATGCCGGCTATGACGGTGTACGCCGACCTGGCCTGCACGACCGGCAGCATCCTCGACGCCACCGAGGCGTGCACGCTGCTGCAGGACCTCGCCGCCTACCAGCTGGTCGTCGCCCACCCACACCTGTGCGGCGACGGCATCGCGCCCGAACCAGAACACTGCCAGCAGGTGCGCGAAGCCCTCGGGCAGGCCCTGCCTCGGATGCGGCTCGCCCGCGTCCTCGGCGCGGTCGCCACCTATCACACCGACTGCCAGGCCGGCCGAGCCCAGCTGCACCGGATGCACTGCACTCAAACCCTCCTCCACCGGCGAAGCCCACTGATCACCGCTCTCGGCCGGGGCATCGAGGCGATGGACGCGTGGTGCACCCCGCCCTGGTGCGGGCCCACGATCGTGACTCGGCCGCTGACCCCTGTCCCCGGCGGGTTACTGCAGCCCGACCCCGCCCGGGTCAGCACAGCCTGGCTCACCGACCGGATCAGAGCGAAGGCCTGCGCCGGCACTCACTCTCCCAGCAGCCCGGCACTTTCCAACGGCCCGCTTTCCGGCGGTTCAGTTGCCCCCGACACCAAGCCGGGCCACACCACTTACACCAGGAACCCGACATGACCCACTTGCCAGACTCCGACCCGAGGGTCAACCGTTGGGCGGGACCAATCTTCCCGTCGCTACGAGGGTCTGCTCGGCCGCGACGCCCGGGCCGCTGCGGCGAGGCGGTCGTGACCGCCATCCGCCCACACGAGCCGGCCGCGCCGTTACGGCCCGTTGTGGCCGGCAGCCTCAACCGGTCCGACAGAGTGGACCCCATCGACGAGCGGCAGCCTGCGCCCGCCCGGGTCCGTAGCTACGCGCTCGGCGACCTGCTGCACCACCGAGCCGATCGCGCAGTGTGGCAACGCGTCCTGCGCGTCTACCCGGAAGCCCAACACATCACGACCGCGCATCACGCTTTCCTCGGCCGCGCCGTGCACGACCTCATCGAGGCCGGAACCCGTCAGATCCTGCATCTGGGCTCCGGCTTCCCGACCTACGGCGCCGCCCACGAGATCGCCGCCGAGTTCGCCCTCGACCTCGGCGCCGATCCAGGTGTCCGAGTCGTCTACGCCGACACCGACCCCGTCGTCGTGGAACACGGCACGTTCCTGCTCACCGGGCAGCCCGGCACCCGGATCGTCGAGGCGGACCCGCGGCGCCCGGCCGGGATCGTCTACCACCCGCAGGTCATCGACTTCCTCGACTTCGCGGAACCCGTCACCGTGCTGATCTCGGCCACCCCGCCGTTGCCCCCTCTTCCAGGGCTGGTCAAGAACAGTTTGCGGGAACTCGGCGACGCGCTGGTCGCCGGAAGCCATCTGGTCATCACCCACCTCGGCCCCGAACCCGTGCCGCACCGCCGCGCGCATCAGCGGCAAGCCGTCCGGGTCCTGGCCGCAGCAGGCATGGCCGCCCCCATCCTCAGTCATGAGCAGCTGACCGCCCTGCTCGAGCACACCGGTTTCCAACCGTTGTCGCCCGGTGTGACCACCGCCGGCGACTGGCTCCCCGACCCGGACGACGCCGACCTGCCACCAGTCCCGGCCGCACTGGCGGTGATCGCCAGCAAGGCACCATCCGGCTACCCGCCGACAGCCGCGACCCGGCCGGCACTGAGCTCACAACCCGCAAGCCCGGCTGCTGCCAGCGGCGCGGCGCAAACCCCGTCCCGGCGGCGGGAGGCCGCCGACGCCCGGCCTGTCACCGGCCGGCACCTGACGCTCTGCCGTTGGCCGGCCGAGCCCAGCGCGCAGTCACCGCCTGCCTGAACCGGCCGCCCCCGCATCTGTTCCGTTCCGAGGAGAACGCGCATGCCTGGCAGTTCCAGAACTCCGTACTTGTGGGACAACCGCAAACTGACCGCCGTTCTACGGCTGGACGCGTTGAGCCAGATGTATGACGCATTCAGCCAGCAACGCCTGGTCGACGTCGGTATCCCAGCCGACGGTCAATGCCTCGAAATCTGCGCCGGCGACCGCGACATGGCCGGGTGGCTAGCCGAACAGGCCGGACCGGACGGCCACGCGCTGGCCATCGACATCGACCCCCAGCACATCACCCCGCACCCACGGCTGACCATCCTTACCCATCACCTGCTCACCGATGCCCTCCCGGACGGGCCGTTCGACGTCATCCACGCCCGCGACGTGGTACAGCACATGCCCGACCCGCAGCAATTCGTCAACGAGCTGATCGCCACGTTGGCCCCCGGCGGGATCCTCGCTCTGGAAGACGTCGTGCCGGACTGGGCCAACGCCGTACTGGACTCCCCGGACCCGCGCGCCCGCGACATCTTCGAGTCCTTCGGGTTCGCCTGGGCCAACGTGCTGCGCCGCACCGGTGACCACGGCAGCTGGATCGGCCGTACCCACCAAGCCATGATGCGCCATGGCCTGGCCGAGGTCACCACCGTCGGCCACGAGCAGTCCTCGCCCGGCGGCACCGCAACGTGCCTGCTCGTCGACGCCACCGCCAGCGAACACCGCGACCGCCTTTTCGACGCCGGGATGCGCGGCCCCGACCTCGACCTCCTGACCGTTTTAGCCCGCGACCCCCGCCTCGTGCTGTTGTCGCCCCGGCTGCTGTCCACCGTCGGCCGCAAGCCGGCATGACGACGCCCTAGGCCCGGAGCGGGCAGATGGCGGGGCAGCCTTCGTCCTGAACCCTCGGACGGCCGGCTGCCACGGTCCCCGCATCCTCTGCTGGCTCCTCGCGGCCGCCCGCGACGCCGAGCAAGGCTGACCGACGTCGCCTCTTCGCCTGGGTAACGCCGACTCTGCTCGGTGGACAGCCGGCATCCCTGAGTTCCCGCCGCCGGTGACGGCGGTGGGCCGGGCGGCAGGCACCCCCGCCGGCCGCCCGCACCGTTCATCCTGTGAAAGGGCATCTGATTTGACCGTCACTATCTGGTCGGCCAGGCTCGCCGCCGTCGGCGCCAGCCTGACCCTGGGGCTGGCCGCCACACTGACCAGCACCACGCCCGCTACGGCCTCCGGCACGGGGTCGGGCGGTGCCGGGGCGAATATCGTCGGTGGCAGCGACGCCACCCGCCCCTACCCGTTCGTCGCGCTGGAATACACGTACTACCCGGAGCTCGGCCAGTCCAGCAGCTGCACCGCCACCGTGGTCAAGGTCCTCGGCTCCAACGGACCGGAGACCGGAGCGGTCATCAACGCGAACTGCGTCACCAACTATCCCTCTACCGAGCCCGAAGCCGCCTCCGACATCACCCTCGAGGTCGGCTCCACCCAGCTCGACGAGCTCACGCCGGTCACCCCGACTCGGGTAGAGGTCTACCCCGGCTGGGACTGGGCCACCGGCGACATGGCTGTGCTCGTCCTGCCGAAGAACCTGCACCTGACCGGCATCCCGATCGGTGAGCAGCCCACGCCTGGGCGCAAGGTCAGGCTCGTCGGCTGGGGCGACACCTCCATCGACGCGCCGGGCATACCGCCCGTCCTGCAACAGCTCGATACCCGCATCACCAAGCCGAGTGCCTGCGCCGACGCCGCGATCGGCGCCGGAGAAATCTGCGTCGCCCCCGCCCCCGACGGCGGCCAAGCCTGCCTCGGCGACGCCGGCGCCCCGGCTCTGAGCGCCACTCGCACCGGATGGGCGCTGCTCGGCAGCGGCAGCCGCGGCACCAACGAATCCGCCTGCACCGGACCCACCGTGTTCACCGACGTCACCCACTACCGGCAGTGGATCGTTCAGGCCCTCACCCACCCCCAGCCGCACCACCCCCGCCACGTCGCGCCCGGCAGCGCCCGCCGCACCGTGACGTACGTCCACTAAACCGCCTGCCTGGCGAAGGTCCGGCCGTGCCGCTGAGCGCGGCCGGACCCGTAGGGATCGGGCGTTCTCCCCTGCAGATCAGCGGCGAGCGCTACGCGGAACGGCCGCCCAGGGCGCACGAACACCGTGGACCGCACACGCTCGCAGCGGCGGCATCCGTGATGTCACCGACCGCGCCCTCCGATCGCCTATCCGGCATTCGATCGAAAGACCCTTGATGCCTGCCGACCTTGACCTCTACATCCGCGACGCCGGGAAGTGGGACACCGCCGCGGTCGTCGACGTCCTGACTGCCGCGATCGCCGCCACCAGCCTGGCACGGTGGATGCTGCCCGGCCCGCACGCCCGGGCCCGACAGTTACAGCCGCGCCTCACCGCCCTCATCACCGAGCAGGTCACGAACGGCTCCGTGCGGGTGGTCGACGACGCCGGCCAGATCACGGGAGCATTGGCGTGGACGACCTGCGCACTGACCGACGGCCCGGCCCGGCCGGACCCGAGCGCGGTCCTGCTGGACACCGACGGCGATGCTCAGCGCGGCCGCCTCCTGCAGACCCAGCTGGCGCACCGTCACCCCCGCCGGCCGCACCACCACCTGCTCGCCGTCGGCGTGCAACCCAGCCGACAACGACGAGGCGTCGGCACCGCGTTGTTGACCGACTGGCACCGGCAGCTCAGCCCCGAACCCGGCGAGGTGTTCCTGCTCGCACCCGACACACTGTTCGGCCTGGTCCGAGACGCCGGATACCGGACCCTCGGTGACCCCATCATCCCCGTCGTCTCGGCCCCGCCCTTGTATGCGCTGGGGCTTACCCGCGCCGCCGGCGGCATCCCCGCCTCACCCCACGTGCCGCTGGTAGCCGCAGCAGGCGAGCGCTGGCCGTGGGGTACCCGGCTGCACGACAGCGAGTCGTCGCGGTGACCGCAGCGAACAGCCGGCGTGGCGGCTCTGTTGCGACCGCCACCGCCGACAGCAGCGACCGTGACTTCGCTCGCAAGGTGCTGGCCGCCGGCCTGCTACGCCGCTACGACCACGACGGTGTCAGCCTCTCCGCGATCAACGCCGAGACAGGCCGTGGCGCCACATACATCCGTGACCTGCTGCTCGAACACACGACCTTACGCCGCAACAACGGTTTCCAAGATCGCCGCCCTCGGCGGCATCCCATTCCTACCCGCCTGCACATCGGCTACCTCAAGCTTCCCGGAAGCCACCTCGATGACGACGTGCGCGAGACTGTCCTCGCCGCGATCGCCAAGGCCGGACACGACGTCGTGAGCCTGCCGACAGAACGAGACGACAGTCCGGCCCGGCCAGCCCATCTGCCGGTCCTGACCGCCCTTGTGGTCGAACTGACCCGGGCCTGGCGAAGCAAGCCGCACAACCTGTTCGGAGCTGCCGCAGATGCCGAGCCCGACAGTGCGCAATCGATGATCAGGCACTACACCGTCGACCGCGGCATTGCGACGCTGATCTGGGACGTCGACCGGCAGGTACCGCCCGACAACCCGCTGGGGCAGTTGCCGAACGTGCTCGTCGCCGGATCCCCGGCACCGCCCGGCCGCGGCCTCGAACTCGCGGTTCCGATCGCCGACCGCGCCCTCGACCGCGCCGATCTGCGCGGACTCTGCCAACGGCCCCGCCAGGGGCTGCTCTACGCCGGCAACCGACACGACCAGGACGATCACCTGTTCACCTCGGTTGTCGCCGCCGCGGCGGCCGGTCTGCCTCACCACATCGTCGGCTCGTGGCCCAACACCACCGCCTGGCCGCGGCTGAACTTCACCGGGCCGGTATCCCGTGGCGAACAAGGCCTGGCGTACGCGACGAGCCTCGCCTGCCTGATGCTGCCCGCACCCGGCCAGACGGTTCTCGGTCACCGCGCCAGCGACCTCGCGCTCGCGGTCATCAACGGATGCCTGCCGTTGATCCACGTCAGCGTCAGTGACGCCGACGATCACGTGCCTGAGGAACTGATTGTCGCCGACGCCGCGCAGCTCGACGCCGTCTACCGGAGGCTGGACAGGCTCGCCGGCAGCCGCTACCACCGCGACCTGCTCACCGCCTGCTGGCAATACCGGCAACGCCACCGAGCCTCCGACACGGTGCCCCGGCTCCTCGACGCCTTGCAGCTGCTCGCCCGACGGGCGGGAGATCCAGATGCCCGGTGACAACAACACCCGGCCGGCTGTGCCTGCCGGGGTCGTGCTGCCGCCGCTGCGCGGATATCAGCAGGAGGCGGTTGACGCGATCGAAGACGGCCTGCGCGATGGGGGCCGCGGCCAGCTATGGGCGGCGTGCGGGACCGGTAAGACACTCGTCGCGGTGTCCGCCGCGCTGCGGCTATGCCGTGCGGGGATCATCGCGGTGGCGTGTCCGTCGCTGGACCTGGTCGCGCAGACATTGCGGGTATGGCTCGGCACGGGTGTGGCTGTCCATGTCCTGGCGGTCTGCGGCGACGACTCGGTCACCGATTCGACGACCCGGGTGGCTGATCTGCCCTGCACGGTGAGCACCGACGTCACCGAGATCAGCCGATGGCTGCGTTCGGTGCCCGCCGGTGAACTCGGTCTGGTGATGGTCACGCACGCCTCGGTGCGGGTTCTCGGCGAGGGCCTGCTGGGAGCTGAGACCGCCTTGTCGCTGCTGGTCGTCGACGAGGCGCACCACACCGCCGGGTGGACCGGCAAGTACAACGCGCTGATCCACCACGACCAGCACCTGCCGGCCCGGCGGCGCCTGTATCTGACCGCGACCCCCCGCAGGCTGGTCAAACGGCACAGCCACGCCGGCGACGACCTGATGTCGATGGACGACAAGGACCTGTTCGGGCCGGTGCTGTACGAGTACTTGTTCTCGCGGGCCATCGCGGACGGCTGGCTCGACGACTACCGCATTGTCGCCGTCGGTGTCACCTCCAGCGAGGCACTGTCGATCCTGCGCGAGGCCGACCCCAACGCGGTCACCGACCACCACGAGGCGCCGCTGCGTGTCGTGGCGACCCAAGCCGCGCTGATCCGCGCAGCCGCCGAATTCGGGTTACGCCGCATCGTGGTGTTCACCTCCAGGGTGGCCCAGTCCCGCGAGTTCGCGCGGACCTTGCCGCGCACACTGGCGATGCTGCCCGAACAGGACCGGCCGAAAGGGCCGCTGAGCGTCGCACACGTCGACGGCACCCAAAGCATCCACCAGCGCAACCTCGCACTCTCCCGGCTGGCGGACCCGCCCGACGGCGGCTGGAGCGTCGTCGTCAACGCCCGCTGCCTGCAGGAAGGCGTCGACGTGCCGGCCGTCGACGCCGTCGTCTACACCCAGCCCAAAGAATCGCCCGTCGACATCGCCCAATCCGCCGGCCGCGGCGTGCGCCGCAACCCCGAAGGCTCCGGCATCGCCACGCTGCTCGTCCCGGTGCTGCTGCCCGACGATCCCGACGACCTCAGCGCCGATGCCACCGAATGGGCCACCACCCTGCACGTCCTGCGCGCCATGCGGTCGCACGACGGGGACATCGCCACCGAACTGGACGCCCAACGCAAACGCATCATGCCCGACTTCGACGTCGCCGAGTTGCCGCCCCGCGTTCTGCTCCGGCTGCCCGAGCAGTACCGCACCGAGGACCTGCTGCGGCAGATCACCGTACGAATCATCGAAGGCAGCACCTCAGACTGGCTCGCCGGCTACGCCGCCCTGCAAGCGTTCAAAACGCGACACGGCCATGTGCAGGTCCCCGCAGCGCACCGCGAGAGCGGTGTCGCACTCGAACGATGGATCGTCTACCAGCGAACACTCGCGAAGAAGGGCCGCCTGCCGGCCGAGCACTGCGCGCTACTGGCCGACATCGGCGTCGACCTCGACCCCGAGGCCACCGCGTGGCGGCGCGGCCTGAACGCCGTCACCGCCTACCGCCACGAGCACGGCCACCTAGGGATCCCGAAAGGACACCGGGTCGACGGCATCGCGGTTGCCTCCTGGATCACCCACCAGCGCATGCTCGCGAAGAAAGGCCGCCTGCCCGATGAGCGCCGCGCTCTGCTGGCCGATGTCGGCGTCGACCTCGACCCCGAGGCCACCGCGTGGCGGCGCGGCCTGAACGCCGTCACCGCCTACCGCCACGAGCACGGCCACCTACGGATCCCGAAAGGACACCGGGTCGACGGCATCGCGGTTGCCTCCTGGATCACCCACCAGCGCACACTGGAACGCAAAGGCCAACTGTCCGCGGCACGCCGCGAACTACTCGTCAAGGCCGGTGTCACCTTCGACGTATCGTCCAACTCGTGGCGGCAGGGCCTGGCCGCCGCGACCAGCTTCTACCAGGAACACGGCCATCTGCGCGTGCCCGCCGGATACCAGCACGACGGCATCAACCTCTCCCAATGGGTTAACTCACGACGCAGCGACCACCACCGCGGCCGGCTTGCTCCCGCCCGGACCGCCGCGCTCACCGCGATCGGCATGGTGTTCGACAAGAAGTTCACCGACCCCGCCGAGGCGTACAAAGCCGCCGAAGCCTTCCACGACGAGCACGGCCACCTCGACGTCCCCACCGGCACGATCGTCAACGGCCTCGATTTGTACGCGTGGGTCCGATCCTGGCGAACCAGGCTGCGCGAGGAAAAACTCAGCCCGCAGAACAAAGCCCGACTCGACGCCATGGGCATGATCTGGCAGCCCACACGCCGCCGCTGGAACAGCAGACTCGAGGAACTGGGCAGCTATCGGCAGCAACACGGCAAGCTCCCAAGCAGCCCCCGCGGTGACGCCGCCCACCTCTACCGCTTCTGGAAAAAAGCCCGCGCCGACCGCGAAGCAGGCCTGCTCGACACCGAGCAGCTAGCCGCACTCGACGCCCTCGGCGATCCCAAGTGAACCAAAAAGCCGCCGTCATCGGCGCCCCCCTCCGTCCCTTGGAGCCAGACCGCCGCTCCGGACGAGGGCCTCCGCAGAGCCGCTGGGCCGGTCGATCCGCAGGCCGACTTCCCGCAGCAGCGATGCCACCGGCTGACCGTCCTGGCCGCCACCTCTACCCAGGTCCTCTGCGCCGGCCTCTGCGGGACAACGCCCGCAGCGTCTTCCGCGTCCCACGGCCACCAATCTGGGTGGGCGGCACATCCCACCCGAGCCGGTCTGGCAGCAGAACGACTTCACCTGCGCCAACTGGCGGTGCCGCGAGCTGACCGGCACCGGTTTGAGCCGGCAAGCCCGGGCCATGCGGCCCAAAGCCCTTGAGGCCAAGACCCTCTGGAGACACCCCACCTTGCTGATCGAGGCGCACCCGGAGCCGTCGTTCGCACGATGGCCGGCCGGCCGCTGGAACACGCCACGCAGTCACATGTCCTCCTCATGTGCTCGCCGGGATCAGCATGGTCAATCGGTGATCCGGAGACTGCGGCGGCTGCAACGCGACAACGTCAATCAGTTGGGGCCGGCTTAAGCCCGGAACCATGATCGACCGGGGACTTTCCCGGGCCTGGAAGTGGGGCACCGGTTCCTGCCATAACCGGCGCGCCACGGGGTTGACATCCAAAATTTCGGCGATGATCCGGCTGAGGCGCGGATCTGCCGGACGTCGTAGCTGCCGGACGCGTAACTCAGCAAGCAATGACGGGGCCCACTCAGTGTCCCAGCGGTACAGCCGCCGAGGAGCATCCGGGTCGGTGAACACCCATCGCATGACGTTGGCATCGCGTTGTTGCACCCATGGAAACCACGCGCGCATCTTCGGGTTGTAAGCAGTCACATCCCAAATCTGATCGCTGAGATAGGCCGGCCATGGCTGCGCCATCAAAACCGGCTCGAGACCGTCCGGAGCGGCGTCGAGGCTGCAGGTCGGCGGCTGTTTGCCGGCGAGCAGGAACAGCAACCGGGTTTCGTCGCTGTCCAGCTGGAGCACCTCGGCGACTTTGGTCAGGAAGCGATCGGAGTAGTTGTGCGGATGGCCCAGCTCGAGGCGGCCGAACCAGGAAGTACTGCAGCCGACGAGCTGGGCCAGGCGTTCCTGGCTGACAGTGCGGCGATGCTGGCCGGTGGATCGTCTCGGGCGCAGACCCGGAGTCCTGCTGGGATCGAGACGCAACCGCCAAGCCCGGACCTGCCGTCCGAGTTCGTAACGGATCGCCGGGC
Organism: Actinoplanes sp. NPDC051343; assembly: GCF_044455125.1. Taxonomy (NCBI): domain Bacteria; kingdom Bacillati; phylum Actinomycetota; class Actinomycetes; order Micromonosporales; family Micromonosporaceae; genus Actinoplanes; species Actinoplanes sp. NPDC051343. The sequence goes on from NZ_JBITEL010000028.1 coordinate 24,783, forward strand.
CGGAGGAGTCTTCACGCGCAGGTAGCGGGCTGATCGACATGTCGTCCTTGCCTCGAGTTGCCACACGGCCTTGCCCACAGAACAGCAGCGAGAACCCTTTCGCAGTGTCCCTGATCGATGCGGAATCGACCTTCAAGCGTTCGGATTGAACGCATTGGTGACTGACTTATCAATCCTTATTGGACTACCGGCGGATGCACCCGCGCTCTCGGAGTGCGAATCCCCGGACTGCCAATCCGGAGATTTGCAGATGCTGGTGGCGCCTGATCGATCCCGGCAGGCTATGCACCCGCCCAGCTCATGAGTCCTAGCCTCGGTGCGTAGTACTTCTGCGTTATCGACAAGTGACTCCCTGCAAATCTGGAGAATCCGCCGATGGCCTGCGCCCATTCAACCGGTACCGCAATAAATACGGACATTCATTCGCGCGATGTCGGGTTTTTGTCATTGACATCGTCATGGGTCGCGCACCGACTGCTTTTGCGCCGGCGACCCTTCCGGTGACCGTCCACCAGCGGAAGCGGCGCTCGCCAGTTCGTGATGCAGGCCTGGGTGGCGTCTCCACGGCGATCGCCGGCCGGCCGTCATGGCCCCGGAGCCGAGGCCCGCCGAGCCGCTCCCCCATCTGGCGACCAGCCCGGCACGGCGTTCACCGTCGCCGGGCGCAGCAAGCCCGCGGGCTCCTGCAGACCTCTGGCAGATGCCTGGCGGACGCGGCAACCGTCTGCGTACGCCTCGCTGCTGGTAAGCGCGGCCCGCTTCACCCGAGCACCACATCACGGCCGGACGGGCGTCTCAGACGACGCCGCGATCCGCCGCCTTCTTGACGTAGCCGTCAACAGCTTCCAGGAGTTAGCGAATATGACTATCAGGCTTGCCCGCACCGCTGCGGCCGTCCTGACCACTGTCCTGATCGGACTGTTGCTCACCTCGCCGGCGCAAGCCGCGAGCTACCGACAGTTTAAGGACATCACCAACGGCTACTGCCTACGCCCCGGCAGCAGCGACTCCTTCGACGTACGAGCGAACCCGTGCAGCACCTCACCGACCACCCGCCGCGACTGGACGGTCATCAACCGAGGCAAGCTGAACGGCCACTCGCTCTGGCAGCTGCAGGACCGGGGAACGGGCCGATGCTTGAGCAGGGGCGACAATGGCGGGGTCGGCTATATCGAACATCAGAGCTGCTCACAGGCGAACGACCAGATCTGGGAAGTCTTCCCCATCGCATCCGGCGTCATCGCCTTCGGCTCCTACGGCGCGTGGACCGAATACCACCTGCACGGCTGCGTGACCTATCTGGGCGGCACCCGCGCGCTCAACACCGACGTGCGTACCTGCAACACCAACCTCGCTAGCCAACGCTGGCGGTAGCCAACAGACCGGAAAACGGTTCGCTGCGCGGCATCCATGCCGCGCAGCGCACCACTGGCACACCAGCATCGCCTAACGAGCTATCTCAAACTGCGCAAGACTAACCGTCGGGCACGCCGCGGCCCCGCGGCAATCGCCGACAATTTGTTCACGGTTTAACGGCCGGGCTTTGAGATCAGCCGCCAGCAGCGGCCCCAGCCCTCTCGAGGCCGGCTGTGATCGTTGATTCGTCGTCGTGGATTCGGCATGGACGAGACGGCAGTGACCGTCAATCACGGTGTGCAGGCGGCGTAGTGGACAGCTGCCGACGGCCGCATTCAGATCAGCCCGGCGCGCCAGTAAGGCGTCGGACCGCCTGGATCACCTCGGGCGGAAGGCAGGCTTTCAGGATATCGGCGGCCTCCTTTCGTCGGGCCGACGGGCCGCCGTGCAGTAGTCCAGCTGCGGATGGCCGCCGGCGGCCACGGCGACCCCAGCCATGGCCGGGTCAAGGCCTGGCCGGCCGACGGCGGAGGGTAGAGCACCGAGAACCGGCCGGAGCTCAACGAGCCAGAGGATGAGGCTTGCGATGCGATGAGGTCACTCGCCATGGGCGAGGCGTTCCTCGGCTTGCCGGAGCATCTGCGCCCGCTGCTCTTCGCTGAGCTGGGCGTCATACTCACCGAAGCGGTCCATCGCCGCCGACAGCGGCACTGCGAACGCGGCGCTGCGGGTGACTTCGCGCAGCGTCATGCGGCCCTCGAGGACGCCGCGGGCCATCTCGGCGAGCGGCGAGTCGCCGCCGTAGTCGCGCAGCTTCTCGAGGTTGCGCTTGAGCTCGTCGGCGAGAGTGCGGCTGCCCGCAAAGTTGCGTAGCTCCTGCTCGACCTGGTCGTCGTCCAACTCAGGCTCCAAGCCCGGTGTACGCGGTCGACGGGAGCTGCACGGTGGACAGGTCGCCGCCCTGGTAGCCGAGGTCCATGCCGGTGCCGAGGATGCCCATGATAACGCTGCCCGCCGTGTTGATCTTGGTGGAGGCGTCGTTGAACTTTTCGAGGATCTGCACCGCCTGCAGGCCGGCGACGCCGTAGCCGACCACCGCGCCCACGCCGGTCTCGGCGGTGATGGTGCCGGCTGCGGAGGCGATCGCGGCGATCAGGAACTTGTCGGCGATAGCCTGAAGGATGTTGCCGAGCTGGTTGGACAGCTGCCAGGCGCCCATCGCGGCCCTGTGGTAATTCTCCTGAATGTTGCGCAGGTCCAGCTGTTGCCCGCTGACCGAGGCAGCGAACTGGGAGAACCACAGGTAGGCGGCGTCGGCGGCGTTACCGCCCCAAGATTCGTCCAGGTCGATGGCGCCGTGCTGGATGTCGATGCCCAGCTCTTGCAGGCAGTCAGCGAGGTTGCCCATGGCGTCGCCGAACTTCCATATCGCGTCCCACTCGCCGGTGATCGCGTCCGTGAAGTAGCCGAAGATGTCGATGCCAGTGAGCTTCTCGATCCCCGAGTTGATCCACGCCGACGGGCTGGCGTAGTTGAACAGGTCGACGGGGTTGACGAAGCCGTTGCTGATCGACTCGTCCGGCGCCGCCGGCGTCACCAGGTACGCGCTGGGATCATTCATGCCACGGGTCCGCAGGCGAGTCGTCCATGTTCGCGCCGGGCCGCTGAACGGGCGGGTACGTCGCATCGATGCGGGCGGCCGCGGCGCCGTCGGTGCGCTGGTAGACCTCCGCGGCGGCGCGCAGCGCCTTCTGCGAGTCCACGCCCAGCTCAGCCAGGTGGGTGAGCAGCCTCTGCAGGTCGGCCATCAAGTTCCGGTGTCCCGGGCTGGCATAGCCCATGATGCCGGACTCGTGGAAGCTGAAGTTGCCATTGGCGGCGACGTAACGCTGGGCGTCGTCGGCCACCCGCTCCACCTCCTCCAGCCGGCTCGCGTAGGCCCCGATCGCGGCCGGGTCAACCTTGAAACTCATGAACTTTCAATCCTGTTGATGATCACGACCGCTGCGACCGTCAACACCGATCCGATCACCGCGTAAAGCAGGCTCCGGCGCCACAGCTTGGTGGATTCGACGTCGTCCGCCGTCCGGTGCAGCTTCACCGCATCAATGAACGCATAGACGAAGGCAATTGCAGGGACCAGCGCGATCGGCCAGCCGACGATCGGAATCGGGTTGCCGGTAGCGGTGGAAACCACGAGGCCGAAGACGACGATCAGGTACACGCCAGCCAGGAAGAAAGCCAGCTTGCCGGCGGTGCGCTGCATCTCCAGCTTCGGACTGACCACGAACCGTCCTTCCGGTGACTGCCTGAATCCGGAGAGTATCAAGCAGGCCTAGCGTGTCGCTGCCCGTGTCCATGGCAGAAAGACAACTACTGCAGGGGTGTATCGCAGCCGAGCACGGCACTCAACTGTCGGACAACCTCAACGACTTTGCACTCCTGCTCAACAGCTCGACCGGCGCATCGGACCGGCACGCCACCACCCACCGGCTCCAAGCCCTGAACGCGGCCGCGCGCGAATCCGGAGGCACACCAGCGGTGTGCGTCCTGAGGACCACCCGTCACGCAGCGTAGGCGACGGCGCTCCTCGCGAACGCACAAACATGCCCGCCGATGAGCGGAAGTGTGTTCGGGGTTTGATGCTGCTCGCCTGTGGATTCTTATGCACTTGGTTGATCCCGGGTGCATACAGCTTTGCGGGTGAGTGCCTGTCCTCGAGGGCGCGGCCTTGCACCCATGTGGTGCAGGGCCGCGTCGAGTCGTCGAGGTGGCCTTCCTGGCCGGGTCTGCGGGTGATTAGTTGGGTTTGGTGGGGTCGTCGGAGTCGATCAGGGTGTGCAGTTTTTCGAGGACCCACAGGGCTGTCAGGGCGGTGGCCAGTTGGCTGACGCCGGGCTGGTGAAAGTCGAGGTGGGTGGCGATGGTCGCGGCGAGTGCGCCGGCGGTGGAGCCGGCAGCGGTCGCAGCGGTGGTGATGACTGCGGTGCGCAGTGTTAGCGGCTTGCGGGCCATGGTGGCCTTTCCCCTCCTCAAGGGCGGAGTTGTTGTGGTGTCACCAGTGGACGGCCGGGCCGAGGTTTTGCTGCGCGTTGGCGAGCAGGGGGTCGGTGTGGTCGGGGTTGGCCTGGCCGGATGGGTGGATGTTCGCTGATCATGGGCGAACGCCTGGCGGCGGATGGTGGTCGGTCAATACTGTGTGACGGTTCCGCTGGGCAGGGGAGGTCCGTTTGGCTGCGGGCGGGGAGCGGGTACCGCTGGTCGGGTACGCCCGTTATCTGAACGACTTGTTGCGCCGGTTGCGGGTGGAGAACGGCAGCCCGTCGTTGCGGGAACTTGCCCGCCGGATCCCGGCGTCGCCCGGTCATGTCAGTGGTGTCTTTAGTGGCAAGAAGATGCCCAGTCCGGAGTTCGCCGAGTCGATCGCGAAGGCGTTGAACGCTGGTGACACCGATCGGCGGGCTGCGCGTCAGTATGCGGAGGCCGCCGCGGGTGACGAGCCGTCGGGCACCGAGGGTGATGCGGTGCCGTGGCGGGTGGAGACGTTCCGTGCGGTTGTTCCTCCGGTGCCGGAGGGTGCGGCACCGAGCGCGTTGCTGTCAGCGCGGTACCAGGTGGTCGGCTTCACCGGCCGAATCGACGAACTGCGCGAGTCGGCGCAGTGGCGCGACGGGCCGGGCACGGGGCTGCGGGTACGGCTGCTGCACGGGCAGGGCGGCCAGGGCAAGACCAGGCTGGCCGCCGAGTTCGCGGTCCGCTCGGGCCAGGCGGGGTGGGTGGTGGGGCAGGTACGGCACCGCAGTGACACCGTCCGCCCTGGCAAGGCGCTGCCTGCGGGGCGGTCGGCTGGGGCGGCTGGTGTGTTGCTGGTGCTGGACTACGCCGAACGGTGGCCGGTAGAGGATCTCGTCTCGTGTCTTGCAGGTTTTCAAGGCGGAGTGCGCGGGGACGGGAAGGTGTTGCCGGTTCGGGTGCTGTTGCTGGCTCGCCCGTCCGGTGGCTGGTGGCAGGGCGTGCGTGCGGCGTTGCACGAGCATGACATCGCTGCGGTGACCGATCACCATTTGCTGCCGTTGGTTACGGCTGCGGCTGATCGGCAGGCGCTGTTCGACGCGGCCCGTGACCGTTTCGCCGATCTGCTCGGGTTCACCGGTGCCGAGACGCTCGGGCCGCCATCAGGGCTGGGCGGCGACCCTGAGTACGGCCGGGCGTTGACCGTGCAGATGGCCGCGCTGGCTGCTGTCGGCGCCGCCATGAGCGGCAGCACCCCACCGGCAGCGGCCGGGGACCTATCCACCTACCTGTTGGATCGGGAACGTCGACACTGGCAGAAGCTGTACGCCAAGACCCGCGCTGGCGACGGCGGCGGGACCGACGAGACCGCGCTGGCCACCAGCCCGGCTGTCATGGCCCACACCGTGTACACCGCGATCCTGACCCGTCCACTGCCGCAGCCGGCCGGGGCTGCGGTCCTGGTCCGGGCCGGTATCGCCACCGACACCGATGCCGGTCGAGTGCTGAGCGATCACGCCGTCTGCTACCCCCCGACGGACCCGGGCACGGTGCTGGAACCGCTGTACCCGGACCGGCTCGGCGAAGACTTCCTCGCCTTGAGTTCACCTGGCAACCCGAGTGGCGGCGCCGACCCATGGGCCGCCACCGCAATCAGTACCCTGCTGACCCCCGACTCCAATAAGGAGCTTGCCCCGTACACCCGGCAAGCCGTCACCGTCCTGATCGAAGCCGCTCGACGCTGGCCCCACCTGGCCGATCACCTGTTCCCGCTGCTGCGGGCCCATCCGCGCCTCGCGCTGGCCGCCAGCGGCGCCGCGCTGACCACCCTCGCCGAGACACCCGGCGTCGACCTGGCCCTGCTCGAAGCCCTCGAACCGCTGCTTCCCGCCGACCGGCACATCGACCTAGACATCGCCGCCGCCGCGATCACCACCCAACTCACCACACACCGGCTCGCCCGCACCACCGACGCCGCCGACCAAGCCCAGCTGCACGCCACCCTCGCCCTCCGTCTGGCCAACGCCGGCCGCCGCGAGCAGGCCCTGGCCCCGGCCGAGGATGCCGCCAGCATCTACCGCCGGCTGGCCGAGGCCCACCCGGACGCCTACCTACCCAACCTCGCCACGTCGTTGAACAACCTCGGCACTTGCCTGGCCGTGCTGGGTCGCCGCGAGCAGGCCCTGGCTCCGGCCGAGGAAGCGACCGGCATCTACCGCCGGCTGGCCGAGGCCCACCCGGACGCCTACCTGCCCGACCTCGCCACGTCGTTGAACAACTTCGGCGCCTGCCTGGCCCGGCTGGGTCGCCGCGAGCAGGCCCTGGCTCCGGCCGAGGATGCCACCGGCATCTACCGCCGGCTGGCCGAGGCCCACCCGGACGCCTACCTACCCGACCTCGCCACGTCGTTGAACAACTTCGGCGCCTTCCTGTCCGAGTTGGGCCGCCGCGGACAGGCCCTGGCTCCGGCCGAGGAAGCCGTCACCATCCGGCGCCGGCTGGCCGAGGCCAACCCGGACGCCTACCTACCCGACCTCGCCATGTCGTTGAACAACCTCGGCAACATCCTCTCCGAACTGGGCCGCCGCGAGCAGGCCCTGGCTCCGGCCGAGGAAGCCGTCACCATCCGGCGCCGGCTGGCCGAGGCCAACCCGGACGCCTACCAACCCGACCTCGCCGGGTCGTTGAACAACCTCGGCACCTTCCTGTCCGGGCTGGGCCGGCGCGAGCACGCCCTGGCTCCGGCCGAGGAAGCGACCGGCATCTACCGCCGGCTGGCCGAGGCCCACCCGGACGCCTACCTACCCGACCTCGCCGGGTCGTTGAACAACTTCGGCGCTTTCCTGTCCGGGCTGGGCCGGCGCGAGCGCGCCCTGGCTCCGGCCGAGGAAGCGACCGGCATCTACCGCCGGCTGGCCGAGGCCCACCCGGACGCCTACCTACCCGACCTCGCCATGTCGTTGAACAACTTCGGTGCTTTCCTGTCCGGGCTGGGCCGGCGCGAGCGGGCCCTGGCTCCGGCCGAGGAAGCCGTCACCATCCGGCGCCGGCTGGCCGAGGCCAACCCGGACGCCTACCTACCCGACCTCGCCGGGTCGTTGAACAACCTCGGCACCTTCCTGGCCAAGCTGGGCCGCCGCGAGCAGGCCCTGGCTCCGGCCGAGGAAGCCGTCACCATCCGGCGCCGGCTGGCCGAGGCCAACCCGGACGCCTACCTACCCGACCTCGCCACGTCGTTGTGGGCGCACGGGTGGGTGTGCGTGAACGTGAAGGCCAACTACGCCGAGGCCCTGGACTCATTGACCGAGGCGATCAGCCTGTACGAGCCGCTCGCGCGCCAGCTGCCGCAGATGTTCGCTGGGCATCTGATCTCGGCGTATCGGACTCTCACGGACGTGCTCGACGGACTTGGTCGAACTGAGGAAGCCGCTGGACTACGCCAGCAACTTGACGACGCGGCCGGTGGCAGGCTGGGCACGCAATGACAGTAAGGACCCAGGAAGGAGCCCAGCGTGCGAGAGCACTCTGGCTTCCCCACGACAAGACCCTGATCTTGCCGTTATCCGGCGTATCAGCCACCGCCTCTCGACAGCACCAGACTCGCCGCACTCGAATCATTGCCGCTTGCATAGCTATGCATAGCTGCAGCGCCAGAAGACGCACGGATTCGCCGCCGATCGTGTACGTCGGGCCTCGACGGTAGTCACGCAATGTAGTCGTCGACCTGTATCGCCTTCCCGTTCGCTCGTGTCGATGAGTGAATATCAGACCCCTGCTTGCGAGTCGGTCTAAGCGACGTCTCGTAATTGGCGTTCGCTCTTGCTACATGCGATGGTCCCGTTTGTGAACGGACGATCTTGGGACAAGGCGGACGTGGAACACCAAGCAAAGGTGACTGCGCTGGTGGAGCAGATCGTGACCGCTCAAGATCCCTACGAGGCGGGGGTGGAGCTTTGGGGCGCCTCCGGACGGGCTCCGGGCGAACTCGCCTACAACATGCAACTGATCTGGGGCGCACTCACCGACTGGGTGGAGTTGAAGCCAGAGGAAGGGCAGCGGGCCAGAGCCGAGATGCGCCGCGCAGCACGAGAGTGGCTGGCGCTCGATCCCGCCGATCGAGCCGCCGCTGAAAGGTATCTGGACTACTGGGTACACGACGTGTGCGGCTACAACAGGTAGCGGTGAATCCAGTCGACTTCTCGGCAGCCCGGTAGCAGTCGGGTGCAGAGCTTGGGCGATCATCGATCGGTGCAGGTGTTTTCAGCCTCTCGCTCGGACTTGATCCACCCGTTTACCGGTCTGCATCCGACGCAGTTGCACCGCCTGGTGCGTCTGGTCGCCCGCCGTGGCGGTGACACCCTCGCCGACGGCCGTCCGGGGCGACAGTGGGCGCTGACCCTGCCGGATCGCGTCCTACTCGTGGCCGTGTACTGGCGCACAAACCTGACCATGCGACAGATCGGCCCGCTGTTCGGGGTGTCGCACTCCGCCGCCCACCGAGTCATCGACACCTCGGACCACTGCTCGCGCTGGCGCCGCTGCGCCGGCAACCCCGAGGTCGGGTGGCCATTGTCGACGGCATTCTGATTCGACCCGCGACCACCGGCTCGCGACCCAGAGCAAAACTACCGCTACTCGGCGAACCTGCAGGTCGCGATCGACGCCGACACCCGCCTGGTCATCGCCCTGGGTGACCCGCAGCCCGGCAACCGCAACGACACCATCGTCTACCGCACCAGCGGTATCGACCAGCGGCTGGCTGTGTATGAGGTGATGGCCGACGGCGCTTACCGCGGCAATCCCGAGGTGATCATCCTGTACCGCAAGCCCCGCGACGGCAGCGAACTGCCCGCCTGGAAAACTGGACTACAACACCGGGTCACCGCAAGATCCGAGCCCGTGTCGAACACGCGCTGGCTCGCCTCAAGACCTACAAAATTCTGCGCGACTACCGCCGCGCCGGACATACCCTCGCGGTCATCGCGCCCGGGATCGCCCACCTACACAACATCGTTCTGGCAGGCTGACCTGCCGCGTGCTGCCAGGCCATCTCTACATCGAGTTACGAGACATCGCTTAGGCAAGCGGCATCGCCATCGACTCATGGGCCCCTCGTAAACGCACGTTCAACAGCGAGAGGGCGCTGTCCGTACACTGCCTGACGTCAGTGGGCAGTCTCAACCTATCTCGGCGATCGTTCCCACCGGGATCCAGGCGGGGGCCGGGCGGGCTCCAAACCTCGCGCCGGGCCATAAAAACGCCGAGATCGTAGCGGTTGATCGGGTCCGATCCGGCCACGTTGAGAATCCCTGCATAGTCGCTGACGGCAAGTTCTAGCAGGGTGTCAGCCAGGTCTAAGACCTGTACGGGCTTACGGATCATGTCGGTGAAGGAGAGGGGGCCGAATCGAACGATATTGATCAAGGGAACCGCTCGATCGGGTAAAGTCTCTTGTCTGCCACTTCATAGGGCGAAGCCTGTAGGTCACTGGTGTCGCATGGGGCGTTGAGGTAGATCTTGATTCTGGGCGTCGACGGCCGGGGCTTGTGCAAGAAGTTCTGCCGCCTCAGGGTCTGCGGTGTGGTCGGCGACTGCGGTGTAGGCATCGACAACATCGCGCCGTAAGGCTTCGCGGGCCGCCTGAAGCCATGGCCAGTGATGGCCGGCGGCGAGTTCGCCCCTGTTGAGGGCGATCAGTTCGTGAGTAGCGCGGAGTCTGATGGCGCCGTCGGGTGCGTGTGCCGCTGCGTGTGCGGACCTGCGCCACGCCTGCAGGTCGGTGTCGATAACGTTTTGATTGAGCTGGTAATGCTCGCCGTTTCGCGTTATCGGATCCGCGTTGACCAAAGGGCGGAGCTGGTTTCGTAGGTCGCTGATGGTGGTGTGCAGTCGTTGGGTGATCGTCGCTGGGGGGTGCTGGGGCCAGCAGGCCCGGATGAGTTCGGCCTTGCTCGCTCCCTGGGGATGTATGGCGAGGTAGGCAAGGATTTGCAGGCCGGCGTTACGTCGGATACGGACCGGGCGTCCGGCCACGGTCAGTTCGCACCCGCCGATAAGCCTGAGGCTTGCGGGGGCAGGCAGGTCGGCCGGCAGCGTGGCGACCGGGGGACGGTTCTGGTTGTGGGGTCGGGTTGGTGGGGCGCTTTCGGAGGGCTGCACGAGGGCGTGACGCACGAGGATGATCAGATCGTTGGCTGCGTGGGGGTCGAGCATGCAGAGCCGTTGTGGCGTGATCAGGCCGGTGCCGGTGGTGATGCCGTCGCGATCTGTCTGCCAATGCACCGTAGCGGCGGGGTCCGGGACGAGCCGGATCATCGTCCGTCGGGGGTCAGTTGGTTCTGGCGATCGCTCGATTCCGGCGGCGTGCAGATCGCGTGGGTCGGTGTCGGGCAGTAGTGCCGCGAGGTCGTCGGGGTGTAGGTGCAGTGGTCGGGTGGGTTGGCCGGTGGCGGCGGCCAGTGCTGTGCTGACGATGATGCCTCGGGCAGCGTAGGGGGCGCCGGGGCCGTCGAGGTAGACGATTCCGGCAGGGAGCTGGTCGATAGTCAAGGCGGGGGTGTCGTTGCGGCCCGCGAGGAGATGCTCGCCAGTCACGGTCGCGGTGATCGCATCCGCTGTCGGGGGCAGCGGCTGCAGGTCGTCGTCGCGGGTGAGCCGCGTGAGGTGCGGTGGCTGAGGCCGGTAGCTCTGGCGACGGCGCAGCCAGATCGCTGAAGCGGTCGCTGCGACAGCGAGAGCGGTGGAGGTCGGCAGCCAGTTTCCGCCCGGCAGGTCGACACCGGCTCCGAGTTGTCCGTCAGGTATCCGGTAGGGCGCAGAGGGCGTTGCCGACGGTTCCGGCGAGGTGCTGGCGGGCGCAGGGGGAACAGGGTGGACAGCATGTACGCCGGGCAGGGTGAGCGCGGCAACACTGGCCATCGATGATGCGGTCAGCTGGGCCGGGCCCGGCAGGTGCAGGTGGCGACGGCGGCGGCGATATCGCAGGCTGCGAGACGCTTGCCGGGCCAGGTGGGACAGCAGCAGAAGCCAGCCGGCCATGGCAACCGCGATGAACCCGGCGACGACAGCGCCGGGCGTCAGCGGCTGCCGCAGCCAGGTATGGACTTGGTGGAAGGTCGGCGACACGGGCCCTGCGTGAACGATCCAGGCGGTGGCGGCCAGCGGCGGACCGGCCACGAGGAGAAGAACGATTATCGCCGTGCCGAAGCGGTTGATCCAGCGCATGCGGGGGCGGCCTTTCAGCCGAGCGGGCCGGACGGTTCGGGCGGAGTCCTTGCCAATGTCCAAACGTGCCGGCCGCACCAGAGTGCGACCGCGATGGCGTAGATAGTGGCGGGGATACCGAGCCCGGCCCGCGAAAGGATCAGCATGAAGAAGCAGAACGGCACGGCGAGCACGACCCTGGCGATCAGATGCCCGGTCATCACGCAGGCGACGGCAATACCGAGGAGAACGGCGCCGAGGTAATCGGCCAGTTCGATCCGGCTGTCTTCCAGCTCCGCCACGTTGTACAGCGCCACCCCGACGGCGCCCGCCGCTGCGGCGATCGATGAGCTCAATGGGAAGGCGAGCAAGGTGTCCCACCCGCGGTCCGGACGGTGGCCGCGCCAGGCAAGCCCGGCCAGCGCCGCCGCGCCGGCCGCTGTCGGCAGGCTCGGCAGCAGCGCCCAGCGCAGCAGCTCGGCGGTCGGGTAACTGAAATACACGGCGCCGGAGACGGCGTACATACTCGCCGTGGCCGTGCCGGCGACAGCGGCCAGGCCAAGCTGGGAAACGATCCGCCTGTCTCCGTCAGCCGTTCCAGATTCTGACAGCGCATCCGGCAGGACGGCAGCGAACAGGCTTGCCGCCTGCACCCAGAAGATGACGGCGAGCACTCCGGCCATGGCCAGCTCGCCCCAGCTCGCCCAGACGTAGAAATGGCCCGGTGCCCGGCTGAGCCGGTCGCCCTCGAAATCGGCGCCGAACACGAAATGGGCGTACAACAGCAGCGAGAACAAGCCCGGCAGGGCGAGGGTGACCAGCCGGCGCCAAGGCGGCCGCCGGGCCGCCGGCGCACGTGCAGCGGGCTGCCGCAAAGCGGTTGATCCACCACCGGCCGCCGCGTACGCGGCCACGATTTCCGGCTGATGCGGCGTCTGGACGGCGATACCCAGTTTGGCGCCGATCACCTCTGCGGCCCCCGGGGTCGCGGCGGCACCGCCGATGAGACAGACCGTGCCCAGTTGCTCGAAAGTCAGGTCGGCGTTGCTGACCGCATCCCCGGCGACCTGCCCGGCCTGGTCCAACACTGCCGTGGCGGCTTCTGTCACCTGACTGGCGTTGACGACCGTCGGCGGCCTGCCAGCGGGCATCGGCATGGTGATCGCTACCTGCTCGGACAGAGCCTGCTTAGTCGCCCTTACGTTGGCCAGCACGCTCCACCGCTCGTGCGCAGGCAGGTCGCCCAGGCTGCTACCGGTCAAGACCGCTATCAGCTGCGCGTCGATGCGGTCGCCGCCAGCTTCGCGGTCGGTTAGCGTCGACAACACTTCGAACCCGGACGGGCCGCGCTGCAACACGGTTGCTTCGCAGCCGCCTCCGACATCGATAACCAGCACAGGGCCGACGGCCGCGTGATCGCCGGTCAACAGACCGGCGGCGGCAATCGGCGCCTCCAGGAGCTGGACGGCCGGAATTCCGGCCTCCCGGGCGGCACGCCGCAGCCAGGTCCGGCGCACCGGGCCCCAACCGGCCGGTACGACCAGAACGACATCCTCGACCCGGCCGCCTGCCACACGGCAAGCTCCGCCGTTAACCTCTCGTAGGGTCGCAGCGACCAGCTCAGCGACACCCACCACCCGGCCGCCGACGGTGATCTCGTTCATGCCGGCATGCAACGGGGAAACCACGAACCCGTCCGGGTCTTCGGCGGCTCGCCGCCACGCCAGCGCACCGATGCAAGTCTCGGTCCGGCTGACGTGCACGGCGCTGAACAGAGCGGACCCGCCATCGAAGGTCAGCGCGACCCAGCGTCCATCCGGCCACGCCAACACCGCCCGGGTGAACACGGCACCGTAATGGATCGCTAGCCGTGGATGCACGCACGACAGTGAAACAGAAGGCCACCGAACAGTCATCCAAATTGGACGACAAGTCGCTGTCACCGGCACACAGTCGTTGATCACGCTCAGGCTGGACACCGGTCATCAGTGAACCGGCCACTACCGCCCTTTCAGGGAGCGAGGACCGCAAGGGCCGCATCAGCGCATTCGTCGTTTTGTCCCGGGGCGCCATGCCGCCGCTCACCGCCAGCGCACCGAGCACGGTGTGGAACGTCCCAGCGGGGCCACACCAAGCCGTCACCCATGCGCGACCCGCACACCCCGGGGCCAAGTTAAGCCGTCCGGGTAAGGCCGTTAAAAGGCCGCCAGAACCAACCCACACGCTCCCCCAACGGGCACTGCGAGCTGCGGTGTTAGCAACTGTGAGCGTTTGTGAGTGGTTGTTAGCGGCACCCGGCCGGGCAGCTCGCCTACCGTCAACTGCGCCGTCGCAGCCCGCCATCCGGGTCGGACCACACCAACGCCCGCCGTACCTCGCCGTACCTGCGCGACGGCCGACGACCAGGCGCGACCCTTCGCGCAGCAAGGACGGCAGGAAGGAGCACACCGTGATCAGGCTTGTCAGCGCGATCCGGAAAGGTATCTTCGCGGCCGTCGTTCTGACAGGCGCTGCGTTGCTCCTGCTCGCTGTCTGCGGCAATCCGCTGCCAGCCCGATTGCCTGACGCCGGCCAGTTCCGGGCATGGATCGACGCACCTTTCCAGCCCCGCTACGCGACGGCGACCGCCCGCACCTTCGCCTGGCTGCTCTGGTCCGTCATAGCGGTCACCGTGATCGCCACCGGCGTCGCTCGCCTGCGCCGGCTCCGGCTCACACAGGTGGTCGCTGCGCTACCCGGTCCGGTGCAGGGAGTCACCGCGGCTCTGCTCGGGGCAGCCGCCGTCACGTCAGCAACCCCTGGACTGGCCACGGCCGCACCCCCCGTGGACGCCGCCGTGCCCGCCGGACTACCCACTGCCGGCAGCGAGTCAAACAACGCACTGCTGCACCGCACCGCGGAAGCCTTAACTCCGGCCAACACCGAGACGGTCCAGGCCGTCGTCGCCGTAGCGCCGCGGGAGACCAGCAGCAGACTTTCTATCGCAAGGCCGACCGACGTACCACTAACCGCGGCGGCAGCAGTCCCGAGCGGCTCGCCTACTTCCATTCTGGCCACCGCGCGCGCTGGCATCGGTGCAGCCACCATCGGCTCGCCCAGCCACGGTGCCGGCACGCCTGCGGGGCCGCGCGGTGCTCCTGCCGGGACCTGCCGCGTCAACCCCGGCGACACCTTGTGGGATCTCGCCGAAAAGCACCTCGGCGACCCGCACCGGTGGCGCGAGATCTACCTGCTCAACCGAGGCCACCGCCAGGCCAACGGCTACGCCCTGACCGACCCCGACGAAATCGACGTCAACTGGGTCCTCGCCCTGCCCTCCCGGCACCCCGGCCATCGACCGGCCGGCCCGCCGACCGCCCACCAGCCGCCCCCACCGACCAGCCACCCCGCAATCCCGCCAACTGCGCCAATCGCCCCGCCGACCAGCTCGATCACTGCCCCGACCACGCCGACGAAGGTACCGTCCCGGACGGCTACCAGCGCGAACCACCAGGCCAGTAACACGGCTACCACTCCCCCGTCGTCCAGCAGTATCGGCAGTCTGGCGACGTCCAGGTCTGCACCTGCGGCGGCCGGCGATGACCAGGCGGCGGGCCCGCTCGATGGCATCGACGTGCCCGGCGGATGGATCACGCTCGGCCTTGGTGGAGCGCTCCTTGCCGCCGTCGCCATGGTGTGGCGACGCCGCCGGCATCGCTACCAGCCCACCCCGATCACCCGGCCGCGCCTGGACGACCTGGACCTGCTACCCCCGCTGGCCGCGATGACCCGCATCCGCACCAGCCTGCGCCGGACCGCACCCGAAACCCTCGACGAACACCCCGTGACCGCGCCGACCGTCCGCGAGTACCGCAACGCCACCGTCCCACCCGAACTGCCGCCGATCGGCCCGAGCGGCTGCGAACTCGCCGGCGCCGCCGACCTGCCGCTGTCCGCCGGTCTCGGCCTGACCGGCGACGGCGCACTGGACGCCGCGCGTGGTCTGCTCGTCGCCACCCTGGCCGCCGGCAACGACAACGACCCCGACGCGAAAGGCCGCGCCATCATCGCCGGGGCCACCCTGGCCACCCTGCTCGGCGTGTCCGCCGCCGACCTCGGCCACCTCGACCGGCTCACCGTCACCGCCTCGCAAGCCGACGCCATCACCGCGCTCGAAGAAGAAATCATCCGCCGGTCCCGGCGCATCGCCGACGCCCAGGTCGCCGACGTCCACACGCTGCGCGACAACGACTTCCACGCCGAGCCCATGCCACAACTGCTGCTCATCGCCGAGCAACCCGAACCAGCCTGGACCAACCGGATGGTCACCGCCGTCCAGCTCGGCCACAGTGTCAACATCGGGATCGTCATCATCGGTGACTGGCCGACCGGCACCACCCTGACCATCGCCGCCGACGGCACCACCGGCAACAACGACACCCCACGCCTGTCTGTTCTAGACACCGCCGCCGCGATCGCCATGCTCGGCTTGCTGCGCGACGCCCACCGCAACCCCGAACACCCCGCCCCCGCCGAACCGGTCGACCGCCCGGAACCGCCCGATATCGCGGCCGCCACGGACTACGACCCCGAACCCGGCCCGCAAACTCGCAGCAAGCCCACCAGCCCTGCGGCCGAAACGGCCGCCTCGACAGCTCCCGTGGGGGGGCTTCCGATCAGGCTGCGAGTCCTGGGCAGCCCCGCCGTACTCGATCACGACGGGCAGCCATCGCCCGGCATCCGGAACAAGGCGATCGAGTTGCTGGTCTACCTCGCGGTCAACCGCAAAGGCGCCGACCTCAGCGACGTCATGGAGGCGCTCTACCCCGACGCCAACATGCGCCGCGCCAGCGAACGGCTCTCCACCGTCGTCGCCGACCTGCGTAAACACATCCGCCGGGCCGCAGCCCACCCCGACGACACCGACACCACGCTGCGGCAGCGCCTGGAACCGGTACCCAACACCGGCAGCCGCTACCACCTCGACCCGGCCATCGTCCGCGTCGACTGGTGGACCGCCCTCGACCAGTCAGATGCAGCCGCCGTAGCCACCGACGACCAGCAACGCCTCACCCACCTGCTGACCGCCATCGACGCCGCCAACGGCGGCCTAGCCGAAGGCGCCGAATACGACTGGATCGACACCGACCGCGAAGTCGTCCGCCGGCACCGCATCAAACTGCACGCCCACGCCGCCGCCCTGCTCGCCGACACCGACCCACACCGATCGTGGCTCCTGCTCGAGCAAGGCTGCCAGATCGACCCGCTCTCCGACGAACTCGCCCGCACCACGATGCGCGCCGCAGCCGCCCTCGCCGACGCCGACGCGATCCGCCACCGCCTCAAGACCCTACGCGAAGCCCTCGACGCCCACGGCCTTGAAATCTCCGACGATACCGAGACCCTCGCCCGCGACCTGCTCCGCCAACTCCAGCCACCCAACCGCCCGAGTGAAGCCGCGACGTAAAGGCTCATCACCCCAGCCGCTCGACCCGAGCCTGGCCCACCATAGATCCAGAAAGGGTCCTCTAACCATGACGCCCGCCCTGGCCGTCGAAACCGCGCCGACGAGCCCCGCGCCGCCGCGACCCACCCTCGCCGAGAAGTCAGCCTGGGTCTTCTACGCCATAGCCGCGCTCGGGTCATCGATCGGCCAGACCTGGGTCGGCGTCGACGTATCGCCCTGGCCCGGCTGGATGCCGCTGTGGGCAAGCATCCTGGCAGTCGCCCCGTTCGCGCTCGTCATCGACCTCGGCGGCGCCGTCGCAGCAGCCTTCGCCGACGCGCGCCGGCGCCTCGGCGAAAACGCCTACGGCCCGCGCATCGTCTCAGCCGTCGCCGCCGCCTGCGCCGTCGCGATCAACATCGTCGGCCACTTCACCACCCCCTATCTGGCCGTCATGTTCGGCGGCCTCGGAGTCCTGGCCTACACCGTGTGGCTGATGCACTCCGCAGCCCGCCGCCGCGACGCTCTACGCGCCGTGGGAAAACTCCCCGCCACCCCACCGTCCTACGGTCTATCGCAATGGGTCCGAGAGCCAGAGGTCACCAGCCGCGCCAAACGACTCGCGCTGCAACACGGCTACAACCTCAACGACTCTCTCACCAAAGCCCGTATCCAGCTGCGCACCGAAGAACGCCGAGCCGCACTGGCCCGCCACATCGAAACCATGATCCGGGCCCGGCACGACACCAATCCCGTCCTCGCCTCGATCGCCGCCACCACTACCCCGATCGACGACATCGCCGACGCCCTCATGACCATGATCGACACCGACGGCTGGGCCCGGGCAATTGCCGCCGAGATCCAAGCCCCTACACCCGCACCGCTGCCGGGAACACCTGGACCACAGCCAGAGCACAGCGAACGGGAGTCCGCGAACCCCGCCGAGGAAGAGCGTGAGGATCACAGAGACGAGGAGATCGACGCTATCGATCATGCGGCCGATCCGCTAACCGACCTTGCTCTAATGATCCCCACCAACCCGACCGCCTACCGACGGTGGCGAGAGATGTGGATCAAAATCGCTGGACGGTCCGAAGTCACAAACAAGCAACTCGCTGACGACCTCAACGCCAGCGTCCGCACCGTGCAACGCATACGCGCGGTTGGCGCCGCCGGCCTACTCGATTTCTCCCGACCACCACGACCGCTCCGGCTGGCCAGCACCAGCGGGCTCTCCCATCCTTGAACCGGGTTATTGACATCCGCCCGAGTGCTTCGTTGCGTGCCGGCGGCCCTGTGCGGGCTCCCCTACGCCACGTCGCTCACCGTCTGCCCGGCGGTTGGTTAGATTTCAAGTTGGTCCACAGCGGGTCTTCCGGACCACGCGACCGCCGCGACATCGGTGACCGATCCAAGCCTTGTTGAGGATCCGCCGAGCCGACATCAAGCACGGGCAGCGACCGCTGCGCTCGCCGAAGCTGATCCCAATGCCGTCGAGAATCCAGCATCGCCCCAAGAGACTGGTGTAGGTCGCGCAGCACCGCGACGTCGCTCACAGTCCACTCTCGGACCTCTGCGTCGCGACCGGGATCAATCGGGACGCCCCGCGCCAAGAACTGGCGATGCGCACCAAGAAACGCATGAGCGGCTGCTACATACTGCGCTCGCGCGAGCGGCATCTCGCGCTCCGGTCGTGTCGCCCCCACCCGGTCATCGTACATATGTACGAAGCTGCAGGCGACTCAAGGACAGGGGCACGTACTGGTTACTTCTCGACCCAATTGACGGTTTCCCCACTAAGCGGCACCGCTCCCCCACCGTGATTACAAGGAAGGTCGCACCTGCAGCGCCGACTACGGATCGTTACGTGACACGGCGCGGCGGGCGCCCGGATCTGCCGAATTGAGTGTATCTGAGTATATACTCATCGCCCAATTTACCACGGTCATTAATGACTAAGTTCGTTCACTTTCGACATTGCTATACCAAGTTCTGATGACAGTTCCGTAGTGCACAATGAATTTACAAGCAGGCCCTGTAGGAGGTTGCGCAGGTCGCGCTTAAACCAGGGAGGTCGAGCATCGAGACGTTCCTCGTTGGCCAGCTTCAGCGCTTCTCTTGAAATGCTACTGTGCGCTTGATCGCCGCATTCAATGGAAACACTCGTCAGCGTCGCGCGAATATCCTCGTTCCCGTGCCACTTTTCGCCGTATTGCTTTTCATACCCATAGTCAAACGCGATCGGAAGAATCTTTCCGTAGGTTCCATCGGGAAGAGTGTGAGAAAGTCGAACCATTTCCGCTATAAGGCCCGTGGCTGCTGGGCGGAGGCGGGCGTCATCGACGCGAACAATATCAGTGAGCCGCTCGACGACGAGCACTCGCTGACCTGGTGGGAGGCTTAAAAAATCGTTCGGGCTCATGTCGTTCAAGGCTCGGCATATCTCCTGCAGGGATCCATCTATCAAGATGGAGGCGAAGCTGCGATGCGGCTTGAGGGCCTCGATAAGGCGATCGCCAAATTCCTGTGCCGTTTGGGGGCGAAGTGCCGAGTCTTGTTGCAGAGACTGTTGAATTAATTCGTCTACTGCAGGAGGGATGGATGCATTGTGAAGCACCAGAGATCGGTACTCGCCTCTCGGAGGCATGCTTCCGGCCAGCGATTCGTACAAAATAATCGCAAGTTGGAATACATCGGACGTCGCAGTCACGTCCTCGCCGCGCTCCTGCTCGGGAGACATGTAGCCCGCAGAGCCTATAGGCTCGCCTCGCGTCAGTCTGGCCACGTCACCTTCGGTTAAAGCTATCCCAAAGTCGACAACGTAGCAAGAAATTCCTTCGCGGAGAATTATGTTGGCAGACTTAATATCGCGATGGATTATTCCTTTCGAGTGCGCATGCGCAAGAGCAGAGCAAATAGGTCCGAATATCTTGGGGGCATCTTCCACGTCTAACACCCTGCGACTTTGCAGAACGCCGCGCAGACTTTCCCCCTCAATCCATTCGAATATGATAATGAACTCAGAATTCTCAGGTGACAGGCGCACATCGTAAATAGCAGGAATGCTCGGATGGGAAAGCTGGGCAAGAGTTCTCGCCTCTCGCCGAAATCGCTCTATGTCGCTCCCGCTTGGAGATTCCTTAAACAACGGATCCAGCGTCTTTAGTGCGACCGGGCGTTCCAGATCCGTGTCGAACGCCTTGTCAATGCGCCCAAACCCGCCTTCCCCGATTGCAGCGATGTCTACCCTGTATCGACTAGTAAAAGATGCCGTGACCTGATCCAAGGAGTTCCCCCCGGTTAGTCGATCCCAGATTCTCAGACGTGGCGCATGATGGCGCGGCGGTAATTGCACTTCCGCCCATCACGGTTTGAAATCGCTTCTGGGGTACGCTCGCGACCGTTTCGTGCACTGTCTGCAATGCAGAGAAGGATAACCGCGGATTCGCTGGTCCGCGTGAGCTTGAGCCTATTCTGAGAATGAAGTTACAGTTGAATCCAAGAGGAACGCATGAGATGGCGATACTCTCTTCTGCCGCCAACAGCGCTCGGCGGCCGATGCCGGCATGACGATTGGTCATGACGTGAGCACGTTTGGAGCGATGCATGCTTGGCGCGCGCGGCAACAAGCGTCATGCAGCCCGAGAGATGAAAGCGATGAAGGCAGCAGCCGACTATCTGTTGGCCGTGGTCACTGACGACGGTCGAAGCGCCGACGAGGCGGTCAATCGAGCCGGGGCGTTGCCTTGTCAGCGCTCGAGCAGGACCGCGAGTAGGCGTGGGAGAAGTCATCGGCTCCCTCACGGGATTCCACTCGAAAAGCGTGGACGATCGAGAATCGTCGCACTGCATCCTTATCTGCCGCGGACCGCGCGTTACGCAGCGCCAAGCTGCGCCGAGGCCTTGCGCAAGTTCGTTGTGATGTACATCTTGATCGATGATGCGGGCTGTGCCTTGACGATCCAGTGTGAACTTGGTGCAGGAACGAAGTCTGGAGAAGCGATGGAACAGACAGCCGACACCAACCACGACATCGAGATCTTGAAGCTGGTGCACTCGCACTTCGACCAGGACCTACGTCAATTCTGGGTACGAGGCAACATGTTCTTGATCGTGACAGGCGTACTGGTTTCCACCTTCGCTGCCACGGCCGCCAAGAGCGAATACTCGCTCGTCATCGCCGCCTTCGGCCTTATCGTCAGCCTCTTCTGGTTCGCCGTAGCCCGAGCCAGCTATCTGTGGATTTGCGCTTGGCGCGACGAGTTGTGCCGGCTTGACGATCAGGTCGACAGGTTCAAGTCGATCTCCAGGGTTGAGCGTCTTCCGCTTCGCCCCTTTGCCTCGGCGAGCGGCATCACGCGCTGGTTTCCCATCGTCGTCGCAGTCGGCTGGCTGATTATCCTGTCAGGCTCGTTGGGACGCTGACCGACGAACTCATTTGCCGCCGTCGGGCCTTCGCCGCGCATGGCGACGATGGGGGTGCCGGAAGGTAGCAGACTGAGGAACCAGGCGATGGTGTCGGCCCCGACGGTGGGGTACCCCGATCTACGTGCTGACCTCGGGAGCGAACGTGCCCGACATCAGCCGCGCGATCGACCTGCTCGACGGCTACCCACCGATCGCCGGACGTCGCGGCCGCCCGCACCGCAGGTTCGATGTCCCGCTCGCCGACACGGGCTACGACAGCGAAGCGTTCCGCCAAGCGTGCCGTGAACGCGGCATGCAGCCGATCATCCCCCGTCGCAAGACCAGCCGGATCAAGGGACTGGGCAAGCTGCGCTACGTCCTGGAACAGACCATCGCCCTGCTGCATCAGTTCCGCCGCCTCGCCATCCGCTGGGAACGACGCCTCGACATCCACGACGGCTTGGTCAGCCTCGCCTGCGCACTCATCTGCTGTCGCCGCTTGATCCAATCCGGTCAACAGAGATCGTGTCAGCACCTCTAAGGACCGGATCTGCGCGGTCGAGGGCTGCGGCGGCATCGGCAAACACCTCGTCCAGCGTCTGGCCGCCGACGACGAGATCGTGGTGGACGTGCCCGCGAAGCTGTCCGCCCGAGAACGAGTGTTCGACACCGGTTAGGAACGCAAGACCGACCCGGCCGATGCACCCGCCGATCGGTTACTCCCCCTTCCAAGTCGTCACCTGGAACGTAACCGACAACAGATCGTGCTGATCGTCCTGGTGCTCGACGGCGACGACGTCCAGCAGGGATAAGTTGTGGTCGGTCGTCCGCACGCAGAATCGCAGGCCTTTCACGACTTTCCGGTCGGACAAGATGGGCGAAAGGCTCGTGGCTCCCTGGCAGGAGGCAAAGGTGCCCGGCGTCGACTCGTCGAGGATCGCGAAGTCGGTGTTGTTGGGACCGTAGAAGCCATGCTCGAAATCGAGGTTACGGATATCGCCGTCCCCGTCGATCGCCCCGACTGTGCCGCAGTCACTCTCTGTCACCGACCAGTTCGCCGCTTGCGTGTCGAGGTCGGCGCAATAGTTCTCGGAGAGCGTCAGCCGGCCGGTGCGCAGCACCTGGCCCACCGAAGCGGCCACACCCGGAGCGGATGGCCCGGAAACGGACGTGGACAGCGAGGACGGTTCACCAGTGGGCACTGAGGTAGGAGCCGACGTCTCTGTTCCTTCCGACGCCGCAGGGGTAGATGGCCACGTCGCAATCGACGCCGTGGGGCTGGACGGGGCCGTGGCAACCGCCGACTGGCTGTCGTGACGACCGAGGAGAAACGCCACCAGGGCCACCAGCAGCATGATGATGATTAGCAGCCCCAGCACAGCCGGCGACAATCGAGGGCCCCGAGGTGGCTGGACGGTGATGACTCCGCCGCCTGGACCTTGCTGTTGAGGTCCGTGTCCTGACGAAGTGCCATCGGCTGGAACGAGGTCGTCCGGCTGTCGGCCGCGAGCCACCTCACGTCCATCAACACGGGGGGCGGGCGTTCGCGGTGGCAGGGGCTCCAGGTCGGCGTCACCCGCCCGATCGGTACTCCAGGGTTCCGTCCTCGCTTCGCGCTCATCCGAGCCGCTATCAGTCATGGGCAAATTATTTGGACAACGCACCCGGAACCGCTCATCCCTTCGGATGTGGCCGGGGACAGCAAGGGGCAAGTTTCTGGACGTGACGCCGAAGCCTTTGAGCAGGATCGGCCGGAGGAATGCGTCCGTCTCCTCATGCGCGCAGATTCATGCGGGCAACTCGGGTACGCCACTCGCTCCGGAACCGCGGTCGCACAATGGCGCTGCCGGACCAGGTGGTCGACCTTCTCCACCAGTGCCGCACGGTGGTCTCCCGGCCAAGCGCCACGCAATGGACGCGTGCTCTGAAATGCCGGGTAACGGGCGGTTTCGATCGGACTATTTGCGCCGGAGTGGTCTTACCGAAGCCGCCGGACCCTCAATTTGCCGCTTCAGCGTCCACAGCCCCTGCGAGAAGACCTGCCGGCGCCCCACAGCGCAGCGGAGGCCGCCGAAGAGATCATTAACCCATCATCGAACGCCCCACCCATTCGCCTGGAAACCCCCGAATGGGCAGCTCAATGGCTATGGCCAGCTGCTCAACTACGGCGCAGGTCCGGATTAATCCGACCACCGCGATAGACATGTACCTCGCTCACGTTTGCGCACCTCTCACGGAGACGCAATTCGGGCCCTCCGCGTTCGGTGCCAACTTGCTCCCCCACCACGCAGCCTCGGCAAGCTGCGCTACGTCGTCGAGCAGACCTTCGCCCTGCTGCACCAGTTCCGCCGGCTCGCCGTGCGCTGGGAACGACGCCTCGAGATCCACGACGGCTTCGTCAGCCTCGACTGTGTGCTGATCTGCTGGCGCAGATTGATCAACTGGACGACAGGGAGATCGTGTTAGTACTCCAGCAGGAGATCACTTCTGGCCTGCGGTGACGTGTGGTTTTGTCCGTGGACGGCGAGCAGCCACCGTCGAGCCTGAGGTTTGTGAGGACCAAACAGGATGCGGCGGTGGCTGCCGCCTACAGAGTAGATGCCCGGCGATGGTCTGCGTTGTTCGGCGAGTTGATGGACCCGATCGAGGCACGCTTCAGCAGGCCGGAACCGCGGCGGCGGGTCCGGGACTTCGTGAACGGATTGCTGGCGCCGCTGCCGAGCAAGAACTGCTGGACGATCGCCGAGCATGCCGGTGACGACGACCCGGGCGGGATGCAGGATCTGATCGGCCGTGCCAGCTGGGACGACGCGCTTGTGCGTGCCGATGTGCGGGACTTTGTGGGCCGCCGGCTGGGTCACCCGGATGCGATCCTGGTGATCGATGAGACCGGTGACCTGAAGAAGGGCCGGCACACCGTCGGAGTGCAACGCCAGTACTCCGGCACCGCCGGGAAGATCGAGAACTGTCAACTCGCGGTGCATCTGACCTATGCCTCTCCGCTCGGGCACGCCTTGATCGATGTCGCGCTCTACCTGCCGAAGTCCTGGTCCGACGACCCGCAACGCCGGGCAGAGGCAGGAGTGCCCGAGCACGTCGGGTTCGCCACGAAACCGCAACTGGCCCGCCGCTTGATCGAGACCGCGCTGGCCAGTGGCCTGCTCTGCCGGTGGGTCACCGGTGACGAGGCTTACGGCGGTGACCCGGCTCTGGCAGCGGCGCTGCGACAGCATCGGTTCGGCTACGTCCTGGCTGTCGCCTGCTCTCACCGAGCACCGACCGGCCTCGGTATCCAACGCGCCGATCAGATCGCCGCCGGCCTGCCCACACATGCCTGGCAGCGGCTGTCCGCGGGCGACGGCGCGAAAGGCCACCGCTACTACGACTGGGCATTCGTCACCTTGCCCCTGGCCGTCGACCGGCACGCTGGACACCACTGGCTCCTGATCCGCCGCAACCGCACCACCGGTGAACTCGCCTTTTACCGCTGCTGGAGCCCCGAAACCGTTGCCCTGCGCCGTCTGGTCACCGTCGCCGGCCGACGCTGGAGCATCGAGGAATCCTTCCAGGCGGCCAAGACCGGCCTTGGCCTCGACCAGCATCAGCACCGCCGCTGGAAAGCCTGGCACCGCTGGACGACCCTGGTCATCGCCGCGCACGCCTTCCTCGCCGCCGCGACCACCATCTGCACCCCAAGCCCGAACGGACTGATCGCGCTGACCGTCAACGAGCTACGCCGCCTTTCCCACGCCCTGGTCATCGAACCCGCCCGACGCATCGCCGACGTCATCGCCTGGTCCATCTACCGCCGCAGACATCAAGACGCCGCCAAGACCAGCCACTACGCCCAGCAAGCACTCACCGAACCCTAAACGGATCTCCTGCTGGAGTATTAGGGGCTTTAGCGTCCGGCCTGCGCAGGCGGCGAGCGCCCTGTCGACGGGCGATAGTTGCTCGGTAGGTCGTCGAGCGGGCCTGTCCGCTCGACCAGGTCGCGGGTCCACGAGAGCGCCCGGCGGGTAGCCGGTCATCGCGCAAGTCACCGCGTTCCAACTGGCCGTGCTGTTAGTCGTCTGGCTCGCTTCGGCAGGGGTGTCTGCGAAAGGTGCGCCGGGCAGCGGTCGTCGCCTGGGGAGAACCAAACGAAGTGGAGGCCACCGTCCGGCTTCGATGAGTGTAGGTTCCGTGATCAGTGTCTCGCCTTCCCCAGCTCCAGGATATGCGGCGAGTACGGGGTGACGTTTCGCTCGGGGAATCGATGTCACGCCGTGTGACCGCACCTAACTCGCGGAAGTGCGCGGATCTGCCGAGATGATTGAACTCGGCCATAGTTTAATTTTCGCGTCAGATTGTGCAGATAACATGCATTGCCGATTGTTGCACTCCAATTATATCGGCCGTCGTTCTATTCGTCGCCGAACTCTCCAGCCACGGCGCTATCCCTTCCCACGTGCCTGGTTGATTAGGTGACCGATTTCTTGGCAAAGCTCAGCAGCGTTAATTGATTCGGCTGCGGCCTTGCTGGTCTCCAGTACAGAAATCGCTTGCTCTCGCGCCCCTGCGGCCAGCAGAACACTTCCTATCATGGCTCCGACAGCCGCGATGCCGTCGGGCCGTTGTAGCCGTTGCAGTGCTCGAAATGACTCGCCAAGCAACGGGAGAGCGGACTCATAGTTCCCTCGGTGCAGTTGCACCAGCGCGAGGCCCCATTTTGCTGCTGCAATACCGTCCACGTCACCGAGCCCCTCGTTGACGCGCAACTGCTTGGTACGCAACGCAGCCACCTCGTTGTAGTCACCACGCAGGTACAAGATGTCGGCGATCTTGCCCCAGGTGAGCGCGCTCTCACGGGCATCCCCGAGCCGGACAAATACCGGTAACGCCTCCTCACGGTGGATGCGCAACGCCTCGTCGTAGTCACCACGCTTAAACAAGATGTCGGCGATCTTGCCCAGAGCGATTGCTCGAGTGCGGATGTCACCGACCTCGCTATACGCAGGCAACTCGACCTCGCGGCGTAGGCGTAGTGCTTCGTCGTAGTCACCACGCTCGAACAAGGTGTCGGCGATCTTGCCCCAGGTGAGCGCGCTCTCACGGGCATCCCCGAGCCGGACAAATACCGGTAACGCCTCCTCACGGTGGATGCGCAAGGCCTCGTCGTAGTCACCACGCTCGAACAAGATGTTGGCGATCTTGCCCCAGGTGAGCGCCCTCTCACGGGCATCCCCGAGCCGGACAAATACCGGTAACGCCTCCTCACGGTGGATGCGCAAGGCCTCGTCGTAGGCGCCCCGCCGGAAGGCGATGTCGGCGATCTTGCCCCATGCGCTCGCCGCGGAGCGGGCTTCGCCGAGCCGGTCATACACCGGCAACTCTACGTTGCGCCGGATTTGTAGCGCCTCGTCGTAGTCGCCGCGATACACGCAGATGTCCGCGATGTCGCCCCAGGCGCTCGCCGCCGAGCGGACGTCGCCCAGCCGGTCATATACCGGTAACACCTCCTCGTTGAGGATGCGTAGAGCTCGGTCGTAGTCGCCGCGCTTGCAGTAGATATCGGCGATGGCCTTTTGGCACGAGGCGGCTTCTTGCTCAGCGCCCGCGGAGGCGAACAGTTGTCGCGCCTTCTGGAGGAGCTGTTCAGATCGGTGCATTTCGCCGCGGTCGATCAGGTAGGTGGCGTGTTCGGCGGTGACTCGTGCAAGATCGACGGGGTCGGCCTCCAGCGCCTGCTGGGTCGCCCGAGCAAAAATCTGCCCAGCCGTCTCGCCGTCTCCGCTGAGTTTCGCGGCGTTGGCGACCTGCCGCAGGAGCGTGACCGAGACGGGGCGATGGTGCTGGTCGAGCAGCGCGATCGCGCTATGGCCGAATTGGAGGGCCGCGGCAGCCGGACCGGCCGTCAGGGCCAGTACCGCGCTGGCGGCACAGGCCGCCGTGACCTGGGGATTGGCGGCGTGCAACGCCAACCGGGTCAACTCCAAGTCCATCGGCAGACTTCGGGGTTCGCCACAGTCGCCGCCCCAGGCGACGAACAGCGGGGTGATCGCCAGTGTGGCCAGAGCGGTGATCTCTTCGTCGTTCAGCGGGGTGATACGTCCCGCCGCTAGCATGTTGACGGCCGTAGCCGTCAGTCGTGGCTGATGCGAGTCGGGGAAGGTGTCGAGCAGTCCGAGCCCGCGCAGCCGAGCGGCCGATCCTCCGCTGTGCTGCGCGACCGCGGTGACGGCCGGTTCCGGGACCGGAAGCTCGAACAGTGTCAGGTCGCGCAGTAGCGCGCGGTGTGCAGGGCCGGCCAGCTCGAGCAGGGTGTCCAGGGCCAGGTTTTCAAGGAACTGCCGAAGCTGGGGTTCGGCGGGCAGGTCGCCGTGACGCAGGTAGGCCTCCATGTCGGCGACTGCGGCTTCGGCGCGGTCGGTGTCGACCTGGTCGCTGTAGACCAGCCGCAGCCCGATCAGGTCCTGCAGGCCGGGGTTGCCGCGGCTGACTTCGGCCGCCCGGGCGGCCAGCGGGAACCTTTCGGCCTGCAACTGGGCGCTGGCGTGGGCTTGCTGCCGATTGAGGAGCTTGAGCCGGGCGACTAGTGACAGGGGGCGCAGCGGGATCTGTTCCAGCCGCTGCGGAAGCCCGTCGAGGGTGAACTGGTATCGGCTGGTCAACAGCAGCCGGCTGTCGGTGACGGCCGGGTCGAACGCCCGCAGCACCGCGGCGAGCACCGGCGCCAACTGCGGATCGACTCGATGCGGCCCGTTCGGGTCCACTATCAGGATCTGTTCCAGGTCGTCGATGATCAGCAGCAGGGCCCGCTGCCCCTCGTCAGCGCGGGCCAACGGCCCGGCCAGCAGGTCGGTCAGCAACGGTTCGAACGCTTCCGGCTGGTCCCGTACCTGCCCGCGGCGCTGCGCGATCATGTCCCGGGCGGCCGGAATCGTCCGGACGGCCTGCTCGATCACCTCCAGGATCGCCGTCGCGCTGTAGTCGCCGAAGACCACCGCTGGGACCAGCTGCGGGCTGCGGTCGGCGATCCGAGCCGCGAGGCTCGACTTGCCGAGCCGGCCCTGCCCGTGCAGCATCACCCCGGCCCGGTCCGCCCGTAAGGCCCGCAGCGCCTGTTGCAGCTCAAGGCGGCGGCCGACGAACATTTCCGGTGCGGCGACCGGCACATGCTCCTCATTGTCCAGGAACACCTTCGTGCCGTGCACCGCAGACACGTGCGAGCGTCGACGCGCCCCGCCCACCAACGGACCACCACCGGAGGGGCCCAGCCACAACCTGGCGAGGTGCCAATCCGCTCGCACCCGCTCATCGTCGGCGCCGAAGACGACGCGGCGGGCGTCACCGACCGCCCCTGCCAGATCGGCCCGGTTGCTCAGCTGCCGATACAGATGCCCGGCGAACAGCGTCGCGGCCCGGTCCCCAACCGATCCGTCCCAGCCCAACACGGCCGGGATGCCCGCCGTGACCAGCGACGTCGACATCGAGTGGGCGACCGTGCCGTCCGCGTCGACGGCCGCCGCTACGGCAGCGCGTTGATCCAGGCCCGGTGGCAGATGCCCGTCCGCGTCCGCCGACGTCGCGGTCAGGCACGCCGACAGGAACACCAGCCGCGGCGTTTGGTTCATCACCTCGATCAGCTCGCCGGGCGTCGTCGGTAGCTCGTCGCCGACCTCGTCCTCCATCATCAGCACCGGCACCCGCGGCCCATCCGGGCCCACCTGCCACCGGTTCACCCCGTGGCAGGACAGGTGGACCACCGGCATCCCACCCAGGTCCGCCAACCGGCGACCCAGCTGGACCGGATTGCCGGTGTCCTCCACCAGCAGATCGACTCGGGTCTCATCGACCGCGGCGAGGATCGCCGCCTCCTCGGCCTCGAAATCCAGTTCACGCTGCTGCCGCGGCGCGGAAGCCATGAACGCCAGGCCGAGCCGATGCCCGTCCGGCGCTGGCACTACCCCGGGTGCCCCTAGCCGGCGCACCACAGCGAACCGCGACACCGCGTCCGCGGCCAGGAACCCGCTACCCGGACGGGCCAACAACTCCCATGGCGCCCGCAGCACCGCCCACGCCACCTCCGACGGCGACTTGGGCCCCCGCACCTCGAAGGTCACCGGCGCCGCGGCCCGCTCCAGCAGAGTGCTCAGCTGTCCCTGCTCACCGTCCAGCCAGGACCACAACTCCCGGCCCAACCCCACGAACAGCTCATCACCTGCACGAGCGTGGATCCCGCGCACGTACCGGGCGCTGATCTCCGCCAGCAGCAGCCGATCGTGCGCGCTCAGCCCGCGGCGGGGCCCGGTCCGGTCGCCGCCGGTCACGACCTCAAAGCCCCAGCCGTCCATCACCAGACCGGTAAACACACCCGACCCCCCTCCACGCCCGGACAGGCCCGCACCCGGACGACAAGTACACCGAAAAGGGTCCCGGAACGCACGACCAATCCGTCCCCCAGGCACAACCGAAAGTACCGCCATCGGAGTGTCGCGGATCGACAGCCGGCACCGGATCGGGTTCAGTAGTAGCTCGAGCAGGGAGGTCCGGATGGAGCCGTACGACGAGGTCACGACACTCGTCGAGGTCGTCGCGCAGGTGTGGCCGCGGCTACCCTCGCTCGATGAGTCGTTCGAACGCACCGTCCTTTTCCAGCTACGTTCCATTGAGGCGGCCCGAGCTGCCGGCAACACCGGCGACACCGAGGCCGCCGCCCTGCTGACCACCTTCCAAAACCAGCCGGCCGCCGCCGACGTGCTCCTGCGGGAACTCGACGCCACGATCAGACGCGGCCCGCGCCCCCCAGACATCCCCGGCGTCATCAAGCACCAGCGACATCTCGAAATCCCGATCCTGTACGCCACCGACCGCGCCGCCGCCCCCGCCGCGGCCGACCCGTTCACCGGCACCCGCGGAACACTCAGCTACGGCGTCGCCCTAGTCAGCGTCCCCGACGACCACCGTATGGGCGCACTCGAAAAACCCCGACTATGGAAACTGCAATTCCGCGCCGACCCCGCCAAACACGTCATACTCCTCGGCACAGAACAGCTAACCCAGAACCACTTCATCCAGCGAGCCGCCGACACCATCGCCAGCGCCGCCACCCCCGAAGCGCTGCTGTTCGTACACGGCTACAACGTCACCTTCGCAGACGCCACCCGACGCGCCGCCCAAATCGCCTACGACCTGCAATTCACCGGACTGCCCATGCTCTACAGCTGGCCCTCGGAAGGCGCCACCCTGCGCTACCTCACCGACGCCGACAACAGCCTTTGGACCCGCCCACACTTCGCCGACTTCCTCCGGCTGACACTCGGCCGACTCGGCGCCCGACGACTACACCTGCTCGCCCACAGCATGGGCAACCGCGTCGTCACCCAAGGCCTCGCCGACCTCACCCCCACCGAATCCACCGGCCTCGGCCACGTCATCTTCGCCGCACCCGACGTTGACGCCGCCGTCTTCACCCAACTCGCCGCCCAATTCCTCCATCACGCCGACCGCTACACCCTCTACACCTCCTCCAACGACCTCGCCCTCAAAGCCTCCCAAAAACTCGCGCGCTACCCACGAGCCGGCCAATCAGTTCCCACCATCGTCGTCATCGATGGCATCGACACCATCGACGCCAGCCAACTCGACACCGGCCTGATGAGCCACTCCTACTACGGCGACCGCACCTCCATCCTCTCCGACCTCTACTCACTAATCCGAAACAACCTCGAACCCACCAAACGATTCGGCCTCGCCCCGACGGACAACGGTTACTGGACGTTCCTCCCCACCGCGCAATAGGCACACCAGCGCAAATAAAACAAGGGGCCAATCGCAAGATCACGTATCCCCATCTGGCAGTCAGTGCGTGCCGGACCGTCCGGACCGTCACCCGGCGTAAGCGTCGACCAGAAGGCCGTCTGCACGCTCATACCGACAACCGGGCCGCCCTACGCGACCACATTGAGACGCGACGGGGACCGCAATCGGGGCAGGAACCGGTCATACGTTCAGGGGACGCCTGTCCGGTATCAACAGTGTCATCCTGCTCTTCCCGGTTCGGATGAGGGAGGAGCATGCAGGCATCACTAGTCGTGGCGGCGGCAATCGTCGGAGTGTTGCTGGGCTGGGGAGTCAACCAGCTGCCCACCCTGAAGACACACGTACCCACCAGCACCCGTTTGTTGATTGTGGTCGGTCTCACTGTTATCTCAATTCTGGTGGCGCTCGGCGCTGCCCATCTGGCCGGCACAAACAACGACGGTCGGCAGACCGGCTCGGCGCCTTCGAGCACCGTGGTGGCGAGCGCGACCGGATCGGCACCATCCGCGCTCCCATCTGAGCCCACAACCACTCCGACGTCAGACCCATCGACTTCGCCATCTCCGAATACGGGCTCGAGTCGGGTGATCTTCAAGGACAGCTTCAGGCTCGCCACGGGTGAGGGCATCAACCTTGACGCCGGCAAGACCAAGATTCAGAGTGGGGTGTCGATTACCGACGGCGACGGGATGGACTTATACGTCGATGGGTGGGCCGACGGCAACCTCAAAGCTGCTCCGACTCCTCAAGGGCAGGGAAGATTCTTCAAATCCCGGAGTGGGACGCTGGACGACTGCGCTTCCCTCATCGAGCGCGGCCAAGACTCCGACACCAGCGCGGTTCCGGTGACGACATCAAGTCTGTGGTACTGCTTCCTGACCTCCGAAGGCCGCGTCGCGGCCGTTCGAATCGGCGGCCGCAGTGACGGCGCCGTACCTATCAATGCGACCGTCTGGGATCGAATTCCACCTCCCTGATCAGGAGTCACCGTTGAGCAGACTGCGGGCTGGCGTCGCGCAATCGCCGACCTTGAAGGGGTGTTCATAAAGTGCGCTAAGGTGTCTGGCAGATGCCCCGATGAGATAGACCGGCGCACTCATTTGCCGCAAGGAGGCCGCCCGGTTTTGCAAGGCTTCTCACTGTGTTAGCCGGGGACTGGTGAGGCGCTTGGGCGAGACCGGGTCGTGGGTCGTCAGGGGCGGTCGTGCAGGAACCAGGCATCGGTATGGGGCAGCGCCAGTGCGAGCAGCCATTGGTCCATTTGCAGGCTGGTGCCGACTTTCTTCAGTTGGCCGGCGAGTTCCCATGCCTGCTCGCCCGGCTCGGGTTGTCGGCTGGCGAGGAACTGCAGCATCGTGCCCCATGAGGCGACCAGTTCGGCGCCCCACCGGTGATGCCAGTTTCGCTCGACGGCCGAGAGCCAGGTGCTGTCCTGGGTGCCCCAGTAGTCGAACCAGTAGGGCGCGAGCCACGGTAATGGCGTGGGTAGCAGGACTAGTTGCACCGTTTGGGGGACGAACCAGTACTGGGTGCCGATCATGGCGTCGACCTGAGGTTGGAGCGCGGCGGCGAGAGTCGGGTCGGCCAGCAGACGGTCGTAAATCCACCGGCCCAGCGCGGGTTCGGTGCTTGGCATGGCCAGTTCGTTCGTAGCGGCCTCGATCAGATCGGCGGGAAATCCGCGTAGACGGCCGTCCAAGTCCGTCGCGGGGATGAGCGGCTCGTCGTCATTGATCACTCGCCAGGGCGGTTTCCAGGGGTCGATCTTGCGTGCGGCAAGGTCCAGATCGTCGAAGTCTGACGGGTCTTCGCCGTCGAGAATCTCGTCCTCGGCTGTGATCATGACCGGCCATCGGCCGGTGGCCGGCACCACGGATCGCGCTGCCTGCCACGCCTCGAGCAGTCCGGCTGGGTCGATGTCCGGCACGACCAGTGTCCCGCCCGGCGCGTCGTCCACCGGAAAGCCGGCCAGTGCGGTCTGGCTCAGCGCCTCAACCATGCCGTCCGCGTCTTCGATCATGAGACCAGTGTCGGCCGACTCTCCCCCGGAGGGGACCAAACGCCCGCAGACACCAACCACAAATACAGCCTCGGTAGGCAGACGTCACGATCGCGACTCTGAAGTGTCCGGCACAACCGCTGGGATGGGCCGCCGCGCCGGGGTGCAACGATCAAGAACGCGCTGCCATGTCGAGAACAGTGTGTCGACGCCGCCCGCAGAGACGCCCCCCGATTCCTCTTTCTGACCGAGGTTGTCCTCGCGGGCCCGAACAGCGAATGTCGGCGATGTCGATCGCTCTCGGAAATGAGTGGTGTCGGCGCTCTGACCGTCATTACGCTCGGTCGGTGAACAGTGGGCATGGGTTCGAGCAATTGGTTGCCGAAGCGGTCGGCGTGCCGCTGAAAGGCTGGGACTTCAGCTGGCTGAAGGGCCGCACCGCAGGCTCTGACCCATCATGGTCATACCCCGAGTTGGCTGGTGAACTCGTGCGAGGCAGCACGAGCCTGCTCGACATCGACATCGACACCGGTGGAGGTGAACTGCTCGCGTCCTTGGCGCCCTTGCCCGCGCGGACCCGAGCGGTCGAGGGCTGGCCGCCGAATCTGCCGGTGGCTCGGCAACGGCTGGCTCAGGTTGGTGTCGAGGTGCTCTTCGCTCAGGACACGACGCTGCCGGTCCAAGCGCAATCGGTCGATGTCGTTCTGAACCGGCACGGTCGGCTCAACCCTGGCGAGGTCGCGCGTGTCCTCCAGCCGGACGGAAGGCTGTTCACCCAGCAGGTTGGCAGCGACGATTGTGCGGAGCTCAACGAGTCGCTGGAAGCACCTGCCGCTTACTGCACGACGTGGAACGCAGAGGTAGCGGTGGACGCCCTGAATGCAGCCGGCCTCACGGTTTTCGGCGTGCGACAGGAGTGGCCGTCCTTCACGTTCTACGACATCGGAGCTCTGGTCTACCAGTTGCGAGCGGTGCCGTGGCAGGTTCGAGACTTCACGGTCAGCCGCTACCACGATTCCTTGCGCCGAATCGATGAACACATCCGGACCCACGGCGAATTCCGTGTCCACGCGCACCGTTTTCTGATTCACGCTCGCGCATGAATGAGTGCCGGGTGCGATTCTAGACATCTTTCGCGGTCAGGGTCTGGTCGGTGTTGGTGGAGATAGACCTGTTCCGGTGAGGTAGCCGTCGATCAGACGGGTGCGGTATTGCA
>NZ_JBITEL010000029.1:0-56242 GCF_044455125.1 Actinoplanes sp. NPDC051343
CGCCGGCGTCCTCGACCTTCTCCATCACCAGAGGCGCCAGCCCACCGAACACCGTCCCAACAAGATCATCACAGGCACACCGGCATCACTATCCATTATGGACACAAGCGCGTTGCGCTACCACCGAAAGAGCGCCAGAGCCGTTAGCGAGATAGTCCCGACGCGTTGAGGCTCTGACCGAGGTGGGCCCGCCTTCGACCTGGACATCGCTCAAGCCGACCGGGCGTTGATCTGTTGGACGACACCGCGTGAATAGTCGTGCGCCTCGAAAGCGGTTAGGCGACAGTAAGCATGTGCGCAGACGACGCAATGTCATCGGCACGAGCGGACGTCCGACCCGCAAGCAGGACGTACGGAGCGTGACGATCGCGCGGGGGTGTAGCTGCGGGTCGCGGCGAAGTGTTCGGCCCCGGTGAGGGTGCGCATGCAGCCGGAGACCTTGATCCGTAGTTTCGGCATGCGGATGGTCTGCTCGGCGGCGTTGTTGTCGAATGGCACCTGTGGATCGGTGACGAACCTCAGGTAGTCGTCGCGGCGGTTTTGTAGGCGGAGGAACAAGGCGCGGTGTTTGCGTTGCAGTTTGCCTGAGCGTGCGGCGGTTGCTTGGGCACCGAGGACGACGGCTGAGCGTAGTAGGTGCTGTTGTTCGCCGATGGTTACCGGGTCGGGTTCACGGCCTTCGCCGCGTGCGGCGGTGACGAGGTGCCATAGTCCGGTGAGGGCGTTGATCGCTTGAGCAGCGAGGTCGGCGACCTCGCCGGTGGCGGTGTCGGTGACGTAGACCAGTTCGCGCAACACATGTGCGTTGCACAGGGCGTGGGTGACGTCGGTGTAGGTGTCGTACGGGGCCCAAGCGTCGTGCACGGCGATCCCGGCGAAAGCCGGCAGGACACCGGCGGCGTCCATCGCGGCGGTGCCGCGTTTGGGGCGTGCGCTCAGCAGCACGTCCGTGGCCGTGGAAGCGGAGTGCAGCCAGGCCAGCCGGCTGTTGGTACGCATGCCGGTCTCGTCGAAGTGGACCACCGCAGCGGCGGCGATGCGGTCGCGGATGACCGGCAAGACCTGCTCGATGATGCCCAGGGCGCTGCGTTTGAACCAGCAGGCCACCGTGGCCGGAGCGACCGGGACACCGAACACCTCGTGCAGGGCGTCGGCGGTACGGCCCACGGACAGAAACTGCCCGAGGCGCTGACCCAGCGCGAGGTCGATGTGCTGCGGCTGATCGGCGCGGGGCTGTCCAACGCCGAGATCGCCATCCAGTTGCAGGTCAGCGAGTCGACCGTGAAGACCACGTCAACCACGTGTTCGCCAAGATCGAAGCGCGGGACCGGGCGCAGGCGGTCACCTACGCCTTCGGCAACGGCATCACGATCTGATCCGAGGTCTATCCGACCGCGTACGTCCGCACGTAGTCGAACCGGGCCGTGGCACCGGTGCCGCCCATCGCGACCAGGCCGATCTTGAGTGCGGCCGGACGGGCCAAAGTCCAGGCGCCGCCCCAGTCCCAGGTCACGCCGTCGCGGCTGGACGCCATCCGGGCGACGCCGTCCCGGTAGAGCAGACGCAGCCACAGCGTCGACGGGGCCGGGCCGCCGAACATCGGGCCGGAGGTGACCGCCCCGTTCGACGCTCTGGTGTCCTCCTTGGTGAACTCGGTCTGCTGCAGGAAGGTATTGGCGAAGCCGGACAGCGGCAGCACCGAGTGGGCCAGCTTCACGAACCGGTCGTCGTTGTCGTAGAGCACGAGACCGGCCTGTTGGTTACCGCGTACACCGTCGAACTGGACCTTGGTCTCGACCATGAACGGACCCGGCGGCGCGGCCCGCAGCAGGACCCCGGCGTTGTTGCTGCCGAGCGCGATGTCGCCGGCCTCGGTCGGCCAGACCAGGTTGCCGCCGGTGACCGTCGCGGCGGCATCCGGGCGCACCCAGGTCCATGCGGCGGTGGTGCCGCCGAACTCGTCGGTGTACGCCGGGAGAAGGGTCCCCACTTGCGGGTTCGCCACCCTCTGGGTGACCGGGGTGTAGAGCGGCGCGGCACCGAGGTTGTCGGCGTCGCCGGCGCCGGAGCGGGAGACCGCGCCGATCTTGCCGCCGGTGAAGGTCGCGGGCAGGTTCAGAGTCACCGTGGCGGTGTCCTCGAGCAGGCGGTCGGCCGAGACCGAGACGGTCAGCGCCGTGCCCCGCCGGGACAGGACGAGGGTGTGCCAGGACTGGTAGTTGAAGTTCGCCGGCAGGGCCGCGGCGCCGGCGACCGGGCCGTCGACGACGAGGCGATGCGAGACGCTGTCCAACCAGGCGGTCACGCCGCCGTACGCGAGGCCGGTCGCCGCGCCGCGGACATCGCCCTCAAGTCGGATATCTCCGGTCACTGAAGCGCTGCTCAGCTCGTTGCCGGCGGTCGATGTCGTAATCCGGCCGTCCGCCAAACTCCAAGATCCAGTGAAACCGGCGGCCGAAGTGTTGAAGTCGCTGCCGACGGTCCACGTGGTGACCGGCGCGGTCTGGGCGGTGGCAGACGGTCCGGCCCCGGCCCGCACGACCGGCCAGCCGCCGATCCAGTCCAGCCGGTCGATCATCAGCGGGCGGCGGGTCAGGTTCAGGGTGACCCCGTTCGCGCCGGTGACCGGCGGGAAGTCCGGGTTCGCCTGCGGGATCGCGTGGTAGACGAGCCAGTCCTGGCCGGACAGGTCGGTCGCGATCGCATTGTGGCCCGGGCCCACCCAGCCGTGGCCGGTGCCCGCCAGCACGATGCCGTCCTTGCTGGTCAGGTCGGTCAGCGCGACCCCGGTCGGGGTGCGGAACGGGCCGAGCGGCGAGGTGGCCCGGCCGACCTTGACCGTGTAGCCGCTGAACGCGCCGTCGCAGCAACCGGCGTCGGAGTAGAAGAGGTAGTAGTAGCCGGCCCGGTGGACGACGAAGCCGCCCTCCATCCGCCGGCCGTGCCCGACCTGGGTGACCGCGCCGGTCAGTGCCGTCCCGTCGGTGTTCATCCGGGACACGCAGATCGTGTCGTAGCTGCCCCAGTAGAGGTACGAGCCGTCGGTGTCGGTGAACATCGCCTGGTCGATGGTGCCGCTCGGGCACCCGCTGGCGGGCGGCACGATCTCGCCCCGGTCGGTCCACGGTCCGGCCGGGTTCGGGCTGGTCACCAGCCCGATGCCGCCGCCGGAGAGGGCGTACGTCAGGTGGTAGCCGTTGTTGAAATAGCGGATGTCCGGCGCCCAGGTCCGGGTGCCGGCCGGCCACCAGGACGGCTGCGCGGTCAGCGCGAAGACGTCGCCGGCGTAGGTCCAGTGCACCAGGTCGGTCGAGGACATCATCGGCAGGACGTGCTCGCCGGTCTCGCCGCGACTGTTGAAGATCGGGTTCGTGGTGCCGTAGGCGTACCACTTCCCGTCCTTCGCCTTGATCGTCGTCGGGTCGGGGAAGGTATCGACGGTCCCCGCGCTGACCGGATTGGTGTAGGTCGCGGGCGCTGCTTCGGCCGGCCTGGGTGCAGGGAAAGCGGCCAGTACCAACACAAAAGCCCATAGAGAGGTACGCGTACGAGCCATCCGTGGCTCCTTAAGAGCTAGAGAGCGACAGTACGGAACCCGGTGTTGCCCGTGGACGAGTCGGGCATGTTCGACGACCGGGCGGCATTGCGATAGCGGTTGCAATACGAGTCGTGACACAGGTAGGACCCGCCGCGGATCACGCGGGCGGCACCCAGACTCGGCCCCGCCGGGTCATCGACCGGGGACGTCGCGTAATAGCCGGGCGAGAACCAGTCGGCACACCATTCCCAAACATTGCCGACCGGTTGGTACAGGCCGTATCCGTTGGGCGCGAAGGACTTCGCCGGTGCGGTGGTGAGCCAGCCGTCCGCAAGGGTGTTCTCGGTGGGAAAGGTGCCCTGCCAGATGTTGCAGGCCCAGTCGGCCGGCAGATCGTCGCCCCACGGATAGCGCAGTGCCGCCGCACCGCCGCGGGCGGCGCATTCCCATTCCGCCTCGGTTGGCAGCCGGCGCTCGGCCCAGGTGCAGTAGGCCCGGGCATCGTTCCAGCTGACGTGCACGACCGGGTGGTCGTCGAGGGCGGTCGAGGACGGGCCGTCCGGGTGCGCCCAGTCGGCGCCGGAAACGCCGAGCCACCACGGGGTTCCGCCCATCCGGCCGACGATTTCGGTGCCCTCGGCGACGGCCAGGTGAAAGACGGCCGACCAGCCGAAGGATTCGGCCTCGGTGCGGTAACCGGTGCTTTCCACGAACGCCCGGAAATCGGCGACGGTCACGGTGGTGGCGTCGATGGCGAAGGCATTCAGACGTACAGGATGGACCGGTTGCTCGCCGTCCGGGCGTACGCCGTCGCCGTGGTTGTCGCCCATCGCGAAGGTCTGGCCCGGGACCGTGGCCTGCGGAACTCGATGCCGGCCGGTGGTCTTGACCTGGATGAGCCCGGCGGTCTCGATCTGGATGAGCCCGGACGGCCGATCGGCGGAGGGAGTGCAGCAGTGGTTCATGCGTGCACCGGCTTGGGCTGGCTGGGATGCGGCTTGTCGCCGAGCCGGGCCTGCTCCTGCCACATCGCGGTTTTCAGGCCCTCGCGGATGGTCGCGTAGGCCGGTTCCTCGTAGACGTTGCGAAGTTCGGCCGGGTCGGCTTCGAGGTCGTAGAGTTCCCACTCCGGCGGATAGGTCCAGGTGCCGCAGCCGGGCAGGCCGAGCCCGTCGTTGTAGAAGTAGATGAGCTTGTAGCGGTCGGTGCGGTAGCCGTAATGCGCGGGCGCCTTGTGGAAGACGTCATCGTGCTCCCAGTAGCGGTAGTAGACGCCGTCCCGCTTTTCGGCCGGCTCATCGCGCAGAAGCCTCCAGAAGCTGTGGCCCTGCATCCGCGGGTGCGGTGCCACGCCAGCCGCCTCGAGAATCGTCTGTGCCCAATCCACATTGGTCACCATCTCGGTCACCACGCCCGGCTCGACCGCCCTCGGATAACTGAGCACGAGCGGCATCCGCAGCGACTCCTCGTACATGAAGCGCTTGTCGAACCAGCCGTGGTCACCGAGGAAGAAGCCCTGATCCGACGCGTACATCAGCATGGTGTCGTCGAATTCGCCGCGGGACTTCAGGAAGTCGGTGACCCGGCCGACGTTGTCGTCGACCGAGGCGACGCAGCGCAGATAGTCCTGCATGAAGCGCCGGTATTTCCAGAGCGCCTCCTCGTCGTAGCTCAGGTCGGCCGGCGGCGCGACCTTGAGGTCCTGGAGGGTGAGGTGCTCGGCGATCCGCATCGCCGCGCGGCGGGCCGACGACGTGCGGGTGGCGTAGTCGTCGTCGAAGGTCGGCGGCAGCGGGATCGGCTCGGTGTAGAGATGCTGGTGGGCGGGCGACGGGAGCCACGGCCGGTGCGGCGCCTTGTGGTAGATCAGCACGCACCACGGGTCGCCCCCTTCGAGGGAGGAGATCCAGTTCAAGGCCAGGTCGGTGATGATGTCGGTGGCGTAGCCGGGGATCGTCCGCAGGCCGGTCGGGTCGAGAAACTGCGGATCGAGGTACTCGCCCTGCTCGATCAGCACGTCCCAGTAGTCGAAGTTCTGCGGATCATGCCCGTCGCCGTCGCCCATGTGCCACTTGCCGATCATGGCGGTCCGGTAGCCGGCCGCGCGCAGGGCGCTCACGAAGGTCGGCTGGTTCGCGTCGATCGGGGTGACCAGCGTGGTCACGCCGTTCACGTGGCTGTAGGTGCCGGTCAGGATGCTGGCTCGGGACGGCGAGCACAGCGAGTTGGTGGCGAAGCAGTTGTCGAACCGCCGGCCGAGCCGCGCGATCTCGTCGATCCGCGGGGTCGTGTTGACCACCGAGCCGTACGCGCCGACGGCGTGCGCGGCGTGATCGTCGGTGAGGATCATCGCGATGTTCGGCCTTTTCGAGCTCACTTGTAGGAGTCCTCGTCGAGCCCGCTCAGCGTCGGGTCGTAGGCCACGTCGCCGACGTCGTACATCGAGGTCATCCAGTGGTAGAACCGGTCGTCCCGCTCGACCAGCAACTGGTAGAGCCGGCGCATCATCCGGCTGCGGACCGGCTCCATCTCCGGGTGGCGGTAGACGTTGAGCAACTCGTCCGGGTCGATCTCGAGGTCGTACAGCTCGTTGGTCGAGTCGGGGTTGACCACCAGCTTGTAGCGGTCTTCCCGGAGCATCCGCTGCGGGTACGGGAAGTGGTGCCCGTGAAACTCGCCCAGGATGTCCGGCTGCCACCGGGGGTGCTCGCCCTTGACCAGCGGGACCAGGCTGCGCGAATCAACCGTCTTGTCGGGGCTATCGGCGTCGGCCAGCGAAAGGATCGTCGCCGTGCAGTCGAGCAGGCTGACGAATTCGTCGCGGACCTGCGGCTCGGCGCCCGGAATGCGGATGATTCCGGGGGTGCGGTAAATATCCTCGTACATCGCCGGACCCTTGTCGTGCAGCCGGTGCGACCCGGTGAACTCGCCGTGGTCGCAGGTGAAGAAGACCGTCGTCTCGTCGCACAGCCCGAGCTCGTCCATCGCGGCCAGGATCCGGCCGATCTGCTCGTCGATCAGCGTCACGTAACCCCAGTAGACCGCGATCAGCTTGCGGGTGACCTCGATCGGCATGGTGTCGAACGTCCAGTGCGCGCTGTAGTTTCGCTGCACCGGCGGCTTGCCCTCGAACGTCTCCGAGATCGACTTGGGTAGCGGCACGGTCGCCGGGTCGACCATGTCGAAGTACTCGTCCGGCACGATGTACGGCAGGTGCGGCCCGAAGAAGTGGGTGGCCAGGTAGAACGGCTTACCGTCCGGGTCGGCCGCGTACCGGCGCAGCATCTCGATCGTCCGGGTCGCCATGTAGTACTCGAAGGTCGCCTCCACCGGCTGCTGGAGGCGGGCAGCGAGGAGGTTTCCGGGGCCGCCGTTGGGCAGCGTGCCCCGGATCCGATCGGTGATCTCGTACGCCGGAAGGCCGTTCTCCTTGAGGTAGGCCTGGTAGTCCTCATGGTCGACCGGGTTGTGCCAGCCCGTCAGGTGGGGACCGTCGAAGCCGTAGTCGGCCGGGGACTTGATCGTCCCGGCGTGCCACTTGCCGATCAGGCCCACGTTGTAGCCCTGCTCGCGCAGCGCGACCGGGAAGGTGAACGTGCCGTCCGGCAGATCCTCCTGATAGCCGACGTTCCGCTCGTGGTTGGCGAGCACCTTGTGCCGGAACGGGGCCTGGCCGGTGAGCAGGCTGGCCCGGGCCGGCGTGCAGATCGCGGTCGGGGTGTACCACCGATCGAATCGGGTGCCGGTCGCCGCGAGTTCGTCCAGATGGGGCGTACGGGCCTGGGTGTTGCCGTACGCCCCGAGCGTGTCGACCCGGTGCTGGTCGGTCATCAGGAAGAGGAAGTTCACTTCGAAGCTGCTCCGGTGAAGACGTTGCCCAGGTAGTACGTCGACGGGTCGGTGTTCGCCTTGATCTTTCCGGCGTCGAGGAAGTACTGGCCCAGGGCGGTCAGCCACTTGTTGAAGGTGCCGTCGGTCGTGTAGCCGTCGGCGGTCTTGGTGTCGAGCATCGTGCTGTTGGCGGCGTCCGCCTTCACCGCGTCGAGCGGCTGCTTGGTGAGGCTGGCGACCAGTTGCGCGGTCTCATCGGGATGCGCGGCCCGGTAGTCCATCGCCTCGCGCAGCACCTGCACGACCTTGGTGGTCTCGTCGGTGTCGGCCCCGGTCTTGTTGCTGGCGATGAACGCGGTCGGGAAGGAGGCGGTGTCGCTGAAGTCGTCGTCCTTGGCCAGTTCGACCAGGTTCGGCTTCTTCGCCTTGATCGTGTTGATCAGCGGGTACCAGATGCCGGCCGCGTCGATCTGGCCCGAGTCGAACGCGGTGACGATCGTCGGGGCGTCCATCGGCACCCGCTGGATGTCCTTGGCGGTGAGGCCGGCCTTCTTCAGCGCCAGGGTGAGGATCATGTCGCCGGAGGTGCCCTCGGGCACGCCGATCTTCTTGCCCTTGAGCTGGGACAGGTCGGTGATGCCGGGCTGCGCGATGACCCGGTCGGCGTTGCCGAGCGAGTTCATCGCGATGATCTTCGCGTTGCCGGCCGCACCCTCCCAGATCGCTCCGGGACCGATGTAGCCGAAGTCGAGGTCGCCGGCGTTCATGGCGGTGACCTGCAGCGGGCCGGTGGTGAAGACCTTGGTGCTGGCCTCGATGCCGTGCTTGGCCCAGAGCTTCTGGTCGTCGGCGATGGCGATCAGGCTGCTGCCGTTGTAGTCGCCGATGTAGCCGAAGGTGACCTTGGTCGTGCCACCGGCCGAGCTGGACTTGTCATCGGATGATCCACAAGCCGACAACAGAAGAAGGGACGCGGCGGCGGCCGCCGCGAGAAGGCGTTTCATGCAGTTGGCTCCTGGTGATAGACGGCGCTCCACACACGATTGCGCAGCGCCGTGAAGGCGGGACTGAGCCGGACTTCTTCGGTACGGGGGTAGGGCAGGTCGACGTCGATGGTCTCGACGATGCGACCGGGCCGGGCCGCCATGACGACGACCCGGTTGGCGAGGAAAACGGCCTCATCGACGTCGTGGGTGATGAAGACGACGGTGCGCTTCTCCTGGCTCCAGGTCCGCAACAGCTGTTCCTGCAGGCGGACCCGGGTGAGCGCGTCGACCGCGCCGAACGGCTCGTCCATCAGCAGGATCGACGGATTGACCGCGTACGCCCGGGCGATCGCGACCCGCTGCTTCATCCCGCCGGAGAGCGTCTTGGGCAGCGCGTCGGCGAACTGCTCGAGCCCCACCAGCTCGATGAAGTGGTCGGCGATCTTCTTTCGCTCGGCCCGGGCGACACCGGCGGTGCGCAGGCCGAACTCAACGTTCTTGCGGACAGTGAGCCAGGGAAAGAGGGCGTACTGCTGAAAGATGACGCCGCGATCAGGGCCCGGACGATCGATGGTCTTGTCGTTGACCAGGGCCTGGCCGCCGGACGGGGTCTCCAGCCCGGCGAGGATGTTCATCAGCGTGGTCTTGCCGCAGCCGGACGGGCCGACGATGGTGACGAACTCGTTGTCCTGCACCCGCAGCGAGACGTCACCGAGCGCGACGAAGTCGGCGCCCTTCAGCGGGAACACCTTGCGGACGTTGTCGACGGTGATCATCGGCGCTCCTGCCAGCTGGTGAGACGCCGTTCGGCGAGGAGGAGGACCCGGTCCATCAGCAGGCCGAGCACGCCGATGGCGATCACGCCGACGAAGATGGTCGGCAGGTCGTAGTAGAGCTCGGCGTTCTGCATCCGGAAGCCGAGGCCCTGCTGGGCGGCGATCAGCTCGGCCGCGACCAGGGTGGCCCACGACGAGCCGAGCCCGACCCGCATGCCGACCAGGATGAACGGCGACGAGGCGGGCACCACGACCCGGGCGAAGATGGTGTGGTCCTTGGCGCCGAG
Source organism: Actinoplanes sp. NPDC051343 (assembly GCF_044455125.1). NCBI lineage: Bacteria > Bacillati > Actinomycetota > Actinomycetes > Micromonosporales > Micromonosporaceae > Actinoplanes > Actinoplanes sp. NPDC051343. The sequence continues at coordinate 9,419 of NZ_JBITEL010000029.1, forward strand.
CACCCGGGCCGCGTTGATCAGCGTCTTCTCCACGCCGACCACGCCCTGGAAGGTGGCGATCACGCAGGCCAGGAACGAGGCCAGGAAGATGACGAAGATCTTCGGGGTCTCGCCGATGCCCATCAGCACGATCGCCAGCGGGATGATCGCCAGTGGCGGGATGGTGCGGAAGAACTGCACCCACGGCTCGAGCAGTCCCCGGGCGATGCTGTACCAGCCCATCAGGAAGCCGATCGGGATCGCGAGCACGACGCCGAGCACGAACCCGGTCAGCACCCGGGCGAGGCTGGCCCCGATGTCGGCCTCCAGCGTGCCGTCGGCGAACAGTTCCCAGCCGCGCTTGACCACCGCCGGCGGCGTCGGGAAGTCGAAGCCCGCCTTGGACAGGCCCCACCACACCCCGATGCCGAGGACCACCGAGATCAAATTCAACGCCAGCCGGGGTACGCCGCGACGACTGCGCTGCGGCGGCGGCGGGTTGGGCGTGGGCACCTCGGTGTCCACCTGAACCACGGTCATGCGGCACTCCCTGTGACAATCGGTGTGGTCGGTGCGGCCGGGGCCGTGGCGCCGGGGTAGTCGTCGAGCAGTGGGGACTGCCGGAAGCAGGCGGCGATCGCACCGCGGGCACCGTCGTCGTCGCCGAGCCGGGCCGCCCGGATCACCGGGCCGTCGCCCCCGCCGGAGACCAGTTCGGCCGCGATCACCGCGCCGGCCCGGGCCACGATGACGGGGGCCGCGTGCGCCAGCGGGCCGCCGATCACGACGTATTCCGGGTTGAGGATCAGCGCGGCGTCGGCCAGCACCCGGCCGACCGCGTCGCCGACCCGTTCCATCGCCGCGTACATCCGCGGTTCGTCCCGGCGGGCGGCCAGCTCGTCGAGATCGCGTACGCCCGCGGCAGCCAACGCCGGCGCGACCGCCGCGACCGTCTCCAGGCAGCCCCGCTTGCCGCAGCGGCAGACGCCGCCGGCCGGGTCGACCTTGACGTGGCCGAACTCCCCGGCCACCCCGCCGGCCCCGGCCACCAGCCGGCCGCCGACCACCAGGCCGCCGCCGATCCCGTCGGCGAGCCGGACGTAGAGCAGGTCGCGGGCGTCGGTGGTGCCGGCCTCGGCGAGCGCGGCGAACCGGGTGTTGTTGTCGACGATCACCGGCGCGGAGAACCGGGCGGCGAAGGCGGCGAGCACATCGGCGCGGGATGCGCCGGCCGGATAGGGCCCGGCCACGCCGACGCCGATGCCCTGCAGCGCGGCCAGGATGACGCCCTGCTCGCGGGCTACCCGGTCGACCAGGTCGACGCCGGCCGCGAGCCGCTGCGGCCAGCCGGCGTCCGCCGCATACCCGGCCACCCCGTTCGCGATGATCTCGTGGGTGGCGTCGGCGACCGCGACCCGGACCCGGTTGTGGCCGAGGTCGACGCCGAGGAACTGGCCGGAGCGCGGATCGAGGGCGAGCAGCTCGGCCGGGCGGCCGCTGCCGGCCCGGTCGCCGGCGTCGGTGGTGACCACGACGATGGCGCCGCGGGCCAGCAGATCGCCGGTTATTTCGGAGAGAGTCGTCCGGGACAGGCCCGAGCGGGCCGCGATCTGGGCCCGGCTCAGCCCACCGCGCTCGCGCAGGATCGCCAGGACGCGCTCCTCATGAGCGCGCCTGACCAGCGCATGTACGCCTCCGGAAACCGACACTTCGCCACCGTAGGCGTGCCTCAATTTTTCCGTCAACAGTCCGACAGAATTATCTCTCCTAAACCGGTAGGAAAACTTCCTCCGTAACGACGGTGTAACCGTTGGTTCTGACCCTTCACATCCAGGGACTGGTTGTCCCTGAATCAACTCGGCCTTCATCCGGCCGCCCCGGCACGCCATTCTGGATTTGCAGCCAACTTTCGAAGGGAGAATGGCATGGTGGATCGCGCTCAGCTCGCCGACTTCCTCCGCACCCGGCGCCAAGCGCTGCAGCCGGAGGGCGTCGGACTGCCCCGCGGCCCGACGCGCTGGTCTGGCTCGCGCGTACGGCTCGGGCCTTCGGCGTACCGCTGCGCGCCGCAGAGGTCGTCCGCGGCGCCGGCCGAGACCGGCCGGCCCGTGCGGGCGAAACCAGTCCAGTAATCGATCAGCCGGCCGGCCAGTCGCCGCTGCTCGTCGGTGCAGTAGTCGCTGCTGATCGGCTTGCGGCCGGCGACCTCGAAGAGATCAGGCAGCTCCGACGCGTGCGACGCGCCGGCGGCGAAATCGGCCGGCAGGTCGGCGAACGGCTGGGCGTGCTCGTCGGCGAACTCGTAGGTGTAGGTCGGAACGTATCGCGACAGCGCGTTCTCGCTGTCGATCTGCTCGCAGGCCCAGATCGAGTCGGTGAACGCCGCCGACCAGGCCAGCGCGCCGTCGCCGCCGTAACGGGACACCGGGTAGCGGGCGAGCACGGCCGGAGCGGCGTTGCCGTAGGCCCGCCGGATCAGCCCCGGGTACTGCTGGGCACTGATGTGCGACCCAGCGGCGGCGAAGATACCGGCGACCAGCCGGTGCTCATCGCTGGTGTGCCCGGACAGCACTGGCATCCGGTGGAAGCGGCCGAGCCGCAGCGCGGCGTCCGAAGCCAGCGGCAGCAGGGCGGTCCGGCTCGCGGCCGCGGCGAAGGCCGCGAACTGGCTGTCGAGCGCCGTCGTGGGCAGCAGCCGGAGGCAGTCGAGCTCCGCGGTGTCATCCTCGCGGCGACAGTCCAGCGCCGCGGCGGCTTTGCTTCCGCTCTGCTCGACCTGGGCCAGCGGCTTGACGAACGAGCCGGCCGGCGCGCCCAGCACCAGCGAGCTTGGCGGCCAGTGCATGCCGCAGGGACCGCTCTGGAGGATGGCCCGCTGGAAGAGCCCGGCCGACGACGGCGAGGTGAGCTGGGCGCAGGTGCCGATCGAGCCACCGGACTGGCCGAACAGGGTCACGTTGTGCGGGTCGCCGCCGAACGCGCCCACGTTGTCCCGCACCCAGCGCAGCGCGGACTGCTGGTCATGCAGTCCGAACGTGCCCGAGCCGGCCAGCCCGGGGTGGCCGAAGAAGCCGTAGATGCCCAGCCGGAAGTCGACACTGACCACGATGACACCCCCTGCGCGGCATCCTGGAAGGGTCGTAGTCGCTGCCGGCCCCTTCAGTGAAGCCGCCGCCGCGCAGCCACACCATACCGGCGAACCGCTTGTCTTGATATCGATGATTCTCTATTCTGCCCGAAAGCCAGGAAAGCGCTTACCTAGGGTTCGTCCACCCATGTGTAGCGCTCCCGACAACGAGGTGAGGCAAGTGATGAAGAGACCAATCGCGCTCCGATGGGTCGCCGCCGGAGCTACCACAGCAGCCGTCGCCGCGATCACGCTGTTGCTGCCCACGTCGTACGCTTCGGCGGCCGACAACCTGAGCCTCAGCGGCGGCGCCGACGGCTCCAGCAAGGCCAGCGGCACCAGCTACGGCAACGTCAAAGACGGCAGCACCAGCACCTACTGGTCGCCGGCCGGCACCACCGGCTACGTCTCCGTCAAATGGAGCAGCGCCATGACGGTGTCCACCGCTGTCATCCGGCAGGCCTCCGGCGGCGGCTCGATCAGCGCCTGGCGACTGCTCAATGCCGACAACGGCGCCGTCCTGGCCAGCGGCAGTGGCAGCCCGAGCACCATCTCGTTCTCCTCGGCGTCGCTGAAGAAGCTCACGTTCGACATCACGGGCGCGTCCAGCGCGCCCCGGATAGCCGAGTTCGAGACCTACGCCGGCGGCGGCTCGACCCCGACCACCAGCCCGACCGGAGGCCCCACCACTACCCCGCCCAGCAACCCCGGCACGCCAACCGGCGCGTGGCCGACCTCGGCCGGTTCGGTGTCGGTCTCCGGCACGATCTCCGTATCCGGGACCTTCGACGGTGGCATGAAGACCTACTGCTGCATCGGTGACGGCTCGCAGAGCGAATCGCAGGACCCGATGTTCGAGATCGCCAACGGCGGCACCCTGCAGAACGTCATCCTCGGTTCCCCCGCCGGTGACGGCGTGCACTGCCTGGGCACCTGCACCATCAGGAACGTCTGGTGGAACGATATCGGCGAAGACGCCGCGACCTTCCTGCAGACCAACGGCGGCACCAGCTACGTCATCGGCGGCGGCGCGAAGTCGGGCAGTGACAAGACGTTCCAGCACAACGGCAACGGAACCGTCAACATCTCCGGCTTCTACCTCAAAGGCGCCGGCAAGCTCTACCGCGCCTGCGGCAACTGCACCAGTTCCTACCAACGCAACGTCGTGGTCGACAACGTGCTGCTGAGCGACGTCGACTACGTCGCCGGCATCAACACGAACTGGGGTGACACCGCCACCATCACCCGCACGACCGTCGACTCCGGCACCGTGGTCTGCGGCATGTACAAGGGAGTCGCCAAGGGCAGCGAGCCGACCTACCTCGGCGAAGGCTGGAACACCAGCAACTGCAAAGTAAACAAGAGCGACATCATCTACAAATGAGCCGTCAGGCGGCAGCACGGAAGGCGTACGTGCTCGCGCCGGGCGTGAACTCGGCGTAGCCGCCGGACATGCCGGCGAAGGTTGTACCCGGCGCGGCGTGACGCTGCGCCGTTCCTTCGCCGGTACCGCGATGGTCGCGGTGGCCCGGTAGGCACGCCGACCTGCGTTGGGCGATGAACCGCAACCTTCTGGAGCAAGGTCGGCGACTTCTTCTCGGATGTCGGGGCCGATCTGGAGAACGCGGGCGCCCATGTGATCAACGGCGCCGCGTCGCTCGGCAATGCCGCGGTCCATCACCCGGGCGATGTGGCCCTGGCTGCCGCGGGCGCCGGCTTGATGATCGTCGGCGCGGGCGGTGACGCGGGCGGGCTGGTTCTCGACGCGACCGGCATCGGTGCCGTGGTCGGCGTCCCGGTCAACGTCGTTTCCACCGCGGCCGTTGTCTCCGGCGGGACTATGGCGGTCGGTGGTCTGGGCGATCTGATGATGCACGCGTCGAGCGACGACCAGACCTCGCCGGCGAGCACCGACCACACCGGGAGCACCGCCGCGCGGGATGTACACGGTGTCGACCGCACCGGCATGCGGGACGTCGACGAGCAGCATGTGTGGGACAACGGCGACATGTACATCCAGGACGACGGCTGCGTCGTCAAGGTCCTCGACAACGGCAACGGCACCTACGATGTCGTGGTGCGCGACATGAACAACCCCAGCAGGAAGCCGGTGACCTCGATCAAGAACGCCACCCAGAACTATCTGAACAACAAGATCGACAGCGGGAAATGGGAATGAGCCCCGAGCAACGGGAGTGGACCGGCCCGGTCACGACGCGTCTGCGCTGCTGCGTCTGCGGTGACGACACCGAGGGCGCCGACGACTACGTCGTGCTGGCCCTGACCGCGGCGCCGAGCGACGCGATCCAATATCTGGGTGCCCACGCCGGTCACCTCAATGGCGCTCTCGCCGCGGGTTTTCACCTCGACGGCTACCCCGAGGACGATCGGTGAGCGCGGAGTGGACCGGCCCGGTGCCCGAACGCATCCGGTGCTGCATCTGCGGTGACGACACTGCCGACGCCGACGACTACGTCGTGATCGGCGTGATCACCGAACGGAGCACCGGGGAGATTCAATATCTCGGTGCCCATGCCGCCCACCTGGAAGGCGCGATGGCCCGCGGCTTCACCGTCGAGGTCACTCTGATGTGAGCGCCGTCGACCGGCGGCGTATCACGGCACGCATGCCAGTTCCCTGGTCGCCATCGCCGTGTGAGCAACTCTGGTGTGGAGCTCCGGACACGTTAACCCCACCAAAGTCATTCACGTTCACGGGATAATTTGGTGGGAGTTCTTCGTTGCCCGCCGCGGCTGCGGGATCGGCAGCAGGAACTGACCGCTGGGTTGTTCCGTCGGGGTCGGCTCGGATTCTGGTTCCGCGCATCCGGTGTCGAGGGTGATGGCCACCGGTGTGCACACGATCGTGATACCCCGCTCGCGCAGCTGACGGGCGAGCTCGGTCACGGTGATGCTGGCAGCATCAGAGTCGATCAGACGGGCCAGTTGGATCGTGGCCTGCTCAATCAGCCGGTCCTGCCGCACGAACAGCGTCTTCGGATGCTCGAGGTGGACGGCGCTCGCGCTCGTGTGACCGTGCCGGCCTCGGTACCGAGCCCGGCCGTGCGCCCAGTGGCCTTCTGCTCGCCGGCCACAGAGTCCGCAGATCACCAGACCGGCGAGCTGGTAGCGGTCGGGGTTCGCGTCGTCCGGGATCGGGAGCGCGCTGATCTGTTGGGCCCGCAGGAACGTGTCCTCGCTGACCAGTGCCGGATGCGCGCCGGGCGGGGAGATCACCCACTGATCCCGCGGGTTCCAGCCCCGGGTCGGCTTGCACCCGGCCGGCTGCTCTTGTCCCCCGGCCGCAGCTCGTGATGATCGATGCTTTGGCGCCGCCACACCTGCCCGTCGTTCTGCCCACGTCGGGTAGGACGCGAATTCCGGCCGAGCCCGATGTCACCGTCCAGAGTTACCGAGATACCACCAAGGCTTGACGACATGTCCCGGAGGACGCTTTGCCGGCCGGCGGCTGTCTCTGTACTGGTCTGCCAGCCGGACAGGAATGCGGCGTCTCGGCGCGCCTCCTGACGCGCTGGCCGTCCGTATTTCGCGCGGCCGCTCGAGCCTTGCGGGCAGGAAGGACACCCGCCTCCCCGTTGACTCGCTGGTTCTCAGGACAGACGGGTAGCCGGGACCAGGCTTACGAGCAACATCTCGATGCGGGCGCGGAAACCATCCCGGATCGGGCGGACGGCCTCGACGCCCTTGCCGGCTGGGTCGTCGAGCTACCCGTCCTCGTAGCGTTTCCGGGAAAGACCGGGCAGGCGTCGCCGCAGCCCATCGTGATGATGACGTCGAAGTCCTGCGCGGTTTCGTACTCCAGGCGGTTCGGCGTCTGGTCGGTGATGTCGATGCCGACTTCGCGCATGGCTTCGACGGCAGCCGGGTTGATCTCGTCGACGGGCTCAGAGCCGGCCGAGTGCACCTCGACCCGGTCACCTGCGAGATGGCGAGCCAGCCGACGGCCATGTGGGAACGGCCGGCCATGCGGCGCTGAAACGGCGGCTACCCGACATCGTCTGACGACAGATGCTCGACGACGCGACAGTAGCGATGACGGGACCGGGAGGACTGGATCATGGACCTGCATATCCTCAGAGAGTGCCGGGTGGCGTCCCCTGTCGTGAGGTTCTCCCCGAGCGATGGCCGCCGCCCGGCACCCTGGCGATTGCGAGTGATGGCTCAACGCGCGTTGTCTACGGCAGATGAGTTCACCGCACCCCGTCGTGGACGCACAGCCAACGGTGAGGCACGCCCGCGGCAGCCATCTGAACGCATGACCGGCAGGGCCATATACCGGCTGTCCAGCCCGGTGACCTCGGCGGCGATGAGCTTCCTGGTCAGAAGGGGGGTGCGTCCTCACCCATCAACGCCAGTACCACGCCGCCCTTTCCACTCTTGAGGCTTTGGACCACGACCTTGCCGGTGCTGCCGTCGGGCAGCTCTAACGTAAAGGTCTTCCCGACCGCGTTCTTAGGGCCATTGCCAGCGCTGTTGGCGGGACGGAAGTCGCCGGCCCACGGCGCGGCACCGCCCTTGCGAGCAGGCTCGGCGAAGAGCGCGGCGGTGCCGGGGGTCCTGGTGCCGTCCGAGGAGAGAAGCACTGAGGCACTGCGATAGGTAGCCATATACGGCAAGACTATCCCGGACTGCGCTGGTTCGCGTTACGACACTGCGCCGTAACGCGTACAGCCAAGGGCAGCGACCCCGATCTGCTCCCACCGCCGGGGCCGATCGTGCGTCGGCCGCGACCCCAGCTGGACCCCGATCGCCGAGCCTGCAGCGTCAGCGGCCGACAGGCCGCCAGCTCGCCGGCGTCTCACCACCGGGTCCGCACTTGCCGACACCAGGCACCTCCGCAGCTTGTCGGCCGGCACGATGGCGGCAAGGTAGTGCGTTTCGGTGCTGTTGGTGTGAACCGACTCCGTACCGCCGCATTGTTCGTGCTAATTGGCAGCTCATCGGTGACTGAGCGGCGCGTGAAGGGGCGTCAGTACCCGCTGGGCGTGAGAGGCTGCGGCCAGGCGACGAGCGCGAAACGCAGCGATCCGTCACCCACCTCCACGACAGGTTCACCGCCGGTCTGTTCACGCAAGTAATCCGCGACGCTTCTGGTCAAGGGCGGTACCGAGCGTCGGCGTACGGGCGGCGAGTCGTGACCGGGGTAGCGAGGCGCGTCCAACTCCCTACCGAATCTGACCGCTTCGGCGAAAACGACCACCGCGAAGCGTCGTTGGTCGTACCCGTCCTCCGTGGAATGCGCGCCGGTGACCGTCAGCCGCACGACAGCATCGCCGTCATCCATTCCCCATGGGAGCGTCAGCTCCAGCGTCTGGCGAAAGGTCGGAACAATATTGCGGTCGACCTCACGCTGCATCGCGGCCCGGCACAACTGCAACATGTCCATGAGAGATGCGTGAGAGAGGATGTGCCACGTCCTGTCGACCATCACGACATGCTACCGACCCGGACATCACTCCTGGCCGCCGACGGCATCCGGTCATCGGCCGACTCGAAATAGGCATTGAGTAGGCAGGCGGCAGCGCCGGGGCGTAGCCCTGGCGGGGTTTTGGGCCGGCCGTAGGCCGCTATCCGTTCAGTGGGGCACCAGCTGGGACGGCCGGCGGCTGTACGTGGCGAGCTGGCAGGCCAAGCCGGGTACGTTGTTCGCGCTGGACCCGACGACCGGCCACATCCTGTGGAGCAACCCGAACCCGTCCGACGGCTGCACCACGGGCGGGGCGGCCGCCTTCCCGCAGTGCAACCTGTCCCTGGCGGCCGCCGTCACCACGTCGCCCGGGCTGGTGTACGAGGGCAGCATCGACGGCAAGATGCGCATCTACAACAGCAGCACCGGCGGGATCCTGTGGCAGTACGACACGATCCGGCAGTACACGGGCGTCAACGGCCTGACCGCGTCCGGCGGCTCCATCCCCGGCGTCGGCGGAGCGGTCGTCTCGCACGGTCAGCTCTACGTGCAGTCCGGCTTCACGTCATCGTGGGGCATCCCCGGCCACGTCCTGCTGTGCTTCGGTCTCTGACGTATCGCTTGTAGACCGCCGGTTCGGGGCGGACCTATACTTTGCAGACTTTGACGAACTTCGTTGTCCAATAGTAGCGGGGGCCCTTTCGGACATGCGTCGACTTCTTTGCAATGTGACAACGACGGCGAGGCGTCACCTGCGATCATCGATCGAGTTGGTCGCGTGACAACGCCAGACACATCTCAGGATCTCGACGTCTACACCACTTGTCCGACCTCAGCCGGCAACACGTCCGGCACGGATTACCTGAAGGCCGTCGTGGATGTCGCTCGCTGGACCGAGGAGCACAGTTGCCGGGGCGCGCTGGTGTACACCGACCCATCACTGATGGACCCCTGGGCGGTGGCGCAGGCCACCATTGCGGGCACCTCCGCGTTCGTGCCGATGGTCGCCGTGCAGCCGTTCTACCATCACCCGTTCGTCGTGGCGAACACCATCGCCTCGCTGGCCACGATGTACGGACGGCAGTTGGATGTCAACTTCGTATCCGGAGGGTTCCAGAGGCATCTCACCAGCCTCGGTGACACGCTCGATCACGATCAGCGGTACGAACGGCTGCGCGAGTACGCCGATGTCGTGCGAAGACTCGTCAGCCAGGCCTCCACCACACACAACGGCCGGCATTACCAGTTGGCGAGATCCCGGACGAATGTCCGTGTCGCGACGCAGTTGGTGCCGCGGTACTACGTGTCGGGTTCGTCGCCGGCCAGTGCCGCCGTGGCCGATGCACTCGAGGTCGTGCAACTTTCGTACCCTACTCCGCCGGAGGAGTTCGTTGGGCGGCCGGCGGCGCAGCGAGGGCGTCGCGGTACCGGGGTGCGACTGGGTATCATCGCGCGAGACTCCGCCGAAGAAGCCTGGCGTGACGCGAATGACCGCTTCCCCGACGACGATCTCGGCCGGCAGCTTCACAATATCGTCCAGAAAACGGTCTCCTCGGTCTGGCATCGCGATTTGTCCACGCGCGCAGACCAACAGCTTACGTACGCCGACAACTACTGGCTGAGACCGTTCCGCACGTACAAGACCTTCTGCCCCTACCTCGTCGGAAGCCACAGCGATGTGGCGTTCCTACTGAGCTCCTATCTGGATGATGGTGTTCGGACCATCGTCCTGGACATCCCCGCTTCCTCTGATGATCTTGGGGAGGCGATGGTGGCAATCGAGAGGGCCACAGCGATGGCGTCGGTGAAGATCCAGGTGGCGTCCGATGATCGAACGTACTGAGCAGGATGCGGCTGTCCGGGTTACGTGTCGCTTCGACGACGGCCCCGGCGGCCCCACGGGTCGCGCACCTTTCCTTCCCCGCGAAGTGTCTTGAGCCAGGCGCGCGCGGTCTGTGGTGTGACGTCGTAGTGCTCGGCCACCTTCGTCGCGCTGCCGAGCCTCCAGTACACGACAGCGAGGTCGGCGGGCAGCCCCGTCGGTCCTGACCCGGCGCCGGGGACAGCGCTTGAGCGGCGGCGGCCGGGGGCGCCTCCGGCAGTGGCCGGCAGTGGCTCCGGCTTCGGGTGCAAACCGTCGACTGTCGGAGCCGTCGCATCGTCGGTTCCGTCGTCCGGCGGCTCCTGAGGTGGCACAGCCAGGTTGAAATCACCACGGGAGAGCGCAGCTGCGGCACGCGTCAGCGCGGCGAAATCGAGCTCAGCGAGCGCGGTCGGCAGCGCCGTGCTTTCCGGGCTGATCCGCAACGACAGTTCCGTCGCCACCGCCCGGTCTCGCGTGACCGAGACGCGGGCCGTGAAGCCGGCTTCGGTGCAGCCTTCCGGAGTGACGGTGAGCGTGAAGACCCGCGGTTCCTTCGGGCTCCCGACGCCCTCTGTCATGACCGGGAGTTCCCCGACGCTTTACGCAACCGGCCCACCCAGCCCTGTGCAGTGTGGCGGGGAACCCCGTAGCGCGCCGCCACACCGGTCACGGTGCCGACCTCGTCGAAGACGGCCTGCAGCTCGGCCGGCTCGGGCATCTGACGGTACGGCCGATCGCTCTTGGCGGCCTTCTTGCCCGACCGAGCGCCGGACACGGTACGCGTGGCGTCCGGCTCCGCCGGAGGCGCCGACGCCGCAGGCGTGGCCGGTGGCGTCGCTACCGAATCCGGAGCCGGCTGCGCACCGGCGATCAGGGCGCGGATCACACCATTGAGATCGATGCCCAGCAGGCTCGGCCCCGACAGCCCGTCGGCGCCGCTCGCGGTAATGGTGACCTCGACGATCCGGGGCGAGGGTGTGGTATCCACCCGGATGACCGCCTGCCCTCGGCCCGGGGCGTCGCTCTCGGGTGTGATGACAACACGATATGCGGTCATGTGCTTTTCCCTGCCATCTCTCCGCGCGACTCGGAGCCAGTGTCGGTTCGCTGTCCTGAACCGACGAATTACCAAAAAATACTACACACACGCTGAGCTTTGCGTTGACGTCCGCATGGTGATCAGTCCTCTGTCACCGACTCCTCGACGTCCAGCCCGTGTCGACCCCGTCGTCTCTGTTGGCTTGGTCGACCGCGACGACGTCGGCGACGACCCCTGTCTTCGACTGGGATGGTGGTTGGCGGCGCCGCCGTTGATTGCGGTCAGAACCATCAGTGGCACCCTGTTCGCCGCCAGCGACCTGCACATGTCCTGTCCGGACACCACCGGCTCGCCGACTCCTGCAACCCGAGCCCGAAGACAGAGCCTCGAGTCACCGGCGAGCCGACAGCGAAGCCGGTCCTGCGGCCAGGTCGGCGAAAGCGCGACATCCGACGCGATAGTTTTCGGCGCCCGACGACGGTATAAACTGACCCCTCCGAGCTACAAGACCATCACGCGCCGAGGACGAGCGGACGGCGCCGGCCGCGCGATCACCCGAGCAGCATGATGAGTCTCCACGCGTCCGAGGCAGCAGGGGGAACTTTGACAGGCGCCACGACGCGCTGGGGAATTCTTTCCACCGGTGGTATCGCGAACGCGTTCGCCGAAGACCTCGCTCTGGTGCCCCGTGCCGAGCTGGCAGCCGTCGGATCCCGGCGAGTGCGGACCGCGAAGGCGTTCGCCGCCAAGCACGGCATTCCCCGAGCCTACGGCTCGTGGGCCGAGCTCGCTGCCGACCCGGACGTCGACGTCATATATGTGGCGACCCCGCATTCAGCTCATCTTCCGGCGACGCGCCTGTGTTTGAACGCCGGGAAGCCGGTGCTGTGCGAGAAGCCGCTGACGCTCGACCGGCCGAGCTCGGCCGAGCTGGTGGCGCTCGCCCGCGAGCGACGGGTCTTCCTCATGGAAGCTATGTGGACCCGGACCCTTCCGGCGTTCCGCCGGATGCGCGAGACGATCGACGCCGGAGTCATCGGTGAGGTGACCGCGCTCCACGCCGATTTCGGCATCGCCGGCCCGTTCCCGCCCCAGCACCGGGTTCGCGCACCAGGGCTGGGTGGCGGCGCCTTGCTCGATCTCGGCGTCTACTGCGTCACGCTCGCGCACGCGCTGCTGGGCATGCCTCAGCGCATTCAAGCTCTGGCCACTCTCACTCCGGAAGGTGTCGACGAGAACACCGCGATCCAGCTCGCCTACAACAGCGGCGCCGTCGCCACGATGCACTGCGGCATCGTCAACGACGGGCCGGTCTCGGCGACGATCGTCGGCACTCGCGGCCACATCGTGGTTCCCCGGGACTTCTATCGAATGGACGGCTTCACGGTGGTGTCCGGCGGCCGGTCCGAGCAGGTCGAGGCGCCCCGACGTGGCAACGGCCTCGGACACGAGGCCGAGCACGTCATGGCCTGCCTGGCCGCCGGCCGGGGCGAGAGCGATCTGGTGCCGCTCGACACCACACTCGAGGTGATGGGGATACTCGACGAGATCCGCGCCCAGATCGGCGTTGTCTATTCCGATAAGGATGTCTGATGACCTTCGACCTTCCCGCCCTACCGTTCCCGATCACGCCGTCCCATCCCGATGTCTGGCGGTCCGAAGGGGACGGTCGCGTCGTGGCCAAGGCACCGGGGCACACGGACTTCTACGTGAATCCCGGCGGTGAGGATTCCGCGGATGCCGAGTCGATGCTCAACGCGGCCACGCTGCTGGGCGTACCGCCGGCGGGTGACTTCCAGCTGAGCGCCCGGATCACCGTCGACTTCCGGGCCCAGTACGACGCCGGTGTCCTGCTGCTCTGGATCGACGAGCGGCACTGGGCAAAGTTTTGTTTCGAGTACTCCCCGGCGGCCGAACCGATGGTGGTCTCGGTCGTCACGCGCGAGGTCTCCGATGATGCCAACGCCTTCACCGTGCCGGGCAACTCGGTCCGGCTGCGGGTGTCCCGCATCAACAGCGTTTATGCCTACCACGCCTCGACGGACGGGACGGCGTGGCGTCTGATCCGGGTCTTCACCCTGGGCGACGACCTGTCGGGCCACCGCATCGGGTTCGAGGCACAATCGCCGACCGGCGACGGATGCACGGTGACGTTCGACGAGATCGGCTTCGTCCGCCGAAGCCTCGCCGAGCTGCGCGACGGGTCCTGACCCGATGGCGGAACTGCGGCGTCTCGCCTCCGCGGTCATCCAACTCGGCTTCGCCGGCGACGATCCGCCCGGCTGGTTACAGCGGGCTCTGGCCGATGGGCTGGGCGGTGCGCTGCTGTGGAATCGGGACGGAGCGGCGGAGACGGTCGCCGCCCTGCGTTCTGAAAACCCGGGCGTCCTCGTCGCCATGTCGGAGGCCGGCGGCAGCCAGGATTGGCCGGCCAACGGGGCCCTCGGCGTACTCGATCCGGCGACGACCGGGAAGGTCGCCTCGGCGATCGGCCACGATCTGGCCGCCGCCGGCATCGCGATGAAGTACGCGCCGGTCGCGGACGTGAACTCGAACCCCTTCAACCCGATCATCGGCACACGCTCGTTCGGTTCATCGCCCGGTCCGGTCGCCTCGCACGTCGTCGCCTACGTCGAAGGCATACAGGCGACCGGTGTGGCGGCGTGCGTGAAGCATTTCCCCGGCCACGGCGACACGTCACTCGATTCCCATCTCGGCCTTCCCACTGTCGGCACCGACGCCGGTGAACTCTTCGATGGACCGTTGCGACCGTTCCGGGCCGCGGCTGAGGCAGGCGCGCGCGCCATGATGACGGCCCACATCCGGTTACCGGCGATCGATGATCTTCCCGCGACTCTGAGCCGGACCCTGCTGACCGACATACTCCGGGGCGAACTCGGCTACGACGGTCTTGTCGTCACCGACGCGCTCGAGATGGCGGCGCTGGAGCGTGCGTACGGCCTGGAGGAGTCCGCGGTGGCGGCGATCGCCGCCGGCGCGGACGCGTTGTTTCTGGGCGGCTGGCAGGATCCGGCGGCGGGCCTCACGCGCGTCCGGGACGCCCTGATCGCGGCCGTGAGCGCCGGTCGGTTGCCGGAAGAGCGGCTGGCCGAAGCCGCCGGGCGGGTGTCCGGGCTGAGCGCCTGGTGCGATCGGGCGCGGTCGACCGACGGGCACGCGACCGCTACCGGGATCGGCCGGACGGCGGCCCACGACGCCATCCGCGTCACCGGCACGATCACACCGCTGCGGACGGCCCCACACGTCATCGAACTGGCGCCTCCCTGGGGCGTGCGCGGGCTCCGGACACCGTGGGGCCTGCTCGCCGCGATGACGCGGCGGTGGGCGGGTACGACCGGCGAACGCGTGGACCGCGAGGGCCTCCAGCCGGCCGCGATCCCCGCCGATCGGCCGCTGGTCATCGTCGTACGCGATGCATACCGGCACCCGTGGGTCGGTGCGGTGTTGACCGCGACGCTCCAGGCGCGCCCGGACGCCACGGTGGTCGAGATGGGGTTGCCGGTCGGCCAGGCGCCGCGCTGCGCGGCCTACCTCACCACGTCGTCCGCCACGGCGGTCAGCAGTGAGGCGGTGGCCGACCTGCTCACGGAACCACGGCGACCTTGAGCACCCGCCGAGGCGGACCGGCATAGATCTCCTCGCCCTCGGGTGCGAGCGTGCGACTCGCCGACAGCAGATCGATCGCCTTCGGCAGATCCGACAACGGAAAGACGTGGGTGGTGAGCTCGGCCAGCCGGATCCGCCCGGCGTCGATCAGGCGCTGGGCCGTACGCATGGCGTCGGCCCGGGCCTCGTCCGTCGGCTCGGCCGAAGTGTGTATGCGCAGGCCCTTCTTCTCCCAGGCCACCATGTCGAACGTGACGTGTGTGTCGACGTGGTGGGTGCCGAGGAAGACAACCAGACCGGCCTGGCGTACCAGGCGTACGCATGCGTTCGCCGTGCCGGGTGTGCCGACCGCCTCGATGGCCACGTCAAATTCTCCGGCCAGCTCACCGGCCGGGTCGGCACCCGGCTTGTTGTGCACGATCCGGTCCGCGCCGAGCTCCGAGGACCGGGCCAGGCGCCACTCGTCCAGATCGAACACCGTCACGTCGGCCGCGCCACGAAGTTTGGCCACCTGAAGTGCCATCAGGCCGACCGGGCCCTGCCCCACGATCGCCACCCGGTCGCCCAGGCGAACACCGCGGGTCGCGTGCACCGCCAGCGGCAACAGTTGCAACGCTGACCCCTGTTCGAAGGCCACGTCGTCCGGCAGCCGGCCCACCGCGATCTCGCGGGCCAGCGCGAAATCGGCGTATCCCGAGGTCAGCGGCGTCCGGACGAACACCCGCTCGCCCGGCTGAATACGGTGCACCCCGTCGCCGACCGCCTCGACGCTGCCGGCGATCTCGTGCCCGAAGCATCCGGTGGCACAGTGGTCGCGTAGCCCGTAGTAGTGGTAGTACGCCAGATCGCTGCGGTTACAGACCGAGTTGGAGCCCACCCGGACGAGCACCTCGCCGGTCCCGGGCCGAGGCGTCTCGACGTCCTCCCTCAGCCGGAGATCCTGCCGCCCTATGAGTTCGTACCTGCGCATTCGTCTCTCCCCGTGTCGTGGTTCGTGTGCTGAGTACTCGCCCACCGCAGCCGGCCGTCGGGCCCTCCACCGATGAGCAGACCCGCGTGCCCGGTGAGGAACCGCGAGCCACCCGCCGACCCCGGCAGCTGCCGGCTGCGATGCTCCGCCGCCGGGCTACGCAGGTGCAGGCGGTCGTTCTCGTCGGCCAGGTAGAGCCGACCGTTGAGCCCGGTGACACAGGTCGCGGCCGGAACCCGATCGATCCGCTCCCATGCTCCGGGCTCCACCGGTTTGCGAAGGGGCAGACACCACAGGTCGCCGGTGGACGTGATCGCGAACAGGCTCTCGAACACCAGCGCGATGTCGGTGGTGCCGCGCGGCGCCGGACCGAGCACGCTCCACGGAGCCGGTTCGGCGACCGGATCCCGGAACCGAACCTGACCGTCGCGGCCGAGACCGTACAGGCCGTACGGGCGGCCGGCGTCGGACTCGCGGGGCACGGCGAGCGCCACGATGTGGTCGCCGTCCTGGACCGGCCGCCATCGCAGATTCTGCGGGGCGATGTCGCGGGCGACCAGGTTCCCGTCGGCGGTCGCACCGAACAGCAGGCCCTCGGCGGCGGCCAGTGCGGTCAGCCCGGCGCAGCCGCCGATCTCCTCCCACGAGCCGGGTGGCCGGCGTTCGCTCAGCCGCCGGACGACGTTGTGCGTGATCCGGTCGACCACCGGATCGGTGAGGCGGTTGCACCAGTTGACGGTGGCAGCGTTGAAGACCTGTCCCCGGCCGCGACGTAATACAACCATGGTGGCTTGGCCGCCCTGGCCCGCTTGGCGCCAGTGCCGCAGGTCGGCCGTGGCGAGCACCACGGTGGAGGGCGGCGCGCCGTCCCGTCCGGTTGCCCACGGCACGCCGTCGGCCTCGGCGAAGTCGACGGCGTCGGTCTCGTAGCCGACCGCGCCCTGCGCGAAGTGGTCACCGTCCCGGAGGCCGGTTCCCTCGAACACCCAGTGGTCGGCGAACCGGGTCGTGAACGCCGCGTCGTTCATCAACTCGAAGTTCTCCCAGCACCCGGCTCCCCGACGCCAGCTGGTGCCGAGCAGGGTGTTCTCCGGACGCCCGACCGGCGCGCTGGACCACTCGACGGTCGCCCGGGACGGGTCGGCCGCGGTCATCGGATCCTCGGTGGCGTCCCGATGACACACCAGCGTGCGCAGGTCGTCCTCGAGACGTGCCTGCCACCAGCACGTGTTGCCCGAGAAGACCGCGAAGTTGCCGCCCGCGTCGACGAACGCCTCCACGGCGTCACGCATCTCCCAGGTCCAGTACTCGTCATGCCCCGGGCTGATCAGCAAGCGGTAGTTGTCCAGGTCGACGGCGCCGGTGTGCAGGTCGATCGAGGAGCAGTAGTCGGCGGCGTACCCGTGGGCGGTGAGCCACCGGTAGAACGGCAGTTCCCAGTCGCCCGCCTCTCTGCTGCCGCCGCCCGGCCGGTCGAAGCTCACCCGCCGGGCCCGGTCCGGCTGCTCGGTCAGGTAGAGGCCCTCACCCGGTACGCCCGGGCGGTTGTACGCCTGCCAGGTCAGGAACGGCACGGTAACGAGTACCCCGCCCGGCCGCGAGGCCCGCACCACGAAGTACGCCTCGCCGCGGGCCGGGTCGGGAGTGTCGAAGGTGGCTACGTACAGCGAGCTGGGCCAGTCCAGAGGGACGTTCAGGCACCACTGCGGTCCGGTGACCGTCCGGGTCGCCAGCACCACCTCGCCGGTCGCGACGTCGGTGACCGTCACCTCGCCCGTCGGCCCCTCGCCGCCGAGCAACCGAAAAGCCACGTTCTCCCCCGGCGACACCGAGGTCGTCGAGGCGTAAACGCCGTCCACAATGGTCACTTCGATTCGCTCGGGCCGGAGAGCCGGCCGAATCCCTCGGCCGCGGTCCACGTGAGGGGCTTCAGGTGCGCGTTGAACGGACGGCCCTGCGCGTCGACCATCGCGGGACGCGGATGGGCCAGGTGCAGAAGGCGGTCGTCGTACCGCCGGACGCGGCCACCGGCCTGCATGCGGGCCAAGAAGTCGTCGTCTTCTCCGCCCCAGCCCTGGAAACGCTCGTCGAGGCCACCCAGCCGCTCGTAGAACTCCCGGCGTATCCAGAGGCAGGCCCCGGGCACGTCGCGCAGCAGCAGTGCCCGGATCTCCTCGGCCGGGACGTCGGGAAGGCCGGCGGCGCATCGGCTCCGGATGGCGCGCGAGCTGGCCGGCGCGTCCATCGCGGTCAGGATCTCGAAGGGCAGGTGCGCGTCGTACTCGCCGTCACGTAACCGGGTCACGTTACGGGCCACGAAGTCACGGTCGGGGAGGATGTCGGCGTCCAGGACGCAGATCGACGACGCCTCGGGGGCACCGTGCACCACCCCGACGTTGGCCCCCCACGATTTGTTGTAGGGCCCATCGTGGCGGGCGAAAATGTAGCGGTCGACCAACGGCTCGATCAGTTCACGCCAACGTGGTTCGCTGTCGGTCTCGACCACGACGATCGTCGGTACCAGACTCTGGTCACGCAAGGCGGCCAGACAGGCGAGCAGGTTCCGGGCGCGAGCGCCACCGGTGCGATCACGCAGCCCGATGACCACCAGCGGCTCACCGGCGGGCGCCGGGGCACGCAGCGACGACAACCCGGCCGCCTCGGCGAGCTCCACCGGCGGCGTGGCCGGCTGATACCCCAGGCCGAGGTGGTAACGGACGTAGACGTTCTCGTCGCAGCGGTCGAGGACCCGGCCGACCTCGGCGGCACGGTCGCCGTCGATCGTCAGCTCCGCGGTCAGCGCATCAATCAGCCGTGCCTCGTACCGGCCCGATTGCGGCTCGCCGGCCACCGCTCGCAGCGCGTCCGCCACGTGCGCCTTGCCGGCGGCCAATGCCTCGGCCGTCGCCGCGGCGTCCCGATAATACGTAACGCTGTGTGCCCAGAAGTCGGCCGCGGCCAGCGGCACCGCCGGATCATTAGCGAGAACGACGTACTCGACGAGTCGTTCGGCCAGTTTGCGCACGGTCTCCGGAGCTGCGGAAACACTTGTTCCGTCATACGGCATCGTCGTCCCCCGCTCTGCCGGAGCAACATGTTAACGATGATCTTCCCTGATGCGCAAGGTCATTTCATCGACGGAGGCCGACGCGCTTGGTCCGCGAAAGTCCACGTTGAACAGTCTTGACAGTGCTTGTCGCGGCGGCCTAGTGTCAGCCGCGGAACGTCGCATTGGGTATTGACCCGAATGCGTGGTGCCACCACCGGCAGAGTTTCCGGTTGCGCTGTTCAGCGGCGCCGTGGCCAGCCATCCAAATACTTCCGAGCGAACGGGGAAATCGTGTCGGTCGACCAGAATAAGCCTCTTTATCAGATCGCCCGCCCAAGCAATGGTGACGATCTACCCGTCGTCCAGCTCGACCAGGCACACGCGCCTGACAAGGTGCTCGCACACGGCGACCTGCTGCGGAAGTTCATCGAAGGCCAGGAGATCCGCCCGATCCACCTGCGGATCGGCATCATGGGCGCCTGCAACATGCGGTGCAACTTCTGCAATTTCCACTCGCCCAACGAAGAGAATTTCTACGACCTCTTCTCGTTCAAGGACTCACTTTCCACTGAGAAGAGCATCGGCCTGCTGCGAGAATTCGCCGCCGCCGACGGACGGGCCGTTACATTCTGCGGCAGCGGAGAGTGCACGATTCATCCGGGATATGCCGACATCTGTTATGCGGGGCACGACGCCGGCCTTCGCATCGGGCTTATCACGAATGGCTCCCGACTGCGGCGAAAGAAAGTCGCTGACGCAATCGTCAACACCCATACCTGGGTACGCGTCGGGCTCAACGCGGGCACCGAGGCCACCTTCAACGAGATCACACGCGATCGTGAGAACACGCTGGCGAGCTTCGTCGACACGGTCGGCGCCATCCGATCACGCGCCACCGACCCGGACTTCCGCATCGGATTCAACTACGTCATCACCATGCAGAATTACGCCGAGATCCGGGAGTCGGCACGGCTCGCCAAGGCGGCCGGAGCGCATTACGTCCGATACGAGCCCGAGTTCTACAGCGCTCTCGGGCACGAGACCATCCTCGATGTCATGAGCGAGGTGAGCGCCGCCCTCGACGAGGTATCCGAACTCGCGACCGACGAGTTCGAGGTGTCGACGCCGAAGCTGGACCGCGGTCCGATGGATCAGGTCGAGGAGGTCGAGGGTGACTTCGAGCGCTGCCACTACAGCCGCTTCGTCACCGCCATCGGCGCCGACGGCCACCTCTATCCGTGTCCCCAGGTGCATCTCAACAGCCGGTACCGCATCGGCAACGTGATCGAGGACGGATACCAGAACGTACTCGAGGGCGGTCCGCGGGCCGAATGGGAAGCAACCAACCCGCGCCGGACCGATCTGTGCAAGAGCTGCTTCTACCGTCCGCAGAACGAGCTCCTGGAACTACTGCACCGAGGCCAGATCCAGCTCGACGACGCGCTCCGCGACTACCAGGTCGAGGTCCCGCGGACGCTGCACGCCGACTTCGTCTGATGCCCGGGGACCGCGTCATCGAGACCGCCCCGGCCTCGACCACATCCGCCCGGCTCCGTGAGATAGTCGCCCGGCTCACCGCGGCGCGAACGTTCGACTTCACGGTCGTGAGCGTCGACAGCACGCTCGAGAACGGGCTGGTTCGGGAACACTACGTGTTCTCCCACGAGCGACGCCGACGAATCGACGCCGTTCTGCTGGCTCCGCCGGGCGACAAGCGTCTGGGAGCCGTACTGGTCTGCCCGGGACGCAACGCGACGCTGGGCCGGGTGACCGGTCTGGAGCCGCCCGACTATCCGGATCGCAACGTGGCCGAGCGGCTGGCCCGGGCCGGCTTCGTCACCCTGACCCTCGACTACGGAATCTCGCCCGGCGAGGAGGCTCTGCTCGGCTTGTCCGGCCGGTCGCTGATCGCCGAGCTGGCCGAGGAGGCGGCGGCGGCCGTGCGATGGCTGGCCGGGCACCGCCGGGCCGACCCCGACCGGCTCGGCGTGTTCGGCCACAGCCTCGGCGCGGCGGTCGCCCTGCACACCGCGCTCCTGCTCGACCGCCCGGTGCCGCTCTGCGCCGCGAGCCATCTCGGCAGCTACGAGGTCCTCTACGGCAGCCGGCGCACCGGACCGGAGGGCGGCGCACTCCCGGGCATCCTCCGCTACGCGGACCTCCCGCAGCTCTACGCCGCACTCGCACCCGCCCCACTGCAAGTGCAGTTCGGTCTCGACGACCCCCTCCTGGATCCCGCGGACGCCGCCGCCGCCGGCAAGACGATCGAGGCGGCGTACGACGGCACGGGCGCGCGGGCCGAGGTCCTCGCTCTGCCGATGGGTCACGGCACCGACGTCGAAGAGGCCGCGCGCTTCTTCGGGCGTTCCCTGGCCGAGCCGGCGACGAGCCGGGTCACCGTGCCGGCCGGCCGGGTGAGCTTCGACGTGGCGTCGCGTCTCGAAATCGCCGACCGGATCGACTCCTCGCTCGCCTCCGGCTCGCTGACGCTGGGCCGGTTCGGGGAGCGGCTCGAGGAGCTCGCCGAGCCCTGGACCGGTGCGACAACCGTCGCCGTCGCCTCGGGATCGGCCGCACTCGAGATCGCCTTCCGGCTCGTCGGGGTCTCCGGACGCAGCGTGCTCGTGCCCGCCAACACGTTCTTCGCCACCGCCGCCTCGGCGATCCGGGCCGGAGCCGAGGTCGACTTCATCGATATGGAGCTCGACGGCCTCGGCATGGATCCGTCGGCGTTACGGCACGCGCTGGACCGGCACGACGACGTGGCCGCGGTGGTCGTGGTGCATCTGGCCGGCGTGGTATCGCCGGCGATGGACGAGGTCCTCGCCGAGTGCGCCGCACGGGGCATCGAAGTGGTGGAGGACGCGGCCCACGCGCTGGGCTCCTCCTGGGACGGCCGGCCGGCCGGCTCGCTGGCTCGGCTGGCCGCGTTCTCGCTGTACCCGACGAAGGTCGCCACCAGCGGCGAGGGCGGCCTCGTCACGTGCGCCCGGCCGGACGACGCCGACGCCGCCCGCCGGTACCGCGACCAGGGCAAGGCGTCCTTCGAGGCCAACGTGCACGCCCTTCTGGGCAGCAACTGGCGCATGAGCGAGCTGCACGCCGCGGTCGGCATCGCGCACCTGGAACGGTTCGGGGACATCGTCCGCGAGCGGCGTGCCCTGGGCGCCCAGTACGACGATCTCCTCGCCCAGGTCCCTGGACTGCGCGTGTACCGGCCGCCGGCCGTCTCCCGCAGCAACTTCTACAAGTATGTGGCGCTGCTTGACGACGACGTCGACCGCGATTCGCTGCGGCAGCGCCTGCGGGAACGGCACGGGGTCTCGCTGTCCGGTGGGGTGTACGACACGCTCGTACCTCAGCAGCCCTACTTCGCCGGCCGGGCCGATCGAGGGTCGTATCCGAACGCCGAGTACTTCGCCGGCCGTCACATATGCCTTCCGCTGTTCAACGGGATGACCGAACAACAGCAGCTGACCGTGGTGCGCGCACTGCGTACCGAGCTTGGATGAGACAAAACCGGGGGAATCGATGAACCGCCCTGCCACGGTCACCTCGAACGGGTTACCGATCTCGTTCGACGATGCGACCACGGCGCCGCTACCCGACAGCACCGCGCTGCTCGACGACCCCGGCGCACTTCGAGCGCGGCTCGACGAGCACGGCGTGGTGTTCCTCCGCGGGGTGCTCGACGCCGAACAGGTCTGGGAACTGCGCGAGGACTACTTCGCGCGGTTTCCGCCGTCCTACCTACGGGTGGGCACCACTCCCGCCGCCGGCGTCTTCTCCGGCACGACCCCGCCGGAACTGGGAGCGCACGGCATGCCCGGCCACCCGGCGCACTCCCTCGTCCGTGACGGGCGGCTGACCCGGTTCCTGGACTCCTCGCCGCTGCACGCGCTGGCCGGCACACTCCTCGACGACAAGGCCACCATGCTGCCGCGAGTAATCCTGCGGCACTTCGACTCGTCCTCCCGGCGGTCCTCACGTGCGCACACGGACTACGCCTACATGGATCGCAGCACTAGCTCGGTGATCACCTCGTGGATACCCATCGGCGACTGCCCGGTCGAGTCCGGTGGCATCGTCTACCTCGAAGACTCCCACCTCATCGATCGCGCCCAGCTGGCGAAGCTGCGGCAAGTCACCGACCGGCCCGGAGACGATCGACCGCTCAGCCACGATCTGACCTGGGTCGGGCGCGAGCTGGGCCGGCGCTGGCTGTGGGCGAACTTCCGCGCGGGCGACGTCGTGTTCCACGGTCCGCACATCGTGCACGCCTCACTCGACACGGCGACGCCGACGATGCGCATGTCGGTCGACGTACGCTTCGTGGCCCAACATCAGCGCCCGGACGATCGCTGGCTACGCACCTGGTCAGCTGACGATGGCGCCTGACGAGCGGGCTCCCGCCCGTGCCCGGCGCGCCGTCGCCGGAACGTTCTTCCTCGTCGGCTTCGGTATCGCGACGTGGTTCACCGAGATTCTGCGGTTCAGTGACCGGCTGGCTTCCGCACCGGGAACATTGGCGTTCGCTCTGGTCGCACCAACGGTCGGCGCACTCGCCTCGATGCAGGTGGTCGGCCCGCTCACCGCACGAATCGGTAGCCGCATAGTCGTGCAGGTGGCATCGGTGCTGTTGCCGGTGGCCCTGCTCGGCGTCGCCTTCACCGACAACATCGTGCAGGCGATCGTCATGCTGGTCCTCTTCGGCGCCTTCGACGGTGCCCTCGATGTCGCCGCCAACGAGCAGGGCGTCGCGGTGGAACGCGCGCTCGGCCGGCCCGTCCTCAACAGCTTGCACGGCGCGTGGGGCGCCGGCGCCATTCTCGGCGGGGCCGTGAGCTCGGGCGTCATCGCGCTCGACGTCTCGCAGCGATGGCACTTCGCCCTCGTCGCCGCGCTGCTCGTCCCGCTCGGCTGGTTCTGCGGTCGCCGACTGCTCGAGGTCCGCGAGCCGGACCGCCGGACCGAGTCCCCGCGCGGCATCTCGTCCTGGCTCTCCGGTTGGACGACCGGGGTCCTCGTGCTGGGTGCCATCGGAGCGGCCGGGATGCTGGCCGAGGGTGCCGTCTCCAATTGGATCGGCGTATTCCTGCGCGACTACAAGGACGCCGCCGCGGCGCTGGCCGCCGCGGGCTACACGGTCTTCACCCTCACCGAGACCCTCGCCCGTTACGCCGGCGATCGGGCCACCGAACGCCTCGGTCCCGTCCGTCTCGTCTGGGCGGCCTGTTCGCTCTTCGCGGTGGGCCTGCTCGTCATTCTGCTGAGCCCGGGCCCCTGGCTGGCCATGGCCGGTCTCGTGCTGGCGGGCGTCGGTATAGCCCCGATCAATCCGCTCGCCTTCAGCGCTGTCGGTCACAGCACCGCCGACGAATCGGCCTCCGGAACCGCGATCGGCCATTACACGACTCTGAGCTACGGCGGCCTACTGGGTGGACCAGCGGTCATCGGTGCGGTGGCCGAATGGGCCGGTCTGCCGGCCGCGCTGGCTTTCACCCTGGTCGCCATCGCCATCATCGCCGTGGCCGCACCGGCCCTGGCGCGAACACCGAGCGCCGTTCGACGGCCCTGACAACGCCATCGCGCGCGGCGCCTTAAAAAGGAATGCGAGGAACGCGTGAACCGCACGGGGGAACCACATCGCTCTCACGCCGGCACGCCGGGGGAGGTTATCGGAATTGCGCTCATAGGATGCGGCTACGTCGCCGACTTCTATCTGGCAACTCTTCCCAATCACCCGGTGCTGGACATTCGAGGTTGCTATGACAGGGATGCCACGAGAGCAAACATTTTCGCCAAACACCACCAGCTCCACCGATACTCCTCCCTGGACGAGGTGCTGTCCGATCCCGACGTCGGCATCGTCGTCAACCTGACCAATCCCGCGAGCCATTACGACGTCTCCCGAAAAAGTCTGCTCGCCGGTAAGCACGTCTACAGCGAGAAGCCCCTGTCGGAAACCATGGCGCAGGCGACGGAGCTGGTGCAGATCGCTGAGGCCGCCGGCCTGCAACTGGCCTCGGCGCCGTGCTCTCAGCTCGGCGAAACGGCCCAGACCATCTGGCACGCGCTGAATTCCGACGCCATCGGCCGCCCGCGTCTGGTCTACGCGGACCTCGACGACGGTGCCATACACCTCATGCCTTATCGCTCCTGGATCAGCGGTTCCGGCGCGCCGTGGCCATATGAGGACGAGTTCGCCGTCGGCCCCGTCGTCGAACATGCCGCCTACTATCTGAATTGGCTGACGTCGTTCTTCGGCCCCGTGCGCGAGGTCTCCTCATTCGCCGCGCTGGTCGTTCCCGAGAAGTTGGGACGGTCACCCGAGCAGTCCCTGGGACCCGACTTCGCCTGCGCCTGTCTTCGCTTCTCGTCCGGTGTGGTCGCGCGTTTTACCTGCGGAACCGTCGCGCCGGAGAACCATTCCCTGCAAATCGTCGGCGAGAGCGGCGTGCTATCGGTGTCGGAATGCTGGGATTATGCGGCTCCGGTCACTCTGCGACGCCAGACCACGCAATCGACGGCCCGCCACCACTATCTCTCTGATCCGGAGATCTATCCCCCGGTACGTCCCGCGGACTACCCACATCGCTATTCCGACACTCACGACATGGATTTCGGCCGAGGAGTCGCCGACCTGGCCGAGGCTGTCCGGGGAACCGGCGCGCACCGACTCTCGGCGCGCCACAGCCTTCACGTTCTCGAGGTCGTCCTGGCAATCAACGCCTCGGTCATCCAGCCGGGCACGTTTCCGATCCACACCACGTTCGACCCGATCGAGCCGGCGCCCTGGGCCGTCGCCGAGCACGCCCGGGTTTAGGTGGCGTCGTGCACGCGGAGCCGCCGGTGTTCGTCATGCCCTACTTTCACGAGAGCCGGGAGTCTGCCCGATACCTGCGTCGCGCGCTCGACGGGCTGCTCGCACAGACCGACCCGCATTGGCATCTGGTAATTATCGACGACGGTTCACCGCCACGTGATGCCGTAGCGGCGGTACACGAGTTGCGCGGCGCGGATCAAGGTCGCATAACCGTGATCGAGCGTCCGGTCAATCAAGGCCAGGCGGTATGCCGGAACGTCGGTGTCGCCTGGGCGTCCGGGCGACGCGCGCCGTTCATCCTGTTCCATGACGCGGACGACATCTCGCATGAACAACGGCTGGAGGTCACTCGCGAGACATTTTCGTCCCGGCCGCACGTGGGATTCGTGTACTCCGGTCTTCAGGTCATCGACGAAGATGACCTCCCGGTCGGCATCGATCGGCTGACGCCGTCGGTGTCGGAGATAATTCGATCCCACGCGAAGCCGGTCGAGGGCCCGAATGCCTGGATAGCCATCGGCACCGAAAGCGGGTACACGACGCTTACGTCGACTGTGAGCGTGCGAACCGACGTTGCGGTCGCGCACCCCTTTCCGCCGGTTCGAGGGGCCGAGGACGGGCATACGTGGCTTCGGATGTCGGCCGGCGGAGCCCACTTCGCCTATCTTGACGGCATTCCCGGGCGATACCGAGTTCCGCAGGCCTCGGTCGGCTCGTCGGATCGAACCCGCATCGGCTCGTCCTACTACCTCATCAAGGCAATTGTGGACCGGGACGGCTTTGTGTCCGCCCTGCGCCTGGCGTTGGAGGCCGGCACCGTCGATGCCCTCGATGCCGCCGCCCTGCACCAACGGTTTCTCCACCGCCTGGCCTCAACTTTGCAGGCGGAAGGCCGGCACGCCTTGGCCCAGGACGTGCTCGCCGACCGGATTCCGGCAATCGATGCCGTTCTTCAGCCGTTGTCGATGACAACGGGTCCCAGCTGAATACCCCTAGCCCGATACGGACCCTCATGCTCAGTTACGTGCATCGGCCACCCAAGGCCGCCGTGGCGCGAGGCGCGCTGTCCGCCTGCTTCTTCATCAACGGCGTGGTCTTCGCGTCCTGGTACGCCCGCATCCCCGACGTCAAGCAACGCCTCGGGATGAGTAATGGTCTCCTCGGAGCCGTTCTCTTCGTAGCCGCGGGCGCGACCCTGGTCGGCCTGGTCGGAGTCGGGCAACTGGTAGACCGCTGGGGAAGTGACCGGGTCACCCGACCCGTCGTCGTCGCCGTTCCCGTAGCCCTGACAGGTCTCGGGCTCGCACCCGATGTACCTGTTCTGATAGTTGCTCTTCTGGCGATCGGGGTATCCGGAGGCTTGCTCAACGTAGGAATGAATGCGCAGGCTATCCGCATCGAACGAGAATACGGGCGTTCGATAATGACCTCGTTCCACGCTTGCTACAGCCTCGGCGGCTTGACCGGAGCCGGGCTCGGCGCATGGTGCGCCAGCAATGCGATCACCCCCGCGCTCGCCTTCAGCGTCCTGGGCTCGACGTTGGCGGTCGTCGCGGGCTTTGTTGGATCGGCCCTGCTTCCGGACGACCGGGGCGACGCCGTTGTCCAGCAGCGGCCGCGCCGGGATTGGCGCAGAGACATCAACCCCGGCGTCGTGATGCTCGGGCTCTGCGCATTCGCGTGCCTGTTCGCGGAAGGGGTGACCGCGGACTGGAGCGCGCTCTACCTCCGCACCTCCCTGGACGCCTCCGCGGAAGCCTCGGCCAGCGGATTTGTTGCGTTCTCCCTCTCGATGGCGATCGGGCGGCTCTGGGGCGACGCACTGACGCGTCGCGTTCCGGTAAAGCTCCTCGTGCGCGTCGGTGCCGTGCTCGCGGCCGCGGGTTACGGCCTCGCATTGTCGACCTCCGCATGGTTACTTGCCGTGCTGGCCATCGGAATCTTTGGCCTCGGCCTCTCCTGCATCACACCACAGATATTCCGGGCGGCGGGCAACGACTCCGAACAGGTCGGCCGGGCGCTGAGCATCGTTGCCACGCTCGGCTATGCGGGCCTACTGAGCGGGCCCGCGCTGATCGGGTCGACCTCGCAAGTGGTTGGCCTGAGGACGGCTCTGGTCCTCGTGGTGATTCTCATGCTCGCTGTCCTACCGCTGTACCGCCCCGTCCTGCGGGCGTAGCGGTTCCCACGAGGGACGCGCCGGCCCTGTCCAGCCTGCCGACGACAGCCGGAGATGGAGTTCGCCTCCGACGTCACCCGGCTCGGCGACTGCGCCGCTGTCCTCATCGATGCCGACGCCGGTCGACGCCACCAGCCGGCTCTCGGACGCCTGCCGAGCGCTCGGCGGCGTCCTCCGGCGCGACTCGCTCGTCGTCGTCGAATCCACCGTCTTCCCGGAAACGACGAGAGACGTCTGCGTGCCGATCCTGGAACGCGCGTCCGGCCTTGTGTGCGGGGCGGACTTCCTGGTGGCGTACTCCCCGGAGCGCATCAATCCGGGCGACAACCGGCAGCGTCCAGCCAACACGACGAAATTGATCGCGGGTCTGACTCCTCGATCCCTTACCGAGGCCACCGCGCTGTACGGAGGGTTCGTACGAGCCGAGTTGCGCGCCGCCCGGAGCAATTGTTCGATGCGCTCACGGGTCCGCGGGGAGACAGCGCGCCGGCCATTCATCACTCGCGAAACGGTGGGCACGGAGACACCGGCTGCTCGTGCGATCTCTTCAGGCGTGACCCGCTTCTCAGGCAAGAACCCCGGCCTCTGTCCCCAGGCTGACCGAAGTACACCCGATCGCCGCAGCGCAGCCACCCGCATACCCGGGCGCCCGCATCAGCTGGCCAGGTGTGCGCAGTCCGAAGGGGCCAGTGCGGGGACCCCGCCCCGCGTCGAATCCAACGGCCGAGGCGATGCCGGTCGACGACTCCGGGGGCGGGGTCGCCGACCGACATGATCCCCCGTTCCGCCGGCCGGCAAGTGGCTTTGTTCGCCACATCGGGGAAGCGGTGGATTACCGAGAGCCTCGCTGTGCTGCCTGACCCTGCCGGGATTCCGTTGTCCACCCGCATTCTACGGTCGAGCAGGCAGTTCTCATCGAGGAGCCCAACGTGGGCACCGTGCTGGTGCGGATCCCGGACCACGGTCAGGGGATGGTACCGATCGACGGCTTGCGGGCCGGGCTCTACGCGGCCCGGTGTTGACCGTGCAGGATCTCCTCATACAGTGCCCGCAGCCGTGCGCACTGGTCGGTGCCCTGCTTGTCAGCGAGGCGCTGCCGGTGGACCAGGCAACGGTCGAGCGCCTCGCTCGGGCGCCCCATCGCCACCAGCGCCCGGACCATCATGACCGTCAGGTCTTCCATGAGCGGATACTCGTCGGCCAGCTCGGTAATCGGGTTGAGCACCACCGTCGGGTTGTTGACCTGTAGCTCCGCGTCCGCCCATGCGACCACGGTCTCGAGGTGTTCGATGGTGAGACGGTCACGAGTACGGTCAGCCCAGTCGCCGCCGATACCGGCGAAGGTCTCACCGCGCCAGAGCGCGAACGCCTCCCGCAACAGCGTGACGCGCTGCTCCACATCGAGTCCTTGGTCGCGGGCCTCGTGCGCCAGCCGGCGGGCCCGGTGAAGGTCGATGTTCTCGGGATCAACCGTCAGCCGGTACCCGCCGTACATATTGACGATCCGCACGGAGCCTCCGTCATCCTCGGCCACCTGACGCAGAACCCGACGGATCTTGCTGACGTGGCTGGCGAGCACCTTGCTGGCCCGGTCCGGCGCCTGCTCACCCCACACGCGGGCGATCAACGTTGCCGACGACACGACGCGGTCAGCATCGATCAACAACGAGGCCAAGATGGCGCGGCGCCGCGGTTCGCCCGCCTCGACGACCCGATGATCTACGTGAATCTCCAGCGGTCCCAACAGATTGAAGGTGATCATCTTGATTTATCCCCCCGTGCCTAATGAAGACCATTCTTACAGGGCCATTGCGTGTTGATCAAGGGGCCCCTGAACTGGGAATTCACTGGATGAAGACCACCGCAGGCGCGCTTGAGGCGGGTGACGCCCGATAGGTGATCATGGATTTTTGACGCTCCCCGACACCTCAAGAACCTGACTGATCAGAGAAGATGAGGACACGAGCACGACTCTGAGGCGATCTTCTGGCGTGGACAACCGAAAAGATCACCAAGTGTCGTGCTCGCCTCCGCAACTCCCGACTCTTCGGCCCGGCCAAACCGGATCGAGCTACCTCAAGTCGGAACAACGCCGCGGCCCCATCTCGGAAGTAGGCCGGTCATTGTGGGCCGGGACCCCGGTCGGTGCCGTACCCGTCGGGCAGCCGACGCCGATGCAGCCGACGCCGATGCAGCCGACGAGCTGGGAACACAAGCATTCCACAACCATTTCGCAGCATCGAACGGTTAGCGTTTGCGCGCGTCCGAGGGCTGGAGGCCTGCCTCGTGGACCAGTTCCGGAGCGTGCGCCGACGGCGGTGGTCGACAGGGCGAGCGGGTGTGATGATCCAATCGAGGATTCGGACATTGCTGTAACGGTGGACGTCGTCGATGTGATATCCGGAGTCGAGACGATCGCGAGGTCTAATACGTGCGGATCTATGTCGCTGCCGATTTCACGGCCGGCCCGCTTCAGGAGCTTCTCGAATATGCGATGGCAACCGCTGGTTTGCCGGTCGAGGTCGCGTTCGCGCCCTACGGGGAGGTGTTCCAGTCGCTGCTCGATCCGGGCGGTGCTCTGCGGCGCAACAGCGACGGCGGCAACGTGGTCCTGCTGCGCCCCGACGTCTGGGCGGCCGCGCCGGACATCGCGGACGACCTGGTCCGGGCCGTCGTCGACAGTGCCGGGGCGACCGGCGTTCCGCATCTGGTGGTGGTGTGCCCGGGCGCCGAGGAAGGCCCGGCCGCGGCGTTCGAGCGGCAGCTCGCCGATGGTCTCGCCGATGACGCCCGGATTCGCGTGGTAACAGCGGGCGAATTGCTCGGGCGGTACCCGGTGGCGAGTGTCCACGACCCTTACACGGCGGCGACGGCGGACGTGCCGTACACACCGGAGTTCTTCGCGGCGCTGGCCATCGACGTTACCCGCGCGGTGTATGCCTGGCGGGTGCCTCGGCCGAAGGTCATCGTCGTCGACGCCGATCACACACTGTGGAACGGCGCGGTAGGAGAGGACGGCCCGTCGGGAGTCCGCGTCGGGCCGGAGCACCGGGAGATCCAGCGCCTGTTGCTGGCGCAGCGCGACGCAGGCCGGTTGTTGTGCATCGCCAGTCGCAACGCCGAGGCCGACGTGCTCCAGGTGCTGGCCGAGCATCCCGACATGGTCCTGCGCCCGGAGCATCTGACGGCGTGGCGGATCAACTGGGCGCCCAAGCCGGCCAATCTGGCCGAGCTCGCGGCCGAACTCGACGTCGGCCTCGACACGTTCGTGTTCATCGACGACAACCCGGTCGAGGTGGCCGCGGTCCGGGCCGCCCTGCCCCAGGTGGTGACGCCGGCGGTGCCCGACGCCATGCTGGCGTACCTGCAGCACTGCTGGCCGCTCGACCACCCACGGGTCACCGAGGACGACCGCATGCGGGCCGAGCGCTACCGGCAGGCGCGCGAGCGCGAGACCGCCCGCTCGGCCGCCCCGTCGCTCACCGACTTCCTCGCCACGCTGGACCTCGTCGTCGACGTCGCGCCGATGTGTGACGCCGACCTCGCCCGGGTCGCGCAGCTGACCCAGCGGATCAATCAGTTCACTCTGACCGGCACCCGCCGGACCGCGTCCGAGCTGGCCGCCCGGCCGCCGGAGACGGAGTGCCTGGTCGTACGGGCCCGCGACAGGTTCGGCGACTACGGCACCGTGGGGTGCGCTCTGGCCACGGTGGACGGTGCGCGGTTGCGGGTGGATGGGCTGCTGCTCAGTTGCCGGGTGCTCGGCCGTGGGGTCGAGCACCGGGTGCTCAACGCCCTGGGCGACCGGGCCGCCGGGCACGGTGTCGACCTCGTGTCGCTGGCGTACCGGCCGACGCCACGCAACGAGCCGGCGGCGACGTTCCTGCGGGGTCTCCCGGCCGGTGAACGCGCCGGCGACGACGGGGCCACCTGGTTCGAGCTGAACACACAGGTGGCGCGGACCGTGACGTACGAGCCGGCGGCGGCCGCGCCCGCGACCCCGGCGGCGCGGGTCGAACCGGCCGCGGGCACCGTCGACAACGACGTCGTCGACCGGATCGCCAGCACCCTGGCCGGCGCGGCACAACTCCTCGCGGCCGTCGCCGCCGACCGGTCGGCCGCTACCGGCGCCTGGCAGGTCGACGGCACGCCGACCGAGACCGCGGTCGCCGCGATCTGGGCGGAACTGCTGGAGTTCCCCCCGCGCTCGGTCCAGGACGATTTCTACGAACTCGGTGGCCACTCGTTGCTGGCTGTGCAGTTCGCGGGGCGGGTCCGCGAGGAGTTCGGCGTCGAGTTGCCGGTCGATGTGCTGTTCACCGATCGGTTCACGATTGCCGACATGGCCCGCAACATCGACGAGCAGCCGGCCGCGCCGGTCGGCGACGACGCGCTGCTCGGCCTGCTCGACGAACTCGACGGCCTGTCCGACGACGAGGTACGCCGGCGGCTGGACGCGGGGCGGTAGCCGGTGGCGACGTTTCTGCTGACCGCCGATGGCACCCACGGGGATGTGTGGCCGTTCATCCGGTTGGCCGAGGGGCTCGGCCGGCGAGGGCACGAGGCGGTGCTGTTCAGCCACCAGGCCTATGCGGACACGGCCGCCCGGGCCGGGGTCCGGCTGGTCGCCACCGACACCGCCGAGGAGTACGAGCGGCTGCTCGACGACCACCGCGATGTCCTGCTCAACGTCCTGACCAGTGTCGATCGGGTCGTCGACTTCTACCACCGCAACGGCATCTTCGACCAGATCCGTGCTGAGTACGAGGCGATGGCGGAGCTGGCCCGCACCCGCCCGGCCGGCGAGGTCGTCCTCGTCGGCCGGCACATGTCCCGCCTGTCGGTGCTGCTGGGTCGCGAGGCACTGGGCGTACCGGCGGCGTGGGTCTGCGGGTACCCGCAACAGCACATGGGCGCGTCCCTCACGCAGCGGCTGTACCCGCGCGGGCTCGCCGACCCGATGAACGCGTTGCGGGGCCGGCTCGGCCTGCCGCCGGTGACCGACTGGGGTACCTGGCTGTCGGGTGTGGACGGCTGCGTGTGCCTGTGGCCGGACTGGTTCGACACCGCGGGCGATCCCGCGCCGGCCGGCGCGACCCGGGCCGGGTTCCTGCTCAACGACGCCGCCGAGACCGGCCCGCTACCGGCCGCCGCAGCAGCCCTCGTAGCGCCGTCGCAACCACGACCGATCCTCGTGACCGCTGGATCCGGGCGGATGCTGCACCGGGACTGGTACGCGACAGCGGTGGCCGCTGTGGCCGAGATCGGCCGGCCGGGCATCGTCGTCTGCAAGTACCGCGACCTGTTACCGGAGCGGCTACCGCCAGGGCTGCACTGGTTCCCAGCGCTGCCGTTCGCGACCCTCGTGCCCAAGGTGGCCGCGGTACTGCACCATGGCGGGATCCTGACCAGCGCCCGGGCGATCCGCTCCGGCACCCCCCAGGTCGTACTGGCCCACGGCGTGGACCGGCCCGACAACGCCCGCCGATTGCGCCGCCTGGGCCTCGCCGAATGGCTACCGGCCGCCCGCTGGACCACCGCGGACGTCGCCGCACTGCTCCGCAGCGTCCTCGCCGAACCCGCCTACCGCCGGCGTGCCATCGACCTCGCCCCGGGCACCGACAGCGACGCGGCACTCGACACAGCGTGCCAGGCACTGGAGACACTGCTCGGCCGGACCCCGACGGCACCGGCACCCACGCGGGCGCCGGCCACGCGAACGGCGACCGACCTCTCCCCCGAGCGCGCCGCCCTGCTACGGCGCTGGCTCGACCAACGATCCACGCGGCGACGCGGCAACCACGCTGAGGCCGCCGTGTCCGACGACGAGGTACGCCGGCGGCTGGACGCAGGGCGGTAGCCGGTGGCGACGTTTCTGCTGACCACCGATGGCACCCACGGGGACGTGTGGCCGTTCATCCGGTTGGCCGAGGGGCTCGGCCGGCGAGGGCACGAGGCGGTGCTGTTCAGCCACCAGGCCTATGCGGACACGGCCGCCCGGGCCGGGGTCCGGCTGGTCGCCACCGACACCGCCGAGGAGTACGAGCGGCTGCTCGACGACCACCGCGCGTTTTGGGTCAACGTCCTGACCAGTGTCGATCGGGTCGTCGACTTCTACCACCGCAACGGCATCTTCGACCAGATCCGTGCTGAGTACGAGGCGATGGCGGAGCTGGCCCGCACCCGCCCGGCCGGCGAGGTCGTCCTCGTCGGCCGGCACATGTCCCGCCTGTCGGTGCTGCTGGGTCGCGAAGTGTTGGGCATGCCGGCGGCGTGGGTCTGCGTGACGCCGACGCAGCACATGGGCGTGCCGCTGACGCAGCGGCTGTATACGCGCGGGCTCGCCGAGCCGACTAACGCGATGCGGGACCGGCTCGGCCTGCCGCCGGTGACCGACTGGGGTACCTGGCTGTCGGGTGTGGACGGCTGCGTGTGCCTGTGGCCGGACTGGTTCGACACCGCCGGTGATCCCGCGCCGGCCGGCGCCAGCCGGGCCGGGTTCCTGCTCAACGACGCCGCCGAGACCGGCCCCCTGCCGGCCGCCGCAGCAGCCCTCGTAGCGCCGTCGCAACCACGATCGATCCTCGTGACCGGCGGATCGGGACGCATGCTGCACCGCGACTGGTACACGACAGCGGTGACTGCCGTCGCCGAGATCGGCCGGCCGGGCATCGTCGTGTGCAAATACCGTGACCTGCTTCCCGAGCGGCTACCGCCAGGGCTGCACTGGTTTCCGGCACTGCCGTTCGCGACCCTCATGCCCAAGGTGGCCGCGGTACTGCACCACGGCGGGATCCTCACCAGCGCCCGGGCGATCCGCTCCGGCACCCCCCAGGTCGTACTGGCCCACGGCGTGGACCGGCCCGACAACGCCCGCCGATTGCACCGCCTGGGCCTCGCCGAATGGCTACCGGCCGCACGCTGGACCACCGCGGACGTCGCCGCACTGCTCCGCCTCGTCCTCGCCGAACCCGCCTACCGCCGGCGTGCCATCGACCTCGCGCCGGGCGTCGGCAGCGACGCGGCACTCGACACAGCGTGCCAGGCACTGGAGACACTGCTCGGCCGCACCCCGACGCCGCCGACACCCGCGCGGGCGCCGGCGACGCGGACAGCGGCCGACCTCTCCCCCGAGCGCGCCGCCCTCCTACGGCGCTGGCTCGACCAACCGTCCACGCCGGCGAAGCAGGACCCTCGCTGAGGCACCGTTCGTACGGCCACACCGGCTGTCATGCGACGGCGGTGTGGTCACCGGGCCACCCTCGCCAGTGGCCGGGCGTCGCCACCGTCGCCCGCCCCAGCGAGATGGGCGCGGACCGCGGCGCCGACCTCGGCGGTACCGTGGCTCCCGCCGAGATCGGGCGTGCAGACACCGGCTGCCACGGTCGCCCGCACCGCGGCGCCGATGGCCTCCGCCTCGGCCGGGTGGCCCAGCCGCTCGGCGAGCAGCGACGCCGTGAGGATCGCCGCGAGAGGGTTGGCCACCCCCCGGCCCACGATGTCCGGGGCGCTGCCGTGCACCGGCTCGTACACTCCGAACCCGGTGTCGGGGTTGAAGTTCACGGAGGCCGCCGTGCCGAGACCGCCCGCGATTTCCGCGGCGATGTCGCTGAGGATGTCGCCGTAGGAGTTGTTGCAGACGATCACGTCGAAGCGGGTCGGCTGGGAGACCAGCTTCATCGCCGCGGCGTCGACGTACAGGTGGCTGGTGGGTACGTCGGGATGGCGCCGCTGCGCCTCGGCGAAGCAGCGCTGCCATAGGGCGCCCCCGTAACGGACCGCGTTGGACTTGTCCACGAGGCAGACGTCGCGGCGGGCGATCCGGAAGGCGAAATCCATCGCCCGGGAGACACCCAGGTACGTGTTGACCTCGGCGTCGATGGCGATCTCGGCACTGGTGGACGGCCGCAGCTGGCCGCCGATCCCGGCGTAGAGGCCCTCGGTGTTCTCCCGGATGATGACACAGTCGATGGCGCGTTCGGCCTCGTCGCGCAGCGGGCTGAGCCGGTCGTGCAGCAGCCGGGCCGGGCGCAGGTTGATGTACAGCTCCAGATCGAACCGCAAGCGCAGCAGCACGCTGCGCGCGTAGTCCTGGGTGGTGACGCGCGGATCGCCGACGGCACCGAGCAGCGTCGCGGAGCTGGAGCGGATCCGCTCGAAGTCCGCGTCCGACATCGCGACGCCGGTGCGCAGCCAGGTGTCGGCGTTGATGTGGTCGAGCGTGTCGAAGGTCAGGCCGAGATCGACCGCGCGCAGCGTCTCGACGGCTTCGGCGATCACCTCGGGGCCGACCCCGTCGCCGGGTACCACGGTGATGGTTGTCATGGCGTACTCCTCGGGACCGGTGGTGGCCCCACCAGCGCGCGGGCCGCGGCGTCGAGCGTTTCCATCGGCCGGTTGAACGCCATCCGGACGTAGGCGCGGCCCCGGGCCCGGTCGGCGAAGAACCCGCCACCGGGGACGAGCAGGACGTTGCGCTCGGCCAGCAGGCAACGAACGTAGGTGGTGCTGTCCTCGCTGGTCACGCCGGAGATGTCGGCGAGCAGGAAACAGCCGCCGTCGGCCGGCCGGAACGTGAGGCCCATGTCGTGCAGGATGCGCTGGGCGACGTTTCGACGCTCCGCCAGGCCGGGCGCCGGCCGCCACCAGGGTGCGCCGGGCAACCCCACCGCGCCGGCGGCCCGCTGCAACGGGGCGCCGGTGCCGTTGGTGGTCGTCTCGTGTACCCGGCGCAGCACCGCGGTACGGGCCGGATCGGCGCGCAGGTAGCCCAACCGCCAGCCGCTGACGGCGGCGCCCTTGGACAGCGAGCCGATCACGATGCTGTACGGGTCGAGCGCCTCGACGTCGGCGACCGACACATGGGTACGGTCGTCGAACAGCAGCCCGGAGTACACCTCGTCGGAGATGACCGTGACGCCCCAGCGGCTGCACAGGGTGGCGATCTCGTCGAGCTCGGCCCGGTCGAGGACCCGGCCCGTCGGGTTGGCGGGCGTGTTGACCATGATGGCCTTGGTACGGGGCCCGAACGCGGCAGCGAGGTCCGCCGGATCCCAGGTCCAGTCGGGTGGCCGCAACGCCACGACCCGGGTTACCCCGCCGGCCAGCGCGATCGCCGAGAGGAAGTTCTCGTAGAACGGCTCCAGCACGATCACCTCGTCCCCCGGGTCGATGCTGGTCAGCAGCGCCACACACAGCGCCTCGGTACCGCCGACGGTCACGGTGATCTGCGTGTCCGGGTCGGTGGGAGCGGCGAACGTGGCCGCGATGTGCCGGCGCAGCGCGGCGTCGCCCGCCGGGATCTCGTACTGGTTGTGACCGGCCCGCAGCGCCTCGACCGCGGCGTCCAGCAGCGGCGGCGGCGTGCAGGGATATCCGGGTGAGCCCACCGCGAGGTCGATCGCGTCGCGCTCGCGCGCCAGCAGGAACAGCTCGATGAGGCTACTGGTGGACAGTCCCCGGGCCCGCTTCGACATGGTCGCCGCCGCGGGCCCGGCGTCCACGATGTTCACGGCGTCGCCCCGAGGGACCGGCCCAGGCGCCGATCGACGCAACCCCGGCTGAGGCCGGGTAGCCAGGGTGGCCGGCTCCGCTCGTAGCCGGCGATAGCATCGACGTGACGCAACGTGACGTCGATGTCGTCCAGACCCTCCAGCAACAGCCAGCGCGCGTTCTCGTCGACGGGGAACCGATGCCGCTCGTCGCCGGCGCGGACCTCGGTGTCGACGAGGTCCACGGTGATCTCGAAGGTCGGGTCGGCGGTCGCCTCGGCGGCCAGCGAGGCCACGACCGGTGCCGGCAGCTGGACCGCCATCACGCCGTTCTTCCAGGCATTGCGCAGGAAGATGTCACCGAAGCTGCTGGCGACGACGACGCGCAGACCCCAGTCGCGCAGGGCCCAGACGGCATGCTCGCGGGAGCTTCCGGTGCCGAAGTTCGCGGCCGCCACGAGAACCGTGGCACCGGCAGTCGCCGCCTGGTTGAGGACGAAGTCCGGGTCCTTGCGCCAGTGCGCGAACAGGGCGTCGGCGTACCCCTCCTTGGTCAGCCGCTTGCAGAACTCGGCCGGGATGATCTGGTCGGTGTCGATGTCGTCGCGGGGCAGGACGGCGCACCGTCCAGTGTGATGTTTGAGTGACTGCATGGCCTCCCCCTACAGGTCGCTCGGGGCGGCCAGGTGACCCCGCACGGCGGTTGCCGCGGCCACCACCGGCGACACCAGGTGGGTGCGCGCCTGGGTACCCTGGCGGCCCTCGTAGTTGCGGTTGGACGTTGCGGCGATGCGCTCGGCGCCCTGCACCCGGTCGGCGTTGATGCCCATGCACATCGAGCACCCCGGCAACCGCCACTCGGCACCGGCGCTCAGGAAGACCTCGTCGAGGCCCTCCCGCTCGGCGCTGGTCCGCACGTCCATCGAGCCGGGCACCACGAGCATGCGGGTGCCGGGTGCGACCCGCCGCCCGCGGAGCACCTCCGCCGCCGCCCGCAGGTCCTCCAGCCGCCCGTTGGTGCAGGAGCCCAGGAACACGGTGTCGATGGTGATCCCCCGGATCGGGGTACCGGGCGTCAGGGCCATGTACCGCAGTGCCCGGGTGGCCGCCGCGCGCTGCGCCGGGTCGGTGAAGCCCTCCGGGTCGGGCACGGCGCCGTCGATGGGTACGGCCTGGCCCGGGTGGGTTCCCCAGGTCACGAACGGCGTCAGCGCGCCGATGTCGACACGGATCCGACGGTCGAAGCTGGCGCCCGGATCGGTCCGCAGCGTTCGCCAGTGGGCAAGCGCCGCGTCCCAGTCGGCGTCCGACGGCCGGAACGGCCGGCGCTGGAGGTACTCGAAGGTGCGCTCGTCCGGGGCGATGAGACCGGCGCGGGCACCAGCCTCGATCGTCATGTTGCACAGGGTCATCCGACCCTCCATGGACAGCGCCTCGACGGCCTCCCCGCGGTACTCGACGACGTGGCCGTTGGCACCGTTGGCGCCGATGTGGTGGACGACGGCCAGCGCCATGTCCTTCGGGGTGGCCGCCGTTGGCGCCACGCCGACCAGTTCCACGGCCATGGTGGGTGGCCGGGCCAGCCGGATGGTCTGGGTGGCCAGGACGTGCTCGACGTCGCTGGTACCGACGCCGAAAGCCAACGCGCCGAAGGCACCGTGCGTCGACGTGTGGCTGTCACCGCAGAGGATCGTCATGCCGGGCTGTACGAGGCCGAGTTCGGGCGCCACGACGTGCACGATGCCCTGGTTCGGATGTCCCTGCGGAAGCTCTTCGATGCCGTGCTCGGCGCAGTTGCTCCGCAGCGCTTCGACCTGGCCGCGCCCCATCCTGTCGCGGATCACCAGGGTGTCGGTGGGCACATTGTGGTCCTCCAGGGCCAGGGTCAGATCCGGCCGGCGCACCGGCCGGTCGGACAGCCGCAGTCCGTGGAACGCCTGCGGTGAGCTGGCCTCGTGCACCAGGTGCAGGTCGATGTAGAGCAGGTCGGCCTGGCCGGCGGTCCGGTGTACGACGTGGGCGTCCCACACCTTCTCGATGAGGGTCCGGGCCGTCGTCACGACGCCGCCACCGTCGATGTCCGGGCCGCGAGCCGGCTGCTCAGGATGTCCCGGAGTTCGCCGATGGAGATGCAGTCCCGGTCGCGGCGGTTGGCGATGTACTGCTGGTAGGTGTCTTCCTCCAGCTCCTTCTCCGTGGCGGCACCCATCTCCCGCAGCAGGTGCCGGATCACGTTGCGACCGGAATGACGGCCGACCAGGATGGTGCGCTCGCGGCCGAACCGGTGCGGTTCGACGTACTCGTAGGTGATCGGGTGGCGCATGATGCCGGCCTGGTGGATGCCCGCCTCGGTGGCGAACGCGTTCGCCCCGAAGACCGGCTTGGACGACGAGGTGACCAGCCCGATGCTGCGCTGCAGCAGAAGGTAAACCTGGTAGAGGCCGGCCGCGTCGACGTCGGTGTGGGCCCCGATCTCGTCGGCCTTGTAGGTGAGGAGCGCCACGAGCTCCTCCAGCGGGGTGTTGCCGGTCCGCTCGCCGATGCCGGCCAGGGTGCACTGCACGACGTCGGCCCCGGCCTCGATGGCGACCAGGGCGTTCGCCAGCGACAGGCCCATGTCGTTGTGGCAGTGCACGGACAGGTCGGTACCGTCCGGGATCCAGGAGCGCACGCGACCGACCAGCGCGCCGAACTCGGCCGGGACCATGCAGCCGGTGGTGTCGGCGAGGGTGACGGTCGCGGCACCCTCGCTGATCCCGGCGTCGATCAGCGGATGCAGCAGGTCGTCACAGCCGCGGCTGGCATCCTCGATAGCGAGGGTGATGTCGGTGAAGCCGAGCGACCGGGCGTACCGGAAGCTCTCCACCGTCTCGCGCAGACCCTCCGCTCGGGAGAAGCCGCGCTTGTGTTCCAGGTGGACATCGCTGCCGGTGACCATGATCTGCAGCTCGTGGTTATCGACGCCGCCGGCCCGAGCCGCCGCGTCGATGTCGTTCGGAGTGGCCCGGTTGAGGGTGGCGAACTTCGCCCGGGTCAGCGCCTCCGAGATCTTCTTTGTGGCCTCGAAGTCGCTGGGCGAGGAGCTGGGAAAGCCGGCCTCGATCGTGTCCACGCCGATGGCCTCGAGGGCCAGGGCGATAGCGAGCTTCTGGTCGGGCGACATGGCGTTGCCGGGCGCCTGTTCGCCATCGCGCAAAGTGGAGTCGAACACCGAGATCCTGCGGGATGTGGACAACTACGGCTCCTTATCGAAGGTACCGGTGCCGTCGTCCTCGTAAACGGCGGACGGGACGCGGAACCCTCGGCCGACAGATGCCGTTGTCTCTCGTGTCGTGGCCGGTCCGCGCGGGGGGAGCATGGCAGTTCCGGGCTGCGAAAGGGCTGCGGGATTGTTGCGGACGACGGTCCGGGAGATTTGCGGGCCTGGCCGTAGGTGTCGCCTCCTGCGCTGTGTTAGGAAGATGGACGTCCGCGTCCCGGGCGAGCGCAGGAGGTCCCATGTCCGCACGTGTCAACCACGACACCACGGAGAGCGTCGTGCTCTCGCTGGTCCGAGAGCTCGCCGGCAACCCGGCGGTCAACACCGGCGACGACCTGTTCGAGCTCGGCTTCGACTCGCTGATGATCGTCGTGTTGGCCGCCCGCATCCAGGAACAGCTCGACGTGGAGCTGCCGATCGAGGTGTTCTTCGACGCCGAGACGATCGCCGACCTCGTCGCGGCCTTGCGGACGGCCGGGCCGGCCTGAGCGCTCAGCCGGCGTCGCCCGTCGCCACCCCTTCGCCCAGGATTCGGCCCACCCCCAGCTCCAGGCCGTCCTTCAGCAGATCGTCGTGCGCGCAGTCGATCGCGTGCTGCCGGATGTTTCCCTTCACATACTTCGTCCATACGGTCGCGTCGACCTGCGCCTCGCGCGCCTCCAGCCCGCTGAGGTGGAGCAGGTCGCCCTCGAAGACGTCGGGTGTGAAACCTCTGAGCAGCTCGAAGTTCCTCCGGATCGTCGCCCGAATCCGATCCGCGGTGATGCCGCCGAACCTCGACTCCGGAACCTCCAGCACCGCGCGGGCCAGCCCGTCGGCGTCGTCGGGCAGCTGTTCCGGCGGGTACGAATCGACCAACGCCAGCAGGGCGATCCGCTCGCCCGCACTCTGCAGCCGGGTGGCCATGCAATGGGCCAGCACGCCGCCGGACGACCACCCCACCAGATAGTACGGACCGTGCGGTTGAATCGATCTGATCTGCTCGATGTAGTCCGCCGCCATGTCCTCCAGGGACTCCGGAGGCGTCCCGTCCGAACGAACCGAACGGTCTTCCAGGGCGTACACCGGCCGGTCGTCTTCCAGGTACCGCGGGAGACCCATGTAGATCCACCCGAGGCCACCGGCCGGATGCGGACAGAAGACGGGGCTGCGCTTCCCGCGCGCCCGGATCGGCATCAACGTGCCGGTCCGGGTCTGCGCTGCACTTCGGCCGGTCGACAACAGGGCCAGGCTCGCCACGGTCGGGGCCTCGACGACCTCCCGGATCGTGACCTCGGCCCCCACAACCGACCGGATCCGGCTGACCAACCGGGCCACCAGCAGCGAGTCACCGCCCAACGCGAAGAACCCGTCATCGATCCCGACCCGCGGCAACCCGAGAACCTCGGCGAACAGATCACACAACAACTCCTCGACCGGGGTCCGCGGCTCCCGCGACGACATCAGAACCGACATGTCTGGCACCGGCAGCGCGGCCCGGTCCACCTTCCCGCTGGCCGTCAACGGGAAGGCTGCCACGACCACCACCATCGCCGGGACCATGTACTCGGGCAGCGTCCGGCCGACGAACTCCCGCAGCATTCCGCCGTCGACATCAGCGTCGTCGCCGGCCGCCAGGACGTAGGCGACCAGGCGCCGCTGGCCGGGCTGATCCTCCCGGACCATGGCCACCGCCTGGGCCACCCGCTCGTGACGATCCAGGGCCGCCTCGACCTCACCGAGCTCGATGCGGAACCCGCGCACCTTCACCTGGTCGTCCGAGCGGCCCAGGAACTTCAGCACCCCGCCCTCGTCCCAGCGCACCACGTCCCCGGTGCGGTACATCCGCTCCCCCGGCGCACCGAACGGACACGCCACGAACCGCTGCGCGGTCAACCCCGGCCGGTCGAGATACCCCCGCGCCAGCCCGGCCCCGGCCACGTACAGCTCGCCCGCGACCCCCACCGGCACCGGACGCAGCCCCGGGTCCAGTACGAACACCCGCGTGTTGGGCAACGGCCGACCGATCGGCGGCGTGTCCTCCCCGGACAGGGCCGTGGTCATGGTCGCGAGAACCGTCGACTCGGTCGGCCCGTACCCGTTGATCAGCAAACGGCCCGGGGACCACCGCCGGACCACCTCCCCGGAAACCGCCTCGCTTCCGGTGGCCACGGTCATGCCGGCCGGGAGATCGTCGACGTCGGGCAACGCCGACAACAACGCCGGTGGCAAATGCGCGTGCGTGATCCGCTGCTCGACGCACAACCGGCCCAGCTCACCCACGGCCAACCGCGACGGCGCCGCCATCACCAGCGCCGCACCGCTCAGCAACGCCATCATCATCTCCAAGAACGCGGCGTCGAAGCTGGGCGAGGCGAACTGGAGGACCCGGCTGTCCCCCCGGATCCGCAACCGCTCGATCTGCGCCCCGGCCAGACTCGAGATCCCCGTGTGCGACACCACCACACCCTTGGGCCGGCCGGTGGACCCCGACGTGTAGATGACGTACGCGGGGTGCGCCGGAAGCAGCACGCCCGACCGATCGGCGTCGGTCACGCCGGCCATCGCCTGCCCGGCGATCTCCGCAGCGGTCGTCGGGTCGTCCAGAACGACCAGATCATCGGTCAAGGCGGTGGCGGCCAGGGCCGTGGTGACCGCGTCGGTGAGGGCGATCGTGGTGGTCAAGAGACACGTGGGTACGGCGTCGTGCAGCATGAGCGTGATCCGCTCGGCCGGGTATGCGGCGTCGATGGGCAGATAAGCACCGCCGGCCTTCGCCACACCGAGCACCGCGACCACCAGTTCGACCGAGCGGGGCAGCACCAACCCGACCAGGCTCTCCGGGCCGACTCCGAGCCCGATGAGATGCAGGGCAAGTTGATTCGCCCGCTCGTCGAGGTCCCGGTAGGTCACCTCAACGCCCTCGAACACCACCGCAACCGCGTCCGGGCTCGCCGCCACCTGCGCCGCGAACAGCTCCGGCAGCGTCGCCGGTAGCGGGCGGGCAGTGTCGTTGAACTCATCCAGGATCATGTGCCGCTCGGCCGGGTCGAGGACGTCGACCCGGGAGACCGGCTGGTCCGGGTCGCCGGCCACCGCCTCCAGCAGCCGCACGACCCGGGCCGCGATGGTTCGGGCGGTGGGTTCGTCGAACAGGCCGGGTTGATAGTCCAACCGCAGCCTGAGCCGCGGCCCCGGCATGACGCACAGGCTCAGCGGATAGTGGGTGGCGTCCTCGCTGCTCGTTCCGGTGATCCGCAGGTCCGCGGACGGGCGGTCGGTTGAGGTCTGCTCGACAGAGTAGTTCTCGAAGACCAGCAGGGTGTCGAACAGCGGCCCGGACCCGGCCAGCCGCTGGATCTGAGTCAGGCCGAGATATTGGTGGGCCAGCAGCTGAGCCTGTTCGTCCTGCAACCGGGCCAGCAACCCGGCGAACGTCTGCCCGGGTCGCAGCCGTACCCGGACCGGCACGGTGTTGATCAGCAGCCCGATCATCCGATCGATACCCGGGATCTCCGGCGGGCGCCCGGACACCGTCGTGCCGAACACGACATCCTCGCGGCCGGTGACCCGGCCCAAATAGAGCCCCCACACCGCCTGGACCACCGTGTTCAGCGTGACCCCGAGCCGGCGGGCGGTCGCGGTCAACCCATCAGTCAGCTCGTCGGACAGTTCCGTCCAGGTCTGGCCCGGGGTCTCCGGGGACCGGCCCGCCGTCTGGGGCGCGATCAGGGTCGGTCCGGGCAGCCCGGCCAGCGCCTGCGACCACGCCTGCGATGCCGCCGCCGTGTCGCGGCGGGCCAGCCAGTCCAGATACTGCTTGAACCCGACCACCGGGGCCAGG
Organism: Actinoplanes sp. NPDC051343; assembly: GCF_044455125.1. NCBI lineage: Bacteria > Bacillati > Actinomycetota > Actinomycetes > Micromonosporales > Micromonosporaceae > Actinoplanes > Actinoplanes sp. NPDC051343. The sequence continues at coordinate 54,079 of NZ_JBITEL010000029.1, forward strand.
CGGGCGTCGTCACCACCGGTCCCGTAAAGGGCGAACAGTTCATCGAAGACGACTTGCACGGACCAGCCATCCAGCAGGATGTGGTGACTGGTGATCACCAGCTGGTACCGGTCGGTACCCAACCGGATCAACATCAGACGCATCAACGGCGGCCGGTCCATGTCGAAACGGCGGACACGTTCCTCGGCCAGAACCCGATCCACCTCGACGGCCTGCTGCTGCCCGGACAGGTCGGACAGGTCGGACAGGTCGAGTTCCTGCCAGGGCAGGTCGACCTCCCGCCACACCACCTGCACCGTCATCCCGTCACGGATCTGACGGAAACCCGCACGCAGGTTCGCGTGCCGGGCCAGCAGAGTCCGGACCGCAGCCTGCAACGCGGGGGTGTCCACCGTCCCTCGCAGCGTGAACGCCATTTGCGCGTGGTAGACGTCGGTGGCCTGCGCATCGAACAGGGCGTGGAACAACAGCCCTTCCTGCAACGGCGACAGCGCCCACACGTCGGCCACCGGCTGACCGGCTTCCAACGCGTCGATGTCGTCTTGCGCCAAGGTCACCGAGGAGAAATCCGACGGGGTGTGGCCACCGGCGTCGTCGCCGTCGGCGATGGCCTGCAACGCCTGCACCCAATACCCGGCGAGCTCCTCAACGTCGGCCCGGGTGAGCAGGCCGCGCGCCCAGGACCACGACGCGACCAGTTGCGGCCCGTCCACTCCGTCGACGGTGACCGCGTTCACCTCGACCACATGCGCCAGCGGCGTATCCGCATCGGCGCCACCACCCAACGGGCCGCCACCGCCTTCGGAGATCACACCCCAGTCCTGGGCCACGTCCCGGGTTTCGTGGTCACCGATGGTGAGCCGGCCCAGGTAGTTGAACCCGATCTGCGGTGCCCGCCCCATCAACTGCGCACCGGTATCCGGGTTCAAATACCGCAGCAACCCGAACCCGATCCCGTTGTCCGGGATCACCCGCAACTGCTCCTTCACCCGCTTGAGCGCCCGACCCAGCCCCGCACCGCCGGCACACACCTCGGCCCACGACACCGGACCCGGATCCAACCGCACCGGGAACACACTGGTAAACCAGCCCACCGTCTCCGACACGTCGGCACCCGCCACGATCGGCTCCCGGCCATGGCCCTCCAACTCCACCAACACCGGCCGAACCCCACCCCCACGACAGGCCCGCCACCGGCCAACCGCCAACGCCAGCGCCGTCAGCAACACGTCATTGATCTGACCGTTGAACAGCGCCGGGACCCTGGTCAGCAACGCAGCGGTCCACCGCTGCGGCACCGACACCCGCAACGCCTCACCCGTAGCGAAAGTGTCCACCCGCCGATCCAGTTCCCGGCCACCCAGCAACGGATCCGCGGTGTCCAGGATCTCGCGCCACAACGCCAGCTCCGCCACCCGGACCGGGTCACTGGCCGCGTCGACGAGCTGGTGCGCCCACCACCGGAACGACGTCGCCACCGCCGGCAACACCGGATCCCGGCCCGCCACCACCTCACGCCACGCCGCTTCAATGTCCGGGACCAGGATCCGCCACGACACCCCATCGACGACGAGGTGATGGACGACGAACAGGATCCGGCCGGGCCGGTCAGGACCGGCGTCGAACCACACGACCTGCACCATCACCCCGGCCTCAGGCGCCAACCGGGCCTGCGCCGACCCGGCCTGCTCGGCGAATACCGCCTCGAACCCGGCCTCGTCCACTCCGCGCACGTCGACCCGGATCACCACATCCCCGGCCGGCGTCTCACCGGTTGCGGGGACCATCAACTCCCAGCCACCGCCCGACGTCACCAACCGGGCCCGCAACATGTCATGCCGGTCCAGCACCGCCTGCACAACCCGACACAGACCGTCCAAACCCAAACCCGCCGGGGCGGCCAGCACCATCGACTGAAACAACCCACCGATCGGGCCGCCGTGCTCCCGCAACCAACTCATCACCGCCGTCGCCGGGACCACCCCGACCCCCACCCCAGCCTCGGGCGCCGCCGGCCCGGGCTCATCCACGGACACCACAGCGGCCAACTCGGCAACGGTCTGACGCACGAACACATCCCGCGGGGAGATCACCAACCCCGCCGCCCTGGCCCGCGACACCAACCGGATCGCCACGATACTGTCCCCACCCAACGCGAAGAACC
>NZ_JBITEL010000030.1:0-30828 GCF_044455125.1 Actinoplanes sp. NPDC051343
GACCGGTGGCACCTGTGGCACGGCCTGGGCGAAGCCGTCGGTAAAGAGGTCGCCGCGCACAGCGTGTGCTGGGCCAAGGCCGGCCGCATGCAGGACGGGCCTCGCGCTCAAAGCACCCGGGAGCGATGGCAGCAAATCCACACCCTGCTCGCTGCGAACGTCGGCCTGCTCGAGTGCGCCCGCCGGCTGAACGTGTCGCTCAACACCGTCAAACGCTACGCCCGCGCCGCCGAACCCGAACGCCTGCAACGAGCTCCTCAATACCGGCCGACGCTGGTCGACCCGTATCGAGAACACCTGCGCCGCCGCCGGGAACAAGAACCCGCAATCGGCAACCTGCAGCTGTTCAAGGAGATCAAAGCCCTGGGATATCCCGGCAGCATGAACCTGCTCGTCCGCTACATCACCCAAGGCCGGGTCGAAGGCGACCGCCCACCGATGTCCCCGCGCCGGCTGACCAGCCTCGTGCTGACCCACCCCGATCACCTCAGCGACAACCAGCGCGAACACCGCCACGAGCTGACCACCGCATGCCCGGAAATGATCGATCTCACCGGGCTCGTCGGCTCGTTCGCCGCCCTTCTACGACCAGCCGAAGGCAACAGCACACGCCTGGACGCATGGATCGACGCTGTCCGGGCGACCGAACTGCCCCACCTGCACACGTTCGCCCGTGGCCTCGAACTCGACCACGACGCCGTCCACGCCGCCGTGACCATGCCCTACCACAACGGCGGAACCGAAGGCGTCAACACCAAAACCAAACGCATCATGCGCCAGATGCATGGCCGAGCCGGATTCACCCTCCTCCGCCACCGGATCCTCCTCAACTGAGATCACCCACGGTCACCACCGAAAGAGCGCCAGAGCCGAAAGATCCACAGTCCCGATGAGGATGTCCCGAGGTGGATCATCCTCAGGGCGTCGGCAAAGTCGTGAGGGTGTCCCGTTTTGGTGAGCTGGTCCGCCGATGGTGTGGTGGTTGGATCTGCGGTCGTGTGCTCCGCTCGTCGAGGGATCGTCATCGGTGGCGGTCGTCCGGTGACGTGAGGTCGGCGACCACGCCGAAGTGGTCACTGGCCCAGGTTCGGTCTATCGGCTTGTCGAAAGCCAGCCGGCAGCCGGCGATGCGCAGGTGCGGGCCGGTGTCACCGCAGCCGACCATGATGTAGTCGATGCGACGCGGTGGCAGCAAGGGCCAGTTGCCGCCCAGCACCAACGGATTGCGCGGCGTGAAGGTGTGTCCGGGCTCGTCCCTGTGGTGAACCTCCCAGGCATCGAGATAGTGCACGCTCATGCCGTCCAAGGACTGCAGGCCGCGCCAGAATCGGATGCTGGCCGACTCGGGCACATCGTCGAAATCACCGGCCACAATGACTGGTCGATCGGCGGCCAGGCCGGCGACCAGACGAGCAGCCGCCACCGCCTGCAATTCCCGCTCGTACTCGTAGCCAAGCCGAAATGTCGGCTTGTGGTGCGCGAGCAGCAGCGGACCGACGGGTGCGGGCACCGCGACCTCAAGCACCGCGACGCGCGCGGCGAGCTCGCGGGGATCGACACGCGGCGTCACCAGCAGCGCCTCCTCCAGCAGTATCCGCAGCGGCCAGCGGCTGGCAACCGACAGTCCGGTTCCGTCGGCCTCCCGGCCGCCGTGATGTATGACGTGATAGCCGGGACTGATCAGCTCCTGCACCTGGTCGTCATCGTCGGTCACCACCGTCTCCTGAAGGCACATCAGGTCCGCGTCGACCTGACGCAAACCGGTAGCCAGCGCAGCGCGTCGGGACGGCCAGTCACCGTGCCGTGCCCACACGTTCAACGTCAATACCCGTAACGAACTGGTCCGGGCGCCCTCGTCGATCATGTCCGCCATGTCCATGAGCTACCCGCCCTGCGCAGGCATAACCTGAGTCCCGGCGAAGTCGTCAGGTGATGCCGAGTAACGCGAGCGGGCGGTTGCTGGTGCGGGCGTGGTGACGGTTGGCGGCGGCGATGTTGGTTACGCCAGGCGCGGTCGTCGCTGTCATCCGGCCACTGTCGCCTTCCGGGGACCGGATGCGGCAGATGCGGATGTGGTCGGGTGGCGATGACTTTTGTCATCGCCCGGCCACTGATTCCGGTATCTACGCGGCGAAGCCCGACCACCGTTACTGTGCCTGGAGTTGATCTGGTGGCGGAGGAGGGGCATGTGATCAGGGTGTTGATCGCCGAGGACATGCACATGATCCGCGGTGCCCTGGTCGCGCTCCTCGGTTTGGAGGACGACATGCGCGTGGTGGCCGAGCTGGAGCGGGGCGACGAGATCCTCGCCGCCGCACTGCGTACCCGCCCTGACGTCGCCGTGGTCGACATCGACCTGCCGGGCCTGGACGGGCTGACCGCCGCCGAGCGGCTGCACGAGCAGCTGCCTGAGTGCCGCACGGTGGTGCTGACCGGGCTGAGCCAGCCGGGCAACCTGCTGCGAGCGCTCAAGGCGCACGTGCGCGGGTTCATCGTCAAGGACGCGCCCGCCGAGACGCTCGCCGACGGCATCCGCCGGGTGTACGCGGGTGAGCGGGTCATCGACCCGGACCTCGTCGCCGCCGCGCTGGAGACCGGCAGCAGCCCGCTGACCGCCCGTGAGGCCGACGTGCTGCGCGCCGCCGAGAGCGGCCTGCCCACCGACAAGATCGCCAGCAGCCTGGCCCTGTCACCGGCGACGGTGCGCAACTACCTGTCGAACGCGATCAGCAAAGTGGGCGCCAACAACCGCATCGACGCGATCAGGATCTCCCGCAATGCCGGCTGGCTCTGACACCGCGCTGCGCGGCCGCCCGGTGCCGGCGGCGGCGCTGATCAGGATGCCGGCCGTGCCCAGGCCCTGGTCGCGGTTAGCCTGGTCTTTCGACGCACTCGCGGGGAGGCGCGCGTTGGCCGATCGAAGCTACTCCGACCGGACGATTCGGCTGGTCACCGCCGCGCCCATCGCGGTGCTGGTGGCCGGCGTCGGCGTCCAGGTGTCGCTGACGGCTGCGAGCAACAGCAACCCGACGAGCGCGCTCACCACGTTCGTGCTCATGTGCTGCTACCTGCCGATGTGCGGGTATCACGCGTGGAGCGCCGCGCACCTGCGGCGCCCGCGGCACGGCGGATGGACGCTGGCCGCGATGACCGTGATCATCGCGGCTGGAGTGCCGCTGGTCGGCAGCGGGTGGCAGTTGACCTTCGCCCACCTGCTGGCATCGACGGTGATCGTGCTGCGTCGGCCGTGGGCGATCGTGGCCGGCTGCGTGCTCGTGGGCGCGCTGGTCCCCATCGACCTGCTGGTCAACCCGAACCCGAACCCGTTCTGGACCATCCTCGTCGTCGTGCAACGGGGCGCGGCGGTGCTCGTTCCGACCTGGTTCGCCGGAGCGCTCCGCGAGCTGCACGCGGCCCGGGAGGAGCTAGCTGGCCAGGCCGTTCTCCGGGAGCGGATCCGCATCGACCGCGAGCTCGCGCACACGGTCGGTGAGTCGCTGGACAAGATCGCCCGCCGGGGCGAGGCGGCCGCGGCTCAGGCCGGCACCGATCCCGATGGCGCCCTGCGCGAGCTGCGGGCCCTGGTCGACGGCTCGCGCCGCGCACTGGCCGCCGCACGCCGCCTAGTCCGCTCTTACCACCGGGTGTCGCTGCGCACCGAGCTCGACACGGCGATGGACCTGCTGTCGGCGGCGGGCGTACCGGCACGGCTTGTGCTGCCCGACAAGGACCTGCCCCGATACGCGGACGGCGAGGTGCGGAAGGCCTTGCGGGCCGCGGTCGACTGCCTGCTCCGCGACGGGTCCACCGGGACGTCCGTGATCACCCTCTGCGCGTCCGGCGGCCGCCTCCGCGTGGGCGTCGAGGTGTCCCGATGACCGGCCCCGGCCACCCGCGAGGCATCGTGCGGGCGGCGCCCTGGCTCCTCGTGGCCCTGCACCTCGCGCTACTTGTCATGTCACCGATCCTGGTCGCGACCGATGCCATCCGGCAGCACACCGCCAACCAGGTCGTGTTCGCGCTGGTGGCCGGCGCCGTGCTCGCCGTGGTGCACCTGCGGCACGTACGCGCCGCGGTCAGCGACCGGCGGCCGGTGGCGTGGCAGTGGACGCTGGCGCTGCAGGCGGCCCTCGTCTACGCCCCGCTGCCCTGGCTGGGACTCGACTGGGCGAGCACCTCGCTGCCGCTCACCGCGTCCGCCATGCTGATGCTCCCGCGCCCGTGGGGTGTGTCCGTCGGGTTCCCCATCGGCTACGTGGGCAGCGGGATCGGGTACGTGTTGCTGCTGTCTCAGATCTTGTCCACCGGCGACGTGGTCCTGGAGCTCGTGTACTACGCGTTCACCTGGGCCGTGTTCTCCTTCATGCTTTACGGGACCGCCCGGCTGGTCCGGCTCGTCAACGAGCTGTACCGCACCCGTGCCGAGCTCGCCGACCTCGCCGTCGACGAGGAGCGCGTGCGCGTCTCCCGCGACCTGCACGACCTGCTCGGGCAGAGCCTGTCCGCGATCTCCCTCAAGGGTGACCTGGCCGCGCGGCTGCTGCCGCTGGACCCGGTCCGGGCGCGGCACGAGATCACCAGTCTGACCGAGATCGCCCGCTCGACCTTGCGCGACGTGCGGGCTGTCACCCGCGACGAGCACCACGTGACGCTGCGCGAGGAGATCGCCGCCGCGCAGGGCCTGCTGATGGGGGCGGGCGTGGACACCCGGATCGACACCGCCGGCGCCGACCTCGACCTGCCGGAACACGCGCAGCGGGTGCTGGCCTGGGCGGTCCGCGAGGGCACCACCAACCTGCTCCGTCACAGCGAGGCCACCACCTGCACGATCACGCTCGCCCGCAGCGGCGGCGCGATGTCGCTGGACATCCGCAACGACGGCGTACGGCAACCGCCGGGGGGCGACGGCTCCGGGCTCGGCGGACTCAAGGACCGGGCGGCCGCTGCCGGCGGGTGGGCCCGCAGTGAGGCATCCGGCGACGGCCGCTTCCACCTCCGCGTCGAACTGCCCGAGACCAACGCGCTGGTCGACCGCCCCTAACCGCAAAAGTTTCTCCGGCCGCCATGTCGAGACGTGGGGCCGGCTCCGACCTGCCTATGACCACGAAGAAGGAGGCAATCATGAGCAAGATCATCTACTGGGTGCACACCTCGGTGGACGGGTTCATCGACGGGCCTAACGGCGAGTTCGACTGGCCCGTGATGGGCCCGGAGCTGTCCGCCTACTCCGAGAGGCTGGACAAGCGCGTCGATACGCTGCTGTTCGGGCGGACGGTGTGGCAGATGATGGTGGGCTTCTGGCCCATCGCGGAGTCCATTTCGGACGATCCGCACGTCGCCGCCTTCGCACCCTTCTGGCGCGCCACGCCGAAGATCGTCTTCTCCCGCACGTACCAGGGCGACGAATGGACCAGCCGCGTCATCAGCGCCAACCTGGCCGAGGAGGTCGCGGCGCTCAAAGCCCGGCCGGGTGGCGGCGACATGCTGCTCACCGGCGGCGCCGCGCTGGCGGCGTCGCTGACCGAGCTAAGGCTCATCGACGAGTACCACATCGCGGTGCACCCGGTCGTGCTCGGCGGCGGCCGGCAGCTCTTCGCCAAGCCGGACCACCGCCACAAGCTGCTGCTCGTCGACTCCAAGGCGCTCGACGGGCAGGTACTCGTGTCGCACTACCGGCTGGGCTGACTTTTGTCATCGCCACCCGACCACATCGGTATCTGCCGGTCGCCCGGTCCGGTCGACGACACTGATCGAGTACACGTCCGGAGACTTTGGAGAACGACATGAGCGAGGTTGTCCATCAATGAGCGCCACCATGACAGCGGGTCGATTGCGGGATCCTCGCCTGGCGCTGGCGCTGCTTTCCCTGCCGTCGCTGCTGATCGCGATCGACATCAGCGTGCTCAGCGTCGCCCTGCCCCGGATGGCCGCCGACCTGCGCCCGTCACCGACCGAGCTGCTCTGGATGAACGACATCTACGGGTTCATGGTCGGCGGCACGATGATCACGATGGGCGCGGTCGGTGACCGGATCGGCCGGCGACGGTTGATCGTCATCTGCGCCGCGGTCTTCGCGGTCGCCTCGGCGGTCGCCGCTTTCTCGACCGGCCCCTGGATGGTCATCGTGACCCGGGCCGTCATGGGCGTCGCCGGCGCGGCGATAATGCCTGCATCACTGGCGCTCATCGGCCGGCTCTTCCCCGACCCGAAGCGCAGCGTCGCCGCGATGGGCGCGTACATGACCTGCTTCCTGGTCGGCATGACCATCGCGCCGCTGATCGGTGGAGTGATGATCGAGTACTGGTGGTGGGGCTCGGTGTTCCTGCTCGGCGTGCCGGTGATGCTGGTGACCCTGGTGGCCGCGCCGCGCCTGCTGCCGGAGTTTCGGGCACCGGCCGCAGGCCGCCTGGACCTGCCCAGTGCCGCCTTGTGCCTGGCCTCGATCCTGCTGGTCGTCGCCGCGCTCAAGATGATCGTGAACAGTGGCTGGTCGTGGCAGCCGGTCGTCGCCGCGGTGGCCGGCGTCGGGCTTGGCACCGCGTTCGTGCGCCGCCAGAACACGCTCGACGACCCGCTGGTCGACCTATCCGTGCTGCGCCGGCCCGGCGTCGCCAGGGTGATGTGGGTCCTCTTCCTGACCGCGATGGTCATGGGCGGCACCTCGATCTACTGGGCGTTCTACCTGCAGTCCGCTCAGGAGCTGTCGCCGTTGCGCGCGGCGCTGTGGCTGACCCCGTCGATGATCGCCATGATCGTGGCGTCGAACCTCGGCCCGTGGCTCGGCCGCCACATCCCCCCGTCGCGGGTCATCCTGGGCAGCCTGATCGTGATGGCCACCGGCTTCCTGCTCTACGCGATGGTCCCGGCGGGCCGGTCCGGCATCCTCACGGTCGTCTGCGGCGCGGTGCTGACGACGGCCGGAGTGGGAGCGGCGTTCCCGTTCCTGATGAACGACGTCATCTCCCACGCGCCGCAGGAGCGTGCCGGCTCGGCCGCATCACTGGCACAGACGGCCAACGAGATCGGTATCGCGATGGGGCTCGTCGTGCTCGGCAGCATCGGCACCGTCGTCTACCGCTCGAGGCTGACCTCGAGCACCGGGCACGCCGACGGCTCGTGGGTCGACGGCTTCCGGGAGGCCGGCAGCCAGCACGACGCCACCCTGCTGCGCCACGTCCAGGAAGCCTTCAGCTCCGGCTTCCGCGCGGTCGGGATCTTCGGTGTGGCGGTGATGGTGATCGTCCTGCTGCTCCGCGTGGCACGTTCCCGCCCGGCGAACTGAATCCCGAGCCTCAGCTCGCCGGCCACGACCCAGCCGCTGGCGTGGCCGGACACGACCATCGAGTCCGGCGATCCTGTCCAGGTAGTCACACGCCTCAATGCCGAATCCGACGTGCCGCTACGCTCCCACGGCGGCCTGACGCTCAACCGCCCCAGGCTGCCACGGTCTCTTCAGCGCTCGCACCCACGACCCGCGGACCACCATCCAGACCACGTTCTGCATCCACGCACAGGGATAGCGCAATCGATGTGGATCTCTAGGATTGGTTCGGCCCCGGACTGATCTCTAGCCTGTCAAGCACACTCGATCCGGGCCGTTCACGGCCCAGTCGATTCAAGGTGGACTGGTCCACGACGGGCGAGGAGGTGCGGACACATGCTTCGCAGAAGTACTGGTACGGCATGGTCACCTCCTGTCAGTTCAACCTGCCATTCTTACACCGCTCCGACGTCGCGCTGGACAAATTTCTACGGCACGATGCACGTGCCCAAGCGTTCCCGCCGCGCCAAGATCGACACACTCATCCGCCGAGAACAATGCTTCGCTGGTCGGCTGAGGAACAGCTCCGTTCCGATCACGGGAAGGTGAATGACCCGCCGAGATATTCGCTACCGGTCGCCACGACACAGAGACGATTGCCCCACGGGTCGCGGAAGTAGAAGGACCGCTCTCGCCACGGTCGTACCGCCACCGTTCCTCGTTCAGGGTCGGGTACGGCCCCGGACCGGAGCACCCGCTCGCGCACGTCGTCCAGAGGTTCCGAGCTGGAGAGGTAGACGACGCCACGATTGGGACCCGGGAACTCCGGATCGCCATCGCTGACCGCATCCCAGCAGGCGAGTAAGGTTCCTTCGCACTCGAAGTAGTGCCTTCCGGCAGTGACTCGCTCACCAGGCTGGCCGCCTAGCAGTTGTTGGTAGAAGGCCGCCGCGGCATCGATGTCGGCAACAGGAAGGACTACTCGGAAAAGGCGCATGTACTCATGATGGCCGATGCGGCTCGTGCGCTGAACTGCCGCCGATAATGTGAGGTCGCGGGCACGCTGCGTACACTCGAATCGTCATGCGGAAGGCTGTTGCTGTACACCAGTCAGCTCCACCACGTAACCAACGAAACGGCGGTCACCGAGGTTAGGCGTCCATCCGTCTGCGCGCTGAGCCACGGTAACGGTCCCGGAGCCAGCCATTGGAAAGAGGTCTTTTCCGCTCGGCCCGTCCCCGGTGCCGCCGGGCATGTCCCGGTCGAGGACCCGCAGCGTTGTACCGGTTGAACGAGGCCTTCTCCAGCGCCTGCCCGCCGTCATAGGCCACGTCGACCGCCATCGCCTCGTGCCGCAGCCCCACCGCGATGGTGTCGGTCTCCCACACGGCGGCGTTGCCCGCCTCGGCACGCATGACGATCGCCTCCCCGTGCCAGCCGGCGACGTCGGTCCGCACGGCCTGCCGGTCCGCCGGCGTGAGGACCGGCACCTCGCCCGTGCGCCGGGCGTCGGCGACCAGCTGCGTCGTGCGGCTGGTGAACGTGGGTCCCATCGTTCCCCGCCCGTCCGGTCCCGGACCGAGGAAATAGCCCTCGGGTACCTCGAATTCCTGACCGGCGGCCGCGCTCCAGCCGAGCGCATCGCGGCCGAGCCAGCTGGTGGGCAGGGGAACCGGCACCATCGCCCCGCCTGGGCGCACATAGTCCCGCCAGGCGCCACTGCTGATGAAGACCGGCACCGGCCGCTCGGCCATGGCCGGCACCGGGGTCGGCAGCAGCGGGACGAGCGCCGCCGCCGCCACCCGGCCGACCCGCCACCGGTCGGCAGCCGATGCCACCAGCAGCACGGCCGCACCGGTCACCGCGAAGGTCAGCCGGCTCGTATCCCGATTTGCCGCGATCCGCGTGCTGACTGAATTGTCGTGCGCCGGGCCTGTGCGGGCGTCCGAAGCAGGGCGGGGCAAGACGACGAAGTTCAGTTGATGATGGCGGCGAGAGAGTTATCGCATCGCTGGTCTCGTAGCCGACCGCTGTGACGAGGAGGCTGGTGGTTGTGTCGGACGGGCGATGGTTACGGACCGGATCCGCCGGCCTCCGACCTCTCCACTGGCCTGCCATACCGTCAGCCGCTCAGCACACGCAGCGCCGTGACTGCGGCAAGAGCGAAATGCAGTCCAGCCGGCTTCGAGTCCCGTGCGGCCAGCGCTAAATCGGTACCCCGTGCGGCGTCGGCCGATCGCCGCCATCCAAGCAGTAGGAACTGCCAGAGTGGCCAGTAGTCTCACCTGCCAGTTCGTCGAGGGCCCGGTCGCCGATCGCTACGCGCAGGCCCAGACCTGCGGGGCCGCGACGGCTGACCAGCCGGGCCGTCGACGGCACCGGGGCTGGAGAACGACACCGAAGGCGCCGCAGGCCGGGAAGACACAGGTGGCGGCCATTGCGATGCCGTGATCTGCGCTCCGGTGACCGGCGGCGGGGGCGTGATCTGGTCGAGCAAGCGCTGCGCCAAAGTGGCGTCGATCTCGAGGTCAGCGCTGATACGAACATCGGCGGCGGTCGCCAAGTCCACGACGTCGTCGCTGGTGAACGCGTCAGCTCCGAGAGTGCTCAGCCGCCGCGCGAACTCCCGCATGTTAATCATCTGCAGCCTCATCCTCGGGTTGCTATTGGTCCACCGTAACCCCCGCTTCGGTCGGCGGTCCCTGCACCACCACCCCGGGCTACCGCGGCCAACAGCGATGCCCGCTGCTCGGCGGTCCCATCTCTTCGGCGAGACGATCGCGCGCGGAGGCCGGCAAGTTCGTCGCACTCTGTGCAACCCATGCTGGCCCGCGACGCGCGGATTAGCCGATGTCCGGACGGCTCGGTCCTGATCGCGCTTCAAAGCCAAGCGAGGCACCGGAGCTTCGTTAAGCGTCGTGCGTTCAAGTGCCGCGCCCAAGCGACTGCGGCCGCTGGCGACGTTGACATACTTGCCAAACTGGAAAGTACGCAGCATGCTTTCCGCTATGGAAAGTAACCCGGCACAACAGAACCCGGACGATCCCCGCTCCGTGCTCGCCGTGGCGGACCAGGCGCGCCAGCGATTCGCCGCCGGCCTGCGACTGCCCACCGGCCTGCACCCGGCACTGGCCGCCGCGATCGCGGTCCAGGTGGGCGCCGCCGCCTACGGGATCTCCACTCAGACGGCCGCCGGGCTCGCGGTGGCGCTGGCCGGGGTGGCAGTCTTCCTGGGCGTGGCCGCGCTCCTGCTCTACCAGTTCCGGCGGATCAACGGCGTCCGGGTCGATGGTCTGGCCAGTCAGATCGTCCTTGGGGCCGGGGCCACACCGACGCTGGCCTACCTGGGCGCGTTGGGGGCCTCGACGTGGGCCGCCTTCGAGTCGCGCTGGTGGCTCGTCGCGGCGGCGGCCGTGGCCGGGGGAGTCGGCTACGCGTTCGGCACCCTCCGGTGGTGGCACGCCTACCGGCACGACCCGGCCGCCCATGCGGGCGGCGCCTCGGCGCGAATGCTTGCCGCGCTCGCCGTGCTCGCGTGCCTGGGGCTCGTCGCGCTACTGGTAACCGGCTGATGGCCGAGCTCGACCCGCTGATCCACGCCCCGATCCGGCTGCAGGTGGTCACAACGCTGTCCGCGGTGTCGGAGGCGGAGTTCGCCACGCTGCGGGCCGTTCTCGAGGTCAGTGACTCGGTGCTGTCCAAACACGTCTCGGCGCTGGCCGACGCCGGTTACGTGCACACCCGCAAGGGAGTCCAGGCCGGGCGACGCACGACGTGGATCGGGCTGACCAGCGCCGGCCGGCAGGCCCTGCGCGCGCACGTCGCGGCCCTTCGCCGGCTGATCGACATGGTCGACTGATCCCCAGCAGTTCCTGTCGACTCACTGGCAGCGTCCGCTCATGCCGCCGGCCGTGCGCGCCGATCACCGAAAGTGGTCCTCCGACGTAATCGTTGCTAGGTGGTCTTGGCGCACGCTCGTGTTGAGAACCGAACGCCGGGAGAGGCGCCGCGAAGAACAGTGCGGACCTTTCAAAAGGGCTCCAGACCAGCGTCACCAAGGTTCAAGCCGGCAAGTAGCCCATCAAGCGAGTCCGGTGCGGCGAGCTGAAGATCGCCGTGCGGGTCCCAACGAAGCCAACCGGGCCGGAGCACGCCGAGCGTGACGAGGACGGCTCCGTTGGCGGCAGTGAACTCGAGCCAGAGGTCCGGCAATTGCAGCCAGTCCATCACCAGCGAGTCCGACCGCAGCTGTAGCGCTTCTGCCAGCGCGCCCACGGATGCGAGATCCGTGATGTCCAGGAGCATTTACGGCGCCTCCCGATGGCGACGCTTCCTGGCTGGCTGCAGCTTCCCTCTTCGGTCGAATATCCGAATCCGTACGGCCCTTCCGAGAAGGGGTGGCAAGGCGTGAGCCAGCTCGCATGCCCTACCGGTGGGCTGTTCGTGCCTATCTGAGGTCGGGTCGGTCGACACGTGATCATGCTGCCGACCCGCACCAAGCCGCTCGAGAGCCGCGCACTGAGCTGCTGCGGATAGCCCGCCCATTCCTGGTGCCGGTCACGGAGAGTGCCGCGCGAGCAGCAGAGCCTCGGTGCGCTCCCGCAGCCGGGCGCGGAACGCCGGGTCGTAAGCCTGGTCGAGTGCCCGCGTGGGCTGCGTGCCGTTGAAGTACCGACCGGTTACGCCTTCCAGATCGGGGTCGACGATGAGGCGCAGCGTCGCGTGCAGCCCTTGCTCCAGCGAGTCGATGGTGCCGTAGCGGGACTCGCGCACCATCGCGGTCGGCATCAGTGAGGCCGGGTGCAGGCAGTTAGCCGTGACGCCGGAACCGGCCAGTTCGTCGGCGAGATCGAAGGTGTGCGCGATCAGCGCCAGCTTGGACCGACGGTACGCCTCCACTCCGGCGTACTCCCGTTCCATCATCAGGTCGTCGAGGTCGACCGGACGCTGCCCGGCGGAGGCGACATTGACGATCCGGGCGCAACCGGACCGGTGCAGGACCGGCAGCAGCAACCTGGTCAGCAGATACGGCGCCAGGTAGTTGACCGCCAGGCGCAGCTCGTACCCGTCGCGGGACAGTTCCCGACCGGCGCCCGGCGCGCCGAACCCCACGCCGGCGTTGTTGACCAGCACGTCGATTCCGTCAGCATGCTCGGCGGCCCGAGCCGCGAGCGCGCGTACCTCGTCGAGCGACGACAGGTCGGCCCGGATCGCCACCGCGCCGGTCTCCCGGGCGATGCCGGCCAGCCGCCCGGCGTCGCGGCCGTGGACGACGAGATGGTGGCCCGCGGCGGCGAGCTCGCGCGCCAGCGCCCGCCCCAGCCCATCGGAGGCGCCGGTGATCAGAATGTTCGCCACGGTGCCAGTCTGCCCTGACCGGGGCGGGCACACACGGTCGCGACCGTCACGAGCCGGCCAATCAACACGCGGATCTGCCGAATCAGTGCGTTGCGGCATCGATGATTGCCACTGACTGCGGCGGCAATTCGGGGTTTGCGCCGGGTAGGAGCCGTACGCCTGGGCCATGTGCGCCGCCTCAGCGAACCGTAACGATCCCTACAATGGGCGGGATGGACTCACAGCACGACGCGGCGGGCACCGGCGCCGGTGCAGATACGGCGGGCTTCGATACGTTGCGGCACGCGGCCCGCAGCATCTATGGCGCCGATGCCGCCGGGTACCAGGACGGGCGGCCTGACTATCCGTCGCGGGTGTACGAGGTACTACGCTCGCGATGCGCAGTGGGACCGGGCAGCAAGGTGCTGGAGATCGGACCCGGACCCGGGATGGTGACTCGGCACCTCTTGGCTGCGGGAGCACAGGTTGTCGCGGTCGAACCGGACCCGGGATTTGCCCAGTACCTCGCCCACACGTTGCCCGGTGTTCAGGTCGTGACGGCGCCGTTTGAGCAAGCCGACCTCGAGGGGGGATTCGATGCTGTCGTGGCCGCCACCTCGTTTCACTGGCTCGACCAGCCTGCCGCCTTGTCCAAGTTGGGCCGCGTACTGCGCCCGGGTGGATGGGCGGCGATCTGGTGGTCGCTGTTCTCTGACCCGCACCGCGACGATCCACTGCTGGCCGCGGCCACCGCCGCGCTGGGCTTCGAGCCTGGCAACCAGCGCGGCGGGACGGGGTTCCAACTTGACACCGAGGCCCGCTGCGACGATCTGCGACGCGGTGCCGGCCTCGTCGATATCGAATACGAATTGATCCCGTCCGACATTGCCATGAGTGCTGACCAAGTGCGCGCGTTGTTCCACTCGATGATCACTATCCGGCGGCTACCGGCCGGCCAGCGGACCCACGTCCTCAATACGCTGACCGATCTGGTGAATAACGCGTACGGCGGGATGACCACCCGCCCACACCTGACCGCTTTATACTTCGGTCGTAAAGCCCACGGCTCGACCACAGGCCACGAGGATTAACCGGAACTACCGGTAGGAGCAGATCCTGGGTGACGGCGCTCGCGGCTTCGGTGATGTCGCCGAGGTGAACGCCGGTGCGAACGTCCCAGCAGCGGACGATGTTGCCGTCGGCCACGGCGAGCAGGTGATCTGTGTTGGCGGCCGCCGGGTCGAATGGTGCGCCGGCCTCGCCACCGGCCTGCAACGGCTCGCCGAATTCCGCACCGGTGCCGGCGTCCCACCGGCGGACCACGCCGACGTCGTCGTGCGAGATCAGCAGCAGGCGGCCGTCGACGAGGCGGTGAAACCGTAGGCCGGTGATACAGCAATCGCTCGCGACGATGGCCTCGCCGAGTCGCTCCCCGGTGGCCGCGTTCCACCGCCGGATCAGTCCGTGCTCACCGGCGGCGGCCACCGTCGTCGCGTCGGCCGCCACCGCGTACGCCTCGCCGGGCAGACCGGCCAGGCCCGCACGACCTCCGGCCAGGCCGGTGCTTTTGCCGGTCGCGGGGTCGATCAGCCGGACCCGGCCGTCGTTGCACGCGCCCGCGAAGAACGCGCGCCCGCTGGGAAGCCCGCCCGCGGCGACGTCCGAGATCCGCTCGCCTGCTATCTCCACGACCGTGCCGGCGAGCGGATCGCCGAGCAGGAACCCGTCGTCGGAGCCCGCGGCGAGCCGCAGCCGCCCGTCGGGCAGGCGTACTGCCGCAAGGCCGAACGTTGCCATCGGCAACTTCTTGCCGACCGGCGCGCCGGTCGCCGCGTCCCAGCACCAGACTCCGTCCCTCCCGGACGACACCAGCGTGCTCGAGGCTGCCGCCAGGTCGTCCACCTTCGCGCCGTGCCCGGTCAGGTCCGCACCGGCCGGGTTGCCCCCGAGGTCCCAACGCCGCAAGCGGCCGTGTTCGGCGCCGGTGACCACCAGCGGGCCGTCGTGCGTGGACACGAGGCCACGGTGTTCACCCGGTTAGCCGGGAGTTGGACGGCTTCTTCCCGGGCCTTCAGCCGCTGAGGACGGAGCCGTCCGCCGGGTCGTACGAGACGGTGAGGACCCGGTCGGCCTGCAGGTAGATCGAGAGGTCGGCGGCGACGCGGCTCTGGTTCGCCGTCCGGGTGACGGCGATCGCCAACGTGCCGGCGTCGACGTATTCGCCGAGCAGCAGAGCGTCGCGGCCGAGCAGGTCCGGATGGTCGTCGACCGGCATCGCGACGACGTGGTGCCGGGGCAGGCGGATCTGCAGACCGGCCGCCAGCCGGGCGGCAGTGAGCCCGAGCGGCGGACGCTCGTCGACGCCGTACACGACGATCAGCTCGTCGCTCGTAGCCAGCTCGGCGAGGCCGGCCACCACCGCCGCCGCACCCAGCCGGGTGTCCGGCTGACCGAGGACCGCCACGGTCGTCGAGGTGGGGCTCGGCGCGGGGCGGAACCCGACGGCGAGGCCCAGTCCGACCTGGAGATCGCATGTCCGGACGTACAGCATCGCGCCCAGCAGCACCGCGGCCAGCACGACCCAGCCCAGCCGATGCAGACCGACGAGCAGCAACGGCGGAACCAGTGCCCCGAAGGCGCCGGTGGCGCCCGTCACCCCCATCACCGCACCGACTTTGTACGGCCGCGCCGCCTTGCCGATCAAGGCGAGCAGGGCGCCACCGGCCACACCGTCACAGGTGGCTATCCCGGTGATCGCCGCCACCGGCAGCACCCGGCCGGGAGCCGCCGCGACGACCAGGCACAGGGCTGCGGCGATGCCGTAACAGATCACCAACAGCCGGGGGGTCGGGTAAAGGTCGGTCTGCCATCCGCCGAGCAGTCGCGCCACCGACGCCAGGATGGCCACCGCCCCGGTGATCGCCAGCGCGTGGATCCAGTCGAAGTGCAGCGCCGCGACCAGGTAGACGGGCAGGAATACCGCGATCGAGAGCATGCCGCTCAGCGCGACCGCATAGAGCAGCGACACCGATGAGGTCGAGGCGAGACGGATGAGTGCCGCGCACTCCCGCATCGGCGAACCGGCGCGGTTCATCGGGGCCGGCTCCCGGATCAGCGTCGTGACCAGCACGGCGAAGGCCACCAGCAACCCGCCGAGCGCCAGAGCGGTGGTGCGCCCCTCACGGTCGAGGCACCACGAAACGGCGGAGAGTGCCGCGGCGAGCGCCACCCCCAGGCCGAACACGCCGAGCACCCGGCCGCGACGTCCGTACGGGAACACCCGCGACACAAACGCCGCACCCACGATGAACGCCGAGCTGGCCGTGCCCGCCGCCGCCCCGGCGACGACCGCCGCCGGCAACGAGCCGGCCAGGCCGAGACCGATCACCGAGGCGGCGGCCACCAGGCTGACGGCGGGGAACATCACCCGTACGCCGTACCGGTCGGTAAGCACTCCCACCGGCAGCCGCACCAACGCGGCCACCAGTACGGGCAGCGCGACCAGAGCAAGGTGCAGCCCCGGACTCACCCCGAACCGCTCGTGCAGGTGCGGACCGAGAAGTATCGAGGCTCTGAGGTTGAGCCCCAACCCGGTCGTGACCAGCGCCAGCGTCATCCCTGCCCGCGGCAACGGCTTCTCCAAGACGGTCATCGCCAACACACCCGATCCGATCAGCGCTTGGCCCCATCAAATCAGCGATTTGTTTCCAGATCCAGGCGTGCACCTGGAAGTGTCAATAGCGGTGTCACCGCATGTCGGCGGAGAATGGGTCATTGCGGACGTGGAACGTATTCGTTCCGGTTTACTGGGCACCGGAAGGGTTTATTGCGGCGCACCCGACCAGGGTGCCCGTGACGCACATTCGCCATCAATCTGCCGCGGCCGCACCGACTTTCTTACTCGACGGAATTTGATCACCGAACGCGACGAACCAGCCCTGGAACCTAGAGAACTCGCACTACTTGAATATGCGAGGCTGCCTGACAAGGCATGGGTCAAGCCACTGACAGCAATCTGTCCGACGTGCAGGCCGACGTGAGGTGAAAGCTTGACGCCGTGAAACACCCGATCGGCGCAAGGTCGGGCCTGGCTTCCGTTGGGCGTGGCCGGCCCTGAGGGCTCCACCGTGATCGTCGGCCTCAACGGGCTGCGTCTGCTACGCAACGCGGCCTGGCCTCCGGTGTCGTGAAGGCCCGGTCAGCAGCTCAGGCTGTCGCGGATATCGATCGTGATGGGGCTGTAGATCGCGTTGTTTTTGTTGGGGAGGAAGCAATAGTTCGTCCCGTTGGCCGTGCGGATGAGGGCGCCGTCGTCGTTGCGGGTGTTCAGCACCCAGGTGCTCTGACGGGCGAGCGGCCCGAGGTTCTGGAGGCCATAGTCCTTGTACGCGGCGGCCGGCTTGTTGTTGTTGAAGTCGGTGTACGTCAGGTAGAAGCAGACGCGCGGATATACGCAGCCGTGCGCGGTGTCGGCGTGGGCCGGCGTCGCGACGGCGAACGTGGCTGCGCCGGCCGCCAGAGCGACGGCTGTGAGATGGGTGAGAACCCGAGGTCGTACCGAAGTCATTCGCATAGATTTCAGTAGATGGGGTGGCCGCCGCGCGCTCAAGCTCCCTGAAGAGGTAACAAGCGACGCCTGTCCGTGGCCAGCGATAATCCCCACTGGCGGCCAAATAGTGTCGCGGACCTTCCCCTGTGCCCGCATCACCGGCGCCCTGCTCGGCTACGGCTGCGACTACGGCTACCAACCCTGGCGCGCCCTCATCGGCCTCCTCCAAACGGGACGGTCGGACGATCGCCGACGGCCGGCCCGGACGCCCGTGGGCGCTCACCTGCCCGACCGTGTCCTGCTGGTAGCCGTGTACTGGCGCACCAACCTGACCATGCGCCAGACCGGCCCCCTGTTCGGAGTCTCGCACTCCGCCGCCCACCGAGTCATCGACACCCTCGGACCGCTGCATTGAGGACGCCGTGGCCCGGGCCATGGCCCTGCGGGACCACGACGACCCGGCGGCCGCCTTTGCCCACTACGAGGGCCGCCGCCGCGCCGGGACCGAGCAGACCGTCACCGCAAGAGCCCGCCTGAGCGCCCGGTGAGAACGGAAGCTGGAGTGACCGTTTCCCGACTGAGCCATCTGGCATCTTCAGGGGATATGGCGCCGGCCGGATGGTGAAAATATCGGCTCTCACAGATGTACTTGTCTATTTGTGGGGGCAGGCAATGAGGTACCCCAAATGGGGTTGGGTTCTCGGCGTCGCGACGGTGACCGCGCTGGTCGCGTTCGGCGTCGCCTCGTGGGAGGCGAGCGCCGCGCCGGCGCCCGGCGGGCCACCGACCGTGGCCGCCGACCAGGCGAGCGTGTCCAATCCGGACCCGGGTCCGGCGCCTTCGGCCGGGATCGGTCAGGACGCGCTGACCAGTACCGAAATAACCAGAGCCCGCTCGCTGGCCGAGACGACCGCGCTCAAGGCCGGCGCGAAGGACGTGACCGGGGCGGCCGGCCCGGAGTACCTGGCCGCCGACATCGCTGACACCGACACCGGCCGCACGGCCGAGCTGTACTACTACGACTATCACGGCAACCGGCTGGTCAAGCAGGTCGTCGACGTCAGCGCCGGCCGGCTCACCGGCTCTTACGCCGCCACCGGCATGCAGCTGCCGCCGTCGGACCGCGAGGTCAAGACGGCACTCGACCTGCTGCTGGCCAATCCGCTCTCCGCCGACCTGAAGGATGCGTACGCCAGGGCCACCGGGCAGACCTTCACCGGTCAGGCGCTCAGTCCGACGGCGCACATCTATCACGCCCTGCCGGCCGACACCGGCGCCTCGCAATGCGGCAAGGATCGCTGCTTGCGGCTCATCGTGCAGACCCAGGACGGCCACATTCTCGACCTGGACAAGATCATCGTCGACCTTTCCGGGCGTACGATCGCCCGCCTCAACTAACGGGAACGGGCATGACCTATCGCAAGGCCGCCGCCGGTGCGGCCGTCCTCCTGAGTGTCGCGTCGCTGGCGGTCGGGCTGGCACCCGCCACCGCACAGGCGGCCGCGCCCGCGGCGTGCGTCTCCTCGGCGAGCGTCAAAGAGACCCTGCCCAACGGCACGGTGTGGCAGATGTGCTGGCACATGGACGCCCGGGCCGGGCTGGTGCTCGACAAGGTGTACTTCTCGGCCAAACGGTCCGCGACCCCGACCCAGGTACTGGAATCGATCCGGCTCGGGCAGCTCAACGTCCCGTACGACTCGGGTGAGACCGAATTCAACGACCTGACCGACTTCGGGTTCGGCGGCGACGATCTGCAGACCCTGACCGGCGACGACTGCAAGGGCGGGTCGGCGCGCAAGGGCTCCGACGGCGGCCCGGAGGCGCACCGCCGCAACGTCCTGTGTGTCAGCGCGGAGCAGTCGGGGCTCGCCTACCGGCTCAACGACGACCTGAGCGACACCCCGAAGGTCTACTCCAAGCAGGGCTTCGACCTGGTGCTGCGGTCGATCAGCAAGGTCGGCTGGTACGAGTACGTCTCCGAATACCGTTTCGGTGACGCCGGTCAGATCTCGGCCCGGCTCGGGGCTACCGGCGACCTGTCGCCCGACGATTACGTGAAGGCCAATGACGGCTGGCCGGTCGGCAAGGGCGCCAAGGACTACGCCGCGATGCATTACCACAACGCGTTCTGGCGGGTGGACTTCAACATCGGGGGCGCCGGCAAGGAGAAGGTCGAGCAGTACGACACCAAGGTCAACGGCCGGGGATCGATGGCCGCCAAGCTGACCACGGCGAAGACGGCCATCGCGAAAGAGGGCACCTTCACCAAGGCGAACCGTCGTTGGTGGCGGCTGGTCAGCTCGACCAGCAAGAACGCCGACGGTCACCTGCGTTCCTACCAGCTGGTGACCGGAGCCAACGACGTCTACGAGGCGCACCCGGAAACAACGCCCGATGTGACCTTCACCCAGGCGCACGCCTGCGAGAAGTTCGCCACCGGTAACGCCGACCCGCAGTGCCCGCGGGAGAAGACGATCCTCGACTTCGCGAAGGACAAGGAGACCATGACGAACCCGATCATGTGGGTCCGCGTCGGTTTCCACCATGTGCCGCGCGACGAGGACCAAAGCCCGATGCCGCTGCACTGGCAGGGCTTCGACCTGCAGCCGCGGGACTTCACCGCGATCAACCCCGCCGCCCCGGACGGCCGTCAGAACGTCAACGGAAAGCCTTCGTGAGCCCCGCCCGACCCGGTCCCCGCGGACCGGGTCGGGCACCACCATCGGGAGAGATCAACTTGGCGGTACGTCGCTATCTCGCCGTCGCTGTCGTCCTGCTCGCCACCGCGGCCGCTGTCATCACCCTCACCGTCGGCCACCACCCCCGGCTTCAGCCGAGGCTCGCCGCTCAGGCCGGCACGGCCGCACCGGTCCCGGATGACGTCGACTACGCCCAGATGATGATCGCCCACCACGCCCAGGCCGTGCAGATGAGCAAGGAACTGCTCGACCGGCCGGGCCTCCCCGACCGGATCGGCGACATCGCCCGATTCATCGTCGCCGACCAGCAGCGCGAGATCGATCAACTCACTGCCTGGCTCGCCGCCTGGCATCTGGACACCGGGGGAGAGCACGAGCACGGCATGCTCAGCGCCGCCGATCTGGTACGGCTGCAGAAGGCGCCCACCGCACAGGCCGTGCCGCTGTACCTGCGCCTCATGATCGAGCATCACCGAGGTGCCATCGACATGTCCTGGGTGCTGCTCAACGGCGGCGGACAGAACGTCTTCATCCACAGCACCGCCAAACATGTCATCAACGAGCAGACCGCCGAGATCGACGCCATGACCAGCTTGCTGGAAAGCGCGCAAGCCTGATACCGCGGGGCGGGAGCGCTGTAGGACGAGGGGCGGGCAGCCGCTCGTGCGGGAGCTCGGCGGCCGGCCCACGCTTTCAGCGTGTCGGCGTTACGGTCGGGCCGCACGTCCACCCGCTGGCGTGTTTGCGCATCGATCAGCACAGTGGCGTAGCGGCTCTGCCGCCGCAGCGCGAAATCATCAACACCCAGCACCCGTGGAACCGGTGGCACGGCAAGCGGTATCCGCAGCAGTTGCAGGCCGACGCCTACCGGTAGCCGGGCGGGTTTGCGGCTGGTCAGCCGGGGGCGGCGCTGGAACGGGGCACGGCCGTGTCGTGGGGCGAGGCGGTCCCTGCGGGGCGGTGCCGGGCAGGACGCGGTCCTGGACGACCTCGGCCCTTCGGCCGCCGCCGACGTGGCCCGGCTCCGCGGTGCCCTCGGCGACGCCGACGCCACCCGGTTGCCCGCGCTCGCCGACGCCCACCAGCATCTGGGCCGGCATCCGGATCTCGTCGGCCAGATCGACGCCGTCGTCAGTGCGACCGATCAGGGGCGGGCGCAGAGCGAGCAACACCGCCGCGCCGACCCTGCCTGAGGTGGATCGACGTTCTGTTGTCCAGGCCGCTCACTCTCGAGAAGCGCCACGACCGGTCGTCCGGGGCGACAGGCTAAGTTGCTCGGATGAGCCTTCTTGATGATGTCGCGGAGCGTGACGGCTGGCGATGCTGGGTGTGCGACGAGCCGGTCGACCCCGACATGCCGGTGAACGACCCGCGGGGTCCCAGCGTCGACAGCCGTACGGCCGACAAGAAGGCCAAGGTCGCCGAGCGGCTCGCCCACCGTGCCTGTAACACCCGCAAGGGTGCGGTCAAGGTGGTCATCGCCTGGCCGGACCATCTGCACGTGGTGGAGCCGGCGCCGCTGATCACCGTCGCCGAGCGCCTCGAACGCAAGGGTGGCCGCGAGCTGGTTGCTCGCAGTCCGAGCAAGAAGGATGCCCAGGAGGCGGCGGACTGGCTGGTCGACCGGTTCTCCCGGCTGGCGCCCGGCCTGCCGGTGGCCGCGAGTGTCGACGCGGGCGGCGGCCAGTTCCTGGTTGCGCTGTCCGCGGTCAAGGGCCGTTCCCGAAAGTGAGCACGGCCGGCCCGCGGCAATGTCCGGTGTCCGTCGGGGTGCCGGGTCGAGTACGGTCACCCTGATGCACTCACGATTCGCCGAACTGGCCTGGGCCGCTACCCGCATCGGCGAGATCAGCCTGCGCAAGCGTCTTGACCTCACCACGCAAACCGAGGTGTACGAGGTCAAGCTCGGCGACGAGTATTTGATGTCCAGCCTGTTCACGGCCGCCGAGGAGGAACTCGCCCGGCTGACCCTGGCCGTCCTGCCAGACACGCCGCTGGACGCCGTCGTCGGCGGGCTCGGCCTCGGCTACACCGCCCGCACCGCCCTCGCCGACGACCGGATCCGATCCCTGGTCGTGGTCGAGGCACTGGCCCCCGTAATCGACTGGCATCGCCGTGAACTGCTCCCGGAGGCCGGCACTCTCACCGCCGACCCTCGCACCACCCTGTTGGAAGGCGACTTCTTCGCGCTGCTGCACGACGGCTCGGGCTTCGACCCGGCGAGCCCGGACCGCCGCTTCGACGCCATCATGGTCGACATCGACCACTCGCCCGTCAACGTCCTGAGCCCGGCTCACGCCGACCTTTACACCGCCGCCGGACTACGCCGGCTCGGCAGTCGCCTGCGCCCGGGTGGAGCGTTCGGTTTGTGGTCCGACGACGCACCCGACGAGGCGTTCCTGGCCGTTCTGCGGCAGTGTTTCGCCACGGCGACGCCGCATGTGGTGACGTTCGCGAATCCGCTGACCGGGGGCACCTCCGCCAACACGGTCTACGTCGCTACAGCCGACGGCTGACCCGCGAGCCGTACGGTCGGAAACCCCGGCCGGGCCGTACGCAGCGCGCACGGCCCGGCCGGGGTTCCGGATGTTCGGTCAGCTCAGCGAGATCTGCTGTATGTCGTCGTTCTCGGTGACCCACAGGGCGGACAGGCCGCCGCCGTCAAACAGGCCCTGACCTCATCGATCCCGCCGCCGCGCAAACCACAACCGGAAAGAGGCTCATGACTCGGTGCATTCAGGGACACCATCGACGACATCCTGGAAACCCGCCACGGTCGCCACTACGCAGGCCGGCTGAGCGTCCAGAGCATCTACGACATACTCGTCAACGAACACGGCATGAGCGGCGTGTCCGACTCCACGCTGCGCGACTACGTCACCAACCAATGCCGGCCGCTCACCGCCGCGACCAGCAGCCGAACAAGCAAGAAGGCCATGAACTTCACGCCAGCCCACCAAGCCGTCGAACTCGAAGACCTCCCACGACTGCGAGGCCTGCTCGACGCCGGTCACGACATCGAAGACGACAACGGTGACGGCTGGACCCTGCTCCGCCACGCCATTGACGTCGAACACGACGGCCACGTGCAATCCGGCCAGCCGCTCCACGTCGACGTCACGGCGTTCCTGCTGGCTCGCGGAGCGGACCCGCAACGCCGCGGCCCCGTCGGCATAACGCCCCTGCGCGAGGCCGAAACCCGCGGACACTGGCTCGCAGCCGAGCTGATCCGCGCCTGGACCACTCGAGGCTCCGCCCCGACCACCCCGTCGTGACGATCCTCAATCTACATCGGTAAGAGCACCTCCAGGCATCGTGAGCTGCTACTTTGGCGGACTGATGACGCGACGACTCGGTGACCGAGCCAGATTCTGCATAGAGATCGGCGAGGCTACGTCGCCCAGCCAGCGCACCGTCGACCTATGGTCGGTGGCAAATGGCTCACCACAGACGACAACACGGTCTTTCTTCCCACCTTCATCAACGTCCTGCGGTACACCGCAGCCCAAGTGCGCCACCGTGACGTCAGTCCCTGCCCTTACCCGGAACATTCGCCAGAGGAGATTTTCCGGCTGCTCCACGCGGACGATGAGACAGATTTTCGGGAGCAGTTTTGGCTGATGCACTGGCGCGAGACCGTCGACAACGTAACAACTTACGTCTACATGGACGGTGATGATCTAGTCATCGTCTCCGCTATTGGTGGGCATCGCACCCCTTCCCCGAGGACTTGGGCACGCCGTCGTCGGCGCCGCCGTCCTGCTGGTGGCGCTGGGCTGGGACCGGCTGCGCCGTACCCATTTCCTGGTCGTTGCGGCGCTGGACCCGTTGATACCGACCCCGCTGCCCGCGAAGGCCGAGCGGCCGCCGCCGGTGTTCGTCATGAGCGGCGCCTGGCGCGGGTACGTCCGACCCGGCGGCACCCTCGTCCCGGTGCCCCTGCCCCGCAACTGGCTCGGGCTCGACACGTTGAGCTGGAGCGCGCAGGCCCGGCACGAGTTCGCGGTGCCTGAAGGATATTTCCTCGGCCCCGGGTCCGACGGCGTGGGCCCGGATGGGGCCGGCTGCGGTCAGTCGTACCACGCATTTCGTCATCACGACCTTCCAGGCGCGTACCGCTCCCGTGCTGACCGAGGGCGACCGGGCCGCGGTGCGGGCGGACGTGGCCCGGTGGCACGGCGAGGCCGTGGTGATGCGGGCCGAGGCCGTCAATCTGCCGCTTCGGACCCTGATCTCAGAGGTGTTCGGGCCGCCGGTCACCGTCAGCGACGTATGGCTGGCGCCGCGTACGTCCCGGTCGACCCGCAGTGGCCGGTGGTGCGGCGCAAAGGCAAGGCCGCCCGCCCACGAACTCTGGAGATGATCTTCCCTCCGGCTGAGTCCGTCGTCGGGCCGGAACCAGGCCCGCACCAGTTACCTCCGGCGCCCACGCCGACCCGGGCGCACAGCTCGCTGCCCCAGAACAGAACACCGCATGCGGGCGACACCAACCCGCTGTGAGCCAAAGTCCTTCCCGGCGAGCCGCCGCCCGGACTACGACGCCCGCGGTGACCTGCACGAACTACACTCATGTAGTTACGTGATCTTTCGCGATCCGGGTTGCGCCAAGGTCGTTCGAGGGTGACTTGGTGTGTGTGAGTTCTCAACGGATCTGATCCAGTCTCATCGAAACTGATCCGGCTGCCACTTTGGCTCCACATTTCGTCGCACGACGGCCCGGCGCAAAGTCGCCTTATGCGACCGAGCCGACGGCGACCGCCATGATCCGTAGAATCAGCATGGATGCGCTGAAGGTCGTCGACCCGGCAACGCCGGGGGAACTTCCCGGGGCAAACGATCGCCTGCTGGTCGCCCCGCGAGCCCCGACCGAGGGCGGAGACGACGCCGGTGGCTGGTTTCGGTGAGGTTGCGCGAGGAGCGGGACGACCCGTGAAGGTATGACCGGCGGTGCCGAAATGCCGTTTCCAGTGGCGCGGTACGCCCTGGCGGGGCCGCCCTGGAGGGGCCGCCGTTTCTCTCCAGCAGTTGCGGTGACGGGGCTCGTCTGCCGAGCGGGTCGCTGCGGCGACCAAATCTGCGCTCGCCGGCGGGCCTCGACGATCTGATTGCCTGTCTAGGGGGCGATCCTGGGTACAGCCTGAGAGCGACTTAAGAATTTCCTGGGGAGAGGTTTCTTACCGCGCCGGGCCACGGCTCAGTCCCGGGGAAACCGTGTGTCTCCTGAAACGGCGGTTGACGTTTGAGTCGGATCCGCCGGTCGCCACCCCAGCCCATCGGCCCTTTATTTCCGGCATTTCGGCGATTCGCGGGCTCGAAGGACCGGCCCGGCTGCCGGATCGGCGTCTGCCCGCATCGCTCGCGGCTAGGCAACCTTCTGTGCTCACCCCTTTTTTCGTGAAAGGTCGAGCATGACCGGTAGCAGGACCCGTTTGGTCTTCTTGACGGTCGCGATAACGCTTGCGGGATTTGTGACCGCGTCGCCCGCGTGGGCCGCGTCCGCGCCCGCCGTGACCAATCCGGGCACGCTGTACAGCGGCCTCAGGGTCGCAGTGAGCCAGGCGATGACGGCTACCGGCGGCACGGCTCCATTGGCGTGGTCGGCGACCGGTTTGCCGGCTGGTCTGAGTATCAACGCCTCGACCGGGCTCATCTCGGGCACGCCGACCGTGGCGGCGAACGCCGCGGTGAAGGTCACCGCTACCGACGCGGCGAAGCTGGCCGGTACCGCCTCGTCTCCTGGGTGACCGGTACGGCCCCGACGGTGGCCAACCCCGGCCCGCAAGCGCCGCTGGTCGGCGCGGCCGTCAGCGTGAAGATGACCGCGACGGGCGCGAAGACGCCGTACGTGTGGTCGGCTGCCGGCCTGCCCGCCGGGCTCAGCATCAACGCGTCGACCGGCGCGATCACCGGCAGCGCGACGACGGCCGGCACCTCCACCGCCCAGGTCACCGCCACCGACGCGGCCAAGATCCCGGGCACGGTCTCGTTCGTCTTCGGCGTCGCCGCGACCGCGTTGACGGTCACTAATCCCGGCACCCAGCAGGGCACCGTTGGCCAGGAGAGCCTCCTGGACCTGACCGCCGCCGGCGGCACCAGCCCGTACACGTGGACGGCGACCGGCCTGCCGGCCGGAATGGTCATCGACGCCTCGACGGGCAGGATCGCCGGCTCGCCGACGACGGCCGCAACCGCCAGCATCACCGTGACCGCCACCGACGCGGTCAAACGCACGGCCAACGCCACGTTCAGCTGGGTCAACGCCGTCGCGCCCCAGGTCACCAACCCGGGCGCACAGCTGCCACGGTGGGCGGCGCGGTGTCCAAGACGCTGGCCGCGGCCGGCGGCAGCAGCCCATACACGTGGACGGCCACCGGCTTGCCGCCGGGCCTGTCGATCAGCTCGGCCGGCGTCATCTCCGGCACCGCGAGCACGGCCGGCACGTATTCGGCGATCGCGTCGGCCACCGACGCGAGCAAGCGCACCGGCACGGCCACCTTCACCTGGACCGTCGCCACCACGCCGGTCGTGGCCGGCCCAGGCGACCAGGCGAGCGCCCTGAACACCGCGACCAGCGTCTCCGTCGCCGCGACGGCCGGAACAGCGCCGTACGCTTGGACCGCGGCCGGACTGCCCGCCGGGCTGACGATCAACGCGAGCACCGGTGTGATCAGCGGGACACCGACCACGGCCGGCACCTCCGCGGTCAAGGTGACCGTTACCGACGCCAACAAGCTGACCGCCTCCAACTCTTTCACGTGGGTAACCGGCACGGCGCCGACCGTTACCAACCCCGGCACCAAGACCACGGTCATCGGGACGGCCACCAGCCTCACCATGGCGGCGACCGGCGGCACCACCCCCTCCACGTGGTCGGCGACCGCCCTGCCGCCTGGCCTGACGATCAACGCGAGCACCGGCGTGATCAGCGGGACACCGACCACCGCCGGCACCTACGCGGTCAAGGTGACCGCCGCCGCGGCCAGCAAGATCGCGGGAAGCGTCGCGTTCAGTCGGCGGACCGGCACGATGCCGACCGTCACCAACCCCGGTACACGCGCCACTGAGATCGGCACCACGGTCACGCTTACCATTGCCAGCGCTGGCGGCACAGCCCCGTACACCTGGTCGGCCACCTCGCTGCCCGCCGGCCTGACGATCAACGCGGGCACCGGCTTCATCAGCGGAACGCCGACCGCCTCAGGCAGCAAGAGCGTGACGGTCACCCTGACCGACGCGCTCGGCCTGACCGCGGTGGCCGCCTTCACCTGGACGGTAGGGACCGTGCCGACCGTGGCCGACCCGGGCGCGCAGGCGCCGACGATCGGGGTCGCGGTCAGCCGGACCATGTCAGCCACCGGCGGCACCGCCCCGTACACCTGGTCGGCGACCGGTCTTGCGCCCGGCCTGACGATCAGCGCGAGCACCGGCACGATCAGCGGGAAGCCGACTACGGCCGGCATCTACACCACGGTGGTGTCGGCGACTGACGCGCTGAAGATGGTCGGCAAGATGACCGTCGTCTGGAACGTTGCCGCTGCGGTAGTCCTAGGGAACCTCGGATCGGGGACCGCCACGACCCTCACGCCCTATTCGGTCACGGAGTCCGCGAGCGGCGGTAGCGCCCCCTACACCTGGTCGGCAACAGGACTCCCTGCCGGTTTGAGCATCAACGACCAAGGCGTCATCTCCGGAACACCGGACGACATCACCGTCGAGACCAGCTACAGTTACCCCCACATCACCGTCTTGGACGCTCAGGGCCGGACCGCCACCGCGATGATGTCCATCATCCTGAACCGGCCCGTGCGGATCACCAGCGCCAGCGACTCTTTCATCGTCGAGGCCGTTCTGCCTGCCGGCTACGTCATTGAGATCCTCGAGCAGACGCAGGGCGGCAAGGTCGTAGCCTCGTGCACCGCGATGCCGTGCAACGCCCACCTCACCGAGAAGGTCGACCCCGGCGCACACACTTACGTCGCCCGGGTCGTCTCGACCGGCGGCTCCGATGTGCGTTACACCAGCCTCGAGAAGACCGTCACCTGGGATACGTATCAACCGTCTTCGGTGGACTCCTGGATGGCCGGCGAGGTCACTCACTGGATCACCTATCCCAGTAACGAGGCCACCGGGTCGGTGGTGCTCACCGCGCGGTCATGGGACAACATCACCGCATCGCCCTACTACCTCGAGATCCGGGACAACACCGGCACGACGCTCGCATCCTGCGCCACCGGCTACGAGTGCTCCGCCACGATTACACAATCGATGCAATTCAACACGTTTGGCATCGCCCTGGCGACCTACACCAACTACGCACTCAAACAAGGCCGGGTATCGCGGCCGGTCGCCGGCAGCAACGCAGTTCCGCAGATCAGCTTCGGCGCCTGGAACCTGTCCCTGACACCGCTTCGGCTCACCAACGGCGACCTCCGGTTCCGCCTGCGGACCGACCGGTACCTCGCCGGCCCGGTAGGCCGCTTCGGTCCGAACTACAACTCGAAGATCCGGGGCACGATGGTTCTGGTCGACCGCACCAGCGGCGTAGCCCGCGAGTGCAGCGTCTCGGGCACGCAAAGCTCCGATCCCCTGCTTCCCGATTCCGGGACAGATCGCGGCGAGGTCCGCCCGATGCAATGGTTCTGCGACGTCACGGTACCGGCCGCCGAGGCCGTGGACGGCGACCAGTTCCAAGCAGCCGTGATGGGCCCATTCAAGGGCTGCTACCCGGTGTACCGCGAGTATTACGACTGCCGCGACGAGCAGGCCACCTCGGCCATGCTCGACACCAGCCCGCAGAACGGCACGACCCCGTATCTGATCGTGGATCCTGGCCTGATCCAGGAGTCCGATCTAGTGGCCCAGACCCTTCAACAGGATGGAAACCTGGACAAGCTCGGAGTCCGGCCCTCGATCGACGGCAAGCCCTCCGAGATCGTCCGTGACACCCCTGCGGCGAGAACCGGCGCGGCCACCGCAGCGGTGCCGCCGTCGTACCTGGTCGACTCGACCCGGTTCGCGGGTGGCTTCAAGCCCGATGACCGCTACCAGTACGCCACCCAGAGCGAATGCGATGACCGGGCGGAGCAGACGGGGACGGCGGCCGGCTGGATCAAGAACCGGTACTCGTACTGCCAGGAGCTCCTGTTCGCTGGCGTCACGACACACTGCAGGTTCCTGCTCCTGTGCAACAACACCGGTTATTTCTTAGCGTTCGTCACCATCAACGGTCACGCCAAGGTTGGCGCTTACCAAAACGGATTCAACAACAATTACGACCGGTGGGCCGATTTCACGGTCTCGGTCGACCCGAAGGTCTTGATCGGCACCTACGCCGACCAGGCCGCCCGGTTGGAGGTCAAAATGGAGTGCGAGGGCGGTTATGACGACCCCACACTCCACCCGTCCGGACAAGCCTGCAGCCCGGGTGATCAGCCCCAAGTAGGCAAGTACACCGAAGGCTGGGTAGTCGATCACGACGCCACGCTCGACCTCGTGTCGGATGCCGAGCAGCCTTCCTCAGCCTGGGGCGACCAGATCGCCCGCGGCGAGTTCCACGTCGACTTCGACATCGACCTGCCGGCCCCGTACACCAAGAAGACCTACTCGTCGCCCAACGGCGGAATCCGCTTCGACAGTGCCTACTACCTCAACGTGGCCAACGCCGATCTGCTCGGATCAGTCTTCGACCGGGCGACTCCCGGATTCGCCTTCTCGGTGAGTGACCCGACCGTCAGGGGCGCCGCTCAGCACATCCAGTACGCGCAAACGTTCCCGCAGAACACCTATCCGACGCTGGCCGACAAGAAGCTGCCGGGCGCGAGCGCGGCCGATCCGTTGCACCGGCTCGCACAGGCCAAGGGGCCTGCGCAGGCCGAACGCTACGCCGAGAACGACCGCATCGGGCGCATCAACTACTGCAACACCAAGGAACAGCAACTGCTCAAGCAGCAGGCAATGGAGGCGGACCCGGCGAACACGTACCAGTGTGACGAATACCCGCTGCGCTCGACGTACGAGGGCGCCGGCCGGTCGAGCTACGACCCAGCGGTGCCTGTCGGACCTACTCGGTCGAGTGGATCGTCGACAAGGAGAACGTGGAGGCCGGCAACCGATTCGGCCGATGGTATGACACGGACCGCCTGCTTGACGGAGACCCGTTCTTCGTACAGATCAACCCCTAAATACGCGCTCCGAGGCCCCTGCACAGACGCCGGGGCCTCGGAGCCGCACGATCACCGACCCGCCCAGAACTGGGCAAGCAGCAAGCCCTCGGGATCCGCACGCCACGCCAGCCGTACGAGATAGTCGCCCGGCTCACCCACATCGAAGACCGCCGGTATGCGGCCCATGGCGGTCTGGCGCACGCACAGAACCCCCGAGGGCAATGTCAGCCTCACCACCTCACTGACCGGCCACACGTCCAGCCCTAGCGAAGGCGGTCGATCGTCCCACAACTCGAGGGTGAACAGCGCCGAGCCGATGTCACCGGCCGAGTGGAGCAGGACCGTCGAAGTCCCGC
This sequence comes from Actinoplanes sp. NPDC051343, assembly GCF_044455125.1. Taxonomy (NCBI): domain Bacteria; kingdom Bacillati; phylum Actinomycetota; class Actinomycetes; order Micromonosporales; family Micromonosporaceae; genus Actinoplanes; species Actinoplanes sp. NPDC051343. Next base: position 30,366 of record NZ_JBITEL010000030.1, read on the forward strand.
AGCTGAGCCACGAGTGGCCGACCTTGTCGGGCGTAGGGACGTTCTCGTCCACGTCTTCGTCACACAGCACGACAAGGTGGTAAGCGACCCCGACCTCGACCTCGGCACCCCTGAACATGCTAGCCACACGCCAAAAATACGCCGAAGGTCACAGTATCGGAGGAAAGATGCGGGCTCTCCTCGCCGCAGTGCTGGTTGCGTCCCTGGCCGGCTGCACGACCTATCACTCAACGTTCGGAGCCACCCCACACTCGACATCCGCGCCCTCGGCCCCGCTACACAAAGGCGACTGTCAAGCCCTGGGTTTGATGGAGAGTTGGTTAGCTGGTTTCTAGAGTTGCGGTGACCGGGTGGGTTATCGCGGGTAATGCCTCGTATTCGGCGGGTGGGACGTGGCCGAGTTCGCCGTGCAGACGGCGGTTGTTGTACCAGTCGATGTACTCGACGGTGGCGATCTCGAGTT
>NZ_JBITEL010000031.1:0-28947 GCF_044455125.1 Actinoplanes sp. NPDC051343
GGTGCCGCCGACGCGACGACAGCCAGTTACGCCGTCGGATACGGCAGCCCCTCGCAGTTCAGCCGGGACTACAAGCGTGCCTTCGGCGCACCCCCTATCCGGGATACCCGCCGGCTCGTTCAGGAGATGGCCGCGACTGTGGCGACCTCGGTCAACGACCTGTTCCGCTGAGGCGTTAACAGCGGGGGCCGTCCGGCGTTGTCGTCGTCTGTTGTCATCCAGTTAGTCACTCAAGCGGTCGACAGCGTCCATGGATAACGCCCAATCTGTGAGAGCATCGCTTCGTGGGCATACGCGTAACGGAAGTTTCAGTTCCAGCGTTCGGTGTCCAGTGGCAGACGACTCCCGGTGACAAAGCAACCGCTGGCCGAGTGATCGGCTACCTGGAAGACCGGCGAGTTCTCTTTGGCTGGCGACACCGCGGAGACGAGATGCATTGCGTCCGTTCCGCACTTGAGATCCGTCGGGTTCTGACAGAACAGCTGGATCTGGCGCAGCCGGGAAAGGATCTTTCTCGCAGCCTTCGGGCCATGCGCGCGGCTTGTCGCAAGTTTGTCGAGGCGGCCGGTCCAGACGCCAGCAACTTCAGCCGCCGTGCCGCGAACACCAACGCATTCGCACTTCCCTCGGCGACCTACGTACCACCATGGGTGTCCATCTAGCGCTTATCGCTCACACCTTCGATCTTGAGATCGAAGACGAGCTCGCCGACATTGTGCCCCCAGACCCAAACTCAGACGATGGCGAACCTGACTGGCTACCTGGCGACTGGCAAGCCAGCTGAAATCCGGTGACGACGCCTTGACCCCCAGGCAACTTATGATCTTGAATGACCTTGGTCAGCACTACGACGACCTGCGCTTTCAGTCCTCAGTCGTCCGTGGGAGTCCGCTGCGGTCTTCAGCGGTTGTCACCCAGCGCCGTTGACCGGGGGCTGGTGCTGGCGCAGCGTCGATCTGATGACGTCGATCAGCTAGTCTGGTGTACACTGGTCGCATGTCGCGTCTTCTGATGGGAACGGCAGAGATGCGTCTGCGACTTGGCGACATCAGTCGGCAACGCGTCTATCAACTGACGCAGCGCAAGGATTGGCCGGCCCCCTATGACGACTTGATCCAAGGGCGGGTATGGAAGCGTCAGGACATCGAGGCGTGGGTTCGCCGTCATCGGCCAGATCTCGCTGATCCGGGTAATACGAGTACTGAAGAATAATCGAGCGCCGGTACCGTTGGCCCGGCGCAACTAGCGTAGGGCGCGTGTTGGACCACCAACTGCTTCGCGCTCTCAAATCGGCTGCAACCCTGATTGAGAAGACGCGTGATGCCGACGTCTCCGATCTGACCGACGACGAGTTCGGCCAGGTCGATGATCTGCTGACGACCATCATTGAGGCTTTCCGAGTAACGATCTGAGCGCTCTGCGTGGTGCTTGGTGGTGGTCCGGCCTGTCGGGTGTGGACACGCCGAACGTGTTGTGGTGCAACGAGAGAGCGCAGAACCCCGGTAGGAAGTGGACTTCTCACAGAGCACTTCACGCCAGGGGTCCTGCGCCACTATGAGTGTCACATACACTGCCGTCCTGCCCGTATCCGAGGACACCGTGTTGTTCGTGTCCGGTCTGTTGCACGCGCAACGCCGACGTCTCGGGACCAGGGCGGGAACCCGTTCGCTGGGCTGTTACCGCCAGGCGATCCTGGTCCTGCGCCGGCTGCTCGACGGCACTCGGATCATCCAGTTGGCCGTCGACAACCAGGTCAGCCGGTTGACCGGCTACGCCTACCTGCACGAAGGGCTGAGCGTGATCGCCGACCAAGCTCCGGGCCTGAACTCGGTGCTGCTGGCGGCGAAGATGGCCGGCTACGCGCATGTCAACGTCGACGGCACGCTGATCGAGACCGATCGGTGCAGCACGCCCGGCCCGACTCCCGGGGTGGATCTCTGGTGGTCGGGAAAGCATGACAACCACGGCGGGAACGTGCAGGTCATCACCGCTCCGGACGGCTGGCCGCTCTGGACCTCACCCGTGCGTCCCGGCCGTGAACACGACACCACCGCCCTGCGCCACCATGACGTCCTGCCGCTGCTGAGCGCGTGGACCGACGACGATCTGCGCGTGCTCGGCGACCTGGGCTACGAAGGCGAGTCAGACACCATCACCATCGCGTTCAAGAAACCGAAGAATCGGTCCTGCACCGCCATCGAGCAGGAGTTCAACCGAGCCCATAACGCCGTCCGCGCGATCGGCGAACGCGGAAACTCTCTGCTCAAGACCACGTTCAAAGCCCTACGCAACGTCAGCCTCTGCCCCTGGACCATCAGCCGGATCACCGCAGCGGCACTCGTAATCCTGCACATCGAACACGGCCGGACCACCTGAACGAATCCGCTACCCACCGTCAACGGCCGTTGCTCGGAAAGCCTCAGTCCGTGCCCTCTGCGGCGTGAGCGGATGCGGCGGTGGTCACCTCTGGAGGTGTTCGATGGCGTCCGCCGCCACCGTCGCGATCATGTAGTCGTCAGCCAGATCGGACTGCACGTCGATCGCCGATCCTCGGCCGACGTAGCGAACGGTGAAGTCGATCTGGCGAAGCGACATCTCGTCGCACTCCGCGAGACTCTCCGGAAGGACGCCCACGAGCCGGACCTTGTCTCCCGGCTTGAACGGGGCGTCCTCCGGGGCCTCAGCGCGCAGGATGCCCGAGATCGTGTCGATGAGGGCTTCCAGCGGTTCCGTGTCCGCGCCGTAGTGAACGAGATGGCGGGCCTGGCCGAAGATGTGCTCGGCCTCGGCTCTGCTCAGATCGGCGAGCGCGTCGGCCGCGTCGACGGCCAGGACTGGCTCCTTCGCCTGGGCGAGTTGCGCGGCGAGCGCCAAAAGCAGGCGGTCGATGACACTCTCTGCAACGTCTTCCTCTGTCACGTTGTGACCTCTCCTCCCCAGGTCTGGAGTGTCAGGGTCTGACCACCGAAGTTCAGGTTGACGCCGATCACCTGGTCGACCTCGTTGCGTACTGGTTCCATCGCGACGAAGGGCTGGGCAACAACCGCAGCGAACGGCGGTTCGCCGGATGCGTCCCGCAACAACCAACGCGACCCGTACCAGTCGTAGTCATAGACGTCGAGCCAGACACGACTTTCCGGATCGGTCTCGACCAACTCCAGGGACCAGTCGCTTCCGCCGGCGAAGAAGATGCCCTGGCCGCCCTCGAACACGAGGTGGACCGGCCCGACGCTGAGATTGTCCGCTTCGCCGGGCTGGTGCCAGCTCAACCGTTGCACTCTCACCAGCTTGCGCCCGATCAGCATCTCCACCCTGGCTCGCCTCCCAGTAAGCGACCCTACGGGTAGCTCCATAGCCGCAGCGGCACGGACTCGGCGGTGTGATCGGAGGCGCTGATCGGCAGGTAAGCGCACGCGGGTCGGCATCGGGGCGCAGTCCACGCGGCTACCGCCCGGATCACCACCACCGGCATCACCTGGCAGCCCCCACCCCATCAGGGAGCCACCCCGCCATGTACTCAATCCCCACCGGCTCTTCGCCGCCCACGACCGGCAGCTCGGCGTCGCAGCGGCCACCGCCCTGGCCCGCCACACCGGACCCGACAACGTCTTCCTGCCCTTCTGCGACACCGACGAAGAAGACCTGGTCGCCGAGGTCAAAGGACGCCGCCTGTTCGACCTCGACCGGCAACGCCTCACCCACCTCGACGGCATGCTGGCCATCCTGCACGGCCCCACCCTCGACGACGGCGTCTGCATGGAAATCGGCTACGCCGCCGCCCTGCGCGTCCCGATCATCGTGCTCACCACCGACTTTCAAACCTACGGCCCGTCCAAGAACGGCCCCCCGCTCGCCTTCCCCGACCCCCTCGTCGAAACCGTCGCCGACCAGGTCGTACGCGCCCACCGCCTCGGAGCGCCCACCGAAGGTTCTGACCGGTTCACCGTCTTCGCCAAACGCAACGCCACCACGATCCGCGCCGGCATCGACCAAGCGGTCACCGCCCTCCTCGAGCGCGCCGCCCACCCCGCCTCCCAGACCCAGGTAGGCGGCGGTGGCGGCACCCTGTTCATCGAGCCCACCCCGTACGGGCCTCCGTCGACCGACTGGACCGAACTCGTCCGCGAGCACAAGGCCAACGCGACCGGCCAGCAGCGGCACGCCCGGCGGCTCACCAGCCCCGACCCGCTCGCAGCCGCCGCACAGGACTGGGCCGCCGCTACCGGCAGCGACACCGTGATCGCCGACCTGAGCGGACCCGAAACCCCACCCGGCGCCGCCCTGCTGATCGGCGCCGCCGCCGCGACCGGCCGCCGCGTGCTCGCCTACTGCCCGGGCCCCGCCTGGACCTTCGCCCACGGCCGCGAACCGAACTGGCGCAACCTCATGATCCAGTACGCCGTCACCGGGAAACTTGCCACCGCCTGCCCCCGCGCCGCCGTCGCCAGCCCGGCGTCGGCCCGCTGATGGACGTCCTCTGCCAGCTCGCCGCCTACCGGATCATCGTGTTCGAGGGCTGCGACGGCGCCGGCAAACGACCCTCGCCCAAACAGCCGCCAACCGACTCGGCGCCACGCTGATCCACGCCACCATCACCCCGCCCGGCGCCGACCTGTACGCCGCCTACCGCACCCTGTTCGATCAGCCGGGCATCCTCGTCTTTGACCGCTGCTACCTCAGCGAACTCGTCTATGGCCCGCTCTATCGCGGCCACGCCCGGCTCACCTACCAGCAGATGGCCGCGTTAACTCGGCACGTCACCGACCACGGCGGCATTTTCGTGCACGTCACCGCGCCACCGGAGCAAATCCGTCGCCGGCTCGCCGCTCGCGCCGAACCGAACCCGCCCGGCGTGAACGAGATCACCCAGATCTGCGCCCGCTACGACGACCTATTCCGGGTCATCGCCACCCTGGCCACCGTCGTTGGCATCGACACCAACCACCCGAACAAGGACCCGTGACACGCCGACATAGGGTTCCCCGCGACAGGCCAGCCGGATACTCTTCCACGGTTCTCGACCGTCGCAGACCGGAGGCCACCTTGGAGATCAGGTTCGCCCAGAAGCTGACCTGGGAAAACAAGCTCGCCAAGGGCCTCAACACCAGCGACGTACCCCTGGAATTTTGCCTCCTGCAAGGCGAAACCGCCGAAGCCTTCGACGCCTGGCGACGCAAACGCGAGGACCTCGGCGAAGAACTCGCCGACATGACGCTCTACATCATGTCACTCGCCGAGATGACTGGCATCGACCTGCAAACCGCCATCGAAGAAAAGCTCGCCCGCAACGCCAAACGCGAATACATCACGGACGAGAAATCAGGAACACTGATCAAAGTCGAGCCTTAACTTTCCGCCTGCCAGAGCGTCCGCTGGGGAGCGGTACCGCGACAGCACACGGCTCCGGCCCGCGCCAGCAGAGGCAATTCGTAGGCGGGCCGTGCCGCTACCATCTGCGGGTCGGTGATCAGCATCGGGGCCGCGTCCGCGAGCCCCAGCAAGCCGGCGCCCGTTGACTTTGCCCCCGCCTCGGCTTGCTGCCCGGCTCCGCACAAGTGCTCGGGCACCCGGGAGTCACAATGCGAAGGAAGGGCTCGGCGCCGAGCTGAGAAAGTGTCATACCCTGGCGCCATCATCGGGGTATGGCACAACCAGCCACGTCGAACCCCGGTCGCACTCTCGTGCTCTCTTTGGCAGAGGCTCGCATACGGTTCGCCCAGCTCGCCCGCCTGGCGTCGGTCAACCAGCAGATCACCGTCGTGACCGACGGCGGCCGGCAGATCGCCGTGATTGCCCCTGCGCACCTGCTGCACGGTGTCCGGACCCTCGGCGAGCGGCCGTCCAACCCGGACACGACGCAAGGATGGATCCGGCGCATCGAGTCTGCCCGAGCCGAAGTCCGCCGCCAGCTCGAACAGCGCACCACCCAACTGGAACAGGCCCTCGAAGAAGCTTGGCAGCTGCTCGACGCCCACCACCCGGCCGGAACCGACCGGAACGTTGACACGATGCGTGTCCTGCACGCCGATGTCCGCCGTGCCAGATAGCCGGACGCTGGGGAGAGGCGTCGATTCACGCCATGCGAGGGGCGGGTCAGCCGGTGCGGCTTGGTCGATGGACGCGGCGAGCAGAGCTGGCGGAGGTAGCCGACCTCTGTGCACCGGCCCGATAGGCTCGGCCTGTTTCACGGAGCTGGAGCTGAAGCGATGGACCTCAACGGGGACGCCGGCGAGAACGAGGTGATCCGGTTGTTGCGCCGGCAAGCCGTGGTGGCGCGTGGCCGCGAGCGGGTCCGGCTGGCGGCAGCCGCCTCGGTGGGGCCGGCCGCGCTGGCCGGGAGTGTCCTGATCTCCGCTACCGGGTTTGCGGCGCCGGGTTCGGCCGCGGCGGCATTCGTTCTGCTCCTGGTGGCCTTCGTGTTGCTCGTCGCCGTGGCCGGCTGGTGGATCGCGCGAGCGTGGACGTCGCGGATTCCGCCGTGGCCGCATTGGCGGTGGATGGCCCCGGCTGGTGTGGCAGCTTCGCTGATCGTGGTGGTCGTCGCTGTCGTGCTGCTGGCTTCGAGCTCACTGGCCGTCGCGCTGGTGTTCGCGCTGGTCGTCATCGGCGCTCTGGGGCTGCTGTGGGTTCGCCGCCTTGGCCTCGATCGGCGTTTCGACGAACTGGGGCACGAGGTGGCTGTGGCGGTGGGCTATCGGTAACCGCGTACGGCGAGGATCGGCGGGCTGGGCCCCGGCCGCAGATGTGCCGATGGGCGGCTACGAACACGCGGCACAAGCGTTTCGACCAGCCTTCTCCGGCGAGGCTGCGGTCGGGCGGGCAGCACCCTGACGGTGAGCTCGTCGTGCCCGTCTCCGGGATGCGTCGGCGTGATGGCCCTTGCCGAACGGCTCGCCCGTGCTGCTCGATGACGATCCCCGGATCCCACGAGTGGACGTCACCGACCGAGGCGTCTGCGTACTCCGCCGCTACCTGACAGTGCGGACGGCGTTGTTCAGCGCAAAACCTCCGTGGCCAGTGCCGTTGCGGCTTTCGTGAGGTCGGGCCAGGGGAACAAGTCTGCGGCGGGAGCGCCCATGTTCGGCACGGGCAGCGGCCAACGGTCGGATCGAACATGACATCGACGCCCCAGGAGCGCAGGAGCGCGACGCTGGTGTCGAACGCGGGATGGCGGGCCAACTTCATGTTCGGCGTGGGCACTGCGATGATCGGCAGCCGCATGCCGATGGCCTCGTTGAGCAGGCCGAGCGCGAGGGTGTCGCTGGCACCGGTCGCCATCTTGTTGATCGTATTGAAGGTGGCCGGGGCGATGACGAACGCGTCCGCCGGCGGCAGGACGTCGGGCTCGTCGGGCTGTTTCCAGTCGTAGCGCACGGGATGCCCGGTCAGCTGCCCCAGGGCGGGCAGGTCCATGAACTTGACCGCGGACGGGGTAGCGATCACGCAGACATCCCAGCCGGCCGCCTGCATAGCAGTGACGAAAGGCGGCAGGTCACCGGCGGGGCGCCCGCCGCAGGCCACGAGGTACAGCACGGGTTGTCCGGCGATTGGCATGGTGGCGCTCCTCATCGGCGTTTCGACCGGAATTTCTGGTGGGGTGTGGGCCGGCCGGTCGGGAGTATCGTCGCTGGCATGGTGGCGGACGGCCCGGACCGCGGCCCCGTCCTGGACCATATCGGAGTCCGGGTCCGGCGCTGGCGACTCAAACGCAACCTGAGCCAGCGGGTACTGGCCGGGCTTGCCGGTCTGAGTCAAGGCTATATCGCGCAGATCGAGACCGGCATCGCGCCGCTAGACAAACGCAGCACCCAGCTGGCGCTGGCCCGGGCCTTGCAGGTGTCGCTGGCTGACCTGACCGGACAGCCATACGACCCGACCAGCTTGGAACACACGAGCGCGGCCCGGCACCTTCCCTCGCTTCGGGCAGCGTTGGCTGAGCTTGCCTTCGGCACCGTCAATCCGGCCCACAACGCGATCACCGACCACGCTGAGACGATGGACGAGGTAGCACGGCTACACAACGCGTGCCGCTATGACGATCTGCTCGCCCGCCTGCCGAACCTGATCCTGGCTTTAGGCGGCAGACGCGATGACCCGGCCGCAAAGCGCCGGCTGGTGTGGGTGACGTATGCGGCGACCTTCGCGACGAAGTATCTCGGCCACGCCGATCTGGCGTTACTCGCCGCACAGCAGTGCCAGGCCGCCGCGGCGCAGCTGGACGACGAGCCGCAGTGGCGGGGCCTGGCCGAGTTCGCGATCGTGCACACTCTGCCGTCGGAGACCCGAGCGTTGCCGCTTCACCGGGTGGGTCAGGCGATCGATCGGCTGGCGGCTGCTACCGGGCAGCCGCAGGCCGGTCAGGTCTACGGCATGTTGCACCTGAGCGCGGCGATGTTGTCGGCGGTCGGCGGTCGGCGGCGACGCGACGCGCAGCCGCGAGCACCTGCGCGAGGCTGAGGCGCTCGCGGCGCGGCTGGGCGAAGGCACCTTCGGCCAGTTGTGGTTCGGGCCGACCAACGTGGGCATCTGGCGCCTCGGCGTGCTGGCCGAGCTTGGCGACGGCCGGGCAGCGCTCGCCCTGGACGCGGTCGACGTCACTGTGATCGGGTCGTCGAACCGGCAGGCAACCATGTGGGCCGACCTCGGCCGGTGTCTGGCTCAGACGGGCCGGCACGATGGCCAGGCCCAGGCGGCGTTGCTGAGGGCCGAGACGATCGCCCCGCAGCGGGTCAGGCTCTCACCGCTGGTCCGCGAGACGGTCGGGTCGATGCTGCGACGAGCCCGCCGCTCGGCCGGCGGCCGGCAACTGCAAGAGCTCGCTGCCCGTCTCGATACCACATAGGCCAGCGGTATTAGAGCTACTAATCATTTCGGCGTTCGGTCACCATAGCGTCACTCCCGTCAGACACAGCCGGATCTACCGGCAGCCTTTGACGGAGGTGACCCCGCGATGGCAACCGTTCTGACCGCCGGCACGGACCGGCGGATCGGCGCTGCCCCGGCTGCGACGCCGATTGAGAGTCTGCAGGTACGAGCCCGGCGGGTCCTCGACACGCACATCACGTCGAAGGCAACGAGGCTTTGCCGCGAGTGCGGGACTCCGGGCCCGTGCTGGCGGCGCGAGCCAGCCGTCGCGATCTTCACGCGCAGCCTGCGCCGCTAGCGCCAGCCGGCCTGGCCAAACACTCATCGCCGCCGCTCACCCGAACTCTGAGCGGACGCAAACCCCACCCCTCGGTCTGGTCCGCGCCACGCACGGCTGCCCACTGCGCCAGACGCTCACCAGGTCCCCGATTTCCGTGCCCGCGTCGCCCGTCGGCGCGGGGCGGGTGCCGCACCACCCGAGTGAAGGGATCCATCATGACGACCGACCTGGACATCGCCGCGATCGGTACGCGTGCCGCCCAGATCCTCACCGCGATCCAGCAACACCCGCTCCACACCCACCTGACCGAGTCGTCGCTCAAGTACACCTGCTGCTGGTTCACCACCACCGGCTACGCCACGATCGCCGACTGGAACGTCGAGCAGGACTCGCCGAAACTCGCGGTCGAGGGCCTGCGGGTACTGGCGCTCAAGGCCGCCGTGCTGGAGGCCACCGGCGACGAGAAACGCGCCGAACTGCTGGTCGCCGCACCGGTCGACGAGATGGTCCACGCGATCCTCGCCCAATGGAACGTGATGACCAAGATCCAGGAAGACCTCGGGATCCGGTTCGCGCACGCCACCGATCTGGAGGAGTTCGGATACGAGATCGGCGGCGAGACCGACCAGCTCTACGCCGCGGCCGGCTGGGGCGACAAGCCGATGCGGTACTGGCTGCCCACCAGCGAGGTCAACCGGCGCCTCGACGTGCTCGGACGGCTCTACGAGACGATCGGCATCCAGGGCCACGGCGCTACGACCAGTATCAACTTCGACGAACCGGCTTCGGCTTCGGCCGCCGGCTGATCTGGTCAGCGTCGGGTCAGCTCCCGCGACATCACCTTACGCATCGCCTTCACCACGTCACGGGAGTTGAACCGTTCGCCGGCCTCGCGTTCGGCGCGGGCGACCGCGCCGAACATCCGCTCCTGCGGAACGGTGCGCAGCACCGCGACGAGCCACCCTTCGAGGTCCTCCAGCTGCTCGGGCAGGTGGAGGGCTTCCGGGGTAGGAGCCGGGGCCGGGCCGTCGAGGTTCGGCACCGGCGCCCCGGCCGACGCGTAATCCCCGACCGGCATCCCGACGCGGCAGTCATGCACGCAGACCGGCGTGCCGTCCGGCCGAGCTCGCCAGCCCAGATCAGGCCGGTACTGCAACCCGGGGCCCGGTCGCGCAACCACATCGAACCGGCCCGGGCCCAGTTGCTGAGCAGGGCACACCGCGCACGTATCGGCTTCCCAGCGCGGTAATGGACCCGTCATACCCGACATGGTAGCCACCCCTCACGGAGGCCCTGATGACCGTCTTGTCCACCCCGCGCCACCCGCTCGTGAAGGCCGCGTTCCGCGACGCCCGCGCCCTCTACGGCGATCACCAGGTCGAGGACCGGCCCGCCCTGGCCCATTCCGCGGCGGTCGCTGCCGCGCTCGTGCGCCATGTACCCGACGCCAGCGCCGAACTGACCGCCGCGGCCCTGCTGCACGACGCACCCGAATTCGCCCCCGCCGGCGTCGACGTGCCCGTCTTCCTCGCCGGACGCTACGGCGAGCAAACCGCACACGTCGTGCTCGCACTGGCCGCCGAACACCAAGCCCTCGACCAGCCCGACCCCCCGATCGACACCACCGACTACCCGGTCCTGCTGCTCTCCACCGTCGACAAGGCCGTCGCCTTCCGCTCCAACATCGACCGCGCCCGCCGCACCGGCGACGCCGGCGCATACTTCGCTGCCAAGGTCGCCTTGGTGAACCTGCTCGACTACTTCCGCGCCTACCACCAGGCCGGACTCGGCCTGCTCCCCGAAACCCTGTGCCAGGAATACGGGCAAGCAATCAGCGGAGTCGACACAGCACTGCGAGAGCACGCCCGCACTACTCACATAAAACAGTCAGGCCATCCCGGTGCGCGAAGGAGGACGCGCGAACCTGGGTATTTAGCGTGTGTCCCTGCTGAAGCTCTTGGACATTTCGTCTAGCCTGCCGTGTCTCGTCACTCGTCCGTGCGCAAGCCACGACCGCGCTGAAGCCGTCGATACCTGGCGGCGCCGACGCGAGAACATGGCCGAATTGCTCGCCGACGCTGTCCTCTTCGTTCTGTCACTGGCGCAGATGACCGGCGTAGACCTCCAAGCTGCTGTCGAGGCACGCGAGTCCTCCCTGCGGCGAGAGAGCACGGCTTCCGCCAGTGCCCCTAGCTGCGCGGAAACTGACGCCGGAGACGCCACACAATCGAGCTTGACTCAGGTTCTGTATCGGACAGGTCCGCCGAGCACTGTGGATGTGAGTCGTGCTGATGATGCAAGATCCTGGCCGGTCCGGTTCCTCCGCGGCGTATCGATTCTTCATAGGATGGCCGTTTACCGGCTCGGGGCGATGCCGGGGTACAGAGGTGTTTCACGGCGGGCTGCCGGGCGGGTGGTGCCGTGAACCGGGACGGGGGTAGTGGTGGCTCAGCGGCCGGATTGGGTTCCTGAGGGTGTGGACATCGATGTGCCGAACGCGTCACGGGTTTACGATTTCGCGCTCGGAGGGGTCCACAACTTCGGCGTGGACCGGGAGTTGTGGCAGCGGGCGCTGGCGATCGTGCCGGATGCGGGAATGCTGGCGCAGGCGAACCGGGCGTTCTTGGGCCGGGCGGTGGAGTGGCTGACCGAGTCCGGGATCAGCCAGTTCCTGGACTTGGGCTCGGGTATCCCTACGCTGGGTAACGTGCACGAGGTCGCCCAGCAGATCAATCCGGACGCCCGCGTGCTGTACGTCGACGTCGACCCGGTCGCGGTGGAGCAAAGCAACAGCTTGTTGCAGGGCAACCGGAACGTGAAAGCGATCCTCGGGGACCTGCGGGATCCGCATGCGCTTCTCGCGGATCCGAGGCTGCTGGAGTTCCTCGACTTCTCCCAGCCGGTGGCGGTGCTGATGGTCGCCGTGCTGCACTTCATCACCGACGGGGAAGATCCAGCCTGGATCGTCGAGCAGATCGGCGCCGCGGTCAATCCCGGCAGCATCCTGGTGATCTCCCACGTCGGCCCCGACGTCACCGAAGAGGGCCGGCAGCGGCAGGAGACCGTCCGCCAGTTGTACGAGAAGACGCCGACCCCGGTCGCGATCCGTACGCCCGAGCAGATCGCCGGTCTGCTCGGTGAGTCCTTCGAACTGCTGGACCCGGGTGTGGTCAGCGCCGGGCAGTGGCGCCCCGACTCTGATGAGGAGGACGAGCATCCGCAGCCGACCGCCCTGGTCGCCGTCGGACGGCGCCGCTGACCGCGGTTTGGTCACCGGTTGTCACCCGACCGGGCGACGCACACATAGGAGTGGCCGCCGATCCGGCCGCCGGATTTGGCAGTTGGTGCCTAAACGGTTGCCGTGCGTATCCGCGCGGCTGGTCGTCCGTTAACCCCCTACCTGCGGTGATGCCAGCGCCGATGTATTCACGTCCGGTGCGGTTGGGGCGCGGCCGCGGATGGCGGCTGCTCTGTCCACGGTGCACTGTGTTCGACGGCCCCTTCAGGTGAGGTGCCGGGCGAACGCTGACCGAAGGACGGCCCCCTTTGACCCGTGAGCACCGCAGTGAAGGCGGCCGCCAGTCGGCCCTGGACGCTTTGGCCCACCAGTGGCTACGCGTCATCACGCCGCACGGCTTCATCCCCGGCCGCCGGGCACGCGCCCGTGAACGGCTGCGGCTGCTCGTGCAGCAGCTGGTCGACGCGGCCGACGCGCAACCCTTCGAGCCGTCCGCTGGCGCCCGTGTCGGTGCGGCGTTAATCGAGGCCCGGATGGCCTCGCCCGGCGTACTTAGCTCCACGCTGACCTTGCTGGCCCGGCGGCTGCCCGGGCTGGTCGGGCCCGGCGACCCAGACCGGATCACCGCGTTGCTCGGACAGCTCGCCTACGGCTTCACCACCAGCCTGCGCGATGTCGTGGTCGAGGCCAACGAGGTGCTCCACCGCAGCATGCGGATCAGCTGGGCCGACAAACAGCACCTGCTACAAGAGCAACTCACCCGGGCCCGGCTGCATGACCCGGTGACCGACCTGCCGAACCGGGTCTTCCTGCGCGAGCGGCTGAACGGCGCGATTCGCCAGGCACAGCCCGGCGAGCGGATCGGGGTTTGCCTCATCCGGATCGACGACTTCGCCGACCTCAACGACACCCTCGGGCACCGCGACGGCGACCTGCTGCTGGACATCATCGGACTGCGCCTGCGCGAAGTCGTCACCAGCCTCGCCCAAGGCGCGCCCCCCACCGCCACCCAGCCCGGCGCCGCCCACCGACACCTGCTCGCCCACCTCGGCGGAGAACAGTTCGTCTTCATGGTCACCGGCACCACCGGCCTGGACGAGATGACCAAGATCGCCGGACTGGCGCAGCGGGCCGTCGGCAACGCCCGCCTGCCCTGGATCGACGACTACGAGCTCAAGGTCAGCATGACCGCCGGGATCGTCGAACGCCCGGCCGCCGGCACCGACGCCGACGCCTGGCTGCGCGACGCCCACATCGCCCTGTCCTGGACTCACACCGAACACCGGCCGTACGCAGTCTTCGACTCCGACCGGGCCGAACAGGACCTGCGCCGGCATCGGCTCGCCGCCGCGATGCCGGCCGCGCTGGAACGCGGCGAGTTCGTGCCGTACTACCAGCCGATCCTCCAGCTGACGGACCGGCGGATCGTGGGAGTTGAAGCCCTCGCCCGCTGGCAGCAGCGCGGCCACGCCGTCCCGCTGGGCCCAGGCGAATTCATCGACGCGGCCGAACGTACCGGCCTGATCCGCCCGCTCGGCCAGACCCTGCTGCGCCAGGCCTGCCACCACGGCGCCCGCTGGCACGCGGACGGCCACGGCCTGCTGATCAGCGTCAACCTGTCCCCGCTGCAACTGGCCGACCCCGACCTACTCGCCGCGATCACCGACATCCTCGACGCCAGCCGGCTCCCCGCCGACGCCCTGCAACTCGAGATCACCGAAAGCACCGCAGTCGACAGCCCGACCGGCATCCTGAACGAGCTGGCCGACCGCGGGATCCGGCTGGCCATCGACGACTTCGGCACCGGCCACGCCAACCTCGCCGCCCTGGCCTGCCTTCCCGTCAACACGGTCAAACTCGCCGGTGAACTCGTCACCGACCTCAACGACCTCGACAACGCCGCCGCGGCCGCCGTCGTGCACCGCACCATCCAGCTCTGCCACGACCTCAACGTCACCGTCATCGCCGAAGGCATCGAAACCGAAGCGCAATACGCCGCCCTGCGCGCCTACGGCTGCGACTACGGCCAAGGTTTCCTGTTCGCCCGACCGGCCCCCACCACCGACATCACCGCAATCCTTCGCGACCAGCACAACGCCGGAAGCTGACCCGGGCCAGCAGCCGCCCGAGCAGGCGGTACAACACGCGAGGGCGACCGCCTAAGTTCGCTGTCTCCTCCCAACTCGCCCACCGAGGTTCCCGACGATCCGGCGCTACATCGTGGCACGCGATCACCACCACCGGGCCGCCCTGGAACTCCGGCGCTGGCTGACTGAGTACCTGCGAGCCTTGCTTCGCGCGGCTGCTCAGTGACCGCCTTCTCGACCGCGACAAGCAGTGTCGGAAGCTGACCAGCGGGGACGTCGCCGCCTTGAGCGAGGTCAAGGTTCCCCCACCCCGGCCGGCCAACGCGGTCTTGATCAGGTCAGGCGCGAAAAGCCCGGGGCCACGGGCGGATTCGTTGACCGCGACGGTCAGCGACGCCTTCGCACCCGAGCATGCCCAGACCGCGATCACGGTGGGACGGCCGGCGTCGATCTCGGTCCGGATCGCGAGCGCAAGAGCGCCCATCACCTCGCCGGTCGTCCCCGCGGGCGCCTCGGCGGCGACGTAGGCGACCCGCCACGGTCTACCGCCTGCCCGGCGATCACGCCCACGCGGCCAAGCAACGCCTGGGTCCGCAGCCCGAGATCGTCGTCTGTCTGCCCTTCGCGTATGGCCGCGACGGCTATCGCCAGGCCCTTATCGACCTGCGATACCAGTTTCCGCAGCTCCGGTGAAAGGAGCCGGACGAGACGAGTTGACGACAACGCCCCCACCTCCCGAGCCCAGTGCCTCGCCTGCGCGTCCGTAGACCGACACGTGGCGACGGCTCGCTCCGGTGAACGCTTCGAGGTCCCACCCGCCGTAGCGAGCACATAACTGCAGCGGCGGCGCGGTAGAAAGACATGATGCTTCCGCGTTTTTAAACTGGCGCTACTCGCCAGAGGCCGGCGCGTTCTCGGCACCACGACGGCCGGGGCTGCCGGCTGTCACGCCGACCGAACAGCGTGATCAACGTAGCGTCTATGGTTGACCATGGCCGCGTAATGAACGAGGTTTAGCGCGATTCGGAGAGTGAAAGACTATGTCCAAGCAAATCATCACCGTGTTGACGGACGACCTTGATGGCAGCGGCGCAGACAGGACCCTCGAGTTCGGGTTTGACGGCGTCAATTACACCATCGACCTGTCTGACAAGAACGTCGGCAAGCTCCGTAAAGCACTCGATCCATACCTGGCGGCCGCTACCCGCGTAGGCCGTACCGGCGCGAGCGGACGCATCGCTTCACGCGCCGAGGCGGCGCCCAATCGGGCGAGCCGGGAGCAGAACCAGGCGATCCGTGAGTGGGCCGCCAAGAACGGATACGAGGTGTCGGAGCGAGGGCGCATCCCGGCCTCAATCGCCGAGGCGTTCCACGCCAAGCGCTGACCAGACGACCCGCCGGCCGAGGAGCCGTGTCCGATCTAGGAGGGCGCGGTGGCTAGGAATCGTTCCAGCATGTGTCCTCGACCCGCCTGATCGCGTCGGGGAAGTCGTCTGGCCCGTCCGACCGAAAGCTGCCCCCACTCTTTCCGCCGGTCGAGCGTAGGGCTCAACCAAACCGCGGCGGCTCTGCAGGTGTCTTCCCGCAGCACAGGGTACTTGTCGTAGGCGCCCGCTCAAGCAGACTGTGCCCCAAGCCAGGTGGGTTCGTAGCCAGCCTCCAGGAGAAGTTCCAGAGGGCTCATCACGGCAACATCGAGTTCTCGCGCACGGCGGATCGCCCGATTGTCCAGAGACACCAGAGTCGCGTTCTGGGCGAGTGCCGTAGAGGTGATTAGGGCATCGTGTGCGTGCTTGCGGCTTGCGACGGTGATGCCGTCACGAAGCTGTTTGATGGTCGCGTCGTCCACGCCAGGTGCCGCCTGGCCGAACTCGGAAATGTCGAATAGAAAGGCACCTGTCGGGACGTTGACGGCAAACTCCAATATCGACGCCATTTGCTCCTTGCGAGCATCACCGACGCCGGCTGTGGCCTCCTCCCGGAGGATGTGGGTCGCCATGAGTTGGAGGCGGTGCTGTTCCACGGCAATCCGAAGGACATCGACCGCTTCGGCGTCGTTGTTGCGGCCGCGGTGAGCGAGGCAGTAGAGGGCGTCGTTGTCGAGGACCACGCGGCGCATCAGCAGACTAGATCTACGACTTGGCGAGCAGAGGTCATCGGCTATGCCTCCTAGATGGTCACCGCTCGTCTTCACGGCATCGGGAATTCAACCGTCAAGAGGCTAAGCGCCTCGGCCTCTCGGAACCAACCGATAAGGGATCCGCCACGCCGCAATCAACGGAAGTCGCGGCTGGCCGGACGCGTCGCGACAGTAAGTGGTCGGATGTTGTCGGCCATGAGGTTGCGGACGGTGTCGGCGACTTGGAGTTGGCCGCGGATGATCAGCGCGTTGTTGGTCCGGACGATGTGGCGGAAGTGGTGCCAGGCACCTTCGGAGACGATGACGTTGAGCATGCCGGTTTCGTCTTCGAGGTTGATGAAGGTGACGCCGCCGGCGGTGGCGGGTCGTTGCCGGTGGGTGACGAGCCCGGCGACCAGCACTCGGGTCTTGTCTTCCACTGCGGCCAGCTGGGCGATGGACGTTATGTGTTGCTGGTCGAGGCGGTGCCGGATGAGTTGGATGGGGTGGTTGTCGGGGGCGAGGCCGGTGGCCCAGACGTCGGCTTTGAGGGTGTCGGTGTTGTCCATGCCGGGCAGGGCGGGAGCGTGGTGTCCGACGGTGGTGTTCGGAAGTTTGTCGGGTTTGTCGAGGGCGGCGGCGCCGGCGGCCCAGAGGGCTTGACGTCGGGTGTGGCCGAGGCCGGTGAACGCGTCGGCGGTAGCGAGGGATTCGAGGTGTGCGGTGGACAGGCTCGTTCGTCGGGCGAGGTCGGTCATGCTCGCGTACGGGCCGCCGGTGTCGCGTTGTTTGACGATGCGTTCGGCGATGTCGGTGCCGAGGGTGCGGACTTGGTCGAGGCCGAGCCGCACGGCGGGCCCGCCGAGTCCCCAGGCGTGTGGTGGTTCGCCGGGCAGGGCCGCCCATCGGGTGTCGGGCCCGGTCTCGAGGCTGGCTTTCACTGCGGAGGCGTTGATGTCGGGGCGCAGGACGGTGACGCCGTGGCGGCGGGCGTCGTCGGCCAGGCTTTGGGGGTTGTAGAAGCCCATGGGTTGGGCGCCGAGTAGGGCGGCGGTGAACGCGGCGGGGTGGTAGCGCTTGAGCCAGGCTGAGGCGTAGACGAGGTAGGCGAAGCTCATGGCGTGGCTTTCGGGGAAGCCGTAGGAGGAGAACGCGGCGAGTTTGAGCCAGATGTCGTCTGCCACCTGCGGTGGGATCTGGTTGGCGGCCATCCCCTCATAGAGTCGGCTTTTGAGGCGTTCCATTTTGGCGGCGGAGCGTTTGGAGCCCATGGCCCGGCGCAGCTGGTCTGCTTCGGCGGGGGTGAATCCGGCGACGTCGATGGCCAGTTGCATCATCTGTTCCTGCCAGAGCGGGACGCCGAGGGTTTTCTCGAGGCTGTTCCGCATCAGTGGGTGCCCATAGACGGGTTCTTCGAGGCCGTTCTTGCGGCGGATATACGGGTGCACGGACCCGCCTTGGATGGGCCCGGGCCGGATCAAGCCGACCTCAACGACCAGGTCGTAGAAGCACGTGGGTTGTAGCCGGGGCAGGGTGGACATCTGCGCGCGGGACTCGACTTGGAAGACGCCGACGGTGTCGGCTCGGCAGAGCATGGCGTAGACCTCGGGGTCGGTGCAGTCGAGGTCGCCGAGGTCGAGGTCTTGGCCGAGGAAGTCGAAGGCGTAGTGCAGGGCGGAGAGCATGCCGAGGCCGAGCAGGTCGAATTTCGTCAGGCCGACTTCTGCGCAGTCGTCCTTGTCCCACTGCAACACGCTGCGGCCGGGCATGGTGGCCCATTCGACGGGGCAGACCTCGGTGACCGGCCGGTCGCAGATCACCATTCCGCCGGAGTGGATGCCCAGATGCCGCGGTGCGGTGAGCAGCTCGTTGGCGAACGTGACGACCTGCTGCGGGATGCCGGCGGTGTCGGTGACGGTCAGGTCGTGCCAGCGTTCGATGTTCTTGGACCAGGCGTCCTGCTGGCCGACGCCGTGGCCGAACGCGCGGGCGACGTCACGGATCGCGGATTTCGGCCGGTAGGTGATGACGTTGGCGACCTGCGCGGTGTGCCGGCGCCCGTACTTGCCGTACACGTACTGGATGACTTCCTCGCGGCGCCCGGATTCGATGTCGACGTCGATGTCGGGCGGCCCGTCGCGTTCCGGGGCGAGGAACCGCTCGAACAGCAGCCGGTGCGCGACCGGGTCCACGTTGGTGATCCGCAACGCGTAACACACCGCGGAGTTCGCGGCCGACCCGCGCCCCTGGCAGTAGATGTTTTCTTGGCGGCAGAACCGGACGATGTCCCAGACGACCAGGAAGTAGCCAGGGAAGTCGAGTTCGCTGATCATCGTGAGCTCGTGGTCGATCTGCGCGTAGGCGTCCGGGTGCGCGGCGGGCGGCCCGTACCGGCGCAGCGCGCCTTCGCAGGTGAGGTGCCGCAGCCAGGACGCCTCGGTGTGCCCGGCCGGCACCGCGAAAGGCGGCAGGCTGGGCCCGATCAGGGTGAGGTCGAACGCGCATTCTTCGCCGAGCCGGGCCGCGGTGGGCACGGCGGTGGGGTGGTCGGCGAACCGGGCCGCCATCTCGACGCCGGAGCGCAGATGAGCAGTGCCGGTGGCGGGTAGGTAGGGGTCGAGGTCGTCCAGCGACGACCGGGCCCGGACCGCCGCGACGACCGCGGCGAGCTGGTGACGGCGCGGCTGGTGGTAGTGCACGTTGTTTGTCGCCACCACGGGCAGGCCGCAGGTGGTGGCGAGTTCGGCGAGGGCGTCGTTGCGTTCCGCGTCGAGGGGCTGGCTGTGGTCGGTCAGCTCGGCCGCCACGTTCTCCCGGCCGAACAGGGCGACGAGCCGGTCGAGCTCGGTACGAGCCGCGTCCGGCCCGTGGCGGGCGAGGGCGGCAGGGACGTGGCCTTTGCGGCAGCCGGTCAACACCACCACGTGATCCCGCAGCCGCTCAGCGACCTCGTCGAGGTCGTAGACGGGCCGGTTCTTGGCCTGGCCGGCGAGGTGGGCGTCGCCGAGCACCGCGGCGAGGCGGTGATAGCCCTCCTGCCCGCGCGCCAGCACCAGCAGATGTCGGCCCGCCGGGTCGGGCTGGCCGGTCTGCGCCGCCGGCAGCCCGAGCGACAGCTCCACGCCGTAGACGCTGGGGATGCCGAGCTCGCGGGCCGCCACGGAGAACCGGACCGCCCCGTAGAAACCGTCGTGATCGGTGATACCGATCCCGGTCAGGCCGAGGCGGGCGGCCTCGACCACCAGGTCCTCCGGCGACGATGCGCCGTCGAGGAAGCTGTAGTGCGAGTGGACGTGCAACTCCGCGTACGGCACCTCCCCGGTGGTGCGGACCAAGGTGGGGGCGGTGAAGGGTTCGCGTTTACGGGAGAAGCCGGGGGCGTCCCCGCCGTCTGCGCCAGCGAGCGGGTCCGTGATGGCTGGGGTGCTGCGCATCCGGGCTTGCAGGTCGGCCCAGCCGATGCCGGGCTGGTTGCTGAAACTCAATCGAAGCGCCCCACCACGAACCAGCGGCCGCCGGTCAGAAACAGCAGCAACGCGACACCGTCATCCGTCTGCACCTGCAGCCGGACCCCACGCCGACCGGCCTCGGCATCCCACCAGCGTTCGACGACCGGCCACGGTCCCCACCACGACACCACCCGCGCCCGCCGGTCACCGACCTCGAGCCGGGCCGGCGGGCCGGTCATGGCGAGGCGCGCGCTGATCCCGACCGGCGTGCCGTCGGCGTCGAGCAGGTCGACGGGCTGGTCGGCGACGGTCAACGCCGGGTAGGGGGCGGGTAGGGCGGCTGGCCACGGCCCGGCTGGACGTGCTGGGGCACGTTCGTCGCCGAACGGCACCGCCGTGACCAGATGCTGGGGGTCGCGGCCGCCCGAGAGCACGCCGACCTGCACGGAGTCGGGGCCGAGCAGGCCCTGGACGCGGTGCATCGCCCGGTGCGCCCGGTCGCGGTCCGCGCCGGGCTCGCCCCACAACCCCGGCTGGAGTCCGCCTTGGTGCAGCACCCCCTGGGGGGTCAGGGTCAGGGTGGTGATGCCGGCGGTCAGCTGGCGGCGGGTCAGCCACCCCTCGAGTTGCCAGCGGGTGCGATCCGCGATCGCCTGCGCGGACAGCAGCCCGTCGTGGCGCCACACCCGCGACAGTTCCTGCCCGTCGGCGGTGACCACGCCGATCTCCAACCGCGTCGCCGCCAGGCCGTGCCCGGCGAGGCGCTCGTGCAACTTCACGGCCAGGGTGCGGGCGGCGAACGCGGCCACGTCGACCCGCTCGATCGGCTCGTCGAAGGTCTCCGACACGCTCAGGTCGGTCGGGGGCTGCCGCACTTCCAGGGGTCGGTCGTCGCGGCCGGCGGCCAGCCGGTGTGCGAGCGCCCCGTCCGTGCCGAACCGGGCCAGGACGTCGCTGCTCGGCAAGGCCGCGAATTCGCCGAGCGTGTTGACCCCGAGACGCTGCAGCAGATCGGCCAGCACGGGCCGCCCCAAAGCCGCGACGGGCAGAGCGGCCAGAAACCCCGGTGTGCCGCCCGGCTCGACGACCTGACCGGCGCGGGCGGCCAGCAACGCCGCGAACGTGCCGTCGGCGACCCCGATCTGCGCCTCCACCCCGGTCTCCGTGGCGACCCGCTCGATGATCTTCTCCGCCACCACGGTCTCGCCGCCGAAGTAGGCGGCCGGGCCGCGGGCGGCGAACCCGCACGCCCCCGCCCGCAACACCATCACCCCCGCTGCCACCTGCTCGACCGCGGCGAGCACCGGCTCGAAAAAGACCGCATCCCGGGCCTCGTCGGCGGCGACCACGACCAGCTCCGGGCACCGTGACTGCGCCTCCCGTTTCCGTAGGCCCGGCAGCACGCCACGCTCGCGCCCGGCCGGCGTGCACGCGATCACCCGGTTGGCGTGCAGCACCGCCAGCGGATCCAGTTGCCCGGCTTCTCCGGCCAGCACGGCCGCGGTCGCCGGCCAATCCGCGACCCACGGCGCCATGGTCCGGGGCGCGGTCACGACACGACCCGCAACCGCCGCGGCGCTGCCGAGGCGGTCTCGACCGGCAGGGCCTGGTCGGCGGGCAGCCATACCTCGGCCCGCCGCGGCCGCCCAGCGTTGCCCCGGCCGGAGACCAACACGTCCATCCGATGGGCGCGCAGCCGGCGCCGCCCGTGCCAGCTACTGGCCTCCACCGACATGCTC
Source organism: Actinoplanes sp. NPDC051343 (assembly GCF_044455125.1). Lineage (NCBI taxonomy): Bacteria > Bacillati > Actinomycetota > Actinomycetes > Micromonosporales > Micromonosporaceae > Actinoplanes > Actinoplanes sp. NPDC051343. The sequence goes on from NZ_JBITEL010000031.1 coordinate 21,778, forward strand.
AAATTGGCGCCGGGCCAGCCCGCAGTGCAAGCGACCAGCACCGACTTACTGGTCCGGGCCCGCGCGGACAGATGCGAACTCACGCTCGCGGCCAACGACCCCTGGGAGGCGAACGCGACCAGGTCGAAGCCGTCCAGCAACGTCGCCGCGACCGCCGCCCCATCCGGCCCCGGATCCGGGACCACCGCCAGCCGCTCGAGGTCGACGCCGGCGTCCGCGGTCGCGGCCCACGACAGAGCCGGCACCCCAACGACGGCACACCACGCCCCGCCCTGCGACGCGCCGGCCAGCAACGCCAGCAGCAACGACGTCGCTCCAGCCCGCCGCGCCGACACTGCCACCGTCATCCCCCGGAGCAGACCACCCGGCAGCAGCCCGGAGAAGGACGGCAGTACCGAAAGGCGACGGGCGAGATCCGTCCGGGCAGTCTCCGCAGACAGCGCGCTAGCGGGCACAATGCCCAGCTCAGCCAGATCCGCGGTCGCTCCCACACCTCGGATATTAGAACACCTGTTCGGACCTGGGCGTGAAGAGAGACCGCGATCTCGAAAGCTCCTGCTTTGACTGTCAGGGCGATCAGGCACTCTCGGCGCAAGTCGGGGCCGCACGCTGAGGTGGTGGCGAGGGGGCCGCGTCGGCGACGAACTGGCGCCGACGGTCCGGGCGTCATCAGGCCGACGTCGACGATGAACGCGGCGGCGCCCGAGCGTCGCTGCACCCGTGGTGCCCGCGCCGGAAGGGCTGCGACAGTAGCGGCGTTCAGGCTGGTGGGCGTTACCAGCAGTTCGGTCACTGGGCTGGTAAAGCGCAGCTTGACCGACTGAACCGCCGACCACGGCAAGAACACCGGCTGGCAGCCGGTAGCTGCCAACTCCAAGCCGGAGGCCGAGGCGCGTATCCAGCCGGGATGGTGGCCGGCGCGGAGGACGGCCCCGGTTGCTCCCCCGATCGCCGTCAACAGCACGACAATCACCGTTTCAGTGAAGTCCCACGCGGCCAGCGAGAGGCCGACCGCGGTCCCGTGGACCAGCAGAAACATGGGCGTCAACATCAGTGCCGTCCCCACCACAGCCGCGACCGGCGCAGACGGAATGTCACCGCGTCGCCGGCTGGTGCGGGGATGAGGTCAACGGTGGCCATCAGGGAAGTATCCGCAGCCTGACTTGCCGTTGGATCAGCCGAATGATCGCAGCTGGAGCTGCAGTCCCAGGCCATTGCCGGTTTCCGGCGTATTCCGGCCGGCCCCCCAGAAGGGTCGGACGGCCAGCGACAGGCTGCCGCTGCTGCTCAAGATCCCTGAGCAGGTTTCTCCGCCGAGATCCGCCCAGTGATCCCAACCAGTCGGACTCACGCAATCACCCCAGACAGTGAGGAATCCGCTGGATCTCGCGACCCTGCGCGTCGAATACGGTGGTGGTTTCTCCGTTCGACGCACGGAAGGCCCCGGACGACGAACATGCCGTTGCTTCATCAACTGGCCCCGCCGAACCCTGAGGCTCACCCGTGGGGCCGAAGAGTAACGAACCGACCGCCAGTGCAAGCAAGATCGGCAGGCGCCGCGGGGACGGCCGGCTCAGCACGATCTGCGCATGATGATCAAGATCAATGATGGGCACCTCCGAGATCTTAGCTATAGAGGCAGAAGGCCTTAAGCTCGCGAACGCCCACCCCGAGCCGGTCCATCGACATGCTCGCCTTGGTCCACATACAGGCGACCAGGACAGTATCCGCGGCGCAAAGTCGCAGCTAGAAAGCCTAATCGAGAGAAACGACCCAGGGGAACACCTGTGCGATAACGTGTGCGGCGTGGAGCCGGGTTACCAGCTGCAGCGCCGGGTGCGCGAGTCCGCTACCTACCTGGCCCAGGCCGACGGCGGCGAGACCGCGGAGTACCTCGTACGGGTCTACGAGATGCCCGACGGCCGGTGGCGCGTGCATTTGATGGGCCTGCCCTGGGACAACAGCCACGTCGCGGAGAACACCTTCGCCACCGCACAGCAGGCGTGCGCGGCGGCCGACGCGCTGTACACCAAGGGCCTCGACGGCGGCCGCTGGGACATCCGGCGCTGGGGCTGGCGACGCCCTGAGCCGATGTCACACCGGGGCGCCGGCCCGCAGGCGCAGGACGGGCGCCCCCGGTGAACCCCTCCGATCGGCAGATCGAGCACCTGCAGGTGAGTCAAAGCGTCTTCGGCGGTGACCGGTTCTGGGCGGCCCTGGATCGTCTTGCGCAGCGCCTGGGCCATGACGAGCACCAGCGGTTCCTGCGCGGCGTGCCGGACCCCACCAATTGGTACGAATTTTACTGTGGCTCCTGCGAGCAGGTGATCGCCGCCATGGCGGTGCACCGCGACGACGACCAGCCAGGGCGGCAGGCGGCCCCCGTCGCCTCACGGGGCCGATGAGCTTCATGCCCGGCTGGGCGCATCGCCCCGCGGCGTCCCGGAACTACTGCCATGTGATTCCCGCGGAGCCCTTCCCAAACCCTCTGACCTGGGGCAACGCTGGATTTATTGGGTGCCAGCGTGGATGGCCGACGAGCTGATGCAGCTCTGACGAACCCGCTCTGACGAAGCAATGCGCCTCTGCTTGAGCATGCGCACCGGCGCGGCCCCCTAGACGGGGAAGGGCCTCAACGCTGCCACCGCTGAGGCCCTCCACCCGCGGACCACTCGCAGTAACCCGCTCCTCCAGCTGCGCGGCGGGTGGTGGGTTAACCGCTAGCGGTCTGGGGATCGACGGCCGCGCGCAACGGGCGGGTCTGGGGCCCGGCCACCCCGGCTACGCCGGGCGGCAGCCGTCGCATGGGCAGAACCAAACGAAGTAGAGGCCGCCGACCGGCTCCGATAAGCGTAGGTTCATGATCAGGCGCCTCGGCCTTCCCGGGCTCCGAGGAAGCGTCGAGTACGTCGGTGACGTCCGCTTGGGGACTTGATGTCGCGCCGTGTGACCACACCCAACGCGCGGAAGTGCGCGGATCTGCCGAGTTGAGGTGCGACACGAGGTCGCACGTGTTGAGTGAGTACGTCGATTGGAGGTCGGGTGTGATGCCCGAGACGTAACTCCCGGTCAGTGTCCAAGGCTGGTCCCCGCTCTGACGTGCGTGGCGAGTAATTGCCGGGTGCGAAGCTCAGGGAAAAGCCCAAGGGTGCCCGTACCGTCCGGGGACTACAGGTGAGGGGAAGGCCGAAAGGGTGAATGGAGTGAACCCTCGTTGACGCCTCGTCACGGCAGCTCTCCGGGACGGCCTGTTGGACCGGGGAGACAAAGAGGCTGGCCGCTGAAAGTCGGCAGACGGCAGTCAAGGACTCATCGGTGACTGTGTGGACACCGTCGCCTCCGGGGTCAAGAGGGCACCCGACCCGGCTGTAGCTCACGCGTGTGGAACGTGGAAACCCCGTCCGGGTCCACCACCGTTAGGTGGTGGTAGGCCGACCGTGAGGAAGGCTCAACTCCCTGGCGGGAACAGGATGCCCAAGAAGCGAACGCTGGCGGCCGAAAGGAAGCGGGAAGGCGGGGAACGTGGTGACCGGGTCCTTCAGCCAGGTCGTTTCTCGTATAACCGGCCGGATACCGGGCCTGGTGCCCGGCTGTGAAAGCAGGCTGACGTGGGCAGGTGAGCCTGTGACGACGAAGCACCGACGCCACCGGAACCGAGGGACAAGTTAGACACCTGTGATGGGTGAACGGACCTGAGGACGTGGTCCACGACGCAAGACGCCACGAGTTGGCGTCTCCGGGAGGACGACGCACGTCGGTTACGGCGCCGGATCGTCACGGCGGCGAAGGGCTGGTGGCTTGGCCGATGGTCAGGTACACCGCACGGCCCGAGCCGCCCTGGGGCTTGCTTGAGCCGTATGTCGCGACGAGTGACACGTACGGATCTGAGGGGGCCCCGGCGCAGCAATGCGCCGGGGCTACCCGACTGCGGTCATAACATGTCGACGGCCCTTGCGCTGCTTATCGACCGATCCCAGAGTTGTCGAGCCGAGAATGCAGTGCCGCGCCGCTGCGCTCTCGGCCACGGGCAAGAGTCTTCAATTCCCATGATCAGGCGGAACAGCGGGCTTACCCTCTGGAGGAGTGACTCGCTAGGAGGCGAAGTGTTACGGCTGGCTCTCTACTTTCCCTTCATTCATGTCCGCGATGATGCGTGGCTTAAGATGGCGCTCTACTGGCCTTCGATCTGCAGACTGGTACCCGATGGTTATCCGGTTAGAGACTCTCCTACATCTCAAGCATTCAAGGATGCGGGCGTCCTGAAGGACGAGATTCCGGGGTCGCTCGTTCATCATGCCTCGGCCGATCTCGCAAAGGGGTTGAGCGAAAATAGTCATCACTTGATGACCGATTTCAGCCTCGAGAGAGCGCGCCGGGATTTTGACGGTCGTAGGTTCGGAGATAGTGGGCCGGAAGAGCCTGCCCTAGGCTGGATTCACCGCTCGAAGTTCCCGCAGCGGACGCTGGATATTTTGTCTGACATGGGTTTGGCGACCCGTGGTCGAGGTGCTTTGCATGAAAGTCTTGGCAGTGGCGATCCAGATGATTGGATCGGGATGCATCCCGCGCTTGCCGGAGCCTATATGTCTTCACTTGCTAAGCAGGTCAGCGACCGCCTTGGACTTGATCCGCTGACTGACCAGGCAGATCTGCGGTGTATGACTGCGGATCGCGATGTCGAGTCGGCATTGAGGCTACTATCAAACTCGGCGGACGTAGAACAGCGCACCTTCCGCGAGGGCAGCACATCGTACGTGCTTATGGCCCTTAAATTCGTTCGCCTTCGAAACATTGATGCGATCCCGATCGAAAACGATCGTCAAGTGCCGCGAAAGCTTATCGAATAGCCTAAGCCGGTTCCGAAACTATGTTGATGATCAGCAAGTGGAACTTTCTCAAATCGCAGGCTTGTCCGACCGGGCTCAAAGGCTGCAAGCTTTTGCAGAGCATGTCGAAACCACCATCGAGGCTCCCCTTGAGCAGCTTGAAAAGGACCTGGCGCTGCATCGCTTGGAGGCTACCAGGTCTTTTCTGGTAGCCGGATTCGCCCAGCCAATGACGGCCGCCGCAGTGACCGGAAACTTTCCACTGGCCACAACGGCTAGCTGAATCATCACCTCGGTCGGTGGCGCATGGTGGAGTTCCTCGGCCGAGCGCAACAAGACTAGGGCGAACGCAACGGTTGGATTTCTGCTTGATGCTCGCGATAATTTTTCCTCAAAGGGCCTAATAGCTCGGATGCGAAAACTTTATCAAGGGCACTACGGGCAGCATTGAGGACTCTGCGCTCGCCCGCCATAGCGCACTGTACGCCGCTCTCATCCGGCGTCAGCACACCGCGTCCGCCACCAATCGAGTCCGTTCATGGGCGAATGAATGAATAATGTGCCAATTTGAAGTCACCCCGACAATGCTTGTATAAGTGCAATTCGCGATCCCAATTTCTCAGAGTCGATCCTCAACGATCTTGCGGGTATGCTGACCACAAATCGAATTTTCGCGGCAACGCGGCGAGGCCGGCGTTGCGAAATCTGGCAAAAGGACTCTCGCGCGCGGCTAGGCTGATACATTCACGCAATGGATATCAGAGGTTTCAATTCTCGCTTGTCAGACCTTCTCGCCGAGTTGAAGATCCAGCACCTAAAGGACCTGCCGCTAAACCTCATCGGCGGCGCTCTTATTGGCAGCTCGGGTGGCGATATCGAGAAACGTGCCATCGCGCTTGCGCTCGACGCTTCAATGCCAGGATCAGCCATGGATGTAATCGAGACTGCCATGGGAACTCGCCGACTCGGTCCTCAGGATTATCAGCTACGCTTGGCCGCCGTTATCCATGAGTTAGTGAAGAGGAAGAAGACCGACTTGCCCAAGAGTATAGAAGTGGTGGGTCCTGGCCTGATCGGAGGAGGCAGAGTGGAGGTGACTGCTTTAACACTTTGCCTCCAAAGTGGCACAGTATTGAACGTCGACGAGATTATTTTCGCCGCAAAAGCGATTGGCTAGTTCTTCATTTAGGTATAAATGAAGACCAGCTTGGACCTCCCAATTTAAGCGTGCCTCAGTGCGCACTTACCTGCATAAGTGCCGGTCGTCTAGTACCAACGCCGTTCAGTTAAGGCGTGGTGTTGGCTGTCAAGGTCAGGGGCTGATGATGTTGATGCTGGTGGTGGCTTGGTAGCTGCGCCGGTCGATGTTGGGGCCGCGGGCTTGGTATTTGCTGTTCGATCGTTTGATCATGCGGGTTTTGATCCGGATCCGGCGGTCGGGCAGCAGGTTGGCGAGGATGGCGGTGCCGATAGCGCCGATCAGGTCGATGACGGTGTCGGTGATGACGCCGGCGGTGTGCACGAGTTGTTCGCGGGCGGTGTTCAGGGCGGTGGTGAAGCTGGCCCGGTCGGGGTCGAGGTCGGGGCGGCTGTCGGTGGCGTCGACCATGGCGGTGCGTAGCAGTTGGTAGGTGATCAGCAGGGCGTGGATTTCCTGGTCGATGCCTTGCGGGGTGCGGGCGCGCAGGACCCGTCCGCCGAGGATCGAGGATTTGAGTTCGAGGTAGGCGGTCTCGATTTCCCAGCGCTGGTGGTAGAGGGTGATCAGTTGGGCGGCGGGGTGGGTGTGCGGGTCGAGCAGTGTGGTCAGCAGCCGGTAGTCGCTGGTGCGGGTGCCGGTCGTGGTGGTGATCGTGATCCGGGCCTCGACGACGCGTAGGCGTCGTCCGGCCAGGACGGTCTGCCAGGTGCCGTCGCGGTGGCGGTGCAGTAGCGGGAGTTTGCGGCCGTTCTTGCAGCGGATCAGTAGGTCAGCGCCGGTCGCGGCGAGGGTGTTGAGCAGGTCGGCGGCGGCGTAGTTACGGTCAGCCAGTAGCAGCATTCCGGGGTGCAGGTTGCGGGCCAGGCGGCGGGCCTGGTCGAGTTCGCCGACGCTGATGGGGTCGAACACGGCGTCGAGGATCGATCGGGTGCCGCAGGACAACAGAGCGCTCAGTCGCAGGATCGGGTAGGCGGACCCGCCGTGGTTGCCACGCTTTCTCGGGTAACAGCCGGTGTTCGCGGTGCTGTCCGCCACCGTCAGGTGGGTGGGGCGTGTCAGATGGTTTGTGTACGTGATCAACCTTTGAGTTGAGGAGTACACACGTGACCATGACTGATGATCCACGTTCATCCGGGCCGTCGG
>NZ_JBITEL010000032.1:0-28738 GCF_044455125.1 Actinoplanes sp. NPDC051343
ACGGCCCGGATGAACGTGGATCATCAGTCATGGTCACGTGTGTACTCCTCAACTCAAAGGTTGATCACGTACACAAACCATCTGACACGCCCTCCCGAACGACACAGCAGCGGCGCTGAGCCGGATGCACCCATGGCTACGCGCCGAGGGCCGCAGCAACCTCGCCCGCTACGGTACCCCGATCGTCGTGCCGCAACAGTCGATGGATCACACCCTCGACCAGATGTGCGCCGCCTTCGCCCGTCTCCGGCCGGCGCCCTCCATCGGTGTCAGCCCTCCAGACGGATTCTCGACGTCCGAACCGCGGTGATCGTGCAATTCTGTGACCGCCGCGGCTTTCACCGGCGACCGCCTGCGTGTCGCCGTGTCCAACTCTGACGTCTGCGCCCGGGCCTCGTCAACGGTCTTCGGCGAGCAACCGCCGCTTGAGAGAGGCCGGAAGCGGCTGGTCAGGCTCCAGCGGATCAGAGCGATCCGCCCAACGGCTCCACACGCGATCGCAGGCCTCGCACCACAGCGGCGTGCGACAGACACGCCGCTGGTCATCTTCGCGCCGGCAGAGAAAAAGGCCCACCAGCCGCAGACCACCGCCGCAGCCAGGGCATCTCTCGTCCGGCCATACCTGTGTCACCACCTCGCCAGCATGACCACGAAACAGGACACAGTCCATGCCCGATGGACAGACAACCGGTTCGCCGACTGCGCCCGTCCACGCACCAGTCGAATGCCCCAGGCTGTATCGGACTCGCCGCCCACGGATCCTGTGCCGTCGAATCCGTTGCACGTTCATGCGGCTCTGGTCGACAGCTAAGACATCGGCTCAGCCGGGTTCCGAAAGCCGACGCAACGCCTCGGCGACTGCCATGCGCCCGACGGTCTCGTTGCGGAACTCCGTGGAGTCGACCGGGTTGACCAGAATGCGGCGCAGCACCCGGACAGGTGGAGGCTGCTCATATCCGGCCCGGGGGAGAATCCTTCAAGGATGCTTCGCTGTACCGGGCCACGCACCAGTCGGTCAGGTCTTGCTCACAGCAACCCGCCCAGCCGCCGTCGTGGGCGTCCGCGAACTCGCACTGCTTCGCGGGTTCAACGTCAACGATGATCCGGCCCACCCCGGCACAGTTGGACTGCCTGCCGGACCGGACATCTACGTCGCGTACTGGCCGATCTAAGACGATCCGCATTTGCACCTCCGAGGGCTGTCCTTCGCATTCTGGTGCCGGGCGTGGCGTCCTTCGCCCGCGCCGCCCCACTGACACCGTGGCCGCCGTCCGGGTTCCGTGCGGCTGGCCGACTTCGCGGCCATGGCGGCCGACGAAGTCGGTGGTCGTGGTGTTCGACCGCGTCTGCGTCATCGACCATATCCGGTCGCGTTCGCGCCGATTACGTGCGCTGACAAAGCGTGCCAGCCGAGTCATCCGCCTTGGCCTGGGCCATCTGCAGTTCGAACTCCTCACCACCACCGCCAAAGCGCGAAACGCTTGCAGCGTTCACAGGTGAGCGCCGGGCCGCAACCGAGAGTCTGGATCGAGCAGTCGGGATGCCTACACAAGAACCGCCGTTGCCCCGCATTCAAGACCGAAACTTTACTGATCGCATCTGAAGGGTAGCTATCAGTGTTCGTGGCGGATACAGAAAAAGGCCGTTGCCGCTCCTGCCTCGGCTTCGGGGCTGCACGGTGCGTCCTGGACGTAGGCGCGGTCGTCGACGTCGTGGCGCAGGTCGTTCCAGCATCGGATGGGTGTGTCGTGCAGCGGTCCGCCGTCGCGTTCGTCGTACTCGATTGCCGCCAGCGCCCGGTCGGCGTCGGCATGAATCGCCTTCTTGTGGGTGGCGACGAAACAGGGTGCGGCGTGGGCGATGTGCTCGAACAGGTAGTGGCGCCGGTCGACGGTGTTGAGGAGTTCGATCAGCGCGTCAGAATCGGTCCAGCGGTGGCCGGTGACGTGGCGCCCGTTGCCGGTCACCTCCCGTGTATACAACCCTGCCGGTATCAGCACACCCATGACGACCGTGTCGGCGGGCACGTCGTAAGCAAACACGGCCAGGTCCCAGTCCAGGCTGTCGCCCGCGACCCGCCAGGGCTCGACCTCATGCAGGGCCTCGATCAGGTTGTCGTCGGACACCTGCCAGTACCGCCACGCCAAGGCCAGCGGCCGGGGTTCGCAGCGCCGCGTCATTGCTCGTCGCCCGCCGGACGGACGGCCGCGCGGGTGCCGGCCGCTGGCCGACGCCTTCCTCGGGCGCGGCGTGCGCCACCGGACGCCGGCAATGGACCGCTCCCGGTCGCTGACCCGGTGTCGGTGGCGGCACTGTCGGGCACGGGTTGCGCCGGGGTCAGGTCCTGCAGGATCGACTTGGCCACCCGCAGGACGGTCTCCGCGCACTGCTGAACCAGATTCATGTCGCCGCTGGCCCAGCCCAGCACGTACGCGTCGCTGTAGACCTGGGTGTCTAGGCCGAGCGCCCGGCAGCACAGGTGCGCGACGCTCTCGGCTTCAGTTTCCTGACGGCCGCGGTGCAGGTTCTCGCCCAGGCGTACGTCGCCGGTGTGCCCGCATCGCATGTGTGCCAGCTCTTTTCTGCACCACCGAGCGCGATTTGGGCCGCAGTGGTGTTCGGCTGCATCTGGCGCCGTGCTTGAGTGGTCGTGACCTGTCGGGTTGTCATGAGCGGCGGGTCAGGGTGAGTAGTTGCCGATGGGCGCGGCTTTTGAGGTCGTCGTTGCTGCCTTCCAGCACGGCGGTGGCACGGGCGGCCAGGTTGTTGCCACGCAGTGATCCGGTCGGGCGGATGGCTTGTTTCCAGTCGGCGTACTCGGTGATGGCACGTTCGGCGGCGTAGGCGGTGGTGCCCAGCCGGGTCGTGTTCTCGGTGTAGAGGTCGGTCAGCTCGTCGACCCGCCGCCGGTGGCTGTTCCTGGTGCGGACGGAGGCGTCCTCAGTGGGTGGTTGCCAGAGTTCGTCGACGACCTGGTGGAAGTCGGCCAGGGCCAACTCGGTTCGGGCCAGGGCTTCTTCTTCGGCGGCGAACTCGTCGAAGTATTTGACGGACAGGCCGAGGGTCCGGCGTGCCTCTTCGATGCGGTCGCGGGCGTTGCGGGTGTGCCGCACGCCCCATCGGCTGTTGGCGTCGCGCAGCGCGAACCGTTCAGTGTTGCGGCAGACCGGCCGCCACGGGGTAACGACGATCTGGAACGGGCTGGATCCGTCGTGGCTGTTGAGCGCGACGACGAACGGTATGATCTGATCGGCGACGCCGCCCGCGTCGATGGTGACGGTGTCGGGCAGGCGCATGCTGATAAACACCCGCCGTCCGCCGCGGACTGCGCCGGCGGATTCCCAGACGACGTCGTAGCGGTCGACGAGGTCTTGTAGGAAGGCGAACGCGTCGCGATTCTGTAGCACTTCGTACTTGCTGCCGACGACGCCGAGTCCGGCGCCGGTGTCGCTGCGGGCGGTAACGAAGTGCTCCGGCAGCTGCAGGTGGGGGCTGTCGAGGCTGTTACGGAATTCGACGGGGCGACGCAGCACGTCGTAGTCGATGCCGCCGAGGGTGAGCACTTCGTCGACGTCGCTGGTGCCGCCGGGCACGACGTTGCCGAGCTGGTGCCAGGCCGGCACGCTGCTATAGAGGGCGGCCTGACCGAGGCTGGTGTCCAGCCCGTGCTGCGGCAGGACCTGCCCGTCGCCCCGCTCGATCAGGATTTCGCCGTTGTCCCAGCTGCCCGGGTCGTTGATCCGGAATCGGCCGTCGCCAAGCGGGACGAGCTTTCCGTCGGCGATGCGGCTGTCGAAGTCGGCTCGCCGGGCGGCAGCTGCCTGCAGCTGCTCGGACCGTTCGGCGGCGAACGCCGCGTTGACGTCGGCGGGTTGTGAAGAGGTGGACACGGGGTGGTGCTCCCTTCCGGGTATACGAAACCCGGGCGCCTTATGGCGTCCCGGGTGTGGTGCTGAACCGGTACGCCTGTGGGCGCGGGATGCGAGATGCTGGCCGGGGCGCCACCAATCAGGGGCGACACCTCGGACCTGGGTCGTCAGTGAGCGGCGTCAACGCGCCGGGCTGAAGCAGCGCGGTGTCGCTTGGGTGTTCGTCAGGTACGGCAGCGCCGTTCCATGCCGGATGGGACAACGCGGAGTTCGATGCTCATCTCCCGCTGCGTCTCGGCTTCGGCATGGGCAGGATCGGCAGTCTGGTTCTGTCTGTAAGTTCGGGGTTCTGTCCCGCGAAAGGTGATCGATGCTCGTCATGATCAATCGTTGGTCGATGGTGTGATGAGGTCATCGGCAGGCCACTGCCGCATCTTGACGGTCTGGAGGTCAGCGAGATCACCGAGGCCGACGATGGTATGGTTCTTAACGCTGCGGTTCGCAGCGATGAGCAACGCTGCCCGAAGTGCTCTACCACGTCGGGACGGGTGCATTCGCGGTATCAGCGTCGGCTGGCCGATTTGCCGGTCGCCGGCCGCCTCGTGCAGCTGTCTTTGACGGTGCGCCGCTTCTTCTGCGTCAGCACCGTGTGCGCGATGCGGACTTTCGCTGAACAGGTTGCGGGACAGGCACGTCGCTGGGCCCGCCGCAGCGAGCCGTTGCGGACGATGCTCACCTCGATCGGGGTGGCGCTGGCCGGCCGCGCCGAGGTCGGGATCCGAGGGAGCAGGAACAGCCTACTGCGGCTGGGCAGGGCAGTCCCAGACCCGGTGGTGGGCTCAGTCCGCGTGCTCGGCGTCGACGACTTCGCCGTCAAACGAGGACACCACTACGGCACCGTTCTCATCGATTGCGAGAGCCGCCGCGTCGTCGATCTGGTCCCGGGACGCGATGCGTCGCCGCTCGCCGAGTGGCTTCTGCAGCGCGAATCTCCCCAGGTGATTTGTCGTGACCGGGCAAGCTCCTATGCCGAAGGTGCCCGGACCGGGGCGCCGGACGCGGTGCAGGTCGCTGACCGCTTCCATCTCTGGCGGAACCTTGCCACCGCCATCGATCGGCTGGTCGCCAAGCACAAAGGATGCCTGGCCGAGCAGCCGACCACTGCGGCTCACGAGGCCATCGAAGTCGTTGAGGTGCTGCAAAGCGCGATGGCGCAGCGCCGCCGTACTAATCACGCCTTGGTCCACGAGATGCTCGCCCAGGGAGCCGGTTTCCGGCAGATCGCCCGGCATCTCGGCTGGAACCACCGCACCGTCTCCCTTTACGCTCACGCCGCGACGTGGCAGGACATGATGATCGTGCCCAAGAAGCGGGGCCAGTCTGCGCGGAGTGCCTGCGCTAGACGCACGAAGGCGCGTCCTATGCCTGCCAGCCGGGTGCGCCTGCGATCCGACGCCTGCGAAGAAGGGTCCGATATGAACGTACAGCTAGAAGACGCGAACTTCCGTGCCGACTGGAGCCCCGAACTGATTGCTCGAGGAGGCGGTCCGGAACGAGGCGTACCCGCCGGCCGGGCGTACCGGTGCAACGGCAAGTGCCTAGCCCCGCCAGCTGTCACCGCGGAGGACCCGGCTGGAAGCATGTCGCGCGCGGCTTTGGCGTTGCTGATCACCGGTCAAACCGTCGTGAAGGTTTCCCGGACCGTGGAGAGGTAGACGTAGTAACCGGACAACGTCGCGGCTATCTGAGCAAGCCCGTCGACGACTCTAGCCGTTCCATGAACTTCTTCGGCCAGCGAACGGAGAACTGCGGCCTCCCCGGTCAGGGCGATCGGCGAGATGTCGATGTCCTTCCGGTCCATGTCTCGAAGCGCCGCTTCTTGTCGCTCGAGTTCAGCGAGAGCTGATAGGTCACTGCGCCCAACGACGTAATCCTCCAAATAGAAGCGCACGGCGGGGACGATTCGCACGGCCTCCCGATACAGGCGAACAAGGTGCGGCGCGTCTGTGGAGGTCCACTGGTACTCCCGGAAGTCCTTGGCGAAAGCTCTGAGCGAGCCGGCTTCGATCTCGTGATCGAAGGTCAGGATGTCCGCGTGCTTACCGATTTCCGTGGATTTCATATAGACCGCCACAATGGCGACCTGGCGATGCATGGCGTGCACGAGGGGCAGCTCAGAGGACCGGCGAGTGAAGCGATCCGAGTAGAGGGCGAAGCCGACGCCGACCACGATCGTCACGGTGCAGAACCCGATGATGCTCGAGATGAGGTTCGCGGTGATCGGGTGCAGTTGCAGCCAGGCTGTTCGCCGCCACTCCAGGTATTCCCCGACGATTAGGGTGATGACCCCGAGACCGCCGACAGCAACAAGCAGAGGCGATGGAAGGAGCTGCTTGCGGCGATCAGGCACACGTGCAGCGTATCGACCTTGGCCAAGTCACCAGCCTCCGTACCGGAGCCTGCCGGTCGTATGCAAAACCCTGAGGTCCGCGCACCGTAGGACTTGGACGCCCTGATCAACGGCGCCGGTGGTGGCGTGGGCACGTTCGCCGTACAGCTGGCCCACCAAGCGGGCGCAAACGTCACGGCGACCGCTAGTCCGCGCAGTGTCAACCGGATCCGTGCCCACGGCGCCGATCGAATCATCGACTACAGAGTCGCGCCAGTTGCCGAGGCTTCGCTGGTCGACGACGGCGGTACTTTCGTCACCGCCACGACACCCGGACCTGATGATCCGGCCGCGGTGTTCACAGCATCCGGATAGCCGTCAACAGCGACGCGGTCCAGCTGGCGGAACTCGTCGTCCGCGTCGACTCGGTGACTTGCGCATCGCCGTTGCCGACCGCTGGCCGCTCTCCGAACTGGCAACCGTTCACCGACTTACCAACCAGGGACAACTCGCCGGCAGGACCATCATCGTTCCATGACCGTCGTCGTCGCGGGCGGCCTCGAAGGTCGCCCGCGCTCGGCGCTCGGCGCTCGGCGCTGGGCGAGGCGTCGGTGTCGCGTATGCCAAGATCATCCAGCGTGTGGATCTAGCATGATCGACAGCGACACGATGATCGCCAACTAGAGCGCTCAACCTCCGCCAACTATCGCGCTCAGTCACAACTCGTAGGGCGACATCGTGTACGACCCGAAATACGGATACGGAATCTCCCGGTAGTGCGTACCCCCGTCACCCGACTGCTCGAAGCCGTAATAGCTCGACTTCGACGCATCACCCCACCGCTCGAACAACACCACGTGCCCAGCCCCACGCGGAGCCGGATTAATCATCAAACCGCCCGGCTGAAGGTCCGCCTTCGAGATCGGCCTGGACCGCGCAGCCAGCTCGATCGTGTTTAACCCAGGGCCGCGCAGCCCCAACGCCATCGACACGTATCCGCTGCAGTCCCGCCGGTAACCGCCGAACAAATCCGTCGCGACGTTGCTCCTCAGGTACGGCACCGGTCCGCCACCCCGCCACGCATGCAACCACGACCGGGCCCGTGCGAATACCGCTGTGACATCAGCGCAAGCAGGACCCGGAACACGGTTCGGTGACACCGCGTCCGACGGGCAAATGCTCGTGCAAAGCTCGAGACCGTCTGGAATTGCCGACGGATTTCCGGAACCTACATAGGCGACCAGCGTGGCTGCGTCCGCCTCATATTTGGCGTACGCGTCGGGGTAGGCGCTGCGCTGCACGGCTTGGGCGACCACGGTCAGCGGGAGGGTCTGCCAGTTCGCGACGGAGAGCAGCTTGTCGTAAAACTTGCCCGACGCGTATATCGGATCGCGCAGCTGCTGCGGCGTTCCCCATCCTTGGCCGGGGCGCTGTTGGAACAGGCCGAGCGAGTCGTGGTCGCTGGTCGCTGTCGAGTTATGCAGGCCGGATTCCTGGATCCCGGTGGCGACGGCGATGATCGCGGCGCGGATCGGCAGGTGCCGGCTGGTGCCTACCTGGACGATGACGGCGGCGTTGCGCAGCTGGTCGGCGTCGTAACCGCTGATCGGCCCGCCCGATGCTGCCGGCGCAGGTAGGCAGGTGGAGGCAGCGGTTCCGCCGATGCCGGCGATCGCGGCGACGCACAGCAGGACAGCCACGACGCTGCCGGTGATCAGGGCGAGTAAGCGGCCGGTCATGACCGGCTCGGGGAAATGGCGTCGCCTGGCATGGGCGTGCCCTTCTGAGATGGCGGCAGGAAAAGAGGCCGGCGACCGTCGCGGAGGTGCCCGCAACGGTGGGCGCCCGCAGCATTCCTGCGGCGGGTTAGGAGGTTGCCGGCGCCGGCGGCGGCTGGCCGTTGCCGGTTGTTGTGTGCAAGAGGCGGGCGACTGGGGTCTCGGGTGAGTCGAGCAGCCCGCCGCGACCGGCGGCGCGGATGCGCTGGATGGTGCGGATTCCTTCCTCGAAGCGGGTCGCGACATCCTGGTTCGATGCGATCGGGTCAGCTTCGATGGCCTGCCAGATCTCTCTCCAGCGGTCGTAGTCCTTCTGCTGCGTAGGGATTTGGCGCAATACGGCCGTGCTCGGCCAGTTCGGCTGGCCGTGGTGCGGCGACGCGAAGCTGGGATAGGGCGGCAGGTCGCTCTGCGGTGGCTGGATCTCGGCGGCGATCGCCCGCGCCCAACCGGCGGTGTCGATCAAGGTCACGAGGACGTCCGCGACGTCGTCGACCGGTGTGGTGGTCGCGGCGATTGCCGCCAGCAGCGGGTCGTCCTGGTGCCGGGCCTGGATCATCTTGTCGATGTGGCTGGCCAGCGCGGCCCGGCGCTCTTCGGCTCGGAGCTGA
Source organism: Actinoplanes sp. NPDC051343 (assembly GCF_044455125.1). Taxonomy (NCBI): domain Bacteria; kingdom Bacillati; phylum Actinomycetota; class Actinomycetes; order Micromonosporales; family Micromonosporaceae; genus Actinoplanes; species Actinoplanes sp. NPDC051343. The sequence continues at coordinate 8,648 of NZ_JBITEL010000032.1, forward strand.
GCGCGGGCCTCGTTCAGCGATTCGTGCAGTCCGTAGCCGTATTCCATCGCCAAGCTTTTGGCGCGCCCGGTGACGGCCGGTTCACGCCGCCATTGCAGCAGCCCGAAGACCGGTGGGGTGGCTGACATCTTGTTGATGGCGCGCAGGGCGTCGCGGCGGCGCGCTGAGGTGTGCAGCAGCCAGACCGCGTAGGCGAAGAGCCCGAGACCGCCGAATACTGTCGCGAGATACAGCGAACTGGCATGCCCGACGACGTTGATGCCGACGGCCAGGGTCATCGACGCGGCCGACAGCACGTGCCAGCCGTAGGCGTCTTCGCCGAGGCGCTGGCGGGTGTCGGCGAATGCGGAGCAGACGACGCCACCGAGGTCGATGACTATGGCGAACGGCAGGGTCAGGAGCGCCCTGACCCATAGCGGGATCGTGACCGGCCATGGCGGCGCCTCGACGCCGACCCAGATCTGGCCGATGCAGGAGCCCAGGGCGGCGATGGCGTAGAACGCCCACGCGGCGCGTTCCGCGGGCCGGCCGAAGGCGTGGTCGACGGCAGAGGACGTGGTGGTCATGCGGCACCGCCGCACGCGGTGACAGGCATGGTGCTCGAGTAGGGCATGGGTGTCTCCTGCGAAAGGGCAGGGCCCAGCGCCCCGGTACGCGGGACGCTGGGCCGAATTTCGGCTGGTGCGTCCCGCGCGGAAAGCGGGATCAACGGTGATGTCGGAAGCGAGCCGGCCGCTCACCGATCTGGTCGACGGTGCCGGCCGCGCTCAGGCGCGTGAGGATGCGCCTGATGGTGCCGTGCGAATGGCCCAGAACGCGGGCCAACTCCCACGGTGTGAAAGCCGCATCGGGATGGACGCGCAGGTGCGCCAGCACCAGTGGCGTCAGCTGTCCGTAGGTCAGGCGTTGTGGTGGGGTCGACATGGCGGTCGTCCTCGCGTCAGACGCGGTCGTGTCGGGTCACACGGTTTGCGCCGCGGTGTGTGTCGCCGCGTCACGTTTCGATCGGCCGCGCCGGTCGCCGGGCGGCGCGCTGCGACCGAGCAGTGCACGGGTGTGCCGTGGTGCTTGCCGGGGCAGGCGATATCGCCTGGCTGCCGGTCCGGGTCGGCGAGCTGGTGCCGCAACCTCAGCTCCAGCTCTTCGATGCGTTGGCCGTGCGGGGTGCGCGTGCTGGACGCCGGGATCAGTCCGGGGTATCAGCCGAGCGTCGCAGCAGTTGGTGAGCGACCGGCGCCGGCGGCGGGTGGAGCCTCGATTAGCGGCCAGGGGTCACCATGCGCTGCTCGGCGCGGCGGACGGTGACTTCGAGCAGGAACGTCCATTGGCGTCGGCCGCGGTCCACGAGCAGATACACCTCGTCGCGGTGCCGACCGTCGCTGATCTGCAGGTCGTGGGTGCTGTCGGCGCGGAACCGCAGCCGCAGGACGTCGCCGACGTGCAAGATCGCGGCCAAGGTGGGCCACACGTCATGCAGCGCGGCGTGTTCGATGACCAGGTGGGCGGCTGCGGGCAGGTCGTGTTCGTGCCAATGCCCGGCCGGGTCGAAACCGGCGATGTCGGCGTCGACGGTGAGCAGGCGGTGCCGCGACTGGCCGGCCGCGTCGGGGAACGCGCGTTGCTGGGCCGCGGTGTAGATGCGCAGCCCGCCGGGTGCGTTCAGGGTGGCTCGGATACTGCCGAGTCCGTGCTGGGCGTGGATCGTGACGGTGTCGGCGTGGCGCAGCGCCTGAATGTCGGAGTTGTAGAGCAGGCCGTGCGGGTCGGCCTCGATGTCGGCGTCGGGTGGTTCGCCGCCGGGGTGGGGCAGCACGGTGTCGCTCCTTCATCGATCGTGCACAACGGTGCCCAGCCGGGTTTTGCGGCCCGCCCTGCGCGGCGCCGGCTGGCAGGTGGTGGGCGGGCGCCGGCCGCGGATGGCCGGTTGTCCAGTGCCCGGGGCCGGCCGGCGAGGGCCGGCCGGTCAGGCACCGGGTGCGTACGGCGGTCAGATGTCGTCGGTGCTGGGCAGTGATGCCGCCAGCGCGGCGGTCTTGGGTCCGGTCCTGAACATGGAGACCGCGTTCGCGGGGGTGTCGGCGATCCCGGTGGTGTATTCGACGTCGGTGAAGGACAGCCGGGCGTGCGGGCCGACCCGGTACACCGGCCACCCGACGTGCTTACGGGCGACCGGCATGTCACCGGCGAGGGAGTAGGCGGTGAAGGACCGCGCGCCGAGTCCGTCGATCTCGGCCTCCCGGTTGCCGGTGCACAGCACCACCAGGTCATAGGTCCGGCCGTCGATCAGCACGGCGTCGGGCAGCGCGATGGGCTGGGCTTGCCGGTCGATGACGGTGAGCCGTTGGACACCGAAGCGGTCCGGCCGCAGGTAGCGGCCGATCGCCTGGTAGCGGCCCCGGACCCGGTTTTGCCAGTCGTCGCAGGTCTCCGGCAGCGTCTCGGCGTACCAGTCCACGCGGTCGACGTGGTCGAGGGCGGCGGCGGCCAGCGGCGGGGGCGGGGCGATGCCCAGCAGTGCCTCCACGGCGCACTTGCCGGAATCGCCGCCGCCGATGACAGCGGCGCGCCGTACTCCGCGTAGCGGCCACGGGCCGGCCATGCGCTGCATGAACGGGTTGAAGGTGAGTACCGAGGTGCCGTTGGCGGCCGCCTTTGCGGTCGGGTCGCCGACCCCGCGCGCGTCGATCAGCCGCCCGGCGGTCAGCGCCCGGCGGCCGCGGATGTCGATGTCCACGTCGCGGTCGTCTCCGGAGACGGCGGTCACTTCGGCATCGGTGATCACGTCGGCGAACTGGGCCAGGGCAAGGCGGATCACCACAGCCATGTCCGTGTTGGTCTGGTATTCGGCCATGGACAGATTCGCCGCTTGGATCGGGGCGCCCGGTAGGACGTTGAGGCCCGCACCCTGATCGCCGGCCAGGCCGGCGCCGCCGGGCCGGTTGCGGGAGTTGACGTAGAACGTGGGGTGCCCGGTCATCGCGAAGGTGCCGCCGGCCCGGCCGCCGCGTTCCAGCACCAGCGGTTTGGCAAATCCCGACAGGACACGGATTGCGGCGTAGGTGGCGGCGTGGAAGCCGCTGCCGATGATGACCTCGCGGGTCTGGCTCGCGGTGGCCAGCAGGTCGTCCTGGCGGGACCTGTCGGCCCAGTAGGCGTCGAGGGTGTGCTCGGCCAGGGCCCGGCCTGCCGGGTGCAGGGCGATCCCGGCCAGCTGCGCCTGGACCGGGCTGGGGAATTCGGTGGCCCGTTGCATCGTGGCCTGGATGGCCTCGGCGGCGCCCGGGCGGGCGGTGACGGTGCTCAGAACAAGGTTGATCAGGTCGGAGGGCTCGAACAAGGGTCCGGTTCCTTTCCATGGAAGGATCCGGATTTCCTCGGGCCGCGCAGGCGCCACCCCGGGGGATCCCGGGTGGTGGCGGCCGGCTGGCCGGCGAGGAAACCCGGAATCGTCAAGCGGGGTGGTACGGGGCCCGGCCGGTGACCGCCCGGGCAGGACAAATGCCGCTAGGTGAGGGGCGTGGCCGTGGTCAGGTCACGGCTGGCTGGGGCCGGCTGGGCCCGGTCGGCGAGGCGGCCAGTGGCCGGCCGTTGACGAACACCTGCGGGGTGTCGTCGACCAGGCGCAGCACCGCGCCGGGCATCACGAGCGCCGGTTGCCCGCCATCGGTGAAGCACAGGGCGAGCCAGCCGTCGCGGCCCTCGACCGGGCCGGCGGCGGCCGTGCGGATGCGGTTGCCGAAGATGATCTGATCGCCGGCCGCGACGTCGCGGGCGGGGCGCAGCTGGGCGCCGTGGGCGGGGCGCACCGCCCAGGGCCGGACGGCGTCGGCGAACGCGCCGGTCCCGATGCCGATGCCGGTGGTCGGCTGGTAGCGGACACTGATGGTGCGGGTGCTGACCGCGGTGACGGTGGCGTGCAGCCAGCTGGCGCGGTGGTTGACGTGGACCGGCTGGCCGGGGCGCAGCAGCAGATGCGGCTGCAGGTGTCGCGGCGAGGCGGGCTGCAGGTGCCGCGGCTCAACGGGCTGGGGCGGATCTGGTGGGGGCTGAACTGGTTGGGGCTGAACGGGTTGGGGCTGAACGGGTTGGGGCTGCGGTGAGCTGAACATGACCGGGACTCCCCTACTGCGTCGGGATTTCCGGGCACGGCTTTGGCGGCCGGCCCGGAAACCTGGGTGTTGTGTCCGGGCGACGGCCGGGAAACGCGATACTGCGAGATGGCGGCGGCCGCGGTCGGGGCGCGCCGGGTGCCGGGGTCAGGAGTGCAAGCTCCAGGTCCCGGGCCGTGGTGCGTCCAGCGCGAAGCTGGGCCGATGCTGGTGGTCGGCGACCGCGGCCGTGGTGAAGGGGGCGTGGGCGGTGCCGTCGTCGGCGATCAGCGCGGTACAGCCGTCGCCGGCCGTGCAGCGACGGGCGTCGCCGTGGAAGATCGCGGCGAACGTGAAGCCGCTGCTGGTGTGCATCAGCAGGCTCAGCGTGCCGTCGCGCACGACCCGCACGCTGGGGCCGAAGGTCATGGTCAGCACCTGCGACAGGCACGACAACCAGCTGGTGGCGGCGGCGAGATGCTGCGCCGACTGCGGCCCGTAGTAGCTGGCGAGCGTCTGGAGGTGATGCCGGACGGCGGCGATGACATCGACGGCGTCGCGAGACAGCTGCACCTGCAGCTGGTCAGGCCGATGGTCGGGGCGCGGCAGGTCGGGGATCGGGGCGTCCGGGTCCTCGTAGGTGCCCGGCAGCACGTTGATCAGCTCGAGGGCGAGCTCGACGGCGATGCCCCAGGCGGCGGCCCGGCTGGTGACCGCGGCGGTGATCGCTTCCCACTGCCGGGCCGGTATCGCGAATCCGCGCAGGTGAAGCTGCTGCCCCGCCGGCAGCGGGTGAGCGCTCGGGCCGTCGTGGGCCAGCAGCGCGTCGGACACGGCACGCACGGCGACGGGCAGCAGCTGTCCGGGGGCTTCAACGGCGTCGAGGCGACCGACGATGGCGGTGATCTGGTCGCGGGTCAGGGCTTGCCGGATCGTCATCGGGTCCCCTGCCCGTTCCCGGCGGCCGGAACCCGCCATCGAGCTCGGTGAGCCCACAGGTCGATGACGAGCTCGGTGACGCCGGCCGCCGCGCCGGCGGTGAGTGCCTCGTGCAGGTTCGTCTGGCCGGGGCCGGCGTCCAGCAGCGGGAACACGATGCGGATGTCGTCGGCGCGGCCGGCGTCGACGGCCGCCTTCAGCCAATCGGCGCGGGTCCGGTAGCCCTCGGCGTACACGACGAGCAGGCCGCCGGCACTCCCCTCGTCGCAAGCGGTGTCGATCCCGTTGGACATAAGGAACACCCCGGATCCGCCGATCAGCCATAGCGCCGGGGCCGGCTTGGTTGCGTGGAGCACGTCGTGCGTCGACGGTTCGTGGGCGGTCGCGGCGAGAGCGTGCTCGGCCAGCAGAACAACGCCGGCAAGCGGGAACGCCAGCGTGATCATCGGACGTCCTCGATCCGGGGGATCTGCGGTAGGCCGACTTGGCAGCGCTGGTCGCAGGCCGGGCAGTAGACGGCGACGCCGGGGCACGGGCACATGGCGTCGGTGCTGTTGTCGTCGTAGGCGGCGCAGTCGCGGCAGCGGCTGATCACCCGGCCGGGGCCGTACAGGTCGGCGGCCCGGTGTTCGCTGCCGTCGTCGCCGTACAGGTGTGAGTCGCCGTCGGAGGTCCAGGTGTGCCCGCCGGGGCAGCTGATCGTGATGGTTGCGGCGTCGCGCCAGTAGCCGTCGTCGGTGGTGGCGTCGGCGAATACCTCGGGTGCGGCCCCGTCGATGCTGACCAGGGCCAGGGCTTCGCGGGGCAGGGTGCTGCCGGCGGCGAGCACGATCGTCACCGCCTTGGTCAGGCAGGTGTCGTCGTGTTCGATCAGGGCGCCGTCGCCGAGGTGAAGGTCGTGCGCGGCGCACCACAGCTGCAGGCGCCCGGCGACGTCGACCGCCGGCTGGTACTGGTCGAACGCCTCGTGGCGGGTGAAGTCGCGCAGCTGCCGGCTGCGGTCGTCGTGGTGAGGGCCGACGCGCTCGGCGAGCCAGGCGTCGACGTCGATGCGGTAGTAGCCGTCGTGCAGGGTGACCGGTTCGGTCATCACGGGTGGTGCCTCCTAGAAACATCGACAGGCGCGGGCAGGCGCATCGCATCCGGTCTGCCCGCGCCCCAGGGGTTGGGCGGTCAGGCCTGTGCGGTGGGGGTGTCGCTCTGCGCGCCGATCAGCACGGTGACGCCGCGGTTGGCGGGGCAGCTGTGCGGGCGGCCTGGTGCGGTCTCGTCGGATCCCGGGTGGCGGTCGCCGTTCTGGATGCCGACGGCGCTCGTGCGGGCGAGCGGTTCGTCGACGAACGCGTGCACGTCGATGTCAAGGTGCTCGCCGGGCTCGCCGGTGGCCAGGCCGGTGATGTGCACGACGGCCTTGGCGCCGCCGGCGATGGTGACGATCACGGTGGGCCGCGGGGTGCCGGTGCTGTCGAGTGTGATTGCCGGGTACCGCCGACCGGGCCGGCCGTAGCGGTTCAGGTAGGCGGCGAAGTTGAATTCAGCCATGTCAGGCTCCCCTGCTCAGATGGAGCGGACACGGCTGCCGCCGTGCCCGCGTGGGGTGGTGCTTGGCCGGGCATCGGCCGCAAACGAAAGGTGGTGCCGGCGGGCTGCAGCCCGTCGGGTCAGGCCGCCAGGTTCGGCGAGGCAGCCGTTTCGGTGAGCAGGTCGGCGGCGTACTGCCGGGCGTAGGCCCAGCCGTAGAGGCCGAACACGCTGTCCTCGTGCATCCAGCAGCCGTTGCCGGTGTGGTGTTCGACCAGGACGCCGTACACGTCACCGTCCAGCCAGGACCGCCACTGGTGGTACTCGCCGCTCAGATCGGCGGTGCCACAGATTCCGGCGTGCGTGCGGTAGCCGGCCGTGTCGAAGACGATCACCGTCAGATCGCGGTCGGTGACCTGCTCGATCGCGGTGGTGCCGTGCGCCAGGCGCAGGTACCGCTCGAACACCACCGGGTCGAGGCGGCGCCAAGCCTGCAGGATCCGGCCGGCATGTTCCGGCTGATACACCTCACCAGCCCAGCCGGGGTGACCGTGCTCGACCAGCAGCGCCGGTGCCAGCGCGTCGCCCCAGGGCTGTCCGGCGTCCTCGTCGGTGACGAGCCGGGGCCGCCAGCCGGGATAGCGGCTGTCGGTGACGAGCTCGTGATCAGTCATCGCCGTCGGCCTCGAGGTCGTCGGCCCACACCGACAGCCGATCGCACTGACTGGCCAGCGCCGGCCTGTCGGCCGTGTGGTCGGCCAGACCGGCGGCCAGGATCGCGGCCATCTGCCGGTGGGTGTGCGCGAAGCCGCCGCAGTACAGGTCGGCGCCGGACGCGACCAGGACACCATCGAGGTGCACGGCGTACACCCAGCCGTTGTTCGCGTACGCCTGGCCGACGGTGCCACCACCGAGCGCGGCGATGCTGATCACCAGCGGCGGCTGCCCCTTCTCGAGGCAGGGAACCGTCAGTTGCAGTTCCGGGTCGCACCGGTAGACCCGCAAGTAGTCCACGAGTTCGTCGGGCCGGCCGCCGGAAGGCGTACAGGTCAGGAAACGGTGAAAGATCATCGGAGGTTGCCGCCCTTTCTAGGCGCTGAGTCGGATGCCGAATCGGCTAGCGAGATCGCCGTATTTGCTGGCGTACTCGGCGTCGATCGGTTCGAGGTCGGGGTCGTCGAGGCCGTCCGCGTCGCCCAGGCGGTAGGCATACGCGTCGTTGACCGCCTCGGACAGCGTGTCCAGGTCGGTGTCCGCGTCGAGCGCTGCGACGATCTCGCTGAAGATGCCGGCCGCGCCCCGGGCGTTCTCGCGAGCGTCGCCGTAGGCCTCGATCAGCCTGATCAACAAGTCGCGGTCGACGATCGACCTGATTTTCCGCGGGGCCGTATCCATAGGGTGGTCGCTCATGTTTGGTTCTTCTCCCTTCGTTGGATGGATGCGCAGGGGCGTGGTGAACCGCTCCTCCGCGCGACGGTGGACGAGGACGGGCTGCGACGATGCAGGCGACCGCATTTCCCGTGCTGGGGCTGGCATGGCGAGGTCCCGCCGGCCGACACGGCTGGCGGGATCGCGGGAATGCCATCGAGAGGCTGGGCTAGTGGCCGCAGCGGCGGCGGGTTATCGGTCGGATGCCCGGTGGCAGCGGCAGCCCGTCGCGGTCCGGGTCGTAGATTTCGATGCCGGTGCGGCGCTTTTTGGCGGTGAGCATCGCCAGATCAGCACAGCCGAGCAGGTGGTGTGGGTCGCCGCCAGGCAGCCGGCAGATACCGACGCTGACTTCCAGCGGCCCGGCCCCGGTGGGCACGGCGGCCGGTACGGCGAACGCGGCAGTCAGGCTGGCGGCCAGATCTGTCGGGGCGCGCCGGGTGACGAGCACGAACTCGTCGCCACCCAGCCGGGCAACAAGACCGTCGCCGGCGCAGGCCTGGCACAGCCGGCGGCCGGCCTCGGCGAGGTAATGGTCGCCGGTGGCGTAGCCGCCCGGCCCGCGGTTGATGTCGTGCAGACCATCGACGTCGGCCACCGCGACTGTCAGGGTCGCCTCGGCGCCGGCAGCGACGATCGCGTCCTCCGCCACCCGCCGGACCGCGAGCCCCGTCACAGGATCAGTCAGGGCCTGCGCCAGCTTCGACCGAAGGTCGTGGACCTGCCCGCGCATCCGGGCCGCGCCCCAGAAGCCGAGGACGATCGCGGCGGTAAGCATCCAGTTGGCGGCCTGGATGGACAGGCTAGCCGCCGCGGGTACGTCGGCCAGGACGGTGATGGCCATCAGGTGCAACCCGAAGACCAGGCCGACGGGCAGCAGACTGAGCAGGACAGCGGCGTAGCCGGGAACCGGCTGCAGGGATCGGGACATGAGGATCTACCCCCTTGTTGCAGATGGGTGAGGGCATGCCGGTTGGCCGGCCGTCGGAAACGACGACCGGCACGCACACCGAGGCCAGAGCGGCGGCTATTTGGTGGTCACGGCGACCACGACGTCGGTACCGGCCAGGGCGGTGAGGTGCTCGTTGGCCAAGCGCAGGTAGTCCAATTCGTCGGCGTAGCGCAGACTGACCGGACGCAACAGGCGTCCGTCGGCGGTCAGCATCGCGGCGGCGGGCACGGCTCGCAGCCCGCCGTACATGGCGTAGGCGTGCCGGCCGGCGTTGAACGCGTCGAGGTGGTCGGTGGGCAGTTCGGTCAGGCGCCCCGGGTGCGCGTTGTAGGTGAGCATCCGCGCCACCCGCGGCTGGCTGGCGAAGCCGTGCCGGGCGTGTTCCCAGGTGTAGTTGTCCGGGTCGGCGGCGTGCCGGTCATAGAACTGCCACCACGGCTTCGGTTCCGGCGATCCAGCGACGATCTGCTGCCAGAGTTGCCAGCGGTTCCAGTACCGGCGGGCCAGGTCGTCGCGCATCGCGTCGAGGTCCAGCAGCCGCAGCGGACCGCCGGCAGCAGCACCGCCGACCGCATACAGCAGGCCAATAGTGTCGGCGCGGCGCAGCCGGTCCAGCAGGTGCCGCGGCTTGGCCCGGAAATGGCCGACGAGGCCGGCATCGGTGATGCCGTGGGCGGCCAGCAGGGCCGAGACCGCGGCGGGGATCTGATCGGTGACGGCCGTCGCCGGCATGCAGACGGTCACGGTACGAACATCGGGCACAACTGAACCTCCAATGTGGATAGGCAACGAGCGTGAAGCACGCCGTGCTGATGGCTCGCGTGGCGAGCCGGAAGTGGTGCGAGAGGGGTCGCAGGCCGCGATGATCGGCGGCGGCGGGCGAAGCGCGCGGTGCGCGCGAGAGCAGACGCCAGAAGGCGTCCGGGTAGTACGGGGTGTTACTGGTGGTGCGGGGGTTTGGCGGTGCTCGGGCGGTGCAGGCCGACCGGCCAAGTGGCGGGTGGGCGGTTGCGACCGCGGTCGTGGACGCCGGGCCCGGGTGGTGCTTAATGGGGTTTCTCTAGGAGAAGGCTTCACCGTAGCGGCGGCACCCAACAGCCAGCCCTGCGCACGATCGCAGGCAGATTGTCGGAGCTGCGCTGTTGGGTCAGGCTATTGCCTCGGCGACGATGCTGTTGGGTGAGCGGGTCGGCTGTTGGGGTGAACGGGTCGGCTGTTGGGTGGACCTGGCTGTCCTGGCGGGCGGTTTCGCGGGTGCCGGGGCCGGCTATCGCAGGTGCCGCAGGGGGTGCTCGGCCGGCTCAGGTGGGCCGGGATTGAGCGGCCCGGGCTGACCGTGGCCGCCCGGCAGGTCGGCCAGGGCCAGCCGGTGCCGGCCGTTACCGACCAGCCGCCACACCGGACCGGCCGGATCATCGCCGGACTCGGGCGAGGTGCTCGCGACGATCAGGCCCGATTCGGGCCGATCGGCCAGCCGGCGGTGCAGATTCTGCTCGCGGGTCCGGTTGGGCAAGGCGAACAGCACTGCATACGGAGGGCCGCCCTCGGCGACCAGCCGCCGGTAGGAGCTGAGTTTGTCGGCGAGTCGGGCGAGCGGTTCGGTGCCGCGGTCGAGTTCCAGAAAGAACCCGGTCTCGCGGTCGTGCTCGGCCCAGACGCCGTGGCCGTCGGGGTGGATGCGCTGGCCGAACGCGGCGGCGGCGGAGCGTTCTGACCACCATCGCCGTAGTCCGGTGCGCTGATGCAGCCGGGCATGGGCGAGGAGCCGAGTGAAGAACTCGTTGGTGCCGAGCAGGTGATCCAGGGCCGGGTTGGCGTAGACGCGGTCCTGGCGCTCGCGCAGCGCCCGGGCGGTGGGTGGACTCTGCCCGGTGGCGAGCGCGGTCAAACGAGCCGACAGCGGACCGGGTACCCAGCAGACGATGTTCGGGGTACCAGCAACGTCGCGGCGGATGAACCGTTCGACGAAGCCGAAGGAGCGCAGGGTGGTGAGCCGGTGTCGGCAGGTGATGACGCTGGAGAACAGAACGGCGGTGAGCTGATCGGTGGTGAGGGTGGTGTGTTCGTCCAGCAGCGAGGCGATGGCGTAGTCACGGGCACGAAGACGATGAGAGACATCAATCAGAGTCACCGATGAATACGAGGAGGAAGGAGAAGAGGAGTACCGAGTGGCGGAGGGAGTAAGTGAAGAAGGAGGCGAGGGATCGGCGGAGGATGCCGACGAGTCGGTAGTCCCCGGTCGGGAGACTTCCCCTACAGGGAAGAGTCGGGTTGGCCGGCGCTCAGACATGAGGGCTCCTAGCTGCGGTGTTTGCCGACTCGGGTCGGCCTGGGGTCGGCCTGGCGGGGCGGAGTCCAGGCCGGGGTCCCGGCCGACCCACAGCCCCACCTCTGGCCGGGTGTTGGGTGAGGAATAGAGAAGTCGCCCGAGGGGCACACCGCTGAGACCGCCGGAGGCAGATGCCCGCGGGCTGGGAAACTGCTGGACTAGCGGCGGCGACCGCTCGGCGGCGTGGCCGGCGGGTCGCCGAGGCTGCCGTAGCAGAACGGATCGGCGCACGGGCGGCCGACGCGCGCCTCGCACTCCTCGCACCGGTACGGGTGCTCGGGCCGGGCGGCAGGTTGAGGCGCCGTACGGCATCGATCAGCTGGTTCAGTCTGGCATGAATCAGCACTATGGCGACCTCCGGAGCGGGCCGCGAGCGGCCGTGAGCAGCCGCGGCGTGAACAGGTGCTCGGTTGGTCATCGCGAGGATTCGCGGCTGGCGGCGAGCCAGCGGGCGGCCTGCCGGCAGTGCCCGGCGTCGGCTTTTCCCAGGTCAGATGGTCGGCGGCTTCGTCGTCGGCCGCCTCCAGGTCTTGCGAGAGCCGCCACCCGGCGGCGGTGAACTCGCGGCCCCGGTACGGCGGTGCCGCGAACTGCCGCAACGGCAGGAAGCACCACATCGCGGTGGTGCAGTCGACGGCGCGTCAAGCCACCTGGCCGGCCAGCGGTCCCAGCGCAGAGAGGTCTGTTCGTAGGGCGGGTCGGTGACGATCAGATCGCCACGCAGCTGCGGCAGCAGGTCGCGGCAGTCGGCGTGGTAAAGCTCGACGGTGTTGTCGGCGTAGAACGGGGCGAGTGTCGCCAGGACGTTCTCCTGGGTGAGACATCAACAAAAGACCAGAGCGTCGCCAGGGCACGATGCCGTCCCCTCCCGACGAGGGCCGCCACCCGGGGTGGCGGGACGGCGCGGCTCAGGCGGCCTTAGCGCCGGGAGGCCGGCCGATACGGTGTCGGCGTACCGCTCGCTGTTCGTCCTCTTGCGCCTGCCAGGTGCTGAAGCGCCGGCCGGCCATGGCCTTCAAGAAGGCGTGGATGCGGTTGGCGGGGATACCGACCAGCCGCGGCCCGAGGACGGCGAGCAGGTCGGAGGCGTCTTGCGAGGAGTACCCGGCCTCGACGAGGCTCTGCTCGTCGGGGAAGACGTCAGCGACCCGGTCGACGTCCGGGTCGAGCTGACGGTCTTGGGTGCCGCCGTAGGAGTAAACCCAGAGGAAGTTCGGCGGCGGATCCGGTTCGACGAGGCGCCGGAAGCGGTCGACTTCTTTGGTGTAGGCGTAAAAGTGCAGGTCTGGCCGGGCACGGCAGATCCGCAGCCACGCCTGCAGGTAGGCGTCGGAGAAGAAGTCGCCGGCGTCGTGCACGCGGATCCAGGCGCCAGTGAACTTCTTGGCCGCCAGCTCGGTGAGCATCGCGGCCTCCCAGCCGGGCAGGTCGTCGAGGACGAATGCCAGGTTGGCGTGGTGTTTGGCCCGTACGACCGGCCACAGGTAGGTACCCTGCCGGGCGTAGCAGACCTTCGCGCAGATGCCGGCCGACGGGCAGGTGTTGAAGGTACGGCCGTCGTCGAGGCGGCCGGCCCAGGCGGGCAGCGTCCAGTTCCAGACGCCGATCGCTTTCAGCTCCCGATTCTGGGTGAGCAACTGGCGGAGACGGACAGGACCGTGTGAAGTGTCATCGGTGTCCGGCATGGTGGTCTCCCGACCGTGAGTTGCGGACAGGAATCCGGCACGGGCCACAAGGGCCGCGCCGTGTGCAGGCGCCGGGCCCGGGTTACGGGCCGGGCGCGAGGGCGGCGTGGATGCGCTGGCACACGCGGGTCAGCTCCGGCACGGCGAGGGGGTCGGCGGCCAGGTCGAACGCCTGAAGCCAGCCGGCGCGGGCCTTGCTGGGCGGCAGCAGATGCAGCGGGTACGCGTCGTGGACCGCGAGGACCCAGTCCGGCAGCGGCCGGCCGGCGGACAGGATCAGACTCCAGACGCGCCCATGCAGCCGGATCACCGCCGGCGGCCCGCCCGCGGTGGCGCACGCGACGTGCACGAGGTCCGGGTCGCCGCTCGCGGCGACCAGCGGGGCCTCGCTGAAGATGTCGTGCAGCCGCGGCCGACTGGCCAGGTGCGCGTGGTGGGTCTGGATGAGCCGGACCCGTTCGCCCAGCAAGCGGGCGGTGAACAACTGGTTGGCGATTTGGTCGGCCAACCGGCGCCGGCGCGGCACGTCCGGCTGAAGGGTGTTGGGCGTGGTCACAGAAACTCCCGGAATGTCGCGGCCCGAAATGGCGAGCGCCGCGTGACCGTTGGGTCACGCGGCGCTCGTTTCGGTGGGTGTTGGGTCATCGGGTGGATCGGCCCGCCGTTGACGTGCGGGTGGCGTGACCCGGGCGAGCTGGGCGATCGCGGCCTGCCCGTTGGCTGCGCCGGGCGGGGTGACGTTGGCCAGTGCCGCCTGCCGGACCGCGGTCGTCTCACCGACCACCGCCTTCGGCGGCAGCGTGTGCAAGGTGAACGCCGGGGTCTCCCGGCCATCGACCACCAGCCGGCAGGCAGCCTGATAGGCGTCCAGATGGGACAAGTCGTGGTCGGACAACTCCGGCATCGTGTGCTTCGCCAGCTGCGTAGCGTCCTCCGGCGCGCAGGTGAAGAACACCTTGTTACGCGCGTTGGCCGACAGCGCGAGCTGAGTCTCGCGGGGCATCTGGGTCAGGTTCTGGTGCGCCAGGACGAGGCCGAACCGGTAGCCGCGCGCCTCGGCGAGCATGTCCCCGACGCTGCCGGGCAAGTTGAGGAAGTTGTGGGATTCGTCGATGTAGGCCACGGCGTCGCGGCGGGCGTCCTCGGCGATCCGGGTCCGGCCGGTGGCGGTCTGCCACGCCTGGGCCAGGATGAACGAGCCCATCAGCCGGGCGGTTTCCTCACCGATCTGCCCCTTCGGCAGCCGAGCGAGCAGGATCCCGCCGTCCAGGACCCGGCGCATGTCGACTGTCGAGCGCGCGGCGCCGACGGTCTGGGTGACGAACGGCCGGGTGAGGAAGCTGCGTAGGCGGGCCAGGACGGGTCCGATGACCTGCGAGCGCAACGGCGGCGGGGTGGATTCGAACCACTGCCAGAACCCCAGTAATCCTTCGGGGTCGTCGAGGTCGCTGGTGAATGCGGCCCGGAACTGCTTGTCCTGAAGGAGGCTCGGGATCAGGGTCAGGGTGGCGTTGGCCTTGCGCAGCAGGGTGAGGCAGGCCATGCGCATCGTGTCGTCGATCCGCGGGCCCCAGTGCTTCGCGAAAATCTTTCCGAAGATCGACACGATGTGGTCGACGACCAGGTCGTGGTCGGCGCCTTCGAGCGGGTTGAGGGTGGCACCGGCCGGCTGGTCCGGATCGATCAGGTAGAGCCGCTTGTCGGCGACCTCAGCGGGCAGCCGGTCGATCACATCGTTGATCAGGTCGCCTTTGGGGTCGATGACGATGACCCCGCGCCGGGCGTGGATGTCGTCGAGGATCATGTTGGCCAGCAGGGTGGATTTGCCGCTGCCGGTGCTGCCGATGACGTGCGCGTGCTGCCGCGCGTCGGCCGCCTTCAAGGCGACTTTGTGGCCGCCGACCTGGGCGGTGCCGAGGACTTTTGTGCCGCGCCCACCGCTGACCACGGCGACCGGCGCCGGCATCGCCTTCGCCCGGGCCCGGTCCAGGCCCGGGACGGCGATGTCGGTCGGCAGCCCGGCCAGGGTGGACAGCTCGCCGACGTTGAGCAGGAACCCCGAGCGCAGCACCCGGGAGGCCAGCACGCGGGCGGGGTGGGCGGCGCGGACGCGGCGAAGCCGGTTGCGGCCGGCGTAGACGCCGAAGCTCGAGGCGAGGCCGTGGGCGACGCTGGTCAGCCGCGGGGCGAGGGTCTTTGCGGTGCCGCCGGGTCCGGTGTGGGCGACGGCGTACCGGACGGCGACGTCCCACAGCGGGGCGCCGGCGAGTTTGTCGACGGCCGCGCGGGCGTCCCGGTCGGCCTGCGGGTCTGCGCCGGGCAGCCGCGCGACCGACCGCCCGGCGTTGACGCTCGGGCGGCGGGTCGGGCCGAGCACGCTGAGCGCGAGGTCCAGGACGCCGCGCAGCCAGACCGCCGGATCGAGCAGGCTGTTCGGGGGTTTGCCGGTGCGCAGGGCCTGGACCCCGCGGCGCAGTCGCCCGATCTGCCGGTTGCTGGCTGGGCGGGCCAGGACCTGCACGCAGGCGGCCTCGGTCCGGGCGAGGTCGGCCGCGGCCTGGATCAGGGTGCGCAGCGGGTCGGCGTCGTGGTCGCTGACCAGGGGGAACCATGCGGGCAGCAGCGGGGCCAGGGCGCCGCCTTGAGCGATCGCCGTGATCGGCATGGGGTCGGTGGGGTCGGCGATGTCGCAGGCCGTGCCGGGCCAGGCGCCGCGGATCGCGGCCAGGACCGGTCCGTAGGCGACCGTGCCGGGCAGCCACAGCCCGATCCGCAGCTGCCGCCCCGACCAGCGGTATTCGAGGACGACGTGGGGGCGGCCGTCGCGCTGCCGGCGCCACCAGCTGGGTCGCAGGATTTCGGCCAGGGTGGACCAGAGCACCCGGGCGCCGTCCGGGTCGACCTCGGGCGCCGGGCTGATCCAGATCAGCCGGGCATCCTCGCGCATCCGCTTGTCGTGGCGGGCCAGCAGGACCGCCTGGGCCATAAACCCGGCGACGGCGAGGGCGGCGAGGACCGCGAGCAGCCACGGCCGGTGGACGCACCAGGCCGTGACGGTGCTGGCGGCATGTTCCGCCCACCGCGTCGGCGCCGGCAGCGGGAAGTCCGGCGGGCTGGAAGACAGAGAAGGCGCAGGAGAGGGAGCAAGGTGTTCGGAGAGCAGGGCGGTGAGCCCGGACATGACGGTGGCCCTTCGCAGAACGCAAGAGGGCCGGCCCCTTCTTCGCGCTCGCGAGGAGCTCGAGAAGGGGCCAGCCCTTGTGAAGAGATTTGAGGGGTTGGCCGCGCCGCGGCGGCTAGTTGTGCGATGGCTATTCGTCGTCGACTTCGAGGTCGCCTATCACAACTGCACGGAGTTCCATTTGGGGTCTGCTCTGGTCCTTGGCTGTTGTGGCTGACCAGGTCTGTGCGTTGTCGTGGAGATCGATGGTTGACAGACGGTCGGGATGCCTGAAGAGTCGCCGTCATTCTTGATCAACGGTCGGTATCGGCGATCTGGGGTGGTCATGGACTTGGCGGTGGTGCGGTCGCTCGACGCGCCGCGTCGGCTGTCGTCCCCGACCGAGGTCGAGGATTTCGAGCAGGAGTTGGTGGATCAGTACCTGCTCGCGGCGGTGGGTGCCGGGTCTGCCGATAGCACGGTGGCGTCGGACCGGTCGGTGTTGTTCGAGTTCATCCGGTTTTTGGCGCGTCCGGTGTGGACGGCTCGGCCAAGTGACGCGGATCGGTTTCTGGCTGCGGCGCGTCGGTCGGGGCTGGCCCGGTTGACGGTGCAGCACAGGGCGTGGGCTCTGGCGCATTTCTTCGATTTCCTTGTCGTCAGGTATCAGGGCGACATCCGCCGGTTGACGGATGTCGTGGTCGAGCAGGTGATCGACGAGTTCAACCGGCCGGCGCAGGCTGATTACGGCTCGGCCCGGGTACCGCCGTCGACGGACGAGGTCGAGGCGTTGTTCGCGGCGTGGCGGTTGTGGCTGCCGCAGGCGCGCAAGTTCCTGCCTGCGGCACGCGATTATCTGGCGGCCTCGTTGTGGCGGCGGATCGGGTTACGCATCAACGAGACCTGCATGCTGGACATCCGGGACTGGCGCCGGGACCTGGGCGAGTACGGCTGCGTAGATGTCCGGTTCGGCAAGGGCAGCCGCGGTCGCGGGGTGAAGACGCGGCTGGTTCCGGCGATCAACTCGGTCCGGGAGTTGCTGGACTGGTGGATGGTCGAGGTCCGGCATCAGTTCGGCCCGGACTACACCAACCCGGATGCGCCCCTGTTACCGGCAGAGCGCCACCCGGACCCGTTGACCGGCTGCTGCCCGCGAGCAGGCAAGCAGACGCTGCGCGACGGCCTGGCCGCTGCGGTGCAGCGGGGCCTACCGTCCTGGCGCGGCCGGTTGACGCCGCACGTGCTGCGGCATTTCTGTGCGTCGTCGTTGTACGCCAACGGCTTGGACGTCAAGGCGATCCAGGAGGTCCTGGGCCACTCCTGGTTGTCGACGACGACCCGGTACATCCACGTCCCGGTCGAGCACGTGACCCAGGCGTGGAACGCCAGCAACGCCCGGACCGCAGCCCGGCTCGGACCACTTGAGGGGTGATGGGATGCAGTGGAACCTGCGGATGCGCGCGGCGCAGACGGGGATCTGGAAGTCGACCGAGATGCGCCGCCGGCTGGCGGAGGCCGGGCTGGAGATCAGCGCCGGGAAGATGTCGGCGTTGTGGACAGGCACCCCGACCTCCATTCGCCTGGACGATCTGGACGTGATCTGCACGGTGCTCAGCTGCACCCCGGCCGACCTGCTGCTGTGTGAGCCGGAGAAAGTCGCCGCACGCCGCCCACAGCAGACCAGCATCGCCTCCGGGAACTCGAACACCCTGAGCCCGCAGCTGGGGCGGCACACCTCGATCCCGCCGGCATGAACGGACGGTTGAGGCCGTGCAGGGTATGCAAGGTGCGGCCACCGGCGATGCGGGAGATCCCGTACTGCTTCGTCTGCTGGCCGGGCGGCCCGGTTACCGCTCCGCCGTGCTACAAGTGCGCGTCCACCGCGGACTACTACATGTCGGGGTTGTGTGCCCGGTGTCATCCGCACGCGCCGGGGCAGCGCTCCCCGGCCTGGAAGCTGGCCCAGCGGCGGGTCATCATCGACGCCTGCCCGGACTGTCACGCCTGGGGTGTCACCCGCACTTACGGCTGGACGTGTGCGGCCTGCCGCGCGCACCGCGACGCGCACCGCACCGTCGCCGCGTGCGCGACCTGCGGGCAGGCGGTGGCGCTCTACGAGGACGGCTCGTGCCGGTTGTGTCATCGCCAGCGCAGCCTGTTCGCTCACGCGCTGGGGCGCCGGGTCGGTGATGTCGGCCTGGCCGAGGCCAACCGGCACGGCCAGCAGTTGTTCATCGCCGGGTTGTGGCACCAGGACGGCACCGGCAAACGCCCGTATGTGAAGAAGACCGTGCCGCCGGACATGCGGCTGCTGGCCCCGGTTGGGCACCGCCAGCTCGTGTTGTTCGACGCCGCCCGCGACCTGCAAGCGGGACTGCGCAACGGGTTCCCGCCGCCTCCGCACCCGGACCGGGAAGCGGCGTTGCTCGCGTTCGTCGCCGAGCACGCGCAGCGTTACGGCTGGCGGCGCAGCAAGATCGAGCGGGTTCGCCGCGCCATGCGGATCCTGCTGGGCATCCAGGACACCCCGGGCGCGCCGATCAAGCGCAGCGACGTCGCGCTGCTGTCGCGGATCAAACACTCCGCCGCCGTGGTCGCCGACGTGCTGGCTGACGCCGGTCTGCTCGACGAGGACCGGCAGCCCGCGATCGTCACCTGGTTCACCGTCAACACCGCTGATCTGCCCGAGCAGATCCGCGACGAACTCGGCGTCTGGCTGGAAGTGATGCGGCACGGATCGACCGAGCCGCCGCGGCGCAAACCGCGCAATGACGCCACGATCACCACCCAGCTGCGTTGGGCGCTTCCGGCCTTGCGCCAGTTCGCGGCGGCGCATCCGTCGCTGCGCGAGATGGGAGTCGACGAGGTCCGCGCCGTGCTGCCCACCGGGCCGCTGGCCGCTACACCATGCTGCAGGGCCTACGGTCGATCTTCCGGATCCTCAAGGTCCGCAAGCTCGTCTTCGTCAACCTGACCGCCCGGCTCAGCGCACCGCAGCCCCAGTCACCTGCGCCCGCGTCGGTCGACCTCGAGGCCGTCCGCGCCGACCTCAACTCCGGCCAACCGGCCACCGCCGCGCTGGCCGCCCTGCTTGCCTTCCACGCCGTGCGCATCATCCAGCTCTGCCACCTGCAACTGATCGGCCTGCACGACGGACGGCTACACCTGGGCGAGCAGGTCATCCCGCTGGCCCCGCCAGTCCGCACCCGGCTGGCCGCCTGGCTCGACTACCGGCAGACCACCTGGCCACACACCATCAACCCGCACGTGTTCACCCATATCCGCAACGCGATCACCGTTCGCCCGGTCAGCCACTGGTGGATCCGACACCAACTCGGTATAGCGGGGCAGTCCATCCGCCTCGACCGGATCCTCGACGAAGCCCACGCCACCAGCGGCGACATCCGCCGCCTCATGGACATGTTCGGCCTCTCGGTCGAAGGCGCCAGCCGCTACGCCGCCACAGTCACCTCGTCCACAACCCCACGATGACCCATCCAGGCCGGTCTCGCTCAACGGCCCGGACCGACACCGCCCTGGCCGAGGCTCGATCCGGCGCTAACCAGTTGGTGCGCATATTCCTCCCAGGTGATAGCCGAATCTGCTTGATGTCAGCACGCTCTCACGCCGACAAGCCATTCGCGGTCATCCGACGGCTGCCAGGCCACGGGGCAGCAACGTGGCCGACGGTGTTTTAAGATCCCGCGGCCAATTACCTTCGCCGGGGAGAATGCCTTGCGTCGCCTTGCCGTCCTCGTTGCTGTCCTGCTTCTTCCGCTTGCCGCCTGCGACTCCACCCCGACCTCCACTGGACCGGCGCCCACCACCTCGGCCGCCCTGGACGCCAATATCTCGCCGACCGCCATGCCCAAGGTCACCGCGGCGCCAGTTCTGCTAGTACGGCAGCCGCCAATCGTGATCATGGCTGGGGTTCGAGGTTGAGGCGGCGGGAGTAATGGGCTCGTTTGGCTCGCGCCTGGTGTCGGCGT
>NZ_JBITEL010000033.1:0-26536 GCF_044455125.1 Actinoplanes sp. NPDC051343
CAGCCCACGCCCATTCATCTGGACCAAGACTGCCGAAGAGATCCTCGAATCACTCGCACGGTTTTGCCAACGAATTTACGGCGCACCACACTAGCCGAAGTCCTACACGACATCGTCGCCCGCGATCCAAGCCACCACGCCGCAGCGGCGTGGAGCCTCGGACGGCTGCTCGACAACCGCGGACGTGACTCCGGCGAAGCTCGGGCAGCTTTCGAACTGGCGATCGCCACCGGCCACGCGCACTATGCCCCCTGGGCCGCCTACGCGCTTGGCGAGATGCTGGCCCGGACTGGGGACATCGCCGGTGCGCAGCGCAACCTGCAGCGGGCCCTCGACTCGGGCCACGATCAGGTGCTGCAGGCACGGTCTGCATTCAGGCTCGGAATGCTGCTCGCCGCCCAGGACGAGTTCGGCGCAGCCCGGGAAATGTTCGAACGGGCGGGCGTCACGGGGCACGAAAACTGGGCGCCATGGGCCGCCTACAAGCTTGGGTCTTCTGCTAGCCCACGATGAGCAGGCCCGGGCGCTGGAGGCGTCCCAATAGGCCCGCGGACGACGTGACCGAGGGAACCTCGGGTCCGGGCATTCCCTTCGCCCGGGCGCTCGACGAGTTCCTCACCGACCTTCGGGGCGTGGGCGGAGCTGCACGACCGCAAAGGCCCGGAAGCCACCGGTGCCCGCCGGATCGCCGACGCCGTCCGCTGGCTCGAGCGCAATGAACCCCGGGTGGGACGGGCTGCAGAAGGCTCGAACGGCCGGCCGGCTGTTGCGTCTCGCGTGGGATGGTGAATTTGCCTCGGCGTGGCGGCCCGGGGACTCGGACCGCCGATCGCACGCTGGTGGTTTACCTGGGACGCCGCGCCCATTGCCGGAGGCCGTCCATGGCCCGGGTGACAGCGGCCTTGATCTGGTGTCCAAGCCGACCTCGGCCGGGCGGGTCCGATACATCCCGCCTGGTCGGTTCACCGGGTACGGAGTCACGAGGGTGACCGGCCCGGTCGTGTCATGCCGGGAGTCGCCGGCGATTTGGGCGCCAGCACCGACACGACGAGCTTGTCCTCGTCGTCGGCCAGCCACAGATGCTCCGGGGGCAATCCGCCCGGCCGGGCCGTTGTCGTCATAACCATCGATGGTGACGTACGGGTACGACAACTTCGCCACCCGCGAGTCCAGCTGATCTGCCACCCTCTGTTCTACGGTGGTCCAAGCAGGCACTGAACCGGTCGGGCAGCCCCCATCGGATCTCCTGCCGAGACAGCGTGGCTGACACGGCTAGCCAACCACCCCGCCGCCCCGTGGCCCTTTGTCCTCGCCTGCATGAGGGTGAGCGGGCAGGAAGAAATGCCCATGCTGGAGAAGGGGTGAGGTGCGGCAGTAGAGGGCCTCGGCGTCGGCGGTTTCTCCAGCCGTGGCCGCAATGATGTGCGGGGCCGCTGCGCCAACAGCGACCCCGCGATGCCGAGGCGCTTGTTGCGGCCGAGCCGGTCGAGGTTGGTCGCAACGATCGTGTCGCCGGTGCGGGCGTAGCACAGCAGCTCGGTGAAGCCCGGCCCGTGCGCCGCAAGGCCTCGTACTTCTTGATCGAGTAGGGGCGGCAGTAAGGGCCCGGGCCAAACGAGGCGGGCGCTCGCGGAGCGCCGCATGCTTGTCGCCTTTCGGGTGATGTCGTCCGGGTGGCGGGAGTCCACGATGGTGTGATGACTCGACAGCGGCGGTGATACTCCGACCACGGTGTCATCACGGCATGACGGCGGCCAATCCACGCCTGCCCCGCTGGGCGGAGGTACATCGTCTCGCTGTCGCAGGTGGGGAGACGGTGATCGCCCGGGACACCGGTGACCGGCTCGGCTGGGTGTTGCTGGCCCGCTCTCGGTACGCCGAGGTCGACAACCTCACCACTGCGACGCTGACCCTCGGCCCGCATGCCCGAGCCTTCTACCAGCGGGGCTGGTCCCGGCGGTCGAACGGCCGACCACGGCCGGCGCTGGAGGACTACCAACACGCCATCGACCTGTACCGGCAGGCCGGCGACCGGGCCGGCGAAGCTGCCACCCTCGCCAACATCGGCCACCTCTACGGCGGGCGGGGTGACCGGGCGCAGGCCCTGGCCTACTTCGAGCAGGCCCTGCCCCTGATGCGGGAGGTCGGCGACCGCGCCGGGGAGGCCGCCACCCTCGCCAA
Organism: Actinoplanes sp. NPDC051343; assembly: GCF_044455125.1. Lineage (NCBI taxonomy): Bacteria > Bacillati > Actinomycetota > Actinomycetes > Micromonosporales > Micromonosporaceae > Actinoplanes > Actinoplanes sp. NPDC051343. The sequence continues at coordinate 2,182 of NZ_JBITEL010000033.1, forward strand.
CATCGGCCACCTCTACGACGGGCTGGGTGACCGGGCCCAGGCCTGGCCTACTTCGAGCAGGCCCTGCCCCTGAGCCGGGAAGTCGGCGACCGCGCCGGCGAAGCCGCCACCCTCAACAACATCGGCGCCGTCTACAACGGCTCGGCGACTCCGAGCAGGCCCTGACCTACTACCAGCAGGCCCTGCCCATGCGCCGAGAGGTCGGCGACTGCGCCGGCGAAGCCACCACCCGGTACAACATCGCGATGATGCGGCACATGCTTCTACGAAAAGTGTGCGTGCTGCCACGATGAGCGGGTAATGGCAGCCATGACGCGCTGGCCAGCGCTTACGGGTCGCGGCCACTTAATGAGGGCCTTGGGCGCGGGCGAATCTCGGCCTCGATCCGGGTCCCCAAACTCCTGATCGATAGCGCGCCGTGAGTGCCTGCTGAGCCGAAGAATATTCCACCTCGGCTCGAGCTCGCCGTTCTACAATCTTTGAATGACCGTAACAAATTCGGATGGTAAAGATGGCGAATCCATCGAATCGTCGATACAGAGGTACCTCGCACTTTTCGCCGTAATAAGGAAGGAGCAGGGCGATAAAGAGATCGTCGGGACAACATTAGCGAGAATGCGTGCTATGGAGGGCGGTGACGATGAAGAGCAGGCGTTTGATGACGAAGAGCAGGTCAATGACCTACTACGTCGCTACGGCGATGACTACATGAATGACCTTATTGTGGCTCTATACTATGAGGTAGCTGCGCGGCGCGCAGAGCAGCTTGGCGGCGAGCATGCGGCCCGGGTTCCGGGAATCACATCCGTTGTTGAACAGCTAAGGCGTGGGTTGAATCAGCCTGTCCCTGGCAGAGAAGAATTCGAGCCAATGGCTAGCAAAGATGTGATCCAGAAGCTCGCGAACGAAGAGACTCGCGGAGCTCAATGATACGCAACGTCGCTGGCCGAAGGCTCGAGCGCTGGATGCAAAATGCAACGCACTGTCATCGGCAGACGTCCCATGTTTTGTTCTGTCAAGTGGCGGCTTGGAAATGAGCCCAAGGCGGTGGCTTCGTCGTAGGTGGTGCGGGTTTTGAGGCAGCCGTGCAGGATGCCGACGAGGCGGTTGCTGAGCTGGCGCAGGGCGGCTTGGTGGCCGGTGCCGCGTTGGCGCAGGGCTTGGTAGTAGGCGTGGGCGCCGGGTGAGCCGCGCATGGCGCAGAACGCCCATTGGTGCACGGCGTCGGCGAGGCGCCGGTTGCGGGCGTAGCTGGCCAGTACGACCCGGCGGCTGCCGGATGCGCGGGTGATTGGTGAGGTGCCGGCGTAGTTGCGGCGGGCTTTGCCGTCGGCGTAGCGATCAGGGTCGTCGCCGAACTCACCGAGGACCCGGGCGCCGAGCACTGGACCAAGGCCGGGCAAGCTCAAGTAGTGCTCGGCGTCCCGATCGCCGCGTAGGCGCGCTGCAGCGGTGCGGGCTGGCGGAGCTGGTTCTGACGGAGGGTGTGCTGGATCGTGTCGGCTTTGGTGTCGAGGTCGGGGCGACCGGCGCGCCGCAGCGCGGCCACGATGGTCAGCCGCGATAACTGGGCGGCTCGGTCCGGGTCGGGTGCCCGGTCCAGCAGCTCGAGCGCCTCGCCGGCGGTGAGGTCGTCGAACGCTTGCAGGGCGGCGGCGGGGAAGAACTCCCGTAACGCGGCCCGTAGCCGCAGCACTTGGCGGGTGCGATCCCAGATCAAGTTCTGATGGGCTCGGGCGAGCAGCTTGACCGCTTCCGCAGCGGGACTGTCCCCGGCCACCTCACGGTGGTGGGTGTGGTCCAAGCGGACGATCTCGGCCAGCACATGGGCATCACCCGGGTCGGACTTGGCACCGGAGGTCGAGTGCCGTTCCCGGTAACGGGCCACCGACATCGGATTGATCGCATAAACGCGGTAACCGGCGCCGCGTAACGCCTGTACCCAGGCGCCGCGGTCACTTTGGATACCGATACGGACCCGCCCGGCGGCCTGCGCCGAGTCGAGCTCAGCCCACGATGCCGGCATCGACTCAGCGATCAACGCGTGCAGCAGGGTAATGCCCTCAAGGCCCTCGGGGAGCCGGGCACGGGCCAACCGCCGGCCATGTTCGTTCTCTATCTCGATGTCGTGGTGGTCCTCGGCCCAGTCGTCACCGATCCAGATCGACTCTTCCAATTCGCCTCCTCCACTCACAACGGCGTGTCCGACAGCGCGGAGGACACGTCAGCGATCTCATAGTCCAGTGCTCACCGGCGCCGACCGCCGAGGCACGTCATCCCATCAGCTGTCACATCTCCTCACGACCAGCGGGCGCACGGTCTGCCGCAAGACCTCACCAGGGTCAGATCCGAAGAGTGCTGACCCGATAGCCGCTCCCGAAGCCATCCTGCACCGCGGCAGGCTGACAAGAACCTATGGGATCCGGATGCCGGGCCGATCGGCAGGGTCACGCCGAGTAGCCAATTTGGCGCACTCGGCGGTAGTCCGGTTAAGGACCTCGGAATCGCGGCTGAGACATCCCGTGTGGCGTGGGCTCCGCGGCGACAAACCCGCCGCAGACGTAAAATGAGAAATATTTCAGCCACCCTTGCCGCCCGAGGAGCATGTTGCGGGCGCCATGGCAACCACCGATGGTCGCGTCCGGGTCGAGGTCGTTGACTGGGGCGGCCTGCAGTCTTTCCGGTTGCATGGAGACAATGTCCTCGTGGGACTCGACATTAGCGGCGTCGAAACCCTTCTCGCGCGGATGGGGATCCAGATGGACGCGCTGAAGGTAGTCGACCCTGGGGCGGAGCAGGCGCTGTCCGGGGGATCGATCGCTTGCCGGCGTAGCAGCCGCCGTCTCTGGGCGGGCGTGCTGGCAGCGTACGTGGAGGTGGATGCCCCGAGCGTGCGGATGTGCGTGGTCAAATTAGTACGACCGGTCACTCTGCGAAACGACTGCATTGGAGGCCCCGATGTTGCAGCTAGTACAACTCGTACGTGGCAGTCCCGGGCACGTTCTGTCAGATGGTCATGCAACGATCCCGCCCTTATACGAGATCGTTACCGCGGCGCTGGTTCGCGAAGGTCAAAGTAGGCATGTTGTATTGGGCACAACATATCGCTCGACTCGCGAAGGTCCGGCGCGGAGCAGATCGTAAGTAGATCAAGCTGGCCGGAGACTGTCGATCATCTCTTGTGCACGGCGCCCAATGACTACGGCAACAACGTTCTCACGGCGCACCCGTCGTGGTTCTTGTGATCAATGCCCGTCCCCGATAGGAAAGGCCGATGCGGCGGACTTCGAGGGTGCTGGCGTTGCTCCTTCCTGTCGCAGGTGCCGTTGCCTCTGCCGCGGCGAGCGTCACCGTCGACCGGCCCGGATGGCAACCGTGGACCTGGCTGATCGTCGGCCTGCTCATCGTGACGCTCTTCGTGCTGACTGTGCGCAGCGAGGCGCGCGGCGCCACCGGCGTGCCCGTCGACCTGGCCGACGAGGCGGAGCACCTCGCCCGGAGCGTCCACTCCCAGTGGCGGGTGGAGATTAGCTACCGGCGGATCAACCACCCCTTTCCGCTGCCGCTGCGGTGGCGGATGACCGCCCAAGGGTCCGCCGGGCATCGGGGCGCTCCGGACGCGGGCGAGATGCACGACATCGGCCGTATGTACCGTGCGATCGACTCCGGCAGGCTGGCCGTCCTCGGAGCGGCCGGCTCCGGCAAGTCGGTGCTCGCCATCGAGCTGGTGGTCGAGCTCCTGAAAAGCCGGCAGGCGGATGACCCGGTGCCGGTCCTGCTCTCAATGGCCTCGTGGGACCCGGAGCGGACGCCGCTTACAGACTGGGTCGCCGCCTCGCTCGCCCGGGACTACCCGTCGCTGTCAAGGACCACGCCGGTCGGTCCGAGCGTCGCCGCCGCGCTGGTCGCAGCGGGACGAGTGCTTCCGGTGTTGGACGGGTTCGACGAAATCGCGCCAGTACAGCGCCACGCCGCCCTGCGCGGTATCGCAGCGACCCAGCTGCCGTGGGTGCTGACGAGCCGCACCAACGAGTACACCGAGGCCGCCGCCCGGTTTGCCGGACCTTCCTCGGCGAGCGTCATTGAGCTGCTGCCCCTGGAATCGGTCGATGTCGCGGATTACCTGAGGGCGGCGAGCCGCCCCGACGTCGCGACGGCGCGGTGGGGCGAGGTGTTTGTGGAGCTCCTGGAGCACCCGCACGGGCCGCTGGCCGCCGCCCTGCGCAGCCCGCTAATGGTATCCCTGGCCCGCACGATTTACGCCTCACGCGACGCAACACCTAGCGAGCTGCTCGACGCCGCCCGGTTCCCGGACCGCGCGGCGATCGAGCGCCATCTCCTCGACGCTCTTGTGCCAGCGGTCTACCGGATGCCCGAGACGGCCTACGATCCAGCATCTGACACCGCCCGATTGCGGCGGTGGCTGGCCTTCCTAGCCCGCCTCTCCGAACGAACGCCCGCCGGGGGTCTGGCGTGGTGGCAGCTGGACCGGGCGGTGCCTCGGGCGGTCTTCGTGCTGGTGGGGCTCGGCGTCGGGCTACTGGCCGCCGTCGCCGGTGGAGTTGTATTCGGTCGCGTGTACGGCACCGCCGGCGGGCTTGCGTTCGGCCTTACCAGCGGGGTGGTCATCGGGGTGGCGCTCAGCCTCCCGGCCCGCGATGCCGCGCCGCCGAGGCCGGTCGAGGTGCGCTTGCGGGGCAGCCTGCGGCGGCTTGGGACCTGGACCGGTGTCGGGCTGGGCATCGGTTTGGCGACCGGGCTGGCGGTAGGCGTGGTCAGCCGATCAGGCTCCGGCCTGCTCAACGGCCTCGTGGCCGGGACGGCGTTCGGGCTGATCGGCGGCCTGCGCGGAATGATTGCCGCCCCGGCCGGTGACTCGGCCGGCGGGCCGCAGTCCGTCTTGCGTGAAGATCGTCAGGTCGGTCTCGTCCAGGCCGTCATGATCGGTCTGGCCTCGGCCGTCCTCATGGCGCTCATCGGCGGCGACCTCGCCGTCGTGCTGCCTGGGGGTGCTGTGTTCGTGCTGGCGGCGGCGCTCGCCGGGACGAGCTGGACGGCGTCCTACCGCTACGCCGTCGCCACCGCATGGCTGGCGTTGCGCAATCGGCTGCCGTGGCAGCTCATGACCTTCCTGGAAGACGCTCGCCGTCGCGGGGTCCTGCGCCGGACCGGTGCCGTCTACCAGTTCCGATCCGTGCAGCTGCAGGACCGCCTCGCCGGCCCGAGCGACCCCGAGCCGTTCGCCCGATCGTCCGAGGACTCGAGGTCGGTGGAAGCCATCTCCGCGCTGCGCGACTGGCTCGTCGCCACGGCGTTCGAACGCGCCGACGTCAAAGCGTTCGCCGACGCCGCCCGCATCGACGTGCTGAGGGACGAGATCAGCGCGGCGATCCAGAGCGGCATCCCCACGATCGCACGCGCGACCGCGGCCGCGCGGGACCGGTTCATCAAGGCCAAGGACCGGTACGTGCAGCGTGTCGGGGTGCCGGCGATCGCGAAGCCGGCCGGCGGGTACGCCGCCGGGGCGGTGTCGCTGCTCGAATTCGCGGCGATCGGCGCACTCGCCCAGCGGACCGCGCTCGACGGCTGGCTGCTGCTCACTGTGGCGGGCGCGCTGGTCCCCTTCGCGGTGCTGCTGATGCTCCTGCCGTGGGCGGCGATGCGTGGCGCCAGGGCCGGACAGTCGCTGGCCGCCAGGGCCGCGGTGGCCAGCGGCATCGATGAGAACGGCGCCGATGCGGAGGCGGTCGACGCGGATGGCGCCCGCGGTGCCGGCACGGACGCAGACGACGACCGGTTTGAGTCCGAGCGGAAGCCAACGGTCTGGGACACGGTGCGATGGTGGCCGACCTACGTCCTAGTGGCGTTGTCCCGGTTGCCCCACCGCGTGCTCGCCAGCCTCCGCCTGCTCGGATGGGGCTGCACTGCGGCCGGGCTCGCCGGCGCGCTCATCGGCTGCCTGCTGCTGTGGGACGAGCGGTACCGGACCCGCTGGGGCGACACCCCCATCGTGGTGGCCGCGGTGGGCGGCGGGCTGGGCCTGCTGTCCTGGCTTTGGGCGCGGCCGCGGCGGGCCCGCTTCGATGCGCTGCAGTCCGAGGACGTCGGGCGGTGGCCCGACGACGGTGAGGCTCCGTGGGCGTCGAGTGCGCGCCAGGATGCGGTGCGCGCGCACGACGAGTGGCGCCAGGCGCTGCTCGAGTCCGGCGTACTGCCCCTCGTCAACGCCAAGATCGCGGTGCTGTCGCAGCCGTCATTCGACCTGAATCTGCCGGACGCATCGGTGAGCAAGCTCGGCGACATCACCGAGAGCGCGCAGTTCGTCCCGACCGCCACCAACGCCCGACTGAACCGGATGCTCGGGGCGATGTCCAGCGGTGCAATCGCCTTGAGCGGGCCGCGCGGCATCGGCAAGAGCACACTGCTCCGGATCTTCGGCGATCGCCGTTTCGGCTCCGGCAACGGCGATCTGACCCTGGTCGTCGCCGCCCCCACGAGCTACAACAGCCGCGACTTCCTAGTCCATCTGTTCATCCGGATGTGTGAGCTGGTCCTGCCAGGGGAAGGCTCGTCGGCGAGTGGTCTACGCCGGTTCATCCGTCAGCGGCCGCTGATGCGCTCCTGGCGGCCAGCGGTCACGGCGGCCGGCCTCCTCCTCATCGCCGCCACCGTCGCGTGGCCCTCACTGGTTCGGCTCGCTGGATGGGTGCGCCACCATGGGGCCCCAGTGACGCTCGTCGCCGGCGCTGTCATGGTCGCCGTCCCGGCGGCGTCCCTGCTGCTGTCCGCAGCGGGCCGCAAGCAGGGCCGACGCCGGGACACCTCGGCCGAGGACATGGCCCGGTACTACCTGAGCCGCCTGCGCTACCTCGAGACCAGGACGCGCAGCCGCACGGGAACCGTGAAGATACCCGCCGGGCTGGACGTCGGCGGCACCGCAAGCCTGCAGCGGACGGAGCAGGCGCGGACCTATCCGGAGCTGGTAAACGACTTCAAGGAATTCCTCGCTAACCTCGCCCTCCGGCTGCGCAGCGGAGCCGACCGCCAGGACGCCAGGGTAGTCGTCTGCGTCGACGAGCTCGACAAGATCGCCAACGCCGAGGAGGCCGAACGGTTCATCAACGACCTCAAGACGGTGTTCGGCATCGAAGGGTGCTTCTTCCTCGTGGCGGTGTCCGAGGACGCGCTGGTGTCCTTCGCCCGGCGTGCACTGGCCGTCCGTACTACCTTCGACTCGGCCTTCGACAACATCATCCAGGTACAGCGCTTCCGGCTCGCCGACACCAGGCGCCTGCTCGTGCAGCGAGTGCTCCGGCTGCCCGAACCGTTTGTGTGGCTGTGTCACTGCCTGTCCGGCGGGCTGCCCCGGGACCTCAACCGGATCGTCCGGCAGCTGTACGACGCCCGCTCCGCCTCCGGCGCGATGCACCTCGCGGCCCTGGCAGCGGACGTAATCTGGCAAGACCTCGACGCGGTGACGGGCGGCCAGATTGCGCGGGTCAGCGGCCGGCTCGACGCCTCGAGCGGCGCTGCGCTGCGCTGGCTGGCGGCCGTTCGCCAGTTGCCGCTGCGCTCGGCCGAGCTGTCCCGGCACTGCCTCGACGCCCCGCAGTTGCCGCCGCCCGACAGCTCCGCGCCCGATCCGGCCGCCGATGAGCTAAACCTAATCGTTGCGCAGTTTCGGACCTACCTGTATTACGCCGCCACGCTCATCTGGTCGTTCTCCGAGGAGTATGACGCCGTGATCGAACAAGTGGTGTCCGTATCCGATCCGGACGACACGGCGAACCCGTTGCAGCACCTTGCCGACGCCCGCACCGGTCTGTCGACCGATCCGGTCCTCGCCTGGGCGTCGGTCGATGCCTTCCGGACCGCCGTGACCGGAATTCCGCCGCTGCTATTCGGCGCGGCGGACAAAGCTGGCGAGACCTGATGAGGCTATGGCGGTGGGCCAGGCAGTGGCGGGCAGACCCCGGAAGCGGCGCTTGTGAACCCTGAGGCCGGCGGCCCGGACAAGCAGCCGCCCGAACAGGCTCCTCGCAATGATGAAACAGCTGACCACTCGCGTGGTCTACTCGAAGGAATGACAGGCTGGTGTTGCTGTAGCCGTAGTCGGCGACGCCCCGGGCCGTCAGCCCGGTGGTGCGTGAGGTCGGCGATCAGCCAGTAGCTGTCCGGCTCGACACGCCGATGGTGGCCTGGGCCGACCAGGCGGTGTACCTCTTGTTGATGCCGTCCTGAGAACCGGGCCCGGGGGTGACCGACCTACGGCAGGATCTCGAGGAACGCACAGACGAACTCGCAGCCGCCCGAGCCGCCAACCGCGAACTCATGACCCTGCTCAACTGATCCTGAGCTCATCCCTGGCTAGCTACGGGGCCACGACTGTTCGCCCGTCAACTTCCGCATTAGCAGCTCGAAGCCCGGAGCTCAACTAGCCTCCCCTCGGGCCGCTGGCGAACCACACACGGACCAGTCTGCTGGCTGGCGGCATGACCGGACGCTGACCGATCGGTCCACCGGAGCCCGTCCCTGGACTCGATCGAGTACCCGGCTTGCCCAAGTGCGACACGCTGAAGGGTGGCTTCGGCGCAATCCCCGTGGGGCATGAGGCGGTTATCGCTGACGGATGACGAGCTAACACGTCTGGCAGCTGCTCTACTGCAGCACGATGAGCTTCAGGCCCGTGCAGCTCACCTTCGCACCGGCCTGGCTGCGACGGCCGCCGTGCGCGCCGGGCCCTCAGCTGGTTGGCCGCCGAGCAGCAAGCTCTGCGGGGCTGGCACGTCGCCGGGCGGCGGGTCTGGTCGCGGTAGCGCGCGGAGGCCGCGAGAAAGCTCTGTTACGCAAGCAGGCTGAGGTGAGAGCAGCCCACTATCGTGAGCCTGCAGACCCAGGCGCAGCTCGCGGAGCTGCGGCGACAAACTGGACGAGGTCACCGGCCGGTTGGCGGCAAGCTGCGCCATTCCCGCGCTTTACGCCGCAGCCATGGCGCGCAAGAAACAACAGCTGCGGTCATCGAGTGAAGGCGCGGGTCCTCGGCCCGACGAACTGGCTGCACTTCGCCGCCGGCTGCTGGGCGAGATAGAGGATCTGCACGACACCGCGAACCTGCTCGACACGGCCGCGGCCGCGCTGGCGATGGTTGAGACCCGGGCTAGCCACATCTTCGTTCCCAGCGTACGGCGATATCGGGGGCATATTGTAGGTAATCCCTGTCAAGTTGATCATGATGCTTGCTGGTCCATATTTGACGAATCCCTGGCGCGGGACACTAGCAAACGGCCGATATTCATCCATCTATATCGGCTCGGTCGACGTGCGCAGGGTTGACCTGTAGCGATTCATGGGGTGGACGCTGACTTTGCCGAGGGAGACTGTAGCCGCAATCGAAACGACGGCCAGCAGAAGCCAGAGGGTGTCAGCGGCCGGCAGCCTGAAAAGGCCAAGCACCGACAGGCGCACGACCGGCGTGTGACGCCAGGCCAGAGATGGGATGATGTAGACGACTGAACTTGTCAAAGAGATCGTGCCAGAAGTTATCAGGCCGCCGACGGTCGTCCATGAGGACTGCCGCGCCCTCTCAGGCGAGATCCCCACCACGGTGGCGGCAAAGATCGGGACGGCGAGCAGGAACGCGGCGACGTCGGTACCCCGGCTGTCACGTAGCGCGCTCGGCATGACGAACGCCAATGCCAGCGTTATTAGGGAGCAGATGGCCGATACGACCAGCACGCGGTCCAGCATTCCGGGTGGAATTTCCTCGAATTCGACGACATATGCCAGCTCGAAAGGCTCCGACAGCCGATTGAGGCCACGGGTCCGCAGCCCGACGTGTGAGACGCTCCGGTTCCGGTCGAGGTGGATGCTCATCCCGCGTTGCATGGCCGGGAACTTCTTGGCCGTCGTACTGATGTGGTGCGCGCGCAAAAAGTGTGAATCTGGGCCGACGATCCGCAGCTCATAGATTGGCGCCGCGAAGGGAAATTGAGCGGGATGTGATAACGGTTATGGGTAACCCGGAACCGGGTCCGTAGGCGCTCGTGAAAGGTGTCAGTGCGGTCATTTGCGCTGACAGTGCGGTAGCTAACGTAGATCACGTCAGTCCCGCGAGGTGCCTCAATCGCCGAGATGGTGTTGGCTGCGAAGTACGCACAAAAATCACGCAACTGCCGCGGGTCCTTGCCTGGCTGAGGCGACGTCGTCGATGACAGGATCGCGTCGTATCGTGTCGCGAATTCCTCGGCCGCGATGGGCTCGGTGTTACAGACCAGTGCGACCAGCTGGTACACGATGACATTCTGCGCGGGTGTCGGCGCATCTTTCCGGCGACACATAGATCGTCTGGAAGAGTCCACGAACGGCCCAAGCCAGCAACCCGTCGACCACCCGCCGCGGAAGCTGAACCAGCCGGTTATCGGCTTCGTCATGGGCCTCGAACTTCTCCAGGATGACGGCTTTGCGATGAGGATCGGTACCGCGACCGGAGCCGCGTCGGGCATTAAGGCGCAGGCCCGCTCGTCGAGCCGCAGCAAGGAGATCTCGATGGTCACGTCGTCAACGAGCAAGTCGCCACCGACCCGCGAATGCTCGGACACGCGGGCGATGTGACCGCCGTTCGTGAGCATGAAGGTAAAGGTGTCGACGGCGGTCGAGGCTCCGGATGCACGATCGTCGATCGTGTCTATCTCGTCGAGCCGCATCGGGACGTACCGGCTGCGTACCTGCTCCGCGTAGCGCTAGATTTCCTCCGCCGACGGGCCATAGCCCTCAGGTAGGTTCGACAAGGCGGTGCCATGAGTCGCCTGCCGGCGACGGCGGACCACAGCGCCGAAGCCGCTGGCGGCGATTACGCCGGCCAGCACGCGTACGGGGGTGCGCGACCCTCCAGGAAGCGCGCCATGATGTTGTCGAGCAGAGCGCAGGCCACCAGGACGGTCATCGCGAGCATCCTGCTCAGGCGGTTCAGTCTTCGAGATCGCGGAGCTGGGGCAGGTGGTGGCCGAGCAATTTTGGCCGTCACCGGGACGCTGAGCGCTACCTGAGCCTGCCCGGCCTCGGACCAGTGCTCGGCGCCCGGATCCTCGGTGAGTTCGGCGACGACCCGCACCGCTACCTCGCCGGCAAAGTCAGACGCAATTACGCCGGTACCTCACCGATCACCCGGGCGTCCGGCAGCCGCCGGGTCGTACTGGCCAGCTACGCCCGCAACCGCCGTCTCGCTGACGCCGTCCACCAGTGGGCGTTCTGCGCCATGCGCGGCTCACCCGGTGCCCGCGCCTACTACCAATCCTTGCGGGAACGCGGCACCGGCCACCAGGCTGCTCTACGCCAGCTCGGCAACCGTCTCGTCGGCATCCTGCACGGCTGCCTCAAGTCCAGAACGGCCTACAATGAGACCACCGCCTGGGCCCATCTCCAGCCCAACACTTGACATCAAAAAACATGGGATGTCTGCCGCCGATCGGGATCGGCGGCGCCTCGCGCTCGTCACGGTGTGTGATGTGCCAAACGGCAGTGGCAAGTGCAGTCGAGATCTTGCCGAGCACTCGGGAGCTCCGGCGCAGATTGGATGTTGCGAACCTCGACCAGCGTCCCAAATACATCCTCGCCGCTTATATGGCCTCCAGAACCTGACCGTCCACGATGCGCAGGAGGACGGATCCCTGCTGTGGACTACGGTCGGTGGTCAAAGCGCATTGCTGGGTGAAGTGCTCCCGACCAGCGGCAGCATACCTTCCGCGACGCTCATCCCGACAGCTGCAGTGACCGGTGCGCGGCTCCGATCCTGCGACGCGCGGAAGTGCTGATGTGAACGCCTCGCGTAGCGCTGGGTGGCACCCACGTCGCCGCCGTGAGCCGGTTCTCTCCCAGTGACTTCTACCTTAAGGTTGGCGGCGTGTCCCGTCGGCGCGTAACCGCCCTGGTGTTGCTGGCGATCGTCTCTGCCATGGTGGATTTCGCCATCAACTTGGCCTCGAACATCGGCTCCAGCAATCTCCAGCAGAGTCCCGGGCGTCTTGCACTATTCACAGGACACCCCTTCACCGCTGGCGCGCTGCTGATCATCGCAGCGGTTATCGGCGTTTTCCTGTGGCGTTCCGCCGAGGCGGCACCGGAGAAGAGGGACCTCACCAAGGAACTAGACGAGGCCGTGGAACTGCTCGCGGTACGGCTACGCGATAACTGGTCCGACGAGGCAGAACTACGACTGGTCGACCGGCCGGTATCGTTGCCTAACCGGTGGGTGGACGCCGAATCAGGCGGCCGCGAGGGGGGCACTTTCGATGACATCGGGGAGGTTTTCGACCGGACCGGACGGCTGGTAATTCTGGGCGTCCGCGGGTCCGGAAAAACGGTGCTGGCGATCCGATTCGTCCTGGCCCGACTGCCGGATCCTGGTGGACCCGTCGGATCGGCGACCATTCCTGTCCTGATCAACCTAAGCACCTGGGATCCACATTCTGTGCCATATCGTAGGTGGCTGGAGCAGGAACTGACGGCGGCATATCCGGCGCTGGGACGTACGCTGCCAGGGTCTTTGCCCTTTGCCCGGGAACTGCTCGCGCGGGGACGGATCCTGCCGGTGCTAGACGGTCTCGATGAGATGGCGGGGGAGTTGCGTGCCGAGGCGCTGCGGGCATTGCGGCGGTCGTTGCGCCCGCCGGACCGGCTCCTTCTCACTAGCCGGCCCACCGAGTACTCCGCCGCGGTCAGCGCCGCCGGTCCGATTCCGGGAAGCCGGTCGATCGTCCTTCAAAACCTTGTCCCTGAAGAACTTGTCGACTACCTGGGACGCGACGCGTGGGCAGACGTATTCGTTGGCGACAACACCGCTGCGGCGGATGCCGGTGATGTGGTGTTGCGGTCAGTGCTGACAACGCCGCTGATGGCGTTCCTGGCGCGAAAGGTATGCGAGGCGGGGCGGGCTACGCCGGGCGAGCTGATGGCTGTGAATGATGCCGCAGTCCTTCGCGAACGTCTGTTTCAGGAATTTCTCCCGTCCGTCTACGGCAAGGGCTTCGTACGACCGGAGAGATACCTGCGCTACCTGGCCGAGCATCTAATCGCTTCAAAGAGTTCGCATCTGCGCTGGTGGCGGCTGGCCGACGGGCTCGCGAAGTCACAACGCCTGAGACTCGGCGTGTTCTTCGGCGTAATGTGCGGACTCGTGACCACGCTGTTCGAGAGCCCGGTCAACTTCTACATCGCTTACTTCGACGGGGTCGCGCTAGGGACGGTAGCCGGGATTCTCGCGGCATTGACCGTCGGGCGCCCTAGCGTGCTCGGACGCCAGTTGTCGCCTCTGCCGGTCCGGATCGGTGGCAGCCTGTTAAGGGCTTCGGAGCGGCCGGTTCAGACGCGCTACCACAGCCGCAGCACCCGCCGGTTCGCATTGAAACTCGCCGCTTTCGTCGGTTTGGTCAGCGGTCTGGTCTTCGCGTTGCCTGTGCTCGGCAGTGCCAACGGGTGGGCGCTTCTGGAGTACCCGTTGGTCGTGTTCCAAGTCGGCCTCGCCACCGCTGCTCCCGTGTTCTTTGCCGCATGGTTCGCCACGTGGCTGGCGCAACGTATCGAGACGCCGGTGGGGCTGGGCCGCTCTGTGGATCCGGTGTCTCTCCTCAAGCTCGATCGCGCCGCGGCCTGGACCGAGGCGGCCCTGTACGGTGCGGTAGCCGCAATCCTGGGAGGTCTGCTGTCGGAGCCGGTGTCGGTTATGGCCAGCCCGTCGTACTGGATGCTGACCGACCACGGGGTGGAGCTGCGAATCGACACCGGGGTAGTCCTGACCGCGACAGTTCCGGCGGTGGAGACCATCCTCATCGTGGTCACGCTCATGCTGTTCCTGTTCACGGCCTGGGGCAGGTTTGTCGTGGTGCGGGCCTACTTGGCCCTCAGCCACCGCCTGCCATGGCGGCTCATGTCCTTTCTTGCCGACGCTCACCGCCGGGGAGTCCTGCGCCAGGCGGGGCCGGTCTATCAATTCCGGCATCTCGAGATCCGGGACTACCTCGGCGTAGACGCCACACCCAGCAAGAGCCCGGGCGAGCCGGTCCGCAAAACGGAGCCCTGACCCTGCCCTACGAACAGGTGGCCAATGTATCCATACGACGCGGCCCGGAACCGCTAACGTTGGCTAACAGCGTCATCGGCGGTGACGCGCTTATTTGCCGCCGCAAGTGCGCGTCGGCCTACCGAGAACAGTCACGCGGCGTGATGCCAGCATGGTGCAAGTGCTGCCTGATCATGCCGACAACACTGCGTACGGGTCCAAGGTCCGCCAGCCTGTGCGACCAGCCGTTGTCGAATCGCGACGGTGACATTTGCATCTGCATATGAGGTTGGACGTCTTCAATCGTCGAATTCGAAGCCGCTGTCTTCCGCGGCGGCAACCAACTGCCGGACGCGTTCACTGTCGGTCGCTACCGACGCCATACGGCCGGCGAGATCGTCGAGTGCCACCCGGTGTGAGCCGAATGCCACGAACATGTCACCCTCCGATCGAACTCGAATCGTCCGTTCAGGTCCGGAGCCTCCGTACTTACGAGCAACTCCGCGATACCTGCCCAGAAATAGCCGTTGGGTTCATGCCCAAGGTCCTCGACGACCTCGTCGACGTCCGTCGAGCCAGCGTTGAGCCACAGGATGTACTTCCCAGGCGAGGTATCGACCACCTTGACGGGATCCATGCGGGCAGCATGGCGGCGCACCATTGCCGGCGGGTTCACTGCGCTGCTTCGGCCTTCCGGATCTGCCGCCGGCAAGGCGCGGTGGCTGTCGACGTGGGCGGGGTGCGAGGGCTGGTGGCATAGGGCGTTGGGGGAGTCGCGTCGGTCCATGACGATGTCGTGATGCGCCGATAGGTGTGCATGCCGTCCGGGCATGCGACGCAGTGCGGGCGGGGCTCGTCGCTCGCCCTGGCATGTCACTCGGGGGTGGGCGATGCCGGTGGCATCGTTGGGTGTCGTCGTCATGAGAAGAACTCGGAAGGTCTGGAGGTGTGGCCGGCCTGGTGAGCTGGCGGAAGGGCGTCCACGAAAGCAGTTCTGATCCGCCCCCGCTTTACCCACCGAAAACGGCGCGAAGTCATGGCAAGCGATGACAAGCCGCAGAGGCCGTTCAGCCGCGTTTATGCTGGTCAGCGCGTACTTCTGACAGGCAATGCGAAGTCCTGCAAAGCCGCGATTCAGAACAAGGGGTCAAGGGGTCGCAGGTTCAAATCCTGTCAGCCCGACAAAAACAAGCCGGTGACCTGCGAAAACGCAGGTCACCGTTTTGCTCTTCAAGATCGCACCCCCACTTAACCCCCGCTTTTGCCGTCCACCGTGAGCTGTCGTCGCCCGCGAAAATCCCCGGCGTCCCTAACGCGCGGCTCGCGCCGCCGGATTCCCATCTACCTGGTGCTGTCGCTAGAAGACGCGTCCCAACCCGGACCGGGGGAGACGGGCGCGGCGGCGAGGCGACCACGGCAGGGCCGGCAATGGAAGCTGTTGCCGCGTTCCTAGCCACGGGCGAAACCCGACCGCCCAAAACCCCCGCCTGGCGACTTTTGTCAACCACGCCGACGGCGGATGCCTGACCTGCGCCCTTCGTCGCCTTCGCCGTGATCGCAGCGTTGAGCGGTCAGCGACGGCTGGTCCTGGTCGTACGGGGGTCCGCAAAATGCTCTGACCAGCGACTTCGCGACGACCAGCACAAACGCCGGGGCCGTTGAGAGCCGTTGATGCCCGTTCAGCGCGGTTCGACGCCGTTCAGAGCACCCCGCTGCTCCCAATCTGCTTCCACCGAACCCGGCCCAGCGGTACTACAGCCAACAGTCCCGACCCGCTGATTCACTCCCTCGTCCGCTATGGAGCCGGCCGCCAGCGTCAGATGACCTTGGCCAACGGGATGTCAGCGTGGTGAATGCCGCGCCTTATCTGCGGCAGAAGAGTAACCGGCTCGCTGGCAACTCGACATCGCCGTTGCCGGGGCAGCAACCGGCTTTGAAGACCAGGTTGCGTGGCCGGTCTACTCGAGCGCAGCCGGCCAGGTCCCAGGTTACATATGCGACCGCTCGAAGAATCCAGCCCGACAAAGCCGACAGGGTCGACGCCGAGGCTTTAATAAAGAGCACCACTATCGGCGCGGCCTATGATAAGCGATTGGATGCCGAACGCATCTGCAAGTTTGCGAGCATCGATCGGATGGCGCTGAACAGCAGAAGTTTCCGTCATCTGCTTCATGTAATTAGGCACCCGGACTTCCTTAACCAATGTCGCACGCCTCCATCGTCAATACCCGAGCAAAGGCGGCCGCGGACCAAGAGCATCCCACGTAAAAGGTAGACAACGCTCTTGGCGGCCATGTCGACTATCTGCGGATCCACCGCTAGCGCAATCCGCGATCCGCGCGAAGGGCTACTGGGCCTGCTCACCTATTTTGGCCAAGCTATCCTGGCCCCCGCCCGCCTCTCGAATGGCGCGGCTCTGCGCCTGCTCCGGAGTCGTCCACGCCCGACTTCGGCGACTCTTCGAGGGTTTTCGCGAGAGCAGCCGGCGGAGTGTCGGAGCCTTTTTTCACACCCCAGTGAGAGCATCTCCCATGGACTTGCCTAGTTCGTGATGGACGCCCCGACCTTGGCATCACCGAGTCGCAAAGGACGGTCGATGAAGGTAGCGCTGCAGCCCGCCAGCAGGACCGATGACACCGGCTTCGACCTACGACACACTAGCCGTCCGCGAGCCATCGGCGGCGGCGTAGCGAAGTCTCTTTGGATACAAGTACAGGATCAGACACTTCTATGGCGTCCCGAATTCTCGCAAGCGATGACCTGTTCGACAAGCCGACCTTTTTGAAGGAAATCCGTATCTCCCATTCAGAAGCATCCAAATTCTCCCCTGCGACAGTTAGCTTGATCCGAAACGCGCCCTGCCCTAGATAATCCCGCCCATCATAACGCTGAGGCCACCCAGCCAAACCCATGCCAAGATCCGGCCAAGGACTGACCACATTCCTCTTTGCCGCTCGCTTCTTGTCAACATGAGCGACGTCTATTCGACGCTGCATCCCAGCCGGGAGATCAAGTTCTCCCGTCCTGATCTCCGACCATGAGAGTTCCCGAAGGGCAAGCGTGTTCTCAGACAACACGGATCCCTTCTCGGGATCCACTTTGGAGACGATCACACGAACTTTTCTTGCCGTCTCTCGCCCCGGCTTGTTAGTAGCTCGAAGTCTTATCCAGACGCTAGCCCAGGGGGGACTCTCGTGAACGGCGATGTCCTCAGACTTTCGATCGAATGTAAGAGTCACTATCGGACGCATCTTTGCCCGCTGCCATCCGGGGAGGAAAAGTGCTACTACCACCGCCGCGACGGTGCCGACAGCGCCCGCTGCTTGGCCTATTGCACTGATCCAGTCGGCTAGGCTTGCACTTGTATCGAGCGCTATCACGTCCACCATCACCGGATGGTAGCCGCAAGGTGTGCAGTTGCTATCTATGTCGAGCCATCCGGCGGCCCTGTCGTACCTCTGCGTCATGGTAGGAATTGCTCCGCCCTCGCTGGGCCTGCCGCCCTCGTGGTGGATGTTCGACTACCCTGAACCAGACTCAAGCACCTCCAACCCTCAACAACCACCACTATTTATCCCCAGGTCGTAACGATCTCCCGCTACGAAAATCTTGCCAGAGCCGTTCCGGTACAGAGTCGGGTACGCGCTGACATACAAAGATCAGAATGTCTGCGAGGCCCCGTGCCTCCTCCGCGACTACCGCCGCGCGGATCGCGACGCCGGATCTGCGTCCACCCGCTCCGGGGATGGCCTCGTCAACGTCTGGGATTTCGGTCCGCCGACGTGGCCCTGGTGGTGGCAGCCGGCGTCGGCGCAACGCGCCGCAGAGCTCGCCCCACTGCGGACACGCCGAGCCCGGACCTTTCGTCTGAAAGATGGCGCCGTGACGGCGGAAGTTCCACTCGTCCAGGTGGTGTCGACACGACCCGCTGTCATGTGACGATCGCCTGGACGGTTCCTGATCCCGGAGCAGAGGCGCATGTCGCAACCGGAAAGCAACACTGGCCAGCGGTCCCCGGACGGACACGAGTGGAACGAGCTAGTCGAGCAGATCCGGGCGATGCCCGGCTTCGAGGACTTTCTGCGGCCGCCACGCTTGGCGGATCTGCTGCCGGCTGCCGCGTACGGGCCCGTGGTAATCGTGAACATCAGCCGCTGGCGATGCGACACCCTCATCGTGCGGAACGACGGCGTGACCCCGCGGAGGCTCGGTTTGTCCTGGACTGACGTCACCGCCCGGGTCAGTGACTATCTGAATGTGCTGCTGGCAGCCGAACTGGCCGACGTCGCTTATCTCAGCGCGCGGCAGTCGGTCAGCGGCGAGTCGCCGCGTGCCGCCGCCAAGCGGAGCATCGACGCCGCGCAGGCCCTCGAGGCTGCGCATCAGAGGGTCGACGAGGTCCTTACCGAACTGCAGGTGTGGATGTGGGACAGGATCGCAGAGCCGGTCCTCGAAGAATTGGGCTACACCTCTACACCCGACGGTGTAACCGCGTCATGGCCGCGCGTCTGGTGGTGTCCGACCGGTCCGCTCACAGTCCTACCACTGCACAGCGCCGGACACCATGGCCGACCCGGCGGACGGACGGTGCTCGACCGGGTCGTCTCCTCCTATACACCGACGCTGCGGGCACTCCTCGAAGCGAGGCGCGAAAATCCCCTGCCCGGCGATGACCGATTGTTGCTCGTCGACGTACCCGACCTGCCGGGGCTGGCGCCACTCGACAACGCCGACGAGCGGGCGGCGCTGCTCGACTCCTTCCCCGGCGGCCGGCTGACCGTGCTCGACAGCTCCCGGGCGACCCGGCAGGCCGTCCGCGACGAACTGCCCCGCCACCGCTGGGTGCATTTCAGCTGCCACGGTGATCAGGACCTCAACGAACCGACCCACGGCGGGCTGCGGCTGCGCGACGGTGCTCTGACCATCGCCGACATCGCGGCCGACCGTTTCCGCGGCGACTTCGCTGGCTTGTCGGCCTGCAAGACTGCGGTCGGTGGGAAAGACCTGCCGGACGAGGCGATCACGTTGGCAGCGGCGCTGCACTACACCGGCTATCGGCACGTTCTCGCGGCCTTGTGGTCGGTGGACAACAAGGCCTCCGCCGAGGTGTTCAGCAGCCTCTACCGAGTCATCGCCGCGGACGGCCTTCTGGAGCCGGACCGCGCGCCGACGGCGTTGCACGACGTGGTGCGGGCCATGCGCGACCGACGTCCCGAGTGGCCGCACCGCTGGACCCCGTTCACTCACATCGGCCCATGATCGCTCCGGAGGAGTCCCAATGCCCGTACCGTTCGCGGAGATCAGCGAGGAGACGTACGCCGAAGAGTTCGCGCGAACCTGTAAGCCCGTCGAGACTCGCCGGGGTGTGGAGCTCATCGGCGTCTGCCCCCGATGCGGACACCCGATGTCGCTGCCGTTGCCCGACCGGGTGTTCATGAACGGAAACGCGGCATCCTCCTCGCCGCCGGAGCACACATCGGCGCTCTGCACCTGCAGCGGCGAGCACACCGGCCGGCCCGATGACGAGTACGGCTGCGGCGCGTACTGGAACCTGCAGATCGTCAAGAGGACGGCGTGACCATCAAGATTACTGCCGGGCCGCCCGCACGCCCCACCGACCGTGCGTATGCCAAGGCCCGGTATGACCTGCACGCGGACGAGCTACCACGCATCCGCGCGGGCGCCATCGCCTGGCGTAACGGCCTCGGGGCTCTCCTGGCTGGCCTTATTGGCTTCAGCCTCATCAAAGGCCGGTCGGATGTCACGCAGCTGCGTAGCTCCTACGCGGTCCTCGTCGGTCTGCTGCTGTTGGCGGCGCTGCTCGCCGGTGTGGTGGCTGCGGTTCTCGTCATGCGTGCCGCACACGGACGACCGTACGCCGCTGCTCTTCCAGACCGCGGCGTACTCGATCCGGGGGTCGTGGCCCGCCGGGCCGAGGCCGACGCATCCGAGCATGCCCTTCGCTGGGGTGTCGGTCTGGCGTTCGGCTGCGTTGCGCTGCTGACTGCCGCGGTCGGCGTCACGTGGTACGGACCCGCGAAAGCGAAACCGCGCCTCGAGGTACAGCTGGCCGACGGATCACAGTGGTGCGGTGAGCCTGTCTCGGTGGCCGCCGGGCGATTGACACTCAAAACGGCGCAGGGGCAGGTGTCGGTGGACCTCACCCGCGCCATGACCATCACCGCCGTTGATACTTGCCGAAACTGAGGGCCCATGAACGCGGAGGAACTCCTGCAGGACCTGCTCCACCGTCAAGAGGAGTACGCGCGGGGCAACCACGGTCCGGCCTTGAGCGACGAAGCCTTGGCTCATGCCGCCGAACTGTGGAACCTCTCGCTCCTGCCGACCGGTGAGATGGATGCACGGGCTGCCTTCCTAGTCGCGATGACCAACTGGATCCGATACCGGGATCTGCCGTACTCAGTCAGCCGGGGGAATTTCCTGTTCGCCATACAGACCTTCGCCCAGCTGGTAGATGTCATGGGTGCAGCCGTGCCGCAGTCGGCGCAGCCCTACATACAAGTCCTGACGGTGGGCACGCCCGACGACGCCGTACGCATGTTGCTCGCTGCGGCCCAGACGGACAACGGCGCAGCTCTCGACATCGCCCTCATGGGTCTGGGTGTCGCGATCGACGACGGCGGCCCGGAGAACCCGGCGCTGCCGGAATGGTGCATGTTGCTGGCATCAGGGCTGATGATCCGCTACGACCGATTCGGCGCCATCTCCGATCTGAACGTCGCGGTCGCGGCCGACGAACAGGCGTACGAGCTGTTGCCGCCGGGACGCCCAGAACGCGGCAAAGTCCTGGAGCAGCTCGCGAAAATCTGGGTGTCTCGCCACTATCAGCTGCACGAGCCGGACGCACTCGATCGGCTGATCGAAGTCCAGGTCCGTCAGATCGCCATCGACCCCAGCGTCGACCTGGTAGCAGGGCTTGCGACCAGCCTCGGCATGCGATTCAAGCGATCGGGCGACCCGGGCGACGCTGCCGAGGCCATTCGGCTGCGCCGCGTCCTCCTCGAACGACACTCGCCAGACCATCCGGATCGGTGGAAGTTCGAATCGGATGTCGTGGCAGCCATTCTCAGTGCTCGACCGGGCGGCGAAGACCTGGACGAAGCGATCAATCTCGGGCAGTCAGCCGAGAGGCTTGCCCCCGATGCCACGAGCCGGGAGATAGTAGCCTCGAACCTCGCGACGGCCTACGAACTCAGATTCGACCTGACGCGTGAGCTCGACGATCTGTCGGCCGCCATCGACCGTCGGAAAGACCCGGGCCATCGCAGTTCCCTCGTCTACCGGCGCTATCAACGTACAGGCGATGTCGACGATCTGCGCACCGCGGCCGCGATCGCACCGTCGGTAACCCCCGCCGACCGCATGATGCGCTGCTCTCTACTCATCGAGCTGTACCAGCTCGACAACGACCTCACCGTCCTCGACCGCGCGGTCGAGGCAGCTCATGAGTGCGCGGCCAACGTCGGCGGCGACCAACCCGACCTGCGTGCAGCTCAGTATGCGATCCCGGGGATAGCGCTCCAGCACCACTTCCAGCGCACTCGGCGGCTTGCCGACATCGACGAGGCCATCCGACTCGTCCGGCTCGCGCTCGCCGAAGATCCGAGCGCAGACGACAACGCCGTCCTCGGCGAGTTTTTCATGGCTCGGTTCGACGTCTCCGCCGATCCAGCGGATCTACAGGCGGCGGGGGAGGCGATGGAGCGTGCCATCGCCGAGACACCTCCGCGCGGCCCGGTCCGCGCCCGGCGCCTGCTGCGGGCCGCCGAGGCGTTCCGGCGTCTGTCTGACAGCACCGGATCCCAGCAAGCCCTCGCACGCGCGATCGACCTGTTCCGGCGGGCGGCCGACGCCGACGAACTGGACGAAGACCCGGGCCGCTACTTCGACCAGCTGGGTAACGCCCTGCAGACGCAGTACGAGTGGACTGGCTCCACCGACAGCCTGAACGACGCCGTTGACGCGGGGCAGCACGCGTTGGAACTAAGTCCGCCCGGGCACTGGGATCGAGCCGGCCGGTTGACGAACCTCGGCAACGCCCTGCAAAGCCTGGTTGAGGTGCACGGGCGCCCCGAGGATGCGCGGGCCGCAGTCAGCGCACTCAGCGCCGCTATCGATGCCGCTACCGACGACGATCGATACCTCGGTATGTATCACGCAAACCTCGGCATAGCGGTGCACAGCGCATATCGGTACATCGGGCACGCAGGCTTCATAGAGGCGGCGATCCGCCAACATCGCCTAGCGGTCGAGCTCACCATGGACATGCCCGGATTCCTCGCCAACTATCGGGTCGGCCTAGCGACTGCGCTGATATCCCGGGACGAGAAGGGCGACCTCGACGAGGCTATCGACGTCCTCCGCCAGGCGCGGCAGACGGCCGGACCCCAGTTCGGCACCTCCGTGGCTGACGCCGACCTGGGCAGCGCCCTCATCCAGCGCTACCGGCGGGATCACCATAATGAGGACGCTGAGGAGGCTCTGGAAGTACTTGGTCATGCGGCCCAGGCCGAAGCGGCGCCGGCGTATATCCGGTTGGAGGCCGCACGATTGCGAGCCGTGTTCATCGCCGAGACCGACGGGGCGAAGGCGGCCGCCGACGCCTATCGATTCGCGGTGTCCATGGTCCTACCTGACTTGGCCATCCCCGGGGTGGCCCGGCCGGACCAGTGGCGCCGCATCGAACGTCACGCCGGGGCTCTCGGCCCTGACGCGACGGCCGCCCTGATCGACGCTGGCCGGATCGCGGAAGCGGTGGAAGTCGCGGACCGCGGCCGCAACCTAGTCTGGGGTCAGCTTCTTGACCTCAACGCCGACGTCGTCAACCTCCAGCAGAAGCGCCCCGACATGGCCCGACGCCTCATCGCCACAGCGACACGCCTGTCGCGCGGTCATAGCGACGGATTCGAACCCCGCGTGGATCCGAGGGCAGAGGCCTGAGGGTCACTGCTGGTAGCGGCAGCCCATGCCCGGTTCGGTGAGCAGGTGGCGCGCGGGTCTTCCTCCAGCTTGCGCCGCCGGCGGACCCTGTATCGCCCGCACGCTTGGCTACGCCGCCATCGTCTGGCGCATCAACCCCGAGAACGTCCGCTCGCAAGAGGCAATCACCCGCATCGGGATCACCCTGATCGGCCGTGAACCGCAGGTCACCGCCATTCCGAGCCTGCTTATCTACACGATGCTCGAAGCCGAACGGCCGGATGGCGCACACGGCTCTGCGCTGCGACTCACGCTTCGGCAACGGCCGAATTCGCGCGTTACGGCATCGCGGGTGCGATTCTTGAGGCGCTGCGCTGCGAGCGCCGTGGGCTGGCCGCAGGGCAACCACCTGCGGCCAGCCGGTTGTCGGCTACTGCGTGGCCGGCCGGGGGCCGGGCATGCCGAGTCCGACGGTGCCGGTGACCTGGCCCAGGCGGATCGCTTGCTGACGTTTGTCGGCGAGGAAGCGCAAGGTCAGATCGAGGCCCTCGATTTCGCCGAACCACCCTTCGGTCTCGGCCCGGGTGCGCCGCGCGTGCAGGTCCTCTTCGAGCTCGGCGAGCCGGGCGAGCATCTTCGGGTTGACGTTGAGCATCGGGCAGCGGATACAGGCGTGTTCGTGTTTGCAGGGCGTGCCGTAGGGGCGGCCGCAGGTGCCCAGCTCGAGTTTGCGGAGCTGGAAGTGTTCGTGGAATTCGCGCCATTCGTCGTCGGTGGGTTGGCGGTATTCGGCTTCGGGCCGGACGGCGCGGCGCCGGTCGAGGAACCCGCGGTAGGTGCGGATCAGGTCGTCCTGGAACACCGCGAGGTAGGCCTGCGTGGTGGTCAAGTGGTGGTGTCCGAGGATCTTGGCCGCGATGTGGACGGGGAGGCCGCCGGTGACGGCCTCGGTGGCGAACATGCGCCGGAAGTCGTGCGGGGTGACGTGCAGCGGCTGGCCGGTGAGGTCGCGCAGGCCGGTGCGGGTCATGGTGGCGGTGAGCAGGATCTGGACGAGCCTGGTGCTCACCACTTCCTGCCGGATGCCGACCGTGCGCTGGAACAGGTGCGGCAACGGAGGCCCGGTGACCTGCTCGTGCCCGTCATAGCGGGCGACCAACGGAACCGTGCCACAGCCGACCGTCCGTAGCCGGCTGACAATCGCAGCGCCAACTCGACCGCGACGTCTTCCTAGACTTCCTGACGCACGTCCGCGAGACCGGCGGCTGGGCGTGTCAGATGGTTTGTGTACGTGATCAACCTTTGAGTTGAGGAGTACACACGTGACCATGACTGATGATCCACGTTCATCCGGGCCGTCGG
>NZ_JBITEL010000034.1:0-6220 GCF_044455125.1 Actinoplanes sp. NPDC051343
ATCGCCGTATCGCATACAGCTCAGCAGACTCGACGACGGGTTACCGAGACGATCACCCGCAAGCGTCACAGTGGATCTGCGCCAGACCCCCAACCGGAAAGGTGTCTAGTCATGGGCCCGGGACCTCCAGAAGCTGAGCTCCCCGGAGATCGGGAGCCAGTAGTAGACGACGAACGCGGCGGTCACGGCGACGCCGAGCAGCGGGACGAACGCCCCCAGCAGCGCCCCGAGGCCGATCCAGGCCAGCGCCAGCCGGAACCGGCGCCCCACCGACCGGACGCCGGCCTGGTCGATGTTGCCGGACAGCCGGCCGGGGTCGCGGCGCACGTAGCCCCAGATCAGGTTGAAGATGACCGCGGCCAGCCAGAACACGATGCCGTGCAGGGCCACCGCGACCCGCTCGCCCTCGCCGTCACGGAACGACTTCGCCAGCACCGAGGCGGCGAAGGGCAGGAACGAAACGTCCATGAGCAGGAGGGTGTTGAGGAACAGGATCGTGCGGTCGGCGTGCCGGATGTGATCGAACATGACGTGATGGTTGGCCCAGATCTGGCCGATCAGCATGAACGTCACGACGTACGCGAGATAGGACGGCCACAACGCGAGCAGCCCGTGAAGCAGGTGCGCGCTGTCCTCCGGCGGCTTGATCTCCAGCACGAGCAGCGTGACCGCGATCGCGATGACCCCGTCGCTGACCGCCATCACCCGAGCCGGATCCCGTTCAGCCATCGTGGGCCAGAAACTCGAGAAGCGCCTCCGCCACCGCGTCCGGCGCCTCCTCGGCCTGATGGTGACCCGAGTCGATGAGCCGATGCCGCAGCGGACGCACGAGCCACGGCGCCCAGATCGCCGCCGGGTGACCGTGGATGTCCAGGTCGTCGTGCTTCGACTCGAGCAGCATGGCCGGGCAGGCGACCCGCTTCCCGGCCGCCCGGTCGGCTTCGTCGTGCTCCCGGTCGATGCCCAGCCCGGCCCGGTAGTCCTCGCACATGCCGTGCACGACCGCCGGATCGCGCAGGGCCGCCCACACGTCGGCGTGGTTGCCGGCGCCCATCTTCTCCGGCTCCGCGGTGCGGTACCACGAGTCCGGGTCCGCCGAGATGACCCGCTCGGCCGGCTTGTCGGTCTGACCGAGGAACCACCAGTGCCACCAGGCCTGCGCGAACTTCGCGTCGGCGCGCTCGAGATGCTCGACGACCGGCAGACCGTCCATGACGACCAGATGCGTGACCGCCGCCGGGTGATCCATCGCCGTGCGGAAGGCGACCAGCGAGCCGCGGTCGTGCCCGACCACCGCAAAACGGTCGTGCCCCAGGTGCGCCATCAGCCGCACGACGTCACCGGCCATCGCCCGCTTGGACGACTGGGCATGGCCGGGCCGGTCGGCCGGGAGCGTCGACCGGCCGTACCCCCGCAGGTCGGGCGCCACCACCGAAAACCGTCCGGCGAGACGCGGCGCGACCGCGTGCCAGGTGGTGTGCGTACGCGGGTGCCCGTGCAGCAGCACCACCGGCGCCCCCGACCCGCCGTGCCGCACCCGCAGCACGACCTCACCGAGGTCGACCTGCTCGAGCCGGAACCCGTCGAACATCAGCCCGCCGCCCGCCGCGCGATCTCCTCCAGGCGCTCGCGATGCTCGGACCACTGCGCCGCGTCCACCTCGGCCATGCTCGAGTTGCCCGGCCACGCACCGGCCGCTCCGTCGATCATCTCGCGCAGGATGTCGGCGTGCCCCGCATGCCGCCCGGTCTCCTGGATCATGTGCACCAGCACGTGTTGCAGCGTCGTCTTCCCGGCGTCACCCCACCAGGGCACCTCGCCCGGCGCATCCAGCGGCAGAGCCTCGATCGTCGCGTCCGAGTGCGCCCACACCCGCCGGTAGAGCCCCTCGATGTGCTCCCGGCTCTCGTCGGCGGCCGCGAACATGTCCGCATTGAACCCGGCATCGCTGTCCCACCGCAGCATCGGCTCCGGGAACGGCCGCCCGAACGTCACCCCGAAATACCCCGCGTCCACACAGGCAAGATGCTTGACCAGGCCGAGCAGGTTGGTCCCGGTGGGTGTCAGCGGCCGCCGGACGTCATAGTCCGACAGCCCGTCGAGCTTCCACAGCACCGCCTTGCGCCCGCCCTGCAGGTACTCCAGCAGGATCACCTTCTGATCTTCCGCCGCCGCCATGCGCCCCAGCATGCCAGCCCGCGCCGCCGCCCGCCGCCCGCCGCCCGCCGCCCGCCGCTCCAGCCAGGACCCGGCCGCCAGGTCCGGCAACGCGCGAGAGCCGCGCTCGCGTTCCGCGCAACGCGGCCTGCTTTGTGTGTCGTGGCTACACCGGGCACCCCGCGGCGAGGCGCCGCATCGAGAAGGGTCTCCATGATGATCTATCGAAAGACCTGACCATCGGCTGATCCGTTCCTTCTAAGTGAGGGCGTGCGTGGTGGTACTCCCATCAAACAGAAACAATAGGTCGCCGCCATGTCGGCCGCCTGGGTGCAGTACGTTTTCGGTGTTGGCGGATTTATCAGCGTATTGGTCTCTGTTTACAGTCATGTTGCTCGCCGCCGGACACCAAGAATTCAGAATCCAGCTATTGTCAAGGCAACATGGCGCTTATTCTGCGCAGACCTTTACCTAAGACTTGAGTGCTGTTTCCTCAAGCGCAATCCAGCTCAAATTGACCTGGCTGCGAGAAGTCGGGAGAAGTTCGAGCAACAACTAGGGTTGGCGGAGGCGGTTACCGATCCGCAATCCGTGGCTCATGACGCGCCGACGTCCTCATCCGCGAGGACTGAAGGATGAGCCGGCCCGCATTCGCCCGAGCGCCGCCCGCCGGCAGGGGCCGGGCGCCCCCGGCCTGTGAAAGCTCTTGCCCGATCGACCCGACGCTTTAAGCCCGGCAAATCATCGTGCGTCGATGACGCGCCGCGCCGGCCCGTTTCCTGCGCGAGCGTCGAGGGTGCGCCGCGCCGGGCCGTTTCCTGGGCGAGCGTCGAGGGTGCGCCGCGCCGGGCCGTTCCTGTGCGAGCGTCGATGACGCGCCGCGCCGGCCGTTCCTGGGCGAGCGTCGACATTGCGCCGCGCCGGGCCGCTTCCTGGCAGATCATCGTGCGGTCGACGGTGCGCCGCGCCGGCCCGTTTCCTCGGCGATCATCGGCGTCGACATTGCGCCGCGCCGGGTTGCTGCCGCTGTCGGGCCGTGACCGCTGCGACAAGTGCGTGCCCGGGCGGCTGCGGGCGTCAGCGCAACGAGCCCGCCAGAATCCCGGCCACCACCCGCGAGACCGACCCGGAGGGGTCTTCTGACCGGGCCGCGAACAACAGATGCCCCGACCCGATCAGCGCCAGCCCGAGAGCGTCGATGTCGGCGGACGGCGACAAGCGCCCGAGGGTGCGCTCGGCGACCAGGTAGGAAGAGATCATCTCGCCGGCCGTGGACAGCAGGGGAATCCCCGACGGGTGGGCGGCCTTCAACCGTGCCCGTAGCTCATCGCGGAAGATGATCAGGCTCATGATGCCGACGGCGACCGACGTGAACAGCGACGTCAGTACCGTGGTCAGGTTATCGACGACCGTTCCCGTGCCGGCGGCGGCGAGCAGTTCCTCGGCCTGGGCCGAGACCCGCTTGCTCCGGTCCGAGATCAGCGCTGCCAGGAAGTCGTCGAAGTCGGTGAAGTGCCGGTGCAGGACGCCCTTGGCAACCCCCGCCTCGGTGGTCACCGCCCGGGACGTGAGGGCGCTCGGCCCGTGCAGGAGCAGCACCCGTTCGGCGGCGTCGAACAGCTGCGCGCGTACGTCGCGCAGCGCTATCCCGGTGGGCACGTGCCGAGCCTAACGTCCCGGCCTGCGTGAACCCTCGTTGACAGCCTGTCGTCACGGCCATCAATATGTTCGCATGTCTATTTGGGAGCGCTCCCGAACGCGCCTGATCGCCCTGATCGGCGTATCCGCTCTGCTGACGGGCGTGGCCGCCGCGCCGGCCAGCGCCGACGAGGTCGAGCAGGTCAAGAACGGCGGCTTCGACGGGACCACCGACCCGTTCTGGTCGACCGCCGGCATGCCCATGACGATCGTGAACGGTCAGGCCTGTGTCGACGTGCCCGGCGGGACCACCAACCGCTGGGATGTCGCGATCGGGCAGAACGACGTTGCGCTGGTCGCCGGTCAGAGCTACCGTTTCAGTTTCGACGCGAGCGGCGACGCCGGCCATGTGGTCCGGGCGATCGTCGGTCTGGCCGTCGATCCGTATGACACCTACTTCGAGCAGTCGCCCGTGCTGGCCGACGAGACACACTACGAATACACGTTCACTCAAAAAACCGACACGGCGAGCGGTCAGGTCGCGTTCCAGGTCGGCGGCAGCGCCGAACCCTGGCATTTCTGCGTCGACAACGTCTCGCTGATCGGCGGCGTACCGCCGGAGGTCTACGTGCCGGACACCGGGCCGCGCGTCCGGGTCAATCAGGTCGCGTACGTCCCGAAGGGACCGAAAACCGCGACCGTCGTGACCACCGCGACCAGCCCGTTGCCCTGGCAGTTGCGCAATGCCGCCGGCGCGACCGTGGCCGTCGGAAAGGCCCAGCCGCGCGGCACCGATGTCTCGTCCGGGCAGAACGTGCAGACCATTGACTTCGGCCGATTTACCAAGCCCGGCACCGGATACACGATCACGGCCGACGGGGACACGAGCCGGCCGTTCGACATCGGTACGACGGCCTATCAGAGCCTCCGGGCCGATGCTCTGAAGTTCTATTACACGCAGCGCAGCGGCATCGAGATCCTTGATTCGTTGCGGCCCGGCTACGGTCGCGCGGCCGGTCATATCGACGTCGCGCCCAACCAGGGCGACGGCGCGGTGCCCTGCCAGGCCGGCGTCTGCGATTACCGACTGGACGTGCGCGGCGGCTGGTACGACGCGGGCGACCAGGGCAAATATGTGGTCAACGGCGGCATCTCGACCTGGGAAATGCTCAGCGAATACGAACGCGACCGGGCCGGCCTGTCCAAGGTCGACCTCAAGATCCCGGAGAGCGGCAACCGTGTCCCGGACATTCTCGACGAGGCCCGCTGGGAGCTGAACTTCCTGCTCGAAATGCAGGCGCCGTCCGGCCTGGTCCACCACAAAATCCACGACCAGAACTGGACCGGCCTGCCGCTGCTGCCCAGCCAGGATCCGCAGCCGCGCGAATTGCACCCGGTCTCGACGGCGGCCACGCTCAACCTGGCCGCGGTCGCCGCCCAGGCGGCGCGCATCTTCAAACCGTATGACGCGGCCTTCGCGCAGCGTGCGCTTTCGGCAGCGAAGACCGCATATGCGGCGGCCAAGGCCAACCCTTCCCTGTACGCGCCGGAGTCGGACGGGAATGGCGGCGGGGCATACAACGACAGCAATGCGACCGACGAGTTCTACTGGGCGGCCGCCGAACTGTTCATCACGACCGGTGACCGGTCCTACCAGCAGGACGTCGTGAGTTCGCCGCTGAACACGGCCGACATCTTCGGCGCGGGCGCCTTCGACTGGGCGTCGACGGCAGCGGCGGGCCGGCTCGATCTGGCGCTGGTGCCGAACCGCCTGCCCGGGCGGGCGGCCGTGCAGGCGTCGGTGGTCCAGGGGGCGGAGAAGTACCTGGCCGTTCAGAAGGCACAGGCGTACGGGATTCCCTACGCGCCGGCGAACAACATGTGGGACTGGGGATCGAACAGCGCCATCCTCAACAACATGGTCGTGCTCGCGTCCGCCTATCAACTGACCGGGCATCCGAAATATCGCGACGGCGTGCTGGTCGGCCTCGACTATCTGCTCGGGCGCAACGCGCTCAACCGCTCCTACGTCACCGGATATGGAGAGGTCAGCCCGCAGAACACGCACAGCCGCTGGTATGCCCACGAACTCGACCCCACCCTGCCGCACCCCCCGGTGGGCACGCTGGCCGGCGGAGCGAATTCTTCGCTCCAGGACCCGTACGCGGCGAGCAAGCTGGCCGGGTGCATCGCACAGTTCTGCTACATCGACGACATCCAGTCGTACTCGACCAACGAAGAGGCCATCAACTGGAATTCGGCCCTCGCGTGGGTGAGTGGATTCGTGGCGGAACAGAGCTGACTCCGTACGGGCGCGGGGGGGGGGGGGGGGGGGGGGGGGCCGCCCCCCCCCCGGGACAAAAAAGCCAAACGGTAGTAAGCCACCGCGCCCCGGGGGGGGGCCCGGGAAGGTAGAAAGAGATGA
>NZ_JBITEL010000034.1:6230-21605 GCF_044455125.1 Actinoplanes sp. NPDC051343
GCTCACTCCAGCCCGCACGTTCAGGGGCCGAGGGTCGGGGGTCGGGGTGCGGCGGCTGACATCGACATCCACCGGGTGCGCCCCGCGCCGGCGTCCTTTCGCCGGCGCGCGCCCATCCATGGTTCCCAATGTCCGAAAGGTGAGACACGCAACGGCCGCTTGTCGGCGACCGGGTAAGTGTCATAGGAATTCGTCTATGAGCCCGACCGAGATCGCCGCGACGTGGTTCGACATGTGCCGTACCGGCGACGCCCGCCGCCTCGACGACCTGGTGACCGACGACTACGTGGCGCATGGCCCCGGCGGCAGCGGCGACCGCGCCACGCTGGCCGACTGGCTCGACTGGTACCCGACCACCTTCGCCGAACAGCATCCGTCGCTCGAGGACGTGATCGCCAGCGGCGACCGGGTCGTGGTGCGCTACAGCATCCGGTCGACGTACCGCGGCGGCTACCTGGACCTGCCCGCCCGCGACCAGGAGGTACGCGAGACCGGCATCATCATCTTCCGGCTGGCCGGCGGCCGGATCGCCGAGACCTGGCTCGAGGGCAACGACCTCGAAGTGGCCGAGCAGCTCGGCGGACGGGTTTCGCCGAACCGACCTCTATGATTTCGCTCTCGCTGAGGAATCGGGCATAACCCGCCGGTCCCCCATAATTTGCGGTCCTTTGTGCGGGCGGTCACCTCCCGACCGCGCAACGGCAAATTCGCGGAAATCATCGGCCGTTACGATCTTGAGGATCTCCAATGGAATGAGCCGCCGCGATGAGTGGGATCCCGATGCTGAACGACCGCCCGATCCGTCACTGGAACGGACTCACCATTCCGGACCCCGGCCTCTACCTGCTCGACGAGGCCCACAAGCGAGTCGGCTTCCACGCCCAGCACATGATGGTGAGCCCGGTCCGCGGCGAGTTCAGCATCGCCGCCGCCACGATATCCATCGCTGACGATCCATTGCAGTCGACGGTCAACGCGACCATTCAGGCCGCCACCATCGACACCAACAATCGCGACCGCGACACCCACCTGCGAAGCCCCGACTTCCTCGACGCCGCCAACTACCACACGATCGAATACCGCAGCACCGGCATAAAATGGCTGGGCGGCGACGAGGACATCTTCAAGTGGGCCCGGCTCCGCAACAACCCGCTCACCCGCCGCGCGTCGATGGTCGCCCTGCCCGACACGTCGACCGGCGACACCGGCCGCTTCGTGGTCACCGGCGACCTGACCATCAAGAACGTCACCCAGCAGGCCGACCTCACGGTCGACTTCGGAGGCGCCCGCCGCGACCCGGACGGGCGCGAGATCTTCGGCTTCAGCGCGACCGCGGAGATCGACCGGGAGAGCTACGGGCTGCTGTGGAACGTCGCCCTCGAACGCGGCGGAGTGCTGGTGGGCAAGCGGGTCCACATCGAGATCGCCGGCGAGGCGATCCGGCAGGGGCGCTCGTTCTAGGAACCGGCGGCCGGCTTTCGGCCCGGCGGCGGCGTTCTGGTTGCGCCGCGGCTGTGCCCGGCGGCGGCGTTCTGATAGCGGCGCGGGTTTGGCCGGCGGCGGCGCGGTTTGCGCGGCGGTCCGGCGTGGTTGGCAACGGCCTTCGGCGGTTTTCGACGGCGGTGCGGGTGCGCTGCGCCGGCTCCGTAGGGTGCGGTTCTCGCGGCGGCACCACCGGGGCGTCAACTTCGCTGTCCGGCGTCGGGACGTGGTTTCGGGGGCGCACGCTACGGGAGAGCCCCGCGCAGAGCCGCGCTGAGCAGCCACGGAGGGCGGTCGGGGCCCCACGGAGGTGGTCCGGGATGGGATCCTGATCGCCATGGGCACGCACGGGGACTCGATCTGGCGGGACGGGGAGCAGCGGGCCTGGCTCGCCTGGAACAAGGTGCAGCTGAGGTTGTCCTATGAGGTCAACCGCCGGCTGCAGGCGGACAGTGAACTGTCCACGGCCGACTACGACGTACTGGCCGAGCTGGTCGGGTCGCCGGGGGAGCGGCTGCCGATCAGTGTGCTGGCCAACAAGATCGGCTGGGAGCGCAGCCGGCTGTCGCATCACGTGAAGCGGATGGCCGGGCGGTCGCTCGTGACCAGCGCGCCGGCGCAGACGGATCGTCGGGTGACCGAGGTGGCGCTGACTTGGCGTGGACGGCGCGTACTGGAAGAGGCCGCGCCGGGGCACGAGGCGCAAGTCCGTCAGTTGTTCTTCGGCGGCCTGCCGCCGGAACTGGTGCCGCCGCTGACGTCGGCGCTGGAAACCATCTATGCGCACGTGGTCGAACACGGCACGCTGCCACCTCCGGACTGTTGAGATTCGGGTGGCGGGCGGGCCCCGAGGCGTTCTACGTTGATCGGATGTCCGTTGCCGCCGCCCGTGCCGCCCAGGTCCTGACCCACCTCTCGCATCCCGACCGGCTGGCCGTGCTGGCCGAGCTGGCCAGGCGGGGAGATGAGGGTGCGACGATCGCGGCGATGGCGTCGGCGCTGGACATGCCGGTCACCCGGGTGGGTGATGCGTGCTCGCGGCTGCGTGGCATCGGGCTGGCCACCGGAACGGGCAACGGGGTCTACCGGGCGCGGCTCGACGGGCTTCGGGAAGCGGCGTACGACATCGAGAAGGAGCAGCCGATCTCGCGGCTTCTGGTGGCGTACCCGGAGTTGAAGCCGAACTTCGCTCATGGGCGGGTCAAGGAGCTGCCGCCGACGATGAGCGACCGGTCGGAGCTGATGGGTGAGCTGCTGGCCCGGTTCCTCGACCTGGACGGGCTCTACGAAGAGGCCGAGATCAACCGGCGGCTGTCCGCGGTGACCGACGACGTGGCCGGCGCCCGCCGGATGCTGGTGGAGACCGGATGGCTGGAACGGGACCGGGCGGGGACCACGTACGGCCTGGGGCGTCAGCTTCCGGCCGACGAGAAGTAGAGGGCGTCCTCGGCGGTTCTCAGCACCGAGATGTGGCCCTGCGCGTCTTCCAATCGCAGCTGGGCGTTCGGGATCAGCTTGGCCAGGCGCTCGCTGTGCTGGGCGGGGACCATGCGGTCGGCGGTGCCGTGGACCAGCAGGGTGGGAACGCGGACGTCGGCCGGGTCGAAGCCCCACGGGTTGACGTAGGCCAGGTCGTCGTCGATCAGCGGCCCGGGGCCGTTGGCCACCGCCGGGGCGACGACGCTGCCGAACCAGCCCCACGGGCCTTCGAGGGCCGCCCAGTCCCGGTCGATGAAGTCGGGGGCGGCCTCGGTGCGTTCGTGCGCCTCCTTGGCCTCGCGGCCCCGGGTGGCGGCGCGGAGTGAGGCTTCGCTGGACGGGCCCATGCCGGTGAACCAGTCGTCGCCGGTGAACGGGGCGAGCCCGGAGATGCTGACGGCCGCGGTGATGCGGTTACTGAGCAGGACGGCACAGGCGAGGGCGTGCGGGCCGCCGCCGGAGTGGCCCAGGACGGCGAAGCGGTCGACGCCGAGGGCGTCCGCCACGGCTGCGGCATCTTCGGCCGCGGTGGCGATGCTGCGGCCGGGGCGGGCGGTCGATCCGCCGTACCCGGGACGGTCGTAACCGATGAACCGCACGCCGAGCCTCTCCGCGGCTTCGAAAAGGGGCGCCGGAGGCGTACCGATGTTAGGGGTGCCGTGATGCCACATGACGGTACGGCGGCCGCCGCCGTGCGAGTAGGCGTGCAGGCGGCGTCCGTCGGCGGTGCACAGGTCGATCTCCTCCACCGGACCATCGTAGGGCCCGGGGGATAGCGGCGCCCGGTACTCGGTGTTACCGTATAGCGGTACTCAGTGGTACGAGGTACCGGGGAGCAGGGATGGACGACCTGACGGAGATGCTGAAGGGCACGCTCGAGGGCTGCGTGCTGGAGATCATCGCCGGCCAGGAGACCTACGGGTACGCCATCACGCGCCGGCTCAACGAACTCGGCTTCACCGATGTCATCGAAGGAACGGTCTACACGATCCTGTTGCGGCTGGAGAGGAACGGACTCGTGCACGTGACGAAGCGACCGTCCGAAGTCGGACCGCCGCGCAAGTTCTACGCGCTCAACGACGCCGGGCGCGAGGAGCTCGCGACGTTCTGGGCGAAATGGCAGTACGTCTCGTCGCGCATCGACAAGCTCAAGGAGGGCGCACAATGAGCTTCTGGGAGACCATCACCGGCAGCGACCTCACCAGGGAGTGGAAGGCGTTCGAAGCCCGGGCCGCGGCCCTGCCGGCCGACTACCGGGCGGCGTGGGAACAGATCAAGGGCAGCCTTTTCCCGTACGGCAGCTTCACCGGCCGCAACCTGACGCCGATCGTCGACGCCGCTCTGGGGCTGCTCGAAGAGGCATCGACGGACGGGCAGAGCATCGACGAGGTGCTCGGCGACGACATCCCCGGCTTCTGCGCGGCGCTGGCCGGCGGGGCGGGCGCCCGGACCTACCGGGACCGGTGGCGCGAGCAGTTGAACCGGAACGTCGCCCGCAAACTGGCTCGGCTGGGAGGCTGACGTGGGCATTCAGGACATCATCGAAGGCAAGAAGCAGTGGCGGGCGCACGTGACCCGGGTCAAGGCGCTGCCGCCGGACTACCAGATCGTCTACAAGGAGATTCAGAGGTACCTGTTCAAGGTCGGGCCCGTCGACCTGGCCGACGGCCGCCTGCTGCCCGGGATCGTCGACTTCTTCGAGGAGGGCGTCGCGGCGGGCAAGGGCGTCGTGGAACTCATCGGCACCGACGTCGCCGCCTTCTCCGACGACCTGGTCAAGGACTCGCGCACCTACGCCGACGTCTACCAGCAGTCCATGAGGGACAAGTAACGTCGAAACGGGCTTCACTCGGCCTCGTGCAGGGCGATCAAGTCTTCTTGATTATTGTCTGTCGCGGAGCCTGCGACCGCCCGAAGTCCCAGCCTGGTCGGACCTCTCGCCCTGTTCGAGGGCGGAATCCAGCCGGTCCGTCGCATTAGGGCATTCGGCCCCTCTCCAGTCGAGCTCGCATGCGGATTCAAAAGGATCCGAGCAGCCCGAACGCTGCTGGATGGCCGCGCACCCCGTCACCCTTCATCTCCGCCCACCGGCCTTGTTGACGCGGCGGGCGGCGGGGGTGTCCCGCTCCCACGCCGGGCGGGTCGAGGGTGACGGGATGGTTGAGCATCGGCTGCTCTCTGCTGCGAGTCCCAAGGAGTCGCTGAACCCGCATTTCGTGAGCGAACGGACCTACTCTCATCCAGGCGCTGCATCATGGCTTGATCTTGAGATCAGCTCGTTGTGCTGGTCCGCATGACGGCATGGGTCGACCCGTTGTCATAGCCGGCCGGGAGGCGGCCAGCGCTGTTGGGGGCGATCTCCGCGTGAGAGCCGTTGCAAGTGGTGGTGTGGAACAGATACCACCTCGTGCCGGTCGCGTTCCACACGCTGTTGGTGACCCCGTCGTCCACCACAGAAATGCAGGTGTTGCGGGCGGTATCCCCCCAGACGTAGGTGACGGGGCTTTGATAGGCCACGTCGGAGTACAGGCAGAATGCCTTGAACCCAAGTATCGGACAGTTCCCCAGCGCCGCCTGAGCTGGAGTCGTCGCCGCGAGGGCGCCGGCTCCGATCGACAGCAGACAGGTGGCCAGCCCCGCGACGAGCCTTCGCTTGACGGTCATTCGTCGTCCTCCCCGTTCACCTGCCGACCGCCTCCGCTGCCGATCAGACGGAGGTCGGCTTACATTGTGGACAGGCTAGGCGGAACGACGAGATTCGGCGACCCCGACTACTGTGTCGGCGGTTCAGGTATGAGAATCGGTTCTGGCCGGCGGACATCACCGAACACGGCGCCGGCGGGGCAAGCTCGGCCTGCGCGCGATCAAGGACGTGTCGGCTACTCCATCGTGGATCGGACGAACCCGTTTCCGCCGCCTCGACGCCGTGCTCCGGCTACCGTCCCGCTGCCTTCGGTTTCGGCCCACACAGACAGCTCTTCCGTGGGAAACCCGGTGAACGGCGAGCTCCTGACATAGCCGTTGATCTTCACGACCAGTCACGACACCCGTGGTCAAGCAGCACATGTTCGCCGCCAGCGCGTGGCATCCGGCGTTGCACCAGGCCGGCGTCCAGCTCACTGGTGTGAAGACCTGCCTGCGTTTCGACAGATGACCTACTCATCACTTGTTGGTGCTGCTGAAGTGCATGTTCACCGCTACCACCTGATCGAGGTGCTGATGGCGGCGCTGTGTACCGTCGCTGAGCAGGCGTTTAGAACGTCAGTGCTAGGCGTCGTTGGTCGACGTTGGTCGTCGTTTGACGGCCCGTTGACGGCCCGGACGGCCCAGAGACGGCCCGACGCGCTCCACGTCGGACAGCGGTGCCTCGGTGTCTGTCCCGAACCGATGACCTCTTCCGTGTCAACTAGGTCAAGGTCGACTCGTGACATGGGTGTCCGGCTATACGCCCTGGTCAGGATGTTGGTCTTCGTCGGTTTGCTGGGGTCGGCAAAGCTCCCGATTGCAAGATCGTCTCCCCGATTTCTCCCAGCAGGGGTGTGCACCTTCAGTGCGGGCATCCCGTCGCGCAGGCAACGCCCAGCCGGGCCGCGCCCGGGCGGGCAAGGTGGAGCGCCCTACCGGACGAACGACCTTGCCCGCCCGGGCGCGGTCTGGTCGCCTCTGGTGTGCGGCGGGTCGCGGTGGACGGCTGGGCATCCCAGAGCTGCCGGGGTCCAGGGGCGTGAAGCCCCGGCCGCCGGAGGCCCTGTCCGGGTCGTAGGGCCGGAGGCCCTACCCGCCGGAGGCGCCGGCCCTGGTGGCGGAGGACGGATCGCTGGCGCTGGCAGAGCAGAATGAAGCGCGTGGGGGAAATCCAGGATCGCGCAGTTGCGATTGTCCAACGTGCGGCTGGGAACACTGTGGCACCTGCGGTTGCAGCACTGCTAACAGTCGCCGCAGCTGTGCTCAAGCGGCCTGAGCTCGGCGCCGTAGCTGTTCCCGCCAGCGCACTGGCAGGCTCTGTCGTAGAGGAGTCTGTGTCGTTGGTCTACCGTCTCTGGGCTGCGGAAGGTGCCCAGCAATTCAAGGAAGCCGTCGAGTCGGAGAGCGGCACGACTGTCGACGAGCTCGCGGCGGGAGCGCACTCTACCCGGAAGACGCGGCAGCTCCTGGGTGAGGCTGTCGGTGCATCAACGGCGACGGGCGACGAGTGGAAAATTAGGGTTCTGGCGCGCGCTTTTGTGGTCGGCGCGAAGGACGGGTCCAGGGCTGACGAGATGCGGATGCTGATTGCTCTTTTGGAGGATTTCGAAGGAGTCGATGCGCGATGCTTAGCGGCGGCGACGAAGGCGGGGGAGCAATTCCGAGTGGAGAACATTGCGAAGCGGGACAGAGGAATCGCTCACGTTGCGCCTATCCTCGTACGCAAGCTGATCAAGCTCGAATTCATCGAAGCTGTTGACCGTAGCCAGCAACACCTTTCCGACAGGGAGAGAAACGAACTACATAATGCGGAACAGACAAGGAGTAAGCCTTTGCCGCGGCTCCCGACCAGCTACAGCCTCACGGAGATAGGCGCGACCGTAGCCCGCTTGCTCGGTCGGATAGGGGCACTCCCTCTGCAGTCCACCGACGAAGGTGGCGTTGCCTGAAGACTGCCCGAAGCCCGGACATGCCCAGCTCCTTGGGTGCGTCCGGGCTTCGGCGTGTCCGGCGGTGTCGCGGTGACAACTGCCGGTCCGCGCCGAGAGCGGAGCGGCAAGGCGCGGTCGGCCGGCAGGTTAAGCTCGCGTGCGGCCCGGAGGGCCGCCTTGAAGATGTAGAGAAAGTTCTCACCGGTTGTCGGTTGGAGTTCGTGACTGCTAATTGCAGCGCAGCAGCGAAGGATTACGGCGAGATTGGTGCGGACCATGAGATTTCTGGCGTTAGGGACCCGCAGAGTTCATTTCCTCGTCCCGGCTGGCTCCGAAGAAGCTCCCACGCTCAGCGGCGCGAACGTGTCGCGCCTCGTTCGTAATCTCTGTAGCCAACCTCTGCAAACTGTCTAAAACGACGCGAGGTTCCAACTCAGAGCCAAGGAGGTAAGTCTTTTGCAGTTCCCACCTCGACGCCAAGTCTTCCAGCTCGAACTGGGCATCCGAAAAGACTTGCCACGTACGGTCCCAGCGGTAGGAGGCACTTAACCCTGCAAGTGCTGTGACCGCTACGCCGAGGCCAGCTACCGTAACCCGCGCCCACGACACCGAAGCTGCCGATAGAATAGGAATTGTTGCCCCGCTGACTATCAATAACATTGTGCTGATCCGATGAAATCGCCTGGGCCACTTCTTGTGATTCTGGTACCAAGAAATACTCTCTGAGAGGCTCGTCTCCACAAGTCGTTGGATAGAATCGATGGAACCGGAATTGCTCGTGCCAGCACTACGCGGAGCCGTCATAGCCAAAGGGTTCCGCTTCTACTTTCCCATTGCAGGACATCGAAAGTCCGCCAAGGTCCATTAACGAGGGATTTAACCAAATTCTCGTGTGAGATCACATTTGACACGAAGCCTTCTTTGACCACGTCTACAGCCGTTTTTCGCATGTAATCCGAGACGTCACTGTCTTCACCGATCGCAGGGCTTCTTAGGAAGACAGCGGCGACGTACGCAACAATATCCCGTTGGACAGTGGGCAGTTTCAAGAAGTCGTCCGTGCTCTCAGATCCAATCAGCCCCAACCATTGCCTATCCGGCAAGAGATAGATGCAATCGTCTCGCCGGACAGCGTCGTAGTCGTCGAGTCCGCTTATGTGAACGTCCTTGGTGGTAGGGTAGTAAAGGATGCGGTGCCGACGACCAGACGCCCCGAATCGTTCCACCTGGTCGAACACGGCGACGAGCCGGCGGTCAGGGGTTGCCGTTCTCCATGAAGGTGGCGATTGCCGCTTAGCCCATCTAGTTGTGAGCCTCGGCGGAGTACCGAGTGACGCCCCGATGTGGGTAGGTTCCCACTCGATTTCCAATGCATGGCCAGCTGCACCGGTTAGAGGGCCCACAATCATAGGCTCATCGGGAAGGTCCAACACTAATTCTGGCAGCGCAGCAGCTAGCTGCGTTAAGGACTTGTTGCCCGGCAGTTGGCGTACAAGACTATCAGCCCGCGTTACCGTCGGATCGGTGATCGATATCAAAGAATCACGGCGAGCTAGATCTTCGAGTGTTTCGACCGTCCGTAGACCTTCGGCTTCTACAACGAAGATAGGCGCAATCCGTAGCGCCCTGGCGAAGGCATCAGGGATTATTTTGTTCCAACTCCGGTTTGGAGAATTACCCGCCACTTCGAAGCCAAACAGCAGATCTTCCGTTATCAAGCGGCCCTCGTTTGCTGCCTTAGCAGCAGAGTAGCCACGTTGACTTTCAAGGAGCCGAACCTCATCTACTACATGTCTGAAATACAGCTGGGCGAGTCGATCCAACATCTTTACGTACTCGACTGTATCGTCTATGCCCGATCGCGCAACGTTAGTGCGAGGGCTGTTGGGCCCGCTGGCGTTCGCTATAGCGATGATGCCGACGTCGCGGAAGCCAGGCGTTCCTCCCTTTACACGCACGCCCTCGATACACGTCCCAAGTTGCCATTCCAACTCCGAATTTGAGCCGGCGGATCGCGCGGAGACAAAAGTCCAATCGTTGAAATACCGCGACCACCTTACTGCATACGCGATACTTACGCCGTCAATCTCGCCTTCGCGGATTTCCACCTTACCGGCCTTGCTGCTAACTTGAGATCTAACTGGTTCTTCAAGAGCTGCAGCTAGATTCTCATAACCGATGAGCCGGGGATCGGCATCGTCTATTTGCACCGAAAGCTTACATCTAGGTATAACGAACCATTTCTGGGCCAGTTCGAGTACGTTACCCAACTCCGCGCTGGCCCGTATTGTGAGACGAACGAGTGTACCGTTGCTGCGAATCCCCTCTGGAATCTGAGACTCTTTATCAAGTAGCCGGATTAGGTATTTCCCATGCACCGAACGTAGCGAAATCTGGCGAGCCTGGGGTTCGTCCGGGTGTGACGTTATGACCTCGACCGAGTCCGCCAGCATGAAGGTCGAAAGAACTCCAATGCCGAACCTGCTAATTGGTGAGAACCGAGGGTACTGCTTTACGAACTGCTCGTCGCGATATCGGCTTGATCCCACCTTCAAGAAATTGTCTTCGATCATTCGCTGAGTCATTCCAGTGCCGTTGTCTTGGACTTCGAGGACGCGAAGCCTGCTATCCCAGCGGATTTTTACCTCGCCGGCATTGACCGAAGATGGGAGGCCGTCGGCTCCGCTGTGCTGAAGTCTTACTGCATCGACGGCGTTCTGTGTTAATTCCCGAAGCACCACGCTGCTGTCATTATAGAGCGTGTGTCCCGTCAGAAGGTCGAGCACTTTTCCTTGATCGATGTCGAAGCCATATTGTTTTGGCAAAAAGTCCTTGGTACTTATTTGAGATTCATCGATGTTGCGCCAAGGAAATTCGTACCTCGAGCCATGCTGACGACGAGATTCACGCGCCCAACGATAGCTCTGTTCGAGCTGCTCGCGCGCGTATGCAAGATAGCTTGTTAGCGCGAAGAAGCCATCTTCTTGATCAAAGTGCGCGTGGATTTCGACCGTATCCGGCTGCAGTGCCAGGTCGACGTTCCCGTCACGATCCTTCTTGGGCTGTTCCGTTATGGCTCGGACGGCGAGCTGCTTGGCCCATTCCTCTTGGCTCGTCGGATCAGCCGGGTTCAAAACACGGAAGGCAATCGAAGGCGTACGGTCACGCGTGACTTGAAGCAGGTCGACCGTCCGGAGGACGATTGCAGCATACTGGATGTTGGCGGTCTCGCCAGGGAGCGCTCCGTAGTGCCTCCGAACTGGATACTTTTCCAGATCATCCAGATCGTTCTCGTGGTGACTTTCACAGACTAGACCTAGATCGTTTCTGAATACCGTTCCGAGCGGTTCGAGCAATTTTGCTATTTCGGCGATGGTCTGATCGGCTGCACCTAACTTCTTGGACTGGGCTCCGTCGATCCACGCTCGGATACGGTTGGCGTGGAACCTTCGTACGAACTCTTGATAGAGGAAACGCTCGCGTTCCTCAGGAGGCAAACGTTTCACCTTCTCGGTATAGTCACGTCCGTCGGCATCGTTCGACTCTAGATGCACACGTCGATACTCAGGGAAGGTGGAGGTTTCCCTTGCCTGGAACTCTTCACGGGTAACTAGCATGCCAAGATCGTGAAGGTAGATACTGAGTACGATCAGTAACCAATCAGCGGAGGTGAGTTGCTCCGTCGTGTCCTCCGGCACGATCCAGTCAGCCATTGCCAGCATCGCTTCTATATGCGCTGAATCGTGGCGCGTGTATGTTTCAAATATGCCGTTCTCGCCGATGTGGCGCAGCAGTTCGTAAATTTGGCTCTTGATATGTCTCAAGTTCAGGCCGCCGAACGCTTCGAACTCCTGCGCTTTTTGCGCTCGCAACTCTGCTTTATGCGTCAGCTCAGTAGCCACGGTATTTGCCCTCTCGGTCGGTCTTTGGCGCCCCAGCTCTGCGGGTGGCTGCCAAAGTAGACGACGGACCTCCGTCCACGCTAGAGGGCAGTCTCGGGCAACTCGTCGCGGATCCTCATGCGCCAGGCCACTTCGGCCGAACGTATGACCCGATCCGGCTGAGCCGTAGCGAGTGGGCGGATCCGGGGGTCTAGGGACGCGCTCGTCGTAAATCTGTTTGGAGCCTATCCAGAGGTTAAAAATTCCGGGCCTGCGCATACATTGGTTTGCTCGCAGCATAGAGCGGTGATTTAGCCGGTCACTTCTGGACGATCAGCTCCATCATTGCGATGTTCCATCCATACGGCGGCTCTGATCGGTTACCAAGTTGCAGTGGTCGCATGACTTCGCGGAAGATCGTCATGGCGACTCTTGTATGACGAGGATGTGACTACTTCCACCATTGCCTCACGAGGCCCCACCAGCCAGCACGTTCATGTTGACGCGCATCCACGCGAGACTTAATCGCCTGATCGACATCCCACACCAGACGCCGGCGTAACTCAGCCTGGACTTCGCTACGCAAACGACCCATCCGTTCCCCGGCCTCCTGCGCCTTAACGTCTAGTTCCTGAATGAGTTCCTTCAACCGATCTTCTACGGCATGCCAGGCTTGGGCCTCCGTAAACGCCGGGGGGTTCGGCACCCATCTCTTGATGCTTTGCAACGTATGTTGGGTGATCTCCGTTTGTTGCTGGCGAGCTATCTGCATCGTCCGGTCTTCCGGGTCGACCGGTCCGAGTTGCTCCCATGCCAACTCGGTCTCGCGGATGTTCACCCATGCCTGAGACGCGGATTGGACCACGCGGACATCATCTGCCACTGCTGCGCGATCTCGCTCAGACTGGCTATATTCCGGCATCCCCACTGCTGCCGAGACCTCGTGATAGTCCTTGAGTACGGCGATCTTGCCCCAAAACTGTAGACGCGTTGAGAGTAGATCCAGCCGGATCGCGTAATCGATAAGTAACGTGGGGCGACTCCATA
This sequence comes from Actinoplanes sp. NPDC051343, assembly GCF_044455125.1. Lineage (NCBI taxonomy): Bacteria > Bacillati > Actinomycetota > Actinomycetes > Micromonosporales > Micromonosporaceae > Actinoplanes > Actinoplanes sp. NPDC051343. Next base: position 18,736 of record NZ_JBITEL010000034.1, read on the forward strand.
CTTCCTTGGCCAACCCTGCGTCGAGATCCTTCGCAAGATCCCGCAAAATCTCCAGCTCGAACTGACGCCGCCGTTCGTCAGTGATTGCGTGGTTGGCGGTGTGTTGGGCTCTTCTCGCCTGTTTTAGGGCCACGAGGGCTGCAGCTAGCCCGCCGAAACCAGCGATGAGGCTGAGGATGTCGAACCAGTCGTGCGAAACGTTGACGTCATAGACCATCGAGAGAACCACATATCCAGCGTAGAAGTGCGGCACTACACGGGAGCGGCACCTGAACGATCGACCCCTGTGACGGCAAGCGGCCCAGATGATCGCGGCCATAGCGAAGCGGTGCCGGACAGGATTCCGAGGTCACGAAGTCGCGGAGACGCTGCCGGACGAGTCGCCCAGGACTTACATGCGAGGGATCAAGGAACGCGTCCGAACGAGGATCGCTACGCCCGCGCTTGTGCCAGATCCGTGCCAGATCGGCGGGTCATTGACGGGGAACAAAGGGGTCCCACGGTGATTCGATCGCCTGTATCGCCGGTCAGCGTGGTGCGGGCCAGCGATCTTGTGTGAGTACCGTCCTGGCAGTGTGGGAGTCTCGTGTCCCCGCGGGAGAAGGGAGGGGTGGCGAACGCGTCGACCGGCAGCGATTTTCCTTCGGTTGCCGCAGCGGAGCGGTTCCTGCGCGGCGAGGGCTACGCCCGCGCTCTGGTCATGGGCTACCAGCTGCTGCGGCAGCAGACGGTCCCGGCCGGGGGTACCCGATGACGACTGTCGAGTTCCCCGAAGCGCTCGCCGAAGTGCAAACCCAGATCGGTCGCGCCGACACTAAAGCGTCGATCCTGTCCGGGCTGTCCCTGGCCGCCCTCACCGGCGGCACCGCACTGGCATCTCAGGCGCACCTGCACGGTGCTGCCGTCGTCACCCGCGTCATGGCTGCCACCTTCGTCCTCGGGGCGCTGGTACAGCTCGGCCTGGCCATCCGGCCCGACCTGCGCGGCGACCACGGCTTCATCCGCTGGGCGCAAACCACCACCGATCACGAGCTATACGACCTGCTGACCCTGCACGAGCACTTCCTGGATCAGCGGCACGACCAGCTCACCCGCGTCGCGCTGCTCTCGCGCAGCGCCCGAACCAAGTACCGGCGTATCCGCCTGGCCGTCGACCTGCTCGGCGCCGCTCTGGCCTGCGCCGCACTCACCGCGCTCCTCACTGCCGTGGGCTGGTGAGGGCGTTGACCACTATCCCGAAAACTGTCGGCCGCAGCGGGGAACCCCGGCTCGCGTCGATCGCCTCCTGGGCGGTCCTTGCGGCCTCGTTCGCCCTGTCGGCCTCCACCTGGATCGCGATGGCGGTCCTCGCCGGATTCACCAGCGCCGCAACACTTCCCGTCATCGGCGTCACCCTGAAGGTGGCGTGGCTGATGCCGGTCGCGATCGACGGCTACGTCGTCGTCGCCCTGGTGCTGTGGATGTCGAACGTCCCGGCGACGGTCGCCGAGTTCGCCAAGAAGAACACCTACGGTGCAGCGGGCATCGGCGTCGCCGCCCAGTCCGCCTACCACCTGCTCATGACCCAATCCGAAACCAACCAGTCATGGCGCGTGGTCCTGGCCGCGGTCGTCGGAGCCTTGCCTCCGGCCGTCGCCGCCCTGGCCGTACACATGCGCGCCCTGATCCGCCGCGAGACCGACCGCACCACCGTCGCCTCCGGCACCACACCGGCCACCAAGCCGACCGTGCCCGCCCCTGCCGCGACCCCCATCACGGTCGCCGTCTCGACCCTGCCCACCGTCCCGGCGCCCAGCATCACCGCGCCACGACCGGCAGACCCCCGACCGACTGAGGAACCGACGACGACGCCGGAACCCGTGCCGGGCACCCGGACCGAACCCGTGCCGACCCCGGCCGAGGTTGCCGCCCGGGTCACCCCCAGCCCGACGAGCATCCCGCCGCGACCGACCGCCACCCGGCCGGCTACCGCGGGCGTCTCCAAGCCCCGACCGCGCAAGACCGCGCCGACCGCCCCGGTAAGGCCGCTGGCCGCTTCCGCGGCCGACACCCCTGTCACCGAGCCGAAGCCCGCACAGCTGCCCCTGCCGCTGCCCGCCGACCCGGCCCTGCTCGCCAAGGCCCGTGAGACCGCCGCGCAGTACCGCACCGAAAACGGCACCCCGATCACCGCGAACCAGCTCGCCGCCCGCCTACGGGTGAACTCCGAACAGGCAACCCAAGCCCTGGCCGTGCTCAACCTCGGCCCGGACAACCCCACCACACCCCTCCCGACCGCCAACGGCCGACCTGTGAAGGCCGCCCGCTGACGCGTCTCGCCGATTGAGCGTCGTGCCCGAAACACACCCTGTTTCGGGCACGGCCCCGGCCGACGAGCCGACCCCCACCAACACCCGACAGGAGCACCAACACCGTGACCGTCTACGTCGACAACTACCGCTGCCCCGCCACCGTCGGCCGCCTCACCGGCCGCTGGTCGCACCTCACCGCCGACACCCCTGACGAGTTGCAGACCTTCGCCGCCCGGCTCCGCCTGCGCCCGGCCTGGTTCCAGGCCCGCTGCCGCTACGCCACCTGCCCCGCCCCCGACGGCGTCTGCGTCCACTACCACTACGACGTCGTCGACACGATGCGCATCCGCGCCATCCACGCCGGAGCCATCCCGATCGACATCCGCGACTTCGGCGCCCTCATCACCGCCCGCCGCGCCGCTGCCCGACAGACGGCGGAGGCGAACCGATGAGTCGATCCGCTGTGACGTCTAGACACCTTTCGGGTTGGGGGTCTGGCGCAGATCCACTGTGACGCTTGCGGGTGATCGTCTCGGTAACCCGTCGTCGAGTCTGCTGAGCTGTATGCGATACGGCGAT
>NZ_JBITEL010000035.1:0-21166 GCF_044455125.1 Actinoplanes sp. NPDC051343
ACGCCGACACCAGGCGCGAGCCAAACGAGCCCATTACTCCCGCCGCCTCAACCTCGAACCCCAGCCATGATCACGATTGGCGGCTGCCGTACTAGTGCCGTGACCACGAACGCGGCCGTGACCCGCTGCATCTCCTCCAACCGCGTCCGCACATCGTCAGGATCGGTCGGCAGAAGCCCGCATCAGACGATAGATGATCGAGCAGATCGCGGATCGTGCGCTCTACGCTGTCAAGTAGCCGGCTCGGCAACTGCAAAGCCCGCCGCGCATCCACGATAGCGCTCCGCGCTGCGGCCACCACCGCCCGGCTGATCTTGGTTAGCGCCCATGCCTCCTGACGGCGGACCACGTATCCAACCAGGCGGCGTCGTTAACCCGGCCGGTATGTTCGGCGGCCTGTCGTCATCAGTGTGTGGACGGCATGGCGGTCACACGACGTCTGGGCGCTCGTCGTACGTCGCCCGGTTAGCGAGTACGGCGTCCATGTGGTTCTGGGCCCACATCTTGAGGCCTCGGGGCGCCTTCCTCCTGAGCCCGGTGACTCCACGTCCCGAACCACAGTTGGTCACCGGTGTCGGACTCGGGCCAGGTCCTACGCTGCCACTGGCGAAGTTCGCGCTTGACGGAGGACTGAGGCGCGACCACGGATTGATCTGCGAACCAGGTCTGTACCTCATTGAATCGCCTTTCCAGTGCCTCTTCGGAATCGGCAGACACCAGAAACTGTCCGATGGTGTTGACCGTGGAGGTGATCCCGCTCGGGATGTTGGCTCCTAGCGGAGTTTCGATGTAGGCGTATTCGACGCCCGGCCGTGCAGCGAGATCGGCGTTTTTCGGGCATTTCAGTAGTGTGCCCGGCGGAACGGCAAGATCCGCACCACCGATGATCTCCGGGCGGATTTTTATCTGGAGGTTCGGCGGTCGTCCGATCGCACAGAGCAGGGCCGATTCGCCCAGTGAAACGCTGAATTTGGCCTGAATCTGCTCGTGAGCCAATCCTCCGCCGCGTCTTGCCGCGCATTCACCGAACCTCAAAAAGCCGGTTTGGGGATCGTGGAAAATTTCCATGTGAAAAACGCCGTCCTGCAATCGTAGAGCGTGGAGCGCTCTCTCCACCAGCGGCTCGGCGATTTCGAAAGCCCACGCCTCGCTGTCGGGCTGGAACCGGCGGCTCCAAAGCAGGTCGCTCTGCTCCACCGTGGCAAGGCAGTTCTTTCCGTACCGTCCCAGTGAGAGGAAAAGCAGTTCGCCTTCAAACATCACCCCGTCCGCGATCCATTCGTCACCGATGACGAATTCCTCGAGCATGAAGGTTCGTTGAGAGGATGACGTAAAAAAATACTCAGCACTGCGTTCGCGCAGGTCTTGCACCGAGTGCACGACCGAGGTGTGCATCGTCCCTCCTCCGGCCACCGGCTTGAGGACCGCGCGTTCGAAGGGCAGTTCTGCAAAATCCGAGACGTCGTTGATGTCTTCGATGAGCCGGAAGTCGGCGGTCGGGATGCCGGCCTCCGCAATGCGACGCTTCTGCAGCGATTTATCGCGAAAGTGCACGGTGGTTTCGGGATCGATTCCTCGGCAGCCAAGATGCTCGGCCAGCAGGCCGGCAGTGGTGAGGGCTCCCTCGTCGCTGGTTTGAACGCCGGCGTAGTTCAGCTTTGCCAATCCGGATCGGTGTAGTGCAGCAAGGACGTTCTCGGGGCTTGACTGCTCCTCCACCCGTACTGCCCGCATACATGCGGGCAGGTTCATCATGCCCTTGTCCCAGGCTTCGGATCCATAGATCACAACGGCATCAATATTGTGTTTGATGCAGGCCTGGATTACGTATTTGTCCGGACCGATTAGCAGGACAAGTGGGTTATCGTCCGAAGCCATCAGCTTAGTCCCTTCTCATACATGCTTGTGGCGGCACCCTGATGGGCGCCGCCAGTCCACGTTTTCTCTTAATTTGCTACCAGTGGAAGCCGTCAAGCAGTTCGATCATCTCGGCGTCACCAGTTTTGCGTAGCATGTCAGTCAGCGAGCCATCAGTTTTGACGCCGCGCTCCAAATCGTTTTTGATCCACGAGGGCGCGTATCCGAACAGTACAAGTCGGCGCTGTTTACAGTCGGCGTTGGTGGGGACGGTGCGATGCCAGAGGTTGCCGTGCATGATCAATGTGTCGCCCGGATTGAATGTCAGTTGAACCTCGTCCGGGTGCTTGTCGTAGGTCCCATCCAACTCCATGCGCGGATTTACATGGCTACCCGGGATGACGCAGAGCGGACCTTCATCGTCTCCGACAGAGTCCAGATAAATGAGTCCATGCACGCTGTGCGGGTAGCAGAAGAACGGCGGCATAGGATCCGGAATAACACGCATGTGAATGTGCCACGGCACGCCGGCGCCGGCCACTCCCGGCAACGCGATCCGGGCCTCCATGTCGAACGATACCTGTGGCCCGAGCAGGGCCCGCCCGATCGACAGCGTGGGCTCGAACTTGATCATGCGGTGAAACGCCTCGCTTTTTTGCAGGAGCGACCGGAAATAGAGGCCGTTCCCTTCGAGCTCCTCAGCACCTTTCTTTCCTGACTCGCCTGCCGCGATCTCCTTCAGAGCTTCGCCGAATCCTTCAATCCACTCCGCCGGGATCAGTCCGCGGCGAATAAGAAAACCATCGCGAACGAGATCGTCAAGCTCCGGCTGCGAGGCGTGCACCGATACTGGCCGCTGGGGGAAGTTCTTGGTTCGATCGTTGATTTCGAAGTTGATAGTGAACTGCCCGTTGAGCACGTCGGTCATGGCCGAGGTCCTTTCGTGTCGTTGCCGACTGCGACATCTTGCCGGTCGGTCCCTATACCTTGAATGCTGCTGTCGAGTAGCGAGCCGACCGGAACATCCAGGGGTCCGGTTGCTACGTTCAGAAGGAGGCCGGCAAACAACCGACCCCATCTGTGAGCCGTCTCGGAGCTGAATCTGCTGGGCAGATACCAGAGCTCTCCGGAAAGTCCATCAGGGCCGTCTTCAAGTACGATCTCAAATTCGCGCATGAGCCTGTGGTGCGTGGCTGAGCCGATGTCCAGAGGGCGGAATCGGAGAACATCAGTGCTGGCGCGCCAGTAGTTCTGGTACAGCAGATAGCAGTGAAAAGTGTCATTGAGCCCAAGGCCAGAGAAAGCCTTCACTGAGTGAATGATTTCGGCGAGAGGGATATCTCCGTGCTCATGGAAACCGACCAGGGCATCGTTCGTGGAAGATAGAAGACCGCTTGCCGAGTCGGTCCGCTTCACCCGCAGACGCAGTGGCAATGGGCTGACGAAGACGCCCACTGTCTCCTCGGATTCGATGGTGGGACGGCCGGCTGCAGTGGTACCGATGATTAGATCTTCCTCGCCGCCGGTCAACGAGTGCAAAAGTAGAGTGTATGCACACATCATCAAGGCGAATACGGTCGTCTGTTCGGTGACGGCGCGGTCTCTGAGTTGGCGATTGAGTTCCTGGCCGAATTTCAGCTTAAGCTTCTCGCCGCGGTCGGAAATGTCGTGACCTTGGTGGTCTGGCGGCACCCGGGTGGGCGCCGGCGCGGCGTGAAAGTGGCCTTGCCAGTATTCGATTGATCGAGCAGCAGCCGGCGACCGGAGGTAGTCGAGTCGTTCCCGAGCATGATTAATGTACTGCGGGGCCTCGCCGCTGAGTTCGCTATGCAGCGCCAGAGCGACGTCCCGCATGAAGATGCTTGAAGACCACCCGTCAAACACCACATGGTGGGCGTGCAGCAGCATGACCTGCCGAGTCGGGGCCATCGCGACCACGGTCACCTCGAAGGGCGGCACTGCCTGCACGTCGAACCAGCGTAGGGCGATATCGCGGGCAAGCTGTGCGAGGCGTGTGTCCCGCTCGGCGTGAGGGAACGAAGACAGGTCCACTACATTTACGGACTGCATTTCGCCAATTTCCTGCAGCCACCCGCCGGCGTTCTTCCTGAATTTTGTTCGGAGTCCGGAATGGCGGCGGATCACCTGCTCGACCGCCTTAGCCAAACCAGGGGCCCCACCGTTCCATTCGACTTCCAACGCGAGATCGATCCCACCATATCGTTCGTCGAGCAGATCCAGCCAGCGACGCTGAATTGCGGTAGTAGGGTGCGCCGCCTCCTCGATGTTCTCGGGCTCGACGGCCAGAGAACGATCGGTTGATGCGGTCGGCGCCTGCCCGGCATAACGCTCGACGAGTGCTACGAGCCCGTTGACCGTCAAAGCGCGGAATGCCTCACCCAGTGGGATTTTCGCCCCGGCCGCGTGGTGCAGGCGCGTGACGATCTGCAGAACGGCAAGGGATTCGACGCCGCTGTTCCGAAAGTCGTGATCACCGTCCTCCGGCACCGTGCCCAGAGTCTCGAGCAGCACGGCCTTGACGGCTTCGGCCGGAGTAAGCCGTTGTTCGTGTGCCACCGACTGTTCGTGTGCCTGCGGTGTGACGCCGTCCAGATCGGAGCGGACGTCGATGATCCGTTCCGCCAAATCTCCCGTTGACACCGTGACAACTGGCCCTCGCGCCGCGAGCAGCCTGCGGAATACTTCGTGCCCGTCATCCGGTGTCAACGCATATTTGCCAGGGCCAACCGCATCCGGGGCGATGATGTCGCTCCATGCATCCCAGCCGACGGCAATCCACCGCCGGTCTCCTGCTGCATGTCTTGTACGAGCGAACTGTTCCAGGCTGTGGTTTGCCGCCGCATAAGGCCCGAACCGTATTCCGCCCAGTACAACGGACAGGCTTGAACAAAGAAGTACGAAATCAGCATCGTCTTCCGTGAGTGCGTCGGCGATATTTGCGCAGCCGAGCACTTTTGCCGCCGATATTGTTTCGACCACCTCGGGAGTGGCCTCTTCGCAGAGGACGAATTCCTTGCGGTCGGTAAAGCCGGCGGCATGGATGACGCCGGCGATTCGTCCGTACTGGGCGCGAAGGGCCTTGAAGGCGTCACTCACCTGACTCGGCTGCGTAACGTCGACGGACCGGTACGCCGCAGTCGAACCGAGCCGTTCGAGAGTGGTCGCGAGAGCGCCGAACTCGTGGTGCTGCATGTCTAGCGGCCGGCGCCCGAGCAGTACGATCTTGGCGGTCACCTCGCGCGCGATTGCGATGGCGAGCGCCTGTCCCACAGGGCCGAGGCCGCCGGTTATCACATAGCAGCCATGTGGACGCAGGGTTCGCGCTCGCCAGTCCGGCCACGCGCGTTCGAAGACGAGGTCGTGCGGACCGTCCGGGCCGATGCTTAGAATCGTCGGCTGGTGGTCTTCGTTGAGCGCAGCGACTATACGGGGTGCTGTCTCGGGCGGTGGACCATCCAATAGAACTACGTGGCAACTTATGCCGGGGAATTCCTGGGGCAGGACACGCGCCGCCGCCACCGCGAGGTCGAGCGTGGAAAGTCGACCGGAGCTCGGCTCCGCACACGGAGTTAGCAACCAAATGTGGCCGCCGCGGTGCTCGGAGGTCAGTCGGCGCGCCGTCTTCGATGCGTCGATCAGAAGGTTCGAGTCCGATCCACCGATCCACCACAGGACATCGACAGCGCCGCTCCTGTCTGCCGCGTGCGGCATGCCTTCCTCGATATCCAGACCCGTCGCCTCGCCGATGGCTGCACGAAGTACTTCGTTCCCACCGATCCAGGCAATGTCTCTTTTCCGCGTTCTCTGGGCTGACGCAGGCGACGGGCTGAACCGGGGCTCGTACAACCATGCGGCCGGATCGCTCTGGCGCACCGCTGATCTGCTGGCCGACGTCGATGCCGCGGCGACTCTCGGAGATCCCCAGCGCCGTGTGTGATCAAAGGGAGTCAACGGCAGCCGCGACCGAGGTGCCGCACGCATCAGGTGTCCAAGGTCGACGTTTGCCCCTTTTGACCACAGCATCCCGGCGGCTCGGAGTGCCGCTGAGCGCTGTGCCGCCTGGCTTGCTACGTCGGCAGTGCTTGGCAGGACGTCGCCCACTTCGGCGCCGATCTCTTGTGCGATCATGCGGTTCAATCCGCTGTCGGGCCCCATGGTGATGACCACGGCGCCGGGTAGTCTTCCGACCAGTTCAATCTGGTCGGCGAACCGGACCTGTGACAGCAGATGATCCCGCCAGTAATCTGGAGTCGAGATTCTCTGGTCGATCCAGTGCCCGGTGATGTTCGACAGCATCCTCAGCCGCGGCACCGACATCGGTAGCTCGGCGGCGAAGGCAAAAAGGCCTTCGGCGGCTGTTGCCATGGCGGGACTGTGCGACGAAATATGGATCGGCAACCGTTTCACCCAGGTGCCTTGAGCAGCGAGTGTGGTGGCGAATTCGGTGATCTGGCTGGTCGGCCCGGTCACGGTGGTGAGATGCGCGCCGTTGATCGCGCTGATCGTGATGCCGTCAGGAAGCGATTCGACCAACTGCGCTGCACCGATAGCTACGCTGAGGTTGGCGCCTGGTTGAGTATCCCGCATGAGCTGCGCACGCCGGACGACCAATTTCAGTGCGGCTTCGGTGGTTAATACCCCCGCGCACGCCGCGGCTGCGACTTCACCGAGGCTGTGCCCCAGAACCACGTCGGGGACTATCCCCCAGCTGGCCCAGAGCTTGGCCAGGGCGAGCTCAACTGCGACCATGGCCGGCTGGAACCGGCTGACATCGCTGAAAACCTCGACCCGCTGTTCGGGATCGCCGAACAGGTCAGCATGCAGGTCGCCGCCGGTGAGTCCGTGAAGGATCTCGGCGTGGTGATCGATGGCTCGCCGGTAGACCGGTTCGGTTTCATACAGTGCGGGTAGTCCATCGACGGTGACGGCGCCCTGGCCAGGGAAGGCGAAGACGATGGTCTGCTGCTGTGCCGGCGGTCTGCGGGCCGGCCGCGACAATCGCCGGAGTTCAGCGACGGCCTCTGCGGTATTGCTCGCGACCACGAACGCTCGCAGTTCGCGGGCGCGACGCCCGGTGAGCAGGGTGTTGGCAATTCCGGCCAGATCCTCGTCGCCATGATCATCAAGGTAGTCGGCCAACGCGGCCGCCTGACGCACGACGGCATCTGGAGTGGTGCCGCTGACTGACAGCAATACCGGTTCCGAGTCCTGTCCGGTTACCTTCACCTGGCCGACAGTTGGTGGCGCCTCTTCAAGGACCACATGAACGTTGGTTCCGCCGACTCCGAATGCGCTGATGCCGGCTCGCCGAGGCCGCTGGCCGACCGGCCACTGCGTCGCCTCGATCGGCACTTCGAAGCCCGCCTCGGCCAGTTTGAGTTCGGGGTTCGGCTTGCGGAATCCCGCCATCGGCGGGATGGTTCGATGCTGCAGTGCGAGGACCGCTCTGATCAATCCCGCTACTCCTGCCGCCCGATCGAGGTGGCCGCAGTTGGCCTTCAACGAGCCCAGCGCGCACGCCGCGCCGCGGTATCCATCGACTTCGAAACCGCGGCGCAAACCCTCGATCTCGATGGCGTCTCCCAGCAACGTGGCTGTGCCGTGGGTCTCGACGTAGCCGATGGACCCGGCCTTGACCCCCGAAACGGCATGCGCGGTAGCGATGACCTCGGCCTGTCCCTCGGCCGAGGGAGCCATGAAGCCGAGCTTTGTCCCGCCGTCGTTGTTGGCCGCGGTCCCGAGAATGACGGCCCGAACACGGTCGCCGTCCCGTTCCGCGTCTTCCAGGCGTTTGAGCACGACAGCACCTGCGCCGGCGCCCGGCACCGTCCCGTCGGCGTCCAGATCGAACGGGCGGCAACTGCCGCTCGGTGAGGTGATCATGCCGGTCTCCAGCTGGTACCCCTCGTCTTGTACGGGCGGTACGGAGACCCCACCGGCGAGTACAAGGTCTGCTTGACCACTGAGCAGGCTCTGACAAGCCAGGTGGACGGCGGTCAGCGATGACGAGCACGCCGTCTCAACAGTGATGCTTTCCCCTCGAAGGCCGAGGCGGTAGGCGAGTCTCATCGCCGTGAAACCGGCTTCTCCGGCCAACTGCCTTTCGTACTGCTCGGATAGCGAGGCCCCGCCGTTCTCGTACCGATGAGGCGCACACGCCGCGTATACGGCGACGTTGTCCGTCCGCGTGTAGTCGATGGCTGCGTCCTCGAAGGCGTGATGAGCAACCTCGAGTAGAAGGCGTTGCTGAGGGTCGAGGAGCTTGGCCTCCCGCTCGGGAACGCCGAAATATTCCGCGTCGAAACACTCGACATCCTCGACGATTCCGCGTATTGCAACGTAGCCCTCACGCCGGTCCGTCAGCTTGGTCAGGCCAATGCTGCCGCGGACCGACAACTCCCACAGCTCATCAATCCCGGCGGCCCCGGGAAACCGGCCGGCCATGCCGACGACGGCGATATGGTCGCCGCCCATGTTTGTCGGGACTTCGGTGATCACGACCGCAACCTCCTACGCATCTGGGCACGTCTCTCGGCAGTGGCAGCAAGCCGCGAGGTGCTGTCCTGTGTGGTCAGAAAGCGGGCGAGTTCCGCGATGCTCGGATGAGACATGACGTCCACGACCCGCAGCTCGTTTCGCCAGAGATGCCTCAGCCGCTCGGTGAGCAGCACCAGTAGCTTGGAGTCACCGCCGAGATCGAAGAAGTTGTCGTGGATGCTGATCTGGTTCAATCCGAGAAGTTCGCGCCACAAAATGGCCAGCTTCTGCTGGGTGTCGTTGACAGGTGCGACGGCGGGCGTGGCGGTGGGGCGCGAGCTGTTTTCTTCTGCGGCGGTGAGCAGCGCCCTGCGGTCCACCTTGCCGTTGGCGGTTACCGGGAAGGCGTCCAGAATGGTGACCCGTGCCGGGACCAGATAGCCCGGCAGCAGTTCGGAGAGTTCGTGTCTTACCTCCTCCTCGGTGGTCTTGCCCTCGACGAACCCGTGTAAGCGTGGTCCACCGGAGCTGGGTACAGCCATGGCAGCTGCCGCATGCACACCGGTACAACCGAGAAGCGCTGTCTCCACCTCGCCTAGCTCGATCCGGAAGCCCCTGATCTTGATCTGGTCGTCGCGGCGACCAACGAATTCCAGCACCCCCTCGGGACGCCATCGCCCAAGATCGCCGGTTCGGTACCAGCGTTCGCCATTCGGGCTGACCACGAATCGCTGAGCTGTTAGTTCGCGATCTCCGAGATAGCCGCGGGCCAGGCCCGCACCGCCGACGACGATTTCGCCTATCACCCCGACGGGAACCTCTCGTAGACCGTGGTCCACCACGTGGGCAGTGGAGTTCGCGACCGGTCGCCCGATCGGAAACCTTTGACCCGGCTCCAACGGTTCGAGCAGGCGATGGCAGCATGAGAACGTGGTGTTCTCGGTCGGGCCATATCCGTTGACCAGAACCCGATGGTCGAGCACCTCGGAAGCCTGCTGGATGAGGGCGCCCGGTACTGCCTCGCCGCCGATTAGGATCGTCCGCATGTTCTGCAGATCAGCGGGCCGAGTCTCGATCATGGAGCGGAAGACCGAGACGTTGAAGAATCCCGCGGTGACCCCGGCACGCCCGATGGTGCGAGCCAGTTCTCGGGGATCGTAGACGGCCGCATCGTCCGGAACGACGAGCTTTCCGCCGTTCAGCAGTGGTCCCCACACCTCCAGCGTGGCGGCGTCGAAGGCCAGGTTCGAGGCCAGGATGAACGTGTCGTCTTCCGTGAAGCGGGCGAAGTTCTGCGCGCGCACCAGTCTCACGATTGACCGATCGGTGATCTCGGTGCCTTTCGGCGTCCCGGTCGATCCCGAGGTGAACATGATGTAAGCCCGTGAGTCTGCGGTTCTCGCCGGCGGATTCGCTGGTTCGCTTCCGGAGGACCCTGGGTCGATCACCGTTACGCCTGGTGGCAGCAGATGGGCGATACTAGCGCTAGCTATCGCGGTATTGACGCCGGCGTGCTCGCAGATGAGACGCAGCCGTGCGGCCGGGTTGCGTGAGTCGATCGGCACATAGGATCCACCGGCCTGTATGACAGCGAGCACGCCTACGACGAACTCGACTGACCGGTCCGTGAGAACGAGGATGGGTTCTTCGGAACGAGTCACGTGCTCGTGCAAAGCCCCGGCTAGTTGCTGGGCCCGTCTCGCCAGCTCACCGTAGGTCACGGTGCCTGTCTCGGTTACGAGCGCAATATTTGAGGGTGTTCGGTTCGCCTGCTCGTCGAAGAGCTCACTGACGCTGGCGTCGGCGGGGAATGGTGTCCGGGTTTCGTTGGCGGCGTCGATGACTGCCCGGTCGGCTGCCGAGAGTAGGTCGACTTTCGTCACGGAGGCCGTTGAGACGTCATCTCCGATTTCAAGTAGGCGCTCCAGTGCGGAGCCCAACCCCTTGATTGTCATCGTCTCAAAGAGATCACTATCGTATTCCCAGGTCAGCTCCAGCTCACCGTGACGCTCGAGGACGAACAGGCTCAACTCGTACTTGGCGGTGCCGGCCACGACAGGACAGTCCTCGATGGCGATCGGGCCGGCTACGACGGGCAGTCCCGAATCGACCTGCTGTGCGACGACGAACCGTGTGACGGCCCGGGCGAAATCCATGCGCTGCGCTCCCGACCCGGGGAGCATGTCTTCGAAGGGAAGTGAGCCATGCTGAACGGCCTCTCGGAGGCGCTGAGACGTTTCCCTGATCAGGGCATTGAACTCGTGGTCCGCCGCGACCTGAAATCTGATCGGCAAAAGATTGACGAAATAGCCGACCGATTGAGCGTATGCCGGGCGTAGGCGGTCGACCGCGGCCGGTATAGAAATTACGAAGTCGGCTTGTCCGCTGTACCTGTGCCCCAGGGCCCCGGCCGCGGCCAGCACCACGGCGAACGGGGTGGTGCGGCACCGGGCCGACCTGGTGAAGATCTCGGTGGTTGCCCGGTCGCTGAGCCGCTGTACGAAGGAGTGGCCTATGCCGGTACGTTGTGGCTTGCGGGCTCGGTCGGTGGGGAGTTCGAGAGCACTTGGAACTGGACAGAACTCACTGTCCCAATAGGCGCGGTCTTTCGGATCGACTTCGGCCCGCCCCGTAGGCGCGGAGGGGCTGGGCAGGATCTGCTCGTCGGACAGCGCGCGGCCTAGGTCGCGAAACAGAACGGGAAGGGAGTACCCGTCCACGATGATGTGATGGCAGACCAGCAATGCAACGCTGCTGCCGTCGGGGAGGTGATGGACTTCAGCACGCCACGGGTGGCCATGGAGGGCTACCACTTCGCGGGCCAGCCGCTCATAGGCCCTCGTCAGATACTCGCTGAGGGCGGGTCCGTCTGAGCAAGCTGCGAGGTTGATGGCGACCGCGGGAGGAAGGGTGGACCTGTTTCGCGATGGCCCGTGTGGTCCGGCAGTGAACTCTTGCGAGAAGACATCATGGGCCGCGAGTACCCTACGAACCGCTGCGGCGAGCTGATGCGCCTGCAGCGGACCGCGCACCCGGACCGCGATCGGTATCGCGAACGAATGGTTGCCCGGATCGAGCTGCTGAAGGTTCCACAGGCCCTGCTGTCCGGGGGACAGCGAATCGTCGTCTGCTTCCTTGCGGGCCGGCAGCGCAGCCGACGGTTGCCGGAGCGCCGAAGCATCCAGTGCTTCGGCCATGGCCGCGATGGTCTGACATCGCAGCAACGAACTCGGCCGGATGGCGGTGCCAAGAGTTTCTATAATTCGGTTGACCAGAACCATGGCAAGGCGGGAGTCGCCGCCGAGGTCCAAGAATTGTTCGTCGATGCCGATGCGCTCGAGATCTAGGACATCGAGCCACAGCCGCGACACCGCCTGCTGGGTGCCTGTCAACGAGCGGTGTTCGTCGACTTCTGAGCCGCTCATCCGTCGCGGCAGCGCCAGCAGCGCGGCGCGGTCAATCTTGGCGTGTGCTGTCAGAGGAAACGCGTCCACAATGGTGATCCAGCCAGGAATCATGTAGTCCGGCAGAATCATGCGTAGCCGGTCGCGAACCACCGCCGGGTCGGCCGTGCCTTCCGCGAAGGCGAGCAGGCGTAGCCCGGCCGGGCCCTGTACGGCTTCGACGATCGATGCTCCGATGCCGTCGCAGGAACTCAGGGCCGTTTCGACCTCGCCCAGTTCGATGCGGAAGCCGCGGATCTTGACTTGGTGATCGCGGCGTCCGGCGAACTCGAGGTCACCGGAGGGTAGCCATCGACCGAGGTCGCCGGAACGGTACCAGCGCTCTCCGACGGAGTCCTGCACGAATTTTGTGTCGTTCAGGTGAGGCGCTCCGATATAGCCACGCGCCAGCCCTACGCCACCGATTATGATCTCGCCGGTCTCGCCGACCGGTACCTCGATGAGATTCTCGTCGACGACCCGCACCGACCAGCCGACGAGCGGTTTGCCGATAGGGGTACGCCGGTCGGGATCGATTGCCTCGGTGAACACATGAAAGGTCGAGCATACGGTCGCCTCTGTGGGCCCGTAGGCGTTGACGATCGTGAGGTTCGGAGCCACTCGGCCAAGCGCGGCCAGCGTGCCCTGCCGGATAGACTCGGCGCCGACCATGACACGCGCGAGATCGGCCGCACCGCCGGTTGCACGAAGCTCACCGACCAAGAAATCGAGTCCGACCGGAGGCAGGTATGCGGTATTAATTCGCCGGTCGATAAGTTCGGCCGCGAGCGCTTGCGGATCCGCTGCGATCTTGGTGGGCAGGACGTGGACCGTTCCTCCGGAGCACAGGGCAGTGAATACCTCGAATATCGAGGCGTCGAACGAGAACGAGCAGACGGTCGAGGAAACTACCCGATCTGGAGCCGGTGCTACCGCATCGAATCCGTCAACGAGAGCACAGACTGAACGCTGCTCGATGGCGACCAGCTTTGGCTCACCGGTCGACCCCGATGTGAACAGGGCGTACGCCAATGCATTCGGGGCGCTGCGCAGATGGGCTGTCGACAATAAATTTGCGACCTCGGAAGCCGCCACGGTTCGAGTGTCGATCTGTGGGGTGACCGTGGTCGCCCCCAAGCCGTCGAAGACGTTTTCGGAGGTCGGGCCACTGACTACGACGGCGAGATTCGCCTGGTCGACGAGCCGGTTCAGTCGATCTTGCGGCAGAGCAGGATCCAACGGAACGAAGCAGCCGCCGGCCATCATGATTCCCAGGGCCCCGGCTACGTAGAACTCATCGCGGGATGCGCACAAGCCAACAAGGCGGTCGGCCGCCTGGTCCAGTGAGCCGGCCACTGAATGCGCAAGGCCCAGCAGCCTTCCGTACGTGATTTCACGATCCCCAACGACGACAGCGACCGATGTGAGGTCGGCGGCGGCGGTCTGCAGGATTCGTTCGACGAGCACTGCCGTTCCTGCGGATCGGCTTCTGGCGGGCAGACTGATGTTCATCACGTCCTCCGATAGTTACCCGACAGCAGTGCCGGAGCGGCCGCCTGGTCTATGTCGTCCAAGGTTCGCTGAAGCCTCAATGCGGGCATCAGCGATGCCAGCTGGTCGCGCGGACCTTGTCCCCGCCACGCTCGGATAGAAGCCTCGATGAAGGCGGCTACCTTGCCAACGCCTCTGATTTCCGCGGGTACATCCTCGTTGGTGGTTTGCATCTCATGAACGATGTTGAATCGACCCGTCGATCCGATCGAGGAGATCCGGAGCTGGTCGCAATCCCAGTGAGGGGTGTCAAACGTGAAGTCGGCCCGGAACATGCCGTGCCGCCTTGACCACAACAGACCGGTCATCTGCCGCATTCGTGCGGGCCAGGCGAAGGACGCATGCAGCATCACCGGTGTGCTGCCCGCTGTGCCGTGTACGTCGATCGAGTCGAGAATCGCGGTCCCGTGAGGACTGAAATCGCTCACGAGGCCGGCTGCGCTCTTGACTTTGAAGGGTTCGGTCCGGAAGACGTGCTCGACAAGGTCTAGCGGATGGATAAGCTCCGACAGCACGCCCATTGTTGGTCGCGTATCACCGATCCGATGCTTACCCCAGAAAGATTCGGCCCGCACGACCTGAAACGGCCCGTGATCCTCCAGCCATGAGTGAAATTCGGGCAGTATCGGACTGTATCTCTCGACGAGATTCATTGAGAGATCGTGGTGCGCCAAAGACTTCGTCACGCGTTTTTCGTCGGCTGGATCGGCTATCAACGGCTTTTCGGCCAGGACCAGCATAGGCGGGAAGTTGGCGATTGCTTCGAAGGCCGCGATGTGTGCCGATTCATTGACGGTCACGCAGACCACGGTTGGGCGAAGCTGAGTGACGGCGTCCGTGATATCGCGAAAGCTCCGAAGGCCATCGGGAAGCTTCGTCACGTCGGAGTCGCAGAAACCTACAATCTCCACCGGGACGCCTCGCCGCCCAAGGTAGTCGATGGAGGCGGCGAAACGCCGTCCCGCATATCCGTAGCCCACGACAAGGACGCGTTCGACTGGTCGGCTCATGCTGGCTGTCCATTCGGTGACATGACCGTATCCAAAAGCTCCACATGAGCTGGCATCGCCATGACATTGCGGATAGCGGCCGCGACATCGGCGGGGCTGAGATTGTCGTGCGCACCGTACAGGTCGTAGCGTTCCTGGTCATCCGGTGCACAGGCATAGAAGTTGCGCCCGAAGTCGGTGCCGTCGATGAACCCCGGCGATATCATCGAGATTCGGGTTGTCCGCCCCTTGGACCGAATCTCTTTTCGATACTCCTCGACGATCACTCGCGCGGCCATCTTCGACACTGAGTAGCAAAGATTGCCCGGAGTTCGAGAAGGTCGGTGGGCCGCCATCGAGCTGACGTGTATGAAGGTCTTAAGGTCCGCGAAATGCCGGTCAATGACGGACAGCAGGACAAGTATACCGGCCACGTTGGTAGCCAGGATGTCGGTCCAAGCATCAAGATAGTCAGAGCCGATCGGCGCATAGAACCCCACTCCGACACAGTTGACGATGTACTCGATCGTCTGGGTCTCGGCCGTTTCCAGCAGCGCGTTCTCCAAGCCGGTGAAGTCACGGATGTCGGCCGAGACCGATCTGACTCCCTGACCGAGATCAGGGGCCCTACGAGAAATCGCTGTGAGCTGATGACCGTTGTCAGCCAACTGTGCCGCAAGTGCTCGCCCGACTCCGGAAGAAGCACCCAGGATGACACCCCCGGTCAGGTTGCCGACGGCCATCAGTTCTCCTCGCCGTGATTGAGCAGAGCGGCGAATGCGTACGCGCCCAAGGACCACTCGGCGATGTCCAGCCTTTCGGTGCAGGAGTGAGCGCTGGCGAGACTGCCGGTGCCGAAGACGACCGTCGGAACCTGCAGCAACTCGTGGTAGAGCCTGGCGTCGCAACTGACATTCCAAGCCCTTCCCTCCGCGACCTCTGCTCCTGCAGCGCGGACGGCGCGGCGGAGGTCGACAGCAATCGGGCAACGCGGATCGCCGAGATATGCGCCGTTGCGTATTCCTTCGAGGCGTATCGAAGTGTGGGTGCGCAACCAGGGATCAGCGAGACCGGCCACGAGATCGTCAAGCATCCCGCGCACATCGTCCACCGAGTAGCCGGGCAGAAAGCCGAAAAATCCGTCCAGCGTGCAGCGCTGCGGTAAGGAGCCCGGCCATTCACCTCCGTTGATCACGCCAACGTTGATCTGCAGGGGGCGGTCGACCGCTTCGAATCCTGGCGCGGTGCGGGCCTCGCTGCGCAACCGCGACTCCAGTTCGCGTAGTTGCTCAACGAAGTCGATAGCGCCGGTGATAGCACTGACCCCGTCGCCGCCCATGTGGCTGGATTTACCGATGAAATCGACGGTGAAGCCGGCGCAGCCACGATGGCCGTGAAACACCTCGAGCTCCGTCGGCTCCAGCACCACCACCTCGGTCGCAGTGCTGCCATACAGGATCGAAGACAGTGCCCCGTTGCCACCGATCTCCTCCTCGCCGATCAGGTCGATCGAAACCCGATGGCCCAGACGGCGTCCGGTGTCGCGCAGGAAACGCAGGGCGGCGGCCAGCATGACGATGTTGCCTTTGGTGTCAGCGGTGCCCCGGCCGATGACCTGGCCATCGCGAACCTCAGGCTGGAAGGCCAATGGGAAATCGTGTCCGCCCGGTACAACGTCGACGTGGCCGCTGAACAACACATGACGGCCGGCGGATGGCTGCGAGTCGGTGAAATCGACACGAAGACTGCCTCGCGCCGTCGCAGGCAGGTCGCTGTACTTATTGCGATTCGCCTCTGGGCGGTCGAAGAGACGGGGGTGACGGGGGAGTGCGGTCACCGTGCCGCCCAGATCTTCGAAGTATGCGGTCAGCCAGTCGAAAGCCGCGGATTCGTTCGGAGAAGCGGTGTCAATCGAAACCAAGCTCATGATGTCGGCCAGAAGCGAATCTCGATTCGCAGTAAGCCACTGATTGAATTCGGTGCCGAGCGCCGTGCCAAGGACCGTTGGAATGTCAGTGAAGGGGCTGTGCTGTGCAGGCATCTAATCCGGCCTCGGAGTGAGAGAGGTCAAAGTTGCTCGACAGAGGGCAATTTGATTCGCCCACGGCAGTCGAGAATGATCGCGGACTCTCGGGCGATCATGTCGTAGTCGACTCCGTCCTGGTCTGTGACGATGAGGACGGCGTCTGCGGCGCGACAGTCCTCGAGGGTGGGCGTCACGCATGTCAGGCCGAGGCGGTCAGCCTCGCCTGCGGCCAGCGGGTCGACGACTTGGACGGTCGCGCCGCGTTCTTGCAACAAGTCGATTAGCCGCAGCGCAGGGGAAGCCCGCACATCAGGGACGCCTGCTTTGTAGGCCAGCCCTACCAGTATCACCGTGCTGCCCGCCAGCGGAAGGCCGCTGTTGGCGAGAGCTTTGGCCATACGATCGGCCACATAGACCGGTGCGGACTCGTTGATCTCAAGAGCCGCCGATAGCATCGAGCTCGCCACTCCGGACTGCTCCAAAGCATGCGCAAGATATCTGACGTTGTTCGGCAGGCAGTGTCCGCCCACTCCTGGCCCATGATGAAATGCCATGAACCCGTAAGGTTTTGATGATGCAGCCGCGACGACTTCACGGAAGTCGATATCCGCGTTTCTGGCCGCCATCGCGAGTTCGTTGACGAAGGCGATGTTCACATAGCGGAAGGTATTTTCCAGAAGCTTGGCGAACTCTGCGACCTCGCAACTGGAGACAGCGTGGACGTGACGAAACATGGTTTCGTAGAACTTCTGAGCCCGGAGCTGGCTTTCTTCGCAGGTGCCGGCAACGAGCTTCGTTACGTCTGCCAGCGCTAGGTCGGTGCGCCCGGGGTCGACGCGCTCCGGGCTGTAGGCGAGGTATACGTCCTGCCCGGCTCGGCGTCCGGTAGCCCTCTCGAGCCGAGGTGTCACGTGCTGCCGCATGGCGCCGGGATAAATCGTTGACTCCACCGCGACAAGGGCACCTTCGGGGAAATCCGATACCCCGGCGATCGTCGAAACAGCTCCGTCTACGAACGTGAGATCGGGTGCGTCGCCCTTGGTGATCGGCGTCGGTACGGCAATTACGTAGACGTCCGCCGGAGTTGCTTCGCTGAGGTCGGCCATGGGTACGAGGCGACCGGCGTCGATGGCTCTGCCCAGCGCTTCGGATGGTACGTCAGGAATATACGACTGGCCGTTTTGCAAGGATGCGAGCCGGGCTGGGCCGGATTCCACGGCAAGCACGGTGTGCCCAGCGTTCAGTGCCATCAAGGTCAACGGCAGGCCAACATAGCCCTGACCAATGATTGCGACAATCATGTCCCCGTCCCAGGTTTTGGCTCCGCTGCCATGGTGAATGGATGCAGAGAAGCTAACTCGGAGCTATGGCTGTTGGTTCCAGTCGATCGAAGGATGCAACTCGACAGCTGCGGAGAATGGCTTGGGAGACCTCTTCTGGTGTGAATCTTATGTCACACCTCTCGATGCCGGAAGGGCATCGACGTTGGTTTTTTCAGGACTAAGAGTAAGGGCGGTCCGCTGCCCTGTCGTTTTCCCTGATCACGGACTGATTTCGGGGCTCCGCGGATGACCAAACGTATCGCAATATAGACGACCGTCTACTGACGGACGGCGGGATTGTAGCGGCAAGCATGTGTCTCGTCTGCCCCGCCCAGGGTCTTGCCTGTCCATGATAGAGTGTCGCCTCGACCGGCTTGTTCTGCTGTTTTGCCTGATCCTGGCGTCGGCTAGGCGATGTTTTGGCTATGCACAAAACTCGCCGGCGCGAGGAAGAATTGTTGCCTTGATTTGCAAGATCAGGAGTTCAGTACAATGAGCGCCGCGCTGATTGTTCCGACGATACATTTCGATAGCTGGAAACTTCGTCCGTGGATGGTGACGGACGCCGAGGCATTGACCCAAGCGTCGTCCGATCCGTACATTCCTTCCATTACTTCTGTCCCGAAGGTATGGACACGTGAGTCTGCGGAGCGCTACATCGAACGACAATGGGCGCGAGCCGAGGAAGGCGTCGGCTACTCTTTTGCTATCGCGGACGGGGAGGATGCGGCAGTCGGCAGTATTGGCTTATGGATCCGAGACGCCGATCTGGGCCGGGCGTCGATCGGATACTGGATCGTTGAATCCTCCCGAGGCGCCGGCCTGGGGACGGCGGCGTTGAAAACCCTGGCCGGATGGGCTTTCTCCGTATGCAAGATTCCCCGGATCGAGCTGTATGTCGAGCCGTGGAACGTTGCGTCGTTGCGTACTGCGCGAGCCTCCGGATTCAAGGAAGAGGGCCTAATGCGATCTTGGCAAGAGGTAGACTCAGTTCGGCGTGACATGCTGATGTACTCCCGGATCGCACCGCCGGTTCTCACCGACGATCGATCCAAGGGACTCTCGAATGGCTGAAACCAACCTACTGAAGGAATCTGATTTTCGCCGTCTTTTCTACGGTCAGATCTTCAGTCAGCTCGGTGCGCAGGGCCTTCGCCTTGTTCTGACCTTGATCGCAATTGAGGCTCTGAGGGCGTCGGAGTCGGCGGTGAGTCTCCTGGTGGCGTGCCTGGCGTTGGCCTTTCCTATAATCGGGCTTCCGGTCGGCGCGGTCGTGGACCGGCTCCGCCACCGAAGGGTGATGATTTCAAGCGACCTCGGGCGCGCTGCAGTGCTGGCGTCCATCCCGCTGGCGGCATGGCTGTGGAAGCTGACGATGACGCAAATGTATTTGGTCGCCCTTGTGGTCGGCGTCGGCACCGTGTTCTTCGACGTGAGTTACCAGAGTTATCTGCCTCGTCTGATCGGCCGAGACAAACTGCTCGAGGGCAACGCGAAACTCGAGACCGTGCGCACCGTGGCCCAAATGGGTGGGCCGTCGGTCGGTGGCTATCTCTTCCAATTGTTGCCTGCCGCACTTTCGCCGGTGGCCGTGATCGGCGGATTCGTCGGGTCGGCCGCGTGTATCGCCGCCATCCGGAAGCCCGAGCCGGTCAGAGAGAAGCGGCCGATCAAGGAAATCGGCGGCGATATCGTGGCCGGATTCCGGTTTGTGGTCACCCGTCGGCTGATGGTCCTGATAGTCGTCTGCAGCGCCATATTCAACTTCTTCATCTCGATGCACTATCCGATCTATCTGATTTTGCTGTCTCGGGACCTGCGGCTACCCGGGGCGGCGATCGGGATCCTCCTGGCCGGCTCAGGCGTCGGCGGGATCTGGGGTTCGGTTGCCGTGCGCCGACTGAGTGCCCGGCTCGGGCTCGTGCGATTGGCGGCTTACTCGGTGGCTGCTATTGCCCTGTGCATGTTTCTGCTGCCGATCGTGCAGTCTGACTGGAGGCTATCGTTGGTCGCGCTGTATCAGCTGGTCAGCGGGTTCGCAGTCGTGGCCTACAATGTTTCGACGGTCAGCTTCATGCAGGAACTCACGCCGGAGCCGATGCTCGGAAGAATGGCCGCGACCGTGCGGACGTTGATGTGGGGAACGGTTCCCATCGGCTCGTTGGTCGGAGGACTGTCGGCGGATCTGATCGGCGTGCGTCTGACCCTGCTCGTTTGTGCTGCCGGGGTCGCCTTGGCCGGGGTCTGGTTGTTCACTGCTTCGCCCAGAGCCGTTGACCCTCACGAACTGGCGACAGGGCTGCAACCAGCGGCGTAGCGAGAGTAACGGGCTATGAGTTCCCTCGTTTCGACGGGACGGTTGATCTTCCCCCGTGCCCGGCGCTCTTGAAGGAGACCTGTGCCGAGAAGCTATCCACCCGGGCTCCGCGGGAAAGTCCTCAACCTCGACGGCACGGTCAACATCTACGGGCAAACCCCGCTAACGGTGTCAGGGTGTCGTGTTCGACGGTGGTGATCCACTCTTCGAGGCGGTCGCCGTGTTTGCCGGTCATCATGATCGCGAAGGCTCGCACGTGTTTGACCAGCCGGTTCAGGTCCCGGTCGCGGTTGCGGACGTCGCGTAGTTTGGCCGTGTCGCGGGGGTCGAGGTGGTCGGGATGGGTCATGATCCATGAGGTCACCTGCCGCACTGATGGTGGTTTCGGGCCCGGGTCCGGGGCGTGGCCTCGGCCGTGGCGGAAGCGGCGCAAGTAACGCTGGACGGCCAGTTCCCCGCCCGGATAGCCCTGCTGTTTGATCTCGCGGAACAGTCCGGTGGCGTTGCGTTCTCCCTCGTTCCAGCGCTGGTGTAGGTAGGCGACGTAGTCGTCGACCACGTGTGCGCGTTGCTCGGACACGGCGGTCAACTCCGCGGCGGTGGCCGCGCGCAGGTATTTGCGCACCGTGGCATGGTGCAGGCCGAGTTTGCGGCCGATCGCCGACTTGGTCCACCCCTGGGCGGCCAGTTCATGGACGGCGGCGTGGTGCTCCCGAAGACGAGTAACGATCTTGAGGTCGGGCAGTCGCCGCCTCTGAGCGGGTGGGGTGTCGCCTGCGGGCAGTGGGGGCGGCGCGACGAGCCGAGCCCGATACGCGTTGACAGTCTTCTCGACCGCCTGGCCCAGGTTCTGCCACAGGTGGAACCGGTCCGCGACCTGCACCGCGTCCGGCGCACCTAGGCGGGCGCCTTCGCCATAACCGCCAGCGCGGTCCCGGCAGATCACCTCGACCTCGGAATGTTGGCGCAGCCAGTCGGCAAGGCTGTCACTGTCAAGCCCCGGGTTTGATGGAGAGTTGGTTAGCTGGTTTCTAGAGTTGCGGTGACCGGGTGGGTTATCGCGGGTACTGCCTCGTATTCGGCGGGTGGGACGTGGCCGAGTTCGCCGTGCAGACGGCGGTTGTTGTACCAGTCGATGTACTCGACGGTGGCGATCTCGAGTT
>NZ_JBITEL010000036.1:0-16714 GCF_044455125.1 Actinoplanes sp. NPDC051343
GGCTACAACATGTCCGGGTACGGGCGGGAGAACGGCCGCGACAGCTACGACCAGTACCTGCAGACCAAGGCCGTCTGGATCCGAAGGAAGTAGCGGACGCAGGTCACACGAGCCGTCCCCTGACGAGCCCCATCATGCGCAGTTAGTTTTTAGTGACCAGTTAAAAACTACGACCACAGCGTAGCCGTCTGATCTGTTGCTCGACGGGGACGATTTGGGGATGTCATCGGCTGAGCAAACTTCCCTGATCCAGCTGGTGTTCGAGTTCGGAATCTTCGTAGATCTGAGAGTAACTGCCGTCGAGTACTCCCACCCTTTGAAGCTCGTCCTCCGGAACAGAGCGAGTCGTCCCGTCGGCGGTCTCAGCGATTCCAAGGCGGTGGTAGATCTCAGGTTCGGAAGGGAACAATCGGCAGAACGCCTCGTCATGACCCACAATGATCCAACGCCCGGTCATCACCGCCCTATCACCCGCATAGACGGCGTGCGAGAGAAGGGGCTCTTTCTCGAGGTGGGGCGGCAACCGTAGAGCAGCCCAGCGTCGGGTGAAGAACCCATACGCGACACCGAAACGGTTTTTGGTCAGCACGACGGCGAGATGGAAGCCGCCGCTCGCACCGGGAACGGCTACCACGTCGCCGCGCTTCGGTCGCTTACGCGCCCGCGGTCCTACGATCTCAAGTGCCTCCACTTCGGAGACGGAGTCCGCCAGCAACTGCGGTGGGACCTGACGCAGGAGACTGAGCAGTATCGACGCCAGCCGGGAATCCGTCATGACAGGACCGTCAACGTCTTCGGCCGCCAGCAGCTCCGACACTAGCCGGGCGGCTAGAACGAAGGCGGCGTCGTCGAGCTGGCCGACTCGCGACAACCGCGCTCTCGCGCCCTCACCGGCCGACCGGACGACCACCGCCGACGGCACGATAGACAGTGCGAGCCGGTCGTCTCCGACGGGAAGCGCCAAGCCGATGACCTCTGCCACGTCGGCCACGCTTGGCGGCTCGCCGAAGGCGCCTGTCATTTTCGTGATCACGTCGAGCATCATGTCTGGGGTTTGCGACATGTTCCGCGCCGATCTGAGCTGTCAGCAGGTGGACGCGTAATTGTAGTATCCCTCGCGTTTCTGCTGTTGCATGGGCCAAATTGCATTCCGCGGCCTTCGCCGCCAAGTCGTCTTCCATAAGCTCGTCGGCCGCCCTGGCATGTCACTCGGGGTGGGCGATGCGGGGGCATCGTTGGGTGTCGTCGTCATGAGAAGAACCCGAAGGTCTGGAGGTATTGCCGAGTTGGTGAGCTTGCGGGAGCGCGTCCACGAAAGCAGTTATGATTCGCCCCCGCTTTACCCACCGAAAACAGCGCGAAGTCATGGCAAGCGATGACAAGCCGCAGAGGCCGTTCAGCCGCGTTTAGGCTGGTCAGCGCGTACTTCTGACAGGCAATGCAAAGTCGTGCAAAGCCGCGATTCAGAACAAGGGGTCGCAGGTGCAAATCCTGTCAGCCCGACCAAATTAGGCCGGTGACCTGTGGAAACGCAGGTCACCGTTTTCGTTGAGTTGAGATCACCCACCGAAAACCCACTGTTTTGAGGTTTGCGCGGTTGCTCGTTCGGCGTGTTCGCCATCGTCGTGGACCGTGTTGACCCCGGCCGGGACGAAGTCGTTGTGAGCGCTGCGCCGATCCCGATCTTCGGCCGGTGGCGAAGGACGTCTGCTTCCGTGCACCAGCAACGCCGCGAGCGGTTCGTCACCGCTGGCCCATGCGGCCAGCGCGTCCAGGGCGCGCTCACGGCCGGTGAACGACACGATCTCGTGCTGGGTCAGCAACAGCCGGCTGGTTTGCGCCTGTGCCCGCGTCATGCAGTTTCTGGCCCTCTGCGGTGTAGGTAGTCACCGCGCCCGGCGCCCAGATCGAGATACGCCCACTGGATGATCTCGATCTCGTTCTCCCGGCCCGCAAGGTGACACGTCGGCATACATATAGGAGTCGGGTCATGCCGGTCGGCTCGAACATCGCGGTGAAGCTGATCCGCTCGTCTGCAGTGATCTTGATCCGAAGTCTCGGCTCATCCATGCTCGGCTCCCGCTCGCTAACAGTGCCCGACTGTTGGCGCTGCCCGCAGACTCGTGCGGTCCTCCAAGACCTTGCGCCTCTGAAGGCCTTGTCACCGATGGGAAATGGAAAGTCGCCGGGCGTACCGGTGCGCTACTGCCACTGGCCGAATTTCCTCGTAGCCTGGGCATCGCGTTCCTTCCTTCCAGCACAGGGTTGTGTGGGCATCGCACTCGACGGCTCGTGGGTAGCCCCCGGCAGCCGTCGGCTTCCGCTGGGATGCGCCTCTGGCGGCCAGGCCGCGCACCCAGCGCGCCGCAACGGCTGATACTGCCGATCGGGCCTGGCCGAACAGCTCGGTATCGAGGTCATTGCTCCCGTCGGCCGGTGCTCAGCAGAAGGGCGCCATCGAGGACTTTGGAGTCGCTGACCTCGGCGGT
Organism: Actinoplanes sp. NPDC051343; assembly: GCF_044455125.1. Classification (NCBI taxonomy): domain Bacteria; kingdom Bacillati; phylum Actinomycetota; class Actinomycetes; order Micromonosporales; family Micromonosporaceae; genus Actinoplanes; species Actinoplanes sp. NPDC051343. The sequence continues at coordinate 2,490 of NZ_JBITEL010000036.1, forward strand.
CATGAGACGCGGCCGCAGTGTGGAATATCGGACGAATCCCGTCCTGAGCCAGATGGCGCCGCTGTCGTCGCTTCGTCGCGGCATGGTCCTCGTCACGATCACCGGAGGCGTGACCACGAAAGGCCTGAGGAAGGGCAGTAGCAATTCGATGACTTTCTGTACGGCTTGCGGCGTGGCGGCGCCTTCCAGATCAAGGTCGCTTCTGGTGAGAGCGGCCGATTCCCGGACCACCTCACCGTTCTCGACCATGCAGATTTCGGTGTAGGAGCCCAGATTGATGTACACGAACCGGCCGTCCGGAGCGCCGGCTGCCAGACCGACGTACCCCTCCACCAACGCCGCCAGAGCGGTGGCGGTACGGACGACGACCGAGGTGGCGAGGTCGTACTCGAGGCTGGTGGCGAGGCACTCCCGCCAGTACGGTCCGCTCGGCACGCGGCGGCGGCGCTGGGAGTGCACGAGGCTGGCTCGGGAGGCCCCGACCACCACCCGGCGGGCGTTGTCGGCTCGTCGGCCCGCTAGGGCCTGAACCCGTCGGACAGCATCTGAGACGGCTTGGGTGTAGGTGACACTGCGAACAGCTGGAAGGCTGACCCGGGAGAGTTCGGCACCGGAGGGACTGGCGCAGACCGCCCGCACGCGTCCGCGCTCGACGTGGACAGCGACGACATGTTCTTCTGCAGTCATCTGGGGCTTTCTGTTGCTGGCCGAGGTCTGATGTGGACGCTCGCGAGTGGGATCCGGCCACGCAGAGACGCGGGAAGGCGATGCCGTTGTTACCCCGTACGAGCCGCTGTTCGGCCTGCACAATCGCGCATCGGATGCCGATGAAAAGCCGATCCGCGTTGCGATGCCTGTTCGGCAGCATGACCGGATGCATCGGTCTCCCGGTCGTCAATTTCCGGAGGGTCTCGCGGCCTGCGCCGTCCGGCACGGCGATGAAGATGCCACTGCCATGTCCACGCACCTTGGCCTGTCTGATCGTGACCGTGGTCATTGCTCAGGCACTCAGTGCCATCGCGGCACGGAGGTTGCGAAGTGCGTAGTGAGCACGTGACTTGGCTGTTCCGATCGGGATGCCCAGGCGACTCGCCGTTTCGTCGAGCGAGTGTCCTTGGAAGTACAACTCCGACAGGATGGCGCGATGAGTGTCACTGAGGCAGCTCACGGCGTGCCGTAGTGACTCCGCGAGCAGGACCACATCGATGGTGTTGTCCGGGGAAGCCACGCGATCGAGGTCGATCAGGCCCGTTTCGGCCGGGCGTACGCGCCGCCGCCGGACCCAGTCGATGGCAACTCGCCGCGCGACCGTGAGAAGCCAGCGCCGGCTCCCGATGAAGTCGTCCGGCACGTGGTCCAAGGACCGCCAGACCTTGATCATTGTGTCCTGCAGCAGATCTTCCGCCGCGAACCGTTCCCCGTCCGTGAGCTTCATCAGGAATCTCAGCACTACCGCGGAATGCTCCGTGTGCAGTTCAGCCATTCGTTTCCTAGCTATTTCCGCGTCACTCGAAGATCCATTTTGGACGGAAAGTTCTGTCGCCATAGCAGTAACCCCCAGCGGGTTCCCACGGTCCCTTCAGGAAAGGCCGCGAGTCATCGAGCCGACTGGTATTCAGGGTCGGCTTGCAGACTTGGGTCCATCTCCGGTGTGGACCGGAGGCATCGACGTGTCGTTCCTGATGTGCCGTCAGAAGTGCTGCGGCAGGGACGGTGGCTGGGATGGAACCGAGCGTCGCCGTGACTGCATTTCGTTGACCCCTCCTGTTGAGGAACATCCGGTATGTCAGTGCCGGACCTGCGGGGCCAACAGGTCTGGTCCGCATCAGACAACGCCTGTTATCAGATGCTCGGGCAACGATACGACGTCCCGGGGCGGTCCGGCAATGCGACCCGCTTTCATCAGCCTCGCGCCGCCCGGCTTCGTGGTCACGCATCCGATGCACATCCACCTGATGGACTTCCAGGTGATCGATCGGCGGACCCTTGACGTCAGCGGCTTCGACTTCGGGGTAGGCGGCACGAAAACGCCGCTGAAGTTGGGCGCGGCCCTACCGGTGGCACCGGAGGAGTCGGGCCGCAAGGACACCATCGGCGTAGCTCAGAATTCGATCGTGACGGTGGCCGGGCGGTACAGCGCCGGCAGCGGCCGCTACATGTACCACTGCCACATCCTCGACCACGAGGACGAGGGCATGATGCGGCCGCTGAGCGTCATGCCGCCGGCGGTGCTGGACATCCATCGGAAGATGGCGACCATGCAGGCGGCGATGCCCCTGGCATGGCCGGGAGGCCCGGGATGACGGGCCACAACTGACGAGTCGTTGAGCGGGACGCGGCCCATTGCTGTTCTCGGTGATGGCCGCGTCCACCGGCGCACGCACTCGACCGGTCGTCGCATGTGCCCGCACGGAGCTTGATGTAGGTCACTAATATTGGTTCTACACAACATACTCTGGTTGTATGGGCTTGCGCTCATCGACGGTCAAGGCCCGGGCCCAGGGCCACCGCCGGCGTCCGCCCGCCCCACGGCCGCATGCTGTCTTTGGGCGCATGCCGATCGGATTTCCGTTACAGCAACGAGCCGATGAATCAACGCCGCCGACCACGCGGCCGGCAGGTTTCGCTCATCAGCGAGAAAGGCACAGGGATCAGAAGTGGCTGGAACCAAAGCCCCCGAAGAGATGACGCGCGCGATGGTCATGGTGCATACAGGCTTTCGGCGGGAATACGGCTTGATGCCGGATCTCGTTCGGGTCGTCCCGGAGGGAGACCACGCTCGGGCGGCGATCGTGGCGGACCACATCGAATTGCTCAATGCCGTTCTCGAGGCCCATCACGGCGCCGAGGATGTTCAGATCTGGCCGAGGCTTCTGGAACGATGCCCAGAGGAAATCCGCCCGCTGGTGCACGACATGGAGTCGCATCACGAACGTATCGCAAGCTTGGTCGCCGCGCTGACGAAGGAGGTCGCGGCCTGGCGGGACGGCGCGCGCGCCGTGAGCCGCGACGTCGTGTCCCAGGTCCTCGCCGAACTGATGCCGATTCTGAACGAGCACCTTGGCGTGGAGGAGCGGTGGGTGCTGCCCCTCATCGAGAAGCACATCACGGCCGACGAATGGGATCAGCTGGCGGGCGAACAAGCTAGCCACCTTCCGCAGGACAAGCTACCGCTGGTCCTCGGAATTTTCATGTACGAGGGTGCTCCGGCCGCTGTTCAGGAAATGCTCGACGCGCTTCCGGCCGAAATCCGCCCGATAATCACCGAGGCGGCGCCACGGCTGTACGCGGACTACGCCGAGCGCGTGTATGGCACCCGCACTCCCTCACTGGGCTCCACGCTGGCCAGGCGCGCCTGATCGACAAGCTCGGGCGACGTGGGGGAGTGTGTCCACCGCGGTTGGAGTGGACACACTCACCCGCGCCTCGCGGGTCAGATCGGAAGGGTGCCTGCTGAGCAGCGCTGGACTGCGGTTCCTCGGCGATGGGCATCCCGCTGCGGCGTGGGCTTGCCATGGTGCGGCAGAGGCCGCACGGTGGCGGCAGTACCACTACCTCAGCTCGCGGTTCAGCTCCGGGACGCTGCGTTATCTCGGCGACCCGGCATGCCGTCCGCAGCCTCAGGGTCGGCCCCTCCCTGCCGTCCGGGTGGCGTCTGCTTCGAACGCACCTCGCTTTTAGCGACGGCGACGGCGACGGCGACGGCGACGGCAGAGAAGCTCGCTCAACTGCCCTTGGAACGCAATTCCTTGTTCTGAGCCGATCCGCTCGCTGTTACCCACACTTACGAGCCGATATTAGGCAATCCCCTCGCGCGGGGCCCACAGCCGCCTACCGCGGAGCGCGCCTGCGGCCGGCCAGAAGGCGGCCGCGCCGGCCTGCATCGGCGAGTATCCGAGAACGCTTGCCCGGAGAGCGGCAACGTCAGCGGCGACGTCGTGGCGAAGGGATGCCTGATCAGTGCTCGGACAGAGCGAACGCAGATATCGCGTCGGCGCGGACCGCACGCACATTGGCCGCGTACATCCGCCTGCCCACCAGGGTCCATAGGATCCGGGCAGGCGGTGGAAGCTCGGTGCGGAACCAGGCGTGCTCGGCGGGCGTAGCGTCCTCCAGCACGCTTCCGGCAATCAACATCCGAACGCGGAAGCCGCTGGGAAGTCCCATGGCGGCGGCCTTCTGCGGCGCCTCCCATTCAGCGACGCTGAGGTGATCGTGGATCAGTGGCAACACCTCCCGTTCCTCCAGGTCGAGGTGCTCCTGCAGCGTCCGGTTCAAATCGGCGAGTTGCCGCGCGACCTGGACGCGTGCGGTGCCGGGAGCTGTTGGCGCCCACTCGTCGAGGCCACGCTCGACCTCCGGGATCAGTGACGCGACGATCTGGTGCTGGGTCTCCATCGTGTCGACGAGGTTCTTGTGCATCGGTGCCCGCTGTTCCAGCAGCGGCCAGATGAACGTGTCCTCGCTGTCGTGATGCTCGTGCAATAAGGCGAGCATTAGCCGCGCGCGTTCAGCAACGAGTCGGGCACGCGCCGTATCGCCGATGGTCACGCCGCCCACAAGTACCGGTAGCAGTCTGAATTCACGGCGGAAGGCTTTGTGGATGACCTTCATCTGCTGAGTTTCGGGTTTGTCGCGCGGAGCGGCGGGGTCGATCGGCATGCCATGGGCACCTTCGTCTAGGTCGCTGTATGGCAAATACAACCATAATATGCGGCGCCAAACGAATCTCTGTGACATATATTGTTGGCATGACGCAACGCGCTTACACGTCCCCCCTCCGTGCGCAGGCGGCGGAGCAGACCCGACGAGCGATCCTCAATGCGGCCAAGGCCCTCTTCGCCGAGCAGGGATACGGCCGCACCAGCGTCGCCGCCGTGGCCGCTGCGGCTGGAGTCGCTCTGAACACCGTTTACACGAGCGTGGGTGCCAAGCCGGCGTTGATCTTGGCTATGGCACGGGAAGCCGCCGAGGATGAACAGGTCGAGCGCACCGTGCAACAGGCCGCCGACACCGCCGACGGGCGGGAGATCCTGCATCTGACCGCGACGAACACCAGCGAGATGTGCGGCCGCTACGCCGAGACGCTCACCGCGCTGCTCGATGCACGTAACAACGACGACGACGTGGCGGCGGCGTCGGATTATGCGATGCGCCGATACCGGCAATACCTGGACATCATCGCCGACCGGCTGGTCGACGTCGACGCGGTCCGACCGGGCATCGATCGGTCCCGCGTCCGAGACATCTTCTGGTACTACTTCGGTGCCTCCTCCTGGGCGACCATCCGCGACCTGCAATGGTCTCTGGAAGAGGCTGCCTCATGGCTGACGAACCAGGCGGCGGAGGCTCTGCTGACCACCACGGTTCGCTGAACGATCGGCCGAGCACTCACCGGCCCCAGTGCCGTCGATAGAAGACTTCGGTTGCCCGCTCATACACGGCCTGCACGGCGCACGCCGGACATCGTGGAATCCAGCGGAATCACCGACGCGCCACAATACGTTCTTCCGCAGAATGCACGATGGCATCTGTTGATGCCCACTGACCTGCGCATCCGACGCGGCCAGGATGGCACCGGGACGAGTCCAGCAAAGCGAACGTCGAGGCTCTCCGCCGTGATCGCGGGCTCACTGACTCACCCTGTACCTTCAACGGCGTGAGACCGTACGCCGGAAAGACCGCTGACCAGCGGCGCACAGCGCGTCGTGCCCGTTTCATCGCCACTGGGCGCCGTCTGTTCGGAGCTCGCGGATTTCACGCCACCTCGATGCGAGCTGTCCTACGCGAATCCGGACTGCAGGCCCGCTATTTCTCCGAGAGCTTCACCGATATGGAGGATTTACTCGCCGCCGTCCATCAGCAGATCGACGCTGAGCTTCTCCTCCAGCTTCACGACCCGCTCGACCTGGAGGCGGACCCAGCCGAGCAGATCCGTCAAATGTACCGCAATCTCGTTCGTGAGCTGGAAAACGATCCCGGTGCGGGGCGCATCAAATTCATTGAGGCTGCGGGCGTCTCGCCGCGCATCGACGCCATCCGTCACGCGGACTCGCGGGTCTACGTCGCCGCCGCCTACGTGCGCCTGCCCGAACCGCCGGCGGGCTCAGCCTTGAGCCGGTCGGTGTTCGCCCAAGTATTCGTCTCCGCCGCCAACGGCATGTTCGTCGACTGGGCCAACGGATCGCTGCAAATGACGGGCGATGAACTGATCGAGCACTGCACGATGCTCTTCCAAGCTTTAGAGAGCAAACTCGGCAACCCCGAATGACCCCGAACCCGGTACGACGATGGAGCCCTACCTCGATGTGGTGCTGCGCGGGGTGCGTTTGTCCGGACCTTCGTCGGGTGTGCCGGCAGCGGCGCTGCACAAATCCATCTTCGCGGCGCTGCGGCCGGGCGCGACGCCGGGGCTGTCGCACGGCATTCTCTTGGGCTACCTCGAGCAGCAGGGCAGCCGTTTCCCGGAGGGCATCGACGTCATTGCGGTGTATCCCAAGGGCCTTCTCGGCGAGCCGCTCGTCCCGCCGGCCTACGGAGTGCCGAGGCGGCCGCCTGGCTCTACGACGCCCCGTTCGGGTTGCTCGCCCCCGCCACCTCGCCGGATCCGCTGTTCGTCTACGCCAACCGCAGCCCAGCAGGCCTTTCGGCTACCGCCGGGACGAGTTCATCGGCCTGCCGTCCCGCCTTCCGGCGGGAGGACGGTCGGGCCTCCCGGCACGCCGTACGTGCACGCGCCGACGGTGAGCGCGGGAAGGTGTCGTACCGGATCGGTGACCGTCGTACCGGCCAAGGCAGGCGTCGCCGGCCGGACGATGGTTCCACGGCCTCCTGATCAGCCGGCGCTGAAGTGGGGGCCGCAGCCGTGGGCCGTGCCGTTTCCCGTACCTGGTCGCCGGCGAAAGGCGGTCGGCTCAGCCGGCGGCCTCCACGATGAGCTCGACCAACGTGGCTGCCTCGGGAATGGCGACGGTGTGCGAGCCTCCGGCCAGCTCGATCGTCTTGCGGGAGCCGGCCCTCTCGGCCATGAACCGGTGAGCTTCCACCGGAATGTTCAGGTCGTCGCTGCCGAACAGGAACCAGTTGGGCAACGACTTCCAAGCCGGCTCGCCTGACTCCTCGTTCAGCGCGGCGTCGGTGATCGGCCGCTGGGTCACGGCCATGACGGCGGCGTCGTCGGCGGACGAGTCGGCGGCGAACTGGTGGTGGTACCGCTCCTGCTTGATGTACAGGTCCGACGTGCCGTTCGGCAGCTTGACCGGCCGCAGCGTATCGCCGAGCGAGCTGCCCGGGAACCGGCCGGCCAACGCGGCTGCGCTCTCGCCCGCGTCCGGCGCGAACGCGCCGACGTAGACGAGCGCCTTGACGGCCGGGTTACCGACGGCGGCATTGGTGATCAGCATGCCGCCGTACGAGTGACCCACCAGGACAACGTCACCGCTGACACCGGTAAGAGCTGACCGCAGGTAGTCGCTGTCGCTGCCGACGCCCCGCAGCGGGTTGGCGACCGCGAGGACCGGGAAACCGGTGTCGAGCAGGCGCTGGATGACGCCGTTCCAGCTCGCCGACTCGGCGAAAGCGCCGTGGACGAGCACTATCGTGGGTTTGCTCATGTCTACCTCCGAGAGTGTTGATCTCTGTTCATGGTGTCCGCTCGCGCAGTGCTCGTGCATCCGGCGAATGACTGTGCTTGGCGGCGAATCGGGGTGCGGCCCCCGCCAGGCGATGCGCCGTATCGCACCATCCGTGGAGAACGACCGCCTCAGCGCGGCTACCGGGCGCTGAAACACGCCCAAACCACCAACATCGCCTGCGCGACGGCGGTGTCCGCTCTCTAACGCCCTCGGGTCTCCTGCGCCCGAGCAGCCCCACAAGGCTGCGCGCGCTTGTGTTGGCTGTGCGATGGGCAAGCTTCCGCCGGGCGGGTCCTTCAAGCCGTGACGGTCGACACAGGTACTTAAAATTTGAAAGAAATCGAGGAAGGGTGCAGTTGTGGCGGTCAGTAATCCACAGGGGATCGCGAGAACTGAGGAGTGGTGGCAATGGCAAGCAAGACGATCGCGGTAGTGGGTGCGACCGGCGCCCAGGGCAGCGGTGTCGTTCGGGCCATCCTGGCCGGCGGCGGAGACGAATTCTCGGTACGTGCGCTGACCCGGGACGTGACCTCGCCGAAGGCGCGTGAGCTGGCCGACCTCGGGGCCGAGGTGGTAGCGGCGGACTATTCCACCCCGGAGGGCCTGGCCGAGGCGTTCGACGGCGCTCACGGCGCGTTCCTGGTCACCGACTTCTGGACGCACATGGACCCGGAGCGCGAGCAGCAGTACGTCCGTAACCTGGTCGCCGCAGTCGGCAAGGCCGGTGTCGCGCACGTGGTCTGGTCGACTTTGGAGGACACCCGGGAGCTGATCCCGGTCGACGACCCGCGGATGCCGACGCTGCTCGGCAAGTACAAGGTCCCGCACTTCGACGCCAAAGCCGAGGCAGATGTCTTCTTCCGGGAGGCCGGGGTGCCCACCACCTTCTTGCGCACCACCTTCTACTACGAAAACCTGGCCGGCCCTCTGGCGCCCACCCGCGACGCCGACGGTCGCCTGATTCTGACCCTCCCGATGGGCGACTCTCCGATCGCTGCAATCGCGGCGGACGACATCGGCCGGATCACGCTGTCGATCTTCCGCCGCGGCGAGGAGTTCGTCGGCCGTACGGTCAGCGTGGCCGGCGACATCGTCACCGGAACGCAGATCGCCGCCGCGCTGAGCGACGCGCTCGGCGAGCCGGTCGAATACCGGCCGGTCACCCACGACCAGTTCCGGGCCTTCGGGTTCCCCGGCGCCGACGAGTTCGGCAACATGCTGCAGTACTACACCGAGTTCGCCGACGAGTTCACCACCCCACGTGACCTGGCCAAGGTGCGCGAACTGACGCCCGAGGTCCGTTCACTGAGCGAGTGGCTGGCGGCCGGCTACCAACTCCCGAACGCCGCCTGACGATCGCAGTCCCGAAGGGGTTCCCGGCCGGCGGCAGGGAACCCCTTCGGCTCAGTCGTCTGTGAGGCAGATGACCTGCTGCAGGTAAGTCGGCTTTCGTGACGATGAGCTCGCCGGCGGCCGGACCGGCTCAGAGTGCGGCACCCCTAACCGATAACTACACCCGCGAACGGCCGGGCACCGAGCGACCGGGTGGATCATCGTCGCATCGGGGGGCCGGCTCACCCGGTGGTGGTCACGACTGCCGTGGGGTGCGGGCCGCTCCAGCGGCCCATGGCGTCGCCGGCCTCGATTCCGATGGTGTGCCGGGCGCCGGCGGCGAGCCCGGTGACGGTGTACGTGGTTCCGGTCGTGGTGGCGGTCGTGGAGATCGGGGTGAAGTCGCCCGTGCCGGCCGGCACCCCGTCGACCAGCACCCGGTAGCCGGTCACGCCCTTGTCGTCGCGGGCCGGCGGCCAGCTCACCGTGGCGCTCGTCGGGCCGACCGCGCGCATCGTCAGCGGAGGATGCGGCGAGGACCAGGCGGGCGCGCCGGTGTCGTACGGCGGCAGGGTGGTCGCCTGCGCGGTCGTGGCATAGGCGGTGCTGTTGCCGGTCGCGTCCACGGCGCTCAGCCCGAACCTGTACGTGGTTCCCGCGGTCAGGCCGGTCGCGACGAAGCTGGTGGTCGTGGCGTCGACCCGCCCGATGCGTCGGCCGTTCGCCGTGACGACGTAGCCGGCCACGCCGTAGTTGTCGGTCGCCGCCTGCCAGGTCAGCCGCATCCAGGTGTACCCGGCCGACCCGGGGGCCACGGAGAACGTGCCGGTGGCGACCGGCGCCACCTTGTCGCGGGTGCCTGTGGTCGTCGCCGTGGCCAGCAGGTCGCGGGTCGCGTTCCCGGTGGCGTCGACCGCCTGCACCGCAAAGGAGTACCGCAGGGCCGGGGCCAGCCCGGTCACCGTGACGCCGGCCGCGCCGGCGGGCGCGGTCGCCACCACGGCGCCGTCGCGCAGGACCCGGTAGCCGGCGACGGCGACGGTGTCCGAGGCAGCCGGCCAGCTCAGCGTCGTCGACGTGTCGGTCGCGCCGGTGACCGTCACAGCCGCGCCCGCCGGCCAGCGGGGCCCGGACGCGGCGTCGGCCGAGACAGCGTCGGTCGTCGTGGCGCCGGTGAAGGAGAGCCCGGTCGAGTTGCTGATCATCCACGGGTCGGGGGTGTTGTCGAAGGTCACGTCGCGGAACGAGCTGGCGGCCAGGTAGCTGATCGAAGTCGGCCGGGCGGTGAGCAAGCGCACGTCGGTGAAGTGCAGGTCGCGGTGCTCGGCGCCGGCGACTCCGACGACGTGGATGCTCGGCCCGGCGGTGCCGTCGACGGTCACGTGGTCGACCTCAACGTCCTCGAACCGCGCGGGCGTGGCGGCCGGCTCCACCGTGATCGCGGCGTTCGCGTCGTTGTACGCGGAGGTGAAGACGAACGCCTCGGCCGTGGTCGCCTTGATCGCGGTGTCCCGGAACACCACGTTGCGCCCGCCGCCGCCGTTAGTGGGCACGGTCTTCATCCGCAGGCCCACGTCGGTGCCGTTGATCACGTTGTTTTCGGCGACGATGTTCTGGATCCACGCCCCGGTGTGGCTGCCCAGCACGACGGCGCCGTGCCCGCGGGCGAAGTAGTTGTCGAAGATCCAGGCGTTCTGGGCCGGCGGGTCGTCGCTCGCCGCCGCGCCGAGGCCGGCGGCGAAGTTCATGCAGTCGTCGCCGGTGTTGAAGACGGTGTTCATGACGGTCAGGCCGTTGCTGTTGATCCACTCCACACCGTCGCCGTTGTTGACATCCAGCGTCTGGATGTTCACCCCGTCGACCGTGACGTCCGCGTCGCGGATCAGCGACATGGTGTGGTTGGAGGGGTTCTGGGCGGTGAAGCCGCCGAGGTAGACGCCGGTCACCCCGCGCAGCGTGATCAGGTTGGAGCGGGTCGGGTACGGCGACGGGCTGCCCAGCGCCGCAGCGTCGACGACCTGAGCGGCGGCCAGCAGGCCGGTGCTCGACACCGTCGACGCGCTGCCCTTGGCGTAGAGCGGGTTGCCGTCGGCGTCCACACCGGTCTGCTTCCAGCCGTTGCCGTCGATCGTGCCGGGCCCGACAATGCGGATGTCGTGCAGGCTTCCGTAGTCGTACGTGTGGGCGTTGATCAGCGAGTAGAACCGCTCGTCGGTGGAGTATTGATAGAGCAGGTAGTGATACGGATAGTCCTCGGCCCGGTCGGAGCCGAGCAGCCGACCGCCCGACGCGACCTGCAGGGTCATGTCGCTGTGCAGCCAGATCGCCCCGGTCTTGAAGGTGCCGGCCGGCACGAGCACCTTGCAGCCGCCGCGGCAGGCGTCGATGGCCCTCTGGATCGCGACGGTGTTCAGCGTCGTGCCGTCGCCCACCGCGCCGTAGTCAACGACGTTGTAGACCTTCAGCGGCGCGGCGGTGGACTGCTCGATTGTGGCGCTGGCGGCTGACTCGGTGCCGTCGGCATAAAGAGCCCGCACCGAGAACCGGTATCTGGTGCTCGGCCGCAGCCCGCGCGCGGTGTAGCTGGTCGTGGCGATGCGCACCTGCGCGCTGTTGCCCGGCTCGGCGTAGAACCGCCTGATGTAGCCGCTCGCCGCCCCGGCCGCTGCCTGCCCTGCCGTGCCGACGGGCACGCCGTCCCGGTACACCCGGTAGTCCACGATGCCGCTCGCGCTCGGCGGGGGCTGCCACGCCAGTGTGACGCTCTCGTCGTCGTAGGCCAGAGCGGGCACCCGCAGGCCGCGCGGCGCCGGCCCTTGACCGCCTGCCGCTTGCGCGGCCACGCCCGAGGTGACCGCAGCGGCGACCGTGACCGCGACGACGAGCACGGGCAGGCGCCTGCCACGGACGACCCTCGACGTGCCTGAACCCCACCGCGCCATGCTGCCTCCCTGATCCGACCTGCCATTCGCGTACTCCAAACTCCACCGGCAAGCGCTTTCCCGCAAGAGGCGCGGATGACGACTTGACCAACGCACTGACGTCGGCGTGTCCGCGCCTCGCGGGCCGGAACCACGTGCCGGCCACCGCTACCGGGGGTGGGCGCCGCCGGGCGGCACGCTGCGACTGGTCAGGAGCGCTTCACCCAGCAACGCGCCCCTGACGCCAGCAGCGACTGGTGTGATGAACCTAGGTGCATCTCGTGACAGGAGCCCCATGAACAGCAGCCCGTGTTCGGTCGTGCTTTCCAGGCGTAGCACCTCGGCGGCCGAACGGTCATGACATTGACACATTTCGATTGCAGTCGATAATGTCGCGCCCGCACCGCAGCCGCAGGAGGGCCACACCATGCCGTTCTCCCCCCGACAGGTCATCGCCGGGCTGATCGCCGTCGCGACCGGACTGACCCTCGTCACCACCACCGGATCGGCCGCTCAGGCCGACGCCCGCCCCACACTGCCCAAGCCGGCCGTCGCCGGCCCGGGCGACGCGCCGCTCGGCGGCGTCGTCCCCGGGCGTACCGGATCGGACATCCGCGCCTCGGCCGAAGCCCGGGCCGCTCATCGTGAGCGCTCGCTGCAACGGGCGGGAAAATCTGGACAAGGGGTCGCCGCGGCGCAGGAACACCCTGCCGCGGGCACTTACTTCACCAGCCAGTCAGAGTCCACCGGGATCCGCGCCACCCACAGTGTGTTCTACGGGACCGGCGAGCGGACCAAAGCCGGCGACGTGGTGTACGCGCCCACGCTGATGCCGCCCAGCAACTCCTGCATCGAGATCACCACGGCCTACACCAGCGGCGCCCCGGTGGTGTGGGCCTGGGACTGGTGCACGACATCGAATGTCGCCAAAGAAACCGTGATCAACGCGAGTTTCGTATCCACGTACACGACTTCGGTCAATGGTCTGCCCGCCTACAGCGTGGACATCGAGAAGACCAACGCCGGCAACAACACCTGGACGGCCTACCTGTACAACTTCCGCAACGGCACGTGGGACAACTTCTGGACCAAGTCGGGTACGAGCCAGATCGGCACGCCCGGATGGGATGTCTTCGAGCTCTACGTCACTCGCGACCCGTCCACCGGCCGGGGCTACTTCTGCTCCTCGATGGGCGGCCGCACCTTCGAGGCACGGAGCATTCAGGTGCGCCTTGGCGGCACCTACCAGGACGCCTCCTCGAGTACCGGCGCGTCGTACTACCGGGGGCAGGACCTCACCTGCGGCCCGGGTCTGCAATGGACGCAGAACAACCTTGCCAACTGGAGCGCCGCGGTTCGCTGAGAAAGGACCCGGGACCGGGCCGGACGGTCGGCGATACCGTCGAGCGGCCCGGTTCACCCAGCGGCCGGCCGCAGTCTCGTCGGGATCACCCACCGAAGACCCATCGTTTTCAGGTTCGTGCGGTGTGCTGGTTCGGCGCATTCACCGTCGGCTGGCGCCTCGGTGGTCAGGTCGCGCAGGCGAGCCATTCCCACGCCAGGCATGAGGATGCGTACCGGCTGGTCGTCGACCTGCAGGGTCCAGCCGTACCGGCCGCCGTCATTGGCTGCCGCCTCTCGCACCGGTTCACCGACCTCGCCACCGGCGCCCCGCGTCTCGCGCTCGAGCGCGGTGTGGTCATCACCGACCTGGAGAACGCGCTGTCGCGTCATCTCGGCCGGCAGGCCTGGCGCGGCACAACCCAGCCCGCAGCACCCGCCCATGCCAGCTCCAGGAGTTCCCCGAGATCTGCGAGGACTTCTTCGCCCATATGGAGTCACCGGCGGCGTCAGATAAGGGGTTGCGGGGCGTCGACCTGGCGTTACGGCGGGACACCCGCCGCGCTCCTCTGCAAAGCAGCGAATGTTCCTCGGCGTTGACGAGGAGGACGTCGTCCTCACACTGGGGGGCATGCTAATCGCCGGTCTCGACGCCATTCGACTGTGGTGGGCCTGATCGCGAAACGGGGAGTCCCGACACGGAAGGACCCGCTCATGATCACTCGCTCGTTGGCGACGTTCGCGGTCGTGCTGCTCGGTGGGGTCGCCACCGTACTCGGCGGCGCCGCACCGGCGCAGGCGCAGCCGAACGACGGCTGCTATCACTACACCTTCGTCAGCAGCGGCCTGGAACTGGGCGTCGACCCCGCCCAGGCCAGCCAACCCGGCGCCTCGCTGGTGCAACTAGACATCTTTCGCGGTCAGGGTCTGGTCGGTGTTGGTGGAGATAGACCTGTTCCGGTGAGGTAGCCGTCGATCAGACGGGTGCGGTATTGCA
>NZ_JBITEL010000037.1:0-16003 GCF_044455125.1 Actinoplanes sp. NPDC051343
TACAGCTCAGCAGACTCGACGACGGGTTACCGAGACGATCACCCGCAAGCGTCACAGTGGATCTGCGCCAGACCCCCAACCGGAAAGGTGTCTAGAGTCATCCTCTTTTGCCGCGCCGAGGGCGGTGGCGTTCGCACCGACGGTGACGCACCGTGAGGTATGACTACCTTCCCTGTTTCTGATCAAGCTGTTGTCGCGTGCGACGAGCGGGTGCTGCGTGCGGCGGTGGCCGCTTACCTGGGCCGCTACCGGGGTGAGTCCCGGGTGCATACCGGCTCTGATCTCAAGGTGTTCATCACCTGGTGTTCAGGTCAGGACCTCGACCCGCTCAACCTGGGCCGGGCCGAGATCGAACGCTACGTGCGCTGGCTGCAGGAGATCCGCTGCTACCAGCCCTCGACCGTCTCCCGCTGGCTGTCGGTCGTGGTCGGTTTCTACCGGGTCTGCGTTATCGACCAGATCCTGGCCCACTCGCCGGCCGACTACGTGCGTCGGCCACCGATGCCTACCGAGTCACCCACCCTCGGGCTCGGGCACCTGCAGTTCGAGGCCCTGCTCAGCACGGCTCGGCTGTCGGCCAACCGTAACGACTTCGCGTTGATCGCGATGTTGGGCCTGCTTGGGCTACGGATTTTCGAAGCCTGCGGCGCGAACATCGCTGATCTCGGCGAGGAACACGGCCACCGGGGTTTTGAAGGTCCGCGGCAAGGGCGGGAAGACCGTTCTGATCCCGTTGCCGCCGGCGGTGGCCCGTGCGATCGAGCACGTCATCAAGGGCCGGGAGCAGGGACCGATCCTGCGGAATACCGCTGGTCGGCGGATGGACCGGCACGCCGCGACTCGACGGCTCCGGCAGTTGTCCGAGACGGCGGGGATCAGGATGCCTCAGATGCATCCCCATATGCTGCGTCATACCTTCGTCACGACCATGCTGGACGCGGGAGTGAGCCTCCGCGATGTGCAGATCGCCGCCCGGCACGCCGACCCGAAGACCACGATGCGCTACGACCGGGCGCGCAAGAACCTCGACCGGCACCCTAACTACATCCTGGCCGCGTACATGGCCTCCGGAACCTGATCGACTACACCTGTGCAGAAGGAGAAAGTCTTTGCGGCGGACCATGGTCGGTGGTCAGGAGCGCATTGCTGGGTGAAGCGCCCCTGACCAGCCGCAGCGTACCGCCCAGCGGCGCCTATCCCCGGCAGCGGCGGTGACCCGCTCTGCGCGCGGCTCCGATCCTGCGACGCGCCGAGATGAGGACGCTAAAATCCGCTACCTAATCAGGCTGCCAGACGCGATTATGGCTAAGTGTCTGTGTGGCCAAAGCTATTTTTGATGGTCGGCCTGCCCGGCTCCGGCAAGACGACCGTGGCGAAGCAGATCGCCGCCGAGCGCCGCATCCTGCGGCTCACCCCGGACGAGTGGATGGCCCCGTTGTTCCAGGACGGCGAGGCGGACGGCCGACGCGACATCCTCGAGGGCCGAATGATTTGGACCGCACACGAGGTACTTCGAAGCGGAGCCTCCGTGGTTCTGGATTTCGGATGCTGGGCCAGCGAAGAGCGGTACGCGATCCGGTCGATCGCCGAGACCGCCGGCGCTGCTTTCGAACTGCGGTACCTCAGCCTGGCGGAGCCGGAACGGCGGGCGCGAGCCAGCCTCCGATGGCGGGAAGGCCCTGAGTCGACATTCCCGATGACGGATATGGATCACGATCGGTTCTTGGCACTGTTTCAGCCGCCGACCGCGGACGAACTCGCGGACACGCCGCTCCCGCCGGCGCCGGCCGGGTTCGAGAGTTGGCAACAGTGGGCTAGTGAACGGTGGCCGACGTTACCGCGCCTGGACCTGAAGTGAAGATTTTCTTGCTCCAGTACCCGGATTTGCCGAGAATAGTGCACGGCACAAACGGCAGGGTCGCGGTTGAGCTGCGCAATAGCCTCGTGCGCGGCGGGCGCTATACCTTCTCAATACTTCGAGCAACTCGGGAGCCTGCGGACCGCCTGAGTAATATCGTCACCGTTCGACAAAATGGCCTTATTGGAGGCGATCCACCGGTCGGCGTCAACGTTTCCTTTGGCGATCCGCAAGAACATGTAGAAATTGCCTGCGTTGTCAATAGGAATCATTCGCGTACAGTCGATTGCAGTCAGGGTGCCGCTCGCTAGGTAGTCGACCGGTTGATCTTCCACAGTCTTTGGCACAGCGTATATCTCGATGCCCCCAGGACCTGCCTCTGGATCGAGCACGACTTGTAGCGAGTGTTGCTCGCGTTTGAAAAGCCCCTGTACGAATGTCAGGTAACCGCCGCCGGCCGCAAGGACGGCCACCAATAGGGTGGCAATCGCAATCCGGCGGTCAAAGCGCTTCTTGCCATCTTCAGACTTGGACGGCGCCGCTGCAGCAGGCCCGGGAGCGGCGCTTGTCGTCGGCTCCGGAGGAGGGCTCTGTGTCCGCCCGGCTCCCTTGCTCCGCGACTTGCGTGACATAGTTCCAGAGTAGGGGGTCATGTCCTCTCGAGCTGCGGCGTTCACGCACCAGGGTGCGTGCCGCTCGCTGCGATTGTAGAGCCGGACTGCGCAACAGCCGCGAACATCTGCCGCCGAGCGTGTGCCCCGGACGGGAGCTGCCAAACGGTGTGCCGCCGACGACGATGCGTGCTCGTACCGAATTGCACGTACTCAATTCGCGCCGAGAGCGTGCCTCAAAGCTGTGCACAAAACGTTCGTTTTCTGGCCCGGCGCCTAAGTGGATCACCCCAGATGTGCAGGCTGAGGCGTTGAGGCGGCTCAAGGAAGGCACCTTCAGCGAACTCATGGCGTTGTTGCCGCTCGTGACGAAGGCGATGCGCCGGGCGCTCGCCGATCCGGAGGTCGAGCCGAAGACCCAGTTCGCCGCCGCTGCCTGGCTGGCGGAGCAACTTCTCGGCAAGGCGCGACAGCGAGTGTCGATCGATGCTTTGTCCGAGTCTCCGGAGACGCAGGCGCGCAACGCGCTGGCGTCGGCGATCGTCCTGGACGATGGTCGGCCCCAGGGTCATCTCCACCAGGTGATCGATGGCGACCTGGTGGAGTATGACGATAACGAGCGCGAGGCGGAACAGGAGACCGACATCCTGGAGTAACCGAGATCCTCTCAAGCGGCCCGGACATGCCAACCCCGGCACCGGGCCGCTTGCGCGTCTCCATGACGGGCTGAAGTCCTTTGCAGCAGTGGTTGACATCCGCTGCATCGGATACGCTCACTCGTGCGACGGGTTCACTGGATTCCAGGTTCCCGTCGTGTCGTCCGCGACGGGAAGGTCCTCGGGGCGGCGGGCGACGCTTCCGACTGGCGAAACCCAAATCGCAAGCCCACGGGCTTGTAACTCGCGAACATGTATGCCTCTGAGATCTCGCGGAGTCGGAGCGAGGGCCTCTCAGCTCAAGGAACCAGTCGAGGTGCACTGGTCGAGCTGACGTGCCCGTCTCTCGACCAGTCAGAGTCGAGAGGCATGGTTGTGACGCTGCCAGACGTTCAGCCGTTGATGCAGAATGCGCCTTGGGCTGTCGTGTTGATCATCTGTATTCCGTCGGTGGTCGTCCTGTTGATCGTGTGCATCGGCGTCTTCTCCGTGTCGAAAAGCGACCGGGTCGAAGCGATCAGGGCTTGCGCTGAGGTGGTCAAGGCCATGAAGCCCGGCAAGTCGAAGTCAATCGAAGCGAAGTCCCAAGAAGTCGCGTCGAAGCCCAAGGACTCGGACGAACTAGAGCCGTCATCGTGAACAGCCAACGGGCGTTTCGTGTATTGAGATGCGGTCACCCGTGGTGACCGCATCTCAATCAACCGGCCGAAGCTTGAGGCCGCCAAAAGAGGGATCGGACGGCCCGCATCGGGCGTGCAGATCTGACGGCCGGTCCACTAATCTGCCGCCGTCCGTGCGCGTCGACAATTCACTTTCCGTTACCGGCCGTGCGTGGCGGGGACCCCCACCGTCAGGCCCTGTCTGCGACCTGACGGCGGCCCGAATGTCTCGTGAGACATGCGCAGTCTGGAGAAGGACGGGTTCCGGACGATCATCTGGCGCAACGACGACGGGATACGCGTGCAGTCGCGCCGCGGTGTTGACCTCACCGCTTTCTTCCCTGATCTAAAGGACTCGTTGATGGCCGTGCTGCTGCCGCGGACCGTCATCGACGGCGAAATCATCGTCTGGGATCCCACCCGGGGCCGCTGCGAATTTCCCGACTTCAGCGCCGTCTCGTCGCCGGCCGAACCCTGCATCGGCACGTTCGCAGGCACCCCGCCCACTTGGTGGCATTCGACCTGCTGCGCGCTGGTCGCGGCGCCGAACTGTTGGACCAGCCGTTGTCGCGGCGACGCAGCATGCTCGAACGACTACTCGCCGGCGCCCCGACTCAGATCGCGGTATGCCCCCAGACCGCATCCCGGACGGTGACGCAGCGATTCACCGCCACGGTGGCGCCGATACCGATCAAGAGGGCAAACCGAGCGACCTTGGGCTGCGCCAATCCGTACCTCGAACAGAACAACCCGGTCAGCGCCGACGCGGGACACAAGCCGTCGATCGTCACCGGGATCATGCGTGCCGTGGTTCGATCCTCGCCGAGTTCGACGGCCAGGCCGAAGGCGTGACCGGTACGAGACAGCGAACGCGATCGTGGCTAGCGCAACGACCGCGACCGTCATCGAGAGTCGGATGAGTCGATCGCCAAGAGGCATGAACCCACCCTTGGCCCCATGCGCACCTTCGTCGCCGAACGTCGATCGAGGACGAACCTTCGGCTCTCGACCGCCACTCGCATACGTCCTTACTCTGAAAAAGTGACCGAGAAGGAAGCGCCCACAGAGCCATACACAGTGACCATTAAGAACGGCCGGGGGATACAGGTTGGCGATGCCAATACCGTTACGAACATCTTCTTCGCCGCGGCGAGCGCCGCAGCAAGCGGAGTGGCTGGCAACCTCGCCTATGACCTCTTGAAGGGGGCTGTCCGCAGACGCCTCTTCCCAGCCATCCGCCGATCCGGTACGCAAAAAAATCTGGCTGAGATCAACTACGTCGCTCCTACGGGTGCTGACCAAGAGTTGATCGACTACTCGGCCAAGATGGCGGTCGCGCTCCGGCTACAGGACTTCGGCATAAAGACGCTGGATCTGTCATCGCTGCACATCTCGTCGACCTACGCCACCAGGGGCTACGCCTGCATCGCCCAAATCTTGTCGTACGAGACGGACGACTTCGAGGCCCATGTGTACTTCCCCGACAAGGAGATCGAGGCGAAGGGGGTCAGGGTCCACTTTCCCGACGACTGGTTGCGGGCGAATGCCAGCGTCCTGATGCCGGCGACGTCGATGGACCCTCCAACGACCGACGACTGAACTCCATTGCCAGCCGCGCTCGTCGCCCCCGACACTCGAACGATGGATGAGGAAGAGCGGGCAGCGTACGCGGAGGCGCTCGGCGAGAAGCTGGAATCGTGGAACATCCGGGCCACGCTCGGCTTCGCCGGCCTCTACCTCATGACGCACGAGGCCATCAAAGAGGCCGTGATCGACGGGGTGCGGAACTTCTACCTGAACGGCTTCGACGAGAACGGCATGACGTACGACGAGGACCTCTATGCCGCCGACGTGTTGGCCCGCGACCCGAAGAAGCGCAAGATGCGGGCCTCGCTGCTTTGGCTGGTGCACTCCGGCGCCATCACCTTGGAGCAGGCTGACCGCCTCGACGACATCTACGCCCATCGCCACGAGCTGACCCATGAGCTCACGAAATACATCATGGATCCGGCCTTCAATCCGGACATGAACTTGTTCACCGACGCGATGCAGATCCTCAAGGACGTGCTGCGCTACTGGACCGAGGTCGAGTTCGCCATCGGCACGTTCGAGGACCACCCGGACGCCGGCGTTGACGACGTCACGCCGGGTCGGCTCGTCCCGCTACAGCTGGCCATCTTCGCCTACGTCGAAGGGCTCGACCACGAGGTGGAACGACAGAAGGCGCAGGAGAGTCCAGACCCGAGCTGACTTCCCCCGCTTGCGTGGCGTCCGTACGATGGAACCCATGCAGACGCGACGAAGTGGCTGAGCAGGAGCAACCTCAACACGAACCACCTCAGCCCGAGGCGGCTTGTTGCCTCCACTGCCACAGATTGCTGCACCACCTGACACACCCGCAGTCCAAGAGACTCCCGCTGTGCCAACACGACTTTTTTCTCGCGACATGTTGCGCGCTGTGATCACCGCAGCCATTACTGCACTTGTTACCGAGCTGATTAGCCACATCGACAAGATCACGATCGTCATCGGTTAACCCGTCAGGGGCGTGCGGCCAAGTAACTGCATTGGAGCCGCACGCCCACTCCGGGACGACTCACCACGGGAGCCTCCCGGTAGCCCAGTTGGCTTCGTCGCGAGTTTGGGGCTCTGGCGCGGAAAGCGTGATGGATCTTGAGATCCATATTCTGCGATGCTCGCGTGGCTATGACGGCGCCAGCAACCGGCGGATAGCGGCCAGCCATTGGGTCGGATTGTCGAAATGTGCCATGTTGGCTGCGTCCGGTATTTCGGCGAGTGTGCTGGCCGGCAGTGCGGCGTGCAGGCGTCGGGCGGTTCCGATAGGGAAGCTCATCTCCTTTGCGCCGTGCAGGATCAACACCGGCCGGCCCCAGTCAAATAGCAGCTCGGGGGCGTTCTCGGGGCCGCCTGGCAGCAAGGTTCCACTGGCGTATGGTCGGTTGTAGTCACTGGTGAACCGGACTCGGTTGACGATCTGTCGCCAGGCGTCGAGGCGGTTGAGGTGCCACACTTGCAAGGGCGCGTCGGCGTGGGCCATCGCCTTGCTCAATGCGCCGTCTGGTGCTGTCGGACCGGCCAGGAGCGGGTCGTCGAAAGTGATGTCGGGAGATCTTGACCGGCGGGCGGCGTCGACGGTTACTCAGGAGCCCGCTCACACTGCGTGCAAGCGATCATGAAGCCACTCGGAGCGCGGGTGCGCGGATCTGCCGAGATGAATACGCTCTCACACCAACCTGGTGCGGGCGCTTGGTTCACTTCGCCAGCATGAGACTACGGTTCAAGCTCGTTAAGCAGGCCGTTCACGATTCGCGCTCGCTCAAGGTCGACCTCCGAATAGATGCCGAGAGCTTCCCGCCAGAACTCTCGTGCTGCCGCGGCATTTTCGGAACTTCGCTCTAAATTGGCCAATTGATCCGCGGTCCGAGCTACACCCCACCGGTCGCCGATCAGGCGACGCCTCTCGAGTGCCTGCTCAAAGAGCGATCTAGCCTCTTGCATCCGACCCTGTTCCCGTTTCACCGTGGCAATGTTGTGCAGTGTCCAGGCTTCTCCGTAGCGATCGTTGACCTGCCGCCGCAGACTCAGTGAGGTCTCATAGGCCGCAAGCGCATCTCTGTGCCGACCTTGCGCTTGGAACGCTTCTCCCAGGTCGTTGTAGGTCCAGCCTTCACCGTAGCGGTGGTCGTGAATTCGACGAAGCGGCAGCGCGGCTTGGTACGAACTGATCGCGGCGTCGTAGTCGCCAAGCTGGGCGTAGGCTTCGCCGATGTTGGTCAGGAAGCAACCCTTGCTCCAAGTGTCGCCACCATCATCAGCAATTCGTATCGCCTCTCGATAGAGGTCGAGCGCCTCCTCATGATCGCCAAGTCCGCGTACCGTCTCGGCGAGATTGTTGACGAGCCAGGAGATGCTCCAGTCGTCGATTTGGTCGCGAAGTGATAGTGCCTCACGAAAGTAGGTGACCGCTTCCGCTAGACGGTGTTGGTGGCGATGAGCGCTAGCGAGCCCGTTGAGAGACTGAAACAGCGCCTCGGGATCACCCAGCTTCTGGCCGGCAAGGACTCCTAACTGGCTGAGATGAACCCATTCTTCGAAGCTTTTCCTTAGGTAGAAATAATTCCAAAGAACTACGCCGAACCGCCAGGTCATTTCGTGCCTCTGCCGCGCTGCGATCCGCGCTGCGACGTCACCGATGTTGCTGAGTTCCCCGTCGCACCATTCGATCGCTTCCGCACGGGTGGAAAAGGCAAGAGTGCCGTCCGGTCTTTCGATGTGATCGAGCGAGATTCGTCGGCGTTGCGGTGCGATGAGGACGTCGGCTGCGTTCGCGCTGTGCAGGTACCACATCGCGATGCGATCCTCTGTAGAGCTGCGGTCCGACAGATCCATGTCAATCCTCGCCTTCTCGTCTGCGAAGTTGCTGATCAAGTCGTGCAGACGGTACCTTCCATCCGCGACCTCGCTGAGCAAACTGGCCGAACTCAGCTGTCGTAGGCTCCGTCGAGCGTTGGCAACTTTGACGCCTGCTGCTGCAGCCGCCGCCGAACTGCTGATCTCTGGACCGGGATGTAGCCCGATGGCTCGTAGCATCGCGGCCGCATGCACAGACAACTTCCCGTATGACCAGTTCAAGGACTGCCTTGCACCCTCCGGGCTGTTGCCGTCTTGATCCAGAGAGTCCAGCGTGGGCGTGTCGGACAACTCGTCGTTAATCGAGCGAAAAGTCATCGTTGGGTTAGATGCCAGCAGCGTTCCGTAGGTTCGCAGTGCCAAGGGCAGGCCATGTGCTCTCCGGGCCAGCTCGGACGCCGCCTCTGTTTCGACTATCACGCGGTCGTGTCCCACGATCTTCTCGAGAAAAGTCATGGCCGCCGACAGATCAAAGGGTTCAATATTGACTCTGACGGCGTTTTCGTTAACGACCAGAGCGGATAGGTGCAGCCGGCTTGTCACGACCGTGAAAGATTGACGTGACGCAGGTAGTAAATGCTCGATCTGCGCGTACGAGGCCGAATTGTCCAATACTACAAGCATCCGTGAATCCGAAACGATCGATCGATAGAGGGCGGCTCGCGCGTGAAGGTTCTGGGGGATGCCCGCAGGTGCCACCCCGAGCGCCGTCAAGAAGTCGTGCAGAACCCGGCTCGGTCCGGAGGGCCGTCCACTACCAAAGCCATTGAGATTGATGTACAGCTGACCGTCAGGAAATAGGGTGGTCCGCCCACAGGACCAATGCACGGCCAGTGAGGTCTTCCCAACTGAGGGCATACCCGAAAGAAGGCAGACACCGGGCTGTTTCTGATCCGCCGCCTCAGCTGCGATCTGATCGAGTTCTGACATCTCGGCAGCTCGGCCGGTAAATTTGTCTGGATTGCGCGGGAGTTGGTTCGGCGCCGTCGCGACCGGGGATTGGCTCGATGGCTGTCCGGCGGCCTCGTCCCGTCCCGCATGCGATCGTCCGAGGAGATCGAGGCCCTGCAGCTTGGCGAGGATCAAGCTTGCAAGTTGTTCGGGAGATCGGCCAGATGCGCGAACTGACACTAAGTCCGAAATCAGCCCTGGCAGAGGCGTGTCGTCAAATCGGACGGGAAGTACGTACTCGCGTTTTTGCCGGACCGCCTCAGCTAGGGCGGCGCGCCGCTCCAGGCGAGTCCAGTCGCTTCGCGCGTAGCTCGCCGATACAAAGACGATCACCACAGCTGCCTGTCGCATGTAGATGTCAGGTAGGACTTCGGCTAGATGCTGACCCCAGAGAGCGACTTCTTCGTCAGCGTCGTAGAAGCAGCTGATGCCCTGTGACTTCAGCGCACGAGCGACGTTCTCCACGTAGTTCCGGTCACCGCCAGCGAATGAAAGCGCAACGTCGTACCGCCATGGGCGACCCGACGGCAAACTGTTCATAAACGCAGTGTGACACGTTGACTCTCTACGGTCACGATGATGTACCCGTGGAGTGGGGGCTCCCCACTATGTGCGACAAGAGCGTGCACAGCGGTGCCGGTCAACGTCGTCCAAGCGCGTCGTCGTGCCGGCACACTCATTTGCCGCAGATAGCGCTCGGCAAAGGCGACTCGCCGGCGCACTGGCAGCGGAAGATACGGGAACCTGGCCCGACTCGAACGGTGCCGCCATCCTTGGGTTCAGTGACGCGCGCTTACCCGGCATCGCGCGCGTTGGGCAGGTCTGCTCGGCGATCGTACGGCGACCGACGTCGTCAGCCGACTGGATATTCGGTGCGCGTCGCGCCGCTGCCGCGCTTAGTGCAAGATCACGCGCGCTATTCTGCCGCCGACCGAGCGCGGGGGTCGCGTCGAGGACGTCACGCGGCGTGGGCGGTGTGGCGGATTCGGTCGGCGCAGGTGGTGTTGATGTTGGGCCAGGGCTGTCTGAGGGTGTTGGGTGCTGCTTCGGTCGCAGGTTGCCCGGTGTCGGCGACTTGGTGGAAGAAGTTGAGCGTGTTGGTTCGCCCGTATTGGTGTATGAGGCAGCTGACGCTGAGGAAGGCGGTGCCGTAGCGGGCGGTGACGTCACGATCGGATGCCGTCACGGCGGGTTCGTCGACGTTGATGTCGCCTTTCCAAGTGCCGCGTACGAAGTTTCCGACCGCTGCGCGGTTGGTGGCGCCGGCGTAGGACGAGAAAGGTGCGCCTTCGTAGGCGATGTACTCGGCAAGTCCCTCTCTGAGCCACCAACTGTCGACCTTGCCGGCGGTTGCGGTTTCCTCGGCCAGGGTGGCGATGTGGCCCATCTCGTGGCGTAGTAGTGAAGTCAGTTCGCCGGGGCGCAGTGTGGGCATGCGGAGGATGACGGATTCTTGGGCGGGGGTTGCCATGCCGGCGACCCATGGGCTTTCGCCGGCGGTCGGCCAGGTTGCCCAGTCGTGGCTGTCGGCCAGGTAGATGATGTATCGGCCGGGCCGGGTGGTGGCGTATGTGTCGGTTACCTTGGCCGCGGCCTGGGCAGCGGCCAGGACTCTCGGTATCTGGCTGTCGTAGGCGGTTGTTGCAGCGACCACGACGCGGGAGCCTGTCGTGGCGCGCAATACCGAGGTCATCCAGGGTGGCGGCACTTCGAAAGCAGCGTCAGAGATGTCGCTGAGTACGGGATGGGCGGGATCGTCGAAATTCCAGACGCTGCGCAGGTGGATGCTCGACGGCCGGGCGCACGTTGTGGCGAAGCAATAGGTGACGTTCAGAGATGTGTTCCAGTGGCCTCGGTCGGCGATGACGTCACCGGCCGCCGCGTTCCATGTCGTGACGCCCATCGCGGGTAGCGACGTGAAGCGGTCGGCCAGCCAGGTCTTGACCTGCCAGGCGGACCGGTCAGCGGTAGAGAGAAATCTTGCCCGGTTTCCGGCCAGGAGGGCGGCGGACTGCCCGGCGAGGACCGTATTGATCGCATTCTGCCGCTGCTGCTGGGCGGACAGGCTCGCGTGGATGACGTTCGTTTGGGCTTGGCGTGACTGGCCTTCCGATGGTGAGTCGGCGGGTGGGGCGATGCTGTGCTCGTAGAGCGTGTATCCGGTACCGCAGAGCGCGATCGCGAGGATGAGCGGAAGGCTGATGAGCCAGAGTCGCTTGCGGGGCGCGGCCTTCGACGGCGGCATGTGTCAGGTGTCCCTTCGCGCGGGGGTCAGCGGCCGGTCAGGGTGTGCTGGGCCGACCAGACCTTGCTGGGGGACAGGCCCACTTGTTTGAGCAGGGGGTTGAGGAATGTTTCGGTGTCGCTGAGGGCTTCGCCGTTGTTGGTCAGGGCGATGTAGAGGTTGACTGCTTTCTGCTGGCCGCCGGTGTGATCCGCGGCGAGGAAAATCGATGAACTGAGGTCGTAGTTGAACGTGCCTCGCTCGGCGTCGCCGTCGTAGAAGCCTTTCGATGCCGGGAAGGGGCCTGGTAGCCGGTAGGTGGATCGTTTTTGGCGGACCAGGCGCATCGCCTGGTCGGCGTAGGACGGGTTGTCGAGGTACTCGACGTAGCGGGCGAAACCTTCGATCGCCCAGGTCGGCTGGTTGACGACGGACGGGCCGTTGTTGGCGGTGGCGAAGTCGAGGTTTTCGGTCTGGATGAGATTCGGTCCGTTGGCGTGTGCCATCTCATGTGCCAGCGTCTGTTCCACCTCGCGGGTGCCGTGGATCGGAGTCATGTCCAGCACGATGCGGGCTCCGGCGCCCCGTTCGAGGTATTGCGGCTCGTATACCGGCTTGTTCAGGCTTTTCAAGTCCGGCTGGGCGAACCGGTTCCGGCCATCCGCCTCGACCATCCGGGGAAATGTCGTGACGCCGATCACCGCGCCGGGCAGGCTGCTGCCTGTCGGGCGCAGCCAGTGAGGGAACTGCTGGCGGTCGGCGAGGAACACCACGAAGCCCGGCACCCCGCGCCGCTTGGCCCACAGGGCCCGGACGATCGCGGCTGCTTTGCGGGCGGCGGGAAGGTAGCTCGCGGGATTCCACCGGCCGGCTGCAGGGGCGAGGATCGTGATGCCGTCGGCGGTGGCCGAGCGCAACGCGACGTCGTTCCACGGCGGATTCGGGACCGCCGTGGACGCGGCGTACTGATAGGTGCTCGGCCCGACCGCGGTGAGCAGTAGCCGTCCGCTGTCGGAGGCGAAGGTCCAGTCGGAGACGGTTTGCGACCGCTCGAGGTCAGCGCGCAGTCGCATGACCTCACCGACGCTGGCGTGCCCGGTGGTCGCCGCGAGCACAGAGTAGGAGACCAGCCGGTAGGAAGTGAGGCCGAGCTGGCGCAGGTTGGCGAACCGCACCTTCTCCCGCGCGATCAGGCCATTGGCGTTCGGGTCGATGTCGGCCAGCCACCCGGCTTCATCGCCGGCCAGCAGGGCTTGCGAGCGGCGCTGCAGCAGAGCGGCAACCGGGTCCTGATCCGGTCCGGCTGCGGAGATAGTCGTGCCGGCGCCGGTTGCAGCGGCCGTCGTGGGCGGCGTGTCGGAACCGGATCGCTCGACCGCGACCGCGATGACGGCGGCGGCCAGCGCTGCGACAACGGCGGCCGCCGCGATCCTGACCGGTGTCCGTACCCGCCGGGCGGCGGCTATCGGGGACAGATCAGTCCCATGGTCTGTGCTCTGCGGCCCGGCGAACGTTCTGTCGCGGATCCGCGATGGCGGCGCCGCGGGATTGGCGGGCGCGGTGTGGTCTTCGGGGCCTGGTCGCATCCATTGGCCGTCGGTCATGGGTCGTTTCCCCGCTGTCGTTGGAGTGGACGCACGGATCTACGAAGCAGCGGCCTGTTTCGATCTGTCAGCTTTCCGGCCGTGCCAGGCAGTCCAGTTCGGGTTACCAAGCCCGCGGCCGGTCGCCACGGAATTTGGCCTGCACTGCTGTTCCAATGGCGAAAGCGGAGTGCGGACAGGCCCCGGCACCCTTTCACCCGGCCCGTCACATCGGTGACTGACCAGGCCATTGCGCATACTTCGACTGGCGACCAAGACGTTTGAACCCGAGGTCATGGGACACCACGGCCTCCGGCTGCGGATACCTATCGCTTCCCCACCCGATGTGCGTCGCCTGCCCACCCGCGCTGCTGGGCGCCACCTCTTCAGGCCCGAGGATCTGACCGCCCGGTCCGCGATGTCCGTGCCCAACGTCAGAGTCACGCAGACACAGGCCGCCGTTCTCTCGGTGCCCTTTCCCGGTGCGTGCGGGCTCATCACCACGGTGATCCCGGCCGCCTTGGCGAGCTGGCGCAGCAGCCGCCAGACGGCATGGCGATCGAGCCGGCTGCCAGACTCGAGTAACAAACAACCGCCACCGCGTGTGGGGTACCGGCACCGCCGAGCAGTACGGGCAGCCAGTAGCCGGCGAAATCTTCGCAGCTGCCCGGGTAGGTGTCCAGGCGCCCGACGACGGGCGCGGGCAGCGGTGGCGGACCGCAAAATCCTGGGCTGCCGCCCTCGCCACGTTCTCCTCAGGTGTCGGCCGGCGTCGATGTGCAGGGTTGTGGCGGCCCAGCGGATCACATGTTCGACATCGAGTTGCACCGGCCTTCGGCGAGGTGGCACGGTGGCTATTCAGAGACCGAGAGGCGACTCAGTGGCCAGGGCAGGCAGCCGGACGCATCCGGGCGGGTTCGGCATGCTCTTGCTCACCGGCGCGTGTCTGATCTTGGGCGGGACGGCCATGCTGGTCACGGCCGTTGACCGTGAGGCCCGTGACGCCGGCCTGTTCGGCGCCACGACACCCGTGGTGCTGGGCGTCGCGATGGTCGTCGTACTGGCTGCCGCAGTCGCGACGTTCGTCGGTCGTGGCCTGCCGGCGGCTGGTACCGGCCTTATCCTCGTGGCGGTCGTGTTCGCGGTGATCGGGATCGGGTTGCTCATCCACGGCCCATCATCGATCACCACCGGGATGTTCCTGCTGCCAGCGGTGATCACCACCTTGGCACTCGCCCGGATCGCCCTGGCCGCCGGCTCCGATGGAAGGTGACGAGGTGACCCCAGGCCTGGACCCGCCAGCTGCCCGGCTGCCGACTGAAGCGGCGGAGCTCAGCCGGACCGCAGCGGGTCTCCACGCGGCCGGTGTAGCCGTGCCGGTGCCGGGAACGGACGGCAGCGGCCAGGTCGAGATGCGCCTGGCGTCGGACGGACGTCCCCAGCAGGTCCATGTCAGCGCAGGGTGGCTCCATCACCTCGACCCTTCCCGTCGGCGGTCGTCGATCGGCATTACCTAGGGGCAGCGTGCGGCGCCCGGGAAATCGGCTGACGGACACGAGCCGGGCCGGGGACAATGCCGCCATGCTGGTGTTGTTCCCCTCGGATGTCCTGCGCCCACGACGGATGGACGAGCACTTCGCCGCCGAGGCCGACGCCGCTCGCGCGGCCGGCCACCGCGTGGCGCTGGTTGACCACGACGCGCTCAGCCGGGGCGCTACCGACCAGGCGCTCGAGCGTGTCCCCGCCGACGGCGCCACGGCGGTCTACCGCGGCTGGATGCTCGACAGCGCAAGCTATGCCCTGTTCGCCGACGGGTTGGCCGGTCGCGATATCCGGCTGCGTACCAGCGCCGAGCAGTACCGGCGGGGACACGAGCTGCCAGGGTGGTATCCGAAGCTGGCGGCGTGCACGCCCGCCTCCGTCTGGACGGCCGGGACTGATCGAGCCGCGTTCGATGCGGCCCGCGCCGAGCTGGGTATGGGTCCGGCCGTGCTGCGCGACTACACCAAATCGATGAAGCATCACTGGCACGAGGCGGCCTACGTTCCCGAGCTGGCCGACGGCGAGGCAGCGTGGTCGATCGCCGAACGCTTCCGCGAGTTGCGGGGCGAGCACCTGGCCGGCGGGTTCGTTCTGCGCCGCTTCGAGCACCTCACCAGCGCAGAAACACGCACCTGGTGGGTCGATGGAGTCTGCCGGCTGGCCACCGCGCACCCCGACACCCCCGACCACACGCCGGTCCTGGCGGTCGAGACTGTGCCCGGCCTCGCGGACGCCATCGCTGGGCTCGGTCTGCCGTTCGTGACGGCCGATCTTGTCCAGCGCGTCGACGGGACGTGGCGGGTGGTGGAACTTGGTGACGGACAAGTCAGTGATCGGCCCGCAACGACGACCGCCGAATCGCTGATGGCGATCATGCTCGATAGTTGAAGCACGAAACTGATCTGACAGCGTGGCCGCTGCGCGACCGCCACCGCACAAGGCCCTCGAGGACGACTGCGTTGACCTTCCCGCAGGGCGGCCGACAACGTGGTCCGATGCATACACCGCTATGGATGAGTGACACCCTTCGCGTTGAGGCCGAACGATCCGGCGGTGACAGCGGACCGGTACCGTCGAGCGGTACCGTTCCTGGTTCGGCTCCGTCCCAACGCCGCGTACCTGGCCCTGATCGCGGCGGGCATCGCGATGATTATCTACGGCATCGCTCTCGACGGTGTCCTGCGGTTGGTGCTCCCTTATTAGCGGCGTCCTGTTCGTGGCACTCATCGGCGGCCCAGTGCTGGTGAGCACGGTAGGCCGAGTGCCGGTGCTGGCCGTGGACGGCGTCGGCGTGCGGCTGCCGCTGATGGGTGTCCGCCTCTCCTGGCCCGAGATCGCCGCCGTACGACAAGGATCCGGACCCACCCGGCCGGCTCTGTTGATCATCCCGAACGAGCCTGTCAAGATTTTTGTGTAAGTGATCTTGTGGTTTGTTAGTTGATGTAGGGGCCGATGCGGTCGGGGTAGTGCAGGGCCAGGGCTCCGAGG
>NZ_JBITEL010000038.1:0-14315 GCF_044455125.1 Actinoplanes sp. NPDC051343
CCTCCTCCCACACCGACGCGAACACCGGAAACGCCTCGCACAGCTCCCGGCCCATCCCGGCGACCTGGCCACCCTGCCCGCCGAACAGGACGCCGACCTTCCCGCTCACGGCGCCACCGGTGATCACCCCGGCTCCGGGCGAGCCGTCCGCCAGCGTCTCGAGACCGCGCCGGGCCTCGTGGACGTCACGCGCGAGCACGACCGCCCGGTTCCGGAGCACCGCGCGGCCCGAGGCCAGCGACCATGCGATGTCCCCGGTATCGGGCTCGTCGGCCGTGGCCAGCCACTGCGCCAGCCGCCCGGCCTGACGGTCCGCCCCGCCCTCGCCCGAGACCACGATCGGCGTGACCGGCAGGGACTCCCGGTCCGGACCCGGCGGCTCGGCCGGGAACGCCTCCACGATCACGTGCGCGTTGGTGCCGGAGATCCCGAACGACGACACCCCGGCCCGGCCGGGCCGGGACAGCGGCGGCCAGGGCCGTGGCTCCGACACCACTTCGACGCCGGTCCACTCCACGCGCGACGACACCGGCGTGCTGTGCAGCGACCGTGGGACCACACCGCGCCGCAACGCCTCTACGACCTTGATGATCCCGCCCACTCCGGATGCGGCCTGGGCATGCCCGATGTTCGACTTGAGCGATCCGAGCAGCAGCGGAACGCCGGCCCGCCCGCGCCCGTACACCTCGACCAGCGCGCCGACCTCGATCGGGTCACCCAGAACTGTTCCCGTGCCGTGGCCCTCGACGACGTCGACGTCGGCGGGCGACAGCCCGGCGTCGGCCAGCGCGGCCCGGATCACGCGTTGCTGCGCCGGCCCCGAGGGCGCGGTCAGACCGTTCGACGCCCCGTCCGATCCGACCGCGCTGCCCCGCATCACGGCCAGCACCGGGCGCCCGGCCGCGACCGCGTCGGCCAGCGGCTGGACGACCAGCATCGCGGCGCCCTCGGCCCAGCCCGTGCCGTCGGCATCGTCCCCGAACGACCGGCACCGGCCGTCCGGCGACAATCCTTTCTGCTCGCTGAACGCGATGAAGGTCTCCGGGGTGGCCATCACGGTCACCCCACCGACCAGCGCGATCTCGCAGTCGCCGCGGCGCAGCGCCTGCGCCGCCCAGTGCAGGGCGACCAGCGACGACGAGCACGCGGTGTCCACCGTGACGGCCGGTCCTTCGAGCCCGAGCACGTACGCGATCCGGCCGGACAGGATCGAGCCGGTGTTCGCGTTGGCCGGATAGTCGTGGTACATCGCGCCGGCGAACACCCCGACCGGCCGTCCGCGCAGCGACCGCGGGTCGATTCCCGCGCGTTCCAGAGCCTCCCACGACACCTCCAGCAGCTGGCGTTGCTGCGGGTCGGTGACGAGAGCCTCGCGCGGGCTGATCCCGAACAGGCCCGCGTCGAAGCCGGCCGCATCGTCCAGGAACCCGCCCCGATCCACGTACGTGGTGTGCGGCCGCGAGCCTTCCGGGTCGTGGATGCGGGATACCTCCCAGCCGCGGTCCTTCGGGAACGATCCGATCGCGTCGCCCCCTTCGTCGACCAGGCGCCAAAGATCCTCGGGCGAGCCGACCCCACCCGGAAACCGGCACGCCATACCGACGATGGCGATCGGCTCGCTGCCCCGGCGGAGCCGGTCGCGCAGCCGCTCGTTCTGCTTGAGCGAGGTTCGGAGGGCCTCGACCAGCTTGGCCTCGGAGGCGGAGGTCATCGTGTCACTCCTCGTCGTCGGTACGGTCGTCGCCGAGCGCGAGCCCGATCAGAGCGTCGGCATCCATCTCGTCGATCGTCTCGGAAGGTTCCCGCGTGGACGGGCCGTCCGGGCCCAGCAACTCGTCGAGGAGCCCGGAGCGGCGCAGGCGATCCAGCGGCACGGTGGCGAGGGCCCGGCGGATCCGGTCCTCCTCGCTCTCCTCCTCGGGGGCGCCCGATTCGCCGGCGAGCTCACCGTCCAGGAACTTGGCCAGCGCGGTCACGTTCGGGTGGTCGAAGACCAGCGTGGGCGCCAGGCCGAGCCCGGTCGCCGCGGCGAGCCGGTTGCGCAGCTCGACGGCGCTGAGCGAGTCGAATCCGAGGTCGCTGAACGCCTGCTGCGGGTCGATCTGCTCGCGCCCGGAATGGCCGAGCGTGACCGCGACCGCGGACTGCACGAGATCCACCATCGCCGGACCCCGCCGGGACGCCGGCAGCTTCGCGAGCCGCCGTACGAACGCCCGGCCGGAAGCGGCGGCGCGGGGCCGGACCAGCGACCGGAACAGCGGTGGCACGTCGCCGGACTCGGCCATGCCACGCAGGTCGAGCCGGGCCGCCATCAGCACCGGCGAGTCCAGGCCGGTCGCGGCGTCGAGCAGTTCGAGGCCCTCGGCCACGGCGAGCGCCTGACCGCCGAACCGCCGGCGGGCGGTGGCGTCCAGCGTCCCGGCCATGCCCTCCTCGGTCGCCCACAGGCCCCAGGCCACCGATCGGGCCGGAAGCCCGGCGGCGCGGCGGCGGGCGGCCAGTGCGTCCAGGGCGGCGTTCGCGGCGGCGTAGGCGGCCTGCCCTGCGTTGCCGACCACGCCGGCGGCCGACGAGAACAGGAGGAACTCGGCGATCGGATGCCCGGCGGTGAGCTCGTGGAGGTGCAGCGCGGCGTCCAGCTTGGGGCCCAGCACCCGGTCCACGCGTCCGGGGGTCAGGGCGGTCACCACCCCGTCGTCGAGAACGCCCGCGAGATGCACGATGCCGGTGAGGGAGCCGTCGGCCGGGATCACGGCCTCCAGCGCATTGCGGTCGGTGACGTCGCACTCGGCCACGTCGATCCGGGCGTCCAGCGAGGCCACCAGCTCGGGCAGGCCCGGGGTGGCGAGCCCGCGCCGGGCCAAAAGCAGAAGGCGGCGTACGCCCCGCTTCTCGACCAGGTGCCGGACGACGATCCGGCCGAGCGCGCCGCCCGCGCCGGTGACCAGGACGGTTCCGTCCCCCGCGAAGGGACCGGGCGACGCCGGGGTCTCGGATACGGGTACCAGCCGGCGCACGTACACCCGGCCGTCCCGGGCCGCCGCCTCCGGCTCGCCGGCGGTCAGCGCAAGGTCCACGTCGCCCTCGACCAGCACGATGCGGCCCGGGTGCTCGGCCTGCGCCGACCGGACCAGGCCGCCGACCGCCGCGCCGGCGAGGTTGTCCCCGACCCGTACGACGAAATGCCCGGCATCGTCGGCGGCCAGCCGCAACCGGATCTCGGCCAGCGATCGTCGCAGGGCGTTATGGACGGCCTCGACGTCGTTCCCGGCGCCCACCGTGACCACCGGCGGAACCGGGCCCTCGACCGGCGTCCCCGGCACGGCCTGCCAGTCGACCCGGAACAGTGAGCGCGCCGCCCGCGGGCCGCCACGCAACTGGGCCGGATCGAACTCGCGGAGGGCGATCCGCCCGACCGTGGCGAGCGGCAGCCCGGAACGATCCGCGAGGGTGAGCCGGTAGCCGTCGTCCACCGGCTCGACGCGTACCCGCGCGGCCGTACCGCCGGCCGCGTGAACCGTGACGTCACTGAACGCGAACGGGACGGCGAGCCGGTCCTGATCGACGCCGGCGAACGCGATGGCGTGCAGCGCGGCATCGGCCAGGGCGGGGTGCAGGCCGTACCCGTCGGCGGCGAGATCGTCCGGCAGAGCCACCTCGGCGAGGACGTCACCGCCGCTTCTCCACACCGCGGTGAGGCCCCGGAACGCCGGGCCGTAGTTCATCGGCAGTTCGTCGTAGAAGCCGTCCAGCGGCAGCGGCTCGGCCCCCGGTGGCGGCCAATCGAGCAGATCCTCCCCCTCGGCCGCCCCGTTCACGGCGACGGATCCGGACGCGTGGCGGATCCACTCGGTGTCGTCGGCGCCCCGGCTGTGCACGGTGGCCGGGCGGCACTCGTCCTCGTCCGGCTCGCCCACGCGTACCTGCACCACGCGCGGATCGTCGAGGATCAGCGGCGCCTCGACGGTGAGGTCACACAGCCGCGGGCAACCCGCCTCGGCGCCGGCCCGCAGCACCATCTCGATGAAACCGGTGCCGGGCAGCAGCACCGTCCCGGCAATCGCATGGTCGGCGAGCCACGGGTGGGAGGCCGCCGAGACGGTACCGGTGAACAGAACCTCGCCGGTGCCGGCCACGGTGGTCGCGACGCCGGCCAGCGGGTGCCCGGGCCGGGAGTCGGCGTGGTCGGGGGTCAGCCAGTACGGCCGGTGCTCGAACGCGTACGTCGGCAGGTCGGCCCACCGTGCGCCGCGACCGCCGAGCACCACGCCCCAGTCCACGTCCGTACCGGCCGCATGCAGGTCGCCGGCCGCCCGGAGAAGGCTCTCCACCTCGGGCCGCCCACGACGCAACGAGCTGACCGCCGGCACGTCCTCCGGTACGAGAGCGGTGAGCACTCCGTCCGGCCCCAGCTCCAGCGTGCGCGACACACCGAGCGCGCCCAGGGCGTCGTGGAACCGGACGGCCTCCCGTACGTGCCGCACCCAGTACTCGGGGGCGGCCGGTCCGGCACCGACCTCGCCGGTCACGGCGGAGACGAGCGGGATGGCCGGCTCGCTGAACTCCAGCTCGCCTACGACCGCACGGAACTCGTCGAGCATCGGTTCCATCAACGGTGAGTGGAACGCGTGCGACACCGGGAGCCGCCGCACCCGCCGCCCGAGCGCCGCGAACCGGCCGGCGATCTCGCTCACCGCGGGATCGGCCCCGGAGACGACGACCGCGCGGGGGCCGTTGACGGCGGCGATGCTGGTCTCCGGGCCGAGCAGCGGCAGCACCTCGCCCTCGGCCGCCTCCAGCGCGATCATTGCGCCGCCCGCGGGCAGCGCCTGCATGAGGTTGCCGCGGGCGGTGACCAGGCGGGCGGCGGCCGGAAGCGACAGCACGCCAGCGACCCGGGCGGCGACGATCTCGCCGATCGAGTGCCCGGCGAGCACGTCGGGCCGGATGCCCCAGGACTCGACGAGGCGGTAGAGCGAGATCTCCAGGGCGAACAGCGCGCTCTGGGCGTACGCCGTGCGGTCGAGGAGTTCCTGGTCGTCGCCCCACGTCACGTCGAGCAACGGCCGGTCCAGATACTGGTCGAGCTCCTGGACCGCGGCGTCGAGCGAGCGCGCGAAGACCGGGAACGCGTCGTAGAGCTCACGTCCCATGCCGATGCGCTGCGAACCCTGCCCGGTGAACAGCATCGCGAGGCGGCCCCGGGCCGCCGATCTCGACGCGGTGACGTCACGGAGCCCGGCCAACAGAGCATCCCGGCCGGACGCGACCACGACGGCCCGGTGGCCGAGGCGCGACCGGCCGGTGGCCAGGGACCACGCCACGTCGAGGGGTTCGTGGTCCCGTACGGCACCGGCGAGCCGCTCGGCGGCGGCGGCCAGCGCTTCCGGAGTCCTCGCCGACAGCACCAGCGGCACCGCCGGAAGACCGGTCGCCGCGGGCCCGGTCTCGAGCTCCGGGGCCTGCTCGAGGATGACGTGCGCGTTGGTGCCGCTGATGCCGAACGACGACACGGCGGCGCGGCGCGGGCGCCCGGCCGAGGGCCACGCCACCGGTGCGGTCAGCAGCCGTACGTTCCCGGCCGACCAGTCCACGACGGGCGTCGGCTCGCTGACGTGCAGGGTGCGCGGGAGGACGCCGTACCGCATCGCCTCGATCATCTTGATGATCCCGGCCACGCCGGCTGCCGACTGCGCGTGACCCATGTTCGACTTGACGGAACCCAGCCAGAGCGGCCGATCGTCCGGACGATCCTGCCCGTACGTGGCGAGCAGCGCCTGCGCCTCGATCGGATCCCCGAGCCTGGTGCCGGTGCCGTGCGCCTCGACCGCGTCCACATCGGCGGGACCGAGCCCGGCCGCCGCCAGTGCCTGCCGGATAACCCGTTCCTGGGACGGGCCGTTCGGGGCGGTGAGTCCGTTCGACGCCCCGTCCTGGTTGACCGCCGACCCCTTCAGCACGGCGAGCACCGGGTGCCCGCGGCGGCGCGCGTCGGAGAGCCGCTCCAGCAGCAGCATCCCGACGCCCTCGGCCCAGCCGGTTCCGTCGGCGTCGCCGGAGAACGACCGGCAGCGGCCGTCCCGGGCGAGACCGCGCTGCCGGCTGAACTCGACGAACATGCCGGGCCCGGCCATCACCGCCACGCCTCCGGCCAGGGCCAGCGACGTTTCGCCGGTACGCAACGACTGGGCGGCCAGGTGCATAGCGACCAGCGACGACGAGCACGCGGTATCGATCGTGACGGCCGGCCCCTCGGTGCCCAGGAAGTAGGCGATCCGGCCGGAGGCGATCGAACCGGTGGCGTCGTTGTGCGGATAGTCGTGGAACATCAGCCCGGCGTAGATCCCGGTGTTCGTACCTCGCAGGGAAGCCGGGTCGATGCCCGCCCGCTCCAGCACCTCCCACGACGATTCGAGCAGCAGCCGCTGCTGCGGGTCCATGGCGAGGGCCTCGTTCGGGCTGATCCCGAAGAAGGCGGCGTCGAACCCGGCCGCGTCCTCCAGGAAGCCACCCTGGTCGATGTAGCTGGTGTCGGGCCGGGAGCCGGTGGGGTCGTACAGGCGGCCCAGGTCCCATCCCCGGTCGGCCGGGAAGCCGGTCACCACGTCCCGGCCCTCGTCGACCATCCGCCACAGATCCTCGGGCGAGTTCACGCCGCCCGGGTACCGGCAGCTCATCGCCACGATCGCGACCGGATCGCCGTCCACCGGGGTGGAGGGTGCCACGGTGACGGCGCGTCCCGCCCCGGACAGCTCGCCGAGCAGGTACCGGGCGAGGACGGCCGGGGTGGGATGGTCGAAGACCAGCGTGGCCGGGACCTTGAGCCCCAGAACCTCCCGGATCCGGTTGCGGAAGTTCAACGCGGCCAGGGAGTCGAAGCCGAGATCGCGGAACGCGCGCCCGGTATCGACGGCGTCGGCGCTGTCGTGACCGAGGACGGCGGCGGTCTCCGCGCGGACCAGGCCGAGCACGGCTTCCTCGTCGAGCGTGTCCACGGCGACCGCGACCGCCGTGCGGCGGGTCACGCCGGGATGCAGGAGGTGCCGGAGGATGGGCGGCACCTCGGGACCGGCGGCGCGGAAGTCGAGCGCCATCGGGACGAGGGCCGGCACCGGGGCGTACGCGGCGGCGTCGAACAGGGCCAGCCCGGCCTCCGGGGTGAGCGGCAGCACGCCGCTGCGGGCGATCCGCCCGCTGTCCGCGTCGCGGGTCATGTCGCTGCCGTCCGCCCACAGGCCCCACGCCAGCGAGGTGCCGGGCAACCCGGCCGCCCGGCGCTGCTCGGCGAGGGCGTCCAGGAAGGCGTTCGCGGCCGCGTAGTTCGCCTGCCCGGGCGCGCCGAGTACGCCACCGGCCGAGGAGAACAGCACGAACTCGGTCAGGTTCATCCCGGCCGTCAGCTCGTGCAGGTGCAGCGCCCCGTCCACCTTGGGCGCGAGCACCCGGTCGAGGCGTTCCGCGGTGAGCGATTCGAGGACACCGTCGTCGAGGACTCCCGCCGCGTGCACGACCGCGGTGAGATCGACGCCGTCGAGCACGGCGGCCAGGGCGTCTCGGTCGGTGATGTCGCACGCGGCGACGGTCACCTCCGCCTCCAGTTCGGCGACCAGCTCGGCCGCGCCCGGGGTCGCCATGCCACCGCGGGAGATCAGCAGGAGCCGGGTGACGCCGCGCCGGTTCACCAGGTGACGGCAGAGCAGGGTGCCGAGCGTACCGACGCCGCCGGTGACCAGGACCGTGCCGCCGGGAGCGCCGAACGGCGGCAGTTCGGACGGCAGATCGACCGGAACCCGCACCAGGCGGCGCCCATACGCCACCCCGTCGCGCACCCGGACCTCCGGCTCGCCGGTCGCCAGCGCGAGCGGCAGGTCGCCGGGGGCGCCGTCGACGAGCACGATCCGGCCCGGGTTTTCGGACTGGGCGGACCGGACCAGCCCACCGGCCGCGGCGGCGGCCGGATCGTCGCCCGTACGCACGATCAGCCGCCCCTCGTCGCCGGCCAGGAATTCCCGCAGCCCGGCCAGCGTGCGCCGAGCGACCTCGTGGACGTCGCCCGGTCCCGGCTCGAATACGCGGCCGTCGATCGCCGCTCCGCCCGGCTCCACCGGGGTCCAGCCCACCGCGAAGAGCGAGTCCCGGACCGCGGACCGCCCGCCGCCGGTCACCGGCAGCTCCCGCAGCACCAGGGAGTCGATCGCCGCGATCCGCTCGCCGCCCGCGTCGGCCAGCAGCACCTCGGCCCGGCCCTCGCCGAGCCGGCGCACCCGCACCCGGGCGGTCCGCGCGCCGGTCGCCCAGCACGAGACGCCGCCGAACTCGAACGGCACCGACACGCCCTCGCCGACCACGCCGGCCAGCCCCGTGGCGTGCAGCGCGGCGTCCAGCAGGGCCGGGTGCAGGACGTACCCCTGGAGGCGGGTGCCCTCGGGGAGCGCGACCTCGGCGTACACGTCGTCCCCGTGCCGCCATGCGGTCCGCAGCCCGCGGAAGACCGGGCCGTACTCGAGGCCCGCCGCGGCCAGGTCGTCGTACCAGGAGGCGAGGTCGACCGCGGCGGCGCCGGACGGCGGCCACGGCTCGGCCGGCCCGGGATCGGTTCCCCCGGGAGCGACGGAGCCGGTCGCGTGGGTGGTCCAGGGAGTGTCGGGAGCGGCCTCGTCCGGCCGGGAGTGGACGGCGATCGGCCGCCGGCCGTCCTCCGCGGGAGGTCCGACGGTCACCCGCAGCTTGAACGCGCCCCGCTCGGCCAGTGCCAGCGGCTCGAGCAGGGACAGCTCGTCGACCCGCCCGCAGCCGGCCGCGTCGGCCGCCCGCATCGCCAGCTCCAGGAGCGCGGTGCCCGGGACCAGCACGGCGCCGCGTACGGCATGGTCGGCGAGCCACGGCTGGACGGCGAGGCTGAGCCGGCCGGTCAGCACGAGGCCGCCGGTGTCCGGCAGGGCCACGGCGGCCCCGAGGATCGGGTGCCCGGTGGTCTCCAGGCCGGCCACCGTGACATCACCGCCGTTCGACGCCTCCAGCCAGTACCGTTCGTGCTGGAAGGCGTACGTGGGCAGCGCCACCCGCCCGGGCCGCCCGAGCAGCCGGTCCCAGTCGATCCGGGCTCCGTGCAGGGCCGCCTCGGCGAACGCCTGCATCATGCGCGGCAGGCCGCCGTCCTCTCGGCGCAGCGAGGCGACCGTCGCGGCGGCCCGGCCGGCGTCCTCGGCCGTCTCCTGGATCGCGGTGATCAGCCCCGGGTGCGGGCTCATCTCGAGAAAGAGGTCGTGACCGTCGTCGAACAGGCACCGTACGGTCTCTTCGAACCGGACGGTCCGGCGCAGGTTGCGATACCAGTAGTCGGCGTCCAGCTCGTCGCCGATCAGCCGTTCCGCGGTGACGGTGGAATAGAACGGCACGGCGGCGGGGGCCGGGGCGAGACCGTCCAGCTCCTCGGTGACCCGGTCGTGGATCTCTTCGACGTAGGCCGAGTGCGACGCGTAGTCGACCGGGATGATCCGCGAGCGGACCCCGTCCGTCTCCAGCCGTTCGCGCAGGCGGGCCAGGACACCCGGGTCGCCGCAGAGCACCACCGCGGACGGGCTGTTGACCACGGCCAGCTGAAGACCGTCGGTGAGCAGTTCGCGTACCTCGGCGGCGGGGAGCGCCACCGACATCATGCCGCCCCGGCCGGCCAGCCCGGCCCGGATGGCGCGGCTCCGCAGAGCCACGACCCGCGCGCCCTCCGGCAGCGACAGGGCACCGGCGACCACGGCGGCGGCGATCTCGCCCTGGGAATGGCCGACGACCGCGTCCGCGACGACGCCGGCTGAACGCCAGGCCGCGGCCAGCGAGACCATCACCGCCCAGAGAACGGGTTGAATCACGTCGACCCCGTCCAGGCCGGGAGCGCCGTCCTCGCCACGCAGCACCGCCCGCAGATCCCAGCCGGTGTACGGCGCGAGGGCGGCTCCACATTCGTCGAGCGCGGAGGCGAAGGCGGGAAACGCGGCTGCGAGTTCCACCGCCATCCCGGCCCACTGCGAACCCTGGCCCGGGAACACGAAGACGATCCGCGGGGTGCCGGGGCGCGAGCCGGTGACCGTGACGGCGTTCGGCGCGGGACGGCCACCGGCCAGCGCGTCCAAGCCGGCGACGAGGTCGTCCCGATCGGCGGCGACGACCGCGGCCCGGTGTTCGAAGAGGGTACGGGTGGTGAACGTGGCGTGGGCGACGCCGGCCAGATCGGCGCCGCCCCGCGCCACCTCGGCGAGCCGCCGGGCCTGGGCCCGGAGCGCCTGCGGGCTGCGCGCCGCGATCGCGTACGGCAGAACCGCCGGCGGTACCGGGGCGAGGCCGGACTCGGAGGGGTCCGGCGCCTGCTCGACGATCACGTGCGCGTTGGTTCCGCTGATGCCGAACGAGGAGACGCCGGCCCGGCGGACCCGGCCACTCCCGGGCCACTCGACCGGCGAGGTGAGGAGCTCGACGGCACCGGCCGACCAGTCCACCATGGTCGTGGGGGTTCCGACGTGCAGGGTCCGCGGCATCATGCCGTACCGGATGGCCTGGATCACCTTGATGATGCCGGCGACGCCGGCGGCGGCCTGGGTGTGCCCCATATTGGACTTGATCGAGCCGAGCCGTAGCGGCTCGCCGTCGCGCTCCTGCCCGTAGGTCTCGAGCAGCGCCTGCGCCTCGACGGGATCGCCGAGGACCGTGCCGGTGCCGTGTGCCTCCACCAGGTCGACGTCGGCGGGACGCAGCCCGGCGTTGGCGAGCGCCTGCTGGATGACCCGTTTCTGGGCCGGCCCGTTCGGCGCGGTCAGCCCGTTCGACGCGCCGTCCTGGTTGACCGC
The DNA here is from genome assembly GCF_044455125.1 of Actinoplanes sp. NPDC051343. Classification (NCBI taxonomy): domain Bacteria; kingdom Bacillati; phylum Actinomycetota; class Actinomycetes; order Micromonosporales; family Micromonosporaceae; genus Actinoplanes; species Actinoplanes sp. NPDC051343. The sequence goes on from NZ_JBITEL010000038.1 coordinate 10,839, forward strand.
GGTTCCGCGGATCACCCCGAGCACCGTGTGCCCGAGCCGTTCGGCGTCGGACAGCCGTTCGACGAGCAGCATGCCGACGCCTTCGCTCCAGCTCGTCCCGTCGGTGCCGTCCGCGAACGACCGGCAGCGTCCGTCCGGCGAGAGCCCGCCCTGCCGGCTGAACTCCACGAAGATCTCCGGCGTGGCCATCACCGCGACCCCGCCGGCGAGCGCCATCGTGCACTCGCCGGAGCGCAGCGATTGCGCGGCCAGGTGCAGTGCGACCAGCGAGGACGAACACGCGGTATCGATGGTGAGGGCGGGGCCACGCAGCCCGAGCACGTACGCGACCCGGCCCGACGCGATCGCACCGGTGCTGCTGTTGAACGTGTAGTCGTGATACATCATCCCCGCGAAGACCCCGGTGTCGCTGTCGCGGAGCGTGGCCGGATCGATGCCCGCGTTCTCGATCGCCTCCCACGCCGACTCGAGCAGCAACCGCTGCTGCGGGTCCATGCCGAGCGCCTCGTTGGGCCCGATCCCGAAGAACGCCGCGTCGAAGCCGGCCGCGTCGCGCAGGAAGCCACCCTGGTCGGTGTAGCTGGTTCCGGGCCGCGACCGGTAGGGGTCGAACACCGCGTCCACGTCCCAACCGCGGTCGACCGGGAACCCGGAGATCACATCCCGCCCCTCGTCGACCATCCGCCACAGGTCCTCGGGCGTGTTCACCCCGCCCGGATAGCGGCAGCTCATCCCGATGACGGCGAGCGGTTCGCCGGTGTCCGAGGTCGCGGCCACCGGTTCGTCCGGGGCGCCGGCGAACTCGCCGGCCAGGTATCGCGCCACCGCCTCCGGGGTCGCGTAGTCGAAGACCAGGGTGGCGGGCAGCTTGCGGCCGAGGGTGGCCGAGAGCGCGTTGCGCAGCTCGACGGCGGTGAGAGAGTCGATGCCGAGATCGGTGAAGGGCAGCGTGGACCCGACCGCCTCGCCGTCGTGGTAGCCGAGAACGGCGGCGACGGCCGCGCGGACGAGATCGAGCAGCTGCCGCTCGCCGGTGACGGCGGCGACGACCGAGGCGGCGGGCCGGCGGCGGGCCGGCACCAGGCCCCGCAGCAGCTCGTGTACCTGCGGCTCGGTACGCAGCGTGGCCAGGTCGAGGCGGGCCGGCATCAGGACGGGCTCGTCGGTGGCAAGGGCCGCGTCGAGCAGGGCCAGACCGTCGTCCGGGGCCAGCGGCGTCAGCCCTCCCCGGGCGAGCCGCTGCCGGAACGCGTCGTCCAGGCCGGCCGCCATGCCGTCGGCCCACGCCGGCCAGGCCAGGGACCGGGCCGGGCGGCCCTGGGCGTGACGCAGGGCGGCGAGCCCGTCGAGGGCGGCGTTCGCGGCGGCGTAGTTGCCCTGGCCGGGCGCGCCGAGCAGGCCGGACGCGGAAGAGAAGACGACGAACATCGAGGCGTCCGGTGCGAGCTCGTGCAGGTGGAGCGCCGCGTCCACCTTGGGTCGCAGCACGGCGTCGATCCGCTCGGCGGTCAGCGACCCGATCACGCCGTCGTCCAGGACGCCCGCGAGGTGGAACACGGCGTCGATCCGGCGGTCACCGAGGGCGGCCGCGAGGGCGGCCCGGTCGGCGACGTCGACGGCCGCCACGGTCACCGTCGCCCCGAGTTCGACGAGAGGTCCGGCGTCACCGCCGGTGCGCCCGGCGAGGATCAGGTCGCGTACGCCGTAGTGGCTCACCAGATGCCGGGTGAGCATCCGCCCGATCGCGCCGAACGCGCCCGTCACGAGCACCGTCCCGGCAACGACTCCGGGTGCAGTCGCCGGCCGGGCGGCCACCAGCCGGGCGCCGAAGAGCTGCCCGTCTCGCACGCCGACCTGGGAACGACCGGTTCCGGCCGCCCGCCGCGGGTCCACGGTGCCATCGGTGTCGACCAGCACGAACCGGTCCGGGTTCTCCGCCTGAGCCGAGCGTACGAGACCCCAGGCGGCGGCACCGGCCAGGTCCGTGACACCGTTCGCGTCGACCGGCATCGCACCGCGCGTAACGAACACGAGCGTCTCGTCGGTGGGCTCCTGGAGTACGGCGAGGACATCGCGGGTCGCGGCGTGCACGGCCTCGGCGGTCGTGCCCGGCTCGATCTCGACGATCCGGGCGGCCGCCGTGTCGCCGAGGGGAATCGGATACCAGTCCGGCCGGTAGACCGTTCCCGGGGTGGCCCGGGCGATCTGCCCACCGGCCGGGCGTACCGCGAGGGCGGCCACGTCGGCGACCGGCTGCCCGGCCGCATCGGTCAGCCGTACCGCCACGCTGCCCTCGCCGAGCGCGCGTATCCGGGCCCGCACGGCGGTGGCTCCCGTGGCGTACAGCTCGACCCCGGACCACGCGAAGGGCACGGCCGGGCGGCCCGAGGTGGCGCCGGTGAGCGCGATGCCGTGCAGGACCGCGTCGAACAGGGCCGGGTGCAGGCCGTACGAGCCGGCGTCGTCGATCTCCGCCTCGACGTGCACGTCGTCGCCGTCCCGCCAGGCCCGTTTCAGGCCTTGGAACGCGGGGCCGTAGTCCAGGCCGCCGTCGGCCAGTTCGGCGTAGAAGCCGGTCAGATCGATCTCCTCGCCGGACCCGGTGCCGGCCGCGTCCGGCTCCCGGCCGCCGGCCGGGGCGAGTGTGCCCTGGGCGTGCAGGGTCCACGGGACCTGCTCGCCGTTCGCGGGCCGGGAGTGCATGGTCACCGGGCGGTGGCCGTCGGGCCCGGGCGGTCCGGCCGTCACCTGGACGGTCACCGCGCTGCCGCCCAGGACCAGCGGGGCCAGCAGGGTCAGTTCCTCGACGCGGGGGCAGCCGGCCTGGTCACCGGCCGCGATGGCCAGCTCGGCCCAGCCGGTGCCGGGCAGGATGACCTCGCCGTTGACGCGGTGGTCGGCCAGCCATCGCGGGGAGGTGCTCGAGACACGGCCGGTGAGCACCACACTGTCCGGATCGGCGAGGACGACGGCCACTCCCCCGAGGGGATGGCCGGCGGTCGTACGGTCGAGCCAGTAGTGGGTGTGGCGGAACGCGTAGGTCGGAAGGTCGGCCCACCGGTAGCCGTGCCCGCGGAGCACATCGGCCCAGTTCAGCGGCGCACCGGCGGTCCACAGGCGGGCCGCGGCACCCAGCACGCCCCGCACCTCGGCGGTCGCCGCGGTGGTCAGCACCTCTTCGCCGACGCAGTCCGGGACCAACCCGGCCAGTACGGATCGGGGGCTGATCTCGACGAACCGGCGTACGCCCTTCCCGTACAACCCGGTGATCGCGTCCGCGAAGCGCACCGTCCCGGTCAGCTGACCGGCGAAGAACTCCGGATCCTCCACCGGCGACCCCACCGGCAACCGAGCCACACCGAACTCCAGACCACGCACCACCTCCGCGAACTCACCCGCCACCGGAGCCATAAACCCAGAATGGAAAGCATGCGACACATTCAAACGCCGGCCGCCACCGAACCGGGCCGCCACCCC
>NZ_JBITEL010000039.1:0-12353 GCF_044455125.1 Actinoplanes sp. NPDC051343
CTCGGAGCCCTGGCCCTGCACTACCCCGACCGCATCGGCCCCTACATCAACTAACAAACCACAAGATCACTTACACAAAAATCTTGACAGGCTCCGGCGGCTCGAAACAGGCACTGCAGCAGGTCAACACCGTTGCCAGCGTCCTCGAACTGCTACAGCTGAAAACGTCGTGACCGAAATGCCTACACCGGTCTATCTCCGCCGCCGCGAGAACGCGATCGACCGGGCGAAGCAGCCCCGGCCCTATCCCGAGGACGTCATCGAACGGGTCGACAAACTCGTCCTCGCCGACCCGCAGGCCCCGCCGACCGTCCGCTGCATGACCTTGTTGCTGCGCTGGGGCTGCCCGCGCGTCGGCGAACTGGTCACGATCCCGTTCGACTGCCTGAAGCACAACGGCAGCGGCGGCCACTGGATCGAGTACTGGCAGAGCAAGACCAGCGCCTGGCGGCGCTTCCCCATCCCCGATGACCTCGCCATCGCCATTCGCGCCCAACAAGATCAGGTTCGCGCGGACTACCCTGCAGACCACGAAATCCTCTTCCCGTCGCCGGCGCGCTCCAACATCGGCTCCGGCGTTGCCCGCGGCTGGTCCCCGGGCGGCTTCCGAGACGCCGTCAAGGATCTGTTCACCAAACACGGCATCACCCATTCCACCATGACCGGCGAGAAGATCACCGGCGGAGAGATCCACCGCTACCGGCACACCGTGGGCACCGCGCTGCTCAACAATGACTGGACCCAAGCCGAGGTCCAGGAGTTCTTCGGTCACGCCACGCCGATCATGACCAGCCACTACGCCCAGATCTCGCAAAGCACGCTGACGAAGAAGGCCAAGGCCTTTCACGAGGCGCAGGAAAAGAGCCGCGCCAAAAGCGGCTTGGGGCAGCCCACCGACCCGACCGTTGAGCGACTCCGCGCCAAGTTCACTGCGGTCCTCTCCAACGGCTATTGCCAACTACCTACGGGCAAGAACTGCGACTTCCGCCCAAACCCGTGCCTGGAATGCACATTCTTCGATCCCGGTGGCGACGAAACCGCAGCCGTCCACGCCGGGCACCGAAAGCGACTCATTCTGCTGATCAACGACCAGCGCTCCGCAGGCGACCAGGCCGGCCTGGCGCTCAATGAACCCGTTCTCGCCGCTCTCGACCGACGCGTTGCGATACCCGAGGGCCCGGACAGTGCCTCCTGACCACGCGCCCACACGCACAGCACGCATCGAGCGTCTCGCCCACGCAACTGCGAAGAGAACCGCTGACGCCGAGGCCCGCGCCCGGCGCGCCATCATCCGACTCGAGCAACAGAACAAGCCGATCACCATCGCATCGATCGCTGCCGCCGCCGGCGTGTCGACGAGCTACCTCTACGCCCACCCAGCCCTCCGCAACGCGATCCGGAACCATCCCTTGTCGGGCCGCTCGCCCTCGCCCCGTCCGCGAGAAGAGCAGGCGACCGCCGCGTCGCTACGCACCAAGTTGCAGGTCGTCAAAGAACGTCTGCGCGAGGTTGAAACGCAACTGGGTCAAGCCCTCGCCGAGAACGAGAACCTCCGTGGAGAACTCGTTGATCTCACGGACCTGACGTTTCTCAACAACTGGTCATACGGCGTTGAGCCGGACTACGGCTTCGCGGTGTACGGGGCCACCGGCGCGCTGACCTGGCGTAAGTACGACTCCGACGTTTTCCAAGGGGTCAGCCCATACCTGTCGATCACCTACGTCGACCACGCGCCGCAGGTGAACACCCAGTATCCGCCGAACGGGTACGAGGCGCCGACGTTGACGCCGGAACTGATGGCCGGCGCGACCAAGCCGTCCGACAGTACGAGCACCGTCGCGCTCACTTACGACTTCAAGGTCTACAACGATGCCGGGACGGTCGTGGTGGACTCCGGGGCGCTGGCCAAGGGCGACTATGTCGTTCCGGTAGGGAAGCTGAAGTGGGGGACGACCTACTACTGGACGGTCACCGTCAGTGACGGCACCCTCGCGTCGGTGCCGAAGCCGTTGCAGGCGTTGACGCCCACAGTGCCCCAGCCGGTAATCACCTCGTCGCTGTCGCAGGACGGCAACGAGCACGGCTTCGATCAGGCGACCGGCAACTACACCCTCGAGGAAACTGACGCCCAAGTCGCCACCGTGGGTCCGTCGCTGGACGTGGTACGCGACTACAACTCGCGCGACCCCCGCACGACCGGTGCGTTCGGTGCGGCGTGGTCGTCGGTGTTCGATGCGCAGGCGGTGGAGCAGAAAAACGCCGTCGGCGCGGTGACGTCGGTGACGGTCACGTATCCGGACGGGTCGCAGGTCGGGTTCGGCAAGAACAGCGACGGCACGTTCTCCCCGCCGCCGGGCCGGTACGCCACCCTGCGGACCGCGACGACCGGGTACACGCTGACCGACAAGAACGACACGGTCTACACCTTCGGCACGTCGCTGACCGCCGGCGTGTACGGGATCAGTTCGGTGGCTGACGCGAGCGCACGGGCCGTGACTTTCACCCGGACCGGCGGTCTGGTCACCGCGATCACTTCGGCGGTGTCCGGCCGGGCGCTGCACCTGGCATGGTCGACGGCGACTTCCACCACGTCGGCACACGTCACGGCGGTGACCACCGATCCGGCGAAGACCGGTGACTCCTCGACGGCGGAGACCTGGAAGTACTTCTATTCAGGCGATCGTCTGACCGAGGTCTGCGACCCGGAACACGCCGGGTGCACCAACGTCGCCAGCGATGTCGCGACCCGATACAACTACGCCGACGGTTCCCAGTACGGCTCCGCGGTACTCGACGCCGATGCCCACTCGTACTGGCCCCTGTCGGAGACCAGCGGGCCGACCGCGGCGAGTTCCGTGCTGATCAACGAGGGTAACGACGCCGCCACGTACAACAACGTGACGCTCGGCGCGCCGGGCCCGTCCGCCTCGAGCCCGGTGACTGCGGCGTCGTTCGACGGCTCGTCGTCATCGCTGCAACTGCCGAGCAATCTGGTCGCGACCGCGAGTTTCCAGACGTTCGGGATGTGGTTCAAGACCACCAGCCCGGAAGTTCTGCTGTCCTACCAGGCCGCCGCGGTCACCGGGGGCGCTACCACCCCGGGTAACTACACCCCGGCGATGTACGTCGGCAGCTCCGGCAAGCTGTACGCGGAGTTCTGGAACGGCTCGGGAGCCACGCCGATCGCCACGCCCGCGTCAGTCGCCGACGGCAAGTGGCACTATGCGTTGCTGTCAGGGGCCGGCGACACGCAGTCGCTTTATCTGGACGGTGCGCAGGTCGGTACCCCTCTGGCAGGAACGATCGCCCCGGTGGTCGGCGGCACGCTTAACGAATACGTGGGTGCCGGGTATTGGGGTGGCGGCTGGCCGGACCAGCCGCACCATTCGAGCACCGACAACACCGGGTATGCCTCGTTCTTCACCGGGTCGATCGCCGACGTGCAGTTCTATACCCAGCCGCTGGTCGCGTCCGATGTCAAGGGGCTCTACTACGCCGCGACCGCGAACGGCCACCTCAACGCGGCCGGTTTGCGCGTGGCCGCGGCGTCGCTGCTCACCAAGGTAACCCTCCCGTCCGGCAAGGTCCATTCCGCCGTGACGTACGACCCGGCGACCGCCCGGGTGACCCAGGTCGTCGACGAGAACGGCGGCTCCTGGACGCTGGGCGCGCCAACGGTGTCGGGCACGTCGGAGGTGTACCGGTCGGCGGTGATGGGCTCCGGTGTCGCAAGCTACTACCGCCTCGGCGACTACGCCGGAGCGGCGAGCGCCTACTCCGAGACGAACTTCGGCTACGGCAGCTACAACAACGTCACGCTGGGTGTGCCGGGGCCGTTCGCCGACCGTACGGCCGCGTCGTTCGACGGCACCTCCTCGTCTGTGTCGATGCCGGCGAGCGAGGCCGTCAAGACGGGCCCGAACAGCGTCGAGTTGTGGTTCACCATGCCAGCCGGCAGCACCGACGGCGGCGTGTTGTTCGGTGAGATGGGCGTGCCGCTGACCAGCAGCAATCCGCAGGCCGGGGCGTGGGATCCGGCGTTGTACGTCGGTACGGACGGCCGGTTGCACGGCGAGTTGTGGATGGGCAATGCCACCAAGGCAATGGCGTCGGGGGCGCTGGTCAACGACGGCAAATGGCACCACGCCGTGATCGCGGCGGGCACCAATACCCAGACGCTGTATCTGGACGGCAACGCGGTCGCCACGCTCGCCGGCGCGCTGGTCGACCAGAACAGCAGCAACGTCTACATCGGCGCCGGCGAGTCCGACGGCGGCTGGCCGTTCCACCCGACCAACACGCTGGGCTATTTTCAGGGCTCGATCGGCGAGGTCGGGTTCTACCGGTCGCAGTTGAGCGCCGCGCAGGTCGCCGCGCACTATGCGGCGTACGGCGCGGGTGCCGCGCACGCGTCGCCAACGCAGATCAACACTATGGTAGACCCGGCCGGGAAGACCGAGACGTACAAGTACGACGCGAACCACGGCGATCGGCTGATCTCGCAGACCGACGGCACCGGCGCGACGACCACGTACGGCTACGACACGTCGGGTTTCCCGTACACGATGACCGACCCCAACGGCGACGTCACCACCACCGCCCACGACGTGCGGGGCAACGTCGTGTCACAAACTACCTGCCAGGACCGCGAAGACCAGGCCTGCTCGACGGACTACTACACCTACTGGCCGGACGACACCACAGCGATCCTGACCACGGCCGACGCACGCAACGACCTGGTGACCTCCGCCCGCGACGGCCGCTCGGCGTCGGCCACCGACCCGACCTACGCGACGACCTACACCTACGACACCGCGGGCAACCGGATCTCCACGACCACACCGCCGGTGCCAGGCTCCCCGAGCGGGCGCACGACCACCCAGACGTACTCGGATGGCACCACCGCGTTCCCGGCCGCCGACTCCGGCAACGTGCCGGCCGGCCTGCCGATGACGACAGTGTCGCCGGGCGGCGCCACCACGCGGAGCGCGTACTTCCACAACGGCGACGTGGCGTCAACGACCGACGCCAACGGCCTGGTCACCCTGTACGGCTACGACAACCTCGGCCAGCTCACCACCAAGACCGTCAACCCGGGTGGCCCGGTCGGCTGGTGGAAACTCAACCAGACCTCAGGCACCACGGTCGCCGACTCGGCCGGTGTCGGCAACGGCGCCACGGCGAGCAACGTGACGTGGTCCGGCGGCGTCGGGGTGTTCAACGGCACCACCAGCCAGATCGTGACTGCGGGGCCGGTGCTGAACACCGCTACCAGCTTCACGATGTCGGCCTGGGCAAACCTGTCGAAAATCCCCACCGGCAACCAGGTCGTCCTGGCACAGAAGGGCGCGAACAACACCGCCGCCGAGCTCACCTATTCGCCCGACACCGGGTCGTGGAAGTTTCAGACCAGCAGCGCCGACGTGACCGGCGGCTATGTCGTGGCAACCGCATCGGCGCCCACAGCACCGGCCGTGTCGACGTGGTATCACCTGGCCGGCACGTATGACGCATTGACGAGGAAGCTGACGCTGTACGTCAACGGCACGGCGGTGGCCACCACGACGGCGACCGGGACATGGACTGGTACGAAAAATCTGACGATCGGCTCAAGCGGCGGCGGTAACTTCTTCCCCGGATCTATCGCCAACGTGCAGGTCTACCAGCGTGCCCTGTCGGCAACCGAGGTCGTCACCCTGAACAGCGCCGGCTACGCGGGCAGCGCGGCGGCCACGACGTCGCCGAACGGCCTGGTCACCACGGCGCAGTACGACCGGCTCGGGCAAGTGATCTCCGAGACCGACCCGACAGTGACCAACCGCGTTACCGGCGCCGCGCACACCGCCACCGCCACCAGCGTCTACGACCCCGACGGGAACGTCACCAGCAAAACCGTCGCCGACTCCGCAGCCGGCGGTGACGCCTCGCGGACGGTCAGCAACACCTACAACCAGTACGGCCAGTTGGCCACCACGACCGACGCCCGCGGCAACGTCACCAGCAAGACGTACGACCCGTCGGGCAACGTGGCCACCGAGACCAGCGCCAACGGCGACGTCACCGCCTACACCTACGACGCCGACAACCGGATGCTGACGCAGTCGCTGAGCAACTACACCGGCGACCCGGCCAACCCCGTCAGCCCGCACAACCAGCTGCAGGTCACCAACGTCTACGACCAGGCCGGCCGGCTCTGGGTGCAATACGACGCGATGAACAACGCTACCGAATACCGTTACACCGACAACGGCCTGGTGGCGAGCAAGACCCGGGAGCGATTCGACAGCAACGACAATGTCATCGCCTCCTACCTGCTCGAGGGCGACACCTACGACCCGGCCGGGAACCTGACCCGCAAACTCACCGGCAACTACGCGACCGTCACCACCAGCACCTACGACGCGGCCAGCCGGCCGACCAAGACGGTGCTGGACCCGACCGGCGTCAACCGCACCACTACGATCGCGTACAGCCCGGACGACGGCGTCGCCACCCGCAACGAGACCGACGGTCAGGGCAACGATCGCACCACCTCCTACACCTACGATGCGATGGGCAACGAGCTCTCGTCCTCGGTCGGTCTCGACGGGACGGGTCACCCGAACGGCTGGTACCGGCTGAATCAGAGCCAAGGAACGGCGGTCACCGACGCATCCGGCACCGGCAACCAAGCCGTAGCCACCAGCGCCACCTGGACCGGCACCGGCGCGAAGTTCACCGGCACGGCCGGGCAGCAGATCGCCACGAACGGGCCGGTGCTGACCACGACTGCTCCGTACTCGATCTCCGCCTGGGTCAACCTGACCGCGGCACCGGCCGCGACCGAAGGCGTGGTCTCACAGGACGGCACCAACGCGTCGGCATTCTCCCTGCAGTACAACAACACCGACCACGGATGGGCGTTCGCGCAGGCCGCCTCCGACACCGCCGGCGCGGCGACCGTCCGGGCGCACACCAGCACGACTCCGACCGCCGGGACCTGGTACCACCTGGTCGGCACCTACGACTCCACGTCGGGCGCGCTCAAGCTCTACGTCAACGGGCAACCGTCCGGCACCGCGACCAACGCGGCGCCGTTCGCCGCCTCCCACGCCACCGTCATCGGCCGCGACAAAACCGGCGATCTGCTCAACGGCACGGTCTCCAACGTCCAGATCTACAACCGGGTGCTATCGGCCGCCGAGGTCACCACGCTCTACAACGCCGGGCAGACTGGCGGCACAGTCGCCTCGTCCAGCCAGAACACCACCAGCTGGGCGCGCGACATCCGCGGCCTGCCGGCGTCGGTGACTGACGCGGACGGCAACACCACTGACTACACCTACGACGAAGCCGGACAGCTGGTCGTCACCGTCGCACCGGCGGTGAGCGCCGAAACGTACGGCACGGCCGCGATCCAGGTACGGCCGGTGGCCACCGCCGGCTACGACACCTTCGGGGAACAAACCCACTCGGAAGACCCCGACGGCAACATCATCAACACCGTCTACGACGCCGAAGGCAACAAGGTCTCCCAGACCCTGCCGAACTACACCCCGCCCGGCTCCTCCCCCGCCATCTCGGCCACGACAGTGTGGGCGTACGACAAGCAAGGCCAGCTGCTCTCGCAGCAGGACCCGCTGAGCCACAGCACGACGTACACGTACGACCAGCTGGGTGACGTAGCCACTGAGACCGCGCCCGACGGGGGGTTGACCCACCACACCTATGACCTGATCGGCGAACAGCTGTCGGTCACCGACGCCACCGGGGCGCAAAGCCAGGCCACCTACGACGTACTCGGCCGGCAGGTCACCGGCACCACCCTGGAGCGGCACCCGTCCACGCAGACGCTGACCACGACCTACTCGTATGCCGCATCGGCCGGCAATCCCGGCGGCGCGAACCTGGCCTCGGTGACGAGCCCGGACGGCGCCACTGTCGGCTACACCTACGACTGGGCCGGTCAGAAGATCGCCACGACCGATCCGGCCGGCAACACCACCAGCTACAAGTACTCGTTCCTGGGCGACCCGGCCACCACGACCAACCCGGACGGCACTCGCACCGAGCTGCTGTACGACGCCAACCAGAAGGTCACCGACGCCACCACCTACGACCACACCGGCGCGGTGCTGACCCATGCGAAGAACCAGTACGACGCCGCCGGCAACCTGGTCTCCAGCACCGACCCGAACGGCAACACCAGCACCTTCACCTACGACAGCACCGGCGCCCTCACCCAGCAGATCCAGCCGGTCACGTCGACCTCGTCGATCACCACCAGCTTCGGCTACGACCCGGCCGGCAACCGCACCCGTTACACCGACGGGCGGGGCAACAACTGGTACACCACCTACAACAGCTGGGGCCTTAAGGCCACCGAGGTCGAGCCTTCTACGACCGCGTACAGCTTGTCGGCGAACTCCACCACCAGCTACGCCTACGACGCAGCCGGCCGGCTGAACACCCAGACGCTGCCGGGCGGGGTCACCCAGACCTTCGGCTACGACACCGTCGGCGACCTGACCAGCCAGCAAGGCTCCGGCGCCTCGGCCGCGACCGCGAACCGCAGCTTTACTTACGACAAAGACGGCCGCGTCCTGACCGCTGCCACATCGAACACCAGCGGCAGCGGCATCTCCAACGCCACCAGCGAATCATTCAGCTACAACGACCGCGGAGACCTGCTCACCGCCACCGGCTCGGCCGGGTCCACCACTGTGGGCTACAACGGCGACGGCCTCATCACCTCACGCGCCGACGCCTCCGGCACCACCACCTACGGCTACGACACCAACGACCAGCTCAAGACCGTCAACGACGCGCTGACCGGAACGACCCTGTCGTACTCCTACAACAACATGGACCAGGTCAAGTCGATCAACGAAGGCACCGGCGACATCCGGAACTTCGGCTACGACGACCTGCACCGGCTCACCAGCGATCAACTCAAAACCCCCGGCGGGGCCACGGTCTCGTCGATCAGCTACGGCTACGACCGCAACAGCAACCTCACCTCGAAGAACACGATCGGCTTCGGCGGCACGGTCAACAACACCTACACCTACGACCAGGCCGACCGGCTGCTGACCTGGAACAACGGCACCAACACCGTCAACTACGGCTACGACGCGGCCGGCAACCGCACCCAGGCCGGGGCGAAAACGTTCACCTACGACGCCCGGAACCAGCTCATGAGTGACGGCACCGTCGGCTACACCTACACCGCGGCCGGCGTCATGTCCGGCCACGGCACCACCACACTGACCTGTGACGCCTACGGGCAGCACTCCGCTGACGGCGCGATCCAATACACCTACGACGCCTCCGGCCGCATGGTCACCCGCGGCAACACCACCGGCAGCACATCCATGCAGTACTCCGGCACCGGCAACCTGCTGGCCGCCGACGGAGACTTCCTCTACTCGCATGACCCAGCCGGCGGAGCCCTCGGCCTACGCGCCGCGACCGGGACCGGGTCGTCGGCGAAGCTGGCACTGACCGACCAGCACGCCGACGTCGTGGCCACCTATTCGGCGACAGACAGCACACTGACCCAGACCGCCACCTTCGACCCGCTGGGAAACGTGCTCGGCTCACGCACGACCATCGGCAACCTCCGCTACCAATCCGAATACACCGACGGCGGCACCGGCAAAGTCAACATGGCGGCCCGCTGGTACGACCCCAGCATCGGCCAATTCACCAGCAAGGACACCTACCAGGTAAACCCGACACCGAACAGCGCGGCCGCGAACCCGTTCGCCTACGGCGGCGACGACCCGCTCATCCGTACCGACCCAGCGGGCACATGTACAACAGCTCCCTGGGCATCACCCCCGCCAAGCCGGCACCCAAACCCAAGCCGAAAACCAAACCGAAGCCGAAGCCCGTCAGCCACATGGCCCGCCCCGAGGATCGGCTGGACGGCGGCTATCCCGACGGGTACGTGGCGTTCCACAACACCACCAAAACGCAGACACAACACCTTGCAGACGCCCAAGCCGCAGCTGAAATCGCAGCCCTCAAGGGCACGGCAGTCATCGAAACCAACGATGACGGAACTCAGCACGTCTGCATCCTCGGTTTCTTCTGCCTGGACAACAAATCCGTCGTCAACCTAAAGGGATATGCCAAGGCGTACAACCAGGCCCTTGCCCGGCTCAAGGTGCAGTACGGCATCACCACATTCCGCGACGACGAATATCTGCGCGCGATGGTGGAGGCCTGCGACCCTCGAGATCTGGAGAAGGACGGAAAACAAAACTGGGTCTCATACTGCACATCTAAGACGGCCAATGACCTTGATGGGCTGTACGTCCCCGCAGCAGAGAAGGCCAGAGAGCAGGCAAGAGGATCTAAAGACTCCAGCCTGCCTGTCGTCGTCGGCGCCAGCGCCGAGGGCGGCACTAACCTTCTCTACGCGATCCTCTCCAACAAGTGTGACCTCAAAGACGTTATGAGGCCCACCGGCGGACGCAGAGACAGCTTCTCCGGAGACACTCCAGTACTCAACGCCGGAGGAACCACCAAACCGATCGAGAAGGTGAAGCCCGGAGATCGAGTAGAGGCGGAGGATCCAGCAACAGGTGCGCATTCGGAACGCACGGTCACCGCGAAACTGATCCACCGCGACCATGACCTAGCCGACCTCATCGTCGCCGATGCCAAGGGCGGACACCACACCGTACACACGACTGAGAGTCATCCTTTCTGGGACGTGAGCCGCGACCAGTGGGTCGAGGTAAGCCATCTCGCTGTCAACGACCGTTTGGCGAGCATCGACGGCGCCGATCCGACGGTGGTAGCCGTGGTGCCGCTGATCGGTGCGAACTTGATGTACAACCTCACCGTCGCCGACATCCACACGTACTATGTGCTCGCCGGCACCACACCCGTGCTCGTGCACAACACTGACGGGTGCGGACCGAGCCTCAGTATTGACAAGGGTCAGTTTGGCAAGAAGTGGGGTGACCATTCCAAGGACTATGGCTTCGAGGCGTCGAGTGCCGAGGGACGCGCCTGGTACCGGCAACGGATCGAAGACATTCATAATGGGCCACATGAGGTCCGAGTGGGTCGGATTAGTAAAGACGGACCGGATGATTTCATTATGTACAGGCAGGGGGACGACCTGCTGATAACGAAGAACGATGGAAGCTTCGTCAGCCTGTACCCTGGCGGAAACACAAGCGGCTGGTTTGCGGGCGCCACGCCCATGCCATGTGCGTGCGGTCGATAGGGCGACGATTCGCAGAGATGGAGGCAGGCGCGATGCTTGAAGAGCACCTGGACAACGTCCTGAGCAGCACGATTGCGCGGATTCGGCGTATCAACTATGTCGAACCGGCGGGACACTTCAACCCGACCGAAGGGCCAGTCGAGTTCACGTTCGACGGTGGATTCACTATCCGCCTTGAATCGGGTGCCGACGGTGAGTCGCTGCGAATTTCTGTCGACGAGTGGGTAGATCCGTTTGCTGAACCGCTCAGTGCGGAGAACCGGAAATTCATCGAAGCCTCCGGAAAACGGACTGCCTTTGATGTCTCGGAATTCGAAGGCTACAAGCTGCTTATCGGGCAGCGAGTGGAAAACTTCAGCTTAATTACTCGAATGAGCAAGATTGTCGGTGTCAGATTGGCTATCGGACCCGCCACCCTTGCCGCCGAGGTTGGCGCGGACGAGCTATTGGTACAGCTCCGTGTCGGGCATGGTTGAATGACCGAGCTGTGATGCAGATGCGCCGGAGGGCGTAGTGGTTCGCTGGGGTAGCGGTCACGGTTGATGTCAGAGGGCTATAAGTGCGCTTATGCACTTTAGGTAGATTGGGATAGTTTCATTGGGTTTCGGTAGCGGCTTGCTAGCGAGGTCGTTCGAGGATGTCGCTGATCGCGACGGGTTCGTCGCAGTGGGGGCAGGGGCCGCCGAGGTCGAGGCGGTGCAGGGGGTGTGGCAGTCGTGGCACCACTGTTGGCCGAGGTAGCGGGTGTCGCAGGTCGGGCATTGGGTAGACGGTGATGGCTCGCCGGCTGGTGGCCGGGGCGATGATGGTGGTGGCCGGCTGGGGCTGGGGGTGGTGGGCACGCCAGGCGGCTTGGCGGCAGGCGGGGGTGCAGTAGGTCTGGCGGCGGATCGGGGTGAACGGCTGCCGGCAGGTGGGGCAGGTCGCGGTCCGCGGTGGCGGGTTGTCGTTCACCCACCACGTGCGTGACTGCGAGGACGCGGGCCGGATCTCGTACTCGCGCACGAGCCGGCGGTGCAGCATCAGCGTGCCGAGGGAGCCTGTCAAGATTTTTGTGTAAGTGATCTTGTGGTTTGTTAGTTGATGTAGGGGCCGATGCGGTCGGGGTAGTGCAGGGCCAGGGCTCCGA
>NZ_JBITEL010000040.1:0-11961 GCF_044455125.1 Actinoplanes sp. NPDC051343
CCAGATGCATGGCCGAGCCGGATTCACCCTCCTCCGCCACCGGATCCTCCTCAACTGAGATCACCCACGGTCACCACCGAAAGAGCGCCAGAGCCTCGCTAACGGTGTTTCCGGCGTCTTCGGTTATGAGGTTTCGGCGGCTGGGAACCGGTCGCCGAGGGTGATCGAGAAGGCGTTGAGGGCGCAGGACGAGGTCGAACGGCCGGCTGCCTGAATCTCACCTTCGACGACAAGGCCCCGAAGCCTGCTCGACGAGTTCGCCGCCTAACGCGACGTCTGACGGACCGGGATGTCCGTGCCCTTTCAAACCAGGTGGTAGAGCTCATTTCGGAACCGGGTCATCCACTGATCGATCTCCACTCCGGTCCACCACAGTCGCCGGGGTGAGTATGCCCAGACGATGCGGGTCGTGCCGCCGACGACCGCGCATTCGACGTAGAGCGGCGGTTGCCGCACGCCGGTCCCGGAGTCCCACAGGTCACCGATGGCGGCCGCACTCAGAGAGAAGAGGCCGCTGCGGCTCCGCGTCGGCATTTCGCCCTGGAAGTTGAACCAGAGCGTCGGAGCCGGGGCCTGGCGGATGCTCTCTCGCAGGTCCGAATCATTGTTCAGATACTTGAGACTGTCGAACGACAGACCGGCGGACGGGACACCGGCAAGCCGTTTGCCTACCGCGGTCAGCGTCTCGGCGGGGCTCTGGGACCGGCTGTCCTCGAAGGCCAGCGGGAAGGTGCAGTGCAGATCGCCGACCGTCCGCGAGAGATCGAGGCCGTGCACCGCTGTCTGTCTCCCCGAGGCGGAGAGCTCGACCACGAGACGCCCGCAGCTCCATTGGCGCTGAGCGGTCCGCACCAGCGCCGTGAGCAGGGTGGTGGCGAGCGGTGCGCGGCCAGCGTCCGGCCCGGTCATCCGTACGTTGCAGAGCTCGCGCGTCTCGTCCGGCGGCAGGCTCTGGCGGGCGGTGGCCAGGTCCTCCGTCTGCACGCCGGGATGCGCCAGCGGGGCGTAGGTAGCCGGTGGTGGCACTGCGAGCTGATTAAGCCAAAACTCCAGATCTCCCTTCGCGCCCTGTCGGGCGAAGTTGTTCATCCAGCTGGAGAACGCCTCGAAGCGCGCCGATGTGCGGGCCAGGTGCAGGGCTTCGCCGTGTTCGTCCAACCCGCAGAGCTGGTCCAGGTCATCCAGGAGGATGCGCAGCGTGACCCTGTCCATGACGAGGTGGTTGACCGCGATGAACAGGCGTTGCCTGGAACCGGTCGCGATCAGAAGGAGGCGCATCAGCGGGCCGTGCTCGACGTTGACGCGGCGGTGCTGCTCGCTGAGGAGCGGCGGGAGCGCGTCGGGCCGGTCCACCGTGACCGATTCGACGGCGAAACTGCCCTCGATGTCGCCGTAGCGCTGGGCGAATCGGCCGTCGTCCCGACGCAACCGCAGGCGCAGCGCCTCGTGCCGGGCCACCAGCGCGGACGCGGCTCGACGGAGGCGGTCCGGGGTGAGCCGCCGATGGACGTCGAGGATGACCGTACGGGTCGACCCGTCCCATTGCCCCAGCTCCAAAGCGTGCCGCTGCCCGGCGCTGAACGGGACGTCACCGGTGTGCGGAGTCTCGCCCGGCTCGGGGGGCGCCGACTCGAAGTGCTGTACCAGCGAGATCGCCATCGCCCGCAGGGTCGAGTCGTTGCCGAAGCTTGCCGGCGGGATCCGCGCTCCGGTCCGATTCTCGACGCGCTGGGCCAGATCGATCAACCCGAGCGAATCGAGGCCGATGTCGAGGAGCGGCCGATCCACCGATACGTCGTTCGGGTCGATCAGTTGCAGCACCTCCGCGACTTCGGTCTGCAGCAGCCGGAGCACGTACTCCGGCTCGCCGCCCGGGCCGGCCCGGGGCATCGTCTTCCGCGTCGGCCTGTGTTGTCCCGAGATCGCCGACGAATGCAGCGAGCCGACCGTCCACTGGTGCCTGCTTTGTGTGCGCCGCACCTTTCCGCTGGTCGTCTTCGGAATGCTGTCCGGCCTCATCAGCAGGACCTCATGACACTGCACCCCGCAGTGCGAGGTCACCGCGGCCCGGATCGCCGAGGCCGCGCGGTCCAGCGGGATCGGATCCCTGGTCCGCAGGACCTTCTTGCGCAGCTCGGCCGCCACCACGACCCGCTCGACGCCGTCGACCCGCACTCCGAAGGCGACCGCGTTGCCCGGCCGCAGGATCGGATCGGCCGCCACCACCGCCGCTTCCAGATCCTGCGGATGAATGTTGCGGCCGCCGACGATGATGAGGTCCTTGAGGCGGCCGCAGAGGAACACCTCGCCGTCGTCGCCGATCACCCCGAGATCACCGGTACGCAGGAAACGCCGCCCGTCGTCCGGGTCGTTCCCGGTCGCCGGGCGCGCGGCGAAGACGGCCGCGTTCTCCTGCTCGGTCCGTCCCCAGTAACCGCTCGACACGCTGGGACTGGAGATCCACAGCTCACCGACGGCGTAGGGTGGCCGCGGCCGCCGGGTCACGGGGTCGACGGCGATCACCGAAACACCCCACTCCGCGTCAGGCACGCCGCTGCCCACGAGCGTCAACGCGGGTGCGCCCGGAGCCGGCGCGACGATCACGCCGTCACGATCCAGCAGGGCCCGATCCCCGTGGAGCAACGTCGGCTTCCGGCCGACCCGACCGCAGACGAACAGCACGGCCTCGGCCATGCCGTAGACATTGCCGAACGACGCCGGGTCGAAGCCCATCCGGCTGAACGCGGCTTCGAAGCGGTCCATCGTGGCGACCAGCATCGGCTCACCGCCCTGCAAGGTGGCGCGGACCGACGAGAGGTCGAACGAGTCGCCGTCGCGCAGACCGCGCAACACGTAGTCATAGCCGAAGTTCGGCCCAGCGATGTGCGTGCCGCGGTAGCGATCGATCGCCTCGAGCCAGAGACGCGGGGCGGCCAGGAAGGTCATCGAGGAGAAGGCGATGCAGCGCGCCCCGGTATACATGGCGTTGAGGATCCCGCCGGCCAGCCCCATGTCGTGGAACAACGGCACCCAGCCGACGAGCACCGACTCGCTGTCGACCCGGGTGTTGCGCGCGATCAGCTCGAGATTGTGCGTCAGATTCCGGTGCCGCACGACGACGCCCCTGGGCTCCGACGTCGAGCCGGAGGTGTACTGCAGGTACACGACGTCGTCTGGGCCGAACCGGGCGGCCGCGCGGGCCAGCCGGGCCGCGGCCGCCTCCGGATCGGCGCGTTTGACGCGATTGGACAGCAGCCAGGCGAGTTCGGGCCAGCTCGACGTCTCGCGGCCGCGCCAACGGCCCGCCACGCCCTCGCGTACCGACGCCAGCGCAGAAAGCGCGCGGTATTTCGCATGCGTGAGGGCGACGCGTGCGCCGCTGTCCTCAGCGATGTGCCGGAGCTTGGGCAGCTCCCGATCGAGGTGCCGCGGGTCGGGGCTGGCCACCGGGACCGCGATCGCGCCGAGGAGCATGCACCCGAAGAAGCTCGCGACGAACTCCAGACCATCGGGCGGGAAGATGAGCAGCACGCGATCGCCGGGCGCGACCCCCGCCGCCTGCAGGAAATCGGCGATGCCGGCCGCCCGCCGCACGACCTCCTGGCAGTCGACCGCGTCGATCTCCTTCCCGTGGCGATCGAGAAACGTGTAGAGGGGCGCCCCGGGAGCGGCGTCGAGGCGGTCGGCCATGATGGTCAGCAGGCTCGCGGACATCCGGGACTCCGATGGATGGGGAGTGACTCGCTCGGACGCTACACCCGTCATCCCGGCGGGGGCCGGTCCCGCTGTGGAAAGCGTCCGACCGTACCGTCGTTCCAACCGGCCGGCCCCCTCGGGCGCTGCGCCCGCTGCCGGCCACGGCCGTCCGGCTGAATCCGTCCGGCCCGCACGGCTCGTGGCAGACGCGCCACGCGGGTCGAAGAACTCCGCGACGATCTCTCCGCCGGCTGGCTCGATCAGGTTGCGAGCCCGTGAGAGCTGCCAGGCCTTGGATGCCTGCGGCTTTTGTTGGTCCTCGGTTGAAACGTCTCGAGCTACACGGACGCGCCTATAGACGATTCGGCGCCGGTCGCCGTAACCCATTGAGATCGCTAGGTGGCGGGCCGGTCGGTGCTGGCGCTGTCCGCCGCGGGCGGCGGTTCCAATCAGGTCCGAGCCGTCGATCTGGGCACCGGCACGGTCCTCTCGGATCGTTCGCTGTTGCGCTACGAGGAGCATGAGGCCCTGGCGCTGGGCGTCGGCTATGGCGGGCTATCGATGCGGTGGCACAGCCGCTTCGGGTCAGGACACATGTAGGCGAGCAATCGCTGTCCTTCCCCGGCACCCAGTCTCTTACGTCCCTGCACTCGCTGTATCGCTGGACTTCGCCTAACCGCGCCGGATGAGCGGCACGATGAGAGATTCGCCGATTTCGCTGGGCACGCTTGGAGGAACCGCCCGGACACGTTAACCCACACCAAAGTCATTCACGTTTGCTGGATGGTTTTGGTGGGGGCTCTTCGCTGCCCGCCGCGGCTGCGGGATCGGCAGCACGAACTGACCGCTGGGTTGTTCCGTCGGGGTCGGCTCGGATTCTGGTTCCGCGGCTCCGGTGTCGAGGGTGATGGCCACCGGTGTGCAGACGATCGTGATACCCCGCTCGCGTAGCTGACGGGCGAGTTCGGTCACGGTGATGCTGGCAGCATCAGAGTCGATCAGACGGACCAGTTGGATCGTGGCCTGCTCGATCAGCCGGTCCTGCCGCACGACAGCGTCTTCGGATGCTCGAGGTGGACGTCGCTCGCGCTCGTGCGACCGTGCCGGCCTCGGTACCGAGCCCGGCCGTGCGCTCAGTGGCCTTCTGCTCGCCGGCCACAGAGTCCGCAGATCACCAGACCGGTCAGCTGGTACCGGTCGAGGTTCGCGTCGTCCGGCACCGCGAGTGCGCTGATCTGCTGGGCCCGCGGGAACGTTTCCTCGCGGACCAGCGCCGGATGCGCGCCGGGCGGGGAGATCACCCACAGATCCCGCGGGTTCCAGCCTCGCGTCGGCTTGCACCCGGCCGGGCGGCTGCTCTTGTCGCCCGGCCGCAGCTCGTGATGGTCGATGCTTTGGCGCCGCCACACCTGAGTGCGGCGGCGAAGACTGCGCTTGACGTATCCGGCCTTGGCTTCTGGCCCGAGAGGGATTCCGTGTCAGCTCTTGGCGTGCAACGCCGCGATGATCGAGGCGGGACTGCGCCCGTGCTCCGACACCTCGTGACCGTTGTTGTGGGCGCACTCGCGGATCGCCTGATCCTGATCGCGGCTCGCCTAGCTTGGGGCTGCCGCGGTACGTCCGCTCGCGCTGAGTGTTCCTGCCCCTGTCGAGGCGAGACGTTCGGCGTCGCTGCCGACTTTGCCGTGACCGCCTTGGGTAGGCCGCTGGACCATCGTTGACCTACGTTGCCTCACTGACGGCACTCTTTGCGTCTGTCTACAACGGCTTGAAGGTCGGCCACAGCCGCCGCGAGCGCATGAATTGTGCAAGATGGCGCGGCGAGACAAGCTCCCCGGATAACGGAAAGTAGTACTACCAGGCGCCCCGACCTTCCCGAGTAGCCGATGAGCGGACGTCACGATGGATGATCGTTGGAGTGATACCGGAATCCTATTCAGTGAGCCATTTTCATCCTGTGTAGCGGTTGGCCTCGACGTGGTGCAGGACGAGGATGGCCTGCACGATCGCGGTCGCGCGCCGTGGGCAGCAGCGCAGTTTGGCTAGGATCTTCCAGGTCTTGAGCGTGGCGATCGCGCGCTCACCGCGGGCGCGGATCTTCGCGTGCGCCCGGTTGACTGCCTTCTGACGGCGTGACAGCTTCGGCCGGAAGCCGCTTGAACGGGGTGCGCACGCTACCGCGGGCATCCTGGTAGCCCTTATCGGCGAAGGTCATCACGTCGGCGCTGGTCAGCGCCTCGATGACGCCGTGAGCGCGGGCAGCGGTCAGGTCGTGAGTCGCGCCGGGCAGCGCTGGTGAGGCCCACACCAGCCGGCCGACGGCATCGGCGATGACCTGCACGTTGACGCCGTGACGCTTGTGTTTGCCGGAGTAGTAGGGCTTCTGGTCGGCGACCCGGTCGATCGGGATCAGCGTGCCGTCCAGGATCGCGTAGGCCAAGGTGCGGATGCGCCGCATGGCGGTTTCCAGGTCCTCGGCGCCAGCGCTGAGCAGGGCGATCACTTCTTGGACGTAGCGCCAGGCGGTGGTGACGCCGATCTCGAAGCCCGCTGCGAGGCGGGTGTAAGTGTCGCCGTTGCGTAGGTGGGCCAGGGCGAGCAGGGCCTGGCGGCCCGGGTTCAGTCGCCGCCATCGGGATTTGCGCTGCTGGCGATGGCCGCGGATGCGGTCGGCGAGGTGGTTCAGGGTCCGGCTGGACAACGAGATCGTGGACGGGTAGGACAGCATGGCGAGGCTCCCGGTCGGGGCATCGGGTTCTGGTCGATTTGCTGTCCTATCTGGAGCCTTGCCCGCATCGATCAGCACCCCCGCCGACCCGGACTGACCTGCAAGATCAGGTTGGAAAGGTTCAGTACAGATTGGACCCTCCGGGCCCGTGCTGAGGCGCGGGCCCTGATCGTGCTGTCGGCCCGAACGGCGCCGGTAAGACCACGACGCATCTGGTGGCGCGGGCTCACGGACACCGGGGCGGCCTCGAACGTGCCGACCGGTGGCGGCGCCGCGATGACCGCGGTGCTGGTCACGGTGTTCGGGCCGACGCTGTCCGGCTGGCAGACCGAGCTGCTCGCGCAGCCGGCCGTGTGGACGGTGCCGCTCGCGTTCACGGTGATGGTGGTGGGCTCACTGCTGACCCGCGGCCGGGTGCCCGCGGACGTGGGCGCGACGATGCTGGGGCTGGACGCCCCGGGAGTCGCGTTAAAGAAGCTTTAAGGAACGCTTGCTCAGCGTCATGAACTGCTGCCACATCATTGCTCGTATATCTCGGCACAAGCAGTACCGAGACGAAGAGGAGCCGTGCATGCATCGACGCGGAATCAGCAGCCGGACGCGCAAGCTGGTGATTGGAGGTGCCGCCGCAGCGCTGCTCGGCTCGGCGCTCGCGGTCGGCACGGGGATGAGCCAGGCCGCCGAACAGGGCAACGCCGGAGCCAGCTCCGGTAACATTAACGCTTTGGTGCCGGCGCTGGGTTTCAGCCCGGGCAATCCGAACGCGACGGCCGACCGCGTGGGCCCTACCGGGGTGAAAGTTCCCGGTCGCTGCCCACCCACTCAAGCCCAGGTGAACGCGCAGGTAGCGCTCAAGAATGCGAACTTTCCGAGTGGAACGGACCTTGAAAGCCGCATCCAACGTTTTGAGAAAACCTTGTCGGCGATTCAAGACTTGAAATGCCCCGCATCTTCCACGACTTTGCTGGGCCGCTTGAATTCCTTGACCGCGCTGCGCGGAAACGCGAACCGCGATAACATCCTGCGTGGTTTGGGTTTGAACGAAACGCCAGCGGATAAAGCCGCCGCCACAGGATCCGGTGACGCGGCCGCGAGTGGAGCGACGGGGAACGCCGGAGCCAGCTCCGGTAACATTAACGCTTTGGTGCCGGCGCTGGGTTTCAGCCCGGGCAATCCGAACGCGACGGCCGACCGCGTGGGCCCTACCGGGGTGAAAGTTCCCGGTCGCTGCCCACCCACTCAAGCCCAGGTGAACGCGCAGGTAGCGCTCAAGAATGCGAACTTTCCGAGTGGAACGGACCTTGAAAGCCGCATCCAACGTTTTGAGAAAACCTTGTCGGCGATTCAAGACTTGAAATGCCCCGCATCTTCCACGACTTTGCTGGGCCGCTTGAATTCCTTGACCGCGCTGCGCGGAAACGCGAACCGCGATAACATCCTGCGTGGTTTGGGTTTGAACGAAACGCCAGCGGATAAAGCCGCGGGGAATGCGGCGCCGCAAAACGCGCCAGCGAAATAAGCGGCTTGCAGAGCGGCGCCGCGGACAACGGCAACCTGATCCTTCGCGGATCCTGATCCACCGCACGGAACCGCCTCGCCGGAGGCCCTCGCACCACGGGGGGTCTCCGGCGCGTCCGTGTGTGGGCCATGCGCGCGGTGATCTTCGGCTACTTCGGCACGCTGACCGACCCCGGCGCTGAGGAGTATCGCGAGCCCCTCGCGCACCGTACCGGCGAGCTGCTCGGCGGCTGCCGGCCACGGTTCTGGGAGGCGCTGGCCGGGAGCTTCGGCGAGCGCACCATCGGGGTCCACGGCGGGACGGAGAGCACGCTGAGGGCGGTGGCGCTTTCCTGCGGAGCGAACCCGTCATCCACCCAGCTCCCCGTCGCGCTCGCGCATCACCGGAGCGGTCATGCCCGCCTCCGCAAGCCGCGGCACCATGCGCTCGGCGTCCTGGCGGAACTCCGGCGGCGGGGGTTCCGGCAGGAAAGAGCCGAGTGCCGGGTACGCGGTCCCTACTACTCAGGAAAGCATCGCCGGCACGGCGTGAACGTGCAGGTCATCGCGGATCCGGTAGGTCGGCTCATCTGGGC
Source organism: Actinoplanes sp. NPDC051343 (assembly GCF_044455125.1). NCBI lineage: Bacteria > Bacillati > Actinomycetota > Actinomycetes > Micromonosporales > Micromonosporaceae > Actinoplanes > Actinoplanes sp. NPDC051343. Next base: position 8,518 of record NZ_JBITEL010000040.1, read on the forward strand.
ATCGCCCGCGCTGCCCGGCGGAGTTCACGACCTGACCGCGGCTCGCACCCACGCCGTCATCGACGCTCTGACCAGGGGGAAGGTGGTGACCTTCGCCGACAAGGCGTACCAAGGTGCCCGAGGCAGTATCCGGAACCCGTTCAAACGTCACCGCTACCGGCCGAAACTCACCCCGTGGGAGAAGAAGGTCAACCGCGCCCACGCCCGCATCCGCGGCATCGGCGAACGCGCCAACGCCACCCTCAAAGTTGGGAAAGTCCTGACCAGGCTGCGCTGCAGCCCGCACCGAGCGACTCCGATCGTGCAGGCCATCCTCGTCCTGCACCACGTCGAGAACCCGGCCCACGCAGGATGAAAAGGGCTCAGTACACAGCAACCATCGACGTCGGCGCGTCTGCACGAGTCAGTCGCAAGGCGCCAACGACTACGGTCAGTCACCGCGAGAGCGGAGTGCGGTGTCCGGATCTTAAGTGAGTGTTTGAGATGGGGTCATGGCCAGGTGAAGGTGCGGCGGGTCTGACGGCGGGCGGGGTGTCCGCGGGTGATCCGGCGGGCCATGCCGGCGATGGCGGCCCAGCGGATGATGGCCTCGGAGACTTCAGGCTGGCGTTCGTAGTCGCGGGCCAGCCGCCGGTTGGCGGTCAGCCACGCCAAAGTCCTTTCAACGACCCACCGGCGCGGCTGCACGGCGAACCCTCGCTGGTCGGCGGGTTTACGCACGATCTCGACGGTGGTTCTGAGGGTGTCGCGGGCCCAGTCGACGAACCGACCGGCGAACCCGGAGTCGGCGAAAACGTACCGGACCGGGCTGCTCAGATACACGCCTAGTAGAGCGGTCTTACCGCCGTCACGGTCCTGCCACGAGGCGGCCAGCACGGCGACGGTGATCAGCAGCCCGGCGGTGTCGGTGACGATGAACCGCTTCCTGCCGTTGATCTTTTTACCCGCGTCGTAGCCACGCGAGTCTCTGCCGACAGTGTCGGCGCCCTTGACGCTCTGGGAGTCCAGGACCCCGACCGACGGCTCAGGCTCACGGCCCTGCGCGATAAGGGCCTTGATTCGCAACGCGGCAAGCAGTTTCTCCGTGACACCGGCTTCTTCCCATCGGGTGAAGTACCAGTACACCGTCTGCCACGGCGGCAGATCCGCGGGCAGATACCGCCACGGGCAGCCCGAGCGAACCAGGTAGAGGATCGCATTGACGATCTCGCGCCGCGGGTGTTTCTCCGGCCGGCCGGCCGCGCTCGGCTCCGGCAGCAGGTCCTTGACCAGGTCCCACTGGGCGTCACTCGGATCAGACGGGTAGCACGGCGCGAAGACACCGCGCCACCTTGCCCGACCCGCCAACCACCGTCACGACACCACACCATCCACATAAGAACTTCTCAAACACTCACTCAGTGCTACAGCTGCGCCGACACCTAGTACTCCAGCAGGAGATCTGTTCTGAGCTGCGGTGACGGTGTGGTTTTGTCCGTGGACGGCAAGCAGCCACCGCTGAGTCTCGAGGTTTGTGTGGACCCAAGATTCGGCGGTGGCTGCCGCTTACAGAGTAGATGCCCAGCGATGGGCTGAGCTGTTCGAGACGTTGATGGACACGATCGAGGCACGCTTCGCCCGGCCGGAACCGCGGCAGCGGGTCCGAGACTTCGTGGCCGGGCTGTTGGCGCCACTGCCGGTCAAGAACTGCTGGACGATCGCCGAACACGCCGGCGACAACGGTCCCGGCGGCATGCAGGACCTGATTGGCCGGGCGTCTTGGGACGACGCGCTGGTCCGTGCTGACATCCGCGGGTTCGTCGCGGCTCGGCTCGGGCATCCGGACGGGGTTCTGGTGGTCGATGAGACCGGAGATCTGAAGAAAGGCGTCCACACCGTCGGGGTCCAGCGGCAGTACTCCGGCACCGCCGGGAAGATCGAGAACTGCCAGCTCGCCGTGCACCTGTCCTATGCGGCACCGGCCGGGCACACCCTGCTCGACGTGGCCCTCTACCTGCCGAAATCCTGGACCGATGACCCACAACGACGTGCCGAGGCAGCAGTGCCCGACACCGTCGGCTTCGCCACCAAGCCACAGCTGGCGCGCCGGCTGATCGAGACCGCGCTGGCCGGTGGACTGCCCTGCCGGTGGGTCACCGGCGACGAAGCTTACGGCGGCGACCCACGCCTGGCCGCTACGCTTCGCGGGCACCGGCTCGGCTACGTCCTGGCGGTCGCGTGCTCGCACCATGTCCCGACCGGACTCGGCGTCTTGCGCGCCGACCGGCTCGCCGCCGGTCTGCCGAAGCAAGCGTGGCAGCGGCTTTCCGCCGGCGAGGGTGCGAAAGGATTTCGTTACTACGACTGGGCCTTCATCACCCTGCCGCAGGCCGTCGACCAGCACGAAGGCCACCACTGGCTTTTGGTCCGCCGCAACCGCAACACCAGCGAGCTGGCCTTCTACCGCTGCTGGTCACCCGAACCCGTTGCCCTGCAACAACTCGTCGCGGTCGCCGGCCGTCGCTGGAGCATCGAGCAATCGTTCCAGGCCACCAAAACCGGCCTCGGTCTCGACCAGCATCAGCACCGCCGTTGGAAAGCTTGGCACCGTTGGACCACGCTGGTCATCGCCGCTCATGCGTTCCTCGCCGTCGCTGCCACGCTCAGCACCGAAAGCCCGGACGGGCTGATCGCGGTCACCGTCAACGAACTACGCCGACTGTTCCACACCCTGATCCTCGAACCGGCACGACGCGTCTGCGACGTCATCGCCTGGTCCATCTTCCGGCGCAGGCACCAAGATTCGGCCAAGGCCAGTCACTACGACCGGCAAGCCCTCACCGAACCCTAAAACGGATCTCCTGCTGGAGTACTAGCAGGCTTCGACGGCTGATCCGGGTCGCATCGGACGCTTCGATCTCTTTGTCGGCACTCACAGAATGACCTCCACATTGAGATGAGAAGGGCGTTCGGCGGCCATGCGGCTGATAAAAGAAAGCTACCGCCAAAACTTATTGAACGCCACTGCCGCAGCGATATTCGCTATTGGCTATGCGTAAGGCAATCATATCGATCCGACTTTATACTGATGCGCGATTGCATTTATCTGATGATGGAAAATGCGGCAGGTGCGGCACAGTTAAGGGACAGGAATCGCACAGTCCTACCAACTCAGTCTTCGGACCTGCGCTGTTCGGTGCCCGGCGTGCCGTCGCTGCGCTGCCAGGTGACGACCAGTTCGTCCCGGGTACCGAACCGGACCAGATGCCGTCCGATCACGTCCTCGAGCCGGGCGACGTCGTCATCCGCCGGCACCATGAGCCGCAGAATGAGGGCATTGTCGGTCGTGGCCAGGTCGAGGTGTCCGCCACTCAGTGAGTGTTTGAGAGTGGTGTCGCACGGCGTGTCCCTGCGATGGGCACGATCACCGGGAAGCTCTCGGGGTGGAGCGTGAACGGCGGTATC
>NZ_JBITEL010000041.1:0-8752 GCF_044455125.1 Actinoplanes sp. NPDC051343
CGCGTAATCGGCATACTGCACCGACAACCCCGCCCACGACGGCGCCCGACCCTCACAACGAGCCTCATACGCCGATGACAGATCCCGCAGCAACGGACCCATCGAGCCACCGTCCGCGGCCACGTGATGCACCACCAACAGCACCACATGCTCAACGTCGGACAGCTCGAAGCAGAAGCCGCGGATCGGCAGGTCCACCGCCAGATCGAACCCTTCACCCGCCGCTGCGGCCAGCAACCCCGGCAACTCCTGCGCCGAGCAGTCACGGACTACCAGTTCAGGAGTGGCTTCCTCGATCGGGCGGATCTGCTGGAACGCCACCGCGTCGATCTCACCGAAGACCGTGCGCAGGCTCTCGTGCCGGCCCACCACATCGGTCAACGCCTGCTCGAGCGCGGCCACGTCCAGCCCGCCGTGGACCCGCACCGCGACCGGAATGTTGTAGGCCCCGGACTGCTCCTCCAGCCGGTTGAGGAACCACAGTCGTTGCTGCGCGAACGACAACGGCAGCCGCTGCGGACGAGGCACCGCCACCAACGCGGGCCTAGCCTGGTCACTGCTCCGAGCCACCAACCGGGCCAACCCCGCCACCGTCGGCGCCTCGAACACCGCCCGAATCGAAACCTCAACCCCCATCGCCGTACGAATCCGCGACACCAGCCGGGTCACCAGCAGCGAGTCACCACCGAAGGCGAAGAACCCGTCATCGATCCCGACCCGCGGCAACCCCAAGACCTCGGCGAACAGACCACACAACAACTCCTCGACCGGAGTCCGCGGCCCCCGCCACGACACCGACACGTCGGGCATCGGCAGCGCGGCCCGATCGACTTTCCCGTTAGCCGTCGACGGGAAAGCGTCCAACACCACGACCGCCGCCGGGACCATGTACTCGGGCAGCGTCCGGCCCACGAACTCCCGCAACCGCTCCCCGTCAACACCTGCCGCGATGACGTAGGCGACCAGCCGCCGTTGCCCCGGCTGATCCTCCCGGACCATCGCCACGGCCTGGCCGACCGCCTCGTGCCGGGTCAGCGCGGTCTCGACCTCGCCCAGCTCGATCCGGAAACCGCGCAGCTTCACCTGATCATCGGAGCGGCCCAGGAACTCCAGCACCCCACCCTCGGCCCAGCGCACCACGTCCCCGGTGCGATACATCCGCTCACCCGGCCCGCCGAACGGACACGCCACAAACCGCTGCGCGCTCAGCCCAGCCCGGCCCAAATAGCCCCGGGCCAGCTGCGTGCCGGCCAGATACAGCTCCCCGGTCACCCCCGGTGGGACCGGTTGCAAGAAGCTGTCCAGCACGTAGGCGCGGGTGTTCCACAACGGCTGGCCGATCGGTACTCCCGACCCGTCCCCCGCCGGCACTTGGTACTCGGTGGCATACACCGTCGCCTCGGTCGGGCCGTAACAATTCCACACCGTCACGCCCGGAACACTCGCCATCAGTTCACCGGGCAGAGTGGCGGGGACCGCTTCCCCACACAACACCACCGCATCAACCGACGCCGGCAGCTGCAATTCTCGGACCGCGGTGGCAGCCACCGACGGCACCCCACTGAGCAGACCGGGACTCCAGGAATGAACATCGTCGTCACCGGCGGCCAGCAGGTCTCGGGTCACCAGCATCTGACCACCACACGCCAGCGGTGAGAAGAACTCGAAGACCGACACGTCGAAGCTCAGCGAGGTCGACCACACCACCCGCGACAGGCCCTCAACGCCAAACGTGCCGACCGCCCAGGACACCAGATTGACCACGTTTGCGTGCGTGACCACCACGCCCTTGGGCCGGCCCGTCGACCCCGACGTGTAGATCACGTACGCCGGATGCGCCGGCAACAGCCCGCCCAACCGGTCGGCGTCGGCCACCGCGGTAGCCGGCTGCGCGGCGATCTCCCCAACCGTCGTCGGGTCGTCCAGCATCACCACACCGGCTCGGCCGGGCAGACCGCCGACCAAGTCCGTCGTGGTCAGCACACACACGGTCGCGGCGTCGTCGAGCATGAAAGTGATCCGCTCGGCCGGGTAGGTCGCGTCGATCGGCAGATACGCACCGCCGGCCTTCAGCACACCCAAAACCGCCACGACCAACTCCGCCGACCGGGGCAACACCAAACCGACCAGCGATTCCGGACCCACCCCCAACCCGACCAGATACCGGGCCAACCGATTCGCCCGCTCGTCCAACTCCCGGTACGTCAGTTCAACGCCCTCGAACACCACCGCGACCGCATCCGGGCTCACCGCCGCCTGCGCCCCCAGCAGCTCCGGCAACGTCACGGCCGGCACCGGGTGGACGGTGTGGTTGAGCTCATCGAGGAGCCGGTGCCGTTCCGCCGGGTCGAGGACCTCGATCTGTGAGACGGGCCGGTCGGGGTCGTCGGCGACCGTCTCCAGCAGTCGAACTATTCGGGTCGCGATGCTCCGCGCAGTGGGTTCGTCGAACAGGTCCAGGCTGTACTCGAGCACCCCGGTGATCCCCACGGGCTGCCCGTCCGGAGTCCGGTGCTCGGTCAGGCCCACGCTCAGGTCGAACTTCGCCGACCGGGCCGTGACCGGTTCGGCGGTGACCGTCAGACCCGGCAGGTCCACGGCCGACTCGCTGACGTTCTGCATTGCCAGCATCACCTGGAACAGCGGGTGGTGGCCCAGCGAGCGGGTCGGGTTCAACAGCTCCACGAGCCGCTCGAACGGCACATCCTGATGTTGGTACGCGGCCAGGTCGGTGTCCCGGACCCGGTCCAGCAACTCCCGGAAACTCGGGTCGCCGGACACGTCCGTACGGAGCACCAGGGTGTTGACGAACATCCCGACCAGCTCATCAGCCGCGTCGTCGCTCCGCCCAGCGACCGGCGCACCGATCGGGATATCCGTACCCGCTCCCAACCGGGTCAGCAGCGCGGCCAACCCGGCCTGCAGCAGCATGAACACGCTCACCCGGCAATCACGCGCCAGATCCGTCAACGCCCGATGCAACCGAGCATCGAGGTTCAGCTCGGTCACCGCCCCGCGGTGCGAGGCCACCGGCGGACGCACCCGGGCACCCGGCAACTCCAGCTGATCAGGCAACCCGGCCAACGCCCGAGCCCAATACGCCACCTGAACGCTGACCAGACTCTCCGGGTCCGACTCCTCGCCCAGCAGCTCCCGCTGCCACAACGTGTAATCGGCGTACTGCACCGCCAACCCCGGCCACGACGGCGCCCGACCCTGACAACGAGCCGCATACGCCCTCGACAGATCCCGCAGTAACGGACCGATCGAGCCACCGTCCCCAGCCACGTGATGCACCACCAACAACACCACGTGCTCAACCTCGGACAACCGGAAGCAGAAGCCGCGGATCGGCAGTTCGGCTGCTAGATCGAACCCCTGTACGGCGGCCGCGGCCAACAGTCCGGGGAGGTCCTGTGCCGAGCAGGCGCGCACTGCCAATTCGGGGTGAGCTTCCTGGGGCGGGCGGATCTGCTGGAACACTCCGGTATCGGTATCGGTCTCGAGGAAGACCGTACGCAGGCTCTCGTGCCGGCCCACCACGTCGGTCAGAGCCCGCTCGAACGCGGGCACGTCCAATCCGCCGTGGACCCGCATGGCGACCGGGATGTTGTAGGCCCCGGGCTGCTCCTCGAACCGGTTGAGGAACCACAACCGCTGTTGCGCGAACGACAACGGCAGCCGCTGCGGACGAGGCATCGCCACCAACGTCGGCCGCGCCTGGTCACTGCTCTGAGCCACCAACCGGGCCAACCCGGCCACCGTCGGCGCCTCGAACACCGCCCGGATCGAAACCTCAACCCCCATCACCGACCGGATCCGCGACATCAACCAGATCACCAGTAGCGAGTTCCCGCCCAACGCGAAGAACCCCTCATCGATCCCGACGCGCGGCAACCGGAGAACTTCCGCGAACAGACCGCACAACAGCTCCTCGACCGGAGTCCGCGGCCCCCGCCACGACACCAGCCCGGGCACCTCCGGCATCGGCAGCGCGGCCCGATCGACCTTCCCGTTAGCCGTCGACGGGAAAGCGTCCAACACCACGACCGCCGCCGGGACCATGTACTCGGGCAGCGTCCGACCCACGAACTCCCGCAACCGTTCCCCGTCGACACCAGCGTCGGCGGCGGCCGGAATGACGTAGGCGACCAGCCGCCGCTGCCCCGGCTGATCCTCGCGGACCATCACCACGGCCTGAGCCACCGCCTCATGCCGAGCCAGAGCTGTTTCCACTTCGCCCAGCTCGATGCGGAAGCCGCGCAGCTTCACCTGATCGTCCGAGCGGCCCAGGAACTCCAGCACCCCACCCTCGGCCCACCGCACCACATCCCCGGTGCGATACATCCGCTCACCCGGCTCACCGAACGGACAAGCCACAAACCGCTCGGCGCTCAACCCCGCCCGACCCAGATACCCCCGCGCCAACTGCGTCCCGGCCAGATACAACTCACCGGCCATCCCCGCCACCCCGGGCGGCACCGGCTGCAAGAATCCGTCCAGCACATACGCTCGGGTATTCCACAACGGCCGGCCGATCGGCACCCCGGACCCGTCCCCCGACGCTCGATACTCGGTGGCATACACCGTCGCCTCGGTCGGGCCGTAACAGTTCCACACACTCACACCCGGGACACTGGCCATCAACTCGTCCGGAAGTCCGGCCGGAACAGCCTCACCACACAGCACCACAGCGCTGACCGTCGACGGAAGCCGCGACTCCCGCACCGCCGTGGCCGCCACCGACGGCACCCCACTGAGCAAACCGGGATCCCAGTCATGCACGGCCTTGTCCCCGACCGCCAGCAAATCCCGGACCACCAGCATCTGACCACCACACGCCAGTGGTGAGAAGAACTCGAAAACCGATACGTCGAAGCTCAACGAGGTTGACCACACCACCCTGGTCAGGCCCTCACGCCCGAACGTGTCGACCGCCCACGACACCAGATTCACCACGTTCGCGTGCGAGACCACGACGCCCTTGGGCCGGCCCGTCGACCCCGACGTATAGATCACATACGCCGGATGGGCCGGCAACAACGCACCCAACCGATCAGCGTCCGTCACACCGGCAGCCGGCAGCGCGCTGATCAGCTCCGCAGTCTCCGGATCGTCCACCATCACCACACCGGCTCCGCCGGGCAGACTGTCAGCCAGGGCCGTGGTGGTCAGCACGCAGACCGGCGTGGCGTCGCCAAGGACATATTCGATCCGGGCACGCGGATACGTCACGTCGATCGGCAAATACGCACCGCCGGCCTTGAGTACGCCCCACACCGCCACGACCAGCTCGACCGACCGGGGCAGCACGAGCCCGACCAGACTCTCCGGACCCACTCCCGAACCGATGAGGTGCCGAGCGAGTTGGTTGGCCCGCTCGTCGAGATCTCGGTAGGTCAGCTCAGTGCCCTCGAATACCACCGCAACCGCATCCGGGCTCGCCGCGGCCTGCGCCGCCAGCAGCTCCGGCAACGTCGTCACCTGCACCGACCGGACGGTGTCGTTGAACTCCTCGAGGATCATGTGCCGTTCGGCGGGTTTGAGGACATCCACCTGCGAGATCGGCCGTTCGGGATCCTCGGCCACCGCCTCCAGCAACCGGACCACCCGGGTCACGATCGCGGTGGCGGTGGGCTCGTCGAACAGGTCCAGGCTGTACTCCAGCACCCCATTGATCCCCGCGGGTTGCCCGTCCGGGCCACGCTGCTCGGCCAGCCCCAGGCTCAGGTCGAACTTCGCCGACCCACCCGCCACCGGCTCCGGTGTCACGGCCAGGTCCGGGAAGTTCACGGCTACGTCGCTGGTGTTCTGCAGGGCCAGCATCACTTGGAACAGCGGATGACGGCCCAGCGAACGGGCCGGGTTCAACACCTCGACCAGCCGCTCGAACGGCACATCCTGATGCTGATAGGCAGCCAGATCGATGTCACGGACCCGGCCCAGCAACTCCCGGAAACTCGGATCGCCGGACACGTCGGTGCGCAGCACCAGGGTGTTGACGAACATCCCGACCAGATCGTCCACGGCCTCATCGGTCCGCCCCGCGACCGGCGCACCGATCGGAATGTCCGTGCCCACCCCCAACCGGGTCAACAACGCAGCCAACCCGGCCTGCAACAGCATGAACATACTCACCCGGCAAGCACGGGCCAGATCCGTCAACGCCCGATGCAACCCGGCATCAATCCGCACCTCGGTCACCGCGCCACGGTGCGAGGCCACCGGCGGACGCACCCGAGCACCCGGCAACTCCAACTGATCAGGCAGATCAGCCAACGCCCGAGCCCAATAGGCCACCTGAACACTGACCAGACTCTCCGGGTCCGACTCCTCACCCAGCAACTCCCGCTGCCACAACCCGTAATCCGCGTACTGCACCGCCAACCCCGGCCACAACGGCGCCTCACCCCGGTGACGAGCCTGATACGCCGACGACAGATCCCGCAGCAACGGACCCATCGACCAACCGTCCGCCGCCACGTGATGCACCACCAGCAACACCACATGCTCTGACTCGGACAGCTCGAAGCAGAAACCACGGATCGGCAGATCCACGGCCAGGTCGAACCCTTCACCCGCCGCCGCGGCCAGCAATCCCGGCAGGTCCTGCTCGGTGCAGTCGCTTACTTTCAGCTCCGGACCAGCCTGCCCCGGGGGCAGGATGCGCTGGAACGCGACCGCGTCGATCTCACCGAAGACCGTGCGCAGGCTCTCGTGCCGGCCCACCACATCGGTCAACGCCTGCTCGAGCGCGGCCACGTCCAGCCCGCCGTGGACCCGCACCGCGACCGGAATGTTGTAGGCCCCGGACTGCTCCTCCAGCCGGTTGAGGAACCACAGTCGTTGCTGCGCGAACGACAACGGCAGCCGCTGCGGACGAGGCACCGCCACCAACGCGGGCCTAGCCTGGTCACTGCTCCGAGCCACCAACCGGGCCAACCCCGCCACCGTCGGCGCCTCGAACACCGCCCGAATCGAAACCTCAACCCCCATCGCCGTACGAATCCGCGACACCAGCCGGGTCACCAGCAGCGAGTCCCCACCCAGGGCGAAGAACCCGTCATCGATCCCGACCCGCGGCAACCCCAGAACCTCGGCGAACAGACCACACAACAACTCCTCGACCGGAGTCCGCGGCCCCCGCCACGACACCGACACGTCCGGCATCGGCAGCGCGGCCCGATCCACCTTCCCGTTGGCCGTCGACGGGAAGGCGTCCAGCACCACCACGACTGCCGGGACCATGTACTCGGGCAGCACCCGGCCCACGAACTCCCGCAACCGTTCCCCGTCGACACCAGCGTCGGCGGCGGCCGCGATGACGTAGGCGACCAGGCGCCGTTGCCCCGGCTGGTCCTCCCGGACCATCACCACGGCCTGAGCCACCGCCTCATGCCGGGCCAGAGCTGTTTCGACCTCGCCCAGCTCGATGCGGAAGCCGCGCAGCTTCACCTGATCGTCGGAGCGGCCGAGGAACTCCAGCACCCCGCCCTCGGCCCACCGCACCACGTCCCCGGTGCGGTACATCCGCTCACCCGGCCCGCCGAACGGGCACGCCACGAACCGCTGCGCGCTCAACCCGGCCCGACCCAGATAACCCCGGGCCAGCTGAGTACCCGCTAGATACAGCTCTCCGGTCACCCCGGGCGCGACGGGCTGCAGGAAACGGTCCAGCACGTAGGCTTGGGTGTTCCACAACGGCCGACCGATCGGCACCCCCGACCCGCCTGGCGGAACCAGATACTCGGTGGCGTACACCGTGGCCTCGGTCGGGCCGTAACAGTTCCACACCGCCACGCCCGGCACGTTGCTCATGAGCTCGCCGGGCAGACTGGCGGGCACCGCTTCACCACACAGCACCACGGCATCGACCGACGCGGGCAGCTGTGATTCCCGGACCACGGTGGCCGCCACCGACGGCACCCCACTGAGCAGACCAGGACTCCAGGAATGAACATCGTCGTCACCGGCAGCCAGCAGGTCTCGGACCACCAGCATCTGACCACCACACGCCAGCGGCGAGAAGAACTCGAAGACCGACACGTCGAAGCTCAACGAGGTCGACCACACCACTCTGGCCAGGCCCTCACGCCCGAACGTGTCGACTGCCCACGACACCAGATTGACCACGTTCGCGTGGGAGACCACGACGCCCTTGGGCCGGCCGGTCGACCCTGACGTGTAGATCACGTACGCCGGATGGGCCGGCAGCAGCGCACCCAGCCGGTCGGCGTCGGTCAGCGCGGTCGCCGGCTGCGCCGCGATCTCCCCAACCGTCGTCGGGTCGTCCAAGACCACCACACCGGTTCGGTCGGGCAGACCGCCGACCAAATCCCTGGTGGTCAGCACACACACCGGCGCGGCATCGTCGAGCATGAACGCGACTCGCTCGGCCGGGTAGGTCGCGTCGATCGGCAAATACGCACCGCCGGCCTTGAGCACACCCAAAACCGCCACGACCAACTCCGCCGACCGGGGCAACACCAAACCGACCAGCGATTCCGGACCCACCCCCAACCCGACCAAATGCCGAGCCAACCGATTCGCCCGCTCGTCCAACTCCCGGTACGTCAGCTCAACGCCCTCGAACACCACCGCAACCACATCCGGACTCGCCCCGGCCTGCGCCCCCAGCAGGTCCGGCAGCGTCGTCACCGGTACCGGCCGGGCAGTGTCGTTGAACTCATCCAGGATCATGCGCCGCTCAGCCGGACCGAGCACGTCGACCCGGGAGACCGGCTGGTCCGGG
>NZ_JBITEL010000042.1:0-8536 GCF_044455125.1 Actinoplanes sp. NPDC051343
TGGCTCGGTTGCCGGTGGGGTCGCCGGTGGAGGATCCGGAGTTCTTCGCCGGTCAGCTGACCGGGACGGTGCGCTTCGCGGACGCGATCACCGGGCTGATCGGCTGCACCACGTTCGTCGAGGCCGGCCCGGATGCGGTTCTCCTCGGAGCGGCGTCCGAGTGTCTGGGTGACGTCAACCTCGTGCCGATCGCGCGCCGGGGCAGCGCCGAGGTGGCGACGCTGGTGGGCGCGATCGCCGAGCTGCACAACCTCGGACGCCACGTCGACTGGGCGGCGTTCTTCGCCGGCGCCGGGGCTTCCCTCATCGATCTGCCGACCTACCGATTCGGCCGCGAGCGGTACTGGAAAACGGCCCCGGTCGTCGCCGCGGGAGACGGACCGCGGCGTCTGGCTACCCCGGACGGCGGGCTGATCATGACCGGGCGGCTGGGAGAGCACCAGGCCGAGCTGCACGGTGTGGCCGTGGTGCCGGACACCGTCCTCGCCGATCTCGCACTCGCCGCGGCGGGCGCGGCCGGTCATCCGGCGGTGCTCTCCCTGCGGATCGAACAGCCACTCGACGCCACGACCGGTCAGGTGCAGGTCACGGTGCGGCCCTCCGGTGAGCTGACCATCCACGCCGGAGACGCGGAGAGCGGCTGGACGCTGCACGCCACGGGAATGCTCGATACCGCGCCGTCGCCGCTCTCGGTGACGCCACCCGGGGACGAGTCCATCACCGACGCCTACGGCGAGTTGCGCCGGCTCGGACACGGCTACGGGGACACCTTGCGCTGCCTCACCGACGTACGCCGAGGGCGGGCCGAGCTCGTCGCGCCCACGCAGGCGCTGATCCTGGAGTCGCTCGTCCAGCTGGCGGCACTCGAGGCCGGGGAGGCCGTGCGGCCGTCCCGCTGGGAGGGTCTGGTCGCGGCCGGCCCGGGCCCGGACGGTCCGGTGCGGGTCACGCTCGCGGGCGGCGCGGGCTCGGCGACCGACGCGTCCGGGCGGGTCGTGCTGGCGGTCCGGGAGCTGCACACCGAGCCGGTGACACCGGACCAGGTCACGGCTACCGGCACACCGCCACTGCTGCATCTCGAACATGTGCCGGTACCGCTCGGCGATGCCCTCGGCGACACCGGGAGCGGAACCGCGGTGGTCAGCACCGACGGGACACCCGAGTCGGCCGCGGTGCTGGAGGCGGCCGGCCGGCTCGACGAGCCGGAGGTGTCGCTGCGCCGGGGCATCGCCTATGTGCCACGCCTGTGCCGTACCCCCGCCACGGCCGCGGCCCGTCCCGATCTGGCCGGCGAGACCGTGCTGATCCTCGGCTCGGACGAACGGCTGGCCCGGCATCTGCGAAACGCCTATCAGGCCCGGGCGATCGAGGTGTCCCCGGCCGAGGCCGCGGACGCGCTGGCCGCCGGTCCGGCCGGCGTCGTGCAGGTGTCGGGCGCGGCCGACGTCGTCGGGGATCGGGAGCTGCGGATGTTCGTGCTCGTCTCGTCCGGTCCGGAACCGGGCGCCACGTACGACGCCGTCGCGGAACGGCGGGCGGCGAGCGGCCTCACCGCGACCTCGATCTGGTACCCCGCCCCCGGCACACCCGGATTCGGCGAACTGTCCGCCGGGGCGCGGCTGCGATTGTTCGACCGGGCCGTCGCCTCCGGACGACCGGTGGTGACCGCGGGACGCATCGACCCGGTCACCGCGCACCGGGTCCCCCTCCTGCGGGAGCTCGCCGGGCCGACGCCCGACCACGGCCTCGCCGACCGGCTGCGGGGGCTGCCCGAGGCCGAGCGCGGACGGGCGCTGCTCGACCTGGTACGCACCGAGGCCGCGGCGGTCACCGGGCACGACGTGGACAACGTCGAAGCGCCGTTCACCGAGCTGGGCTTCGACTCGCTGGCGGTGATCGACCTGCGTACGCGGTTGTCGGCCGTCAGCGGTCTGCGACTGCCGTCCACCCTGGCCTTCGACCACCCGACCCCGGCGGCCGTGGCGGCGTACCTGGCCGCCGAGCTCGATCCGGAAGCGTCCGGCCCCGACCTGGTCGCCGAGATCGACCGGCTGGCGGCGCTGCTCGCAGTGTCCGGCGACGCGCGGCGGCACCGGGCGGTAGCGCGTCTCGAAGCCGTGATGTCCGGCCTGCGCGATTCCGCACCGGCCCCGGATCTCGCGGCGGCCTCGGACGACGAACTGTTCGCGATGCTAGACGGCGGTCTCTGAGCCGCCGAGGCGGCCTGACGGATGGGATGGACCTGGGCAGATGGCAGCTGAGGAAATGCTCCGTGACTACCTCAAGCGCGCGGTCACCGAACTCCGGCAGGCGAAGGGCCGGCTGCAGGAGCTGGAGGATCTGCGGTACGAGCCGATCGCGATCGTGTCGGCCGGCTGCCGGTACCCGGGCGGCGTGGACTCGCCCGAGGCGTTGTGGGATCTGGTCGCCACCGGTGGCGACGGGATCACCCGCTTCCCGGACAACCGCGGATGGGACGTGGACGGGCTCTACGACCCGGAGCCCGGGCGCCCCGGCCGTACGTACTCCCGGGAGGGGGGCTTCCTGCACGACGCGGGGGCGTTCGACGCCGCCTTCTTCCGGATGAGCCCCAAGGAAGCCGTGGAGACCGACTCCCAGCAGCGAATCCTGCTGGAGACGGCGTGGGAGGCGATCGAACGGGCCGGGATCGACCCGCTCTCGCTCAAGGGGAGCCGGACGGGGGTATGGACCGGGTTGGTCTATCACGACTACGGCTCGGGCGAGGGCGGCGTCGGGGTGCTGGGCAGCGTCGCGTCGGGCCGGATCGCCTACCTGCTCGATCTGCGCGGTCCCGCCGTCACGGTCGATACCGCGTGCTCGTCATCGCTGGTGGCGGTCCATCAAGCCGTACGCTCGCTCCGGGCCGGCGAGTGCGATCTCGCGCTGGCCGGAGGCGTGACCGTGATGGCGACACCGGCCGCGTTCGTCGGATTCAGCGAGCAGGGCGGGCTCGCGCCGGACGGACGGTGCAAGTCGTTCGCGGCGGCGGCCGACGGTACGGGCTGGGGCGAGGGCGCCGGACTGCTGGTGCTGGAGCGGCTCACGGACGCCAAGCGGCTCGGGCATCCGGTGCTGGCCGTGGTCCGCGGGACGGCGGTGAACTCGGACGGCGCCACGAACGGGCTCACCGCGCCCAACGGGCCCTCGCAGGTGCGGGTCATCCGGGACGCCCTCGACGACGCCCGTCTCACCGCGGACGACATCGATGCGGTGGAGGCACACGGCACCGGTACCGTCCTCGGCGACCCGATCGAGGCGGAGGCGCTGATCGCGGCGTACGGCAAGAACCGTGACCGTCCCCTCTGGCTCGGTTCGCTGAAGTCGAACATCGGCCACGCTCAAGCGGCGTCCGGAGTCGGCGGCATCATCAAGATGGTCGAAGCCATGCGGCACGACGTGCTCCCGCGCACCCTGCACGTGGACCGGCCGACCCCGGAGGTCGACTGGTCGGCGGGCACGGTCCGGCTGCTGGACACCGAGCGCCCCTGGCCGCCGGGCGACCGCCCGCGGCGGGCCGCGGTCTCGTCGTTCGGCCTGAGCGGGACAAACTCCCACGTCGTCATCGAGGAGGCGCCGCCGGCCGAGCAGATCGAGGCGGAGACGGCCCCGGAGTGGCCGGTACTTCTCTCCGGGCGTACCCCGGACGCGCTGCGGGCCCAGGCCGCCGCCCTTCTGCGGCACCTCGGCGAACGACCCGGGCTGCACCGTGACGACATCGCGTTCTCGCTGGCCACGACCCGGCCGGCGTTCGAGGAACGGGCCGCGGTCATCGCCGCCGACCCGCGTCCGGCGCTGCGGGCGCTGGCCGGGGGGACCGAGGCACCGGGGCTTATCCGCGGGGTCGCGGAACCCGGCGGGCGCACCGCGATGCTGATGACCGGGCAGGGCAGCCAGCGCCTTCGGATGGGGTCCGGGCTCGCCGTCTTCCCGGTGTTCGCGGCGGCCTACGAGGAGGTGATCGCGGCACTCGACGCCCACCTGGACCGGCCGCTGCGCGACGTGATCGACGGGGACGACCCGGAACTGCTCGAGGCGACCGGCTACGCCCAGTGCGCGGTCTTCGCGTTCGAGGTGGCGCTGTTCCGGTTGCTCGAATCCTGGGGAGTGCGGCCGGACGTGGTCGCGGGCCACTCGATCGGGGAGATCACGGCGGCGTACGTGGCCGGCCTCTGGTCGCTCGCCGACGCGGCCCGGCTCGTCGCCGCCCGGGGACGCCTCATGCAGGGCCTGCCCGCGGGCGGGGCGATGATCACGCTGCGCCGGACCGAGGACGAGGTACGCGCGATCCTCCCGGAGACCGTCGCCGTCGCCGCGGTCAACGGCCCGGCCTCGGTCGTGATTTCCGGGCCGGTCGCGGACGTCGAGCGGGTGGCGGGCGGCGACGGCAAGCGGCTTCGCGTCTCGCACGCGTTCCACTCGGCGCTCATGGAACCGATGCTCGACGAGTACGCGCGGGTTCTGTCCACTCTCGACTTCCGCGAGCCGGTGCTGCCGGTCGTCTCCACGCTCACCGGCGAACCGGTTCCGGCCGGCGAGTTGCGCCGCGCCGGCCACTGGGTACGGCAGACCCGCGAAACGGTCCGGTTCGCCGACGCCGTACGAAGACTCGCTGCCGACGGGGTGACCCGATTCGTCGAGGTGGGCCCGGACGCGGTGCTCGCTCCCGCCGCCGCCGGCTGTGGGGTGCCGGGTGTCTTCGTGCCGGCCCAGCGGCGCGACCGGGACGAACGCCGGGAGCTCGTCGCGGCGGTTGCCGCGGCCCATGTGGCCGGTGTGCCGCTCGACCGGGCCGCGTTCTTCGGCCCCGGCCGGCGGGTCGACCTGCCGACCTACGCGTTCCAGCGCCGGTGGTTTTGGTGGAGGCCGGAACCGGGCGGTCTCACCGGCGACCGCCTCCGGTACCGGGTCGCCTGGCGCCCGTTCGACGTGCCCGGCGCGGCGCCGGCCGGGAACTGGGTCTGTGTCGCGGCGGGTGGCGGCCATCCGCTCGCGGGCCGCCTCGCGAATGCCATCCCCGGCCTGGTGACCTTGCGGCCGGACCAGCCGCTGCCGCCGGACGCGACCGGCGTCCTCTCGCTGCTCCCGGCCGGCGAGATCCCGGCGCTTCTGCGGGCCGTCGCCGGCACGGAGGCCCGGGTCTGGGCCGTCACCTCGGGCGCCGTTGCGGTCGAACGCCCGGGCGAGGTGACCGGCCTCGAAGACGCCGCGGTCTGGGGCCTGGCCGCGGTGGCCGCCCTCGACCTCCCGGCGGTCTGGGGAGGCGTGGCCGACGTCGCCCCCGGCGTCCCGCTGGGCGATCTCGTCCGAATCCTCACCGCCGGCGAGGACCAGATCGCCGTACGGCCGGACGGCGTCTACGCCCGTCGTCTGCTGCACGCCTCGGCCGCCCCCGCCGGCGCGTGGGCCGCCCCGGCCACCGCCCTCATCACCGGCGGCACCGGGGGCATCGGCGCCCACCTGGCCCGCTACCTCGCCCGGTCGGGCACCCGCCGGCTGATCCTGACCAGCCGGCGCGGACCCGCCGCCGAGGGGGTGGCCGAACTGGAGAACGAGCTCACCGGCCTGGGTGCCAAGGTGACCGTGGCGGCCTGCGACGTCGCCGACCGGAACGCGGTGCGCGACCTGCTCGACACGGCCGGCGAGATCGACGGGGTCTTCCACGCGGCCGGCGCCGCCCAGCCGCCGAAACCGGTCACCGAGCTCGTACCGGCCGACTTCGCGGCGGCGGCGCGGGCCAAGGTTCTCGGCGCGCTGCACCTCGACGAACTGCTCGGTGACCGTCCGCTGAGCGCGTTCGTGCTGTTCTCGTCCGGTTCGGCCGTGTGGGGCAGCGCGGGACTGGCCGCGTACGCGGCGGCGAACGCCGTGCTCGACGCGCTCGCCCAGCGACGCCGGGCGGCCGGGCGGGTCGCGACCTCCGTCGACTGGGGATCCTGGGCGACCGGCATGGTCGGAGCGGAGACCCGGCTGCTTCTCGACCGCCTCGGCGCGCCCGCGATGGAACCGGCGGTGGCGCTCGGCGCCCTGCGGGATGTCCTCGCCGGGGGCGAGACCGCCGCGGTGGTGGCGGACTTCCGCTGGGATCGGTTCGCGCCCGCTCTCACGATGGCCCGCCCCCGGCCGCTCCTGGACCTGCTGCCGGAAGTGCGCGAGGCGCTCGACACCGTCGTCCCGGTCACGTCGGGCGGTCTGGCCGGCCGGCTCGCCGAGGTCTCGGCCGCCGAACGGCTGACGCTGCTCGAGGAACTGGTTCGCGAGCACGTGGCGGCGGTGCTCGGCCACGGCGGCCCGGACGACGTGGCGGCCGGAACCGCGTTCGCCGACCTGGGTTTCGACTCGGTGTCGGCGGTGTCGCTGGTTACCCGGCTCGCCGCAGCCACCGGCCAGAAGCTCGACCCCACTCTGGTCTTCGAGTACGCGACCCCGCGCCGGCTCGCCGAACATCTGAGCGACCGGCTCGGGCCCGGAACGACCGGCGGCGCCGATGCGGTCCTGCGGCATCTCGAACGGCTGGAGGCGGCGCTGTCCGAAGCGGATCGCGACGAGCTCGACCGGTCCCGCGTCGGCGCACGGCTCCGGGCGGCCGCCCAGCGGTTCGGCGGGGACGGCGGTGCGGGCGCCGGCGGGGAGCTGAGCGCCGCGTCCGCCGACGACCTCTTCGACTTCATCGACAACGAGCTCGGTCTTCAGTGACGGCGGGGGAGAGCATGGCCAGCACCGAGAACGACAAGCTTCTGGCGTACCTCAAGAAGGTCACCGCCGACCTGGCGCAGACCCGGCGGCGGCTGGACGAGGCCGAGGCCGCGACCGGAGAACCGATCGCGATCGTCGGAATGGCCTGCCGGTTCCCGGGCGGCGTGCGGTCGCCGGAAGACCTGTGGCGGCTGGTCGACGAGGGCGTGGACGCCATCGGGCCGTTCCCGGAGGACCGCGGCTGGCCGGTCGGCGAGCTCTACCACCCCGACCCGGAACACCCCGGCACCAGCTACGTGCGGGAGGGCGGTTTCCTGCCGGACGCGGGCGGGTTCGATGCCGAGTTCTTCGGGATCAGCCCCCGCGAGGCAGTGGTCATGGACCCGCAGCAGCGGCAGCTCCTGGAGGTGTCCTGGGAAGCCGTCGAACGGGCCGGCATCGACCCGCACACGCTGCACGGACGCCCGGTCGGTGTGTTCATGGGCTCCGGCTTCCAGGACTACGAGGCTCTGCTCGGTGCCGCACCGGAAGCGGCCGAGGCATACCTCGGCACCGCGACCGCGGCGTCCGTCCTGTCCGGCCGGCTCTCGTACTTCCTCGGCGTCGAGGGCCCGGCCATGACCGTCGACACCGCGTGCTCGTCGTCGCTGGTGTCGCTTCACCTGGCCGTGCAGGCACTGCGCCGGGGCGAGTGCGAGCTGGCCCTGGCCGGGGGTGTCGCCGTGATGGCGACCCCGGACGCCTTCGTGGCGTTCAGCCGGCAGCGAGGTCTCGACCGGGCCGGGCGGTGCCGTTCGTACGCGGACGCGGCCGGCGGCACGGGCTGGGGCGAGGGGGCCGGCGTACTGGTCGTGCAGCGGTTGCCGGCCGCGGTGGCGGCCGGTCGCCGGATCCTCGGCGTGGTGCGGGGCAGCGCGGTCGGGTCGGACGGCGCGTCGAACGGGCTCACCGCGCCGTCGGGGCCGGCGCAACGGAGCGTGATCCGGGCGGCCCTGGCCGACGCCGGACTGTCGACCGCCGACGTGGATGTCGTCGAGGGCCACGGGACGGGCACCGTTCTCGGCGATCCGATCGAGGTCGGCGCGCTGGTCGAGGTGTACGGGCGCGGCCGGGCGCCCGGCGCCCCGCTGCTGCTCGGATCGTTGAAGTCGAACATCGGGCACGCCCAGGCGGCGTCGGGCGTGGGCGGCATCGTCAAGGTCGTCGAGGCGCTGCGGCACCGGGTGGTTCCGCGTTCGCTGCACAGCACGCCGGTGTCGTCCCGGGTGGACTGGGCCGGCGTCGAGGTCGTCGCCGAGCCGCGGCCGTGGCCGGAGCGGGACCGGCCGGGGCGGGCCGGGGTGTCCTCGTTCGGGATCTCCGGCACCAACGCGCACGTGATCGTCGAGGGGTTCGAGCCGGAGCCGGAGCCGGCAGCCCCGCGCAGCGGAGCCGGCCTGCCGGTGCTGCCGATCGTGCTGTCGGGCGTCGGCGGGGTGGACCGGCAGGCGGCCCGTCTCGCGGAGTGGCTGGAGCCGGCGCCGTGCGAGCTCGGCGACACCGCCTGGTCGCTGGCCTCGGGACGAGCGGTGCTGCGCGACCGGGCCGTGGTTCTGGCGGCCGGCGCCGGTGAAGCGCGCGAGGGTCTGGCCGCCCTGGCCGAGGGGCGGCCGGCGGCCGGCGTCGTGACCGGCGCCGACGTGCCCGGAACCACCGGCGTCCTGTTCGGCGGGCAGGGTGGCCAGGTCGCCGGGATGGGCCGGGAGCTGTGCGAGGCGTTTCCGGTGTTCGCGTCGGTGTGGGAGGAGGTCTGGCAGTTCTTCGGGGTTGATTCGGCGGTTGT
>NZ_JBITEL010000043.1:0-7982 GCF_044455125.1 Actinoplanes sp. NPDC051343
GGTCAACCTGGCGCCGACGGCATCAATACCGAGCCAAAATCAGCCACTACCAGCACCAACATCCATAACCATCACGATCTACGGCTGGAGTACTAAGCGCCTATCTGACCTTTTACCTCTACGTCGATTATGACTGAGTGATCTCAGCAAGAATTGGGTCAGTACAAGCGCGCTGCGGACGATGTTGCCGACACTGCAGCATTGCGGATTATCGCAGGCGACCGGATCGGAGATTGTCCGCAGCATCATAGGACGACTCGATCGGTCGCCCTGCGTGTGCCAGAGATGTCATCCTGGGGGTCGTAAAGCCGGTCCAGGTTGCTTGGCCTGCGGAGACCATCCGTCCCCGTAGCGTCCTCGTTGCATGCCGCCCTGGTTGAGCGCGACACCGTGGCTGCTCTCCGCTCGGCTTCGGCCTTGGCCAACTGAGGTGAGACGCCGCGTCGCCGCGCCAGGTCGCAGATCGTGGAGCCGGACCGGCGGCGGGCCGGATGCCGCGACCGGCGCGAAGGCCAGCCGCTCGGCGATCTGGCGCTTGCGCCACGCGTCGAGAACGGCCAGCGTGACCTTGTCGGGTGCCAGCCACCGGCCGCCCGCGTCGCTCTTGACGAAGTACTACGAGGCGCAGACGCCGACCCGCACATGACGACATTGTCGGCTGGCGATGGCCTGCTGAAGCAGCCGCAGTTGCGTGCAGGGGCCGACGCCTAGCTCCGCGTTGAGCACCTCGCATACGTCGTGGTACGCCCGCAGTGCGTCGGTTCTGCGCCCCGAACGGTACAGCGCCACCATGAACTGGGCCCACAGCCGCTCATGCAGCGGATGCCGACGAACCGTCGCCGCCAGTTCGGCCGCGAGTTCCTCGTGCTGCCCCAGGCCGAGGCGCGCGTCGGCGTAGTCCTCCATGGCCTCGAACCTCACCAGATCCAGACGCGCCGCGGTGGCGACGCAGAACTCGGCGGTGATTCCCTGCAACACCGCGCCACGCCAGAGGCCGAGCGCTTTCGCGAGGAGTTCGGCAGCCGCTCGATACCGGTCGTTTCTCAGCGCCTGGCGTCCGGTGGCGGCCAATTCCTCGAACAGGTACGCGTCGCACTCTTCCGTGCGAAGGTCGAGCCGATACCCGTTCCGGGACGTGGTCGGACGCGGCTCGTCGGCGGGGGCGGCCCGGGCCAGGACTCGCCTCAGATCCCACACGTACGAATTGAGGTTGGCCTGGGCTGAAACCGGTGGACGCTCGCCCCAGAGGACGTCGACGATCTCCTCGCGCTCGACCGTGGTACCCGGCCGCAGCACCAACAGGGCGAGCAACTCCCGCGCCTTCCGGCGCTTGAGACTGGTGGGCATTCCGTCCGGAGTGCGGACCTCCAGTGGGCCCAGCACGAGAAATGGTGGCACGCGTCACCTCCTTGGTTTGGTCCGTGATAGCCGTGGGTTGTGCCCTGGTCGAGCCCGCATCGACTAGCCGGAGGACAGTGCCGCTACGGCGCACCCGGCCAGCAGGTCAACCGTCGCGGCTTTCTGCCCCGTTACTCGTCGGGTCATCCGGCTCGCGCGTCAATGCCGCCTGGGACTTTTGGTTGCGAAGATAGTGGTTGGGCCTTTCACAGGCCTTTCACATTCCTGTCTTGCCACAGAACCGCGCGGCGGCCTTGGCGCCGCCGTGTTCCCGGTGCACCGGAACGGTTGGCCGCGCCGGCCTGCCAACGGCTTGAGCCGGCCTACCAGTACGTGTGTAGGGGTTTGTGTAGCGGTGGATGGTTGGCTCCGGTTGTCGGGCGCCACCGGTGACTATCTGGGAGGAGCTTGTTCGGTGACATGACGGCGTTCGCGGATCCAGTTCGCGGATCCAGTTCTTGGCATGTCCAAACGATCGGAGCCAGAAAGGAAATCGACGATGCGTAAACTCGTTTCCGCGGCAATCGCCGGACTGGTGCTCAGCGGTGTTTTGCTGGCGGGCGGCAGTCCGGCTACGGCAGCACCGGCTACGGCAGCACCGGCCGCGAGCGTGGCCACGCAGACCGCCCAACAAACCCCGAGCGGCCAGCATGTGTACTTCGACTGGTACTGGTCGCTCAGCGGCTGCGATGCGGCAGGTGAGAATCTGCTGGACAACGGAGTGGTCTACGAATTCTCGTGCGAGCTGAGTATCTATCTGACCTATTACCTCTACATCTGGTACGACTGACGATCTCAGCAAGAATTATTGGGTACGAGCGCGGCGCGACCGATGCGCTGACGCTGCGGGCCTAGCGGTGATGTGGAGGCTGGCCCAACGGTTTGTGCCGTGCCGCTGCTGCGACGGAGCGCGGGGCCGGGCCAACCGGTTCCCAGTCGGCGGTCACTGGGGGTTGGACCGCCAAGAGCTCGCTCGACGTGCCCGCGCTGGTCGTGCGGGGGCGCCGTGTTCGAGTGCGCTTACGAGGGCTTCCAGATGGGAGGCGAACTCGGCAATCTCGTGCTCTGTCCAGTCGGTCAGGTGGGCGGCGAACTGCGCGAAGAGGTTCTGCCGGAAGGCCCCGATGGCTTGCCGCCCGGAGGGTGTCAGTTCCAAGACGTAGGAACGCCGGTCGTGGGGGTCCGCGCGGCGTTCGACCAGCGACGCAGCTTGGAGCTCGGCAATGGCGCGGCTCACCGTCTGCGGTGGCAAGCTGAGTTCCTGGGCGATGGTGCTGGGCGTGGCGGATGAAACCGCGGCTAGATTGAGTACTCCAAGGGCCTGCTGGCCGAGTTCGGTTGCGGCGGCGGCGGACTGCTGAAGTCTGGCGGCACGGTGCAGGGCCCGGATGATCCGCCAGACCGGGTCGGTATCGTCCATATTGGCACTATCGCGCATCGGCGGCTGGAGTTGCGATCGCGAGGGCACGGTCGACGAGCTGGCCGATGTCGTCGCTGTCGAGAATGGCGCTGGCTAGCATCCCGTCGGGGCGGATCAGCCAGCCAGGGGCTCGACCGTACGTGCGCGTCCAACGATTCGCGTGTCGGACGTCGATGTTGGTGTCATGGAGCGCGACGATGTGGACTCGGTCATCGGCGGTCGTGAAGCCTTCGGAGACTACGGCGGTGAACCGGCTGGGGTCGATCAGGTCGAGGGTGCTGCGGCCATCACGCAAGGTGAGGTGCGGGGCGCGCGTGCCGGCGGCCATGCTCGGTGCCGCCGGGTCGTCGAAACGTTCCGCGCCGTAGTGGAGACCGAGCGAGAGACGCAGTGCGTCGATCTCACCGTCGGTGCGACCTTGGCCCGGCGCCTTCCTCGACCGCAGGAGAGCCTGCTCCACGATCATCCGATCGACCGGCCGACGCTCCGCCTCGTAACTGTCCAGGAGCCGGTCCGGTGCGTCGCCGCGCACCACCGCGGCCAGCTTCCAGGCCACGTTGTGCGCGTCCTGGACGCCGGTGTTGCCGCCGAGTCCACCGTAGGGTGGCATGACGTGCGCGGCGTCGCCGGCCAGTAGCACCCGGCCCGACCGGAAGCGATCGGCGACAAACGCCCCGGTGCTCCACAGAGCCACGTCCTCCAGCACGGGATGCAACTCGGCGATGCCCGTCGCCTCCCGGAGCACTCCGGTCAGCTCCGCAGCGAGTCCATCAGCCTCCTGGGCCGCCCATTCCGGCCGCATATATGTGCCAAGCTGCCACCGGCGTTCGGATCGATTACCGCGGGCGAACAAGAAGGCTCCCGCGGCGCGGCAGAAGACCGCGTCGACGATGCGGCCACGAAGTGCCTTCTCCAGGTCGGCCTGGAATACCGCGCTCACCGATTCCCCGGGCACCGCTGTCCCCGAGAGCCCGATGCCGAGCCGTTCGCGCAGCCGGCTTCGCGACCCGTCCGCCGCGATGACAAACCGGCTGCGGATCGTGCCTGGGCCGTCCGGACTGAGCACCTCCACGTCGATCGACTCGGACCCCTCGACGATGTGCACAACCGTGGTGTCGAAAAGCACGTCCGCGCCAAAGCTCTTCGCGGCATCCAGCAGGATCGGTTCGAGACGCTGCTGGTCGCACGAGTAGGGGGTGGTGGGGCTGAGATCCGCAGCCTCGACTTCCTCTGCCGGAGGCGCGATCCACGTGCTCAGCTCGCTCGCCATGGTGTCCGCGACAGCGAAGCCGCTACTCGGCTCGCCGGCCGCGCGGACCTCCGCTTCAATACCGAGCGCACGATAGAGCTCCATGGTGCGCACCGTCACCAGCCGCGCCTTCGGATGAACAGACGTCGACGGATGCCGCTCGATGAGCGTGGTAGCCACGCCTTGGCGTGCCAGGAAGGCTGCGCCCGCCAACCCCACGAGGCCGCCTCCGACCACGACAACATCCGTCTCGATAGTTACTCCCACGTAGTAACTATATCTGATCAGGGCGGTCGCCGCCCGGGCGGCCGCGGCCGGGCTGTCCGGCAATACCGCTGAGGACTTCGTCCTGGCCGTGCACGAACTGGACACTTGGCACGCGGGTTCGCATCCGTCGCGAATCGCGGTGTCTCGCCGGGTACTTCGGTTTCCTGGAGATAGGCCGTTCAGGGCTTGGTTGTGGTGCCAGGATCTGGTCGTGCAGGCCGGACAACACGGTGAGGGAGCTGGCGGAGTTGCTCGGTAGGGAGGCGCGGGCGGGTGTGTGCGTCGCTCAACCACCCGTAGCAGTCGATCAGTCGAGGGTGCGCACCATGGCGACAGGACAGTCAGCCCGTGTCGGTCGCCACCCACGGCTCAGCCTGGCGCCGCTGATCGGTGACCAGGACCAGCCCGGTAGAGGAGGTCGGTAGCGTGCGTAGTCCGGTTTGGGGCAGGGCAACGACTACATTCGCCAGGGTAGGCAGCCCCGATGCGATGCTCTTGGTCGCGCTTCCCATGTGGTTCGGAACGACATGGACCAAGGAAATAGCGAAATATGGGAACAGGCAAGGCATGGGGGGAGGCAGGATCCGGGTAGGGAGATCGTGCCGGGTCGGCGTAGCGCTGCGACACAAGGCGCATTGACAGTGGACGAGGCGAATGAGCAGTCCTCGGCGTTCGGCAAGATGCTGCTGAGCCACCGGCGCGCGGCCGGCTTGAGTCAGGCGAAGCTAGCCAAGGCTTCCGGTGTGAGCATCCGTGCATTGCGGGAGCTGGAACGTGGCCGAGCGCAAGCGGCCAAGCAAGGTTCGGCTGAGATGCTCGCTGTTGCGCTGAAGCTGACGGGCACGCAGCGTGAGCTTTTCCTGGCGGCGGCAAAGGAAGGCCGTCGTCGTGTTCCGAATGTGTCCGCGGCGGCGCTGTGTGCGCTCCCGCCGCGAATGCAGTCCTTCGTCGGACGTGAGGGTGAACTGTCTCGCCTGCGTGCGGAAGCGGCTGTAGGCGGTGCCGTAGCCATCATCGGACATCCGGGTGTGGGGAAGACGTCGCTGGCTACGGCAGCGGCCTACGAGTTGAGCCCTCAGTTCCCGGACGGCTGCTTCTTCATCGACATGCGCGGCATGGACGATGAGCCGCTCGCCGTACGCAGCGCGCTCGACCGGCTGCTGCGTGCGCTTGGCGTCCCGCCCGCCCAGATTCCGGTGTCGGCGGCGGAGCAGGCCGGCCTGCTCCGCGTCCTGCTGGACAATCGTCGCGTTCTGGTGGTGCTGGACAACGTCGCCGACGAAGCGGACGTTCGCCCGCTGCTCGTGAACAGCCGCGGATGCCTGACCCTGATCACCTGCCGTCGGGCGCTCGGCGGGCTGGAGCACGTCCGGCGGCTTTGGCTGGACCTGCTCAGCCATGCGGCGGCCGTCGAACTGCTTTCGGTGACCACCGGCTCCGCTCGCGTCGAAGCCGAGCACGAGGTGGTGGCTGAGCTGGTCCAGTTGTGCGGATACCTGCCGCTGGCGGTTCAGATCGCGGCCAACCGGCTGGCGAACCGGCCACACTGGTCCTTCGCATATCTCGTCGATGAGTTGCGCGACACCCAAGTCAGGCTGAGTTCGTTGTCCTCCGGAGACCTGCAGGTCCGCTCCGCCTTCGAGGTCTCCTACCGTCGGTTATCGACTGCCGCGCAGGGGCTGTTCCGCCGGTTGGCGGCCGTGCCCGGACCCGACTTCGGGCTCGAACTAGCGAAGGTGGTATCGGAAACGACCGAGCCGCAGGTGCGCCTGCACCTCGAAGAACTCGCCGAGGCCAACCTCGTACAAGCCACGCAGACGACGGGCCGCTTCCAGTTTCACGACTTAATCCGGATCTACGCCGCGGAACGGCTTGCGGCCGACGAGCAGACGGCCGCGCGGAAGCAACTGACCGACGCGGTGCTCGACCATCTCCTCGGCACGGCGATTGCGGCCGGCGAGCAGTTCTTTCCCGACAGCCGGGCTGACTCCCGGTTCGCTTCGGGGGCCGAGGCGGCCGAATGGCTGGATCTCGAGGCCGGAAACTGGCAAGCCGCGCAACAGTCGGCGATGCGGCTGGGCCGCGAGCGCGACGTGCTCCGGCTGGCCAAAGTGATGCACTGGTACTCCGACACCCGCTTCATGCGCCATCCGTGGGATCGCATCTTCACCCTCGGCGTCTCCGCCGCGCGGGCACTCGGAAGCCGGCGCGAACTGGCCACCTTGCTGAACTTCCTCGGCTGGGCACAACGAGACCGGGTAGACGACGAACCTGTTCTCCTCACGCACCAGGAAGCGCTCGCGGCGGCCAGAGACGTCGACGACCAGCAGGAGCAGGCGTGGGCGCACGCATACATGGGCACGACGCTGATGCGGCTGGGCCGATTCGACGAAGCGCGAGAGCACACGCTGGAGTCCACGCGGCTGGCCGGAGAGCTCGCCTTCTGGCCGGTGCAGGTCCCTATACGACACCGGCTGGGCCGGCTGCTACGGGTAATGGGCCGCCACGACCAGGCACTCGCGGTGCTTGAGGAACTGATCGAGGATGCGGAGGAACACCGGGACGAACTACCGCCGGAGAACCGCCTGTGGATGACCGGGTTCGTCGTGGAAGAAATCGCCCACACGTTGAAGGAGCTGAAGCAGTGGCGACGAGCGGCCGAAAGCTACCGGGAGGCCCGTACGGCGTACACATCCTACGCGGCGGGCGATGGCGCCCATCTGGCCGCCGCCATCGCCTTCCACGAGGGCACGGCGTGGCATGAGGCCGGCGAGGACGCGCGAGCCCGCGAATGCCTGGAATTGGCACTGAACGCGCTGACGGACCGGGACGTGTCCATACGCCGCGAAGAAGTCCTAGCCGAACTGGAGCGCCTACCCCCTTCGGCGAGCCGATGAACCGAGCGCATACCGGACGACAGGCCGCCGACGAAGAACGCGACGCGGTTCCAGCCACCGATCTTGGGAATACGATGTCAATCAATGGAAAGCCGTTGACCGGGACTTTCGTCCTTGACCTATACCGCCAGCCCTCGGACCCCGCCCGCGTCGACAACCACCGCGCCTTGCCGGCGGCCAGCGGGCGCGCAGCTGGGCGCGGCGCTGCTCGATCGCGGGAACCCGGCTGCGGTCGGCATAACCGATCAGGTGCCCGGCGCCGCATTGCCGACACTCGGGCTGGACCATCGGCCAAGATCGCGCTCGTGAGACCCGGCCTACAGGTCGTCCTGGTACATCCACTGGTTGAGCCCCGTGTTCTTGTCATAACCAATGACGTGTTCACCGGAGCGGTGACTGTCGTGGTAGACGTCGACGCAGAGCCCTGCGACGGGGTTGGTCATCCGGTACACGGCGACGCCGTCGTAGCTGGCACGGGTCAGGTTCCACAGTTCGCTCGCCACGTTAAAGTTGCACCGTTCCTGGGTCAACGGCTGGTCGTAGCCGTGCTCGACGGTCATGCACATCTGGGTGGCCTTGTTGATCAGCATGTTCGGGGTGCTGGGCACCAGGCACCAGTCGAGCAGGACCTGGTTCTGCACCGGGACCGTCGACGGGTCTAGACACCTTTCGGGTTGGGGGTCTGGCGCAGATCCACTGTGACGCTTGCGGGTGATCGTCTCGGTAACCCGTCGTCGAGTCTGCTGAGCTG
>NZ_JBITEL010000044.1:0-5630 GCF_044455125.1 Actinoplanes sp. NPDC051343
CTCGTCGCTGAGCACCAACTCGGCCCGCGGCCGGCCACGACCAGACATGACCACAGCCTACATTTAGATTAGGGACTTCCGGCGCACCACACTAGAAATAAGGTCCCCTTACGGCCGCGTCGACGTCGCCGGTGAGACGCCAGGCGCGGGGCGGCCGCGGACGGAGCAAGACATCCGAGGATTGGTAGGTGTCAAGCCGGCTAGCCGGTTTGTGAGACGCGATCGAGGGGATGCCGGGCGGCATGGATAGGCAGATGACTGATGCGAGGAAGTTGGTCCCGACCAGCGCTGAACTGGCCCGTCGCGTCGGGGAGGTGACTGCTACCAGTGTTGAGCTGGTAGAGCGTACTCAGGCTGCGATGTTGAGGGCGGGGCAGCTTCGCGCGCTCCCGGTGGCATCGCGTTGACTCCTTGGAAACGCTCGTCGTTGACGTCGACGGGCGCAGGCCTCCGGCCGCTACTGGCAAGATATGCCGCGTGCGTATCGAACGTCTGAGCTTCTCCGTCGAGTCCGTACAGGCGGTCCCGGGGGCTGGAGGCTGGACGGAGAGCCGGGGTATCACCCCAGAAACTGGGCTCGCCCGGGAGACCGCTTCCGCCATGCCTGCCATGAGAACGGCGGCTCGGAGCGGGACGTGGACCTGGTGGTGGTGGAGCTGACCGAGTCGTAGGTCGTGGTCCATGGTGCCGGCGGTGACCAGCTCGGACCCGATGACATCCTCTCCGGCGAACGCCTGACGCGGGACGGTTACGCAGGTGACGGGCGGCACCGGGTGGACACAACGGAGAGCCTTGCCGCGATCCTGGGCTTACCGCCGCTCGGCGCCGGATCCGACTGGTCTCCGGTCGAGACGGCGCTGGGCGCGGCATTGCACCCGACTATAAACGGTTCATTGACGCCTACGGGGCCGGCCTTGTCGACGGCCATATAACCGTGTGTGCCGCGGACGCGCCGCATGAATGGGCGCAGCTGCTGCGGCACAACACTTGGGCTCAGGAGTGCGTTCGCCTGGACATCGCGGGCCCAGATGGCTATGTCGGCAACTGGCCGCTGGGCGACCCGTCGCATTGGGGTCCGGATCGAGAAGGCGTCCCGTCCTGGTTCGAACCTGGTGACAATCTGATCTCATGGGGGCACACCGGCAACGGGGATCTGCTTCTCTGGCACGTCAAGCCCGGCGTGGCCGCCGGCGACTGGCCAGTGGTGCTGAAGGAGGAGGGACCGTGCTGGGAACGGTACGGCGCCGGCTTCTCGGCGGCTCTTGCCGGCCTCCTGACGGGCGAGATCCAGTCCGAGTACCTCAGTCATTGGCTCGGAGGACCGCACTCCTACCGTCTTTGACGGGTCCGCCCCGGCGAACGGACCATCGACACGCAGCTTCGGCATCTGCCGCCGACCGCACGGCGCGGCTCGCGGTGAGCCTTTACACAGCCTGAGGCACGTGGCGGGCGGCAGGTCGGGCGTGGCGGATGAACATCCCGTCGTAGCGCCTCTGACCCGCACCCGGACGCTGACAAAGGTCACCATCAGCGACCAACTGGTGCCTCAGCGAATCCACAGCCTTCATCGGCTCTCCCTCCTGCGAGGGATCCGGTTGGTGCTCGTAGGGGGTCCTTCCTAAATCCCGTGCCGCCACGCTCGATCAGGTCGGGGCCGTACGGGGGAAGGAATGCCGTGTTGCGATTCGGATCATGGTTGTGGGTCAGTGGCCGGTTTGGTCAGGTTATGTGGCGGCCGGCTGGTCACTGCTCTACGCGGTGCTCGGGTTGTACTGGACCGTCGGGGCTGACGGTTTCCCGTTCGCGCCGGTCGACGAGGCGCGCCCGACGGGGTCCATCCTGGAGGGCGCCGGGCGCCTGTCGGCCGCGTTCGTCGCCTTCGGCTGGCTTCTCGCGGCTTCGCTGACGCTGGTGATTCCCGACTACGCCCTGCTTGCCCTGGTGGCGTTCGCGCCGGTGCTGCTGGTCTTCGTCTTCAGCGGAGTGCCGGGTGAGCAGAAGGGCATCGGCGACATTCTGTACTGGCACTGAACCAACATGATCATCCTGTTCTGGGTGGCCTGGTGTGGGCCACGGCGACCCTGGCCTATCAGCGCCGCCGACGCGCCGCCTGTCAGCATTGCGGGCGTCGCCACGGCTCGGTCGACTACGGGCCGTCGCGGCAGACGTTGCTGCGGTGGGGCCGCCGTGCAGTCGCGGTGGCGTGCCTGGCTCCGCTGCCGTACGAAGTCACCCGGCTCGCCTGGTTCCTGGGATACCCGCTCGGAGCTTGTCGGCGTCCGGGTCGGAGATCTTGGCCGACAGCACCGGCGTGTTGGTGGCCATGCTCTTGGGACTGACTGGACGACGTAGCTTGGTATCCCGCCTCGGGCCGACACAACAGGGGAGTGGGAATGTCGATCATGCGGGTGCCGGTGGCGCATCGCAGCCCGGTATACGCACTCGGCACCACCCAGGAGGCCGACGGCCGGTGGCGGATCTTCACCGTCGGCTACGACCGGACGATCCGGGGCTGGGACGCGGCTACCGGAGCGGCTGACGGGTTCGTCGTGCCGGCCGCCGGACCCACGGTGAATGCTCTGGTCGCGACGAATCTCGGTGGTCTCCGCGTGTTGATCTACAGCGAGCTGGACGGTCTGCACCGGCTCGATCGCGACTCGGGCGCCCGGCTCGGCCGCCCGATCCGGGCGCACACGGCCGGCGGGGTGGCCGTGGTGGGTTCCATCCTGGTGGCCGGCAGCGGCCGCGGCACGATCGGCCGGTGGGATGTGGCGACCGGGGAACCCCTCGGTTCGCCGCTGGCCGGGCATGAGGGTGCGGTCACGGCAGTCGCCGCTTTCCGTACGGCCGACGGGCGCGCGATGATCGTGTCGGGCGGGGCCGATCGTACGGTACGGCGGTGGGACGCGGAGAGCGGTGAGCCGCTGGGACCGCCGTTGGACGGCCACCGCGGCACGGTGGTCGACGTCTGCTTCGCGGCCGGCTCCGGCCTGCTGATCAGCCAGACCGACGGCGGGGCGATCCGCCGCTGGGACACGGCCACCGGTGCGGGTATCGGGCGGCCGCTCCGTCAACCGGCCGCCGTTGGCCGGGCCGGCGGCCTCGCCGTCACGCCGGACGGGCAGGTGCTGTTCTCGGTGGACGGCACCCGCGCCCTGAACCGATGGGACCTGACCGCCGACACCCCCATCGCCCGGCGTCTGTCCACACCGGCCGCCACCGTGAGCCTGCTGGCCATGGCCGGCCCGCTCCTGGTCTCGGCCACGCAGCAGGGCATGGTGCGGCGCTGGCATCCCGACGGCGAGCCGGCCGGAAAGCCGCTGACCGGGCACCCCACCAGTGTCAACCTGCTCGCCGCCGCGTCCGCTTTCGGCCCGCCGGTGTTCCTGTCCGCCGGTGCGGACGGCGTCCGCGGCTGGGATGCCGCCACCGGCGCCCCCGTCGGTGACCCGGACGCCGACCCGGTGCCGGCCGGAACCGCCTTGGCCGCCGCCTGGCTCGAGGACGGCTCGCGTCTTCTGGCCGCCACCAACGTGGAGGGCGCGCTGAGCCGGTACGACGTGTTGGCCGGCACGCTAGCCTTCGATCCGGACGAGACCGCCGTGGTCGACGTCGCCATGGCATCCCTTTACGGCACGGGCGCGCTGATCGCGGCCATGACCGCCGACGGACGGATACTGCGCCTCGACGCCGGCACCGGCCGCCCGTTGGGCGCCGCGCTGCCCGGCCACGGCGAGCAGGGTCTGGCCGTGGCCGCGACCACGCTGCCGGGCGGCACCGTCCTGCTGGCCGGCGCCGGCGACGACGGCCGGATCCTGCGCTGGGACGCGGTCAGTGGCGAGCCGGCCGGCGAACCATTGCACTGCCCGGAACCGGTGCTGCGGCTCGGTTTCCGGCAACTACCCGACGGTCCGGCGCTGCTGCTGGCGGTGGACGAGGGCGGCGCGGTCCGCCGCTGGGACGCGGTCACCGGCAAGCCGATCGGCGAGCCGCTGGCTGTCGACGGCGACCCCTTCCTGCCCCTGGTACCGGTGGGACTCGACCCGTCCCGGTTGATGGTGGCTAGCGCGTACGAACACACCCGATGCTGGGACGCGGCCACCGGCGAGCCCTTGGGCGACGTCGCCCAGGCCGACTGCGCTGCCGTGCTGCCACTGCCGGACGGCCGCATCGCGCTCGCGGTCGGCCATGAGGACGGAACGCTGGAGATCATCCGGATGGCCGGCGCCGGCCCCGCACCACAGCGCCTGCCCGGCATCTGAATGGTCTTGGCTAGATCCACGGCTGCCGACAAGGCGCGGCGGCTGTCGACGTGGGCGGGGTGCGAGGGCTGGCGGCATAGGTCGTTGGGGAGTCGCGTCGGTGTCCATGACGATGCCGTGATGCGCCGATAGGTGCGGATGCCGTCCGGGCATACGGCGCAGTGCGGGCTCGTCGGCCGCCCTGGCATGTCACTCAGGGTGGGCGGTGCCGGTGGCATCGTTGGGTGTCGTGGTCATGAGAAGAACTCGGAAGGTCTGGAGGTGTGGCCGGGCTGGTGAGCTTGCGGGAGGGCGTCCTCGGAAGCAGTTCTGATCCGCCCCCGCTTTACCCACCGAAAACAGCGCGAAGTCATGGCAAGCGATGACAAGCCGCAGAGGCCGTTCAGCCGCGTTTGGGCTGGTCGGCGCGTACTTCTGACAGGCAATGCAAAGTCGTGGAAAGCCGCGAATAACGGATCTCATGCTGGAGTGCTAGACGGCAGCTACAAGATCAAGAATCGACTGCGAAACGTCGTTAAGACTTGCATGCGGCCGCCAGAGAAAGGCTGACTGCGAGTGTCTGTTGCAAAAGGCAGAAAAGTAGGCATTTTTTTAGAAGGAGTGTCCCCACCGGTCCGGGAGGCGAACTGCACGCAACGGAGAGGACTGCGGAAAGAACGACGGCGACGGCGAGGAACGCCGTCTGGGCGAGATTGGGAGTGCCCGCGTATCCGGCGGCGATCTTTGCACCCTCGGAAGCGGCCACTGTAAGCGGCGATTGTCGGGCTCGTCGTGCTGGCACTGGCCTATCTCATCCTGTGCGTCTTGATGAATCGTCCGGGTGGCGCTGGCGGCAGCGATGAGCCGCGCGTACGCATCGGAGGAAAGGCTCGTGAGGTACAGACCGGCGCCGCGGCGGAGTTCGCAGCCTGCCCGGAGGAGAGCGTTGGCCGCAACGTGGACGGTGAGACAGCCTTTGGGGCCGGTGTCGTATGAGTTGCCGGGGAGAGCGGTTCAGCCGTAGTCGTAGCCGATCTCCAAGACGTTGAGGGTCGCGATGTCGTCGCGGGGTAGCGCTGACTGCACCACCGTCCAATGCCGCCGGGCTTTTCCAGGTAGGTGTTGAAGTCCACCGCGAATGCCGGCTCGGCGAGACCCAAGCTGCACATCGGCAGCCTGGCCCGACAGTGACCGGGTGAGGCTGCCGCTGGTAACGCCTCAGCGGAACAGGTCGTTGACCGACGTCGCCACAGTCGCGGCCATCTCCTGAACGAGCCGGCGGGTATCCCGGATCGGGGGTGCGCCGAAGGCACGCTTGTAGTCCCGGCTGAACTGCGAGGGGCTGCCGTATCCGACGGCGTAACTGGCTGTCGTCGCGTCGGCGGCACC
>NZ_JBITEL010000045.1:0-5223 GCF_044455125.1 Actinoplanes sp. NPDC051343
GATGTTGTGTCCACAACGCACAGACGATCATGCGGTGGCCGTCCTCGTTCCTGCGGGATCCGAGGTCACCTCACGAACGGCGGCTGCCGTACTAGCCAACGCCGTCCTACGTGCCGCAACTGGTCCGTCGACACCGCCGGAACCCGCCACCGACACCAGAAGCCTGCAGGAAGGCACCGAGGCGATGCCCGACAAAGTCATCGCCTTCCCAACCCCCTGAAAATGCAGCCTCGCCCGGTGACCCAACTGATCGCCGACTACCTTCCGAACAAACCTTCGACGGCGCGAGAGCGCGCGCAGCCTGCGCACGCTTCACGATGCGCGATCGCCTCCCCAGGCTGCCGCGCACGCTTGGCGGCTAAATTCGTGCACTCGTGTGCGACGCGGCTATCGCTATGCCCGGCCTCCGAACTACGTCCATGGGCGAGTCGCCTCCAGGCGCACGCGACATCGTATTCCTCGGTTGGTAGACCCGGCCTGACGCGTACTCCGCGGTATATGTGATCATCCATTCAAGGCGTGATCGCGCTGCTCATCCGCGTGGTCACTGCTTCTCGCGTGCGGCGTCACGATGCCGCTGTCCTGGGCCGCGACATTGAAGGTGGAGAAAGCATGGCTTTGCAAGAACTCCAGGCAATGCAGGTTGCCTACGAGCTGCTGTCCCCGCTCGACCCGAGCGCCCAACAACGGGTCCTGGCCTGGTTGTCAGCGGCACTCGCGGATCCCAATGGCGTCCCCAAGGCTCCAGAGGAGCCCGTGGCGCCGGTGACAGCGGTCGCCGACGTGCCGGTAGATGGCGCTTCTGCGAATGACCGCGCGGACGCGTCGACAGCGAACGCGACGGTGGCACCGGACAGCAAAATCGCAGCACCGGCAGCGCCCGTCGAGCAGCGTGGGCCCAAGCGGGAACCTCAAGGCGCCCTCGAACCGGGCTCCAAGTCCGAGGCGGCACCGGCGCCGGCCCTGCGGCCGAAACGCGCCCGAGCGGCGAAGGCCACCGGTCGGCGCTCCGCCAAGACGGCTGAACCGCCGGCCGCCGCAACCCCGGCGCAGGCAGCGCCCGGACGCCGTACCGAGCGGCCCACCGGTGAGCAGTTCCTTACTGACCTCGCTGCCGTGGGCTCGTTCAAGGCACTCGCCGCCACGTACGGCAAGTCGGTCGGCACGATCGGCAACTGGGCCAACCAGCTCCGCGAACAGGGATTCGACATCCCGGTCGGTCGGCTGAAGAAGGCTTGAACCGCACCAGCCGTAGGCGAGGACGAAGAGCGGCCGAAGATTACTGCCGCTCCGGGCTCCCACCTCTTCCCGCGGGTTGCCCCGACTACCGGTGAGTGCCCGACTCGGGCAGGAACGGACACATGGCCAGGCGATGCGGCATGCGAGGCCGGGAGCATATTGCTGGTGGCGCGCTCCCGGCCGGTTACAGCGTAGCCGCGCACGAACTCAACCCTGCCGGGTGCCGGCCGGCTCGGACACGCTTTGACGACGGCGGCGGCAGCGATCGTTATCCGCGGCAATTGAGATGACATGCATCGGCCGGTCGCGGTCGGTGGGTTGAGTCGAGGTGTACGCCGTTCGTGGTCTTGACGGCCAACAGATTCGGGGGGCCTCCTCAGCTCAGACGCAGTTTCTGCGTTGGACATCGATGGTCACGGAGCTTGAGGAGGTCCCAAATGTCGATCGTAGGCGGCCTGGACATCCACCGGAAGCAGCTGACATTCGACTGGGTCGACGAGCAGAACGACAAGTGGGAACACGGCCGGATCGCGCCGGCCGACCGGGAACACCTGGCCGACTGGCGACCCGGTTCGACCCGGCGGTGGGGACGGTGGCGTTCGCGATGGAAGGCTGCACCGGCTGGCGCTACATCGTCGAA
Source organism: Actinoplanes sp. NPDC051343 (assembly GCF_044455125.1). NCBI lineage: Bacteria > Bacillati > Actinomycetota > Actinomycetes > Micromonosporales > Micromonosporaceae > Actinoplanes > Actinoplanes sp. NPDC051343. Next base: position 1,880 of record NZ_JBITEL010000045.1, read on the forward strand.
GAAATGAGTAAAGCTGGCGTGACCGCACACCTAGCCGAGCCGGCGGAAACGTCCGCGCTGCGCGGCCCGAAACGGCGGGCCAAGACCGACAAGGCCGACGCGAAGCTCCTGCGGGAACTGCTCGCGACCGGTCGGCTGCCTGAGTGCTACATCCCGCCGGAGCAGGTCCCGGAATGGCGGGCGCTGCTCGAGCTCTATCAGGACCTCCGGACCCAGCACACCGGCTGGGCGCAACGGATCCAATCGGTGTGTTTCCACCAGGGCACCACCGCGCCCGGGCAGGCCGGAATCGTCCGCGGCGACCGGGCCCGGCTCCACGCGATCATCGACGAGCAACTGTCGGTCGTCGGCCGGCTCCAGGTCAACACCGCACTGGCCATCATGGACACCCTCGCCGATCATCTCGAGCGGCTACGCCGGCGGCTGCTGTCCACCGCCCGCGGGGTCAAGGGCACCCGGGCGTTGATCATGACATCTACGGCGTCGGGCCGCTCAGCTCGCTGGCCTTGTGCGCCTGGCTCGGCGGCGCCGGCCGGTTCTCCTCCTCGCGCAAGGCAGTCCGGTTCGTCGGCCTCGACATCACCGTGCACTCCTCCGACGGCAAAGGCAGCCCCGGCCAGATCTCCCGGCAAGGACCGGAGGTACTGCGCTGGCTGCTGTTCGAAGCCGCGAAAACCTCCGCCCGCCCGTGCGCACCCGGCTACGGCTACTACACCGGCGTCAAAGAGCGTTACGACGCGAACCGGGCCTGCCTGTCGCAGGCCCGCCGGATCGTCCGGCACGCCACTCACATCCTGGACGCTTTGGGCGACGACGCGTTCACCGTCATCGCTCAGCCCGCCGCACCGACCACCATCGCCCGCTGAGCCACGACGCGGTCACCCCGCAACGAGGACCGGCAGTCCGCAGTCACCGATGACGGGCACCACCGCGGCCAGCTCCGCGCACGCACTTGTCAGACCGTGCCACCACCGCCCACCCCGACGGTGACCACGGACGGCCTAATGAGACTGAGCGGCCGCACCCCAGCCGAGGGGGCCACCCGATCAATCATCATGTCGCGGACGCACATCTCGTCCGACGGCCATAGGTAAGTCTGGCTGCCACCTCGCCACCACCCGCGCGGCAACGCGAGCGAACAACCGACCAATAGGAGTCGCCACCGGATTCAAACCCGGCGCCCGCCGCAACTCGCCAACCGCACGCGAGGCGATCCGGCATGGTCAAAATCCATCAAAGAACCACAAGATTGTCGCTAGTACTCCAGCAGGAGATCATTTCTGACCCGCGGTGACGTGTGGTTTTGTCCGTAGGCGGCAAGCAGCCACCGTCGAGCCTGAGGTTTGTGAGGACCAAACAGGATGCGGCGGTGGCTGCCGCCTACAGAGTAGATGCCCGGCGATGGTCTGCGTTGTTCGGCGAGTTGATGGACCCGATCGAGACACGCTTCTCTCGGCCGGAACCGCGACGGCGGGTCCGGGACTTCGTGTCTGGCCTGCTGGCGCCGCTACCGAGCAAGAACTGCTGGACCATCGCCGAACATGCCGGTGACGACAACCCGGGCGCGATGCAAGACCTGATCGGCCGGGCCAGCTGGGACGACGCCCTGGTGCGCGCTGACGTGCGGCATTTCGTGGCCCGCCGACTGGGTCATCCCGACGCGATCCTGGTGATCGACGAAACCGGTGACCTGAAGAAGGGCCGCGACACCGTCGGCGTTCAACGGCAGTACTCCGGGACCGCCGGGAAGATCGAGAACTGTCAGCTCGCGGTCCATCTGACCTACGCTTCCGCGCTCGGGCACGCGCTGATTGATGTCGCGCTCTACCTGCCCAGATCGTGGTCCGACGACCCGCAACGCAGGGCCCAGGCGGGGGTGCCCGAGCAAGTCGGGTTCGCCACGAAACCGCAGCTGGCCCGCCGCCTGATCGAGACCGCGGTGGCCGGCGGCCTTCCTTGCCGATGGGTCACCGGCGACGAGGCCTACGGCGGTGACCCGGCTCTGGCCACGGCACTGCGACAGCAGGGGTTCGGCTACGTCTTGGCCGTTGCCTGCTCGCATCGAGCACCGACCGGCCTCGGTGTTCACCGTGCTGACCAGATCGCCGCCGGCCTGCCGAAGCGGGCGTGGCAACGGATGTCCGCAGGCGACGGCGCGAAAGGGCACCGCTATTACGACTGGGCGTTCGTCACTCTGCCCTTGGCCGTCGACCGGCACGACGGACACCACTGGCTCTTGATTCGTCGCAACCGCACCACCGGCGAGCTGGCTTTCTACCGCTGCTGGAGCCCCGAAACCGTTGCCCTGCACCACCTGGTCACCGTCGCCGGCCGCCGTTGGAGCATCGAGGAATCCTTCCAAGCGGCCAAGACCGGGCTCGGCCTCGATCAGCACCAGCACCGCCGATGGAAGGCCTGGCACCGTTGGACGACGCTGGTCATCGCCGCCCACGCGTTCCTTGCCGCCGCGGCGACCCTTTGCACACCGAGCCCGGACGGCCTGATCGCGGTCACCGTCAACGAACTACGCCGGCTGTTCCATGCCCTGGTCATCGAACCTTCCCGGCGCATCGCCGACGTCATCGCCTGGTCCATATACCGCCGACGACACCAAGACGCCGCCAAGACCAGCCACTACGCCCGCCAAGCCCTCACCGAACCCTGAAATAGATCTCCTGCTGGAGTACTAGACGCAACGCCGTTCAGTTAAGGCGTGGTGGCGGCTGTCAAGCGTGTCTTGGAGACGAAGCAGCGGAGCTCCGGTATAGAGGGTGGTCACTCTAAGACGCCCTTGAACCTGGAGCTCCGCTGGCTGATCAGATTGCCATAACTCGAACGGTGACGGTAGCTGCAGGGGTGTTCGCGCCGGGACATCTCGGTGAGTTGACCCGTCTGATCCCGTTCGAGATGGTCGACGACGTCCTGGCCGCGACTGGTACCACCCAGTCGCGGGTACGGCTGCTACCAGCCCGGGTCACCATCTACCTGTTACTGGCGGGCTGTCTGTTCGCCGAGGTCGGTTATCGGCAGGTCTGGCAGAAACTGACCTCAGGGCTGACCGGTCTGGGCCTGGCGGCACCGACCGGCAGCGCACTGCGTCAGGCCCGTCAACGCCTCGGAGCCGCCCCGCTACGAGCTTTGTTCCATCTGTTGCGCGGTCCGGCTGCCACGACGGCCGCCCATGCCGTTCGATGGAAGGGCCTGTTGATCTGCGCGATCGACGGCACCCACCGAGCCTGTCAAGATTTTGGCTCTGGCGCTCTTTCGGTGGTGACCGTGGGTGATCTCAGTTGAGGAGGATCCGGTGGCGGAGGAGGGTGAATCCGGCTCGGCCATGCATCTGG
>NZ_JBITEL010000046.1:0-4170 GCF_044455125.1 Actinoplanes sp. NPDC051343
CGCCGAATACGAGGCAGTACCCGCGATAACCCACCCGGTCACCGCAACTCTAGAAACCAGCTAACCAACTCTCCATCAAACCCGGGGCTTGACAGATCGAATATCCAGTCCAACGAGCGCCGCGGTGCCGCACCCGCAGACGTCACCTGACAAGTAGTGGAATCCGTCGGTGCTGCAACCGCCTCACCAACGACGCGTTCGTGACACGCAGCGTGGCTACCGCTGGACGGTTGGCCTTGCACAGAGTCGCACGCCAGGCGCCGAAACGGGTTTGCGAGCCTACAGGGCGGCCGCGTCGGTGCTCGACCATCCGGCGGTGGCCTTCGGTGTGGCCGCATGCGCATCTGTTACGCGCACCATATTGTACGGGACAGATAAATACCTATGATGGGAACTGTTGGTGCGCGATGCGAAGAGTACGTCCCTCAACTCGCTGGGCCACCTCTCGGTGACACGTGTCGTCCTCGGGCAGCCCGCCGCGTCAAGACGGTGATAGGTCCTCGCATCCAGAACTGACGTCCATGATCGGTAACACGAGAAGCTGGGTGGTACAGCAATGAAGATCGCGATGGGAACCGCACTAGCAGGAAGCGTGCGGAGGTATGGCCGACTCGGCGCGATGGCCGCCGTGGCGACCGCGTTGGTATCGGTCGGCTTCAGCTCGCCGGCACAGGCGGCAACGAATCCCTACACCCCGCAGGAGGCGTGTCACAACGAGTTCGGCGGCAGTTGGAGCAACGTAACGGACGGGCACCGCAGCGTGGTGACAACCTCTGGCGTCAAGTACGGCGATGTCTATCTCATGTACAACGGCGCCACGGGGAACAACTGCGTCACCACCATCAAGTCGCTCTACGTGGGGTCATCCACCGAAACGGGTGCGTGGCTTGACGTGAAAGTCTCCGGCGGCCAATCGACCTATGTCGACGATCACAACTACGCTTACTACGCCGCAACACAGGGCTACGCGGCCGGCCACTGCGTGATCTACTACGCTTGGATCTCCAATGCCAGTGGTAGCGACGGCGCATCCGGTGGTCGATACTCGTGGGGCAACTGCGGCTGAGCCAGATGCAGACGTCACGTATCACCCTACGGGGACACGCCCGGTCTACCGCCCCTTCTCTTCGACAGCGGATCGTGAGACATCGTGCCTCGATGCCCGCCCGGCCGGGGAGAGTTTGTCTTTGACAAAGGAGACCCAGCCGGGTTCCGCCGCCCGGCTGGGTACACCTCGTGCGCCGGCTTTGAGGCCAGCGTGCGACCAGCCCCGACGACTACCACCCGCTCCACGCTGATGCGGTAGGTAGATTGTGCGGCGTGGCTCAGACCCGACTCGATCTTGACCGCATTCGAGCCGCCCTCGAGGTGATCGACCCGGTCTTTCTTGCCTCGCCGCTATACCGGTGTGACGCCTTAGGAAGCCAGTTTGGCTGCGCGGTAAGCATCAAGCTGGAGACCGCAAATCCGGTGCGGAGCTTCAAGGGCCGGGGCACGGAACTGGTCGCAAGCGGCTTGGCGGAGCAGGGCGCCGATGCGGTGGTGTGCGCCAGTGCCGGCAACCTCGGTCAGGCGCTCGGCTGGTCGGGCCGTCGCCGGGGGTTGGACGTGACGGTGGTCGCACGGCGCTTGGCACCGGCCATCAAGCTCGACCGGATCCGTTCCCTCGGGGCGCACCTGGAACTCGTGGGCGGCGACTTCGAGGTGGCCCGGGAGCGAGCGGTGACCATCGCTCGTCAGCGTGGCATCCGGCTGGTCGAGGACAGCCTCGATGTGGAGACCTGCGAGGGTGCGGCGACCATTGGCCTGGAGTTGGTCGGTGCTCTGTCCGCCGGCGACACCGTGCTGATTGCCCTGGGAGGCGGCGCTATGGCCACCGGTGTCGGCCATGTGCTGAAGGCCCTCGTACCAGGGGTCGAGGTGGTCTGCGTTCAGCCTCTCGGCGCCCCCGCTTTAGCCTTGTCCTGGCGCGAGCGCAGAGTCGTCACTACCGAGTCGATGCATACCATCGCCGACGGTGTGGCAGGCCGGTACCCCATCCCGGCAGTCTTGGACGACCTTCTACAGGTAGCCGACGATGCGGTTCTCGTGCGTGAGGCGACGATCGTCGCGGGGATGCGGATGCTCCTGGAACACGCCGGTCTGGTCGTGGAGCCGTCAGCCGCTCTCGGCATTGCCGCCATCTTGGAAGACCCGGACCGCTTCGCTGGCCGCCATGTTGTCACGATAATTTGTGGCGGCAACGTCGACTTGGACGCTTACTACCGTTGGGTCCGTTGATAAATACGGCCCGCGCCGTGCCCGGATGTATCTTGAGCCGGACATCGGCATTCCGTGCGTCGCGGGACCGGAGCTGTGCGCCGGTCGCCGCTGTTGCTGGGACGGACGGGCCCGGCCGGTAGGCCGCGGCCGGTCAGGAGCCCTTTATCCAGCAATGTGCTCCTGACCACCGCCCCGTAGCCCGCGCCAAGGATTGGCACGATCTTGCCTGGGCGTCTGTACCTCGCCGATGTCACGGCTTGGGGCCCCCAGGCTCGCAGCGCCGTTCAGTTTGCCGCGCGGGGTTGCGTACGGCTGTTCTCATTGCGGTGTGGAGGTTGAAGAACGACTCTGTCGCCTGGCCCAGCAAGTGCGTGAGCGCGAGATCATCGGCTCGCGGATGGCCCTGCTGCGCCGTCGGCAGGGCGAGCTGATGGCCGAGCTCGACGAACTGCGCGAGCAGCATGCGCTGGAACAGCGTGACGTTGAAAAGTTGGAGTCGCTGTCGCTGACCCGCGTGGTCGCCGGGCTGCACGGCGCTGGGCGTCGGGAGGATCGGCTGGCCCGCGAGCGGGCCGAGGCCGACGCCGCTCGGTACCGGATGGCCGAGGCCGGGCAGCGGCTCGCCGCGATCGAGCGGGAGGTGGCGCAGGCCGAGGCGCGGTGGTCCGAACTGGCCGACGCGCCGGCCGGCTTCGCGGCCGCGCTCGACGACAAGGAAGCATGGGTACGCGCCGTCGGCGGTCCCGTCGCCGATCAGATGATCAGCCTCGCCCAGGAACGCGGGCGCACCGAAGCGGAGCTACGGGAACTCGCCGAAGCAGCTCAGGCCGCCGGGCAGGTTGCGCAGGCGCTGAAGGCTGTGGCCGAGAAGCTGGGCAGCGCGGACAGTTGGTCGGCGTACGACACGTTCTTCGGCGGTGGGGTGATCTCCAGTTCGTTCAAGCACGACCGGCTCGATCAGGCCGCACGGCTGGCTGCGTACGCGGACCGGTGCCTGGCGGTGCTACGGACCGAGCTTGCTGACGTCGGGATCGTTCGGCCGATCGGCCGGATCGGAGTGGACGGCGGAACTCGGTTCGTGGACGTGTGGTTCGACAACATCTTCACCGACCTAGCCGTACGTAATCACATCAAGCGCGCCCAGGCCAACGTGGCCGACGCCCGTCACCGGATAGTAGACGTTCGGCGGCAGCTCGCGGGTCGGACCGAGGCCGCGCGGCGGCGCCGGGCCAATCTCGATCAGGCCCGGAAGGACCTACTCGTCGGCTGACTGGAACGCGACGGCCATCGGAACGTCCCAGCTCCTTTCGCGGGATGCGCCGAGTTCCTTGACGACCTCAGGTCGTTCGTCGACGGTCGCGATGCGCAGGTAGTCCGGACGAGCGCGGCCCGCACTCGTCCTCCTGCACTACGAAACGATCGGACCAAATGACCGGACTACCGGAAACCGCCAGCCCTTCCTGCTGAATAGCTCACTGGGCGATCGCCACCGAACGGGACCGATCCCAAGGCGGTGAGTAGCGGACGGACCATGAGCACAAATGACCCCGGCCACCAGGCAGTCTCAACACCTCCGAGGTCGATGACCCGCTGCGGTGGCCGGCCAAGGTCGGCCAGCAGACCAGCCACCGCCTTCTTGGCATCCACATCGTCACCGCACAGGAAGGTTGACGGCGGTACGGCCAAGCTGACGGGATCAGCCATCAACGCCGCTGCTCCACGGCGTTGGCGACGATGCCGGCGAGGGCGTCGCGGCCCAGCGCCCCGTACGCTTTTGGCCGCGCCGGCCTGCCAACGGCTTGAGCCGGCCTGGCAGTACGTGTGTAGGGGTTTGTGTAGCGGTGGATGGTTGGCTCCGGTTGTCGGGCGCCACCGGTGACTATCTGGGAGGAGCTTGTTCGGTGACAT
>NZ_JBITEL010000047.1:0-4096 GCF_044455125.1 Actinoplanes sp. NPDC051343
CCAGGCCGCCGCCACCACGACCGGAGACCCCTACTACCGACCCCAGACCCGCCCCCAACTCACCCACGTCCGACGCCACCACGGCGGCGCGGCAGGGCAGGGCGGCCCGAGCGGTGGCAAGCGTGAACGCCACATCGGCGACCGCGGCGGAGGGATGAGCGGCGAGCCAGTCCGTGAGAGCTCCGGCCTGTTCGCGGAGCGCGTTCTGGTCACGGGCGGAGAGCAGCACCGGCACGATGCGATCCGGTGACGGCCCGGCCGACGGGTCCGGCGACGGTTCCTCGACGCTCTCGATGATCACGTGGGCGTTGGTGCCGGAGATCCCGAACGACGACACCGCCGCCCGCCGGGGCCGTTCCGTCGCCGGCCACGCCACCGCTTCGTGGAGCAGTTCCACCGTTCCGGGCGACCAGTCGACCTTGGACGACGGGGTGTCGGCGTACAGCGTCCGGGGCATGGTCCCCGACCGCATTGCCATGATCATCTTGATGATCCCGGTGACCCCGGCCGCGGCCTGGGTGTGCCCCAGGTTCGACTTCACCGAACCCAGGCGCAGCGGTGTCCCGGTCCGGCCCGCACCGTAGGTCGCGATCAGCGCCTGGGCCTCGATCGGGTCGCCCAGTGCCGTACCGGTTCCGTGCGCCTCGACCACGTCGACGTCGTCACCGCGCAGCCCAGCCGCCGCCAGGGCCGCCCGGATGACCCGCTGCTGGGCAACCCCGTTCGGCGCGGTCAGGCCGTTGCTCGCCCCGTCCGAGTTGATGGCGCTGCCGCGTACGAGGGCCAGCACGGGATGCCCGTTGCGGCGGGCGTCCGAGAGTCGTTCGAGGAGCACGACCGCCGATCCCTCGCTCCATCCGGTCCCGTCCGCTCCCTCGCCGAACGAGCGGCATCGCCCGTCCGCCGACAGCCCGCGCTGCCGGCTGAACTCGATGAACGTTTCCGGTGTGGCCATCACGGTCACCCCGCCGGCCACCGCCAGCCCGCACTCGCCCCGCCGCAGCGCCTGCATGGCCCAGTGCATCGCGACCAGCGAGGAGGAGCATGCGGTGTCCACGGTGACGGCCGGCCCCTGCAGCCCGAACGTGTACGCGATCCGCCCCGAGACCAGGCTTCCCGGGCTTCCCCCGGCGTAATCGTGGTACATCACCCCGGCGAACACGCCGGTGTCGCTGCCGCGCAGGCCCAGCGGGTCGATCCGGGCCCGTTCGAAGGCCTCCCACGTCGTCCGCATCAACAGCCGCTGCTGCGGGTCCATCTCTTCGGCCTCGCGGGCGCCGATGCCGAACAGCGCCGCGTCGAACTCCGCGGCGCCGGGCAGGAAACCCCCGCTGCGGGTGTACGTCGTACCGGGCACTCCAGGTTCCGGGTGATAGATCGACTCCACGTCCCAGCCCCGATCGTGAGGAAACGGCCCGATCGCGTCCACCCCGTCCGCGACCAGCCGCCACAGATCCTCCGGCGACGCCACCCCGCCCGGCAGGTGGCAGGCCGCCGCCACGATCGCGATGGGCTCGTCGGCCGCCACCTCGGCCGCGCGGGCCGGAGCCGCATCGACGAGGGTTCCGGTCAGCTCGGCCAGCCGGTCCGCGACGGCCTGGCAGTTCGGATGGTCGAAGACGAGCGTGACGTCGAGCGTGAGGCCGGTACGTTCCTGCAGCGTGTTGCGCAGCTCGAGCGCGCTCAGCGAGTCGAAGCCGAGGTCGGCGAAGGCCCGGTCGGGGGCGATCGCGCTGGTGTCCGGGTGTCCGAGGACCCGGGCCACCGACTCGACCACCAGGTCGATCAGCCGCCCGGTGATCCGGCCGGGGCCTCGCGGCGACGACGGAACGAGGCCGCGCAGCAGCCCGGGCACCGCGCGGTCCCGCCACCGCTTCAGATCGAACTGGGCCGCCACAACGTTCGCCGCGCCGGCGTCGAGCGCCGCGTCGAACGACCGCAGTCCGTCCTCGGCCGGGAAGGCAGGCGTCCCGGCCGCGGCGAGCCGGGACCGGCCGGTCCCGGTGAGCCGGTCGGCCATCCCGCCCGCGTCCGACCACGCGCCCCACGCGATCGACAGCGCCGGGCGCCCGTGACGTCGCCGGTGCTCGGCGAGCCCGTCGAGGTAGGCGTTGGCCGCCGCGTACCCGGCCTGCCCCGGTGAACCGAGCGTTCCGGAGAGCGACGAGACCAGGACGAACGCCGCCAGGTCCCGGTCCGCGGTGAGCTCGTGCAACACCCGCGCGCCGTCCGCCTTGGCGCGCAGTGACGTGGCAAGGCGGTCCGCGGTCAACGACGTGAGTACGCCGTCGTCTAGAACTCCGGCGGCGTGCACGACGGACGTGACCGGATGCCGCGCGAGCAGGCCGGCGACCGCATCCGGAACGTTGACATCGCACGCCTCCACGGCCACCCCGTCGGCGCCCAGCGCGGACAGGCCGGTGACGACCTCGGTGGCCCCCGGCGTCTCCATCCCGCGCCGGCCCACGAGCACCAGGCGGCGAACACCGTGCGCCACGACCAGATGACGGGCCAGGAGGGCACCGATTCCGCCCAGCCCGCCGGTGATCAGGACGGTTCCCCAGTCCGGAGTGGGACCCGGGCGCTTCGGCAGATCGGGGTCGAGTCGTGGCGTGTGGAGGACGCCGTCGCGTACGGCGAACTCGTCCTCGCCGCCGGGCAGCGGCCGATCCACGCTGTCGTCCCGGTCGAGCAGGATCAGGCGTCCCGGGTGCTCGGCCTGCGCCGCCCGGATCAGCCCCCAGATCGCCGCCTCGACCGGGTCGGGATCGTCGCCGGGAAGTACGCGGACCGCGTTGCGGGTCGGCACCACGATCCGTCCCGGTTGCGTCAGCCTCGCCCGGACGGCGCTGAGCACCCCCCACACCGTGCCGGTGAGGTCGTCGCCGGCCAGCGGCCGATCCAGCAGCTCGTACGACGTTCCGGCGTCGCCGGCGACCGGGATCCACGAGATGCGGTGCAACGGAACGCCGCGGCGCAGGGGGCGCGTCACGACGGCATCGGCATGCAGGACGGGGCGTCCGGATCGATCGGCCAGGTCGAGCCGGGCCCGGTCCGGTGCGGTACGCGTGAGCCGCACGCGGACGGGGATGCTGTCCCCGGCGTGCAGGAACAGGCCGTGCCATCGGAACGGGACGTCGGTCCCCTCGCCGTCGTCCAGCAGCGCGACGTGGAGTGCGGCGTCGAGGGCGGCCGGATGGATGCCGTACCCGTCGGCCGGGGGTGCGTCCAGCTCGGCGTACCAGTTGTCGCCGTCCCGCCACGCGGCGCGCAGCCCCTGGAATCCCGGGCCGTACGCGAAGCCACGCTCGGCGAAGTGCCGGTACGCGTCGGCGACGTCCACCGCGGCGGCCGCCGGTGGCCAGCTCCCGAGATCGCCGGGTTCCGTCGAGCCGGTCTCCAGTCGCCCGGTCGCGTGCTCCAGCCAGCGGCCGTCGGTGAGCGAGTGGATGGTCAGGGCACGACCGCCGTCGGCCTCGGGAGCCGCCACCGTCACCCGGATCTCGGCGTCCCCCGGCTCCAGCGGTGCGGTCAGCACGAGCTCGCGCACCACCGGGCATCCGGCCGCGGCACCGGCCCGCAACGCCATCACCGCGAGGAACGCCCCGGGTGCGATGACGGCGCCGCCGATCCGGTGCTCGCGGAACCAGGGCGCATCGAGTCGCTCGGTCAGCAGCAGACCGCCGTCGGGCAGGGGGACGACGGGATCCATGGGACGGGGCGGGTCGAGCCAGTAGTTCTGCCGCGCGAACTCGTAGGGCGGCAGTTCGGTGGTGCGGCGCGAGGCCCCGAAGTAGGCGGCCCAGTCCACCTCGACCCCGTCGAGGTGGAGCGTGGCGAGCGTGGTGACGAGGTCACGTACGGTCCCGTCGCGCAGGGCCGGGGTGACCAGCACATCCTGCCCGTCGAGACATTCGGTCGCGAGCGGGGTGAGGGCCGCACTCGGACCGATCTCGAGGAACCGTCGGGCGCCCTTCCCGTACAACCCCGCGACCGCGTCCGCGAAGCGGACCGTCCCGGTCAGCTGAGCCGTGAAATACGCCGGATCATCCACCCCGGAACCCACCGTCAACGCCGGTTCCCCGAACTCCAACCC
>NZ_JBITEL010000048.1:0-2650 GCF_044455125.1 Actinoplanes sp. NPDC051343
CGGCAGCACAGCCCGGTCAACCTTCCCGTTGGTCGTCAACGGCAAGACATCCAGCACCACCACCACCGCCGGCACCATGTACTCGGGCAACACCCGGCCCACGAACTCCCGCAACACCGCGCCGCTGACACCGGCGTCGGCGGTCACCACGTACGCGACCAGGCGCCGCTGCCCCGGCTGATCCTCACGGACCATCGCCACCGCCTGGGCCACCGCTTCGTGCCGGCCGAGGGCCGCCTCCACCTCGCCGAGCTCGATGCGGAACCCGCGCACCTTCACCTGGTCATCCGAGCGGCCCAGGAAATCCAGATTCCCGTCGGACCGCCACCGCACCACGTCCCCGGTGCGGTACATCCGCTCCCCGGGCCCGCCGAACGGACACGCCACAAACCGTTGCGCGGTCAACCCGGCCCGGCCCAGATATCCCCGGGCCAAGCCGGCGCCGGCAATGTACAACTCACCCGCCATCCCCACAGGCACCGGCTGCAGGGACCCGTCCAGCACGTACGTACGGGTGTTCCACACCGGCCGGCCGATCGGCGGCGTATCTTCCCCGAACAGCGCGGTGGTCACCGTCGAGCCAACCGTCGACTCGGTGGGGCCGTACCCGTTGATCATCAAACGGCCCCGCGACCACTGCCGGACCAGTTCCCCGGAACACGCCTCGCCGCCGACGACCAGGGTCATCCCGGCCGGAAGCTCATCGACCTCGGCCACCGCCGACAACAGCGCCGGCGGCAACGCCGCATGCGTGACCCGCTGCTCGACGCACAACCGACCGAGTTCACCGGCCACCAGCCGCGACGGCGCCGCCATCACCAACGCCGCCCCGCTCAGCAACGCCATCACCAACTCCAGGAAGGCGATATCGAAGCTCGGCGAGGTGCACTGCAGGACCCTGCTGTCACCCGCGACCTCCAATCGCTCGATCAGGGCGCCGGCCAGGCTCGAGATTCCGGTATGCGACACCACCACGCCCTTGGGTTTCCCGGTGGACCCCGACGTGTAAATCACATACGCCGGATGCGCCGGAAGCAGAACCCCGACCCGGTCGGCGTCGCTCAGCGCAGTGGTCGGCCGCGCCGTGATCCGCTCAGCGGTCACCGGATCGTCCAGAACCAACTGCCGTAACCCCTCGGGCAGATGGCCGGCCAGGGCTGTGGTGGTCAGCACGCACACAGGCGCGGCATCGTCCAGCATGAACGTGACCCGCTCGGCCGGGTATGTCGCGTCAATCGGCAGATACGCACCGCCGGCCTTGACCACCCCCAGCACCCCGACGACCAACTCGACCGAACGGGGCAACACCAACCCGACCAGGGTTTCGGGGCCGACCCCGCACTCGATGAGATACCGGGCAAGTTGATTCGCCCGCTCGTCGAGGTCCCGGTAGGTCACCTCAACGCCCTCGAACACCACCGCAACCGCATCCGGGCTCACCGCCACCTGCGCCGCGAACAGCTCCGGCAGCGTCGTCGCCGGTAGCGGCCGGGCAGTGTCGTTGAACTCATCCAGGATCATGCGCCGCTCGGCCGGGTCGAGGATGTCGATCCGGGAGACCGGCTGGTTCGGGTCGTGGGCCACGGCCTCCAACAACCGCACCACGCGAGCGGCGATGCTTTGAGCGGCGGGTTCGTCGAACAGGTCGGGTTGGTAACCCACTTGCAGTGTCAACCGGGGTCCGGGCACCACGGCCAGGGTCAGCGGGTAGTGTGTAGCGTCCTTGCCGGTGACGCCGGTGATCTGCAGGCCGGCGGGTAGCTGGTCGGTCCGGGCCTGGTCGACGGGGTAGTTCTCGAAGACCAGGAGGGTGTCGAACAGCGGCCCGGACCCGGCCAGCCGCTGGATCTGGGTCAGGCCGAGGTACTGGTGGTCCAAGAGTTGGGCCTGTTCGTCCTGCAACCGGGCCAGCAACCCGGCGAACGTCTGCCCCGCCCGCACCCGTACCCGGACCGGCACGGTGTTGATCAGCAGCCCGATCATCCGGTCGATTCCGGGGATCTGCGGAGGACGCCCGGACACCGTCGCGCCGAACACGACATCCTCGCGGCCGGTGACCCGGCTCAGGTGCAACCCCCACACCGCCTGGACCACCGTGTTGAGGGTGACCCCGAGCCGGCGGGCGGTCGCGGTCAACGCCGCGGTCAACGCCTCGGGCAGCTGCGTCCCGATCTGTCCGGGTGTCACCGCAGAACGGCCCGCCGCCTGCGGCGCGATCAGAGTCGGCCCGGGCAGCCCGGCCAACGCCTGCGACCATGCCGTGCCAGCCGCTGCCGCGTCCCAACGGGCCAGCCAAGCCAGGTACTGCTTGAACGTGACCACCGGGGCCAGCGTCGCGTCGTCACCACCGGTGGTATACAACGCGAACAGTTCCCCGAGCAGGACCTGCAATGACCAGCCGTCGAACAGGATGTGGTGACGGGTGATCACCAGCTGGTGCTCCTCGGCACCCAACCGGAGCAACCTCACCCGCAACAACGGCGGCCGGTCCATGTCGAAACGGCGGACACGTTCCCCCGCGAGAACCCGATCCACCTCGACGGCCTGCTGCGGACCGGACAGGTCGGACAGGTCGAGTTCCTGCCAGGGCAGGTCGACCTCCCGCCACACCACCTGCACCGTCATCCCGTCACGGATCTGACGGAAACCC
>NZ_JBITEL010000049.1:0-2004 GCF_044455125.1 Actinoplanes sp. NPDC051343
CAGCCCACGCCCATTCATCTGGACCAAGACTGCCGAAGAGATCCTCGAATCACTCGCACGGTTTTGCCAACGAATTTACGGCGCACCACACTAGCTTGCTCGCGTCGCCCAGCCGCACCGCCCTGGCCCCGCCGATGGGCGTAACTACCAGTTGTCTTTTGACTTGCTCCGCCGTGGCCGGCTCGATCGGCCGGTGGCAAGTCGGCGCAGTCGGTGCGGCAGTTCCCTGAGCCGAGTCAAGCCAGAAGCACCGGTCCGGCCCCTCCGGTGATCACGGCGGGTGTGAACTCGGTTGCTTACGTAACGGCGGCTCGCGGATCATGCCCGGCATGAGCGAGCCACCAGACGCGGAGGAAGCACTGCCAGGGGGCAACATGGGCGGCGCGGTACGCGTCGGCCTCACGGTCCGCCGGCCTGCCGACGTGTGGAGCCCTACCATTCAGCGTCTGCTGCGGCATCTTCGTGAGCAGGGCCTCCGCTGGGTGCCGCAGCCGCTGGGCACTGACGAACGCGGCCGCGACAACGTCTCCTACCTACCGGGCGTCGTGCCGCAGTATCCGTTGCCGGACTGGGTCTGGACCCAGGACGTCCTTAACGACGCTGGAACCTACCTGGCGAAGCTGCACCAAGTCAGCAGGAACTTCGACACCACCGGCGCCGTCTGGCAGCTCCCCGCGCATCAGCCAGCCGAGGTGATCTGCCACAACGACTTCGCGCCCTACAACATGGTCTTCACTGGACAGCGGCTCACCGGCGTCATCGACTGGGACACCGCCTCACCCGGCCCCCGAGCATGGGACCTGGCCTACCTCGCCTACCGGCTCGTACCACTGACCGATCCAGACAACGGCGACGCCATCAGCAGTGACCGGCCGGAGCGGGCTCGTCGCCTACGCCTGCTCTGCGACGCCTACGGCCACGGACTCCAGCCCGCCGAAGTCCTCGCGGTCGCCGTCCAGCGGCTTCACGACCTTGCCGCCTTCATCGAGGCCCGCGCTGACCAGGGGCAGGATCACCTACGCAGCCACGTCGAGCTCTACCGGCGCGATGCCACCTGGATCACCGCCAGAGCCGCGAACCGAGACCTCAGAGGCCCATAAGTACGCCTATGACTGATTCGTAGATTGAGCGGGCTTCAACGGTTTTTCGGTGGTTTCGTCGTCTGATGTCGTGAACGTTGCGGTCGGGGCTGATACGCGGGCGTTGGCGGTACGTAGGGCCTGGTCATGGACCGTGTGGCGTACTCGACTGATCTCACCGATGGGCAGTGGGAGTTGATCGATCCGTTCCTGCGGGCGCGGAAAGCGAAGCGTCCGTCCCCGTCGGGTCATGTGGGCCGTTACGAGATGCGGGAGATCGTCAACGCGCCGTTCTACCAGAACCGGACCGGTTGTCAGTGGCAGCTGCTGCCGCATGACCTGCCGCCGTGGTCGGCGGTCTACTACTACTTCCGCCTGTGGCGTGACGACGGCACCGATCAGGTCATTCATGATCTGCTGCGCTGCCAGGTGCGGGAGAAGGCCGGCCGGGCCGAGGACCCGTCCGCCGTCGCGTTGGATACCCAGTCGATCCGGGCAGCGAACCACGTACCGGCCGCTACGACGGGAAAAGACGCCTCGAAACGGGTACCGGGCCGCAAGCGGGGCCTGGCGGTGGACGCGCTGGGTCTGATCATCGCGGTGGTGGTGATGGCGGCTTCGGCCACCGACAACCAGATCGGCGTGGAGTTGATCGACCGGGTCGTCGCGCACACCCCGACCGTGACCAAGGCGTGGGTCGACGCCGGGTTCAAGGACGACGTCGCGATCCACGGCGCGGTGCGCGGGATCGACGTCGAGCAGCTCTTGCGGTCCGACAGCCAGGCGGGGTTCGTGCCGATCGCGAAGCGGTGGATCGTCGAGCAGACCCTCGGCTGGGCGTGTCAGATGGTTTGTGTACGTGATCAACCTTTGAGTTGAGGAGTACACACGTGACCATGACTGATGATCCACGTTCATCCGGGCC
>NZ_JBITEL010000050.1:0-1751 GCF_044455125.1 Actinoplanes sp. NPDC051343
ATACCGAGTTAATATGTGAGTGCCACAGCTTCGGCGGTGTACTTGAGCCCCGCTACATTGTCGGCGCGGAACCACTTGACCAGTGAGCTATTACGCACTCTTTAAAGGATGGCTGCTTCTAAGCCAACCTCCTGGTTGTCTAAGCGATCCCACATCCTTTTCCACTTAGCACACGCTTAGGGGCCTTAGCTGGTGATCTGGGCTGTTTCCCTCTCGACTACGAAGCTTATCCCCCGCAGTCTCACTGCCGCGCTCTCACTTACCGGCATTCGGAGTTTGGCTGATTTCAGTAACCTTGTAGGGCCCCTAGACCATCCAGTGCTCTACCTCCGGCAAGAAACACACGACGCTGCACCTAAATGCATTTCGGGGAGAACCAGCTATCACGGAGTTTGATTGGCCTTTCACCCCTAACCACAGGTCATCCCCCAACTTTTCAACGTTGGTGGGTTCGGTCCTCCACGCAGTCTTACCCACGCTTCAACCTGCCCATGGCTAGATCACCCCGCTTCGGGTCTAGAACACGCGACTCAACGCCCTCTTCAGACTCGCTTTCGCTACGGCTACCCCACCCGGGTTAACCTCGCCACGTGCCACTAACTCGCAGGCTCATTCTTCAAAAGGCACGCCATCACCCCGCAGCATTACTGCCACTAAGGCTCTGACGGATTGTAGGCGAACGGTTTCAGGTACTATTTCACTCCCCTCCCGGGGTACTTTTCACCATTCCCTCACGGTACTCGTCCGCTATCGGTCACCAGGAAGTATTCAGCCTTACCAGGTGGTCCTGGCAGATTCACAGCAGATTCTAGGAGTCCGCTGCTACTCGGGTGCTCTTCAAGAAGACTCTGAATTTTCGTCTACGGGACTCTCACCCTCTACGGTTGGCTTTCCCACACCATTCAACTAACCCAAAGTTTTATAACTCCTCGGAAGACTGTCAGATCCCCCACGAAAAGTCCCACAACCCCGACGACGTAACCCCTGACAGGTATCACACGCCACCGGTTTAGGCTAGATCCGCTTTCGCTCGCCACTACTCACGGAATCACTGTTGTTTTCTCTTCCTACCGGTACTGAGATGTTTCACTTCCCGGCGTTCCCCTCACATACCCTATGTATTCAGGCATGGATGACACGACATGACTCGTGCCAGGTTTCCCCATTCGGACACCCTGGGATCACAGCTAGGTTGACAGCTCCCCCAGGCCTATCGCGGCCTCCCACGTCCTTCATCGGCTCCTGGTGCCAAGGCATCCACCGTTCGCCCTTGACAACTTAACCACAGAAAACAAGATGCTCGCGTCCACTGTGCAATTCTCAACCAACGACCAACCCACAACCCCACACTCCCCACCAACACCGCATCCACGGCCGGTATGAGGAGCCAGGTCATGCCTGGCGCTGAAAAACAACAACCCGGAGATAACCTCACAGGCGCCGGCGTTGCCGGCCTTCGGTTGTTCTTTCAGGACCCAACAGGGTGCTATCTTTTGTCGCCCTTATCGGCCGCATTTCCCGGAGTTTTCCCTGCCGGCAAAGCCGACTGTACTCATCCGAAAAACCGTTGCCGGTTCAGACTGGCCAGTGTCTCCGCCTTTGAGCACCCCACCACCACATTCGGGCAGTGCGGGCTACTGTCCGTCTTTCGACGGATAGTTGCTCCTTAGAAAGGAGGTGATCCAGCCGCACCTTCCGGTACGGCTACCTTGTTACGACTTCGTCCCAATCGCCAGCCCCACCTTCGACGG
>NZ_JBITEL010000051.1:0-1675 GCF_044455125.1 Actinoplanes sp. NPDC051343
GGTTCTTCGCGTTGGGTGGGGACAGTATCGTGGCGATCCGGTTGGTGTCGCGGGCCAGGGCGGCGGGGTTGGTGATCTCCCCGCGGGATGTGTTCCAGTATCAGACGGTCGTGGGGTTGGCCGGGGTTGTGTCGGTGGTTGATGCCGGGCCGGTGGTGCAGGAGCCTGATGCTGGGGTCGGGGTGGTCCCGGAGACGCCGGTGATGAGTTGGTTGCGGGAGTTGGGCGGGCCGGTCGACGGGTTCTGTCAGTCGATGGTGCTGGCCACGCCGGCGGGTTTGGGTTTGGACGGTCTGTGTCGGGTGGTGCAGGCGGTGCTGGACCGGCATGACATGTTGCGGGCCCGGTTGGTGACCACCGGTGGTGGGTGGGAGCTGGTAGTCGCTGCGGCTGGTGGGGTTCGGGCCGAGGATGGTGTGATTGCCGTCGACGTGCGCGGGTTGGACGAGGCCGGGACCGAGGCGGTACTCGCCGAGCACGCCCGGTCGGCGCAGGCCCGGTTGGCGCCCGAGGCCGGGGTGATGGTGCAGGTCGTGTGGCTCGACGCCGGTCCTGATCGGCCGGGCCGGGTGCTGTTGGTGGTGCATCACCTGGTGGTTGACGGGGTGTCCTGGCGGATCCTGGTCCCGGACATTGCCGCGGCGTGGCGTGAGGTGGTGGCGGGCCGGGACCCGGTGCCCTCACCGGTCGCGACGTCGTTCCGGTGGTGGTCGCAGCGGCTGGTCGAGGCGGCCACCGATCCGGTGCGGGTCGGGGAACTGTCGTTGTGGCGCGAGATCTTGGGTACTGCTGATCCGTTGCTGGGCGGGCGAGGGCTGGATCGGCGGGTGGATACCGTGGCCACGGCCGACGCGTTACGGGTGTCGGTGCCGCAGCGGTGGACCGTTCCGCTGTTGACCAGGGTCCCGGCGACGTTCCACGGTCAGGTCAACGACGTGTTGTTGACCGCGTTGGGGTTGGCCGCCGGCCGGTGGCGGGCCTGCCGGGGGGACGCAGACGTGCCGGTGCTGGTCGAGGTGGAAGGCCACGGCCGGGAGTCGATCGTGCCCGGTGCCGACGTGTCGGAGACGGTGGGCTGGTTTACCAGTGTGTTCCCGGTCCGGGTGGATCCCGGTCCGGAGTCGTGGGCCGAGGTGTGCGCGGGGGGTCCGGGGCTGGGTAACGCGGTCAAACGGGTCAAGGAACAGTTACGGGCGATCCCGGACAACGGGATCGGGTTCGGGTTGCTGCGGCATCTGAACCCGGACACCGGTCCGCAGCTGGCCGGTCGGGCACCGCAGATCGGGTTCAACTACCTCGGCCGACTCACCATCGGTGATCACGAAACCCCGCCAGTGGACCAGGACTGGGGTGTGCTGACCGACGGGGGCGGGGGGCCGTTGGGTGGGCGTATGCCGCTGGCGCATGTGGTCGAGGTGAACGCGGTCACCGTCGACGGAGTGGACGGGCCGCAACTGGTCGCGTCGTGGTCCTGGGCGCGCGGCTTGCTCACCCGGGCCGACGTTGAGGAGCTCGCCGGGTATTGGGTGCAGGCGTTGCAGGCGATCGTCGAACACGCCGAGCATGACGACGCCGGTGGTCACACCCCGTCGGATTTCTCCTCGGTGACCTTGGCGCAAGACGACATCGACGCGTTGGAAGCCGGTCAGCCGGTGGCCGACGTGTGGGCGCTGTC
>NZ_JBITEL010000053.1:0-1509 GCF_044455125.1 Actinoplanes sp. NPDC051343
AAAGGAGCACACCTTGACCGAGACTCATGTCGCCACCTCCACGGCGCCGGCATTCGCCACCGGAACGGCAAAGCAGCTACTGATCGACGGTCGATGGGACGACGCCGCCTCGGGCGAGACCATCGAATCGGTCAACCCCACCAACGGCCGCATGCTGCCCCGTCTCGCCCTCGGTGCGGACCGGGACGTGGACCGGGCGGTCGAGGCGGCCCGCCATGCTTTCGAAGGTCCCTGGCGGTCGTTCCGGCCGGCTGACCGCCGCCGGGTGCTGCTTCGGCTCGCGGATCTGATCGAGGCCCGGGCCGAGGAACTGGCCATGATCGACGCGCTCGATTTCGGCGCGCCGCTGCGGCTGGGGCGATGGATGGTGGCCAATGCGGTCGACACGTTCCGGTTCGCGGCCGGGATGGCCACCATGCTGCACGGCGACACGATCGAGAACTCGAGCCCGACGCCGGCGTTCAGCTATACCCGTAAGGAACCGGTCGGTGTGGTGGGCAGCATCATCCCGTGGAACGGCCCGCTCTTCGCCGCGGCCTGGAAGGTGGCCCCGGCGCTGGCCACCGGCTGCACGGTCGTGCTCAAGCCGGCCGAGCAGGCGTCGCTGACCCCGCTGCTGCTGGGCCAGCTCTGCCTGGAGGCGGGCATCCCGGCCGGCGTGGTCAACGTCGTCACCGGCGCGGGCGCCGCCGGCGCCGCGCTGGCAGCGCATCCAGGCGTTGACAAGATCGCGTTTACCGGTTCCACCACCACCGCGCAGCACATCATCCGGGCGTCGGCCGGCAACATCAAGAAGCTGACGTTGGAACTCGGCGGGAAATCGCCGCACATCGTCTTCGCCGACGCCGATCTTCAGGGGGCCGCGGTCGCCGCGGCGGCGGCGGCCTACAACAACTCCGGCCAGGTCTGCGCGGCCGGCACCCGTCTCTACGTGGAGCGCCCGGTGTACGAGGAGTTCACCGAGCGGGTGGCCGCGGTGGCCGCGTCCCTGCGGGTCGGCGATCCGCTGCTCGACGACACCGATCTCGGCCCGCTGGTCTCCCGGGAACAGTTCGACCGGGTCACCGGCTACCTGACTGCAGGGCGGGAGGAGGGCGCGACCGCGCGTACGGGCGGTTCGACTCCGAGCGACCCCGCGCTCGCCGACGGGTTCTTCGTCGAGCCGACGCTGTTCACTGCGGTCACGGACGACATGTCGATCGCCCGGGAGGAGATCTTCGGTCCGGTGTTGTCGGCGATCGCGTTCGACGACGTGCGCGACGCGATCACCCGTGCCAACGACACGCCGTACGGCCTGGCCGGCGGCGTCTGGACGCAGGACATCGACAAGGCGCTGACGGTCAGCGAGGGATTGCGGGCCGGCATGGTGTTCGTCAACGGCTACGGCTTCACCGACCCGGCCGTGCCGTTCGGCGGCTACAACATGTCCGGGTACGGGCGGGAGAACGGCCGCGACAGCTACGACCAGTACCTGCAGACCAAGGCCGTCTGGATCCGAAGGAAGTAGCG
>NZ_JBITEL010000054.1:0-1456 GCF_044455125.1 Actinoplanes sp. NPDC051343
CTAGTACGGCAGCCGCCGTTCGTGAGGTGACCTCGGATCCCGCAGGAACGAGGACGGCCACCGCATGATCGTCTGTGCGTTGTGGACACAACATCAGACCTTGCGGTGGCCGAAGGCCACAGCTTAGAGCCTGCTCAGTGGCGTCGAACCATCGACCTGGTGACCGGCTCGTTCGCGGGCCGGTTCGCCCGGGTCGAACCCCGCCGGGCGGCCGCCAGCTTCGTCACCGGCCTGCTCTGCGACCTTCAGATCAAGACGTGCTGGCAGCTGGCCGAGCAAGCCGGGCATGGCCGGCCGGACGCGATGCAGCGGCTGCTCTACCGGGCCAAGTGGGACGCCGACGCGGTGCGTGACGATGTGCGCAAGGTCGTTGTCGACCGGCTCGGTGACCCCGACGGGGTCCTGGTGGTCGACGAGACTGGCGATCTGAAAAAGGGCGTGCACACCGTGGGCGTGCAACGTCAGTACACCGGCACCGCCGGGCGGATCGAGAACGCCCAGGTCGGTGTGTTCCTGGCCTATGCGAGCCGACACGGCCACACCTTGATCGACCGGCGGGTCTACCTGCCGAAGTCCTGGACCGGCGACCGTGACCGGTGTGAGCGGGCCGGCGTTCCGGACGACATAGCGTTCGCCACCCGGTCCGAGCTGGCTGACGATATGGTCACCGCCGCTGTGAAGGCGTTGGTCCCGGCCCGGTGGGTCGCCGCGGACGAGGCCTACGGCAACAACACCAGCCTGCGGGCCCGGTTGCGCGAACTCCGCCTGGGTTACGTCCTGGCGGTCTCCTGCGATCATCTCGTGCCGATCGATGGCGGGAAGACCCGCTGCCGAGCCGACCGGCTGGCAGAGAACCTGCCCGCCATCGCGTGGACCCGGCGCAGCGCCGGCGACGGATCGAAAGGGCCACGGTTCTACGACTGGGCCTGGCTGGCCGACGTCGGCGCCGACGGTGACCCCGACGACGACGGCCGGCACAGCCTGCTGATCCGCCGCAACAACACCACCGGCGAGCTGGCCTTCTACCGCTGCTGGACACCCGGGCCGGCCACCCTCGCTCAACTCGTGCGGGTGGCCGCAGTCCGCTGGATCGTGGAGGAATCGTTCCAGGCGGGAAAGGGCCAGGTCGGTCTCGACCAGCACCAGGTCCGCCGCTGGACGTCCTGGCACCGGTTCACCACCCTCGCCATGGCAGCCCTCGCCATCCTCGCGATCTGCGCCGCAGACGCCCACACCCCAGACCGCCGCACTCAGCCCGACATGATCGATTTGACGGTCAACGAGATCCGCCACCTGATCAACGTCCTGCTCATCCGCCCGACCCGCAGCATCACCCACCGTTTGCGCTGGTCAAGGTGGCGACGCCGACACCAGGCGCGAGCCAAACGAGCCCATTACTCCCGCCGCCTCAACCTCGAACCCCAGCCATGATCACGATTGGCGGCTGCCGTACTAG
>NZ_JBITEL010000055.1:0-1416 GCF_044455125.1 Actinoplanes sp. NPDC051343
TACTCCAGCCGTAGATCGTGATCTCTGCGTGGCGGTGCCGGATGCGGGGCGGCCACCGCGTGATCATCGTCGGTTGTGTCGACGTCAGATGACCTCACGGTGGCCGTGGGGCACAGCATAGAACCTGTCCTGTTACGAGCAGCGGTCGATGGGCTGCTGGGCCGGATCGCTGGGCGTTTCGCCCGGGTAGAGACCCGCCGTCGAGCGAGAGGCCTGGTCCTGGGTCTGCTGGCGGATCTGCCACGCAAGAACTGCTGGACCATCGCCGAGCATGCCGGCGACAGTAGCCCGGACGGGATGCAGCACCTGCTGAACCGGGCCAGCATCGACACCGACGGATTACGCGACGACCTGCGCGACTACGTGGTCGAGCACTTGGGTGACCCGGATGCCGTGCTGGTCGGCGACGAGACCGGAGACGTCAAGAAAGGCGTCCGGACCGTCGGGGTTCAACGCCAGTACACCGGAACCGCCGGGCGGGTGGAGAACGCGCAGGTCGCCGTCTATCTGACCTACGCCAGCCGGCACGGGCACGCGCTGCTGGATCGTGAGCTCTACCTGCCGAAGTCCTGGACCGGTGACCGGCAGCGCTGCGAGGCTGCCGGAGTGCCGGCCGAGGTCGCGTTCTCGACGAAACCGGCGCTGGCCACCACCATGATCGGCCGCGCTCTGGACGCCGGGGTCCCGGCGTCCTGGGTCGCCGCGGACGAGGTCTACGGCGCTGACCCGAATCTGCGCGGCGAACTGGAAGACCGCCGGATCGGCTACGTCCTGGCCATCGGCTGCGACCGGCGGATCACCACCGCCACCGGCACCTTCCGCGCCGACCAGATCCCGGCAACCCTGCCCGAGCAAGCATGGCAACCGCTGTCCTGCGGACCCGGCGCGAAAGGCGACCGGGTCTACGACTGGGCACTGCTCGCCCTGAACCCGCCGTCCGCGACGGGCGGCTGCCGGTGGCTGCTGATCCGTCGTCATCGCCGTCACGGTGAGCTGGCTTTCTACCGCTGCTACGCGCCCGCACCAGTGCCATTGCGCGTCCTGGTCGCCGTCGCCGGCCGCCGCTGGAGCGTTGAGGAATCGTTTCAAGCCGGCAAAGGCCTGGCCGGCCTGGATGAACACCAGCACCGCCGCTGGCAGCCCTGGCACCGCTGGACCATCTTCGCGATGCTCGCCTACGCCCTGCTCGCCGTCACTACCGCCACCGCGGCTCGCACCCCGGCACCCGCCGGCCTGATCGCGTTGACCTGCAACGAAATCCGCCGACTGCTCGTCGTCCACGTCATCGAGCCCGAACGCCGCATCACCGACCCGGACGCCTGGTCAACCTGGCGCCGACGGCATCAATACCGAGCCAAAATCAGCCACTACCAGCACCAACATCCATAACCATCACGATCTACGGCTGGAGTACTA
>NZ_JBITEL010000056.1:0-1372 GCF_044455125.1 Actinoplanes sp. NPDC051343
CTAGTACTGCAACGGCACATGCGTATCGGTTGGCTTCTGGTCGCGTTGACTGTTCGTGACTTACGTTGATGTCGAGTCGTGGCAGGCCGAGCTGGATGGGCTGCTGGATAGGGTTGGTCCGCGTTTCGGCAGGTCGGAGCCGCGTGAGCGGGCAGCGCGGTATGTCAGTGGTCTGGTTGCTGGGCTGGAACGCAAGAACGGCTGGACCCTGGCGGAGCACGCCGGTGAGGTAAGCCCGGACGGGATGCAACGGTTGCTGCGCCGCGCGGACTGGGACATCGACGCAGTGCGTGACGACATCCGGAACTATGTGGTCGACCGGCTCGGGCATACCGGGGCGGTACTGGTCATCGACGACACCGGGTTCATCAAGAAAGGGCTGCTCTCGGCAGGTGTGCAGCGGCAATACACCGGCACGAGCGGCAAGAAGGACAACTGCCAGATCGGCACGTTCCTGGCTTACGTCGCTCCGGCCGGACACGCCTTGATCGACCGGCACCTGTATTTACCGGAGTCGTGGACCAGTGACCGCGATCGTTGCCGGCAGGCCCGGATCCCCGACGATACCGAGTTCCAGACCAAGCCCAGCGTGGCTCTGGACATGCTGCAACGCGCCGTTGACGCGGACGTGCCGTTCACCTGGTTCACCGCGGACGAAGCGTTCGGCCAGGTCAAATACATCCGCGTCTGGCTCGAGGAACGCGACGTGTTCCACGTGGTCGCGACCCGCTGCAACGACGACGTATCCGCTCGCGACATCGGCTACGGCCGAGCCGACGACATCATCGCTGGGCTGCCGACTTCGGCATGGAAACGGATGTCCTGCGGCGACGGCGCCCACGGCCCACGCCTCTACGACTGGGCCAAAGTCGCGATCCGTCCCTCCTGGCGGCCGGGCCGCGGCCACTGGCTCCTGGCCCGGCGCAGCATCAGCGACCCGACCGAGATCGCCTACTACATCTGCTACGCACCCCGGCGCACCACCCTGGCCACGCTGATCTGGGTCGCCGGACGGCGCTGGCCGGTCGAGGAATGCTTCAAGCAAGCCAAGCAGGAAGCCGGCCTGGACGACTATCAAGTCCGGACCTGGCGCGGCTGGTACGCCCACATCACCTTGTCGATGCTCGCACTGGCCTGGCTCGCCGTGATCCGCGCCGCCGAGCAGCAAAAAGGGGAACCAGCCCCGACCACGACGACCTCGTACCCATCAGCGTCCCGGAAGCCCGCCGGCTAATCGCTCGGCTGCTCGACAGCCACCACCCGGACAACGACCACGTCGTCAGCTGGTCACGCTTCCGACGACGCAGACAACGACAAGCCGAACTATCCCACTGGCGCAGAAGATCAACTTAAGTGCCGTTGCAGTACTAGG
>NZ_JBITEL010000057.1:0-1239 GCF_044455125.1 Actinoplanes sp. NPDC051343
TGCCTCGTATTCGGCGGGTGGGACGTGGCCGAGTTCGCCGTGCAGACGGCGGTTGTTGTACCAGTCGATGTACTCGACGGTGGCGATCTCGAGTTCGTCGAGCCCGCGCCAAGGGCCTTTGTTGCGGACGAGTTCGGCTTTGAACAGCGAGTTGAACGCCTCCGCCATGGCGTTGTCGTAGGAGTCGCCCTTCGACCCGACCGAGGCGACCGCGCCGGTCTCGGCCAGCCGCTGGCTGTAGCGGATCGCTCGATATTGGACTCCGCGGTCGGAGTGGTGGACCAGTTTCCGCAGGTCAGATCGTTGATTCTCGCGGCGCCAGATGGCCATTTTCAACGCGTCCAACGCGAGATCGGTGTAGAGGCTCGTAGCGACCTGCCAGCCGACGATCAGCCGGGAGTACACGTCAAGGACGAACGCGGCGTACACCCAGCCGGCGCTGGTGCGCACGTAGGTCAGATCAGCGACCCACAACTGGTTCGGATGATCTGCGGTGAAGTCGCGGTTGACCAGGTCAGCAGGCCGCCCGGTCTCGGGTGCGGGCCGGGTCGTGCGCGGTGACTTGTCGCGCAACAGCCCGCGCAGCCCGGTGGCGCGCATCAGCCGCTCGACCGTGCACCTGGCCACCGGCATCCCTTGGCGGTGCAGTTCATGCCAGATCTTGCGGGCGCCATAAACGTCGTAGTTCTCCTTATGGATCCGCTCGATCGTCGCGGTCAGCTTGCCGTCGCGCACCGTCCGGGCCGAGGCCGGTCGGGTCTTCGCGGCGTAGTAGGTCGACGGTGCGATCTGTGCCGGCGTGCCTTCGAGCGCCTGCAGGACCGGCTGGACACCGTGTTCGGACCGTTGAGAGTCGACGAAGTCGACCTTCATCGCGACGGACGGTCCAGCTCCGCCGCGAAGAAACTCGCCGCGGACTTCAGGATCTGGTTCGCCCGCCGCAGCTCACGATTCTCCCGCTCGAGAGCCGCGAGGCGTTCCGCGTCGCTGCTGGTCGTGCCCGGCCGGTCCCCGGCGTCGATTTCGGCCTTCTTCACCCAGGTGCGCAGCGCCTCGGGATGAATCCCGAGCTGGTCGGCGATCCTGCGGATCGCCCCTGTCGCGGACGCCGGGTCCCGGCGGGCCTCGACCACCAGCCGGGTCGCACGCTCACGCAGCTCGTCGGGGTACTTCTTCGGTGCCGGCATAGCTAAATCTTCTCCCAGGTTTCGATGTCTCCATCAAACCCGGGGCGAAACA
>NZ_JBITEL010000058.1:0-1178 GCF_044455125.1 Actinoplanes sp. NPDC051343
AACTCATCCAGGATCATGCGCCGCTCAGCCGGACCGAGCACGTCGACCCGGGAGACCGGCTGGTCCGGGTCGCCGGCCACCGCCTCCAACAACCGGCCCACCCGGGCCGCGATGGTCCGGGCGGTGGGTTCGTCGAACAGGCCGGGTTGATAGTCCAACCGCAGCCTCAACCGCGGCCCCGGCACCACAATCAGGCTCAGCGGATAATGGGTGGCGTCCTTGCCGGAGACACCGGCGATCTCCAGACCTGCGGACAGCCGGTCGGTTGAGGTCTGCTCGACAAGGTAGTTCTCGAAGACCAGCAGGGTGTCGAACAGCGGCCCGGACCCGGCCAGCCGCTGGATCTGAGTCAGGCCGAGATATTGGTGGGCCAGCAACTGAGCCTGTTCGTCCTGCAACCGGGCCAGCAACCCGGCGAACGTCTGCCCGGGTCGCAGCCGCACCCGGACCGGCACGGTATTGATCAGCAGCCCGATCATCCGATCGATACCCGGGATCTCCGGCGGACGCCCGGACACCGTCGTGCCGAACACGACATCCTCGCGGCCGGTGACCCGGCCCAAATAGAGCCCCCACACCGCCTGGACCACCGTGTTCAGCGTGACCCCGAGCCGGCGGGCCGTCGCGGTCAACCCATCAGTCAGCTCGTCGGACAGTTCCGTCCAGATCTGCCCCGGGGTCTCCGGGGACCGGCCCGCCGTCTGGGGCGCGATCAGGGTCGGTCCGGGCAGCCCGGCCAACGCCTGCGACCACGCCTGCGATGCCGCCGCCGTGTCCTGGCGGGCCAGCCAGTCCAGATACTGCTTGAACCCGACCACCGGAGCCAGCGTCGCGTCGTCACCACCGGTCCCGTACAACGCGAACAGCTCACCGAACAGCCCCTGCAACGACCAGCCGTCCAACAGGATGTGATGACTGGTGATCACCAGCTGGTGCTCCTCGGCACCCAACCGGAGCAACATCACCCGCAACAACGGCGGCCGGTCCATGTCGAAACGGCGAACACGTTCCTCGGCCAGAACCCGCTCCGCCGCACTGGCCCGCTCCGGCCCGGCCAGGTCGGACAGGTCGCTTTCCTCCCAAGGCAGGTCGACCTCCCGCCACACCACCTGCACCGTCATCCCGTCACGGATCTGACGGAAACCCGCACGCAGGTTCGCGTGCCGGGCCAGCAGAGT
>NZ_JBITEL010000059.1:0-1139 GCF_044455125.1 Actinoplanes sp. NPDC051343
CTAGTGTGGTGCGCCGTAAATTCGTTGGCAAAACCGTGCGAGTGATTCGAGGATCTCTTCGGCAGTCTTGGTCCAGATGAATGGGCGTGGGCTGCTGTTCCAGTCGGCGATCCAGGCGCGGATGTCGGCTTCCAGGGCTTGCACCGATTTGTGGGCGCCGCGGCGGATCTTCTGGTCGGTGAGGAACCCGAACCAGCGTTCGACCTGGTTGATCCAGGATGAGCCGGTCGGGGTGAAGTGCACGTGGAAACGGGGGTGGCGGGCCAGCCAGGCCCGCACCGCCGGGGTCTTGTGGGTACCGTAGTTGTCGCAGATCAGGTGCACCTCGAGCTCGGCTGGCACGGTTTTGTCGATGGCGGCCAGGAACTTTTTGAACTCGATCGCGCGGTGCTGGCGATGCAGTTCGCTGATCACGGTGCCGTCGGCGATGTTGAACGCGGCGAACAAGCTGGTGATGCCGTTGCGGACGTAGTCATGGGTACGCCGTTCCGGCATGCCGGGCATCATCGGGAGCACCGGCTGGGATCGGTCCAGTGCCTGCACCTGGCTTTTCTCGTCCACGCACAGCACCACCGCCCGTTCCGGCGGATGGTGATACAGCCCGATGACGTCGACGACTTTCTCCACGAACAACGGATCGGTCGACAGTTTGAACGTCTCCGCGCGGTGCGGTTTGAGGCCGAAGTCGCGCCAGATCCGCCCGATCGTCGACTTCGACAGCCCTGATCTCTCGGCCATGGACGTGCGTGACCAGTGAGTGGCGTTACGCGGAGTCTGCTCAAGGGTCGACACGACTACGTCCTCCACCCGGTCCAAGGCGATCGAGGGCGGCCGGCCGGGCCGGTCCTCGTCGAGCAGGCCCTCGAGACGCTCGGTCAGGAACCGGGACCGCCACTTGCCGACGGTCATCCGGTTCACTCCGACCCGCTCAGCAACCTCCACATTCGACATCCCGCCGGCGCAAGCCAGGATGATCCGGCACCGCATCGCCAGAGCCTGAGCCGACTTCGCCCGCCGAGACCATCGCTGCAGCGTCATACGTTCCTCGTCGCTGAGCACCAACTCGGCCCGCGGCCGGCCACGACCAGACATGACCACAGCCTACATTTAGATTAGGGACTTCCGGCGCACCACACTAG
>NZ_JBITEL010000060.1:0-1125 GCF_044455125.1 Actinoplanes sp. NPDC051343
CGGCAGCACAGCCCGGTCAACCTTCCCGTTGGTCGTCAACGGCAAGACATCCAGCACCACCACCACCGCCGGCACCATGTACTCGGGCAACACCCCGGCCACGAACTCCCGCAACACCCCGCCATCGACACCCACACCAGCGTCAGTGCCAGTGGTGATCACGTACGCGACCAGGCGCCGCTGCCCCGGCTGATCCTCACGGACCATCGCCACCGCCTGAGCCACCCCTGCGTGACGGGTCAGAGCCGCCTCGATTTCCCCCAACTCGATCCGGAACCCCCGGACCTTCACCTGATCATCCGAGCGGCCCACAAACTCCAAACACCCATCAGCACGCCACCGCACCACATCCCCCGTGCGGTACATCCGCTCACCCGCACCGCCGAACGGACACGCCACAAACCGTTCCGCCGTCAACCCCACCCGACTCAAATACCCCCGCGCCAACTGCGTCCCGGCCAGATACAACTCACCCGCCACCCCCGGCGGAACCGGCTGCAGGAAACCGTCCAACACGAAGACCCGCGTGTTCCACACCGGCCGACCGATCGAAACACCCATTGCCGGATCACTGCGGGAAGAATCCCAATGCGTAACGTCGATCGCTGCCTCGGTAGGCCCGTACAGGTTGTGCAGGGGTACGCCCAGACGCGCCGCGCACAGCTGCCGCACAGACTCCGGGAGCGCCTCTCCACTGCAGAACACGCGCCGCAGGCTGCCAAGGTCGCGTTCCTTCACCTCGGTCAAAAACACGTTCAACAGAGAAGGCACGAAATGGATTGTCGTCACACGGCTGGCCTGGATCGTTTCGATCAGGTAGGCCGGATCACGGTGACCACCCGGCCTGGCCACGACCATCGTGGCCCCGACAACCAAGGGCCACAACAGCTCCCACACCGAGACGTCGAAGCTAACCGGTGTCTTGTGCAGAACCCGGTCCTCAGCGGTAAGGGCATACTCGTCCTGCATCCACAGCAAATGACTCACGATCGCCTCGTGTGAAGTCACCACACCCTTCGGCCGACCCGTCGACCCCGACGTGTAAATCACATACGCCGGATGCGCCGGAAGCAGAACCCCGACCCGGTCGGCGTCGCTCAGCGCAGTGGTCGGCCGCGCCGTGAT